>CAVTWF010000006.1:0-391535 GCA_963738355.1 uncultured bacterium
ACGAACTGGAGCCACCCAGATCGCCAGCTCGTCACTTCTGCGTTCCGAGCAGATGGGAAAGTTCGGGCGACGCCGGAGGGCTTATCGCTCGGCACCGCGATGCCCGGCGATAGACTTTTCAGCCGCTCACGCAGAGCGCGTGGCGTCCTAGCTTCCTTCGACCCACGCCCTCGCCGCGGGACTCGTCGTAGCCGCCGCAGTCGCTCTCCCGGGTTCGAACCGGGGACAACACGATTTCTTGGTGTGGTGTGAGTCACCGCTCTTTTCAGGGACGTCGGAATCCGGGCCGAAATATCACAAAAGCCCTGCAAATCAGCAGGTCGACGCTGATGCCCACCGCGGGTGGATACGCGTAGATCCGCGTAGATCCCGTTGGCTTAAGGACGTGGCGCGCACGCCAGGTCCTTTTCAAATGCACTCGCACACTGTGGGCCTCGGGGTCCAGGGAGGCTCCTGGTCCGCCGTCAATGCGGCAGCCGACCTGCGATGGGCTGGGGCGCCTCCCTCTCCTCGTGGCTGTCGGGAAAAGGCGCGGTGAGCGGCGGGGCGCTGTGGCGGGCACGCCGTGGCTGTGTGGTCGTGACCGGCGTCGGCGCCGCGTTCAGGCGGCTGCCGGCGTAAGGCGGTGCTTGTGGAGCTTGCGGAGGTTGTGCGTCGTCGTGATCAGACGCCACTCCGCACGGGCCGCGGACCGGCCTCTTCGTGATAATCGATCAATGCGACGGTTGAATTTGATGTCGCCGAACACCGGCTCGACGATGCCTTGGCGCTTGCGATAGAGCCCACCGCCGAGCTCGGTCGCTAGAACGTTGCGCATGAACGTGTAGAAGCCGTTTGACCCAGGCCTTTTGGTCTTGCTCTTGCGCCGGTCGGCATCGGGCGAGACGAGCACCTTCACGCCGCGGCTAACGATCGCCTCCATCTGGCGCTGGTGCCAATAGCCAGCGTCAGCGATCACGACGCCGAGCGTTTCTGGAACACCCGCCTTCTGCAACTCGGCTTCGGTGGCAGCGACGACCGGGCCGAGGTTGCCGAAGTCGCCCGATCTGACCATCACCTCGGCGCCGAGAACGATCTGTTGCTCGTTGACCGCGGCCTGCGCGTTGTATCCCTGCACCCAGCCATGCGCCGTCTGCATGTTGTGCGAGTCCGGGTCGGTCGTGTTGACGACGCCGGTCGGCTCATCCGGTGGCTGATAGGGCTTTGGCGGATTGGTGCTCAGCCGCCAACCGCGCTTGTCGAGCCCCCGCGCGCGGTAAGCCTCATAGGCGTCGTTGGCCACGCGCTCGACCGCGAGCTCCTCGACCATCCGCCGCTCCGCCTGAAGCAACCGCGCCGCACGCGCACGTGGGACAGGCCGCGGGTGGCGCCCGCGGTGGACATCCAGCTGGCGCTTGCCCTCCCGCAGCCAGCCCTCTCGGCCGCTGTCGCGAGTGACGATCTCCGCTGCGTCGAGCTCCAACACCCCGCGCAGCTGCCCCTCGACGTCGCCGTCTGCCTGCTCGTCGGCTTCGCGCTCGGCCTCGAGCTGGCGCTTGGCCTCGCGCAACGCCGCGCGGCGGCCTTCGAGAGTCTGCAACTGCGCGGGCAGCTCGTCGCCGCGCTTCTCGCCATAGAGCTCATCCTCTTCTGCGTCGATCCGATCTGCTTCGGCGAGGATCGCTCTGGCCAGCCGTTCATAGTCAAGGTTGTTGTGATGCGACGCGTTGCCATGCACCTTCGTCCCATCGACGACGAGCACCCCGACCTTCACCAGCCCAGCCCTCGCGCATAGCGCCAGCACCCCGGTGAACAACTCCGCCAACGCGGTCTCGTGGCGCTTTCTGAACTCCGCGATCGTCGAGTGATCCGGCGCCAGGTTCGCAGCGATCACCCGATAGGCCACGTCCTCGACGCACTCGCGCTCGATCCCCCGCGAGGAACAGTTGCCGTTCGCGTAGGCGTAGAGCAACAGCGCGACCATCATCGCCGGCTCGTAGGCCGGCCGACCATGACCGTCGGCGCGATACGCGCCATAGAACGCGCTCAGATCCAGCTCGCCGACCGCATCGAGGACTGTCCAGGCGAGGTGGCCCTCGGGCAGCCACTCCAACAACGACGGCGGCAACAAGAACGACTGATCACGACGACACTCGATGAAGTTCTGGGGCATGGGGGCATCCTCTTAAACCCGCCGGACGGCGCCTTTTCCCGACAGCCACCCTCAGAAGCGGCATTCTCCGCGTCACTGCTGGAATACCGGGGATGCAGGAGCCAGCGAGCGACAACGCCGCCCTCTCGCAGCTCGTCCACTGCGGTGTGTCTCGCCATCCGCGCTCGAGACGCACACTTCTCGCGCGGCGCAGGTCGCTGAAGCTCGCGATCGGGGCTCCGTCCAACTGAGCGGCTGCTGAGCCGGCGCAGGGATGCGCCACGCAGTGCCTCGCGGTCGAGTGTTCCGCCGTCGGTCCTCGACGCCGCGGCTGACTTACGCTGCTGTTGGCGTAGCCTGGGCTGCGGTCGACAGCCCCAGGTATTCACTCAAACGCCGCATCTGCCAGATCGCCTCCGCATCGCCGCCGTGCACCAACGCGCTCACCTTGCTGGCTGCGCTCCGCAGCCCTCTGCCAGCCGCCAGCGGGTTGTTGTCGAGCATGAACCCCTTGTTCGCCTCCGCCTGGCCGGCCTGGTCGGACACGACCTCCGAGAGCTTGTGGTAGGAGGCCGCTTTGCGGCAGAGGCCGGTGGCGCGTCGCGCGCCCTCCATGCGATTCGCATCACACAGCGCGTGCGCGGCTTCGAGTAACAGCCAGAAGGTCGCGTCGATCGTCCTCAGTGCACGCCGCCTGCCATCTCGAAGGGCCGCGTTGTAGTAAGCCCCGGCGGGAGTCGTGTCTTCGCGGTTAGCCTGTCGCACCGAGCTCCAAGCGCTCCGGTTCTTGTGCTTCTGTGCATCGCTGACGGCACCGTCGAGCTCCTCGGCGGCAGCAGCGTCATAACGACGCTCGGACGCATACTTCCTGGCAAACGCCACGCATGCCGCGACGGCCTGCTCGATCTCCTCGCTCGGTTCCACGGTCACGCCAACGAGCGAAATGCCGCCGACGTCGTGCGCGAGGTGCTCGACACAATCGGCCGCCCAGCTCAGAGCAGCCGCGTCGTTGAAGCTCTCGGCCCGCTCCAGGAGGCGAACGTCGTTGCCATCGCGGTGCGCAAGCCACACTTCCGATCCGAGCGAGTCGAGCAGCTGGCCAAGCGAGACCACGCGACCCCCCCGGGGGATGCTGCCGGTAGTGCCCGGCGGCGGCCACTTCGAGAGATCCGGCGCTCCGTCGTTACCCGGCACGACGTACAGCGTGTCATCGCCCGGAAGGCGCGGCACCCTGGGTCCGCGACCGGCCACGAGCCAGGCCCATCCCACACTTCGACGCATCGCGACGCCGACCGCAAAGAGGCCCACCATCGCGATGAGCAGCCAGATACCGAGAGCTGAGTTTGACGACGTGGTTCCTAGCAAGGATCGGCCTCTGCATCTATCGCTATGCGCGGCAGTAAGGCAGCCGCCGCTTGCGCGACTCGCATCAACTCGGCCGCTATATCGGCACGCGGCTCACGGGACTTGAGCTGCTCATTGTTGTGCCATCGAGCCACATCGGCGTTCGCGACTCAAGCACTCGCCGAACCGAGCCGATATGGCGCCATATGAGGGCATCCGGCGGAACTTGGCAACCAACCGGTGCTGGAGCACCGACCACACAGACGCGGAGGTAGATGGACGCGATGCTGTTGTTTGCCGCCGCATACGTCGTCCTTGGGATACCCATCGTTCACGGCCACTACAGACATGGCCTCTCCTGGCTCGACATCGGCATCTTCATCATCTTTCTCGTCCTGATTGTCTGGCGCCGGCAGAACAGGCGGCAAGCACGCGAATAGTGAGGCGCGGCTCGCCAGCCACCCTTCGTCTGTTTCAGTTCGACCGCGGTGGCTGCGCTCGCTGCTGGTCGCGGCTCTGCTCCCGTTGACGCTGATCGACGCTCCTGCCCTCCACCGCGCTCGGCGCGAAGCGGCACTGACGAACCGTCGATTTGCTCGAGTCAACAGGGCCCCATTGGAACGTGGGGGACAGCGTTGACCCACTCGGCAGGAGTGCTGGTTCCGCCTGGATGGAGGCGCCGCTAAACGTGCACGATCTTGCTCTGCTTGCACCAGGCTGAGCTGAGTTATCCGCCTCCGATAGGGATCGGCGCGGTCATGGCGCTGCCCGAGGTTCAGCACGAGCGACTAGGGCAGCACAGCCTCAGCAGGATCAGGACCAGCAGACGCCCATGAGCGCCAGCACCATCACCCTGCAGCAGCACGAGAGCTCATTCGCGTAGAGCAGAGGCAGGGCAGCAGCAGAGTTCGCACAGCGTAGAGCCAGTTCCCCCGATTCGGCAGCAGCAGCCCCCAGGAGCCAGCCCCTCCCCAGAGGATCCCCAGCAGCCGCAGACATTTGCACCCCTGCCGGGGATGTTGTCCGGACGGGCCTCCAAAGTGTCGTGTCGAACGTCAAGGATCGACTCCAAGGAGCAAGCACGGATGCTTCGAGTTCACCCCGTACGCGGCACCCAGAGAGCGGTCGACTACTACACGTCGCTCGCCCGCGAACAGCGTTCGCTGGAAGTCGACCAGCCCGACACCGGCCGCCACGAATCCTCCGGCGACTACTACTTGCAGTCAGACGACGAGGGTGGAACATGGTATGGCCAGGGCCGCAAGGCGCTCGGGCTCGAGGGCCTCGGCACCCGCGAGCAGCTGAAGGCGCTCTTCGAGCACCAGCACCCCGATACCGGCGAGAAGCTCGGTCAGGCGCCGCAGGAGAAGTCGATCCTCGCCTACGACCTCACCTTCTCGGCGCCGAAGAGCGTCTCGGTGCTCGCGACGCTGATCGGCGGCAAGGTAGAGCAGAAGCTCGTCGCCGCCCACGACAACGCGGTCAAGGCCGTGATCGATGCGATCGAGGAGCGCACGACCACGCGCGCGGGCAAGGGCGGCGTGAGCCGACTGGACACCAGTGGGCTCACCGTGCTGATGGTCCGTCATCGCACGAGCCGGCTGCTCGACCCGCAGCTACACACCCACGCCCTCCTGATCGGGCGAGTGCAGGGATCAGACGGGCGCTGGCGCGCCCTCGACGCGACGCACATCTTCCGCGAGCAGGTCTCCTTCGGCACGATCTACCAGGCGGTATTGCGCTCAGAAATCTCGCGCCTTTATCCGCACGTCCGCTGGGGCGAGGTGGTGCGCGGCCAGGCGGAGATCGCCGGGACCGAGAGGATGAACGCGATCTTCTCGCGACGCACCGAGCAGATGCAGGAGCGTCTACAGAGGCTGCTCCGCGAATGGAAGGTCAAGCATCCCGGCCGCCGGATCGCCGAGCGCGAGCGCTCGCAGCTCGAGCGAAAGGCCGCGAAGGTCTCGCGCCCGCCGAAGGACCGCGCGCGCCAGCCGCAGGAGATCAGAGCGATGGCGCGCCGAACCGCCGCCGAGCACGGGTTCGACGATCTCGGGCGGATCGAGCGCGAGTTCCTTCACCCGGCACGCACGCCCGAACTCCGCTCACCCTCCGAGCAGGAGATCGCGCGTGCCGCGATCGTCGCGCTCGTGAGCGAACGTTCGGTCTGGTCCTTCGAGCGTGTCGAGCGCCAGATCGCCGAGCGAATCGGTCAGAGCACGAGGCGCTCGGCCTCCGCCCAGCAGCGCGCGATCGAAGGACTCGCGCGCAAGGCGGTCCAGAGCTTCTGCGTTGACCTCGCCGTACGAGACGACGACCCGGAGGCCGCGCGCCGACTCGACCGCGAGCCGGCGCTCGAGCGCTACACGACGCAGCCGCTGATGGAAGTGGAGCAGGAGGTCGTGCGCTGGTTCCATGAGGCGGCGTCCCACGATGGGCATGAGGCGACGGACGCACGCATGCGCCACGCTCGGCGCGCCCTTGAGCGCGAGTCCGAGCGCGAGGGACGTGAGGCGCCCGAGCTCGACCCCGAGCAGCACGCGGCCGCTTCGCTCGTCGCTGGCACCCACGAGGTCTCGGTGGCCGTCGGCCCCGCCGGCACCGGCAAGACGACGATGCTGCGCCTCGCAACGATCGCGCTCGAGCAGGACGGCTGCTCCGCGATCGCGCTCTCGCCTCAGTCGGTCAGCGCCGCCGAGGCGGGCGAAGCCACCCGCCTTGCATTCGGCACCGTTCGGGAGTACCTCGTCGACCGCGAGCGGGAAGAGAGCCAGCGCCGCTTCGCCCTTCGCCGCGGCGACACAATCATTCTCGACGAGGCGGGGACGATGAACACACAGGACTACCACCGCCTGCTGAGCGTCTGCCGCAGCGAGGGGTACCGCCTCGCGCTTGTCGGCGACCCGCTCCAGCTATCGGCGGTCGGGCGCGGCGGGATGATGAACCACGCGTGCGAGATCGTGCCTGCCGTCGAGCTCGAGAAGGTCCACCGCTTCCGGGAGCGCTGGGAGGGTGATGCGTCGCTCGCGCTGCGCAAGGCAAGGCGTGAGGCGCTCTCGGTCTATGAGCGCCACGGGCGCATTCACTCCGGCGACGAAGAAGACGTCCACGAGCGCATGCTCGACCGACTGGTGGGCCGCTCACCGCTGCGGCGAGACCTACGCCTTCTCCGTCCCCACGCGAAAGCAGGCGCACCACCTCGCAGGGCTCGCGCAGCAGCGGCGCATCGAGGCGGGCGAGCTCGACACCAGCCGATCGTTCTCCACGAAGCTCGGCCAGCGGATCTACGTCGGCGACACCGTGCAGACCCGCCGCAACGAGCGCCGGCGTTCACTCGTGCAGGGGGGCCGCGTGCGAAACCGCGAGATGTGGACGGTCGCCGCGATCGGACGCGACGGCTCGGTCACGCTCAAGCGCAGCGGCACCGAGCGCATCCGGCGCGTCCACGCCCCCTATGCGCGCGAGCGGATCGAGCTCGCCTACTTCTCGACAGTCCACGCAGTCCAGGGACGGACCGTTCAGCGTGGCGGCACGCTGATCGACGAGCTCGCGGGCTTCCGCTCGTTCTACGTCGGCATGACGCGCGGTCGCATCGAGAACCGCGCCTACGTCGTGGCCGACGACGATCGCTCGGCGCGTGAGGTCTGCGAGCTAGCGATGCTTCGCGACCGTGCGGACCTCGGTGTTCTGGCACAGCAGCGCGCGATCGAAGAGCTCGATCGAACGCGTCGATCGCAGCCCGAACGGGAGCACAAGCTGAACGCCATCGAGCTTGCGCGTGAGCGCGAACGCGCCCGTGAACAAGAGCTAGGGCGCGACATCGGCGGGTTCGGGATCGGGCGCTAAAGCGCGTGTCACAGCTGCACAAACGTCGGCGTGCCGGAAGCTGGGGGAGGGTGCGGAGTTCGGAGAACGCCAGTTGTGTCGCTTAACGACCGATGCCTTGTGTGAGTCACACGTGTTCCGGCCAGCACAGCATCGGCCTTCGGACATCGGGCGCCGCTTTCCACCTACCTGAAGGCGGTCTTGTATTTGCTCTGGGGGATAGGTGAGCGAACCCACGTTGGAGCAGCTGGGTCAGTTGCGCGTGATTGCGCGACGGCTGAACGTGATCATTCCAAGACCACGGACACGCGTAGAGGCGGCGGACGAGATCGACCGCCTGAAGGCTGTCGTAGGCCAGGCGCGCGCCCTTCTATCCGGGGACTCAGAGCGACCAGTAGCAGCAGGCGCGTACCTCACGGTCACGGAGGTAGCCGAGCGCATGCGCTGCGAGCACCGTACAGTGCGTCGCGCTATCCGCAACGGCGAGCTTGAGGCTGCGCAGATCGCCGGCAAGTGGCTGGTCCGCGAGGAGGCGGTGGAGGCGTGGTTCGAGCGCAGGATCGTGGCGCCACCGAGTAACGCACGTCGACCGCGGCGCCGCGCCATCGCCTCCCAGCATCGGGGTAGCATCGCCCGTCTACGAGCGATCGAGCAAGGAGGTCACAATGAGCGTTCGGAAGCGGAGCAGTAGCTATGAGGTCCGCTGGACGGAGGGCGGTCGGAAGCGCTCGAGGAGCTTCGAGCGCGTAGCCGATGCGCGCGCTTTTGAGATCGAGGCCAAGCGTCGCAAGCAGCTCGGCGCGCTAGCCAGCGGCGTCCTCCAGTCCCGACAGACGTTGGCGGAGTTCGTCGAGGAGGAGTGGTGGCCACGGCACGCGCTGGTCCGCCTCTCGCCGGAAACGCGCAGGCGTTATCTAGAGGTCTGGGGCACGCACCTCCTCGACCGCGTTGGTCCATACGAGCTGCGTGAGTTCACGCCGTTGATCGTTGAGGATCTGCGGGACGGTCTCGCTCAGGGCGGTGTCGGGGCACCAACGCAGCGCAAGGCGCTGATGTTGCTTCAGGCGATCTTGCGCCGGGCCGTGGTGCACGGACTCATTCCTGCTAATCCGGTGCAGCTCGTAGCTAAGCCCAAACAGGCACCAACACAGACACCGGCACCGTTATCCCCTCAGACGATCGAGAGGATCCGTTCGCGACTACGCGGTCGTGACGCGATGATCGTGTCGCTGCTCGCCTACGCGGGACTCAGGCCGATCGAGGACCGCGGCGCGCGATGGGGCGAGCTTCGAGGCGGCACCCTCCACGTATTTGCCACCAAGACCGGTCGCTCGCGCGATATCGAGCTACTGCCGCCACTTCGCCGCGATCTAGCCGAATGGCGGCTCGCGTGCGGAAGTCCTAGCGGCGACGAACTGATCGTCGCGCGACCGACGGGCGGCGAATGGACACGCGAGGATTGGGCCAACTGGCGTCGGCGCGTTTGGCGCCCGGCGGCCGAAGCCGCCGGTGTCGAAGGCGACCTCCGGCCCTACAGGCTGCGCGGCTCGTTTGTATCGCTGCTCCTGTGGGAGGGCCGTTCGCTGCCCTACGTGGCCGAGCAGGCCGGCCACTCGATCGCGACCCTCGCCAAGCACTACGCGGGGACTATCCGCGAGCTCGAGAGGCGTCCTCGCGTGCCAGCGGGGCAGGCTATCCTTGAGGCGCGCAACGCCGCGAGCGGGACGCAAATCGGACGCAAGGCAACCGGAGGCGTTCGAGGTGATTACCGTAAACAGCCTGCAAAACAGCATATCCCGGGCGATTAGCTCAGCTGGGAGAGCGCCGTCTCGACAAGGCGGAGGTCGCTGGTTCGAGCCCAGCATCGCCCATGACGGAGAAGCCTCGTATTTACGGGGCTTTTTCTTTACTCGGGCCTCGCGATGACATCATTCTGACATCGTTTTTGGCCGTGACGGCTGCCTACATGCCCTTCGTGCACTACAACCGCGGCCGCCCGAGTCGGAGCCTCGCCAGTCCGTATTCATGGACCCGGGCGATGGCCGCTGGCATCGCTGACCACGTTTAGTCCCTAGAGGAGATCTCGGAGCTGGCAGACTAGTGTCGCCGCTCGAACCGCTCTATCGCGTACGCCGCAGCGACCAGCACCACGAACACGGCAGGTCCCCAGACGAGTCGCCCGGATGCCGGGTGCAGAAACACGACACGATCGAGCTCCATCGTCGCTATCAGGACGAGCCCGGCAACCATGAGACGCACCGTCCAGGATCGTTGTCGCCACCATCCCATGCCCGAGCTATCGGCATATCGGCGGCCGCACTCAAACTGGCCCACTACCTCACTACGGATAGTGCATCACTTTGCCCAAATGCGCCCAGCTGCAGGCATTTAGGGGGCAGAGCGGAAGGAATTGCGGTGCCCGACCAGATCCGGCTTCCCGCGGAGGAAGTCCTCGCCGAGCAGGCCTACTTGGTAGCGCGTGGAGTCCGTCCGCTCTCGCTTGCTGGGCATTGTCAACTGCTCGTCGACGGGTCTACGCTTCTGTTGCGGGTGGCGACGCATCTTGAGCGCTATTGCGTTGCAAACGTGGTGCCGTTCGTGGTCGATCACGGCGATGGTGTAGCGAGCTACGGCTACTCCGGCGCCCGCTGGGCACTCGACCTCTATGAGTGGGCGGTGAAGAACCCGTCCGTACCGCAGGAACAACGTCATCGGATCATCGGCTTACTCCTGGGATACGGCACGCCGGCCATCGCTCGTTACGAGAAGGAGGGCTCGCGCCGGCGTTTCTTATCCGCCAATGGGTCCGACGGATCAGGCGCCAATCGGCCGCACACTGGCAGTGGGAGCGCGTCGGGAATGTTTCCCCGACGCTGAGCGCTGACCAACGCGTTCTCAAAGAGGGTCGGGAACCGCGCCGCCAGCGTCGATATCCACTTCATGAACTACAGCTTCGGGCGCGTCCACAGGAGCCTACACGCCCGCTCTCGGCCGAGAGCGGAAGGGCGTGGGGGGCCATGCACACAGCGCCCGGCTTGAGACGAGGCCATGAACACTCGGGGTGAACACGAGACTCGGCTCCCTGCCGGCCGCGGTCAGACCTCGTTTTCAAGGCGAGGCTATGAACACTTCAGCGCTTCGAAAGCCTTCTTGTAGTCGGCGGTGAGCTGGGCCTCCGCCGCCTTGATCTGCGGCTCGGCGGCCTTGAGCGCCGCTTCGGTGTTACCGGACTGTACGGCGCTCTTCGCGAGGCTCGCGGTGATCGTCGCGATCTCGGTCTCGAACGCCTTCGTGCCGGCTTCGACTTCTTCCTTGCGCGCCGTTTCGAGGTTGGGCGCCGCGCTCTTTACGCTCTTGAGGCTCTTGTCGATCGCTTCGACGCTGGCCTTGGCTTCAGCGGGGAAGCTCGAGTTGATCGGCAACCCTTCCAGCTTGGTGATCTGCGTGGAGATTTCCTTGCTTGCCGAGCACACTTCTGCCCTCGCCTTTTCCTCGGACGATTCGCCGCAGCCCGCTAGTCCCAACGTGGCGACCAAGAGCACCACGCTGGCGGTTGACTTATGGACGGTTTTGAACATCAGGGATCCTCTCCTTGCTCGGCGTGGCAGTGAACCAGGCGGTTGGTCTTCGGGAAAGTGCGCTACCGCGAGATGCTGCGTGGCTGCGGCCGAGGTTCGGCCGCAGCCCGTCTGGCCGCCTAGACCGCGGCGTACTCCTTCTCAGCCTCGTCGAGTTCCTTCTTGAACTCCTTGGCGTCGACGTTCATTTCCTTTTCGATCGTCTTTTCCGCGCGCGTGACCACCTTGTCGAGCTGTTCTTCAACACGCGACTCCCCGATCACGAGCAGCGTTGCCTCGCCTGCTTCGATCAGGTCGCCCAGTTCCTTGGCGTCGCCGCTTGAGATGCCCTTTCTGAAGTGTCCGCCGAAGCCACCGATGACGCCTCCGACCAGCGCCGCGGGAATCACCGCGGGCGCGGCCAGGACCCCGACCGCAGCTCCGACTGCGATGCCTCCCCAGGCGCCGTGCTGCGTGGGCTTCTCGTGCTTCTCGACTTGGACCTTGCCATCAGCGTCCTTGGTGACCAACGCAACGTCATAGGTGCCCACGAGCTTCGCCTCATGCAATTCGAGGAGGGCGTCGTAGTCCGCTTCGGCCCCCGCGGCGTCGGCATAGGTGGCGGCATAGATGAAAACCGGTCTGTCGCTCATCTGATCTCCTGTTCGGGCTGATTGGGTGTTGCTCGATCTGCGGAGGCATCGCGCCCGCGAGCGACGCCGCCTACATGAGTTAGTCCGCCCGGGCGTCCTTGGATCACTCCTGGTGCGGTATTGGCTGCGTCCTTCGTCCGATGCCCCAAGAATGGTTCAGGGCGTGGCGCCGACGGGCTGCGGAAAGAACAGCTCGCATGCTATGCCGGGCGAGGCCTGGTTCGCGCTCAGGAACGCGACGACGCGGCGTTCAGTCAGACGCTCGACGGAGACGGTCGCCATCGTTGTCGGCGGCTTCGGCCTGCTGTTGGTCGTTGCGGCACTCTTCGGCCGCTGACGGATTCGCTCCGGTCCCACCCGCGGGTCCTCCATCTCAGCCGCCACATGCGTGCGCTGTATCTTGACGCGGTGAATTGGGGGCTTGCCGCTGTCGGACTCGCGCTGCTGTTCGTCGCGGCCGTATCGCGGCGGCTGTCGGGCACGCCGATCACGCCGGCGATGGTGGTGGTCGGGATCGGTGTTCTCGTGGGCCCCCTGGTGTTCGACGGCCTCACCGTCGGGCCGACAAGTTCGACGGTACGGACGCTGGCCGAAGCCACGCTCGCGGTGGTGCTGTTCTCAGATTCCTCCCGCATCGATCTCCGGGCGCTGCGGCGGGAAGCCTCCATGCCGGTGCGCCTGCTCGGCATCGGCCTGCCGCTGACGATCGCGCTGGGCGCGCTGGTCGCGCACGCCCTGTTCGGATCGTTCTCACTGAGCGAGGCACTAATCCTCGGCGTGATCCTCGCACCGACGGACGCGGGGCTCGGCAGCGCGGTCGTGACGGACCCGAGCCTTCCGCAAAGTGTGCGCCAGTCGCTTAACGTCGAGAGCGGGCTGAACGACGGGATCTGCGTCCCGATCCTGTTGATCGTGCTGGCGACCTCCTCCGAAGCCGGTGGCGCAGCCCATCCGGCGCAGGTGATCGGCGAAGAGATCGGCTACGGGCTCGTCGGCGGCATCGTCGCGGGGGCGATCGCCACCGCAATCGTGAACACGGCCGGCGCCAGACGCCTGATAGCCGACGAATGGCGCCAGATCGTCCCCGTCGCCGCGGCGGTGTTCGCGTTTGGGATCGCGGAGGCTCTCGGCGGGTCGGGGTTCATCGCGGCCTTCACGGCAGGCGCGCTGTTCGGCTTGCTCGCCCGCGATAATTCGGCCGCAACGATGCACTTCATCGAGGAGACCGGGGCGCTCCTCGACAGCGTCACGTTCCTCGTCTTCGGTGCCATCCTGCTCGGCCCCGCGCTCGAGCACGTGAGCTGGCAGATCGCGCTCTACGCCGTGCTGAGCCTGACGATCGTTCGCATGCTGCCCGTGGCCCTCTGCCTGTTGGGCACCAAGGCGCGAGCGCCGACCGTGGCGTTCATCGGCTGGTTCGGCCCACGCGGACTTGCATCGATCGTGTTCGCGGTGATCGTCGAGGACACACACCAGGCTCACGGCGCAACGATCCTCACGGCCTGCTATCTGACGGTGGGCATCTCGGTCCTCGTCCACGGCCTTTCGGCGTCGCCGCTCGTGAGCTGCTACGCCGCCTGGTATAACGCCGCCGCGGGCGCACGCCCTCCCGAGATGGAGAGTCAGCCGGCACATGAGCACCGGGCGCGGGGACCCGCCGCGCTACAGGCCAGCTAAGCCGCCGTATGGGCGCGAGCACAGCTTCGGCCCGAACAGATCAGTCCGCCCGCTGCCCGTTTTCACGGGCGCGACGGATGGGCGCGGAACGGATGCCGTCGGATCTCCCTGAAGAGGATCATGTAGAGCGCAACGACGAAGTAGACCGCCACGGCCAGTCCCGGCACGGCCAGTCCGATCAGGATCGCGATCACATAGCCGCCGAGGACGGGCAGGAGTTCTCGCGGTTCGTCAAGCCGCTCGTCGCCCTCGCCCGGGGGTGAGTAGAGGCGCGCGCGCCGGGCATAGGCGTCCAAGGCGAAACCGAGGAGACGGATTGCCAGCAGGGTGAGCCCGTACATCGTCACAAAGACGCGCTCGCTGCCTTCGTGGTGCAGGGCGTCAGCGACGAGCCGGGTCGGGAACGGCAGGAACGCCACCACGAGCAGGATGAGCAGGTTGATTCGCAGCAGGAGCGGGTCGGTCCGCGCGAGCCGATCGGTCAGCTGGGTGTGGGCGAGCCACGCTGCGCCGATCGTGAGGAAACTGACGACATAAGCGACATAGCCGGACCAGGCGTGAAGCACCTGTTCCAGCGGTGTGCCCGGCGGATGGATGGCGAGGTCCAGCACCAGCAGTGTCGCGGCGATCGAGAACACGCCGTCGCTGAATGCTTCCATGCGCGAGGTGCCAAGCGATCGGCGCGCACGTGGCGTGTCTTCGCCAGAGGGCACGCGGCAATCTTTCCAGGTTCGCCAATCGGTGACCGGGACGCTGGCTAGCGCCCGAGCGAAGCGACCGACCACCGTCCGTAGCTCAGGATTCGCTAGCCATCGAAGACGCATAGTCTGTCTTCCAAGAGCAGGCCGTACGCGTGCAAGGCGTCTTGCATCAATTCACAGTGAGCCGCCACTCGGACTCGCTACGGCTTCGCCGCCAATGCGGCACCGTCGCGCTCGCTGCCCCTTTGAGGACTTACGGAAGCCCGGGCGAGCCCGTGTGGCGCTTCTGCTTAGCGAAGGAAGGGGTGCTCACTTTGGAAGTCGGGGCAGGTCGAGCGACGGTTAGCCAGCCGCGCCCGCCTCGGCACGAGCAGGGCGGGTCGGAGAGCTCTCGACGGAGCTACCGGTCTAGGTCCTATCTCGAGCGAACCTCAGCTCGCCTGAGAGCGCCAGAGGGCAGCGAGTCGCCGGAGGCATCCTCCAGAGCGGTAGCTTCCGATCGACACCACCGCTTTCTGACATCGCTGCCTTTCAAACCCTCCTCGCGTTGGGCCTCCCGACGCCCGGAGCCACCGACGCCGCCGGCGATCAGCGCTCCGAGGACGCCCAGCATCGGCATCACCCTCCGGTCGGAAGCGATCGGGCGTGGTCCCCGGGTGGTCCCTAAGTGAGCGCATCTCACGTCACCTCAGCGCATCTGAGGACCGCTTACGGGCCTGAGGAGACCTCACAACAGCCCCGGGCGCTCCTTCGAGCCCAGCATCGCCCACTAACGGAAAGCCCTGCTAATCGCGTGGTTGTTTGTTGGTCCGCGGTCCAAAAGGCGGAGGTCGAAAGGGCGTGGACCACGAGAGGGACCGCGAGCGATGGTGCAGAGCGAGCGTCTTAGCTCCGCCGCGCGGCTCGCGGTCGGAGGCGCGGTCCAGAGCGCGGAGGAGGCCGGGGTAGCCTCGCCGCGTGGGCGGTCTTGGGGCGTGACCTCCGCTCTAGCTAGGCGGGGTGCGGAGGGACTAGCGAGACACAATGACCTTGACGATCTGATGCCCTTCGTCGGACACTGCGTTCGTGTTGTCGTTGTTCCTAAGCCAAAGCTCGCCCGTGGTAGAGGGCGCATAGTTCAAAAGCGTGTTGCCAACCGCGAAAAGACCGGAATCAGTAACGCCGCCCGGTCCGCCAGGGGGCGCCCCTTCGGGAACCGACACTTGGGAAGGCGTTGGCGGCTGGCTGCCGACGAAACCGATCAGCGACAAGACCGGAGCGTTAGCATATACGCGATATTGCCCCGGATAGGACGGCGACCCGTTGGCATCCGAGTAGCCAAACAGCTTGGGGTTGCCAGACCACGTGCCATCTATCTGGGTGTCGATCCACAGATGTTCGCCGTGCGCGACCGACAGGCCCGTATCAACCCACGGCTGGTCGGCGTTGACTGGGAGCGTCCTATGACCAGTTATCTGCTGGCCCGAAGCCGCCACCGCGGATGTCAGGTTCTGATTCGACCTCCAACCAGCATTCGCCTGAGACGTGGTGGCTGATTGCGACGCCGTGCTGCCGCTTGTACTCCCGCACCCCGCCATGATCACAAGTGCGACCGCTGGCAGCGACCGCCTCCAATCGTCCCCCATAGCTGAAGTATGCCGCGGGCCGCGGACGACGACTTGCGCCGGGCTAGCACAACGCGCCGGTCCGCATGCGGAGCTGTCCTAGCCCTGCGGCTCGTCAAACGCCCCGTTTGCTTGCTGCTGCGAGCTAGTTCCTGTCGGTCAGACTGCAGGCAGGAGCGTGGCGCGGACCTTGTCCGTCGAAGGTAGAGTAGTCCTCGCCCTTGACTGGGTCGCTGTATAGGAACACGTTGGGCGTTGTTTGCGACAGCTCGATACCGAAGACCTATCCCTCGACGCCATCTGGATTGTCGTGGGTCTTGAGGTGGGGGCGAGGCGCAGCCCAAATCGCCCGCGCCTTCGCCACCGTCGGTTCCCGCTTGACAGTCTCCGCTCCGCGCATTTAACATCTGCCGATGCGCGCAAGGATGCTGGGGAGGCGCCCGCGGTTACAGCTGCCCGTAGGACGCGATGTCCCACTGAGGGGTTGGCCAGCGGCAGTCGTGGCACTCTGCGCCGTGCTGCTGTCGCCTGGGCTCGCCCTTGCCACCTTGGGTCCGGTCTTGAAGCCGAACGTCACCGCAGAACCGCCTGAATACGTGTCCACACAGGAAGTGATGTGGGAAGGACAGTACCGAGAGGTGCTGCGGTTCAACGGCTGGATCGGCAACCAGGGCCCGGGGCGCCTGGAGATCCGTGGACGGCGGTCGTCGTCGACCGAACCGATGGCTGTCTATCAGCGCCTGTATCGGGAAGGCGCCAAGCAAACACACGAAGAAAACGAACCGGACGAATACGAAGAAGTGCTCGACCCGAACGCGACACTGGAATACGACACGGCGCACGAATTCGATCGCTTCCATCTGATGGACATCGCCCACTACTCGCTGTGGAACTACGCGAAGAGCGAAGAAGTGGAGCCGGCGGAGAAGGTCGGTTTCTGCCTCAGCGATGACGAACACGTCGAACCGGGAATCGGACCAACAGAAGGGTTCTACGACGACGAAACGTTTCGCCGAGGCTGCGATGAACACGAACCCGAAGCGCTCTCGGTCTGGGAGGGCATCTCCGTGGGCTGGTCGGACCTCTACTCGTGGAAGCTTCCGTTGCAATGGACCGATGTGTCGAACGTCGCGCCTGGCGAATACTGGCTGCGCGACGACTCCGACCCCGCGGGGTTCCTAGTCGAAAATGGGCCGTCAACCGAAGCGGTGAAACATTCGTACTCAGAATCCCCCGTGACCGTTCGCGGATACGTCGCACTCGGCAACTCGGTGGCTGACGAAAACGACGAACCGAAGGCCGTGACGCTCTCCGCGGAGTCTTTCGAAGGGCCGCCGATTCAATTGCTTGAAGTCTGCTACGTCTCGGGTGAACCGGAATACGTGATCACGCGCGCTCCCAAACACGGCACGCTCGGCGCGGTCAGCGGTGATCACGTTACCTACACCCCCGAACAGGACTACAGCGGACCTGATTCGTTCAGCTTCGCCGCCAGGAACCCCAGCTGCAGCTACCCCCTGCAACCGGTCGAAGCGACGGAGTCGCTGAGTGTCAGCGCTCCGGCCGTGGCGACCACGACGGCGACCACCGCATCGACGCAGGGTGCTGGCACGGTGACCGGGAGCACGTCGACGACGCCAAATGGCGGCGCTGACGAGCGGCTGCCAGCGCTCAGCGACCTGAAGGGTGTCAAGCACGGGCGCAGCCTGATCCTCAGCGTCCGCTCGGGCGGGGCGGGGACGGTGCGACTCAGCGTGTGGGTGCGAGGACATCGCGTTGCCGGCTGCACACTTCATGCTTCGTCGGGAGAGACGGTGCGCTGCCGCGTCACTCTGCCGCACCGTGATCTCACGGCGAAGAACGTCGTCGTCTGGGCGACCCTCCGACTAGGGCGACATGTGCTGCGTCAGCACCACACGCTGTCAAGTGCTCCTGGACACACTCGCCGTTCTACAGCCGGCGGCTCGTCGCACTTCACGAGAAGCCTCTTCGGGCTGCTCACTGCCCCGCCTGTCCTGTAGCACAGCACGCGCGCATCGGCTGCGCTCGCCGCCCCGAGTCTCATCCGCCAGCGCTCACATCCGTGGCCGGGATTGCGGCGTGTCTTAGGGTGGCCTGTGGCACGTCGGCGGTACATCACTTCCCGCACCGGGTCGCGAGAAGCAGCAGCCGAACGTCGAGCACCCCGCTCTGCAGGAGTCGTTCCAGAGAAGCATCGTGGGCGCAGCCGTCGAAAGCGCTTGATGGTTCTGCTTCGTGCCGATCGCAGCATCCTGCTGCGGGACGGTACGTGCGAAACTGACGCGGTGCCTAGGACCCTCACCGCCGGATCGACGACCAAACCTGACCGAGAGAAAAAGCAGTGAACTCACAGATGCGTCCCGAAGAGGCCGTACGAAAGTTCTTTGACTGCTACACCGATGGGCGCCGGAGGATTTCGCGGAGTGCGTCGCGCCCGACTATCTCGACTACGGACACACTCCGCCCGGGATCGGACCCGCCGGTGCCCGTGACGACTACGAGAACGCGGTCAAACTAGCCGGCGGGCTCATCACCTACACGATCGACGCGCTGGTCGTCGACGGCGACATGGTCGCGGTCGCCTGGACCGGCGCGCTGCCCAGCGGTGCCACGATGCGGGGACTTAGCCTCTACCGGGCCACCGGCGGCATGCTCCGGTCGACGCGGCACGCGCTGATCGGCGACCTGCCCGCTTTACGTTGACAGTCGCATGCTCTCCGGAAACGTCTGCGAGCGGCGCCCACGTGTAGACGTTCCGCGACGGACTCGCGGTGCGCTTCGACATCTATCGCGACCGCGACGAGGGCCGAGCGGCGCTCGGGGCGGAGTGACCCGACTCACAACCGGCCGGCGTCAGGCCGTAGTAGGGTCGTCGCGATGGAGGAGAAGGACGCGGTCATCGTCGGCGCCCGCTGCGCCGGCTCGACGCTCGCGATCGGGCTCGCCGAGCGCGGATGGGACGTGCTGCTGGTCGACCGCGACACCTTCCCGAGCGAGACGATCTCCACTCACGGTGTCTACCCGAACACCCTCGCTCGGTTCGAACAGCTCGGGGTGATGGACACCTTGCGCGCGTCCCACAACGTCGCGCCGCTCGCAAACCGGTTGGTGGGCCTGGGACACGAGGTGGCGGGTCTGTTCTCGCCCATCCACGGATACGACCGTATGGCGGTGATTCGACGATCGGCTCTCGACAAGGCGATCGTCGACACCGCCCTGGCGGCCGGGGCCGAGGCACGCTTCGGCGAGCGAGTGGTCGACCTGATCGGGTCGGGGACCGAGGAGGACCCGGTCTCTGGTGTGGTGATGGAGAACGGCGACCGGGTGAAGGCGAAGTGGGTCTTCGGTGCCGATGGGCGGGGCTCAACGGTCGCGCGGAAGCTTGGCATCGAGAAGGAGCGCGTTCAGAAGGGCGAGGTCGCGTTCCTGTTTGCCTACTGGCGGGACATCCCCGACAACGGCTACGGCACGCTGGAGATCCACGAACGCGAGTTCGCGAGCCGCACCGCGGTCGAGGACGGACTCCATCTGCTGATCGCGATCGGCGATACGGAGCTCTCCCGCGGGACTCAGCGCGAACGCCATCAGAAGTACGGCGAGCTTCTGAGGCGGTTCCCGGAGATGATCGAGCCCGACGTGCTGGAGCGAGCCGAGATGGTCACCGAGGTCATCGTGGCGCCCGAGTCGCTGATGCGCGGCTTCTTCCGCAAGCCAACGGGCCCCGGCTGGGCGCTGCTCGGCGACGCGGGCCACTTCAAGCATCCGGGCACGGCGCAGGGGATCTGCGACGCCGTGGAGCAGGCGAGCTACATCGCGGAGCAACTCTCGGGTCCGGACTCGGCTCTCGACAGCTACGAGGCCTGGCGCGACGCCCGCGCCGTCGAGCACTACGACTGGTCGTTCGCCTGGGGCCGGTTCCCCCACGTCGAGACGTCGGAGAAGCTCTGGAAGGGATGGGCGACGGACGCCGACGCGGGCCAGGACCTGCGCGACTCGTTCAGCCGTCTGGTGGAGCCCTCCCAGGTCATGAGCAAGGAGAGGCTGGCACGCTGGTTGAGACCCGACGCGCACGTGGCTTCGCCATAAATCGCGGATCCACTCGGAGCGTCTCCCGCGACATCGCTACTTGCAGCAATGAGGGCCGGTCACCGACCGCAGTAAGTCGCGCTGAGAGCACGATGACTGCGGCTCTGGCAACATTGGCCGGGTGCGGTGCAAGCGCCGATTCGGTGTGAGCGGATGACCCGCCGGACGCTGGCGCGGAGGGTATCGTCGACGCCGACTGGATCGCTGCGCGCCTCGGCGATCCGAGCATCCGCATCGTCGAGGTCGATGTCAGCCGCGCCGCCTATGACGAGGGCCACATTCCCGGTGCGGTGCTGTGGAACGCCTACGCGGACTTGCGCGACGAGGCGTACAGACCGGTCGGATTGGCGGAGCTCGAGCGTTTGTTGTCGCGCTCCGGCATCTCGGCGCAGACGCCCGTGGTCGTATACGGCTACAGCGCGCCGCTCGGCTTCTGGCTGCTGAAGGCGCACGGCCACGAGGACGTGCGGATCCTGATGGGCGCACGTGACCAGTGGACGCAAGCGGGAAACGAGTGGAGCACGGATGCGCCGAAGACTTCCACCAGCGCTCACTCAGCTGTCGCCGAGAACGCGGGCTTGCTCGCCGACCGCGCCGCGGTCGAGGACGCGATCAACGACCCGGCCACGATCGTCCTGGACGTCCGCGCCGAGTCCGAGTACAGCGGGGAGCGCTTCTGGCCGTCGGGGGCGACCGAGGACACCGGGCGTGCCGGTCACGTGCCAGGCGCCGTCAGCGTCCCCATCGACCAGCTGCGCGCCGAAGATGGGACTCTCAAGCGTCCCGACGAGCTACGCCGTGTGCTCGAGGATGCGGGCGTGACCAAGGACGCGAAGGTGATCACGTACTGCACGATCGGCAACCGGGCGAGCGAGGCGTGGCTCGCGCTGAAGTACCTGCTCGATTATCCCGACGCGCGTGTCTACTACGGCTCGTGGGTCGAGTGGGGGAAGACGCCTGAGTTGCCGATCGAGACCTAGACCCGGCAGTCTCCGCGTGGCGGGGCGCGTGGGTGCGGTGCACGATCTGCTCATTCAGAGGGATCGTCTCGAGTGGGATTGCGCGCCGGTTCAGGATCGTGTAACCTACAACCATATGGTTGTAGGTAGGCTTGCTGATGACGCTGCTGATCGCGTCTTCCAGGCGCTGGGAGCTGCGACTCGACGCGACATCCTCGCGCGCGCGATCCGCCAAGAGCAGTCGGTGTCGGCACTCGCGCGCCACTACGAGATGAGCTTCGCCGCGGTGCAAAAGCACGTCGCGGTGCTCGAAAGAGCCGCACTTGTGACCAAGGAGCGACGCGGGCGCGAGCAGATCGTCCGCGGTCACGTTCCTACCCTGCGCGAGGCCGCCGCACTGCTCGACGCATACGAGCAGCTGTGGATCGAGCGCACCACACGGATCGCCGACATCCTTGCCGGCGAGGAAGGGAGCACCACATGACGGTCATCAGCACGACCAAGGACCCAGACGCGCTGACGCTCACGCTGGTCGCGCAGTTAGACGCGAGCCCCGACCGGGTCTGGGAGGTCTGGGAGGACCCGCGCAAGCTGGAGCGCTGGTGGGGTCCGCCAACGTTCCCGGCGACCTTTACCCGCCATGAGCTCGTCGTCGGCGGACAGTCCCGGTACTTCATGACCGGCCCCGCAGGCGAGACGCCGCGTGGCTGGTGGCGCATCGACGCGATCGACAAGCCACGCAGGCTCGAGTTCGCGAACGGGCTCGCGGGAGACGACGGGGAGCCGATGCCCGGCGTCGAGCCGATGGCCGGCTATGTCACGTTCGTGGCCGCCGACGGCGGCACGCGGATGACGGCGGTCACCCGCTTTACCGACGTCGACCAGATGCAGAAAATGCTCGGCATGGGCATGGAGGAGGGGATGACGCAAGCGATCGGCCAAATCGACGCAGTGCTTTCACCGGTCCCCGTCTGAGGACCTCGTCCGGCGCGATCCCTACGGCCCGCAACATCTTCGCGTTCGGCCAGCACCGCGTCCAGTGGGTCGACAGGTCGATTCCGACATCGGCTGGGCCATGGAACCTGAAGTCGGGACCGAGGTGCTTCTCCACCGTTTCGCGGTCGCTCGACTCGTAGGCGGAGTAAGTCTCGTGCGATGCGCGCACGGTCGATCGCTGGCATGTCATCCTCCCAGGCTCGCTGGTCCACGGAATCAGATCGCCACCCGAGCCAAAGCTCATCGGACTCGATCGGAAAGGCAGAAGATGGAGCCGCGCATCGACGTAATCACGCTCGCGGTGAGTGATCTCGAGCGGTCGCTTGAGTTCTACCGCGATGGCCTTGGCCTGGAATCAGCCGGGTTGGTCGGCACCGAGTACGTCGGCGACGATGTCACGCCGGCGGGAGCGGCCGCGATGTTCGAGCTCCAGGGTGGGCTGCTGCTGTTGCTATACCCACGGAGCGAGCTCGCCAAGGACGCCAACATTCCCATCGGTCCAGCGCAGAGCGGCGAGTTCAGCATCGGCCACGCGGTCCCAAGCAGAGCGGAGGTCGATGCCGTGCTCGCCCGCGCCGAGGCCGCCGGCGCGACGCTCACCGACCGGCCCCACGATCGTCCCTGGGGCATCTACTCCGGCTACTTCCGCGACCTCGACGGACACCTGTGGGAGGTCCTGTGGAATCCACGGCTCGAGCGTCCGGAAGCGTGACCTCAAAGCCCACCACCCCGCGAGGCTGCTGGTGTAAGCGGCGTGGGGAGACGGTAGTCACGCCGCGCTCGCGGGCGCATGGTGAGGAAGGGGCTGCGAGCGCTCGACTCGCGCTGTGCCGTCAGCGCGGACGTGCCCTCGGGGTGGCCGTTCGGAGCGCTAGGACTCTGGCAGGAGCAGGGTACGGACCTGGAGGTCGACCAGGTCGGCAACCAACGCCCGGTCCTCGTCGTTCGCTTCCCCCGCCAGCAGCTTCTCGGCAAGTCCCAGCTCTTCCTTTACGTGGTTGATGTGGGACTCGCGGCCAATCTGATCGGGGCTGTCCGAGGACAGGTAGCGGTTGGCGTCGTGAACCAGGGCGCGCGCCAGTTCGTGATCTGAGGGCGGCATGCTCGGGATTGTCCCACAGCCCTGCTGCAAGTGCCGCGGCGCAACCGTACGCGACCAACATAACGTCGCATCGGCGGGGAGAGCAGTAGCCCCAGAGCGGGGATATCGCAGGCGCCGGGGCCCGGATGGTGAGGCCGGCCGGCGTGAGACCGGCCGGCTCGCGAGGTCCGATTGGTGCGAGCCGGTCGGCCGCCCTCAGGAGAGCCGTGTGATGCGCCCGGACCACCGCTCCGTTAGCGGGCCCGCCCTAGCCCGGCGTTCCGGCCTTGGACGCGTCCAGCGCACCGGTTGTCTGCGCGTTCGCCGCCTGCGCATTCGGTGGGCGACGGCGCGTGTCGAGCGATCCGGCGGCAGGATGCTGCTACGGGACACTCGCCGAGCGTTTCTGTCGATCCAAGGACCGAACGTTGCGATCTCGGTCAGGATCAACAACTATGTGAACGTCGCCGCCGCGGTAAGACGGTTTGCCGAGCAAGTCAACGAGCTCGCCCAGCAGCTGGGACCGGCGCCGACCCCCACAGGCGCGGCGGTCCCCATACCTACGCAGATTGCTCAGCTCGCACAGCTACGAGATACAGGCGTCCTCACGAACGAGGAGTTCGAGAAGAAGAAACGGCAGCTGCTCGACGAGATGTGAGCCGCGGGTCGGCCTCAGGTCGCGCGCTGCGTCGTCGCGCCTTGCGAGGCCACGCTTACGTAGGCTCAAGCGGTGCGCCTTGCCGTGGTCGGACATGTCGAGTGGGTCGAGTTCATCGGTCTCGAGCGCCTACCGAAGCCCGGGGAGGTGGCTCACGCCGGGAGCTCGTTCCAGCGAGCGGCAGGCGGCGGCGGGGTGGCCGCGTCTGTGCTGGCCGAGCTTGGCGCGGAGGTCGACTTCTACTGCGCCCTCGGACGCGACGCGACGGGCGAGGCGGCGGCAGAGCAGTTGACCCAGCGCGGAATCCACCTCCACGTGGCCTGGAGCGAGGAGCCCACGCGACGCGCGGTCACGATGCTCGAGGACGGCGGCGAGCGGACGATCGTGACGATTGGGAGGCGGCTCGAACCGAGCGGGAGCGATCATCTCAAATGGTCGCGAACCAGCGACGCCGCGGGGGTCTACTTGACCGCGGGCGACGGCGCGGCGCTACGGTCCGCGCGCTCATCACCGGTGCTCGTAGCGTCGCCGCGGGCGCGCGGCGCGCTAGCGGAGGTGGCCGCGGAGGACGGGGGCCGCGTCGTGGATGCGCTCGTCTTCAGCGCCCATGACCGCGACGAGCGCGAGTGGGCAAACCAGTTCGCAGGTTCCGCGCGGCTGCTCGTCGCGACGGATGGAGCCGGAGGCGGGCGTTGGTGGGGCGCCGAGGAGGGCTCCTGGACGGCGGTCGAGCCGCCCGGCCCCGTGCGGGACTCCTACGGCTGCGGCGACTCGTTCGCGGCCGGCTTCACGTTTGGCCTCGCCGCGGGCCGCTCCGTTGCGGAGGCGGCCGAGATCGGCGCGAGCTGTGGCGCCCGCTGCCTCACGCGCGCGGGCGCACCGTAGCCCCACGGAGCCGTCGCCGGGGGCCTTCCGACCCCCGGCACACAGTCTCCGCTCAGCGCTGATCGCCGATCAGTGGGTGAGGAACTCGAGGGACACGACGCCCGCCATCACCTGATAGCCGAGCTTCGTCGGATGGATGTCTCCGCTGGGGCTGAACTTGCCGCCCGGGCACATCGCCGTGAACGCGCAGATCGTCGTCAGGTCAGTGCTTTCCGGCGTGCCGAACACGGTCGACGGGTTGAACAGCGGCTCCGGGTTGGCGAAGCTCGTCCCGGGGATGCTCGCGGCGACCGTTTCGAGCGCCTTGTTGAGACCCGTCGTGATCTTGTCGCTGCCTTCCGACGGGAAGTCGGGGTACGGGTTGTAGAGCCCCACGAGGATGATCTGCGCGTGAGGCGCGGCGGCCCGAAGCTGCCCGAGGATGGACGCGACGTTGCCCGCGATGTGGACGATCTCGGCGCCGAACTGCGCTTCGGTGCAGGTGTCGGCCGCGGGGAAGCCGCAGCTGGTGGCGACGAAGTGCAGCAGGTCGTTCGCGCCGATGTCAAGCGTGATCGGGCTCACGTTCGGGTTTTCGTGCAGGATCTTGAGCGCGTCTTCGAGCTGCGTCCTCGTGCTGTACGGATGGTGCAGGAAGACATACGGGAAGGGCGGTGCGTCTTCGCCGCCGCAGAACCCGGCCAGCGGCGAGCCGTGGACCATCGTTTCGGTGCCCTCGCCTGGGCAGCCGTCGTTGATCAAGGTCACGTTGGGGTTGAAGACCTTCACGAGCTGGTCGAAGTCGTTCACGTAGCCTTCGTCGAACGTTTCCGGCTTGACGTTCGGGAACTCTTCCGCGAACTGAGCTGCGTGGTAGCCGTAGGCGAGCGAGTCGCCCAAGGCGAGGTAGGTGTTGCCGACCTTCAAGGCGCCGGCCGATGGCGCGAGCGTCAGCGCTCCAACCCCGACGACTGCAAGGACGGCCGCGCAGGATGCAAACAGGCGTACCCGCGCGCGATGCAAAAGAGACATTTGCTCCTCCTTCGGATGGGGTGTCCTACCCGGTCGTTCGTCCTCCTCAGGCGCACGACCCCCGAGGCAGTCATGTTACGCCTCGAGAGCGTCCGCCGCGACAGGCGCTAGACCGCTTGGCGGTAGCGGTGAACGCCGATCGGCATGAAGCGTCAACACCCGTGGGATCATGGCCGGATGGTCTCCCGCGCCCCGCATCGCGAAGAGCTGATTAGCGCGCTCGAGGCGGAGGCCGAGGCGCAGCGGCTCGCCCTCAATGGCGCGGAGGAGGCATCGCAGCGGGCGTTTCTTCACGCCGCCGAGCACTACCGCCGCTCGTGGGAGCTCGCGTCCGCAACGAGCTACGGGCGCCTCGTGGGCATGCTCAAGACCGCGATCCTCGGCGCTGACGCGCAGCCCGCAGCGCGCTACGTGCGCGCTCAGCTCGACCCCGAGCCGGAGGCGTCGGCGACCGCCGCGTACGCGCTCGCGCTTGCCGCGCTCGTCGAGGATGAAGACGCGCAGGCGGGCCGCCGGACCGCCGCGATGCGGGGCGCCTCGGAGGCATTCGAGCGGACCGCCGACGCGATCGACGCGCTAGTCGCTAGCGACGATGCGGGATATACAGAGGCGCTGCGCGCGATCGTGCGCGACTTCGAGGCGAGGCCCGAGCATCTCACGGGTGTGCCGATCGCCGACACCGCGCTCGTGCTGGAGCGCCTCGCCGCGCGTAGGGGGATGAGCTCCGGCGTCACGAGCCCCCTTCTCCCG
Source organism: uncultured bacterium (assembly GCA_963738355.1). GTDB lineage: Bacteria > Actinomycetota > Thermoleophilia > Solirubrobacterales > Solirubrobacteraceae > Palsa-744. The sequence continues at coordinate 25,940 of CAVTWF010000006.1, forward strand.
CTCCCATAACCACGTTTCGGGCGCGCGAGGTGGGCTCCGAGCGGTGCCGGCTTTGTGTTTACGCCGTTGTCGTTCTGTATTAGAGCAGCGAAGATGCCGTTTCGGTGGACGGCAGTGACAACGAGATAGAGGAGCAGGTCAGGCGCTTCGGCCAGCGGCTTCGCGTCTGCAGGACAAAGGCCGGTCTCTCACAGCTCGCGCTCGCCAAACGCGCGGGAGTCGACCTCGCCGCGGTGAGCTTCCTCGAGCGCGCCAAGCGCGCGCCCAACCTCAACACGCTCGTGCGCGTCGCGCGCGCCGCCGGGGTGAGCCCCGCCTCGCTGCTCGAAGACGGGCCCGCCGCGCCCGCGAAGCGGCCTCCCGAGGCGGGCGACGGGGACTGCCTCGTGCGTTTCGGAGTGAACCTGCGGCGCGTTCGCCACGAGGCGGGCATGTCCCAGGAGGCGCTCGCGCACGACGCGCGCCTCGACCGCGCCGCGATCTCGATCATCGAGCGCGGCACCCGAGCGGCCAACCTGCGCACGATCCTCAAGCTCGCGCGGGCGCTCAAGGTGCCCCCCGCGGCGCTGCTCGCGGGCATCGACTGATTGCGCGCGGCGCGCTTTGCTCGCGAGCTCTAGAAGCTCAGCTCGGCGGCGCGGATGGCCGCGCGGGTAGGCGCGAACGCGCCATGCTCCTCGCATGCCAAGCCGTCGCTCAGGAGACCTGCGAGCGCGCGCTCGATCAGCGCGCGGTCGTGCGCATTGCGCGCGTCCCGCTCGTCCGCGTTGATGATCTCCTCGAGCGTGAGCGTCGCGGGCGCGGCGGAGACGAGAATGTGCAGCACGACGGCCGCGACGGGATCGACGTCATCCGCGTGCGAGTCGCCCTGTTCCGCAGGGTCGCGGCCACCTGCCCTTTGTGAAAACACTACGGCGTGACAAGGTACGCGAAAGGAGGTCGAGATGAGTGAGTGGACCGGAGTCGCGGGCAAGCAGGTGCTGATCACGGGCGCCACGAACGGGATCGGGCTCGCGGGCGCCGAAGAGCTCTCCCGGCGCGGCGCGAAGCTCGCGATCGTCGCTCGCGACGAGGCGAAGGCGCGTGGCAGCGCGGCGGCAATCGAAGATGCCGGCGCAGACCACGGCGCGCCCGTCGAGGTGCTGGTCGCGGATCTCGCGTCACAGGCGCAGGTGCGGAGCCTCGCGGCCGAGGCGCTCGAGCGCTTCCCGCGCATCGACGTCCTCATCAACAACGCCGGCGCGATGTTCCAGCAGCGCCGGCTCACCGACGACGGCGTCGAGCTGACGTGGGCGCTCAACCACCTCGCGCCGTTCCTGCTCACGACGCTGCTCCTGCAGCGACTCGAGCAGAGCGCGCCCGCGCGCGTCATCACGACGGCGTCGGAAGCGCACCGGGGAGCGCACGTTCCGTTCGAGGACATGCGGGCCGAGCACGGATATCGTCGTGGCGGCTTCGCGCGCTACGGCGAGACGAAGCTCGCGAACATCCTCTTCACGGCGGAGCTCGCACGGCGGCTGCAGGGGACCGGAGTCGAGGCCTACAGCTTTCACCCCGGGCTCGTCGCGAGCGGCTTCAACCGCAACAACAGCGCGCTGATGGGCGCGCTCATGCTCCTCGCGAAGCCCTTCTCGCGCTCGACCGAGCACGGCGCGCGCACGCTCGTATGGCTAGCCGACTCGCCCGACCCCGAGGGGCACAGCGGCGCCTACTTCACCGACGAGCGGGTCGCGACGCCGACGGCCGAGGGCCAGGACATGGAGGCGGCGCGGCGTCTGTGGGAGCTGAGCGAAGAGCAGGTGCGAGCGGCCGAGCCCGCCGCGTAGGGGCGCCCGCGCACGGGCCGGTGGGCGGATAGCCTGCGGGCCATGTCGATCACGGTCTCGCTTCCCGACGGCACGCCGCTCGAGCTGCCAGACGGCGCCACCGGCGCCGACGCCGCCGCTGCGATCGGCGCGGGTCTCGCACGCGCGGCGCTCGCGATCGAAGTCGCGCCTGAGGGCTCCGAGGACTTCGAGCTGCGCGACCTCGGCCGCGAGCTGCCCGACGGCGCGCGCATCGCGATCGTCACGAAGACCGGCAACGGCCGCGCGCTCGAGCTCATTCGCCACGACGCCGCGCACGTGCTCGCGACGGCGGCGATGGAGCTCTACCCGGGCGTGAAGATCTCGATCGGGCCGCCAATCGAGCAGGGCTTCTACTACGACTTCGAGTTCCCCGATGGCGTCTCGCTCTCCGAGAGCGACCTGCCCGCGCTCGAAGAGCGCATGCGCGCGCACATCAAGGCGCGCGAGCCCTTCGAACGCGAGGTCGTGTCGATCACGCAGGCGCGCGAGCGCTTCGCGAGCGAGGGGCAGGACTACAAGGTCGAGCTGATCGACGACCTCGCGAGCGGCGCCCAGGGCGGCGACCCCGTGGAGACGGTCTCGCTCTATACGAATGGCCCCTTCACCGACCTCTGCCGCGGCCCGCACGCGCCCACGACGGGAAGCATCGGCGCGTTCAAGCTCCAATCCGTCGCGGGCGCCTACTGGCGGGGGGACTCCGCGCGCACGATGCTCACGCGCGTCTACGGGACCGCGTTCTTCTCGAAGTCGGACCTCGAGGAGCACCTCGAGCGCCTCGAGCAGGCACGCGCACGTGACCATCGCAAGCTCGGCCGCGAGCTCGGGCTCTTCTTCTTCTCCGAGCTCTCGCCCGGGAGCCCCTTCTGGACCCCCGCGGGGATGGTGATCTGGAACGGCCTCACGCGTCTCTGGCGCGCCGAGAACCGTGCACGCGGCTACCGCGAGGTGCAGACGCCGATCCTCTACGACGTCGAGCTCTGGAAGCAGTCCGGCCACTGGGACAAGTACCGCGATCACATGTACTTCACGCAGGTCGACGAGCACCCGATGGGGCTCAAGCCGATGAACTGCCCCGCGCACATCCAGATCTACAAGGAGGAGCGCCGCTCATACAAGGACCTACCGATCCGCTACTCCGAGGCCGGCCTCGTGCATCGCCACGAGCCCTCCGGCGTGCTCCACGGGTTGCTGCGGGTGCGCCACATCACGCAGGACGACGCGCACATCTTCTGCTCGGAGGAGGAAGTGGAGGACGAGGTCGTCGAGTGCCTGCGCTTCGGCTTCGCGATCTACGAGCTCTTCGGCTTTCCGGTGCGCCTCGAGCTCTCGACGCGTCCCGAGCAGCGAATCGGCTCGGATGAGATGTGGGACCGCGCGGAGGGCGCGCTGCGCGGCGCGCTCGAGGCGGAGGCGCTCGAGTACGAGGAGAACCCCGGCGACGGCGCCTTCTACGGGCCCAAGATCGACCTCCACATGACCGACTCGATCGGGCGCTCGTGGCAGCTCGGCACGGTTCAGCTCGACTACTCCATGCCCGAACGCTTCGACCTCGCCTACACGGGCGCCGACAACGCCGAGCACCGCCCCGTGATGATCCACCGCGCGCTCCTGGGCTCCTTCGAGCGCTTCATCGGCATCCTGCTCGAGCACTACGCGGGCGAGCTCCCGCTCTGGCTCGCCCCCGTCCAGGCGATCGTGCTCACGGTCTCCGACCGCGTGCAGGAGTACGCGGTGAACGTCGAGCTGCGCCTGCGCGAGCAGGGGATCCGCGTCGAGCTCGACGCGCGCGACGAGTCGATCGCGCGCAAGATCCGCGAGGCGGAGCTGCGCAAGGTCCCATTCATGCTCGTGATCGGCGGGCGCGAGGCGGAGGAGGCGACGGTCTCCGTGCGCGAGCACCGCGGCGGGGACACCGGCGCAGTGGCGCTCGAGGAGTTCGTCGCGCGCCTGCAGGAGCTCGGGATCGAGGCGCCGACGCGCTGAGACGGCGCGCGCAGAGGGCCTCGAACACCTGTTAACGGGCCGTGTAGATCCCTTGCGGACGGGGTGCGCCCCGATATACTGCGCCGCCTTGAGGCCTAGCACCCATACACCGCGCCGCGCGTAGTTCTCGCTTGTCGCGTAACCACAAGAGCTAGTAGTGCCGGTTCCTCGCAGGCTAGACCGGCGCCCCCCCGAGCAGGACCTCACCCGCACGAACGAGCGGATCAACGCGCCCGAGGTGCGGCTGATCGACCAGGAGGGACAGCAGGTGGGGGTCCTAAAGACGCCCGAGGCGCTGCGCTTCGCCCAGGAGCGCGACCTCGATCTCGTCGAAGTTGCGCCGCAGGCGCGGCCGCCTGTCGCGCGGGTGCTCGACTACTCCAAGTACAAGTACGAGCAGGCGCAGAAGCAAAAGCAGGCGCGCAAGCACCAGCAGCAGATCACGGTGCGCGAGATCAAGTTCCGCCCGAAGATCGCGCAGCACGACTACGACACGAAGAAGGGCCACGTCGCGCGCTTCCTCCTGCACAAGTCCAAGGTCAAGGTCACGATCATGTTCCGCGGCCGCGAGGTGGCGCACCCCGAGCGCGGCGTCGCGATCCTCCAGCGCCTCGCGGAGGAGCTCTCCGCGGCTGGCGACCGTCGAGCAGACGCCGACGCTCGACGGGCGCAACATGGCGATGATGCTCGCGCCTTCGAAGGGGGTGCTGAGCGGCCAGGTGGATTCGCTCGCCGCGGCAGCAAACGGCGACGCGCAGGCAGAGGCGAGCGACGGCGACGGTAGGCCGGCGCCGGCTCGAGGAGCCCGCTGTGGCGAGCGCCGAGGCGCCCCAGGACGGCGCAGGCGATCAGGAGGCTCGGAACGGAGGCCGTCGAGAGTGGGGAGGAGCAGGCGGCCGAGTCCGCTCCGGCCGCCGCCGAGGAGGCGAAGCCGAAGGCGCCGGCCAAGGCGAGCAGCGGGCAGGCGAAGCCGCGCTCCAGCGCCACGGATGGCGGCAAGCCGGCGAAGGACGACGCCGAGCCACGCAAGAGCACGCGCAAGCGCGCTCCCGCAGCTAAGGCTTAAGCGTTACGCGCAAGCCCGTCGTGACCGTGCTCTGCGGCGCGCTCAAGCTAGTTGCCGTCACACGCAGCACCGCCTGCGTCGGCTTTCGTAGCGAGCTCAGGACGGCGACGAGCGCCTGCGGGCGCTGGCCGGCGAGCGCGAGGTTGACAGCGCGCGTGCCCGAGAACGTGAGCTGCCGCGGGCGCAGGCTCACGCGCGCCGCGGAGGCGCGGGGGATGGCGACGTAGCCCGAGATCCGCACCCGGCAACGGAGGTTGCAGGTGAGACTCGTCGCGACGGTGCCGTGGTGAAGGCGTGGCGTCTGGCGCAGCGGCGTGCCCGAGTCGAAGAGGCGGAAGCCCGTTGGGATCGACCACGGCGCGGGGTCCGTCGGCAGCAGGAAGGGCGGCGCGGGCGGCTGGTTGAAGTTGAAGTCCTTCACGAGGTTGCCGACCTGCGGCAGCGATTCACGCACGTCCGGGCGCGAGTCCGGCCGGCCGTCGGTCGCGGGGTTCAGGCGTTCGCCTTCGAGGAAGTCGTCCTCGATGAACTTCAGGTAGGAGTCGTGGGAGAGCGTCTGGTGGTCGACGTAGCCGTAGCGCGCGTAGGGGCTGATCACGAGGCCCGGGACGCGCGGGCCGAAGCCGTTCTGGTCCGCCACCGGCGGCAGCACGTTGTCGTAGAAGCCGCCCCAGTCGTCCCATGAGAGGAAGATCGCGGTGCTCGACCAGTCGGGGCTGCGCATGATCGCGTTCACGAGCGTCGTCACGTAGGTCTGGCCTTCGCTGATCTTCGCGGGCGGGTGTTCGGAGGTCTTGTCGTTCGGGATCACCCACGACACGGAGGGCAGCGTGCCCGACTTCGCGGCGTTGTAGAAGCCCGTGAGCGACTGCACGTTTGCGACCTGGTTGTCTTCGTGCACGTCCGTGAAGTAGGGCAGCGGATTCCAGATCTCCGGCGTGCTCGCGTTCTGCGTCGGCACCGACGAGCACGTGCTTTCTTCGTCGTTCACGCAGTCGGGCTCGCCGCCCGCGTAGACGTAGTAGCCCCAGTTCACCTGATGCTTGTGCAGCAGGTAGGTGAGGTCCGTCCACGGATAGGTGGGTTCGGCGGCCGGTCTTGCTGAATTCCGGCACCGATTCGGGGGACTGCGGCGCGCTCGCGCAGCTCATCGCGTCCGTCGGGATCGAACACTTCGCCGACCAGCCCGAGACGTTGTAGAGGTGCTCGGGCAGGCTCCAGCCGATGTCCGACTCGAACATGTGGTCCTGGAGCACGAAGTTCTTCGCGTACGCCCAGTAGTTCGGGATCTGGCCGCCGTCGTGGTAGCCCATCACTTCCCGCGAGGCGCCTTCCGCGGAGACGCAGTTCGGTTCGAGCGAGTTCACGCACTTGCGTTCGTGTTCGGCCTCAGCGCTCGCGACGAAGCCGTCCATGCGCCCGCCGTCGATGTCCGTGAGCGCCGCGTTCTCGCCGTGCGGGCCGCCCTGGTTGAGGTCCTTTTCGTTCAGGAACGGCGCGATACAGCCGCCGTGCTGAGGGTCGGGCACGCACACGTCGGGCTTGCCCGCGGCCATCGGGAAGCCATCCGCGCCGGGGTAGGTGCCGAAGTACGTGTCGAACGAGCGGTTCTCCTGCATGATCATCACGACGTGCTTGATCTTGTGGATGCCCATCGGCACCGCGGCTTCCTTGTTGGCGTGCGGGGGCGCGACGGCAGCGCCCACGCTGTGGAGGCCGAGCGTGAGCGCCGAGGCGAGCACGCGCATGAGGATCAGTGGATGCAGGAAGGTCATCGGCTGAGGCCGCCCGCAGCGAGCGCCCTATACGTCTATCGGGTTGCCCGTTATCAACGCGTTAGGACCAATCTAAGACTCGCGGGTTGCGGTCTCCCGGCGGCGGGTTGGCCGCCCTTCGCCGCCTGGATCACGCCCCCGCCGCGGCCTGGCGCGGAGACGGCAGTCTGCCATACTGCGCCGTTGTCATGCCGAAGATGAAGACCCATTCCGGCGCGAAGAAGCGCTTCAAGGTGACCGCTCGCGGCAAGCTGATCGGCCATCACGCGTTCACGAGCCACATCCTCGAGAAGAAGTCTGCGCGCCGCAAGCGCAAGCTCGGCGCGCCCGCTCCGATCTCGAGCGACGATGCGCCGCGCATCCGGCGCCTGCTCGGCGAGGGCACGCGCAGATGAGGATCAAGCGCTCGGTTCACGCGCGCAAGAAGCGCCGCGCGACGCTCGAGCTGACCAAGGGCTTCCGCGGCGAGGCGCACTCCGGCTACAAGCGCGCAAAAGAGGCCCTCATCAAGGCGGACTCCTACGCCTATCGCGACCGCCGCGTCCGCAAGCGCGACTTTCGCCGGCTCTGGATCACGCGCATCAACGCCGCCGCGCGGCGCGAGGGCATGAGCTACTCGCAGCTGATGCACGGCCTCGCGCGCGCGAATGTTGAGCTCGACCGCAAGGTGCTCGCGGACATCGCCGTCCGCGATCCCGAGTCCTTCAAGCACATCGCCGAGGTCGCTCGGGAGAGCGCCGCGGCATGAGTGCGGGCGTCTGCTTTACTTTTCGGCCGATGCCGCTCCGCGCCACAAGCTCCCGCGTCAGCCGACGCCGATTTCGTGCCACCGCCCGCGGGGCGCCGGCCGCCTGCCGATCGTAGATCGGCGCGCACGCCGAAGCGCACTTCGCCCCTCGGGCGCCGAATCCTCCGGATCGGCGCCCTTTTTATTTCCCTACCGAGGACAGCAGTTGACCCACATGAAAAACCAGGCGAGCAGTCGAGAAAGACCGGCACGGTGTTCGTTTAGGGTGCCAGCGCGATGATCGAGCGGATCGAAGAGCTCCGCGCGGAGGCACGCGACGCGATCGCCGCGGCTGCGAGCCGCGACTCGCTGCAGGAGCTGCGCGTGCGCTATCTCGGGCGCAAGGCGGAGCTGCCGATGATGCTGCGCGACGTCGGCCAGCTGCCCGCCGAGCAGCGCGGTGAGGTCGGCAAGGCGGCCAACGAGGCGCGGCCGTGCGATCGAGGCGCTGATCGAGGAGCACGCGCGGCGGCTCGAGGGCGGCGAGCTCTCCGAGCGCCTCGCGGATCGCATCGACGTCACGCTGCCCGGCGACCCGCCGCGGCCCGTCGGGCATCTGCACGTGATCACCGCGACGCAACGGGAGCTCGAAGACATCTTCCTCGGCCTCGGCTTCACGGTGCTCGAAGGGCCCGAGGTGGAGACCGTGCACTACAACTTCGACGCGCTCAACCACGACCCCACGCATCCCGCGCGCGATCCGACCGACACGTTCTACGTGCGCCCACCGGAGGACAGCCGGGACCGCGCGCCCGAGAATGAGTCGGAGCGCCCGCTCCTGCGCACGCACACCTCCCCGATGCAGATCCGCGCGATGGAAGCACACCCGCCACCGCTCTACGTCGTAATCCCCGGACGCGTCTACCGCCCGGACTCCGACGCCACGCACACGCCGCAGTTCCACCAGCTCGAGGGGCTCGCGGTCGACGAGGACATCACGCTCGCGGACCTCAAGGGGACGCTGCTCGCGTTCGCGCGCGCGGTCTTCGGCGACCAGCGCGAGGTGCGCCTGCGGCCGCACTTCTTCCCCTTCACCGAGCCCTCGGTGGAGGTCGACGTCTCGTGCTTTCACTGCTCCGGCGAGGGCTTTCTCCGCGACGGCGCGCGCTGCCCGCTCTGCAAGGGCGAGGGCTGGCTCGAGGTGCTCGGCGCGGGCGAGGTCGACCCGGACGTCTACTCCCACGTTCCGCTCACCGAGCGCAACGCGCCCGGGTACGACCCCGAGCGCGTTCAGGGGTTCGCGTGGGGCATGGGCATCGAGCGCATCGCGATGCTCCGCCACGGCATCCCTGACCTGCGCCTCTACTTCGACAACGACCTGCGCTTCCTCGCGCAGTTCGGGTGAGCGAGGTGAGCACCGGATGAGAGTGCCGCTCGAGTGGCTGCGCGAGTACTGCGACCCCCCGCTGGACGTCGCCGCGATCGAGGAGCGCCTGACGATGACCGGCACGAAGGTCGAGGCGATCCACGAGCACGGCGTGGGCGAGCTCGGGCGCTTCGTCGTCGGCCGCGTGCTCGCGGTACAGCCCCACCCCGACGCCGACCGCCTACGGGTCTGCGAGGTCGATCTCGGCAGCGCGCGTCCCGAGGGACCCGCCACGATCGTCTGCGGCGCTCCGAACGTCGCCGCCGGCCAGAGCGTCGCCGTGGCGCGGCCCGGGGCGCGGTTGCCCGACGGCACCGAGCTCTCGGCGCGAAAGCTCCGCGGCGTCGCCTCCGAGGGGATGATCCTCGCGGAGGACGAGCTCGCGATCGGCACCGACCACGCGGGCATCATCGTGCTCGACGACGAGCGTGTCGCGGACGGGCTCGAGCCCGGATCGCCGCTCGCGGAGCTGATCCCGCTCTACACGCACGTGCTCGAGCTGGAGGTCACGCCGAACCGGCCCGACTGCCTCGGCGTCTACGGCGTCGCGCGCGAGCTCCACGCCGCAACCGGCGCGCAGCTCGCCCCGGAGCCGTGGAGCGAGGACCCCGGCTCGAGCGACTCGCTCGAGGGTGTGAGCGTTCGCGTCGAGTGCCCCGATCTGTGCCCGCGCTTCACCGCGCGGCTCTTCGAGGACGTCAGCATCGGCCCCTCGCCGCTATGGCTCAAGGCGCGCCTCGCCGCCGCCGGCCAGCGCCCCATCAACAACGTCGTCGACATCACGAACTACGTCATGCTCCTCACCGCGCAGCCGCTGCACGCGTTCGACTTCGACCGCGTCGCGGGGGCGCGCTCACCGTGCGCCGGGCGCAACCGGGCGAGCAGGTGCGGACGCTCGACGGCCAGACGCGCACCCTCGATCCCCAGATGGTGCTCATCGAGGATGCCGAGGGGCCGACCTCGATCGCCGGCGTCATGGGCGGCGCGCGCTCGGAGGTCGCCGAGTCGACGACGCGTGTACTGCTCGAGGTCGCGAACTGGAACGGACCGAACATCCATCGCACGGCGTGGGCGCTCGGACTGCGCAGCGAGGCCTCCGCACGCTTCGAGAAGGGGCTCCCTCCGGAGGCATGCATGTATGCGCAGGCGGTCGCCTCCGCACTCATGCGTGAGCTCTGCGGGGCGCGGCTCGCGCCCGGGACGGTCGATGTCTGCGAGCCCCTGCCCGCGCCCCTGCGGATCCCGCTGCGCCCCGCGCATGTCACGCGCGTCCTCGGCATGGAGATCGCGCGCGAGCGCCAGGTCGCGATCCTGCGCGCACTCGACTTCGAGGTGAGCGACGCCGACAGCGAGCGCCTCAGCGTCACAGTGGCGCCGTTCCGGCGCGGCGACGTCACACGCGAGGCCGACCTCGTCGAGGAGATCGCGCGGATCGCGGGGCTCGAGCAGCTGCCCGCGACGCTGCCCGCGCGGCGCGGCGCCTACGGCGTCCTGAGCGCCGAGCAGCGGATGCGCAGGCGCGCCGTCGACGCGCTCGTCGGATGCGGGCTCTGCGAAGTGATGGGGTGGACCTTCGGCGCACCCGAGGCGCTCGATGAGCTGCGCCTCGCGCCAAATGACCCCCGCAGGCGCGCGGTCGAGCTCGAGAACCCCCTCTCGCGCGACCAATCGCAGCTGCGGACGATGCTCCTCGGCTCGCTGCGAGCGATCGCGCTGCACAACGCCGCGCGCGAGGAGCCGGACCTCGCGCTGTTCGAGCTCGGCACCGTCTTTCGTGTTGCCGCCGATGGTGCAGCGAGCGAGACGGGGGTCGCCGAAGCGCACGCGCTCGGCATCCTCCTGAGCGGCCGCGCGCTCCCGGCGACGTGGCGCTCGGACGGCTCGCGTCCCGCGGACTTCTATGCCCTCAAGGGCGTGCTCGAAGCGCTGGGCGACGCGTTGCGCGTGCCGCTCGCCTGCCGCCCCGCGGACGGCGCGCGACACCCCTTCCTGCATCCCGCGCGCGCGGCGGAGGTCGTGCTGGGGGACGACGCCGTCATCGGCTGGATCGGCGAGCTCCACCCGCTCGTCGCGGGCGAGCTCGGCGGCGCGAGCGCGTTGGAAGTGGACCTCGACGCGGTCGTGGGAGCCGCCGCTCGCGCCGAGCACCGCTACCGCGACCTCATCTCCTACCCGCCGTTGCGGCGCGACCTGGCGGTCGCACTGCCCGCCGAGGTCTCGGCGGGCCGGGCGCTCGACGCGGTCAGGCACGCCGGCGGCGAGCTGCTCGAGGAGGCGCGCATCTTCGACGTCTACGAGGGGCCGCAGGTGGGGCCCGGTCGGCGCTCGCTTGCGATCGCACTCGCCTTCCGCGACCCGACGCGCACGCTCTCAGAGGAGGACGTCGAGCCGGCCTTCCAGCGCATCGTCGCGGCGCTCGCAGAGCTCGGGGGGGAGCTTCGTGGCTGAGCTCGCCTCAGACCAGAACGTCGCGCCGGACTCACCGCGCGTGCTCGTCGCGGGCGCGACGGGGTTCGCGGGCGCGCTCGCGGCAGACCTGCTCTGGCGGCACCCGCGCTTCGAGCTCGTCGCGCTCACCGGGCGCTCGAACGTCGGTCGTGCGCTTCCGGAGCTCTACCCGCGCTACCGCGTGCCGCTGAGCGTGCAGGAGCTCGACGCCGCGCAGCTCGACGGAGTTGACGCGGCGATCGTCGCCTACCCACACGCGGCGGCCGCGCCCACCGTCGCGGCCCTGCGCGAAGCGGGTGCGCGCGTCGTGGACCTGAGCGCCGACTTTCGCCTGCGCTCGCTCGAGACCTACGAGCACTGGTATGGCAAGCATCCGCGCCCGGAGCTGCTGCCGGAAGCGGTCTACGGGCTCACCGAGCTTCACCGCGACGAGATCGCGGGGGCCGCGATCGTCGCGAACCCGGGCTGCTACCCGACCGCCGCCGTGCTCGGGCTGGCGCCGCTCGCGCGCGCGGGAGTCATCGCAGACGTCGTTGTCGACGCCAAGCAGGGAATCTCGGGCGCAGGGCGCGGGGCGGACATCGAGAACACGCACCTCTCGATGGCGGGCGAGAACATCCTTCCCTACAAGGTCGCTTCGCACCGGCACACGCCTGAGATCGAGGAGCAGCTCGTGGAGATCGAGCCGAGCCTCTCCGACCTGCGAGTGCAGTTCCAGGCGCACCTCGTCCCGCTCGACGAGGGCGAGCTCGCGAGCTGCTACGTCACGACCACGCGCACCGTCGAGGCCTCCGAGCTGGAGGACCTCTACGGCGACGCTTACGCCTCGGAGCCGTTCGTCGAGGTCGTCCGCGTGCCGCCCGGCACGCGGGACGTCTTCGCGACCAACTTCTGCCGTGTCTTCGCGGCCGCGGACGCGCACACCGGCAAGGTCGTCGTGCTCTCCGCGATCGACAACCTCTGGAAGGGCACCTCCTCGCAGGCGCTTCAGAACCTCAATGTGATGTTCTCCTACCCCGAGACCGAGGGCCTCGCGTGAGCGCCACACGCACGTCCTTCTTCGGCTCGCGCTGGGTGAGCGCGCCCGCGCATGTGCGCGAGCTGCCCCTCGGCGCGGGGCTGCCGGCCGGCTTCCGCGCCGCGGGAGTCGCGTGCGGGATCAAGCCAAGCGGGCGTACGGACCTTGGGCTGCTCTGCTGCGACGCCCAGCGGGCGGCGAGCGCGGCGTGCTTCACCGCGAGCAGCGCGCCCGCGGCGCCCGTCCTGCTCACGCGCGATCGCTGCGAGCTCGGCGACCTGCGCGCGCTCGTCGTCAACTCCGGCTGCGCGAACGCCGCCACGGGCGAGCGCGGACTCGCCGACGCGACGCGGGTACAGGAGGCGGGCGCTCGAGCGCTCGGAGTGGCACCCGCGCAGACGGGCCTCGCCTCGACCGGCTCGATCAGCCACCTGCTGCCGCTCGAGCGGGTGCTCGCCGGAATCGAGCAGGCGGCGCCCGCGCTTCGCCGCGAGGGCGACGCGGACTTCCAGCGCGCGATCGAAACGACGGACTCCTTCGAGAAGCGCGCGACGCTCGAGGTGGCGCTCGCCGCCGGGACGGTGCGGCTGTGCGCGCAATGCAAGGGCGCGGGCATGATCTCGCCGCGCTTCGCGACGATGCTCTGCTTCATCGAGACCGACGCCGGGATCGAGGCGGGCCGCGCACAGGCGCTGCTCGACGCCGCCACCGCCTGCTCCTTCGAGCGCGTCTCCGTCGACGGGCAGCTCTCGACGAACGACACGGTGATCCTGATCGCCTGCGGCGCGAACGGCGTGCGCCTGGAGCCCGCAAGCGACGACGAGCAGCTTTTCGCGGAGGCGCTGGGCGCGCTCCTGCGCCAGCTCGCGGTTCTGATCGTGAGCGACGGCGAGGGGGCGGCGCGCGTGGCCCGCGTGCACGTGCGGGCGGCCGACGGCGCGGATGCGGAGACGGCGGCGCGCGCGGTCGCGAACTCTCCGCTTGTGAAGGCCGCGCTTCACGGCGGCGACCCCAACTGGGGGCGGATCCTGCAGGCGGTCGGGGGCGCGCTGCCCGGCGCGGCGCCGCTGCCGGTGGACATCTCGATCGAGGGCATCCCGGTCTGCAGCGGCGGATCGGCGATCGACCACGACGAGGCGTCGCTCGCGAGCGCCGTCACGGGGCGCGAGGTGGAGTACGAGCTGGCGTTGCCGGGCGAGGGGGGCGAGGCCGAGGTGCTCTTCTCGGACCTCTCGCACGAGTACGTCACGCTGAACGCCGAGTACACGACATGAGGCTGAAATGCGCGACGTAGGCACGCTGCTCGAGGCGCTTCCGTATATCCGGGAGTTCCACGGCAAGACCGTGGTCATCAAGCACGGCGGCGCGGCGATGGAGGACGCCGCCCTGCGCGAGGAGTTCGCGCGCGACGTCGTGCTGCTCAAGTACGTCGGCCTGAATCCGATCGTCGTCCACGGCGGCGGGCCGGAGATCACCGCGTACATGGAGCGCCTCGGCCTGCCCGTCGAATTCGTCGGCGGTCTGCGGGTCTCGAACGCCGAGACCGTCGAGGTGGCGAAGATGGTGCTCGTAGGCAAGCTCAACAAGGAGATCGTCACGCGGCTGAACCGTCACGGCCAGGCCGCGATCGGGCTCTGCGGCGACGACGGGCTGCTCTTCACCGTGACGCGCCGCGAGGGCCCCGCGGGACGCGATCTCGGCTTCGTAGGCACGATCGAGCACGTCAACGTCGACGTGATCGAGCACGTCGCGCGCGACTACATCCCGGTCATCGCGTCGGTCGGCGCGGACGCCGAGGGGCACTCCTACAACGTCAACGCGGACGAGGCGGCGAGCGCGGTCGCGAGCGCGACGCACGCGTACAAGCTGATCTTCCTCACCGACGTCGCCGGCTGGTTGCGCGACCCCGGCGACGAGGCGAGCCTGATCGCGACGGCGAGCGCGCAGGAGGTTCGCGGCGCGCTCTCGGGGCTCGAGGGCGGAATGCGCCCGAAGCTCGAGGCGTGCCTGCACGCGATCGACGGCGGGGTGCGCTCGGCGCACATCATCGACGGGCGACTCGAGCACTCGCTGCTGCTCGAGCTTTTCACGGACGCGGGGATCGGCACGAAGATCGAGGCGCGCGCGTGAGCGCGCCCGCGGGTGCCACCGGCGCGAGGGGCGCCGGCGAGGCTGGGGCGTCGCTCGCTGAGCTCACGGAGCTCGAGCGCGCGTGGGTCGTTCCCTCCTACGTGCGCCTCCCGGTCGCGTTCGTGCGCGGCGAGGGCTCCCGCCTGTGGGACTCCGAGGGCACGCAGTACCTCGACTTCGTCTCCGGCGTCGCCGTCACGAATGCCGGCCACTGCCATCCGCGCATCGTGAGCGCGATACGCGAGCAGGCGGAGCGCCTCGTGCACGTCTCGAACCTCTTCTACACGGAGCCGGCGATACGGCTCGCGGAGCGGCTTGCGAGCCGCAGCCTCGGCGGGAAGGTGTTCCTCTGCAACTCCGGCGCGGAGGCGAACGAGGCGGCGATCAAGCTCGCGCGCAAGGCCAGGCGCGGGGGAGAGGTGGTGGTGCTCCATGGCGCATTTCACGGGCGTACCTACGGCGCGCTCTCGGCGACTCCGCAGGAGTCCAAGCAGGCCGCCTTCGCCCCGCTCGTCCCAGGGTTCCGGGCGGTGCCCGCGACACCCGAGGCGCTCCGCGAGGCCGTCGGCGAGCACACCGCCGCGGTGCTGCTCGAGCCGATCCAGGGCGAGACCGGCGTGCACGTGCTCGCGGACGACCTACTGCGCACGGCGCGGCAGGTCTGCGACGAGGCGGGTGCGGCGCTGATCTTCGACGAAGTGCAGTGCGGGATGGGGCGCACGGGAAGCCTGTGGGCCTACGAGCAGACGGGTGTCCTCCCCGACGCGTTCACGGCGGCGAAGGGGCTGGCGGGGGGCCTGCCGATGGGCGCCCTGGTGACGGGCGAGCGCTTCGCGGACGTCTTCGCCCCGGGCGACCACGGAAGCACGTTCGGCGGCGGTCCGGTCGTCGCGGCGGCGGCGCTCGCGGCGCTCGACGTGATCGACGACGCGCAGCTGCTGGAGCGGGTGCGCGAGCTTGGCGAGCGGCTGCGGGCGGGGCTGGCGGCGCTCCCGCACGTCAACGAGGTGCGCGGGCGCGGACTGCTGCTCGCATGCGAGGTCGACGTCTCGGCGCCCGAGGTGGTGCGGGTCGCACTCGCCGAGCAGCAGCTCATCGTGAACGCAACCGGCCCGAGCACGGTCCGCCTGATGCCGCCGCTGATCATCGAGGAGGCCGACTGCGACGAGGCGCTCGCACGGCTCGCGGCGGCGCTCGAGCGCGCCGCCGCCTCGCCTGCCGCGGGGGGTTCTCGAGCCCGATGAGTCGGCGCAAGGTCTCCGTCGGCTTCGAGCTCGACGACGATCCAAAGCGGGTGGACCTCGACGCCGTGCACGCGTTTCTCGCCAACGACGCCTACTGGGGTCGCGGGCGACCGAAGGCGCTGCTGGCGCGCGCGATCCGCGGGTCCTCGCGCGTCGTCGGCCTCTATCGCAAAGGCGAGCAGGTCGGCTTCGGGCGCGCGATCTCCGATGGGGCGACCGTCGCCTACCTCGCCGACGTGTACGTCCTCGCCCCCTATCGCGGCCGCGGCCTCGGGCTCGCGCTGGTGCGCGAGATCGTCGAGCGCGGGCCCTACGCGGAGCTCACGTGGCTGCTGCACACCGCCGACGCGCAGGGCCTCTACGCGAAGCTCGGTTTCAGCTCGGAGCCGCCGCTGTATCCGATGATGGAGCGCCGCCAGCCGGGGAGCGCCTCGCAGGCGCGCGGCGCAAGTACCCTTCCGAGCCGACGATGACCAGCGCGCCGACCACGAGCGAGCTACCGCGCACCGCCTCCTATGAGGCCGACCCCGCGCAGGTCAAGCGTGTCCTGCTGCTCTACTCGGGCGGGCTGGACACGAGCGTGATGCTGAAGTGGATCCAGGAACGCTACGAGGCGGAGGTGGTGACGCTCACCGTGAACCTCGGACAGCCGGGCGAGGACTACGCGGCGATCCGCGCGAAGGCCGAGCAGCTGGGGGCGCTCGAGTGCCTCGTGCTCGACGCCCGCGAGGAGTTCGCGCAGCAATACGTCGCGCGCGCGATCAAGGCGAACGCGCTCTACGGCGGCGGCTATCCGCTGTTCACGGCCCTTGGGCGGCCGCTGATCGCGAAGCTCGCCGTCGAGCACGCGCGCAGGCTCGGGTGCGACGCGATCGCGCACGGGTGCACGGGCAAGGGCAACGACCAGGTGCGCATCGAGGCGACGGTCGCGACGCTCGCGCCGGAGCTGAAGGTGATCGCGCCCGTGCGGACATGGCAGATGGGCCGCGAGGAGGAGCTCGAGTACGCGCGCGAGCACGGCATCCCGCTGAAGGGCGGCACGGAGATCACGCCCTACTCGATCGACGACAACCTCTGGGGACGCTCCTCGGAGGGGCGCTGGATCGAGGACCTCGACCACGCCCCCGAGGACGACGTGTTCGGGCTCGTGACGCCGCCCGAGCAAGCGCCGGAGGAGGCGGTGCTGGTGACGGTCGAGTTCGAGCGCGGCCTGCCCGTGGCGATCGACGGCGAGGAGCTCGACGCCGTCGCGCTGCTGGAACGCGCGGCGGAGATCGGCGCGCGACACGGGGTCGGCATCGTGGACCAGATCGAGGACCGGATCGTGGGCTTGAAGGTGCGCGACATCTACGAGGTGCCGGCCGCGGCGATCATCCTCACCGCCCATCAGGAGCTTGAGAGGCTCGTCTCGACGATCCACCAGAACCAGTTCAAGGGCGAGCTCGACCGGCGGTGGGCGTACCTCGTCTACGCGGGGCTCTGGTGGGAGCCGCTGCGCGCGGACCTCGACGCCTACATGGAGGCCGCGAACGCGCAGGTGAGCGGCGCGATCACGCTGAAGCTCTACAAGGGCTCTGCGCGCGTGGTCACGCGCTCCTCGCCGAACGCCGTCTACGACGCGAGCCTCGCGTCGTTCGCGACCTCCGGCGGGCTCTTCTCGCAGGCCGCCTCGCCGGGCTTCATCGAGCTGTGGTCGCTGCAGTCGCGGATGGCCTGGCGGCTGCGCGAGGAGCAGGCTCGCGAGGGTGGCGAAAAGGACTAGCCAAGGGCGCCTGGGCGGTGTAAACTTCTTCGTCCGGTTGCCGCAGGGAATGCACTAAGGGACGGCATTGAAGCCATGTCAGCCGATCGCCGACAACGCCACGTACTTGATGAGCTGCTCGATCAGAGTGTGCAGGTTTCCGTGCGCTCAGAACGGGGGCGCGAGCTGACCCCCGAGGAGCGCCCGCCGGCCGCGGGCGTGACGCCCGAGCGCAAGGCGCCGCCGGAAGAGCCCGCGTGGCCCTCGCACCCCGCGCTCCACGCCGAGCAAGCGGAGGATGAGGCAGGTGAGATGCGCGAGCGACCAGGCCGCGGCGGGCAGGAGCGCCATGGACCGATTCTGCGCGACGCCCGCAATCGCGAGGCGCCGATCGGCGCTGGGGCGGCGCCGACGGGCCGTGCGCGCCGCGAGTCCTTCGCGGCGGCGGAGGGCGAGGTGCAGGTCGGGCGCGGGCCGCTGGCACTGCACCTGAGCAGGGCCGCGACGGAAGAACGGCTCGCGGAGAGCGAGGAGCGTCTCGCCCAGAGCGACAAGCGGCTTCAGGAGGTGCGCCAGGAGCTCGAGGAGCGCGACGCTCGCCTGGCGGCGAGCACGGAGCGCCTGACGCAGACGGAGGAGCGTCTCGCACAGGCGGAGAAGCGCATCGCGGCGCTCGACGAGCGGCTGCTCATGACGGAGGAATCCGAGCGCCACGCGCTCGAGCAGCAGGCGCGCGCGGAGGAGTCCCGCGAGACGCTCGTGGTGCAGATCACCGCGCTCCAGGTGCGCGAAGGCGAGTTGCGCGAGGAGCAGGAGTCAGAGCGCAACGCCCGCGCGCGGGTGAAATCAGAGCTAGAGCGGTTGCGCGGCAGCTTCGCCACGCTAACTCCGCTCGTGCACGCGCTGCACGAGGCGACGGGCGAGATCCAGGCGGTGCTCGCCCATGATCCGGAGGCGGGCGTCGCGCAAGGCGGTGGGCATGGTGGCAGCGCCGGCGGCGGAGGAGGAATCGCAGGGACGCCGCCGGCCGCCGCCGACGTTCGCGAGCGCCCAGAGGCGGCATCACTTGGCCCCGAGCCCGCGAGCCCCGAACCGATCAGCCCCCCGAGCGGGGGCGCCGAGGACGTCGAGCCCGCCGACGTTTCGCTCTTGCGAGCGCTCGTGGACGTCGTCGAACGCTGGCGCACACACGGACCCGCAAACTGAGCGAAACCGCGCGCGAGGCGCGCGGGGTCGTCTGCTCGGGCGCATACCATTGCTGCCCCGGTGAGCAATCCTGCCTGCGCCCATCTGCACGTCCACTCCGAGTACTCGCTGCTCGATGGGGCGTGCAAGATCGATGCGCTCGCGGCGCGCGCGGCGGAGCTCTCGCAGCCGGCGCTCGCGCTGACGGATCATGGCGTGATGAACGGCGCGGTCGAGCTCTACAAGGCGTGCTCGACCCACGGCATCAAGCCGATCCTCGGCTGCGAGATCTACCTGATGGACGACAAGGGCGAGGCCGCTCCGGGCGGCGGCGGACGACGTGAGCGCAACCACCTGACGCTGCTCGCGTCGAGCGATGCGGGCTACCGCAACCTCGTGAAGCTCTCCTCGGCGGGGTTCCTCGAGGGGCCGGGTCGCGGCAAGCCATCGGTGACCCTCGCGAAGGTCGCGGAGCACGCGGATGGCGTGATCGCGCTCACGGGCTGCCTCGCGTCGCGGCTCTGCCAGCGACTCGCCGAAGACCGCCCGGACGACGCGCGCACGCACGTGGACGAGATGCGGAGCATCTTCGGCCCCGAGAACGTCTACTTCGAGGTGCAGAAGAACGGCCTGACGATCCAGGACAAATGCAACGAGGGGATCGTGAGGCTCGCGCGCGAGCTTCAGGGCACGCTCGTGGGCACGAGTGACGTCCACTATCTGCGTCGCGAGGACTACGAGCACCACAGCGCGCTGCTGTGCGTGCAGACGAAGAGCACGCTGCAGGCGCCGAAGCTGACGTTCGAGACGAACGAGTTCTACCTGCGTGACAACGCGGAGATGGCGCAGTCCTTCGCGGAGTGGCCGGAGGCGCTCGCGAGCACGCTCGAGATCGCAGAGCGCTGCTCGGTGGAGCTCGAGCTCGGCAAGCAGCTGATCCCGAGCTACCCGACGCCCGATGGGAGCTCCGAGCGCGACTACCTGCGCGCGCGTGTGGAAGAGGGGCTGCGCGCGCGCTACGGCGAGCCGCCACCCGCGGCGGCGCGCGAGCGCATCGATATGGAGCTTGCCGTGATCGACCGCATGGGCTTCAACGCGTACTTCCTGATCGTGTGGGACTTCGTGTCGTTCGCGAAGCAGAACGGCATCGCGGTCGGCCCGGGCCGCGGCTCGGCGGCGGGGTCGATCGTCTCCTACTGCCTGCGCATCACGGACGTGGACCCGCTGGCGTATGGGCTGCTCTTCGAGCGCTTCCTGAACCCCGAGCGCGTGTCGATGCCGGACATCGACATCGACTTCTCGGTGCGTGGCCGGGAGCGCGTGATGCGCTACGTGACCGACAAGTACGGCCGCGAGTCGGTCGCGCAGATCGTCACGTTCGGCAAGATGTTCCCGCGGGCGGCCACGCGTGACGCCGCCCGCGTGCTGGGCTTCGATTACGGCACGGGCGACCGCCTCGCGAAGCTGATCCCGGACCCGATCATGGGCAGGGCGCCGTCGTTCGAGGACTGCATGAAGCAGGGCGAGCCGTTGCGCGCCGCCTACGAGGAGGACCCGACGGCGCGCCAGATCGTCGACGTCGCGCGGGGCCTCGAGGGAATCGTGCGCAACTCCTCGATCCACGCGGCGGCGGTGGTGATCGCGGACCGCCCGCTGACGGAGATCGTGCCGCTGCAGCTCGCGGATGCGGGTACGGACGAGAACGGCGAGCGCAGCTACCGCACGGTGACGCAGTTCTCGATGAAGCCGATCGAGGAGATCGGCCTGCTGAAGATGGACTTCCTCGGCCTGCGCAACCTCGACGTGATCGAGGACACGCTCGACATCATCGAGCGCTCGGGCGAGCCTCGCCCGGATATGGCGTCGCTGCCGCTTGACGACGCGCCCAGCTACGAGATGCTGGCGCGGGGCGACTCGATCGGCGTCTTCCAGTTCGAGTCCGAGGGCATGCAGGACGCGCTGAAGAAGGTGCGCCCCAGCGAGTTCGAGGATCTCGTCGCGCTGAATGCCCTCTACCGACCGGGTGCGCTGGACCAGATTCCGGTGTACGCGCGCGGCAAGCACAACCCGCAGGCGATCTCCTATCCGGACGAACGCCTGCGGTCGATCCTCGAATCCTCGAAGGGCGTGGTCCTCTACCAGGAGCAGGCGATGCAGATCGCGCAGCAGATCGCGGGCTTCTCGGGGGCGAAGGCCGACGACCTGCGCAAGGCGATCGGCAAGAAGAACCGCAAGGCGATGGCGGCGCTGAAGCCCGAGTTCGTCGAGGGCTGCCGCGCGTCGGGCACGCGCGCGGAGGTGATCGAGTCGCTGTGGCAGTCCAACGAGCGCTCGGCGGATTACTCGTTCAATCGCTCGCACGCCGCCTGCTACGCGCTGATCGGCTACCGCACCGCGTGGCTGAAGGCGAACTACCCGGCGCAGTACATGGCGGCGCTGATCTCCTCGGTGATGTCGACGAAGGACAAGGTGCCGTTCTTCGTCTCGCGCTGCGAGGAGATGGGAATGGAGGTCCTACCGCCGGACGTGAATCTCTCCGACCACGAGTTCACGGTGGAGCAGGGGAACATCCGCTTCGGGCTGGACGCCGTGAAGGGCGTCGGCTACCAGGCCGTCGAGGCGATCAAGGGCGCACGCGAGAAGGGCGGCCCGTTCGACTCGCTGTGGGACTTCTGCGAGCGCGTCGACCACCGCGCGGTCAACAAGAAGGCGATCGAAGCGCTGATCAAGTGCGGTGCGTTCGGGTCGACGGGCGCGACGCGCAAGGGCATGCTGACGATCCTGGGCCAGGCGCAGGCGGCGGGTCAGAAGTCACAGCAGGACGCGCTCACGGGCCAGGGTTCGATCTTCGACATGGCTGGTCTCGGCGATGGCGCGTCGGGGACGGGTTCCAATGGCGGCGCTCCGGCCGGTGCGGCCGGCGCCGCGGGTTTGAGCTCGCATGCGATCCGACCCCCGATTCCGGCCGAGGAGGCCGACCAGGCGGAGCTGCTCGCGATGGAGAAGGAGGCGATCGGGCTGTTCATCTCGACGCATCCGTTGAAGCCGCTGCGCGAGGCGTTGCGGGCGCGCGTCGACTGCCCGCTGGACGCGCTCGAGACGCGGCGGGAGAAGGAGTGGGTGACGGTGGGCGGCATCATCACCCACACGAAGCGGATTCGCACACGCAACGGCGAGCCGATGATGTTCGCGACGCTCGCAGACCTCGAGGGGGCGGTGGAGATGCTGCTCTTCGGCAAGGCGCTCGCGGAGCACGAGGCGACGCTCGTCGTGGACGAGGTCGTGATCGTGCGCGGGCGCGTGGACCACAAGGAAGCGGGAAAGACGTGCGTCGTGGTCGCCGAGGTGCAGCCGTTTCGCCCCAGTGAGGAGGAGATCGCGGGCGCGAGGCAGTCGCATGCCGCCGTGCAGGCGGCGTCTCCGCCGCCACCGCCCGCGACGGTGTGCCTGCAGCTCGACGCCGCGCGCCTGCGCGCGAGCGTCGTCGAGGAGCTCAAGGAGGTAATCGCGCTCTTCCCGGGGTCCGCGGAGGTCGTGCTCGAGATCCTCACGAGCAGCGGCGGCCGTCGCTTGCGCCTCGGCGAGGGATACCGCGTCACGCACACGCCCGAGTTGCGCGCGGCGCTCGAGCGCGTCGTGGAAGGTCGCGAGAGCCCCGAGGCGCTGCCCGCGGAGCCCGTTGGCCCGCCGGCACTCTCGGTCGCCGGCCAGTCGGCGGCCTAGCGCGCGCTCAGCGCTGATCGAGGAACCGCTCGAAGCCTTCGAGCAACGCCCGCGCGACGCGCTCGCGAAACGCCGCGCTCTCCATCGGCGCCTCGTCCCGCGCGTTCTGCATGTTGGCGACCTCGACGAACACCTTGGGGACGCGCGAGAGGTTGAGCCCGCCGAGGTCCGTGCGCGGCGCGATTCCGTCGACGCCGTCGTAGGTCGACGTGTGCAGGCCGATACCGAGCAGCCCGGCTCGCATCGCTTCGCCGAGCCGGTGGGAGGGGGCGATGATCGACTGATCGATGCCGCTCGGGATCGGTGCGGGCACGAGCACCGCGAAGCCGGAGCCGCCGGGTGGCCCACCGTCGGCGTGGATCGAGATCGCCGCGTTGCTGTGCGCGCGGTTGCCGATCGCGGCGCGTTCGGTGATGCAGGGCCCGACGCCGGCGTTGCTATGGCGCGTCATCACGACCCGTGCCCCCGCGGCGCGCAGCAGACGACGGAGCTCGAGCGCCACCGACCAGTTGAAATCGGTCTCGCGGTAGCCGTCGGGCGCGGCGGTGCCCGTCGTGTCGCATTCCTTGTAGCCGTTGCCGTCGTAGACCGGGCGCGCGATCTCCTGGGGGTGTGTGAAGTTGCCGCCGTCGTGGCCGGGGTCGACCGTGATGACGCGTCCGCTCAGCGGCAACGGCGGCCGGGAGACGCGGGTCGAGGTGGTCCTACTCGCGATCGTGAGCACGTTCGCGACGTGGTCGGCGGTCGTCACCGCGGGCGCCCGCGCGCCTTGCCCACAGCCCGCGAGGAGCAGCGCAGCGGCGCTCAGGCCGGCGCCGGCAGCCGCTCTGACACCGCGCGGGCTCATGCGGTTGCGCGTGCGGTTGGGCGCCGCTTGCGAGCCCGCATCCCACGCTGGTGCAGGCGCTTGGCGAGCAGGACTTCCTCGCCGGAGGCCCCGGCGCCCTTTTCGCCGGGGGTCTCGAGCACGCAGGGCAGTCGCTGCAGCTTCGGAGCGCCGAGAAACGCGGCGCACCCGCGCTCGCCGAGCTCGCCCGCGCCGATGTTCGCGTGGCGGTCGCGGTTGCTGGCGAGGCCCGCCACCGAGTCGTTGAGGTGCAGCGCGCCGAGCCGCCGCAGCCCGAGCTTGCTGGTGAGCTCGCGCGTGAGCTCATCCATCCCCGCGGCGGTGCGGATGTCGTAGCCGGAGGCGTAGAGGTGGCAGGAGTCGAGGCAGACCCCGAGGCGCGCGTCTCCGCCGCTCGCCTCGAGCAGCGCCGCGAGCTCGTCGATCGTGCGCCCGAGCGTGCCGCCCGCACCCGCCGTGTTCTCGAGGTGAAGCGCGCAGCGCTCGCTCTCCGCGAGCGCCTCCTTGATCGTCTCTCCGGCGCGCGCGATCGCTGCTGCGACGTCGCCCGTCTTCGCGGTGCCGGGATGCAGGACGACGCCGCGGGCGCCGATCTGCGCCCCTGCGCGCAGCGAGTTGACGAGCGAGCGCAGTGACTTCGTGCGGATCTCGCGGTCCTCGCTCGCGCAGTTGAGCAGGTAGACGGCGTGGATCAGCACCGCCCGCACGGTGCTCGCCTTCATCGCCGCCCTGAACTGCGCGACCTCCTCCTCGTCGTAGCTGCGCGCGCGCCACATGCGCGGCGACTGGTTGAAGATCTGGATCGCGTCGCAGTGCCGCTCGACGCCGCGCTCGATGGTCTTGGGAAGGCCGCCCGCGGGCGAGACGTGGGCTCCGATTAGCATGGGCCACGATCATATGCGCCTTCGTTTCGCCCCCTCTCCGACGGGCGCGCTGCACATCGGCGGCGCGCGCACGGCGCTCTACAACTGGCTGCTCGCGCGCCACGAAGCGGGGACGCTGGTGCTGCGCGTCGAGGACACCGACCGCGAGCGCTCGACAGCGGAGAACGTGCAGCAGATCCTCGACGCGCTCGCGTGGCTCGAGCTCGACTTCGACGAGGGCCCGATCTTCCAGACCGCGCGCGGGGAGCGCCACGGCGAAGCGCTCGAGCAGCTGCTCGCGAGCGGGCACGCCTACCGCACGACCGCGACCGCGGAGGATGTGAAGGCGTACAAGGAGGAGCACGGGTCCGAGCGCGGGTTCCGCGGCCGCGAGGAGGGGGAGGGCGCCGTGCGCCTGCACGTCCCCGACGAGGGCGCGACGATCGTGCACGACGTGATCCGCGGCGATACGCGCTTCGAGCATGTGCACCTGGACGAGCCGGTGATCGCGCGCGCGGACGGGTCGGTGCTTTACAACTTCGCCGCCGCGATCGACGACCTCGACGAGGCGATCACGCACGTGGTGCGCGGCGAGGACCACCTCTCGAACACGCCCAAGCAGCTGCTCGTGCTCGAAGCGGCGCGCGAGGCCGGCATCGCGCCGGATCAGCCGCTGCCCGTCTACGCCCATCTGCCGCTGCTCCACGGGCCAGACGGCAAGAAGCTCTCCAAGCGCCACGGCGCCGCGTCGGTGCAGGAGCTCCGCGACGCGGGCTACCTCCCGGAGGCGGTGCGCAACTACCTCGCGCTGCTGGGCTCGGGCGCGGGCGATGACACCTCGCCGCTCCCCACGGCGGACCTGATCGGGCGCTTCACGCTCGCGCGCGTCTCACGCAACCCCGCGCGCTTCGACGAGACGAAGCTGCGCGCGCTCAACGGCCTCTACATCCGCGCGCTGCCGGTCGCCGAGCTCGCGGCGCGGCTCGAGGAGTTCGTCGTGCGCGAGGGCCAGGCGCCCGCGGAGCTGATCGCGGCGCAGCGCGAGCGTCTGCTGCAGGCGGTGGCGATCAGCCAGGAGAAGATCCAGACGCTCGCGGACTTCTGGCCGCTCGCGGGCTTTCTATTCGAGGAGCGCGCGCGCGAGGATGCCGCCGCGAGGCGCTGGTTCGACGAGCAGGGGATCGTGATGCTGCGCGAGGCGCGCACGGCGCTCGCGACGCTCGGGAGCTTCGAGGAGCCCGCGGTGCAGGCCGCGCTCGAGGCGCTCGTGGAGCGGGGCGGCGTGAAGCCCGGTCAGGTCTACCAGCCGCTGCGCGTCGCGCTCTCGGGATCGACCGTGTCGCCGGGCATCTTCGAGAGCGTCGCGCTGCTCGGCCGCGAGGAGACATTGCGACGCATCGACGCGGCGCTCGACGGGCACCGCTAGACGAATGACCCGCCCCGGCCGCGCCGGTGGCCGCCCGTATGACGTGTGTGCACAAGCGGGCTGAGGAGGTCAGCACAGCCTTGTGACGGTTTGCTCGGCTTTCGCTGCAGGCCTCGGTGCATCACCCGGCTGCGCTCCCAAAGCGAGGCTCAACCGTTTGTCCAGGATTGCCGATAGGGCACGCGAGATCCCCGCTGGGAGCCGACTTGCAAGACGCAACCGGCACCACCCGCTGGGAGCGATGGCAAACAACATGGAGGTATCAGGAAGCGTGCAAACAGCCCCGACGCGGCAGACTCGTTCGACGAGGACCCGTTCCGAGAGCACGGCGTCAAACGCCGGCGCCAAGCATGCGACCGACGCCCCGAGCGGCAAGGCGGCAAGCGCTGCAGCGCGGCGCCTACACGCCGTCAAGCCGACGACCGAGCTCGAGAAGGCTGCGGCCGCCGCGGGCATCGCCCCCGAGGACCAGTACGGGGCGGGCCGCGCGCAGCGCCTCACGAAGGCCTTCCAGGCACTCGAGGCATTCCCCGCGCTCGCGGAGTCCCGCGACCGTCTCGAGAAGCTGCTCGCGAAGGACCACGTCGCCACCGCGGAGCTCGTCGGGGCAGTGGAGTCCGACGTTGCGCTCACGCTGAGGGTCCTCCACGTCGCGAACGAGGGCGGCGCGGGCTCGCACGCGCGGGTTGACACCGTCGTCGGCGCCGTCGAGATCCTGACGCCGAGCGCGCTCCAGACGCTCGCCGCGGGCATACGCACCTTTGACTTCTTCGAGCACTCGGGCGTGTGGGACACGACTCCCGAGCGCTTCCGGCTACACGCACTCTCCTCTCAGCACGCGACCGACACGATCGCCTGCGAGATCGGTTACGAGAACCGCGACCGGCTGACCGCGATCAGTCTCCTCCACGACGTCGGGAAGCTCGTGCTCATGCACGCCTATCCCGGCTACCCGACGCTCGTGCACCAGGGCGCGGGGACTCCCGAGCAGCGCGTCCACCAGGAGCGCCGCGAGCTGGGCGTCGACCACACGCTGATGGGCGGCGTGTTCGCGCGCCGCTGGGGTCTTCCGGCTTCGATCGCATCGGCGATCGAGCGCCACCACAACCCGGAGGCAGAGGGCGACGCAGCGCTCGTGCGCCTCGGGGACATGCTCGCGCACTATCAGCAGGGCACGCCGGTCTCGCCCGTGGAGATGCTCGCGGGCGCGCGCGCGGTGGGTCTCGGCCCGGCGAAGCTCCGCGCGATCATGTACGAGCTTCCGAGCACCGCGACGCTGCGTCGGCGCCATGTCGACCCGTGCCCGCTCTCCACGCGTGAGGTGGGCGTGCTCCAGCGCCTCGCCGAAGGCAAGGTCTACAAGCAGATCGCGCACGAGCTGATGCTCTCGACGAGCACGGTGCGCACGCACCTGCACAACATCTACGGCAAGCTCGGCGCCGTCGATCGCGCGCAGGCCGTCCTGATCGCGACCGAGCGCGGCTGGCTGTAGCCGGCCGAGCGGGCGATATCCTCCGCGCCGGCTCGGCGCGATGATCTCGATCACAAGCAAGTCCCCGTACGCTGTGCTCGCGCTCGCGGAGCTCGGGCGGATGGGCGACGAGGCACCGGTGCCGATCGGCGAGCTCGCGCGCAGGCGCGACGTGCCGGTGCAGTTCCTCGAGCAGCTCTTCGCGGTGCTGCGCCGTGCGGGCGTGCTGAGCTCGCAGCGGGGCGTGAAGGGCGGCTACCGCTTCGCGCGCTCGCCGCAGACCGTGAGCGTGCTCGAAGTCGTGGAGCTCCTCGACGGGCCCGTCGGCGGCGGCTCCGAGGGCATCTTCCGGGACGCCGCGAACGCCGCGCGCTCGGTGCTCGAGCGCACCACGATCGCCGACGTGATCGAGCGCGAAGCGCGCGAAGCCGGCGCGTCGATGTACCACATCTAGCGGGACGCCCGCCGTTACTGGCCAAACGGCGATTTGGGCCAGGATTTGGGCCGGATTGAGCAGCCGAAAACTCCCGCACTTTGCGGAAGGCTGTCCAGCGACGGCCGGCGCGCTGCTACACCCGATCCATGCCAACAATCACGATCACGCGCGGGCTGCCGCTCGACGGTCGGCAGTTTCACGTAGGCGACGAGTACGAGGCCGACGAGGACGGTGTGCGCCGCCACGGCATCATCCGCGACATCCAGCCGGTCGATGGCAGGCGCGTGCGGCTCACGCTCGAAATCAGCGTACCCGCCGATGGCTTCGACGGGACGACGTAAGCAGCTTCAGGACGGCCGAAGACCCGGCCACCACGAGCCGCCGCCTGAGCACAGGTGCCCGCACGCTGTATGCACGCCGCGCGCCAGGGGTGCAAAATGACACCCATGCCAATCGTCACCATCACTCAACCGATGCCGGATGAGGGCAGCTTTCACGTCGGCGACGAATACGAGGCGGACATCGACGGCGTGCGCTGCAACAGCATCATCCGCGAGGTCACGCCCCTCGACGACCAGCGTGCGCAGCTCGCGCTCGAGGTCCGCGAGGACGATTATTCGCGCCTCGGGTAGTCGGTTCGGCGCTCCCGCGGCAGGCTACGGGCAGGCGATGGCCGTCGTGGCCTGCTGCGTGGCGCCGCCGGCGAACGAGAATTCGGCCGACCACGGGTAGCCGCCAAGCGGGCACGGCGACGGTGCGAACAGCCCCATCCCGCCATAGACGCCACGACCGGAGAACCGCGGCTGCTTCGCATTCCCGGTCGTGAGCGTGAAGCTGACGATCGACGCGTTCGGCGCACCGGGCCGGGTGGGGATCGGCGGGATCGTCGTTTCGAGCGAGGCCGAGTAGATGCCACTGAGCGCGGCGAGCGCGACCGTGCTCACGACCCGCCTGTGGATCGGCGTGGTGCCTTCGCCGAGGATCTGGAGCTCGTAGGGGCCATTCGTGGGGCCCACGAACTCCCACACCCGCGCGTTCTCGGTCACCGTGCGCCCGCCTTCGCGCCACGCGATCACGGAAGAGCCCGAGCCGATCTGCGAGCGCGCGGGGCAGCCGCGGGCGCCCCGGCGCTGCAGCTGCGCGCGCGAGCACCCTTCGGTGGTCGGCCATTCGATGCTCGGACCCCCCAGCCCGCCGGGGATCAGCAGCGTGAGCTTGCGCACGGGAGCCGGGACGCCGTCTTCCCCGCCGCTGATGTGCATGCCAAACGTCGCCGCCGTGCGCGCGCCCGTGCGGTTGGGCGAGAACGACGCTTCGATCGTCGCGGTCGTCGGCGCTTCGGCGGCCAGCGCGGGGCATGCGCCCACGACTGGGGCTAGCAGAACGGTGAGCGCTCCGGTGAGCGCCACGGCAGTTGCAACGAGACGGCGGATGTATCGATTATGACCCCGCTTGGCTCTATTGTCGCCGCATGGCAGAAATCCCGATCAACATTTCGGAGCTGGTCGGGCACACGCCGATGGTGGAGCTGCGGCGAATCGGCGAGCGGGAGTCGTCGTCCGAGGCCTCGATCTTCGCGAAGCTGGAGGCGTTCAACCCCGGCGGGTCGGTCAAGGACCGCATCGGCGTCGCGATGATCGATGCGGCTGAGGCGGAGGGCCAGATCGCGCCGGGGCGCACGACGATCGTCGAGGCGACGAGCGGCAACACGGGCATCGCGCTCGCCTTCGTGTGCGCTGCGAAGGGGTACGACCTCGTGCTCACCCTGCCGCAGGGGATGAGTCGCGAGCGCGAGGCGCTGCTCGCGCTCTACGGCGCGCGCGTGGAGATCACCGAGTCGATGGGAGGGATGGCGGAGGCCGTGCAGGCGGCGCAGGAGATGGCCACGCGCGAGGACGTCTTCCTCCCCGACCAGTTCTCCAACCCCGCGAACCCGGAGGCCCACCGGCGCACCACGGGCCCCGAGATCGCGGAGGCGCTCGACGGCGACGTCGACGTGCTCGTCGCCGGCGTGGGCACGGGGGGCACGATCACCGGCGCGGGTGAGTACCTGCGCACCGTAAACCCGCAGCTCTACGTCGTCGCGGTCGAGCCCGCGCGCTCGGCGGTTCTCTCCGGCGCTGCGCCCGCTCCACACAGGATTCAGGGCATCGGCGCCGGGTTCGTTCCGCCGATACTCAACCGGGACCTGCTCGACGAGGTGGTTCCCGTCTCCGACGAGGACGCGATCCGCACGGCGTGGGAGTGCGCGCGAAGCGAGGGGCTGCTCGTGGGGATCTCCTCCGGGGCCGCCCTGTGGGTGGCGCTGCAGGTCGCGGCGCGCCCGGAGTTCGCGGCCAAGCGAATCGTCGTCGTCCTGCCGGATTCCGGTGAGCGCTACATCTCGCAGCCGTTCTTCGCGCCAGCGAAGCGAGCGGGCCGCGGGGCCTCCGCCCGGCGGCCGCGCGCGGCGCGCAGCTAGCGTCGGCGGCTCGGCGGGCGCGGGACGCCCCGCTAGGCTGTTGCCATGAACGGCGCGGGCCCTGGAATCGCGCGGCGGGTGCTCTCGGAGGTCAAACGCGACGTTGCCGCTGCCCGCGACCGTGATCCGGCCACGCGCGGCGTGAGCACGCTCGAGATCCTCACGTCTTGGCCGGGCATCCATGCGCTCCTCTCGCATCGTGTCGCGCACGCGCTCCAGGAGGCGGGAGTGCCGATGCTGCCACGCGGGCTCGCGCTGGTCACGCGCACCCTCACGGGCATCGAGATCCACCCCGCAGCCGAGGTCGGGCGCGCACTGTTCATCGACCATGGCTCGGGCGTCGTGGTGGGCGAGACGGCGAAGATCGGCGACAACGTCACGCTCTACCAGGGCGTCACGCTCGGTGGCACCGGCGTTGCCGCGGGTAAGCGCCATCCAACCGTGCAGGACAACGTGACGATCGGCTCCGGGGCGAAGCTACTTGGCCCGATCATCGTCGGACACGGGTCGAAGATCGGGGCGAACACTGTCGTCATCACGGACGTCCCCCCGAACACGACCGTCGTCGGCAACCCCGGCCATCCGGTCCGCGTCGAGGGGCGCAAGCCCGAGGGGCCGGACACCGATTGGATTCACCTGCCCGACCCGATCGCGGAGGCGATCGAAGCGCTCTCGAGCCGGATCGCTGCGCTCGAACGCCGGCTCGAGGGCGACTCGAGACCCAACGGGAACGAGCCCGCGGAGCGCTCGACGCAGCTGAAGCCGCTGCGCGGACGCGACCCCGCCGGCGGCTAGGAGCGCGCGCCTCGCGGGCGCTCGAGCCGGCCTGACGCGGCTCTATGCTGGAAAGCCATGCCGCAGATCAGCGTCGAGCAGCCGCCTACACCGGATGAGGTCGGCGCTGATGCGCCTCAGAGCTCCCGCTCGCGCCGCCTCGAGTCACTGCTCGAGGGCCTCAACGAGCCACAGCGCGAAGCCGTCACGCACGGTGAGGGACCGCTGCTCATCCTCGCTGGGGCGGGGAGTGGCAAGACGCGCGTGCTCACGCACAGGCTCGCGTACCTGATCTTCTCGGGCGAGGCGCGACCCGGCGAGATCCTCGCGATCACGTTCACGAACAAGGCGGCCGCGGAGATGCGCGCGCGCGTGGAACGGCTGCTCGGTCGGAGCACCCGAGGCATGTGGCTCTCGACCTTTCACTCGGCGTGCGCGCGAATCCTGCGTGCGCAGGCCGAGCGCATCGGCTACACGCCGCAGTTCACGATCTACGACCAGGCCGACGCGCGGAGGCTCGCGAAGCGCTGCATGCAGGAGCTCGGCGTGGATCCCAAGCGCAACCCGCCGGCCGCGATCCACAACCGGATCTCGCAGGCGAAGAACGTGCTGCTCAGCCCGGAGGCCTATCGCGAGCTCGGCGGTGGCGAGCTCGAGGCGACGGTCGCGGAGGTCTACGAGCTCTACGAGCGCGACCTCAAGCGCTCGAACGCGATGGATTTCGACGACCTCCTGCTGCTCACCGTGACCGCGATGCAGCGCTTCCCCGAGGTCCGCGACCAGTACGCGGAGGCCTTCCGCTACGTGCTCGTCGACGAGTACCAGGACACCAACCACGCCCAGTACCGCTTGCTGCGGCTGCTCTGCGACGACCGCGAGGACGCGCGGGCGCACCGCAACCTCGCAGTCGTGGGCGACGACGCGCAGTCCGTCTACGGCTTCCGCGGCGCGGACATCCGCAACATCCTCGACTTCCAGAAGGACTTCCCGGACGCGCGCGTCGTGAGGCTCGAGCAGAACTACCGCTCCACGGGCACGATCCTGCGTGCCGCGAACGCGATCATCGCGAACAACCGCGGCGCCATGCCGAAGGAGCTCTGGAGCGAGCTCGGCGAGGGCAGTCCGCTGCACGTGAGCGAGCTCGAAGACGAGCACGCCGAGGCTCGCTTCGTCGTGGGCGAGGTCGAGTGCCTGCTCGACTCCGGCATGCAGCGATCGGAGCTCGCCGTCTTCTATCGCACGAACGCGATGTCACGCGTGATCGAGGACATGCTCGTGCGGCGCGAGATCGCCTATCAGGTGATCGGGGGCGCGAAGTTCTACGAACGCGCGGAGATCAAGGACGCGATCGCCTACCTCTCGCTGCTCGTCAATCCCTATGACGTCGTGAGCTTCACCCGCATCGCGAACTCGCCCCGCCGCGGCATCGGCCAGACCTCGCTCGCGCGCCTCTCCGCGTATGCGGCGAGCATCGAGGAGAGCGTGTGGGAGGTCGCCTCCGAAGCCGAGCACGTACCCGGCCTCACGCGGGCCGCGGTGAACGCGCTCACGGATTTCATGGCCACGATGTCCGAGCTGCGAGAGCTGGCGCGCGGCGGCAGCGAGATCGCCGAGCTCCTCGCCTCGGTGCTGTCGAAGACCGGCTACGTCGACGCGCTCGAGCGCGAGGGGACGATCGAAGCGGAGGGCCGCATCGAGAACCTCGAGCAGCTCGTCGAGGTCGCGCGCGAGTTCGACGCCTCCGCGGAGCCGGGGGAGGAGACGCTCGACGCCTTTCTGCAGCAGGTCGCGCTGAGCACGTCCGCGGACGAGGCGGAAGCCGATCGCGACCGTGGCGAGACTGGCCTCGTGACGCTGATGACGCTTCACAACGCGAAGGGCACGGAGTTCCCCGTGGTCTTCATCGTCGGCTGCGAGGACGGGGTGATTCCGCACTCGCGCGCGCTCGAGGAGGGCGGTCTGGAGGAAGAGCGACGGCTCTTCTACGTCGGCGTCACGCGCGCGATGCGCGAGCTCTACCTCACGCATGCCCGGCGCCGCGCGCTCTTCGGCGCGGGCACCTACGGCCTGCGCAGTCGCTTCCTGGACGAGATTCCCGCGGAGCTGATAGAGGCCGATGAGAGCGCGCAGCCGAGCACGTCGAGCGGCGGCTACAGCGGCATGAGCGCGCCCGGCCTCCTCGGCCGGCCGCCGCCGCGCGAACGTTGGGCGAGCAGCCCTGGCGCCTCGGAGCAGGCGGCGGCACGCTTCCGGGTTGGCGAGGACGTGCTGCACGACTCCTTCGGAGAGGGCGTCGTGACCTCCGTCGAGCCCGGTGGCGTCGTCGTGGTGCGCTTCGCGGGCGATGGCTCGGAGCGCACGCTGCTCGCGGAGTACGCGAAACTGGAACACGCATGAGCGCTCGCGTCATCGACGGCAAGGCGGTCGCCGCGCGGGTGCGCGCGGAGGTCGCGGAGGGCGTCTCCGCGTACACCGAGCGGAGCGGCTACCCGCCGGGGCTCGCGACCGTGCTCGTCGGCGAAGACGAGGGCTCGAAGGTCTATATCGAGGGCAAGCAGCGGGCGTCGGCCGAGGTCGGGATGATCGCCTTCGACGAGCGCCTTCCCGCCGACGCGAGCGAGGAGGACGTGCGCGAGCTGCTCGGCCGTCTCGGCGCTGACCCCGCGATCAACGGGATCCTGCTCCAGCTGCCGCTGCCCCCGCACCTCTCGGGCCCCGAGCTCACGGGCCTGATCGACGCCGCGAAGGACGTCGACGGCCTGACGCCCACGAATGCGGGCCTGCTCGCGCTCGGGCGCCCGGGCCTTCGCCCCTGCACGCCGCTCGGGGTGATGGAGCTGCTCGCGGACAACGACACGCGGCTGGACGGCGCCGAGGCCGTGATCGTGGGTCGCTCGAACCTCTTCGGCAAGCCGATGGCGCAGCTGCTGCTGGCGGCCAACGCGACGGTCACGGTCTGTCATTCGCATACGCGCGAGCTCGGGCGCGTGTGCGCGCGCGCCGACGTGCTGGTCGCCGCCACCGGCCGGCCGCGCATGGTCGAGCGAGACTGGGTGAAGGAGGGCGCGGTGGTGATCGACGTGGGCATCACGCGGCTCACGCCGGAGGAGGCTGGCAACCGCAGCGGCCTCGTCGGCGACGTCGACTACGAGGCGGTGCGGGAGGTCGCCTCCGCGATCACGCCGGTGCCCGGAGGCGTCGGGCCGACGACGATCGCGATGCTGCTGCGCAACACCCTGCAAGCGGCCTGCCGTCAGTCGGAGATCGAGCTTTTCGTATGAGCTTGCGGCAGCTGCGCGCGGGGGAGTGGATCGCACTGGTGGGCAGCATCTGCGTGCTCGTCTCGCTCGCGCTGCCGTGGTACGACACGCCGAGCGGGAGCGTGAGCGCGTGGAGCACGTTCGGCCCCACGGTGGTGATCCTGATCATCTCGGCCGTGCTTGGTCTCGTGATGGTGCTCGCCGCGATCACCGCGCGCTCGAGCGCGATTCCGGTGGCGAGCGTGGTCTGGAGCGTGATCGGCGGGCTCGCAGCCGTGGTCTGCGCGCTGGTTCGCGTGCTCGAGCGCCCGGACCATGCGAGCGGGACCGCGGTCGGCGGGTGGCTCGCGCTCGCGGGCGCGCTCGCGATCCTCGTCGGAAGCTGGCAGGCGATGCGCGACGAGCGCACATCCGCCTACGAGGCGCCCGACGTGCCACGCCGCTCGCCGCCCACGGGTTCGGAAGGAGACGGTGCCGGCGTATCGAACGTCTAAAAGCGAGCCGACCCTCTTGCAACCCGCGTGCGATGTGGGCATGTTGGTCTCGTATGACATCCACGACTTGCGAGGAGGCAAGCAATGAGCCTGAAATCAATGCTTGACCGTTTGATGGGACGTTCTTCGGAGCCCGCCACGAGCCCCGAAGGCGCCGCCGCGCCCTCACCCGCGCCTGCCCCGGGCCCTGCCGAAGCGCAGGCGCCGGAGCCGCTTGCGGGCGCTCCGGCGGCAGAACCGCCGATGAGCGCGCCGAGCGAGGCGCAGGCACCGGCGGGCGAAGGCCCGCCGGGTGCGCCGCCTCCGGGCGCCTGACGGGGAGTGTGACCGCGCCGATGGGCTTCGAGCTCGGCCGCCTGAGGCGCGCCCACTGGGTCATGGGTGGCGGTGCGGTCGCGCTCTTCATCTTCATGCTGCTGCCGTGGTACGGGAGCAGCGCCTCCAGCAATTCGCCCGTTCGCGGTCTGCAGGTGGCGGGCACGAGCACGAGCGGCTGGGAAACCTTCACGGTCCAGCGCTGGCTGTGGTTGCTGACGATCGCGGGTACGCTGACAGTTGTCGCGGCGGTTGCGCTCGGGAGGCGACTCGAGCTGCCGTTCCGGCAGAGCGCGATCGCGTCCGCCCTGGGCGGGCTCACGACGGTCTGCATCTTCTATCGGATCATCCACCACCCCGCGGGCGCCGGCGGGGTGCCGGGCTTCGGCTTCTCCTATGGGATCAAGTACGGGATCTGGCTGGGCCTGCTCGCGGCGATCGCGATCGCCGTGGGCGGCTACTTGGGCCTGCGCGAAGAAGCGCTCGCCTCCGCGGAGGCGGGGCCGCGGCCAGACGCGGGCGCGACGCCGGCGACACCACCGACGACGTCGCCGGCGCAGAGGACCGCGCCAACGCCGGGGGCGGATCGCGAACGGGGCGGGAAACCGCCGCAGCGACCGCCGGGCGGAATGCCGCCGATGGCGGGCCAGCCACCGCCGGCAGGCGGCTAGCGGGCGGCTCCGCCGACCCCGGGCGTGCCGCGCAGCCTAGAATCGGCGCGGTGATCGAGCGCGACGAGGTCCTGCACGTGGCGCGCCTTGCGCGATTGATCCTGAGCGAGGAGGAGATCGCGGCGATGCAGGAGGACCTCACCTCGGTGCTGACGCATATCGAGCGGATCGGCGAGCTCGACCTCGCGGACGTCCCTCCGACCTCACACGTCGTGGACGTCACGGGCGCGCTGCGCGCCGACGAGCCGCAGCCATGCCTGCCGCGCGAGCGGGCGCTCGAATCGGCGCCCGCCGTCCTCGACGACGGCTTCCTCGTCCCGAGCCCGCAGGCGTGAGCGCCCGCGACCTCTCAGCCTCCCAGGCGGCGGCGGCCGTGAGGGCGGGTGAGCTCGACCCCTCGGAGCTCTTCGCCGAATACCGGGGCCGTGCGGAGGAGCACGGCATGCGCGCGGGGGCGGCGCTCAACTGCTTCACGTGGGTCGCCGATAGCGAGCCTCCCGCGCCCTCCAGCGACGCGCCGCTCGCGGGCGTGCCACTGGCCGCGAAGGACCTCTTCTGCACCGAGGGCCTCCCGAGCCAGGCGGGCTCGCGCATCCTCGAGGGCTATCGCCCGCCTTACACGGCAACCGCGGTCTCGCGCCTCACGGACGCGGGCGCGACGCTGCTCGCGAAGACGAATCAGGACGAGTTCGCGATGGGGTCCTCCAACGAGCACTCCGCGTTCGGCCCCGTGCTCAACCCCTGGGATCGCGAGCGCGTTCCGGGCGGCTCCTCGGGCGGGAGCGCAGCCGCCGTCGCCGCGGGCCTCGCGCCGTGGGCGATCGGGACCGACACGGGCGGCTCGATCCGTCAGCCCGCCGCGCTGTGCGGCGTGGTGGGGCTGAAGCCGACCTACGGCGCCGTCTCGCGCTACGGCATGATCGCGTTCGCCTCCTCGCTCGACCAGGCGGGGCCGCTGACGCGGGACGTCACCGACGCGGCGCTGCTGCTGGCGCACATGGTCGGCAAGGACCCGCTCGACGCGACCTCCCTCGAGTTCCCGGAGGCCGTGGCGAGCCCCACGCGCGAAGAGCTGAACGGGGTGCGCCTGGGGGTGCCGGCGGAGTTTGAAGGGGCAGGCATCGAACCTGGCGTGCTGGAGGCGTTCCACGACACGCTCCGGCGGGCGGAGGGTCTCGGCGCGGCGATTGTCACGGACGTCGAGCTGCCACACGCTCCGCACGCGCTCGCCGCCTACTACGTGCTCGCCCCCGCGGAGGCGTCGTCGAACCTCGCGCGCTTCGATGGCGTGCGCTACGGACTGCGCGTGGAACCGGCGGAGGACGACCCGGAGCAGGGCCTGATCGGCATGTACATGCGCACCCGCCACGACGGCTTCGGGCCGGAGGTGAGGCGCCGCATCATGCTCGGCACGTACGCGCTCTCCGCGGGCTACTACGAGGCCTACTACGGGCGCGCGCAGAAGGTGCGCACGAAGATCGCGGAGGACTTCAGGCGCGCGTTCGAGCGCGTGGACTTCATCGTCACGCCGACGTCGGCGGAAGTCGCGTTCAAGCTCGGCGCGAAGACGGGCGACCCGTGGTCGATGTACCTCAACGACTACTTCACCGTGCCGATGCCGCTGGCGGGCATTCCCGCGATCTCGATCCCGTGCGGGCGCAGCGGCGCGCAGGACGGGCTGGGTCCGGACGGCGCCGGCTTGCCGGTCGGCTTTCAGATCGCGGGGCCCGCGTTCTCGGAGAATCGCCTGCTCGACGTCGCCTACGCGCTCGAGCGCGCGATCGGCTTCGACGGGAGCGCCGCGCGGCTGTGAACGGCTACGAACCCGTCATCGGGCTCGAGATCCACGTGCAGCTCGCGACGCGCACGAAGATGTTCTGCGGGTGCGAGGTCTCCTTCGGCGAGCCGCCGAACACGCGCACGTGCCCGGTGTGCCTGGGACTGCCGGGCGCGCTGCCCGTGGCGAACGCGGGCGCCGTTCACTTCGGGCTGATGATCGGGCTCGCCGTCTCGAGCGAGCTCGCGCGGCGCTCGATCTTCCACCGCAAGAACTACTTCTATCCCGACCTCCCGAAGGGCTACCAGATCTCTCAGTACGACGAGCCGCTGTGCCGCGGCGGCGCGCTGGGCGATGTGCGCATCCATCGCGTGCACCTCGAGGAGGACGCGGCGAAGCTCATCCACGTCGGCGCGAGCGGGCGCATTCACGGGTCCGACGCGTCGATCGTGGACTTCAACCGCGGCGGGACGCCGTTGGTGGAGATCGTGACGGAGCCGGACATCCGCTCCGCGGAGCAGGCCGGCGAATGGCTGCGGCTGCTGCGCGTGACGCTGCGCCAGCTCGGCGTGAGCGACGTGAACATGGAGGAGGGGTCGCTGCGCGTCGACGCGAACGTCTCCGTGCGCGAGGCCGGCGAGGACACCCTCGGCGTCAAGACGGAGCTCAAGAACCTCAACTCGTTTCGCTTCCTCGAACAGGGCGTGCGCGCGGAGATCGCGCGCCAGGAAGACGTGCTGAGGGGAGGCGGGGCGGTCGTCCAGGAGACCCTTCACTTCGACCCGTCCTCGGGCGCGATCACATCCATGCGATCGAAGGAGGAGGCGCACGACTACCGCTACTTCCCCGAGCCGGACCTGCTTCCCGTCGCGATCACCGAGGCGATGCTCGCCGCCGCGCGCGCCGAGATGCCGGGCGAGCTGCCGGTCGCGCGCGCCGAGCGCTTCGAACGCGAGCTCGGCCTCTCGAGCGAACGGGCTCACACGCTCGCCGACCACCGCGAGCTTGGCGACTTCTTCGATCGCGCGTGGACGCTCGCGAGCGAGTCGGGCGCCCCGCCCGCGCAGGCGCAGACGCTCGCGAACCTGATCGCCGTCGAGCTCCCGCCGCGGGTCGGCGACGACGATCCCTCCGCCTCGAAGGTGACGCCGGAGGCGATGGTGACGATCTCAGGAATGCTTTTCGAGAAGCAGATCAGCGCAGGTGCGACCCGCCAGGTGCTCGAGGTGCTGGTCGCCCGGGGCGGCGACCCGCGCGAGGTCGTCCAGCGCGAGGGGCTCCAGGCGATGGACGGGGGCGATGAGCTCGCGGGGCTGGTCGCCGCGGCGCTCGCCGCGAACCCCGACGCCGCCGCGCGCGTGAAGGAAGGCGAGCAGAAGGCGATCGGCCCGATCGTGGGGCACGTGATGCGCGAGAGCAAGGGTCGCGCCGACGGGCGCGAGGTCACGCGGCTCGTGCACGAGCAGCTCGGCGTCTGAGCGCCCGCGGTCGCGCCGAAGCTGCGTGGAGGCGGCGTGCGAGCGAGTAAGCTTTGGCTTATGAGTCCATCAGAGGCACACGAAGGCTCCTCGTCGGTCGAGCGTTTCGGCAAGCATGTGCTCGCCGGACTCGTGCTGCTGATCGCGGCGTGGATCATCATCAAGCTGCTCGTCCACATCGTCGCGTTCCTCTTCTTCCCGATCCTCGCGATCGCCGCCGTCGTCGCGCTGATCTGGGCCATCCGCGTCCTCTTCTAGGCGGCGCGCTGCGGTGCACCCTGCGGCTCGGGCGCCGGCGGTCGAGGGCTAGATGGGCAGCGCGGGACTCGGCTACCTGCTGATCGCGGCGGCGTTGGCGCTGTGCGGTGGGCTCGTCGCGCGGGCCAAGGGGAACTCGTTCTGGCTGTGGTTCCTGATCTCCGGGCTCGTGCCGTTCTTCGGGCTGCTCGCCGCCCTCGTCGCACGCTCGGAACGCCACACGCCGCGCCGGCGCTGCCCGCGGTGCGGGAAGGTCGTGAAGGTGCATGACGCGACGTGCACGCGCTGCAAGAGCGAGCTCGAGTACCCGGAGCTCGTGCTGCCGAGCGAAGCAGCGGAGCTCGCCGCGCGCCGCTGAGCGGCAATAAAACGCCCCGATCGCGCCAAGGCGCGCGAGCTATGCTCCTAACATGCGCGCGGTCGACGCGATAATGGAATGCCTGAAAGCCGAGGGTGCGGATGTCGTCTTCGGGCTGCCGGGCGGCGCGAACCTCCCGACCTACGACGCGTTCGTCGACGCGGGCATCAGGCACATCCTCGTGCGCCACGAGGCGGGCGGCGGACACGCCGCGGAGGGCTACGCGAAGGCGACCGGCAAGGTGGGCGTGGCGTTCGCGACGAGCGGCCCTGGCGCGACGAACCTCGTGACGCCGATCTGCGACGCGATGATGGACTCGGTCCCGGTGGTGTTCATCACCGGCCAGGTGCGCACCGAGCTGCTGGGCACCGACGGCTTCCAGGAGGCGGACACGCTCGGCATCACGATGCCCGTCGTCAAGCACTCCTTCATGATTCAGCACCCGCTCGAGATCCCGCGCGCGATCCACGAGGCCTTCCACATCGCGCGCACGGGTCGTCCGGGGCCGACGCTGGTCGACATCCCGCAGGACCTCTCGCGCGCGGACATTCCCTACGAGCCCGTCACGGACCTGCGCCTGCCGGGCTATCAGCCGACGCTCGAGGGCAACCAGAAGCAGATCCGCCAGGCCGCGAAGGCGCTCGCCTCCTCGCAGCGCCCCGTGATCTACTCGGGCGGCGGCGTGGTCAACGCGAACGCCGCGCAGGAGCTGCGCGAGCTCGCCTCGTGCGACCGCTTTCCGGTGACCTCGACGGTGATGGGCCTCGGCGCCTTCCCCGCGCCCCACGAGCAGTGGCTCGGGATGCTTGGCATGCACGGCACGCGCGCCGCGAACTATGCGATGGACGAGGCGGACCTCATCTGCGCCGTCGGCGCGCGCTTCGACGACCGCGTGACGGGGAAGCTCTCGGAGTTCGCCCCGCACGCGAAGTTCATCCACATCGACGTCGACCCCGCGGAGATCTCGAAGAACGTTCCCGCGCACATCCCGATCGTCGGCGACGCGAAGAACGTCCTCGCCAAGCTGGCCGTCGAGTATCGCGCGCTGAGCGCCGATCCCTCGCGCCTCGACGCGTGGTGGCAGAAGATCCGCGGCTGGCGGGAGCGCTACCCGCTCAAGTACGAGGACAGCGACGATGCGGAGATCAAGCCCCAGTACATGGTCCAGGCGCTCTACGAGGCGACCGGCGGCGACGCGATCATCACCTCCGACGTCGGTCAGCACCAGATGTGGACGGCGCAGTACTACGACTTCGCGCAGCCCCGCCGTTGGATCAACTCCGGCGGGCTCGGCACGATGGGCTTCGGGTTGCCGTCGGCGATGGGCGCCGCCGTGGGCTGCCCTGATCAGCTCGTCTGCTGCGTCGCCGGCGACGGCTCCGTGCAGATGAACATGCAGGAGCTGGCGACGTGCGCGCAGGAGAGCATCCCGATCAAGGTCTTCATCATGAACAACGGCTACCTCGGCATGGTGAGGCAGTGGCAGGAGCTCTTCTGGGAGAAGCGCTACAGCCAGGTGGACACGGGGGCCTATCCGGACTACGTGAAGGTCGCGGAGGCCTACGGGGCGACCGGCATGCGCTTCGAGGACAAGAGCACGCTCGTCGACGACTTCAAGCGCGCGATCGCCACCGACGGGCCCGTGCTGGTGGATGTGCGCGTGACGCGCGAGGAGAACACCTATCCGATGATCCCCGCGGGCAAGGCCGCGCGCGAGATGGTGGGGTAGGTGGGCGAGCCGGGCACAAGCGCTCCGCTGAGCCTCGAGGAGCTGCAGGCAGCGGGCAGCATGCGCACTGGGCGCAAGCACACGCTGTCGATCCTCGTCGAGAACAAGTCCGGCGTGCTCACGCGTATCGCGGGGCTCTTCGCGCGCCGCGGCTTCAACATCGACACGCTCACGGTGGGGCCCACCGACGACGACGCGGTCTCGAGGGTGACGCTCACGGTCGACGGCGCGCTTCACCCGATCGACCAGGTGACGAAGCAGCTGCACAAGCTCATCAACGTGATCAAGATCCGCGATCTCGATCCGACGGACACGGTCGCGCGCGAGCTCGCGCTCTTCAAGGTCGCCGCCGACGGCGCCCAGCGCAGCGAGCTCCTACAGATCGCGGAGATCTTCCGCAGCAAGATCGTCGACGTCGGCAAGCGCTCGGTCGTCATCGAGGTGACCGGCACGACCGAAAAGATCGAGGCGTTCGAGAGCATGGTCAGGCCGTTCGGGCTGATCGAGATGATGCGCACCGGCGAGATCGCGATCTCGCGCGGGCGCCAGGAGACTTGAGCGCGGGCGCTCGCGCCCTGGGCGCCGCGCCCGCTGCCTTCACGGATGAGGGGACGCGCGAGCGCCTCTCGACGCAGCTCGAGCGCGCGCTCGCGCGCTCCCGGCGAAACGGCAGCGAGGTGCTGTGTGCGCTCTCGATGCGCACTCACGAGCAGCTCGACCCGAGCGCGCTCGCAAGCGCCTCGCGGCGCGCCGGCGAGGAGTGGTTCTGCTTCGAGCAGCCCGACCGCGAGGGCTCCGCGCTCGCGGCGCTCGGCGCGGTGGCGCGGATCTCCTGCGCGGGGCCGAAGCGCTTCGAGGAAGCCGTTGCACGCTGGCGTTCGCTGAGCGCCGACGCGGAGGTCGCTGGGCCGGGCTCGCCCCTCGCGCTCGGCGGCTTCGCGTTCGCCGACGATGGCGGGTCGGCTCCGGCATGGAACGGCTTCGAGCCGGCATCGCTCGTCGTGCCCGAGCTGGCGCTCGCGCGGCGCGGGGGAGAGGTGACGCTGACGCTGTGCGCGCTCGTTGCCCCCGATGACACCGTGGACGACCATCGCAGCGCCCTCGAACGGCGCCTGTCCGAGCTTCGCGCGCGGCCCCTGCCGCTCTTCGATCCCTCGCCTGCAGCCGGGTGTCGGGTCGTGAGCGCGATGCCACCGGAGCACTTCGAAGCGGCGGTTGATCGCGCCCGCGATCTGATCGCGGCAGGCGACCTCGAGAAGATCGTGCTCGCGCGTGAGGTGCAGGTTCACGCCCCGCG
The DNA here is from genome assembly GCA_963738355.1 of uncultured bacterium. Classification (GTDB taxonomy): domain Bacteria; phylum Actinomycetota; class Thermoleophilia; order Solirubrobacterales; family Solirubrobacteraceae; genus Palsa-744. The sequence continues at coordinate 68,168 of CAVTWF010000006.1, forward strand.
CGCCCACGATGCGGCGGCGATCTTCGGCGCCCTGCGCGAGGCGTTCCCATCGTGCTTCATCGTCGGCGTCGGTCGCGACGAGGCGAGCTTCGTCGCCGCGAGTCCCGAGTTGCTCGTGCGCCGCGAAGGGCAGCGGGTCTCGACGATGGCGCTCGCGGGCTCCACCCGGCGCAGCGCGGACCCCGCCGTCGACGCGCACCTGGGCGAGCGGCTGATGCGCTCGGCGAAGGACCGCGAAGAGCACGCGATCGTCGCAAGGCGCATCGAGGGGGCGCTCCATCCGCACGCGCTGTGGGTCACCGCGACTCCCGAGCCCGTGCTCGTGCGCGTCGAGAACATCCAGCATCTGGGGACTCCGATCCGCGCGCAGCTCGCCTATCCACGCGACGCGATCGAACTGCTCGAGGACCTCCATCCGACCCCCGCGGTGGGAGGGCATCCGGGAAAGGACGCGCTCGAGCTGATTCCCGCGCTGGAGGGACTGGACCGCGGCTGGTACGCGGGACCCGTGGGATGGGTCGACGCGACGGGCGACGGGGAGCTCTGCGTCGCCCTGCGCTGCGCGCTCCTGCGCGAGAACGTGGCGCATTGCTACGCGGGCGTGGGGATTGTGCGGGACTCCGACCCCGCCGCCGAGCTCGCGGAGACCGAGCTGAAGCTCCAGGCGCTGCTGCCGCTGCTCGCTGCCTGACCCCGCGCTCACGCGCTTCGGAGCGCGGCGCTGACGGCCTCCCATGTGCGTTCGTGCAGCGCGACGTTCGCCGCGCGCTCGGTTCTCACCTCGATCATGGTCGTCTGCTCGCGCGCGAGGGCTCGCTCGAGCGCCTCGCGGAAGCCGGAGAGGTCGTCGGCGAGCTCGTGTGCGATGCCGTACAGCGCCGCGGCGTGTGAGAAGTCGAGGCTCGTGGGCGTCGCGATGTGCTCCTCGTAGGCGTCCTTCGCGATTGCGGAGCGCGCGACGGGGAGGAAGTCGAAGATCCCGCCGCCGGAGTTGTTCAGCAGCACGATCGTCAGCTCCAAGCCGAGCCGCCCGGCAGCTATGAGCCCACCGATGTCGTGGGCCAGCGCGACGTCGCCGAGCAGCAGCACGACAGGGCCCCGCTCGCCCGCGAGCGCCTCGGCCGCGGCCGCGCCGAAGCCGCTCGAGACCGTCCCGTCGATGCCGTTCGCGCCGCGGTTGCACAGCGCGCGCGGCGGGTCGGTGCGCACGGGCCAGAACGCCTCAACGTCGCGAACGGGCATCGATGAGGCCACGAACGCGGTCGCGGTCGCGGGCAGCAAGACTCCGAGCTCGCGGGCAACCAGGGGTTCGCTGAGAGGCTCGCTCGCGAGCGCGCCGAGGATCGCCTCCGAGGCGAGCTCGTCGGCGCTGCGCCAGGTCGCAAGCCAGTCGGCCTCGGCTCCGGGCAGCGCCGTGGCCTCTCCCGCAAGCGCGCCGAGCGTGCGTGCCGGATCGAGCGGCAGCGACGCGCTGAGCGCGGCGTCGGGGTCCTGCCACGCGTCCTCGGGGTCGAGCGCTACCTGCGGGACCTCCGTGCAGCTCCGCGAGCCAGCTGCGCAGCGGCTTTGATGTCGGCAGGTCGCCGGCCCTGATCACGAGATCAGGGCGCACGCGTGCGCCGTAGCTGTGCTCGCGCAGAAGCGCGTCGTAGTGCGCGATCGCTGCATCCCCGCGGCGCGCGCCCGAGAGCGGGTCTGCCAGCAGTGGCCAGCCGATCGCCGCGCAGAAGCCCGCCGCGGCGCCGGCGAGCGTTGCACCCGCGCCGGCGTCGCCGTGACGTTCGTCGCGCTCGTATCGCCCCGCCACGACGACCCCGCGCCGAGCGCCCGCGATCAGCTCCTCGAGCTTCGCGCGGCTCTTCGGCTCGACGAGCCTCGCGACGGGCCGCTGCGAGGTAGGGCGCACGACCGGAACGCGCGGTGTCGTCTCGCGGGAGCTCGTCGTCGGTCACGAGCGGCTCGCGCAGCGGGACGTTGATGTGCACGGGTCCGGGGCGGCCCTCGCACGCGCGCCAGTAGGCGCGGCACGCGAGCGTGCGAATCCAGCGGCGCCGCGCCTCGTCCGCGCTCCCGCAATCGAGCTCGGCGAACCACTTCACGGCCGAGCCGTAGAGCTTCAGCTGGTCGATCGTCTGACCCGCGCCGCTGTCACGCAGCTCCGGAGGCCTGTCGGCGCTCAGCACGAGCAGCGGCACGCGCGCCTCGTGGGCCTCGATCACAGCGGGCGCGAGGTTCGCAGCCGCCGTGCCTGACGTGCATGCGATCGCCACGGGGCGCCCGGAAGCCTTGGCGAGCCCGAGCGCGAAGAAGCCCGAGCAGCGCTCGTCGAGATGCGAATAGCAGCGGATGTGCGGCTCCCTCGTGAGGGAGACGACGATCGGCGTGCTTCGCGAGCCGGGCGAGGTGCACGCCGCCTGCATGCCGCAGCGCGCAAGCTCATCGACGAGCGCGCGCAGCAGGACATAGGTGTCGGTCGCGGCGCTCACGTGAAGTCGCGCAATCTAGCGCGCCTCCACGCCGAGGCCGTGGGAGCGCGGCACGACGATCGCGCCATCCTCGACCGGCAGCAGATCCTCGAGCCCCTCGAGCAAGCCGAGTGTCGCAAGGCCGCAGGGCGGCATCGGTCCATCCGCGGCAAGGGCGGCCGCGGCGTGCAGCGAGGCCGCGACGCCGAGCGGCCCCTCGAGCGTCGAGGCGACGTAGACCTCGAGGCCGTTCCTTCGCGCACGCGTGGCGCGCTCCAACAACGCCGTGAGCCCACCACAGCGCGCCAGCTTCAGGCATACGGCGTCGGCGACACCGGCCTCGAGCGCGCCCTCGTCCTCGGCGGACTCGTCGATCGCGATGCGCGCCGGAACGGACTCGCGAACAGCGCGCAACGCCGACACGCCGTGCACGGGCTCCTCGACGAGCTCGAGCCCCGCGGGAGCGAGCGCCTCGATCGCGCGCACGGCCTCCTGCTCGCGCCAGACGCCGTTGGCATCCAGGCGCAGCGCCATCGTCGGGCCCACGGCAGCACGCACCGCCGCGACGCGTCCGGCGTCATCGCCGACGCCGACCTTGAGCTTTACGCAGGGGAATCCCGCCTCCGCGGCTTCCGCGGCCTGGCTGGCCGCGCTCACGCGATCAAGCGCCGCGATCGTCGCGTTCACGGAGACTCGCTCGGCCGCTCCCGACCTGCCGCCGAGCAACATCGCGAGGGGCACGCCCGCCCGGCGCGCGCGGAGGTCCCACAGCGCGACGTCGATCGCGGCGAGCGCCTGTGGCAGCGCCGCGGCGCGGCGGCATTCCTCCACCAGCGAGCGCGAGCGTGCGTCATCGTCCGCCTCATCGGAGGGCATCGCGCCAGCGCGCGGGGAAGCTGCGAGGACGTCGGCGTAGCGCTGGAGCGCGTCACCCGCCATGGCGATGCTCACGCCGTCGTAGGGCTCCAGCGGCGCCGCTTCGCCGTAGCCCGTCATGCCGGCCGCATCGGTCAGCGCAACGAGCAGCGTCTCGCGCTCTCTGAGCGTGCCGTAGGAGGTCTCGAAGGGTCGCGTCAGCCGGAATGCCTGACGACGCACCTCGAGCTTCACGGCCCTAGCCCGCGATGCCGCCGCTCGCGAGGATCCCGGCGGAGAGCAGGAGGCAGAACAGCAGTTGGAGCGCCGCGGTTCGGGCGAGCGCCTGGTTGAGGGAGCGGCCGTCGCTGCGCGTGCGGACGGTCTGCAGCGCGCGCAGCGCGAGTGGCAATGCGAGCCAGGGGAGCAGCAGCCACGCCGTCATCGAGCCCAGCAACCAAGGCAGCGGCGCACAGATGAACGCGCCCGCGAGGATCGCCGCGTAGACGACGCGCGTGCGCTCGGCACCGAGCCGCACCGCGAGCGTGCGCTTGCCCGCGCGCCGGTCGGTCTCGATGTCGCGAAGGTTGTTGACCACGAGGATCGCGGACGCGAGCAGACCGACCGGCACGGCGACGACGAAGGGCTCCCACGGGAGTGTCTGCACCTGTACGTACCACGAGCCGACGACCGCGACGAGGCCGAAGAAGAGGAACACGAAGACCTCGCCGAGTCCCTCGTACCCGTACGGCCGCGGCCCTCCCGTGTAGAGCACGCCGGCGAGGATCGATGCCGCGCCGACGGCGAGCAGGCCCCAGCCCGCGACCGAGATGAGGTAGGCGCCGCAGAGCACCGCGAGGCCGAAGGTCGCGTAGGTGGCGATCAGCACCTGCTTGGGCGGCACGAGCCCGCCCGCGGTCACCCGCACCGGGCCGAGGCGGTCCTCGGTGTCGGCGCCCCGGCGCGCGTCGGAGTAGTCGTTGGAGAGGTTCGTCCCGACCTGGATCAGCATCGCGCCCAGCAGCGCCGCCAGGAACGCGAGCGCGTTGAAATGGCCGGCGCCGAGCGCGAGCGAGGTCCCGACTAGCACCGGCGCGACGGACGCCGGAAGCGTCCGCGGCCGCGCGGCCATCACCCAGATGTGAACCGGGCTTCGCGGCCCCGCGACGAGTGCCGCCGCGCGTGCGTTCATGCCTACGGCCGCCTGGGAAAGCGCGAGAAGTCTGGCGTGCGCTTCTGCTGGAAGGCGTTGCGCCCCTCCTGCGCCTCCTCGCTGCCGTAGAAGAGCAGGTTTGCGTCGTGTGCCAGCTGCTGGATCCCCGCGAGCCCGTCCTCGGCGGCGTTGAAGCTCGCCTTCAGCAGGCGCAGCGAGAAGGGGGAGAGGGCGAGCATCTCGCGGCACCACTGCACGGTCTCCTCCTCGAGTCGCTCGAGCGGCACGACGGTGTTCACGAGCCCCATCTGCAGTGCCTCCTCGGCCGTGTACTGACGGCAGAGGAACCAGATCTCCTTGGCCTTCTTGGTGCCCACGACGTTCGCGAGCAGGCCCGCGCCGAAGCCGCCGTCGAACGACCCCACGCGCGGTCCGACCTGGCCGAAGCGCGCGTTGTCTGCGGCGATCGTGAGGTCGCAGACGACGTGCAGAACGTGGCCGCCGCCGATCGCGTATCCCGCCACCATCGCCACGATCGGCTTCGGCAGGCGACGCATCTGGATGTGCAGGTCAGTGACGTGAAAGCGCCCCACAGTCGTCTTTCCGGCGCCGTTTGACCCCGGGAGCTGGTCCTCGCTCAGGTAGCCGGAGTCGCCGCGCACGCGCTGGTCGCCGCCGGAGCAGAAGGCGTCGGGGCCCTCCCCTGTGAGCACGATCACGCCGACCTCGGGGTCCTCGCGCGCGGCGTCCAGCGCACGGGAGATCTCGACGATCGTGAGGGGACGGAAGGCGTTTCGCACCTCCGGACGGTTGATCGTGATCTTCGCGATGCCCGCGTCCTCGCCGGAGGACTTCTCGTAGCGGATGTCCGTGTAATCGGTCACTTGCAGCCATGTGGTCATTGGCTGGAAGGCTAGCCTGTGGCCCGTGCTCATCGACGCTTGGCTCGCGCGCGCCGCGAGCGCGCGCCCCGAGGGGATCGCGCTCGAGGACGAACGCGCTTCCCTCACCTACGCGGAGCTGCTCGCCGCGGCGAGCGCCGGTGCCGCGGAGCTGGCGCGCGAGGGCGTGCAGGCGGGCGAGCGCGTCGCGATCGCGCTCCCCGGCGGAATCGACTTCGCGTGCGCGCTGCACGCGACGCTGCTTGCGGGCGCCGTCGCGGTCCCCGTCGACCTGCGCCTCGGCGAGACCGAGCGTGCGCAGATAACCGCCGGCACGAAGCTGCTGATCGCCGAGCCGCTGGGCCGGTCCGGCGCCCCAGCGCCGAGCGCGCCGCCGTTCGTGCACGAGCTCGACGCCGTCGCGGCCGTGATCCACACGTCGGGGACGAGCGCCGCGCCGAAGCCCGTCGAGCTGACCTACGGGAACTTCCTCTGGAGCGCGCTCGGGTCCGAAGTGGCGCTCGGGTCCGACCCCCACGAGCGCTGGCTTTGTCCGCTCCCCGTCTCGCACGTCGGAGGCTTCTCGATCCTTCTGCGAAGCGCGATCAGCGCGACCACGGCGGTGATCCACCAGCGCTTCGAGACCGACCGCGTTCTCGATGCCCTCACCGCCAGGCGCATCACGCTCGTGAGCCTCGTGGCAGCGACGCTCGTGCGCCTCCTCGACGCCGGCCTCGAACGCCCCCCGCAGCTGCGCTGCGCGCTGACCGGCGGTGGCCCTGTGCCGCGCGAGCTCGTCGATCGCGCGCGCGCGGCTGCCGTTCCGGTAAGCGCGACCTACGGCCTGACCGAGGCCTGCTCGCAGGTGGCGACCACTCCGCTGCGAGCCCTCGACGGCGGCGCACGGCCGCTCTTCTGCACGCGTGTGAAGACCGACGAGGCCTCGCGCGAGATTCTTCTCAGCGGTCCGACCGTCGCCCCCGGCCGCGCCGATCGCGACGGCTGGCTTCACACCGGCGACTCGGGCCACCTCGATGAGCTCGGCGCGCTCCATGTCACCGGCCGTCTCTCGGAGACGATCATCACCGGAGGCGAGAACGTGGCGCCCGAGGAGGTAGAGCGAGCGCTCAGCGCACATCCCGACGTCGCCGAGGCCGCGGTCTTCGGACGTCCGGATGGCCGCTGGGGCGAGGCCGTGAGCGCCGTTGTCGTCGCGCGCACGGGAGCGGCGCTGGATCCAATGACGCTGCGCGAGCACTGCGCGTCGCGGCTTGCGCCCTACAAGGTCCCAAAGGAGGTGCGGCTCGTCGCCGGTCCGTTGCCGCGCACGAGCGCTGGAAAGCTCCTTCGTCGCGCGCTTGCCGGCGAGCAGGCGGTCAGCGGATGAGCTCGGGCGAACCGCAGATCAACAGCGCGGAGTACTGGAACGAGGCCGCCGCCGGCTGGATCCGTCACCGCGAGCTGCTGCGCGACTATCTCGCGCCGATCTCGCACTGGCTCGTCGATGCGGTGGATGCGCAGCCCGGTCAGCGCGTGCTCGAGCTCGCCGCGGGACTCGGCGAGACCGGCCTGCTGCTCGCGCCCAGGCTCGAGCCCGGCGGCGTGCTCGTCGCGAGCGATCGCTCGCCCGCGATGCTCGATGCGGCGCGTGCGCGTGCGGCGGAGCTCGGCGTCGAGAACGTCGAGTTCGCCGACCTCGACGTGGAATGGATCGACCTTCCGGTGGCGAGCGTCGATGCCGTCATCTGCCGCTTCGGGTACATGCTCGCGAGCGAGCCCGACGGGGCGCTGCGCGAAACGCGCCGCGTCATCCGCCCCGGCGGGCGCCTCGCGCTCGCGGTCTGGGACGCCGCCGAGCGCAATCCCTGGTCGTACCTGCCCAACGCGGTGATGCGCGATCGTGGGCTGCTTCCCGCGCCGGGCGCGGGCGCGCCGGGACCGTTCGCGCTGGGCGACGCCGCGAGGCTGCGAGAGCTGGTAGAGGACGCGGGCTTCCAGGAGGTGCGGATCGACGCCATCGACCTCGAGGAGGCGCATCGCGACTTCGACTCCTTCTGGGAGACGCGGCTCGACCTCTCGCGCGGCTTCCACGACCTCGTGCTCTCGCAGGACGAGGCGCTGATCAGCCAAATTCGCGACGAGCTCGCGGAGCGGCTCGCGCCCTACACGGACTCGGAGGGAAGGCTGAAGATCCCCGGGAGGGTGCTGGCCGCCGCGGCGAACGCCTAGAGGCGCACGCCGACCTCGTATGCTGCCGCCATGCTCTACGAGGACGACGCGGACCTTGATCTGCTCGACGGCAAGACCGTCGCGATCATCGGCTATGGCTCGCAGGGGCACGCGCACGCGCTGAACCTCAAGGACTCCGGGGTGAACGTCGTCGTGGGGCTGCGTCCGGAGTCGAGCTCGGTCGCGCAGGCGCTCGAGCACGGCCTCGAGGTGCTGGACGTTCCCGACGCCGCAAGCCGCGGCGACGTCGTGATGATGCTCGTGCCCGATGAGCTCCACCGGCAGGTGTGGGAGACACAGGTCGCTGATGGCATCGCCGCCGGCGACACGCTGCTCTTCAGCCACGGCTTCTCCATCCACTACGGCGAGGTCGCGCCGCCCCCCGGCGTCGACGTGGCGCTCGTGGCGCCGAAGGGGCCGGGCCATCTCGTCCGCCGCCAGTTCCGCGAGGGATCGGGCGTCCCGGCGCTGATCGCCGTCGCGCAGGACGCGAGCGGAAACGCCCGCGACGTCGCTCTCGCCTATGCCAAGGGGATCGGGGCGACCCGCGGCGGCGTGATCGAGACGACCTTCAAGGACGAGACGGAGACCGACCTCTTTGGCGAGCAGGCGGTGCTCTGCGGGGGCGCCTCCGCGCTCGTGCAGGCGGGCTTCGAAACGCTCGTCAACGCCGGCTACGATCCCCAGCTCGCGTACTTCGAGTGCCTGCACGAGCTCAAGCTGATCGCCGACCTGATGTACGAGAAGGGGCTCTCGGGGATGCGGTTCTCGATCTCGAACACCGCCGAGTACGGCGACTACACGCGCGGCAAGCGCGTGATCGACGAGCACGTGCGCGCACAGATGCAGGACGTCCTCAAGGAGATCCAGTCAGGTGACTTCGCTCGCGAGTGGATCGCGGAGAACCGCGCGGGGCAGGAGAGCTTCCAGCGCATGCGCGCGGAGCAGGAGGACACGCAGGTCGAGCACGTCGGCAAGGAGCTGCGCTCGCACATGGACTGGATCAAGCCCGAGTTCTAAAGCGGCGCGCTTCGATACACTTCGAGATCGTCGCGACTGGCGTTCTAGGTGGACATGACCACCGGGAAGCGACGCATGAGCATTGCCGCGCGCCTGGGCAGCCTTCCGTGCGATACGCGAATTGCGTAACGCACTCTGAGGCACCTACTACGAGGTTCTCAAGCGAGGAAGCCCATGCCGACGCAAAGCCCAAGCAAGACCGACATCGAGCTCGCGATTCCCGCTGAGCTGAAGCCCGCGGACGGCCGTTTCGGCTGCGGCCCCTCGAAGGTGCGTCCCGAGGCGCTCGAGCGCCTGCAGCGTGAGGGTGGGCTGCTGATGGGCACCTCGCACCGGCAGGCGCCGGTGAAGGGGCTCGTCGGCGCGATCCGCGCCGGGCTGCGCGAGCTCTTCCGCCTGCCCGAGGACTACGAGGTGGTGCTCGGCAACGGTGGCGCGACCGCGTTCTGGGACGCGGCCGCGTGCGGGCTGATCGAGGACCGCTCGCTGCATCTCGCCTACGGCGAGTTCTCGCAGAAGTTCTCGCAGGTGACGCGCAGCGCCCCGTTCCTCGAGCAGCCGATCGTGATCTCCGCAGAGCCGGGCGACGCGCCCGCGCTCTCCGAGGTGCCGGCGGCGATCGAGACCGCGGCGGGCGACGAGGCGGGGCGGCCGGATGCGATCGCATGGGCGCAGAACGAGACCTCGACCGGGGTGATGGTGCCGGTGGAGCGCCCCGGCGACGCGAGCGCCGAGCTGATTCTGATCGACGCGACGTCGGCTGCGGGCGGACTGCCCGTCGACGTCTCGCAGGCGGACGCGTACTACTTCGCCCCCCAGAAGGCGTTCGCCGCCGATGGCGGGCTCTGGGTCGCGCTGCTCAGCCCGGCCGCGCAGGCGCGTGCGCAGGAGCTGGCGGGCTCTGGGCGCTGGATTCCGGAGTTCCTCTCGCTCACGACGGCGCTCGAGAACTCGCGCAAGGACCAGACGTACAACACGCCCGCGGTCGCGACGCTCTTCCTGCTCGCCGACCAGATCTCCTGGATGCAGGAGCGAGGCGGCCTCGAGGGTTGCGTCGCGCGCTCCCGAGAATCCTCCGAGCACCTCTACGGATGGGCGCAGCGCAGCGAGTACGCGGAGCCATTCGTCGCCGACCCGGCGAAGCGCTCGCTCGTGGTGGGGACGATCGACTTCGCCGCGTCGGTGGACGCCGCGGCTGTCGCGAAGACCCTGCGCGCGAACGGGATCGTCGACGTCGAGCCCTACCGCAAGCTCGCTCGCAACCAGCTTCGGGTCGGGATGTTCCCGGCCGTCGAGCCCGCGGACGTGAAGGCGCTGACGGCGTGCGTCGACTGGGTCGTCGAGCGCCTCGCGGCCTAGCGCGGGAGGACCAGGAGATGAGTGAGCGACCGAAGGTCCTCGTTGCCGAGAAGATCGGCGACTCCGGCGTGGCGCTGCTGCGCGAGCATTTCGACGTCGACGAGGGAATCGGCTGGAGCGCGGACGAGCTCGCCGAGCGCATCGGCGCCTACGACGGCATCGTCATCCGCTCCGCGACGAAGATGACCGCCGACCTGATCGCGAAGGCCGAGAACATGCGCGTGATCGGGCGCGCGGGCGTGGGCGTCGACAACGTCGACATCGCCGCCGCCACGAAGCGCGGGATCGTCGTCGCGAACGCCCCCCAGTCGAACGTGGTGACCGCCGCGGAGCACACGATGGCGCTGCTGCTCGCGCTCGCGCGCAATATCCCGCAGGCGCACATGTCGCTCCTTGCGGGCAAGTGGGAGCGCTCCAAGTTCTCCGGCGTCGAGCTCTACGAGAAGACGCTGGGCGTGGTCGGCTTCGGTCGCATCGGGCAGCTCGTGGCGCAGCGCGCGAAGGGCTTTCAGATGCGCGTGCTCGCGTTCGACCCGTTCGTGAGCGCGGAGCGCTACCGCGAGGTGGGGGTGGAGAAGGCCGAGAGTCCCGAGGAGATCTACCGCGAGGCCGACTTCATCACGATCCACCTTCCGAAGACCGCCGAGACGGCGAAGTGGCTGAACGCGGACGCCTTCGCGAGCATGCGCGACGGCGTGCGCATCCTCAACGTCGCGCGCGGCGGGCTGATCGATGAAACGGCGCTCAAGGACGCGCTCGACTCGGGCAAGGTCGCGGGCGCGGCGATCGACGTCTTCGAGAGCGAGCCGATGACCGAGCACCCGCTCTTCGGCTATCCGAACGTCGTGGTGACGCCGCACCTCGGCGCCTCCACCTCAGAGGCGACGGACCGGGCGGGGTACCAGAGCGCCGAGCAGGTGGTCGCGGCGCTCACGGGTGGCGTCGTCTCGACCGCCGTGAACATCCCCGCGGTCGAGGCCGAGGACATGGAGGTGCTCGGCCCGCTGCTCCCGCTCGCGGGCAAGCTCGGGCGTCTGGCGATGGAGCTCGCGCAGTCGAGCTCGGTCGAGCGCATCGAGGCCTCGTTCCTCGGACGGATCGCGGACCTCGACACGCGCCTGCTCTCGATCGCCGTGATCCGTGGCGCGCTCGAAGGCCGCACCGAGGAGGAGGTGAACCTCGTCAACGCGCCGAGCATGGCCGAGGAACGCGGGATCGTCGTCGAGACGAGGTCCGTCTCGGAGGCGGAGGACTTCCACGAGCTCATCCGCGTCGCCGTCGTCGCCGGCGGCGAGCGCGTCGAGGTGGCGGGCACCGCGATCGGCCCCAACCGCGTCCCGCATCTCGCGGAGGTCCACGGCCAGCGCTTCTCCGTCGAGCTCGAGCCCTACGTGACCGTGTTCCGTTACGCCGACGTGCCGGGGATGATCGGACTCGTTGGCACGATCTTCGGGTCGCACGGCGTGAACATCTCCTCAGCCGCGGTCGGGCGGGCGCCGGACGGCGCGGGCGGCGAGACGGGCTCCGACGAGCAGGGGCTCGCCGCGATGGTCGTGACCACCGACGCGCCCGTGCCCACGTCGGTGGTCGAGGAGATCGCCGCCTCGGCAGGGTTCGTCGACGGGCGCACGGCGGTGCTCGGCTGAGCCGCTAGTCGGCCGCGAGCGCGGGCAGCCCCGCGGCGCGGTCGCCCGCCCGTGCGCGGGCACGGGCGATCGATAGCGCACGCACATACGCGCGCGCGGCCGCCTCGATCGTGTCCGTTGATACGCCCTGGCCGGCGCCGGTGTGTCCGGCGACCTCCACGACGACGGAGACCTCGCCGAGCGCGTCCTGGCCCTCCGTGACGGCGTTCACGCGAAACTCGCGAAGGCTCGCATCCGCCCCTGTGGCGGCGTTGATCGCCTTGAAGATCGCGTCGATCGGCCCGTCGCCGGAGGACGTGCCGCGCTTGAGCTCGCTGCGCGACTCCTCGCTGCCCCCGCCGCTCTCGGGAACGAGCACCGCGACGCTCGCCTTGGGCTCGCTGCTCGATGAGGCGTGCACCTCGAAGGACTCGAGCTCGAAGGCGCCCACGTCCCCCGCGCGCAGCTCGTCCGCGACGAGCGCCTCGAGATCCATCGCGGTGAGCGACTTCTTGCGATCCGCGATCTCCTTGAAGCGCTTGAAGGCCGCGTTCAGGGCCTGCCCGTCGATCGCGAACCCGAGCTCCTCCAGCGCCTGCCGGAGCGCATGGCGACCGGAGTGCTTGCCGAGCACGATCGAGTTGCTTCGCAGGCCCACGGTTGAGGCGTCCATGATCTCGTAGGTCGTGCGCTCCTTGAGCACGCCGTCCTGGTGAATCCCCGCCTCGTGGGCAAACGCGTTTCGGCCCACGATCGCCTTGTTGGGCTGCACGGGGTAGCCGGTGAGCCTCGAGACGAGGCGGCTCGTGCGCGCGATCTCCGTCGTGTCGGCGCCGGTCCACAGGCGCAGGCTCGGCGCGCGCGTGCGCAGGAGCATCACGACCTCCTCGAGCGACGCGTTCCCCGCGCGCTCGCCGATTCCGTTGATCGCGCACTCCACCTGCCGGCACCCGGCTTGCAGGCCTGCGAGTGAGTTCGCGACCGCCAGCCCGAGGTCGTTGTGGCAGTGGACCGAGACGACGACCTCGCGCAGCGCGGGCACCAGCCGGTAGAGCTCGGCGAACATCGCCGCGTACTCGGCGGGCATCGTGTAGCCCACTGTGTCGGGCACGTTGATCGTAGCTCGCGCCCTCCTCGAGCGCCACGGAGATCACCTCCGCCATGTACTCGACGTCCGAGCGCGACCCGTCCTCGGGCGAGAACTCGACGTCGTCGGTGTACTGCTTCGCGTGCGCCACCGCGGCGCGCGCCTGGCCGATCACGTCCTCGCGCGTCGTCTGGAGCTTGCGCTCGATGTGCACGTCGCTCGTCGCGATGAAGGTGTGGATGCGCGGGCGTTCCGAGTCGCGCACCGCCTCCCACGCGGCGTCGATGTCCTGCTTGGACGTGCGGGCGAGGCCGCAGATGACGGGGCCTTGCACCTCGCGTGCGATCGCCACCACCGACTCGAAGTCGCCGGGGGAGGTGATCGGGAAGCCCGCCTCGATGACGTCGACGCCGAGGCGTGCAAGCTGATGCGCGATCTCGAGCTTCTCCTGCTTGTTGAGGGAGATACCCGGCGATTGCTCGCCGTCGCGGAGCGTCGTGTCGAAGATCAGAACGCGGTCGGCCTCGTCGCGCCCGGACGGTTCGCTGGCCCTAGGTGTGCCCATGTCGCTTCATGCTCCTTCCTTGTCTCGCTTGCTGCTGCTCCGGTGGGTATGCGGCTTCGCGGCCGCCACGCGTTATTCCCCCCGGAGGGGGAGGAGAAGGAGCGAGAGAAGCGAGAACTGCAACGACATGACTCCGCCGAGCTTAGCACCAGTGCGCGCGGGCGCAACGGCGCTCCCGCGGGTTCGCGAGGTGGTCCGCGAGTGTCTGTGATAGCATACGCCCGTATGCCAGTGGCCGAGAAGAACCGCTCGCGTGAGCCGGGCCCCGTCGCGTCTGCGACGCCTCGCGAGGGACGCACAAATGGCGCCGACGCGCCGATCCTCGACCCGTCCGTGATCGGTGCGCGCGTGCGCGCCCTGCGCGAATCCTCGGGCCTCTCGCTGCGCGACCTCGCGACCCGTAGCGGGGTGAGCGCGCCGATGCTCTCCCAGGTTGAGCGCGGCGAGACGAGCCCCACGCTCGCGGTCGCCGCCCGCATCGCCGGTGGGCTCGACCTGCGCCTCTCGCAGTTCCTGCGCCTCGACGAGTCCGGCGCGGTGACAGTCGTGCGTGCCAACGAGCGCCGTCACGGTGGCAATGCGCGCCGCGGGCACCGCCTGGAGGTGATGACCTCCGAGTGGCCGGGGCAACGCGCGGAGCTTTCGCTGCATACGCTCGCGCCCGGCGGCGCGACGGGCGCGCTCGACGACCCGCCGATGCACGAGCCCGGGAGCCGCGAGATCGCCCTCGTGCAGAGCGGCCGGGTCACGTTCGACTGTGACGGCGAGCGCTATGAGCTCGGCCCGGGGGACTGTGTGACCTTCGACGCGGACCTCCCGCACCATTTCGAGAACCCCACCAGCGAGCCGGCCACCTTCCTCTCGGTCTTGACCGCAGGATTGCGCCGGAGCTGAAGGAGCAAGCGATGCCGAAGACGATGTTCGAGAAGATCTGGGAGGCGCACAGCGTGGGCGCAGAGGACTCGGGGCTGCTCTACATCGATCTGCACCTCGTCCACGAGGTGACCAGCCCGCAGGCGTTCGACGGCCTGCGGCTTGCCGCTCGCGACGTGCGGCGCCCGGACCGAACGCTCGCGACCGCCGACCACAACGTGCCCACGGACGGCACTCCAACCGCCGCACGGATCAAGGACGAGCTCTCGCGCGTGCAGGTGCAGACGCTCGAGCGCAACTGCGAGGAGTTCGGGATCCCCGTGTACTCGCTCGGCTCCGCGCACCAGGGGATCGTGCACGTGATCGGCCCGGAGCTCGGCGTCACGCAGCCGGGCATGACGATCGTCTGCGGCGACTCGCACACCTCGACGCACGGCGCATTCGGGGCGCTCGCTTTCGGCATCGGCACGAGCGAGGTCGAGCACGTGCTCGCGACCCAGTGCCTCGTCTCCAAGCGTCCGCGCTCGATGCGGATCCGCTACGAGGGCGAGCTCGGATTCGGTGTGGGCGCGAAGGACCTGATCCTCGGCACGATCGGCCAGATCGGCGTCGGCGGCGCCACCGGCCACGTCGTCGAGTACGCGGGCCCCGCGATCGAGGCGCTCTCGATGGAGGGCCGCATGACCGTGTGCAACATGACGATCGAGGGCGGCGGACGGGCCGGCATGATCGCCCCCGACGAGACGACCTTCGAGTGGTTCGCCATCCACAACGGCTCCCGTCCAGCCGCGCCGAGCGGGCAGGCGCTCGAGGAGGCGATCGAGCGCTGGTCGCAGCTGCAAGGCGACGAGGGCGCGAGCTTCGACGAGGAAGTCGTCGTCGACGCCGCGGCGCTCGCTCCGCAGGTCACGTGGGGCACGACGCCGGGGATGGTGACCCAGGTCACGGGCAAGGTGCCATCGCCCGATGACTTCGACAACGAGGCTTCGCGCGAGTCCGCCGAGCGCGCCCTCGCCTACATGGGACTCGAGGCGGGAACCAACATCGAGGACATCGCGCTCGACCGCGTCTTCATCGGCTCGTGCACGAACTCGCGCATCGGTGACCTGCGCACGGCGGCGGAGATGGTCGCGGGGCGCAAGGTCGCGCCGAGCGTGCGCGCGATGGTCGTGCCGGGCTCCGCACAGGTCAAGGCACAGGCGGAGGCCGAGGGACTCGACCGCGTCTTCAGCGAAGCGGGGTTCGAGTGGCGTGGCGCGGGGTGCTCGATGTGCCTCGGAATGAACCCCGACATCCTCGCCCCCGGCGAGCGCTGCGCGTCGACGTCGAACCGTAACTTCGAGGGGCGCCAGGGGCGCGGCGGGCGCACGCACCTCGTCTCGCCGCGGATGGCCGCCGCCGCCGCGATCGAGGGCCATTTCGTCGACATTCGCGACTGGGGGCGTGCGTGATGCAGCCAATCGAGATGATCGCCGGTGCGGTCAGCCACCTGGACCGCGCGAACGTCGACACGGACCAGATCATGCCCAAGCAGTTCCTCAAGCGCGTCGAGCGCACGGGCTTCGGGGAGTTCCTCTTCTACGACTGGGCAAAGGAGCCCGGCTGGGAGCTCCCGGCGAACCCGATTCTCGTCGCGGGCGAGAACTTCGGATGCGGCTCCTCGCGCGAGCATGCTCCGTGGGGGCTCCAGGACTACGGATTTCAGGCGCTCGTCGCTCCGAGCTTCGCCGACATCTTCTACTCGAACTGCACGAAGATCGGCCTCCTTCCCGTCGTGCTCTCGCAGGAGCGCTGCCGCGCGCTCGTCGAGGCCGGCTCGGGGCAGGTCGACCTGCGCGCGCTGGAGGTCCGCTACGAAGGGCCAGACGGCGAGCTCGTCAGCGTGCCCTTCGAGATCGACGCGGAGGTACGCAGGCGCCTTCTCGAGGGGCTCGACGATGTCGGCGTGACGCTCGGCGAGTACGAGACCTCGATCGCCGACTACGAACGCGAGCGCGAGCAGCGGGCGCCGGGCGTGCCCGTGACGACGGCCCTGTGAGCGGCACTGCGCCGGGAGCGCAGAGCGAGCGGCTCGACTGGGACGCCGCGAAGTACCACCGCGTCGCCGATCCGCAGGAGGCGTGGGCGCGCGAGATCCTCGACCGCCTGCCGCTCGGTGGTGAGGAGACGGTGCTCGACGCCGGCTGCGGGAGCGGCCGCGTGACGCGGCTGCTGCTCGAGCGCCTTCCGCGCGGCGGCGTCGTCGGCGTTGACGCCTCGCCCGCGATGGTGGAGCTCGCGAAGGCGACGCTCGGACCCGACGAGCGGGTCGCGCTCAGCTGCCAGGACCTCCTCGAGCTGCACCTCGAGCAGCCCGTCGATGCCGTGTTCTCCTGCGCCGTCTTCCACCACATCGGCGATCACGAGCGGCTCTTCGCGAGGCTGCGTGCGGCGCTTCGCGAGGGTGGACGCGTCGCGGCGCAATGCGGGGGAGAGGGCAACGTCGCGCGCTTCCGTGCCGATGCCGACAGCGTCGCCGCGCGTGCGCCGTACGCCGAGCACCTGGCGGACTTCGCCTCGCCGTGGCACTACGCGAGCCCCACCGATACCGAGGCGCGCCTTGCTGCCGCGGGATTCGACGCGGTCCGCTGCTGGCTGCAGCCCAAGCCGACGGTCCCCGGCGACGCGCGTGCGTTCGCCGAAACGGTGCTGCTCAACTACCACCTGAAGGCGCTCCGCGCGTCGGCGCCCGAGGGCGAGGCGGACGCGCTGGCGAGCGCCTACGTCGACGACGTGCTCGCGGCCGCGGGCGACCCGCTCGAACTGCACTACGTGCGTCTGAACATCGAGGCCCGCGCGGCCTGAGTACGCTGGCCCTCCTTCAAGACCGCAAGCGCGCCGGAGAGGAGAGATGGCTCACCACATAGTCACGTTGCCCGGCGACGGGATCGGGCCGGAGATCATGGCTCCCACGCTCGAGATCCTGCGCGCGCTCGGCGACTTCGAGTTCGAGGAGCACGCGTTCGGGGGCGCTTCTATCGACGCGCACGGACGCGCGCTCACGGACGGCGTACTTGCTGCCTGCGAGCGCGCGGATGCGGTCCTGCTTGCGGCCGTCGGCGGGCCCAAGTGGGACAGCACCGATCCCCAGGCGCCGCGACCGGAGCAGGGGCTCCTCGGCCTGCGCAAGGGGCTGGGTCTGTACGCCAACCTGCGCCCCGTGCGGCCCCTGCGTGCTCTCTACGATGCCTCGCCGCTGCGGCGAGAGCGGATCGAGGGCGTCGACATGCTCGTCGTGCGCGAGCTCACCGGCGGGATCTACTTCGGCGAGAAGACGCGCGACGCGCAAGGGGCGTCGGACGCGTGCGTGTACACCGTCGAGGAGGTCGAACGCATCGCGCGGCGCGCGTTCACCCTCGCCCGCGCGAAGGTCTCGAGCGTCGACAAGGCGAACGTCCTTGAAACATCGCGCCTCTGGCGGGAGGTCGTACGTGATGTGCATGCACGCGACTTTCCGCATATCCAGCTCGAGCACGTGCTCGTCGACAACGCCGCCATGCAGCTGATCTCCGCGCCACGGCACTTCGACGTGATCCTCACGGAGAACATGTTCGGCGACATCCTCTCCGACGAGGCGGCGATGCTCACGGGCTCGATCGGCATGTTGCCGAGCGCGTCACTCGCGGACGGCGAGGAGCCCGGCGTCTTCGAGCCCGTCCACGGCTCCGCACCCGATATCGCGGGGCAGGGCATCGCCAATCCGCTTGCGATGTTCCTCTCCGCCGCGCTCATGCTGCGCCACGGGCTTTCCCTGGCAGGCGAGGCGGCGGCGGTAGAATCGGCTGTCGAGGGCGCGCTCGACGCGGGTCTGCGCACTCCCGATCTGGGCGGCGGCGCAACGACTGCGGAGGCCACGCAGGCCGTGCTCGATCGGCTCTGAGACTTTCGGATCACACCCATGACCCGCACACCAAGAGGAGCAACGCACACGTGAAGCCAACCGAGCTCATCTGGATGAACGGCGAGTTTGTGGCGTGGGAGGACGCCAAGATTCACGTGCTCACGCACGGGCTGCACTACGGCACGGGCGTCTTCGACAGCATGCGTTGCTACGACACCGCGATCGGCCCCGCGATCTTTCGCAACATGGAGCACATCGAGCGGCTCCTGCGCTCCGCGGAGCTCTACTACATGCCCGTGCCCTACTCCGCCGAGGAGCTGCGCGCGGCGACGCGCGAGCTCGTCTCCCGCAACGGCCTGCGCTCCTGCTACATCCGCCCGATCGTGAACCGCGGATACGGGACGATGGGGCTCAACCCGCTCGAGGCGACCGTCGACGTGACGATCGCGTGCTGGGAGTGGGGCTCCTACCTCGGCGAGGAGGGCACGGAAAACGGTGTGCGCGCGAAGGTCTCCTCGTGGCGGCGAATCGGCCCCGACTCGCTGATTCCGCACGCGAAGGCCTCGGGCCAGTATCTGAACAACGTGCTCGCGAAGATCGAGTCGCTGAAGGCCGGCTACGAAGAGGCGATCTTGCTCGACGACCACGGCGCCGTGTGCGAGGGCACCGGGGAGAACGTCTACGTCGTTCGCGACGGCGAGATCGCGACGCCGGGGCAGCACAACTCGATCCTCGACGGCATCACGCGCCGCTCGATCATCCAGATCGCGAGCGACCTCGGCTACAGCGTGTGCGAGCGTAGCGTCGCGCGCGCGGAGCTCTATCTCGCCGACGAGGTGTTCATGTCGGGCACCGCGGCAGAGCTCGTGCCGGTGCGTGAGATCGACGACCACAAGATCGGCTCGGGCGAGCCCGGTGAGATCACGCGCGTCCTGCAGGATGCGTTCAACGACGCGATCTATGGGCGCTCCGAGCGCTATCGCGAGTGGCTGGACCCGATCGGGCCAGGCGTCGCGCACGGTGCCAGCCCCACGGCAGGAGCCGACGGCAGCGCGAACGGGCCCACGCCCGCGCCGAGCGCGCTGGGCACGGCTGACGCCAGCGGAGGCTGAGATGCCCGCGATAGAGCTGTACGACGCGACCCTGCGGGATGGCATGGGCGGCGGCGGGATGTCGCTCACCGCGCCGGAGAAGCTCCGCGTGGTGCAGAAGCTCGACGAGCTCGGCATCGCGATGATCGAGGCGGGCTTCCCCGCGTCGAACCCGAAGGAGCGGGAGCTCTTCGCGCTGCTCGCAGAGCAGCGGCTCTCGTCGGCCCAGATCGTCGCGTTCGGGATGACGCGCCGGCGCGGCACGAAGGCGAGCGCCGACGAGGGCCTGCGGGTCCTCGCGGAGTGCTTCGCGCCGATCTGCACGCTCGTCGGCAAGAGCTCGGTGCTGCACGTCGAGAAGGTCGTGCGCGTGAGCCGCAAGGAGAACCTCGCGATCATCGGCGAGTCCGTCGCGTTCCTGGTCGGGCGGGGCAAGCGCGTGCTCTTCGACGCCGAGCACTTCTTCGACGGCTACGCGCTCGACGAGCGCTATGCGATCGACACACTGCGGGCTGCGCTCGAGGCGGGCGCCGAGCGCGTGGTCCTCTGCGACACCAACGGCGGCTCGCTGCCCGCACACGTAGAGCGCGGCGTCGAGGCCGTGCGCGAGGCCCTTCCGGACGCGGCGCTCGGGATCCACACCCACAACGACTCCGGCTGTGCCGTCGCGAACACGCTCGTCGCGGTGGAAGCGGGTGCGACGCAGGTGCAGGGCACGATCAACGGCATCGGCGAGCGCACCGGCAATGCGAACCTCGTCACGATCATCGCGGACCTCGAGCTGAAGCTAGACATGCGCGCGCTGCCGGCGGGGCGCCTCGAGCATCTGACCGACACGGCGCACTTCGTGGACGAGCTGCTCAACCGCTCGCCCGACCCCGCCCAGCCCTACGTCGGCCGCCACGCCTTCGCACACAAGGCCGGCATGCACGTCTCGGGCGTGCGCGCGGACCCGCAGACCTTCGAGCACATCGAGCCCGAGCGCGTCGGCAACGCGCGCGACCTCCTGATCTCCGAGCTCGCGGGGCGCGGCAGCGTGCTCGCGAAGGCGGCGGAAGCCGGTGTCCACATGGACGCCGAGCTCGCGGCACGCACCGCGGAGCGCGTGAAGGAGCTCGAGCACCGGGGCTTCCAGTTCGAGGCCGCCGACGGCTCCTTCGAGCTGCTCGTGCGCAAGGAGGCCGACCACTACGTCCCCCTCTTCCGGCTCGAGTCCTGGCGCGTGATCGTCGAGAAGCGCGCAAACGGCAACGTCGAGACCGAAGCGACGATCAAGATCTGGGTGCCGACTGGGGAGGCGGGCGTCGAGCGCCGCTACGTCTACACCGCCGAAGGCAACGGCCCCGTGAACGCGCTCGACAACGCTCTGCGCGCCGCGATCGGCGAGGTGCACCCGCACCTGCGCGAGATCGAGCTCGTCAACTACAAGGTGCGGATCCTCGACGAGACGAAGGGCACGGGCGCCGTCACGCGCGTGCTGCTCGACGCCTCCGACGGGCAGCGCGTGTGGGGCTCGATCGGCGTCTCTGAGAACGTGATCGCCGCCTCCTGGGACGCGCTCGTGGATTCGCTCGAGCTCGGGATGCAGCCGTCGCTGAAGACGCCACCAAAGCCGAAGAAGGCGTCCCGTACCGGGACGCGCGCCGCTTCGGCCACGCCGGACAGGCCCGCTCGGACCTCCAAGAACGGCAAGGCGCCGAGACCTTCCGGCGCGCGCCGGGCGCGCTCTGGCGAGCGCCGGTGAGCGAGCGTCTCGCGGGGGCACCCGCAGCGAGCACACAGATCGAGAAGGCCCACGAGCCGATTCCCCTGGCGCGTCCGCTGCTGGGCGAGGACGAGGAGCGGGCCGTCGTCGAAGTGCTTCGATCGGGGCAGCTCTCGCTGGGCCCGCGGCTCGTCGACTTCGAGCGCGGGTTCGCCTCCCGGCTCGGCGCTGCCCACGCGAGCGCGGTCTCGAGCGGCACCGCGGGTCTGCACCTCGCGCTGCGCGCCGTCGGCGTGCGTGAGGGCGACGAGGTCGTCACGACCCCCTTCTCGTTCGTGGCGTCCGCGAACGTCGCCCTGTACGAGCGCGCGACACCGGTCTTCGCGGACATCGATGCGGAAACTCTGAACCTCGATCCGGTCGCCGCGGCAGCCGCGGTGACCGAGCATACGCGCGCGCTGTTACCCGTTCACGTCTTCGGCTACCCGGCGGACATGGGTGCGTTCGAGGAGCTCGCCGCCGCGCGCGGGCTCGCGATCGTCGAGGACGCGTGCGAGGCGCTCGGCGGGCATTACGCCGACGGCAGGCCGATCGGCGGACGCGGCCATCCGAGCGTCTTCGGCTTCTACGCGAACAAGCAGCTCACAACGGGCGAGGGCGGGATGGTGACGACGGCGGATCCGGCGATCAAGGAGCTGATCGACTCGGAGCGCAACCAGGGGCGCAGCCCGGATATGGGCTGGCTCGACCACGATCGTCTCGGCTTCAATTACCGGCTCTCGGACCTTGCCTGCGCGCTCGGCATCGCACAGCTGGCGCGGCTCGACGAGATGCTCGTGGAGCGCTCGCGGGTCGCGTCGCTCTACCGCGAGGCGCTGGGCGAGGTGCCGGAGCTGAGCGTGCCGTGCGCGGACGTCGGCGCCGCGCGCCGAGGGTGGTTCGTGTTCGTCGTCCAGTTGCCGCGCGGCTCAGACCGCGAGACCGTGATCGCAGGTCTCGCGCGCGAAGGCATCCAGAGCAAGCCCTACCTATCCGCGATTCATCTCATGAGCTTCTATCGCGAGCGCTTCGGATACCGCGAGGGCCAGTTCCCGGTATGCGAGGACATCGCCTCGCGCTCGCTCGCGCTGCCGTTCTTCCCGACCATGACCGACGGGCAGGTCGCGCGCGTCGCAGCGGCGCTCCTGCGCGCGCTCGAGCGCTAGGCGCCGGGAGTCGTTCCGCTCAGCGGCGCAGCGGCCGGCCTCGCCCGGTTGCGGCTCCCGCTGACACCCGCCTCATCGCCAGTGCGCTCGGCGTCAGCTCGTGTGGCTGCGGGAAAGCGCACCTCCACTTCCAGCCCTCCCTGCGGACGGGCGCGCACGTTCGTCCTCGCGCCGTGGGCCGCGGCGACTGCGGTGACGATCGAGAGCCCGAGCCCGTGACCCTCGCCGCGTGCGCTTCGCGCCGGGCCGAGCCTCCGAAACGGCTCGAAGAGCTGCTCGAGCTCCGCAGGCGGTACGACCTGGCCGCTGTTGGCGATCCGGAGCACCGCATTGTCGGACTCGAGTGTGGTCGAGAGCTTGATCCATCCGCGCTCCTCGTTGTGGTGAATCGCGTTGTCGAGGAGGTTTGCGGCCAGTCGCTCGACGAGTCGACGATCGCCGGACGTGAGGGCGTTCGCGAGGTTGCTCTGCAGCGAGAGTTCCCGGCGCTCGATCTCCTCGCACCGCGAGTCCAGGACGTCGGCGACCGGCGCTCTGAGGTCGAAGAGCGTTCGCCGGTCGAGCCCCCGCTCGCCGCGCGCGAGCGCGAGCAGGGCGTCGATCGTGCGCTCCTGTTGCTCGCCGATCGCGAGCACGCGCTCGCAGGCGGCGCGCAGGTCCCCAGTGGTCGCGGCAGGATCGGCGAGCGCGACCTCGATCGTCGCCCGCTCCAGCGTGAGCGGCGTCCGCAGCTCGTGAGAGGCGTTGGCGACGAACTGCCGCTGCGCCTCGAATGAGCGCTCGAGTCGCTCGAGCAGCTCGTCGAAGGTGGCGCCGAGCTCGCGTAGCTCGTCGTCGGGCCCGCGCAGCGAGAGGCGCTTGTGCAGACTGGTGGCAGAGATTGCGCGCGCAGCCTTGGTGATGGTCTGCAGAGGACGCAGCGCGCGACCTGCGACGAGCCAACCAAGCCCCATCGAGATGATCGCCATCACAGCGAGCGCGATCCCGAGGATGATGAGGAGCCGGTGGAGTTCTTCGTTGTGCTGCTCGACGGCGAGCGTGCGCAACTGGTTCGCCTGCTTCTGCGCTTCGTTGCGTTCGTCGGCAGCCAGCGTGCTCAGTTCCTTCGCTTGCCTCTGCGCCTGCGCCAGCGGGATCGTGAGCGGGGGACCGATCGCCGCCGGGCCGGCGCCGCCTTCGAACGCCTTGGCGGCGCGACTGGCGCTCGGCGCTGAGGCGGAGCCGTTGCGCACCCCACCGGCCGCGCGCACCGTGGAGTTGCCGAGCGGTCCGTTAACGCGAAATACCTCGAGCCCCACCTGGCCGTGCGGTCCGCTCACCGCCGCGCCGCGCGGGGTGGCCTTGACCGAGAACACCGGAGCATCGGTCGTCTGGCGGACGAGCAGATATGCGGCGCTCAGCAACGCAGCCCCGCAGAGCAGGAAGACACCGCCGTAAAGCAGCGTCAGCCTGAGGCGGATCGTGTAGCGGGGGGTGGGAAGGCGCATCTAGATCCGGTAGCCGCCGTGGGGAACGGTCTCGATCGCGGGCGGCTCGCCGAGCTTCGCCCGCAAGCGGCGTATCGTCACCTTCACCGTCGTCGTGAAGGGATCCGCGTTCTCATCCCACACGCGTTCGAGCAACTCCTCGGTAGAGACGACGCGCCCCCTCGCGCCGAGGAGATACTCCAGCAGGGCGAACTCCTTCGGGCTCAGCGAGAGCCGCGTGCCGGCGCGGGTTGCGACGCGGTGTGCCGGATCCAGGCGTATGTCGCCGCACACGAGCGCCGGCGGAATGGGGGCCGCGCTGCGGCGGCCCAATGCGCGGATTCGCGCCACCAGCTCCGCGAATGCGAAGGGCTTCGGCAGATAGTCGTCCGCACCGATGCTCAGACCGCCCACGCGGTCCTCGATCGACCCCGCTGCGGTGAGCATGAGAATGCGCCCTTGGCGACGCTCCGCGGCAAGTGAGCGGCAGATCTCGTCACCGCGCACATCGGGCAGGTCACGGTCGAGCACGAGCACGTCGTAGTCGGTGACGGCGATGCGAGCGTATGCGTCACGGCCGTCGAGCGCGACGTCGACGGCCATCCCCTCGCGGCGCAGCCCCTTGGCGACGGTCTCGGCCAATTCGGCGTGATCCTCAACCAGCAGTACCCTCATCGGCCACTCTCACGACTCGAGCCCAAGGTTAGCCCGCGGGGTTGCCTGAACGCGCGGGTTCGCATGCCTCCAGCGTCTCCTGCTGCCGGTTACAGCGCGGTTACAGCGGCGGTCACCGCAATGTAACCGGCTGTTTCTTACAACCGCCTCAACGGCAACACGACACCGTGCGCCGACGCGTCGGCGATGACCAAGGAGAAGCAAGACATGGTGAGCATGCAACGCACGAGCAGAACGATCCCGGGATTACTAGCTACGACTGCGCTCTCCAGCATCCTGCTCCTAGTCGCAGGCTGCGGCGGCTCCTCGACCCCTGGCGTGGCGCACCTCTCCGCGGGGAAGGGCTCTGCGGACCCGAGCTCCGAAAGCAGCGGCTCCGCGCCGGAAAGCAAGGCGAGCGCTCAGACGAAGCTCGTCGCCTACGCGAAGTGCATGCGCGCCAACGGCGTCCCCGACTTCCCTGAACCGGACGAAGGCGGGATCCAGCTGAAGAGTCACAACGGCAGCGGCCCGAACCCCGAATCCGCGCAGTTCCAGGCGGCGGAAAGGCAGTGCCACAAGCTGATGCCCGAAGGCGGCAAGCCCAGTCCGCAGATGCAGAAGCAGATGCAGGAACGCGCGCTGAAGTTCTCGTCCTGCGTGCGCGCGCACGGCGAGCCCAACTTCCCCGAGCCGGAATTCCAGGGGAACGCCGTAAGGATGCGGCTGAAGGCGGGCAGCGGGCTGGACCCCCGCTCGCCGCAGTTCCGGGCGGCCCAGAACGCCTGCCAGCAGTACTTCGGGCCGCCGGGCTCGAAGGGCGGCCCTGGCGCGGGGGCCCCTCCGGGCGGCGGAGCGTCCACCCAGAGCGGCGGCGGCGGGGGCGGTGAGAAGGGCGGCAACGTGCTGGTCGCGCCGTGATCTGGCGACCGACCACGTCGACGGTGCGGGTCACGCTGGGCGCGGCGGCACTGGTGAGCGTCGCGCTGGCGGTCGCCGGCTGCGGCGGCTCCTCCAGCCCCGACGTCGCACGCCTCTCCTCGGGGAGGGGCTCTGCGAGCGCGAGCTCCGAAGGCGGCGGCACGTCGCCCCCAAGCACGGCGAGCCCCGAACAGGCGGGGGTCGCATTTGCCAAGTGCATGCGATCCAACGGCCTGCCCACGTTCCGAGATCCGAGCGCCGGCGGAGGCCTCTTCCGTGTTGGCGCCGGACTCAATCCTTCATCGCCGGCGTTCAAGGCGGCGCAGGCGAAGTGCCGGAAGCTGATGCCGGGTGGCGGCATCGGCTCGGGGCCCCCACCCTCCACACAGACGCTGGCGCGCTTTCTGAACATCGCGCGGTGCATGCGCCAGCACGGCATCTCCCAGTTCCCCGACCCGAGAACCTCGGTCCCGTCCAACCCGTTCCACGGCGGCTACGGCGTGATAAGCGATATCGAAGGAGTGATCCTCGTGTTCCCGAGCACGATCGATGAGCAGTCGCCGGCGTTCACGCAGGCGGCAGCCGCTTGCACGTTCCCGCTGCACAACCACTGATGGAAACCGGGTCGACGCGCAAGGAAGGTGACCGCATGCCACGCACCACGAGACCCACGGTGCTAGCCGCCGCTGCGCTTGCGGGCCTCGCCCTCGCGCTCGTCGGCTGCGGGGGCTCCTCCAGTCCGGGCGTCGCGCACCTCTCGTCGGACAAGGGAGCGTCGTCCGCCAGCCCACAGGGCGGCGGCTCGTCGCCCGAGAGCAGCGTGAGCACGCAGCAGAAGATGGTCGCCTTCGCGAAGTGCATGCGCGCCAACGGCGTGCCCGACTTCCCCGAACCGGTCGAAGGACACCTCCAGGTGGAACCGCGCGTGTTGGGCTTGATCGGCCACAGGCCCCCGCACTTCGAATCTGCGAGGAAGGCCTGCGGCAAGCTGCTTCCGTACGGCGGCGAGCCTAGCCCGCAAGTGCAGGCACAGGCCCAGGAACAGGCTGTGAAGTTCTCGGCCTGCATACGCGCGCACGGGATGCCCAACTTTGCCGACCCTGAGTTCCTCGGCAACGCGGTGAAGCTGGACGGGAACAAGACCTTCGAACCAAACTCGCCTCAGTTCAAGGCCGCGGCCAAGATATGTCTGGGGCACTCCGGGGGCCCGAAAGCGGAATAGAGCGGCGACGCGACCACCGTGAGTAGTCAACCCCCCACCGCCCGACCATCCATACCCGGTGGCCGCGAGCCAGCTTCGCTGTCGGAGCCGGAGGCCCGGCCCGATGGCGCCACGGACGCTTCCGGCGTGATCGATACTGGCGCCGCGGAGGACGGAACCGTGGATTTCGCAGCGCACGATGTTCACGACGCCGATACGAGCGCGGGCGGCGAGCGTCGCCCGCCGGGGCGTACGCGGGCGGGCCTCGGGGACGGCCTTCCGCCGCGACGGCGCGACCGTCGCATCCTCGTCGTGCCGCTACTCGTGCTCGCTGCGATCGCGGTGGCGATCGTCGTCATTGCCAAGCCGTTCTCGAGCTCCCATCCCGGGCGCTCCAGCGCCACCGAAGGCGCGGTGGCGACCTCGCTTGCGACGGTGGAACGGAGCTCGATCTCCTCGCAGCAGACCGAAAACGGCACGCTCGGCTATGCGGGGTCCTACACGGTGATGAACCAGGCGGGCGGCAGCAGCGGGGGCGAAGGCGGCGGTGAAAAGGGCGGCGGCGGCGGGGGCGGCAGCACGATCACCTCCCTGCCCGCGGTCGGACAGCTCGTCGACGAGGGCGAGGTCATCTACGAGGTGAACGGCGAACCGGTTGTTCTGCTCTACGGCGCGACGCCGGCCTACCGCACGCTGCACAAGGGAATGAGTGGAAAGGACGTCGCGCAGCTCAACGCCGATCTCGTTGCGCTCGGGTTTGCCACGGGTGCAGAGATCGACGAACACCCGGAATACTTCAGCTCGGAAACGAAGGCGGCGCTGAAGGCGCTACAGGAAAAGCTCGGCGTCAGGGAAGCGAACGGGGTGAAGCTCGGCCAGCTCGCGCTCGGCCAGGCGGTCTTCCTGCCCTCCACGACATTGCGGATCACGAGCGTCTCGGGGACCCTCGGCGCCGGAGCGCAGCAGGGTAGCCCGATCATGGAGGCGACCTCGACGGGGCGCCAGGTGGTGGTGAAGCTCGACGCCGCCGAGCAGGCGAGCATCAAGAAGCGCGACCACGTCACGATCACGCTCCCCAACAACCAGACCACGCCCGGCGTGGTGAGCTCGGTCGGCAAGGTCGCGAAGTCCTCGTCCTCCGGCGGTCATGGCGGTGGTGGCGGCGAAGAAGAAGGCACGCCGACGATCGAAGTGCAGATCACGCCCACCGATCCGGGCGCTACCGGCACGCTCGACCAGGCCCCCGTGCGGGTGGCGATCACGACGGCGAGCGTCAACAGCGCGCTCATTGTGCCGATCAACGCGCTGCTCGCGCTCGCGGAAGGCGGCTACGCGGTGGAGGTGGCAGAAGGCCGCTCCCACCATCTCGTGGGCGTGACGCTCGGGCTCTTCGACGACGCCGACGGGCGCGTGCAGGTGTCGGGGTCCGGGCTCCAGGCCGGCCAGCACGTCGTCGTGCCCTCGCAATGAGCCGCTCCCTGCAGACCCTCGAACCGCCGGCGCCCCGCGAGGGCGATGGGGGTGGCCTGCCTGTGCTCGAGCTGCAGGGCGTCGGCAAGACATATGGCTCGGATCCGCCTGTCTATGCGCTGCGCGAGGTGAGCTTCGCCGTCGCTCGCGGCGAGCTCGTCGCGGTCGTTGGGCCATCGGGCTCGGGCAAGACGACGCTGCTGCACGTCATCGGCACGCTCGAGCGCCCGACGTCGGGCGTGGTGGCGGTCACTGGCCTCGATGCCGCGCGACTCTCCGATGCCGAGCTTGCCGCGCTGCGCGCCACGCGGATCGGCTTCGTCTTCCAGCAGTTCTTCCTCGCCGAGCACTCCACTGCGCTCGAGAACGTGGCCGACGGACTGCTCTACGCCGGCGTTCCGGCGGGTGAGCGCCGCGAGCGGGCCGCCGAAGCGCTCGCCCGCGTAGGGCTCGCGCACCGCGTGACCTTCAGGCCCTCGAAGCTCTCCGGGGGCGAGCGCCAACGCGTCGCAATCGCGCGGGCTCTCGTGGGCCGGCCGGCGATCGTGCTCGCAGACGAGCCGACGGGCAATCTCGACAGCGCGT
Source organism: uncultured bacterium (assembly GCA_963738355.1). GTDB lineage: Bacteria > Actinomycetota > Thermoleophilia > Solirubrobacterales > Solirubrobacteraceae > Palsa-744. Next base: position 96,458 of record CAVTWF010000006.1, read on the forward strand.
CGGGCGAGGCCATCTTCGAGCTCCTTGGCGAGCTCAACGCGGAGGGCGCGACGATCGTCGTCATCACGCACGACCGCGTGCTCGCACGGCGCCTGCCCCGGCAGGTCGAGGTGCTCGACGGGCGCATCGTCGAGGACAGCGCGGCATGAGCCCGGCGAGCAGCGCCACCGCTGCGCTCACCCCCGCGCGCATGCGACCCGGAGACCTCGCGCGCGTGGCAAGCGTCGGTCTGCGCACGCGGCGACTGCGCGCGGCGCTCTCGGCGTTGGGCATCTCGATCGGCGTCGCGGCGATCGTCGCCGTGCTCGGCCTCTCGTCCTCCTCGCAGGCAGGGCTGCTGGCGGAGATCGACCGCCTCGGGACCAATCTGCTCGTCGTGACCAACGGACAGAGCTTCGCCGGCAAGTCGGCCGAACTGCCGCTTCAGGCGCCCGGCATGATCGCGCGCATCGGGCCCGTTGAAAGCGTGGCGCAGACGGGCACGATCGAGGGGCACGCCTACCGCAGCCCATTGATCCCCGAAGTCGAAACAGGCGCGATCAGCATCAAGGCGGCGAGCCTCAACCTGCCCCAAGCGCTCGCGGTCCAGGTCGTGCAGGGCACGTACCTGAACGCCGCCACGGCGAGCGAGCCGGCGGCCGTCCTTGGCTCGGCGGCCGCATCCCGCCTCGGCATCGACCACGTCTACCCCGGCGAGCGCATCTGGGTGGACGACCAATGGCTGTACGTCGTGGGCATCCTCGGTTCCTCGCCGCTCGCCCCGGAAATCGAAAGCTCCGTACTCGTGGGCTACAAGGCGGCCGAACGGTACATGCACTTCAATGGGCACGCCAACACGATCTACGTGCGCGCCCAGAACAGCGGGGTGGGGGCGGTGCACTCGGTGCTCGCCGCCACGGCGAACCCCGAAGCACCGAACGAAGTCAACGTCTCAGAACCCTCCTCGACCCTGGTGGCGCGTGCCGACGCGCAAAGCGCGCTCAACGGGCTCTTCCTCGGATTGGGGGCCGTGGCCCTGCTCGTGGGCGCAGTCGGCGTCGCGAACATCATGATCATCTCCGTCCTCGAACGGCGCTCGGAGATCGGGCTGCGTCGGGCGCTTGGCGCTACGCGCGGCCAGATCCGCACGCAGTTCCTCTCCGAGGCCGTCCTGCTCGCGCTGGGCGGTGGCGCGGTCGGCGTCGGGCTCGGCGCGCTCGCGACCGCGATCTACGCGCAGGCGAAGGGCTGGTCCACGGTCGTTCCCACCGAGGCCTGGGCGGGCGGCATCGGCGCGGCCATCCTGATCGGCGCGATCGCCGGCCTCCTGCCCGCGCTGCGCGCAGCCAGGCTCTCGCCGACCGAGGCGCTGCGGACGGTGTAGGCCACCGACACCGCGCGCCGGGCCCCTGCCCGAGCGCGCCTCTTTGAACTCCATCCGCACGCCTGGCCGCGCGCATACACTCCGGATCATGCCGCGCCTCTCAGAGCCACAGGACCCTGACTTCAGCCGGCTCAACTCGTCGCTCTCTTTCGACAAGCGCCTGTGGCCGCAGGACGTCGCCGCCTCGCGTGCGCACGCGCGGATGCTCGAGGCGCAGGGAATCGTCTCCGCCGAGGACGCCCGAGCCATCCTCGAGGGCCTGGATCGCGTGGAGGAGGAGCTGCGCGAAGAGCACTTCGAGTTCTCCGAGCACGACGAAGACATTCACATGGCGATCGAGCGTCGGCTGATCGAGCTCGCGGGTCCCGTCGGCGGGCGCCTGCACACCGCGCGCTCTCGCAACGACCAGGTGGTCACGGACCTCGCGATGTACGTGCGCGAGCACGCCGACGCCGCGGTGCAGCGCCTGCTCTTGGTGATGGACGCACTCGTGGAACGCGCGCGTGAGCACATCGACTGGCGGATGCCCGGCTATACGCACCTGCAGCGCGCACAGCCCGTCTATCTGAGTCACCACCTGCTCGCCTACTTCTGGATGTTCGAGCGTGACGCGCGGCGCTTTCGCTTCGCGCGACACGCGGCGGCTCAGCTGCCGCTGGGCGCGGGCGCGCTCGCGGGCGTGGGCTTCGAGACGGACCGTGCGATGGTCGCCAACGAGCTCGGGTTCGAGGGCGTTGCGCCGAACTCGATGGACGCCGTCTCCGGCCGCGACTTCGCGCTCGACTATCTCAGCGCGGCGGCGACCTGCGCGACCCACCTCTCGCGGCTCGGCGCGGAGCTCGTACTGTGGTCCAGCGAGGAGCTCGGCTTCTGTGAGCTCCCGGACGCGTGGAGCTCGACGTCTTCGATCATGCCGCAGAAGAAGAACCCGGATGCCGCGGAGCTGCTGCGTGCGAAGGCGCCGCGGATCGTCGGCCACCTGAGCGCCCTTCACGGCGTGCTCCACGCCCTGCCGCTCGCCTACAACAAGGATCTCCAGGAGGACAAGGAGCCCGTGTTCGACACGGTCGACACGCTCGAGCCCGCGCTGGCCGCGGCGCGCGGGATGATCGCCGGCGTGCGCTTCGATCGCGAGCGGCTCGAAGCCGCGGCGTCCGGCGAGGCGATCGCCGCGACAGAGCTCGCGGACGCGCTCGTGCGCCGCGGCGTTCCCTTCCGCCAGGCACATGGAGCGGTCGCGGAGCTCGTGCGCGTCGCCACAGGCAGCGGCCGGTCGCTCTCGGAGCTCACCGCCGAGGAGCTCGTCGCCGCCGACGACGCCTTTGCCGAGCGCACCGATGAGATCTACGAGCTCCTGCGCAGTCCCGAGGCGTGGCTCGAGTCGAAGGTCTCCGAGGGCGGCACCGCCCGCGCGCGGATCGAAGAGCAGATCACTGCCGCGGAGGAGCTGCTCGATGGCTACCGCCACGAGTAGACGGCGTGCGCGAGCAGCCCGCGGAGGTCTGCCGGCGAGCTTCTACGACCGCCCCGTGCTCGAGGTCGCGCGCGACCTCGTGGGTTGCGTAGTCGACCACGCGGGCGCCTCGGGCGTGATCGTCGAGACCGAGGCCTACCACCACAGCGAGCCGGCCAGCCACGCGTTCGCCGGGCTCACCCCGCGCACGAAGACGCTCTTCGGCGAGCCCGGTCGCGCCTACGTGTACCGCTCATACGGGATCCACGCGCTGCTGAACGCCGTGTGCGAGCCCGAAGGCGTCGGCGCGGGAGTGCTCATCCGTGCGCTGCAACCGCTGACGGACCTCGACCTGATGCGCGCCCGCCGGGGCCTGCCCGCGGATGCTCGGATGAACGGAGCGGGTGACAGGGCGCTGTGCTCGGGCCCGGGGAAGCTGACACAGGCGTTGGGCATCGAGCTCGCAGACAACGACGCGGACCTGGCCGCGGGGCCGATCGTCATCCGCGAGCGCTCAGCCGGGTGGAGCGACCCGCAGATCGCGCAGGGGCCGCGCGTTGGCATCACGAGGGCCACCGAGCTGCCATGGCGCTTCTGCGCCGCAGGCAGCCGGTACCTCTCGCGCGCGCCGCGTCGCTAGCCGCCGGGGGAGGCGCCGCCGGCCGCCGACGGCGTCCCACCACCTGCGCCCGCACCTCCGCCGCCGCCACCGCCTTCGCTCTGACCCTGACCCCCAGGCGGGGCGGGGCCCGTGCTGTTGCCTGCGCCAGGCGTTTCGGTGGGAGTCGAGGGCGGCGAGGAGGAGGGAGGCGCCTGATTGGTGGGCGCGGCGGGCGCGCCGTTATGTGGCGCAGGCTGAGATTCCGCGCCGTTGCCGCCGTTGCCCGTAGTGGGAGCCGGCCCGCCGCGGTGGTGGCTCGCGCCTTCGTTCTGTCCGCCGCCGGAGTTCGACGGCGCGGGCGAGGAGGGACCGGTCGCCGGCAGCAGTTCTTCGCCCGTGCTGCCGCTGTGCGCCTTGCCGGCCGCGTTGCGTTCGGCGCGTTCGCGATCGATCTGGATCGCGCCCATCTGGAACGCTTGCCAGATCAGCGCGGGGTAGGTGCCGCCTTCGACGGGACCGCCGCTGAAGTCGGTGCTCATCGAGACGAGGCCGTTCGGGTACCCGACCCACACCGCGACCGTGTACTTGTGGTCCCAGCCCACGAACCATGCGTCCCCGAAGTTGGACGTCGTGCCAGTCTTGCCGGCGGCGAACTGCCCGATCTGCGCGCGCCTTCCCGTGCCGGCGCTGATCACGGTTTCAAGGGCGGAGGTCTCTTCGGCCGCCACATACGCCGGGAGGACACGCTTGAACTTGACGTGGTTGACGTCGGTCTCGCGACCGTCAGGCAGCGCCTGGCCGGCCTGCGCGTTGACTTCCTGGATGCCGTTGGGCGCGCCGTCGGAGACCATCGAGCTCCCGACGCGCTGGCCGCCCTCGGCGAGCGTCTCGTAGGCGTGCGCCATGTCGAGCGGCGTCACGCCGATCTTGAGGCCGCCGATCGTCATCGCGGGGTTCGTCGAGATCGGCGTGCGGATCCCCATGCGGTGCGCCGTTGCGGCGACGTTCTGCGTGCCGACCTGGATCCCGACTTCGGCGTAGACCGAATTGTCCGACCACGTCGTCGCTTCGAGCAGCGAGCGCGAGCCCGCGTAGGCGTTGAGGTCGTTGTGGACGACGAACTTTTCGCCGCCGCCGCCCGGGACGTCGAAGACCTTGGGGCTGGACGTCCACACTGAGCCAAGGGAGATACCGTGCTCGAGCGCGGTCGCGAGATCGAACGCCTTGAAGGACGACCCGGGCTGGCGCTCGCCCACGGTCGCGAGGTTGAACGGCGTGGTGTCGTAGTTTGGGCCGCCCACCATCGCGCGGACGTCGCCGGTCGAGTTTTCGATCGCCACGAGCGCGGCCGTCGGCGCTTCGGTGCCGCCGACGAAGCTGTGGACGGCGTCTTCGGCCGCACGCTGGAGTTCGAGGTCGAGTGTGGTGTGGACCGTGAGCCCGCCCTCGAGTGCGCGCTGCGCGCCGTAGCGTTCGATCAGCTGTTGTTCCACCCAGCTCGTGAAGTACCCGGTCTGCAGTCCGTCCACGGGGGGCGCCTGAGGCGGCTGCACGCTCTGCTCACTCGGCAGCGACTGGTCGATGCTTTCGCGGTACTGCGAAAGCGTGATGTAGTGCTGTTCGAGCATGTCCTTGAGGACGACCGCGCGGCGTTCCTTCGCCGCTTGCGGATGCGTCACGGGATTGAAGCCGGAGGGCGAGGCGATGATGCCCGCGAGCAGCGCCGCCTCCCAGGGCTTGAGCTCCTCCACGCACAGCGGCGCCTTCGGCAGGCCGCAACCGGCGTGCGCTTCTTCGTGCCCGAAGTAGGTCTCCGCAGCCGACTCGATGCCATACGCGCCTTCGCCGAAGTAGATCGTGTTCAGATACTCGGTGAGGATCTTTTCCTTCGGCCACTTGTGCGTGAGCTGGTAGGCGAGCGCAGCCTCGCGGAGCTTCTCGAAGACGGTGCGGTGCGACTGGGCTTCGAGTGCGTTCTTGACGAACTGCTCGGCGATCGTCGACCCGCCCTGCACGGAGTGCTCGTGGAGGACGTCTTGGAGCGCTGCGCGGACGATGCCGCGAGGATCGACGCCAGGCTCTCTGTAGAAGCGCTTGTCCTCGACCGAGATCACGGCGTGCTTGACGATGTATGGGATCTGGTTGGGGACGAGGAGGATGCGGTGGTGCTCGGAGAGCACCGCGAGCGGCTTGCTCTGGTCGTCGAGGAGGATCGAGTTCTTGGCGTGCGTGAACTGGTAGCGGTCGTCGAGGCGCGGAAGGCCGGATGTGACGGCCATGAACATGCCGTAGGCAAAGGAGATGAGCGCGAGCGCGAGCCCCGCGAGGAGGATCGCGAGGAAGCGGAGCTTGCGCAGGCGACGGCGCGGGCGCGGGGCGCCGGGAGTGGGGGCGGACTCGCCCCACTGCGGGATTTCGGGCCCGCTGGGTGCGCCGGGCGGCGCGGGCGGATAACGAGGCCGGTCGCGGCTGGTGCCCTGCAGAAGCGCTACTGGGGGCTGGGCGGCGCGAGGGATGTCGAGGTGGTCGTCCGCGCTCATTGCCTAGGTGGAAGCATGCCCACCGTTTGGTCCTTCGATGCTCGGTTGCACCCGCGCCGCGGCCGTGGATGGCTGAAGCGGATCCACGAGCGCGCGGGAGTCTAGCATTGGCGCCCCGTGAGCCAGAGCGCACCTAACGTGACGAACGAGGAGGCTGCAGCAGCAGCGCAGAGCCTCTCCCGGGGCGCCGTCGACGTGCTTCCGGCGGGCGGGCTGGAGCGCAAGTGCGCGCATGCGCGCGAAGAGGGGCGCCCGCTGCGCGTGAAGCTCGGCATCGACCCGACGGCGCCGGACATCCACCTCGGCCACGCGGTCGTGCTGCGCAAGCTGCGGGAGTTCCAGGACGCGGGTCACAAGGTCGTGCTGATCGTGGGTGACATGACGGCGCAGGTTGGGGACCCCTCCGGGCGCTCGGAGTTGCGCCCCGTGCTCAGCCCCGAGGAGATCGAGGCGAACGCGCAGAGCTACCAAGAGCAGGCGCTGCGGATCCTGCGCGCGGAGCCCGAGAGCCTCGAGGTGAGGCGAAACAGCGAGTGGCTGCAGATGAGCCTCCCGGAGATCCTCCAGTTGCTCGCGACGACGACAATCGCGCAGGTGATCGAGCGCGATGACTTCTCGAAGCGGATCGCCGCCGGCCAGCCGCTCTCGATGCTCGAGGTGATCTACCCACTGCTACAGGGCTACGACTCGGTCGCCGTGAGTGCGGATGTAGAGCTCGGCGGCACGGACCAGAAGTTCAATCTCCTCATGGGCCGTGACATTCAGCGCGCGTACGGGGAGCCGGAGCAGGCGATCCTGACGATGCCGATCCTCGTGGGGACGGACGGCGAGCGTAAGATGTCGAAGTCGCTGGGCAACGACATCGGCGTGAGCGAGCCCCCGGAGGAGATCTACGGGAAGACGATGAGCGTGCCGGACGAGGCGATGCGCTCCTACTACTCCCTGCTGCTCGGCGTCGAGCCGCCCGCGGATCTCTCTCCCCGCGACGCGAAGCGCAAGCTCGCGCGGGAGCTCGTCGCGTGGCTTCACTCCGAGGACGCCGCGGAGCGCGCGGAGCAGGCGTTCGATCGGGTCTTCCTCGAGCGAGAAGTCCCGGAGGACGTGCCCGAGCTGCGCATCGAGGGCGATCTGCTCGCGGACGCAAGCAAGGCGCACATGCCGGCGCTCATCGCGGAGGCATTCGGCGGCTCGCGCTCGGAGGCGCGGCGACTTCTGAGCGACGGCGCGGTCTCGCTGGATGGCGAGCGGCTTGGCGCGGGCGATCTGGACGTCCCAACGGACACGCTCGACGGCCGCGTGCTACAAGTTGGCAAGCGGCGCTTCGTCCGGCTTCGGGTTCCTTAGCGCCTGCCCGCGGGCTGGGACGGGCGGATGCACGCCCAGGGCTTGCCGCAGGGCACCCGCGAGCGCTATACTCTCCGGTTGGCCCTCTGAGTATGCCTGCGGGCAGCCGGGGCCAGTTCGGCCTCCCATGTGGAAGCTCGGCGGAGAGGCTCGGCGGTCTTTGAAAACTCAACAGCATGCGCGCATCGCGATCGGACACCGATCGTGATGTGTGTCCAGGTTCGATCTCGGCGCGAGTCGCCCGTGCTTTAAGCGCGGACGTTTCTGCGTCGAGTAAAGAGCAAGTAGGAACCCGTCATGGTGCGAGGTTGCGTGTATCGACTTCGCACAGGTCTGTCACAGGCCACATCCATGACAGCTTTTCGTGACACTTCACGGAGAGTTTGATCCTGGCTCAGGACGAACGCTGGCGGCGTGCCTAACACATGCAAGTGGAGCGACGAACCAGGGCTTGCCCTGGGGCAAAGCCGCGAACGGGTGAGTAACACGTGGGTTACCTGCCCCGATGACCGGGACAACCCGAGGAAACTCGGGCTAATACCGGATATGCCCGCGAGGGTAAAGGAAGCTTCGGCCTCCGCGTCGGGATGGGCCCGCGGCCCATTAGCTTGTTGGTGAGGTAAAGGCTTACCAAGGCGACGATGGGTAGCTGGTCTGAGAGGACGATCAGCCACACTGGGACTGAGACACGGCCCAGACTCCTACGGGAGGCAGCAGTGGGGAATCTTGCGCAATGCGCGAAAGCGTGACGCAGCAACGCCGCGTGGGGGAAGACGGCCTTCGGGTTGTAAACCCCTTTCAGTTGGGACGAAGCCCGGCCGGTTAATAGCCGGTCCGGGTGACGGTACCTTCACAAGAAGCACCGGCTAACTACGTGCCAGCAGCCGCGGTAATACGTAGGGTGCAAGCGTTGTCCGGAATTATTGGGCGTAAAGAGCGTGTAGGTGGCCCGATCAGTCCGCTGTGAAAGCCCAGGGCTCAACCCTGGAATGCCGGTGGATACTGTCGGGCTAGAGTCCGGAAGGGGCGAGTGGAATTCCTGGTGTAGCGGTGAAATGCGCAGATATCAGGAAGAACACCGATGGCGAAGGCAGCTCGCTGGGACGGTACTGACACTGAGACGCGAAAGCGTGGGGAGCAAACAGGATTAGATACCCTGGTAGTCCACGCTGTAAACGATGGGCACTAGGTGTGGAGGGTGTCGACTCCCTCCGTGCCGAAGCTAACGCATTAAGTGCCCCGCCTGGGGAGTACGGCCGCAAGGCTAAAACTCAAAGGAATTGACGGGGGCCCGCACAAGCAGCGGAGCATGTGGTTTAATTCGACGCAACGCGAAGAACCTTACCTGGGCTTGACATGTGAGCGACAGGTGTGGAAACACACTCTCCCTTCGGGGCGCTCTCACAGGTGGTGCATGGCTGTCGTCAGCTCGTGTCGTGAGATGTTGGGTTAAGTCCCGCAACGAGCGCAACCCCCGTCGCATGTTGCCAGCATTTAGTTGGGGACTCATGCGAGACTGCCGGTGACAAACCGGAGGAAGGTGGGGATGACGTCAAGTCATCATGCCCCTTATGTCCAGGGCTACACACGTGCTACAGTGGCGCGTACAGAGGGCTGCGATACCGCGAGGTGGAGCGAATCCCTTAAAGCGCGTCCCGGTTCGGATTGCAGGCTGAAACTCGCCTGCATGAAGGCGGAGTTGCTAGTAATCGCGGATCAGCAATGCCGCGGTGAATACGTTCCCGGGCCTTGTACACACCGCCCGTCACACCACGGAAGCGAGCAACACCCGAAGCCGGTGGCCTAACCCGTAAGGGAGGGAGCCGTCGAAGGTGGGGCCCGTGACTGGGGTGAAGTCGTAACAAGGTAGCCGTAGCGGAAGCTGCGGCTGGATCACCTCCTTTCTAGGGAGCACCTAGCGGTGCCCCGATCCAGCGGCCGCTGGACCAGGTGCGCGATCGCGCGCCGTCGACGGTCCAGAGGTGTCAGAGCAGATCGGGCCTAGCATGTCGACCGGACCTGGCTGGGTGGCCTCGCGACCACATCTCCTTTGCCTACTTGAGGAATGTGACTCGCGTACGCCTCGAGCCCAGCATGCTGTTGAGCTTTGAGAGACCGGCACCTCGTCGGCGCTCTGCCGGCGAGGTGTTATGGCCTCTTCTCGGTCCTTGAAAACTGCACAGAAGCCACAAAAAACGGGTATCACCGGACCGACCGGACCAAGCTGTTCCGCAAGGAGCTGCACGGTACGGCCGGTCTGATCACCGTCAAGATAGTAAGGGCACACGGTGGATGCCTTGGCACCAAGAGTCGATGAAGGGCGTGAACGGCTGCGATAAGCCACGGTTAGGCGCTGAATAGCCTGTGACCCGTGGGTTCCCGAATGGGTAAACCTAGCGCTGGTAATGCGGCGCTATCCCCGGCTGAACACATAGGCCGGTGGAGGACAAGCGGGGGAAGTGAAACATCTCAGTACCCCGAGGAAAGTAAATCAACCGAGACTCCCCGAGTAGTGGCGAGCGAAAGGGGATCAGCCCAAACCGGGCAGGTGTAAGCGGACACGCGTTGCCTGTCTGGGGTTGTAGGGCGCCTGTTCCGAGCCGTGTCCGGCTCGGCAGGAGTTACAAAGCTGTGTGGTAGTCGAAGCGTGTGGAACCGCGCACCATAGAGGGCAACCGTCCCGTAGACGAAACCGCGCAGCCTCCTGTCAGGCGTTCCTGAGTAAGTCCGCTCTCGTGAAACGCGGACTGAAGCTGGGGGGACCACCCTCCAAGGCTAAGTACTCCTTGGTGACCGATAGCGGACAAGTACCGTGAGGGAAAGGTGAAAAGTACCCCGGAAGGGGAGTGAAATAGTACCTGAAACCGCGTGCCTACAAGCGGTGGGAGCGGCCTCGTGCCGTGACCGCGTGCTTTTTGCATAACGAGCCGGCGAGTTACTCGTCTGCGGCGAGGTTAAGCGATGAGCGGAGCCGTAGCGAAAGCGAGTCCGAATAGGGCGATTGAGTCGTAGGCGGTAGACCCGAAGCTGAGCGAGCTACCCATGGGCAGGCTGAAGCGGGGGTAAGACCTCGTGGAGGGCCGAACCGACCTGGGGTGAAAACCGGGCGGATGACCTGTGGGTCGGAGTGAAAGGCTAATCAAGCTCAGTGATATCTGGTTCTCTCCGAAATATATTTAGGTATAGCCTCGGATAAATTGCGTGGTGGCCGTAGAGCACTGTTTGGACTAGGGGCCCTACCAGGTTACCGACTTCGGGCAAACTCCGAAGACCATCACGTTTACTCCGGGAGTCAGTTGCTGGGGGATAAACTTCAGCGTCGAAAGGGTAAGAACCCAGACCGCCAGCTAAGGTCCCAAAGTACTAGCTAAGTGGTAAACGATGTTCGAGTGCACAGACAACCAGGAGGTTGGCTTAGAGGCAGCCACCCTTGAAAGAGTGCGTAACAGCTCACTGGTCAAGTGCTCGAGCGCGGATAATGTAACGGGGCTCAAGCTAGTCACCGAAGCTGCGGGTGCGTGAGACCTTCGGGTCGATCGCGCGGTAGGAGAGCGTTCCCATGCCAGTAAAGCGGCGGCGTAAGCCAGCCGTGGAGGCGTGGGAAGTGAGAATGCCGGCATGAGTAACGAAAGAGGGGTGAGAATCCCCTCCACCGATTGCCCAAGGTTTCCTGGGTAAAGTTCGTCTGCCCAGGGTCAGTCGGGACCTAAGGCGAGGCCGAAAGGCGTAGTCGATGGCTAACAGGTTGATATTCCTGTACCACGTCGCTTCCGTTATTACCGATGGGGGGACGAGGAAGGCTAAGGGAACCCAGGCGATGGTTGTCCTGGGCCAAGCATGTAGGGGTGGCCCTTGTCAAATGCGGGGCTGCATAACCCGAGGTGCGACTGGCAGCTGGCTATGAGCCGGTGAGTCCCTGACGCCATGCCTCCGAGAAAAGCCTCTAGGGAGGAAGCGCGTGCCCGTACCAAAACCGACACAGGTGGGCAAGTAGAGAATACTAAGGTGATCGAGATAACCCTCGTTAAGGAACTCGGCAAAATTGCCCCGTAACTTCGGGATAAGGGGCGCCCCGGTAGGGTGAGGCCACTTGCTGGCGTAGCCCGAGGGGGCCGCAGTGAATGGGCTGAAGCGACTGTTTACCAAAAACACAGGTCTCTGCTAAGTCGCAAGACGACGTATAGGGGCTGACGCCTGCCCGGTGCCGGAAGGTTACGTGGAGGTGTTAGGGGTTCGCCTCGAAGCACCGAAGCTAAGCCCCGGTAAACGGCGGCCGTAACTATCAGTTGACCGAGGTAGTTGTAAAACCTGGCTATATGCTGGAACATCCGAGTATCCCGCGCTACGAGTTCCGTCCCATGTGGGCGGTACCGTGAAAACGTGCCGGGTGCGGACAATCAGCAGGAAAGGCTCGTGGAGCTGCACAACAGGGCGGTCGGCCGCAACCGCGGCGTCCTGGCGGTGCGCTTGGCGACACGAGAATCCTCAGAGACTATACGCCGGGCCTCTTCTGTCGATCGAGAAGGGGATGAGATAGTCCGCTCTCACGGGCGACCGTGAGAGCCCGTCAGAAATGAGCGGGCCGCCTGAAGCGATTCAGGTAGTAACAGCAGGAACGGTCCTAAGGTAGCGAAATTCCTTGTCGGGTAAGAACCAACACTTGCCCCGCCGCCTCGCGAGAGGCGGCCGAGAACCGGCTCATATCGGGGAAACCCTCCTGCAGTCAGCAGAGGGCAATCCCGAGGGAAGTCCTAGTGACCCCCTAACGACTGATCCGAAAGGTGAGGCGTGTCGCGCTTCGGCGAAGCCGAAAATCAATGCGACGCGCAATACGCCGGCCCTCATCGCACGACAAGGTGCCCATGGAGCACGATTGCCGTTGGATCCGTGGTATGTCTCTGGTCTCACGGAGGGCGAGGGATGCTTTTGCATCTCTTTCGCCGTCCGGGCGAAGCTACGCATTGGTCTCGAGGTGAGACCGTCGTACTCGCTTTCCCTAAACGGAAGGGATCGGGATCTACTGACGGATCTGCAAGCGTTCTTCGGGTGTGGCTGGATTCGCGAGTCGAAAGGCGACCGCACTTTCAAATATGAGGTGCGGGCGGTTAGCGATCTCACGAGCTGTATCCTGCCCCACTTCGAGCGCTTCCCCCTTCGGGGAGACAAGGCGAGAAGCTGTGCAGGCTTCCGCCTTGTGTGCCAGATGGTTGAGCAAGGAGATCATCTGCAGCGGGATGGCTTGCGTGACATCGTGGCGATTGCCTACCAGATGAATCTGGGGAAGCGACGCTACGCGCAGTCCGCGCTCCTAAAGGTGCTAGATGAGGTGAAGGTATAGTCTGCGCTCTCGGAAACGAGAGATTACGCGAAGTTCCGACCTGCACGAATGGCGTAACGACTTCAGCGCTGTCTCAACGAGGGGCTCGGTGAAATTGCAGTCTCGGTGAAGATGCCGAGTACCCGCGGCTAGACGGAAAGACCCCGTGAACCTTTACTACACCCTGGTATTGGGATTCGGTGCATCTCGCTCAGGATAGGTGGGAGGCTTTGAAGCGCCGGCTGCGGCTGGCGTGGAGCCAACCTTGAGATACCACCCTTGGTGTTCTGGGTTTCTAACAGCGCGCCGTGAATCCGGGCGCTGGACAGTTCCAGGCGGGTAGTTTGACTGGGGCGGTCGCCTCCCAAAATGTAACGGAGGCGCGCAAAGGTTCCCTCAGCACGGTTGGAAATCGTGCGTAGAGCGCAAAGGTAGCAAGGGAGCTTGACTGCGAGACTGACAAGTCGAGCAGGTGCGAAAGCAGGTCTTAGTGATCCGGCGGTTGCAAGTGGAAGCGCCGTCGCTCAACGGATAAAAGGTACTCCGGGGATAACAGGCTTATCGGGCCCAAGAGTTCACATCGACGGCCCGGTTTGGCACCTCGATGTCGGCTCGTCGCATCCTGGGGGTGAAGTCGCTCCCAAGGGTTGGGCTGTTCGCCCATTAAAGCGGTACGCGAGCTGGGTTCAGAACGTCGTGAGACAGTTCGGTCCCTATCTGCCGTGGGCGTTGGAGAGTTGAGAGGAGTCGTCCCTAGTACGAGAGGACCGGGATGAACGCACCTCTGGTGTATCTGTTGTCCTGCCAAGGGCATTGCAGGCTAGCTACGTGCGGACCGGATAACCGCTGAAAGCATCTAAGCGGGAAGCCGACCTCGAGATGAGCTCTCCCATCCCCTTGAGGGAGTAAGCCCCCTGGTAGACCACCAGGTTGATAGGCCGGATCTGGAAGGGCGGTAACGTCCGTAGGAGACCGGTACTAATGGGTCGAGGGCTTGACGGATATTTTGATGCCCCTTTTTGTGGCGCTGTGCAGTTTTGAAGGACCGGGAGAGGCCGGTCTCTCGCGTTTTTCCGGTGGCTTTGGCGAGGGGGAAACACCTCTTCCCATTCCGAACAGAGTAGTTAAGCCCCTCAGCGCCGATGGTACTTGGCTCGCAAGGGCCTGGGAGAGTAGGACGCCGCCGGTTTTTCATTAATCGGCCGGAGCATCGTCTCCGGCCGATTGTCGTTGCAGGGGTGATCGATGCTCGCATATCTCTTCTGGCACCAGCCGATCTCGCGGGCGTCGACTGAGGCCTACGAGCATCGCCTAGCGTCCCTGCACGAGGAGCTCGAGCGGGCCGGTGTGCGCTCCGCGGTGTTTCGCGTGCGAGAGCTGCCGTTCCGAGCGCAGGCGGGCTATGAGGACTGGTACCTCGTGGAGGACTGGGCCGCCCTTGGTGCGCTCAACGAGGCAGCGGTGAACGGTGCGCCAGGGAAGGCTCATCGCGCCGTCGCCGAGCTCGCCGGCACGGGGTGGGGGGCGGTGTACGCGCTCCTCAGCGGCGATCCTGAGGCGCCTCTGGGCGCCCGTTGGGCTGAGAAGCCGCGTGGTGAAGATCGACATTCGTTTCTCGAGCGCGAACCGGCCGCGAGCGTTTGGCAGCGGCAGCTCGTTCTCGGCCCCGCGCCCGAGTTCTGCTTCGGCGGCGATAGCGCATCGGGGCGAGATCGCCTCTGGCCGCGCTCACGCTAGCCATTGGGCGACGGGCAGCGCTGATGCAGCGACGCCGCCGTCGGCGACGTGCGCTTCGACGGCTCCACGCAGAGGCAAAGCTGGGACGGCGCCTCGGGGCGGCCGTGTCGGCGGCTCGCAAGCGGCCCGCGCAAGCGAGAACCGGCGTGCTCCCGGTGGCATGGCGCAGCACCCGCGGGCGGCGCTTGCTGACGCCGTAAACCCCGCGCCTGGTCCTCCTTCCCGTGCTCGTCCTCCCAACTGACCTCGAAGTCGTCCTCCCAGTCGACTCCGTAGTCGTCCTCGAGCGTGAGGAAGTCACGGACCAGGCGCAGGATCCCAGCGGCACGTGGCGCACGTGGACGTGACGGATGCGGCCCGCTAGCGGCAGGAGTCAGCGCCCCTGCGGGGCGTCCGTCTGCGGCGGTTCTCGCGTGCGCCGAGGGGAACATGCGTTCGTAAGGTATGAAGGGCCTCGGACGGAAAGCGATCGAACACGTGTGCGTGTCGCCTCGGTGGTGAGAAATGGCTCTAGAGAGCCGGATTCGGGTCGTCCTTTTGCAACATCGATTGCAGCGAGGGCCCGCCGCGCGGCGCCCGATTCGGGTCGGTGCGGGGCCATCGCGCGCTCGAGTCGGGGGCAGGCAGGTAGCGAAAAATCGCTCGCGAACCTAGGACCATGGCTGTTACGCTTCGCTCACCGCGCGTTATCGCTCTACCTCGCGCGCGCCACCCAAAGAAACGCTGCATGGAGAAGTTCATCATCGACGGCGGGATCCCGCTCGAGGGTACGCTCACCCCGGCGGGCAACAAGAACGCCGCGCTGCCGATCCTCGCGTCGTGCCTCCTCACGGAGGAGGAGGTCGTGGTGCGAAACGTCCCACGCATCCGCGACGTCGACGCGATGATCGCGATCCTCAGCGCAATCGGTGTGCGCGTGCAGTTCCTCGGGAACAACGACGTCTCGCTCTGCGCGGCCGTCGTGCACGAGTCGACGAACGTCGACGAGGCGAGCTGGGCGCACGACGCCGCGACGGTCCCCGCGATCGAGGTCGACCCCGAGCTCGCCGAGCAGATCAGGGCTTCGTTCCTGCTCGCGGGTCCGCTGCTCGCGCGATTTCACCGCGCCGTGATGCCGCCGCCCGGCGGTGACGTCATCGGCCGTCGCCGCCTCGACCCGCACCTGCACGCCTTCAGCGCGATGGGCGCCGAGATCTCCTCGGGGCGCAACATCCTGCTCGACGCGCCGCACGGCCTGCATCCGACGGACGTCTTTCTGGACGAGCCCTCCGTCATGGCGACCGAGAACGCGCTCATGGCGGCGGCGCTCATCCCCGGCACCACGATCATCGGCAATGCCGCGTGCGAGCCGCACGTCCAAGACCTCGCGCGGATGCTCGTGAAGATGGGCGCCGACATCCAGGGGATCGGCTCCAACCTGCTCACGATCAACGGCGCCGAGTCGCTGCGCGGCGCCGAACACACGATCGCGCCCGACCACATCGAGATCGGCAGCTTCATGGCGCTCGCGGGCGTCACCGGCGGCGAGCTGCGCATCAAGGACACGCGGCCCGCCGACCTCAGCATGCTTCGCCTCGTCTTCCAGCGCCTCGGCCTCACGAGTGAGATCGACGGCGACGACGTGCTCGTCCCCGGTGGCCAAAAGCTCCTCGTCCGCTCCGACCATGGCGACTACAAGAGCAAGATTCAGGATGGCCCGTGGCCGATGTTTCCCGCGGATCTCACCTCGATCGCCGTTGCGCTCGCGACGCAGGCGGAGGGCTCCGTGCTCGTGCACGAGTGGATGTTCGAGAACCGCCTCATCTTCACCGACAAGCTCGTCACGATGGGCGCCGACATCGTGCTCTGCGATCCCCATCGTGCGATCGTCACCGGCCCGCGACGGCTCCGAGGGGAGCGCGTCGAGTCGCCTGACATCCGTGCGGGCATGGCGATGCTCCTCGCCGCGCTGTGCGCCGAGGGCCGCAGCGAGATCGGAAACATCCGCCAGATCGATCGCGGCTACGAGC
This sequence comes from uncultured bacterium, assembly GCA_963738355.1. Lineage (GTDB taxonomy): Bacteria > Actinomycetota > Thermoleophilia > Solirubrobacterales > Solirubrobacteraceae > Palsa-744. The sequence continues at coordinate 112,822 of CAVTWF010000006.1, forward strand.
GCATCGACGAGCGCCTGCGTGCGCTCGGCGCCCGCATCGAGCGCGTGGCGATCGAGCCCGTGCCTGCGTAGCGCCACTTCGCGCCTTCAGGCGGCGGCGCAGGCGTGGGGCCCGCTCGATGGAGCGCGTGGGGATCGGTGAGGCGCCGGATTGCACGCCTCGCACGCCTCACAACGGCCCCCGCAGACGAGCAAGCACTAGCCTGCACGTAAATGATTCACCCCATTCCCAGCGGCACGCGCGACGTGCTCCCAGACGAGGCTCGCGAGCTTCGGGCCATCACCGAGGCCCTGCGCTCGACCTTTGCAGCGCATGGCTACGGCGAGATCGCGACGCCCGCGCTCGAGTACGAATCGGTGCTCGCACGCGCGGACATGGCCGATGCGCGTCCCGCGTACAGGCTCTTCGACGAGTCCGGCGCGGTGTTCGTGCTGCGATCGGACATGACGGTCCCGATCGCACGCGTCGTCGCGACGCGCTACCCGACCGCTCAGCCGCCGCTGCGGTTCTGTTATTTCGCACACTGCTACCGCGGCGTGCGCCCCCAACGCGGCCAGCAACGCGAGCTCCTGCAAGCCGGGATCGAGCTGATCGGCGCGCCTTCGCCCGCGGGCACCGCAGAGGCGCTCTCGGTGCTCTGCAACGCCCTCGACGCCGCCGGGCTCGAGCGCTACCGCGTTGGTCTCGGGGACGCCTCGCTGCTTCCTGCGCTGATGGCGAGCCTCGACGTTCCAGAGGATCTGAGGGCGAAGCTCCTGCAGGCACTCGCGCGACGAAACTTCGTCGAACTCGAGCACCTGCTCGAAAGCTCAGGGCTGCCGGACGAGGCGGCGCAGATGCTGCTCGCGGTTCCGCAACAGCGCGGCGGTCACGACGTGCTCGTCGACCTGCCCGAGCCCGCGGCGGAAGCGGTTGCGGGGATGCGGATGGTGCGCGATCTGCTCGCGCCCGCGGTCGCCGAGCGGATCATCTTCGATCTCGGGCTCGTACGCAACATCGGCTACTACACGGGCGCGGTCTTCGAGGTCTACGACCCCACGCTCGGAGCACCGATCGGCGGGGGCGGCCGCTACGACGAGCTGCTCGGGCGCTTCGGGCGCCCATTGCCCGCGGTCGGCTTCGCGCTCGGCGTCGAGCGCCTGCACATCGCGCTCGCCGGCGAGGAGCGTGGAAGCGGGACGAGCGTGGGCGATACGCGCGAGCCGGTGAGCTCCTCATGACCCTCGGTGGCGACCTCACGATCGCGGTCCCGCGGGGGCAACTCTTCGAGGACACCGTCACGCTCCTCACACGCCTCGGCGTCGACACCACGGAGCTGCGCAGCAACGACCGCAAGCTGCTCTTCGAGGACATCGGCGTGATCACGATGCGACCCTCCGACGTGCCCACGTATGTCGAGGCCGGCGCGGCGGATCTGGGCATCACGGGCCGGGACGTCCTGCTCGAGCAGGCGCACCTCGACGGCGATAGCGGGCGTGAGGTCTACGAGCTGCTCGACCTCGGCTACGGGCGAGCGACGATGGTGCTCGCGACCGTCAACAGCGGCACGCAAAACGGCGGCGCGACCCAGGCGAACGGTGCGAGCGACGCGCCACGCAGCGAGGCGGGCACGCCCGCGCAGAACCTCGCCGACGGAGACGATGCCGCGGCGCGAGCGCTGCGTCGGCTCGGCGTCATCCGCGTCGCGACGAAGTACCCGCGCATCGCGAGCAGGCACATGGAGGAAATGGGCCGTCAGGCAGAGATCGTCGAGGTCCGCGGCTCCGTCGAGCTCGCGCCCCTCGCGGGGCTCGCGGATGCGATCGTCGACCTGACCGCGACGGGCACGACGCTACGCGAGAACAACCTCGTCGTCCGCGAGGAGATCGTGGTGTGCACCGCACGTCTCATCGCCAACCCCGTCGCGCACAAGCTCAAGGCACCAGCAATCGACGAGTTGCTGGAGCGCCTGCGCGTTGCCGCATGACGCCCGTGGACGGCCTTCAGGCGAGCCTGCGCGCGGGCGCGAGGGTGGGTGGGGTGGTGCGGGGACCCGCGCGCAAGCTCACCGTGGCCGGAGCATATTGGTCACCTCAGACGCCGATTTGGGTCTTGCTCGGCAGCTGCCGATCTGGCGGGTGAGAGACGATGCGAATTCAGAGACTCAGCCCGGACGACGTCGTGGACCTGGGCGGCCCCGAGGCCGCAGCGAGCAGTCTGCGTGCGCGGATACCGCGCGCGGCCGACGTCGAGGACGAGGTGCGCGCGATCATCGGCGACGTGCGCGAGCGCGGGGACGCGGCTGTGCTCGATTACACGCGACGCTTCGACACTCCGACGGCCGATTCCGAGGGGCTGATCGTCTCCGCGCAGGAGCTCGACGAGGCAATGGCCGGGCTCACCTCCGAGGTCTACGCGGGGCTCGAGACGGCGATCGCGAACGTTGCGCAGGTGGCGGCGGCGGGGGTGCAGGAGGATGTCTCGGTGACGCTCCCGCAGGGCCACCAGGTGATCCTGCGGGAGGTCCCGGTCGGCTCGGCCGCCGTGTACGTCCCCGCGGGCCGGGCGCCCTACCCGAGCACAGTGGTCATGGGCACCGTCACCGCCCGCGCGGCGGGCGTGCTCGACGTCGTCATCGCCGCGCCCCCGGGCGCGGACGGACGCGTTGACCCGCTGATCCTCGCGGCGTGCCGCCTCTGCGGCGTCAGTCGCGTCTACCGCATGGGCGGCGCGCAGGCGATCGCGGCGCTCGCCTGCGGCACCTCGACGGTCCAGCGCGTGGACGTCATCGTGGGACCGGGCAATCTGTATGTGCAAGAGGCAAAGCGCCAGCTCTCCGACCTGGTCGGCATCGACGGATTCGCGGGCCCGAGCGACCTCCTTGTCGTCTTCGACGAGGAGGCCGACGCCGAGATCGTCGCGCTCGACCTGCTCGCACAGGCCGAGCACGGGCCCGAGACCTTCGTGGGTGCAGTGTCGACGTCGCCACGCGCCCTCGATGCCCTCGAGCAGTGGATCAGTGAGTTGGCGGGGGAGGGGTCGGCCCCGCTCGAGCCCGCCGCATGCGCGCTCGTGCAGGTTCCCGACGAGCGCCAGGCTGCACAGCTCGCAAACACGTTCGCGCCGGAGCACCTCGAGCTGATCGGCCCCGCCGCGGAGGCGCTCTCGCCGTTCATCCAATCTGCCGGATGTCTGTTCGTGGGCGCACGGAGCGCGACGGCGTTCGGCGACTACGTCGCGGGCTCCAATCACGTGCTGCCGACCGCGGGGGCGGCGCGCTTTGCCTCCGGCCTCTCGACGCGCCATTTCAGGCGCCGCATGTCGGAGGTGCACATCGACGAGGACGCGGCGCGCGCGCTCGCTCCGATCGGCGCCGCGGTGGCGCTGAGCGAGGGCTTCGAGCTCCACGCGCGCTCGATGCAAGCGCGCGCGGGGGAGCTCGACGTGGGCGCGCCGCAGGCCGATCAAGCTCCAAGTCAGGAAGAATCGGGCCTGTCATGAGCAAAGACGATGCTTCAGTGAGCGCCAACGGGCGGCGCGCGGCGACGATCGAGCGCCGCACCGCGGAGACCGACGTGCGTCTGAGCCTCGCCCTCGAGGGCTCCGGCGCGGGTACACGCAACACGGGAGTGGGCTTCCTCGATCACATGCTCGACCTGCTCGCGCGGCACGGTCGCATGGACCTCGACCTGGAGGTCACCGGCGACCTGCAAACGGGCGCGCACCACACCGTCGAGGATGCGGCGATCGTGCTCGGCCAGGCACTCAACGAGGCGCTCGGCGACCGCTCCGGGATCAGCCGTTACGGCTCCGCGCTCGTGCCGATGGACGAGGCGCGCGCGAGCGCCGCCATCGACATCTCGGGGCGCCCGTTCGTGGTCTTCGAGGCACAGCTTCCACCGGGGGCAACGGGCGGCTTCGATCACGAGCTCACGGAGGAGTTCCTGCGCGCGTTCGCAAACGCGGCGAAGCTCACGCTGCACGTTACGGTCGAGACGGGGACGAACGCGCACCACATGATCGAGGCGTGCTTCAAGGCGCTCGCGCGGGCGCTGCGAGAAGCGGTCAGCATCGACCCCACCGAGCACGGCGTCCCGAGCACCAAGGGCACGCTCACCGCATGAGCGCGGAGAGCTCGAGCTTTCCGGCGTTTGCCCGAGCGCCGCTGATCGCGATCGTCGACTACGGCATGGGCAATCGTCGCTCGGTCGAGAAGGCGCTTGCCCACGTCGGAGCGCGCGCGCTCTTAACGAGCGATCACGAGCAGCTGCGCGCGGCCGATGGACTCCTGGTACCCGGCGTCGGCGCATTCCCCGCCGCGATGCAGGTCGTTCGCGAGCGCGGCCTCGACACGCTGCTGCGCGAGCGCGCGGGCGCGGGCACCCCGATCTTCGGCTCGTGCCTCGGCATGCAGCTCCTCTTCGAGCACTCCGAGGAGCACGGCGGCGCCGACGGCCTCGGGCTGCTCCGCGGCGGCGTCTCCGCGCTGCGCGCGGATTCGCTCAAGCTGCCGCACATCGGCTGGAGCGCCGTCAGCTGGCGTGAGGCCGGAGGGCCGCTCAACGCCGGTCTGCCCGAGCCGAGCTACCTCTACCACGTGCACAGCTTCGTCGTCCATCCCGCCGACGAGGACGTCGTGCTCGCGACCGCCGAGTACGGCGAGACCTTCCCCGCGATCGTGGGCAGGGGCAAGATCTTCGGCGCGCAATCGCACCCCGAGAAGTCCTCGACGCACGGCCTGCGGCTGCTCGCGAACTTCGCCTCGATGTGCGCGGGAGCGTCCTCGAGCTCGGCGCTCTCCTCGGCGTCTGCGTGATCCTCTATCCCGCGATCGACATCCTCGGCGGCAGCGCGGTGCGCCTGCGCAAAGGCGACTTCGCGCAGAGCAAGGTCTACGACGAGGACCCGCTCGCCGCCGCGCGGGCGTGGGTGCAGGAAGGCGCGCAGCAGCTCCACGTCGTCGACCTCGACGGCGCGCGGGAGGGGACGCCCGCGAACCTCGAGCACGTGTCCCGCATCACTCGCGAGCTCGGCGTTCGCGTCCAGCTCGGCGGCGGCCTGCGCTCACCTGAGGCGATCACGCAGGCGCTCGAGGCGGGCGTCGCGCGGGTGATTCTCGGCACCGCCGCCTTCACCGACCCCGAGCTGCTCGACGAGGCGCTCGCGGCGCACGGACCCGAGCGCGTGATGGTCTCCGTCGATGCGCGGTCGGGGCGCGTCGTCACGGAGGGCTGGACGAAGTCGACGGACATCTCCGTCAATGATGTGCTGGGCGAGCTCAAGCGGCGAGGAGTCCGCGAGCTCCTGTACACGAGCGTCGATCGCGACGGGATGCTCGAGGGGGTGGATGCGCAGGAGGCGCGGACGGTCGCAGAGGCGGCAGAGGGCGCGAGCCTCATCTACTCCGGTGGCGTCGGATCGCTGGAGGACCTGCGCGCGCTCGCGGCGCTCGATGCGCCGAGCCTCGAAGGCGTGATCGTCGGCAAGGCGCTCTACGAGCGCCGCTTCTCGTTCGCCGAGGGGCGAGCGGCGCTCGAATAGCGATCCCGCGGCGTGCAGCCGATACGGTGAGCGGCGTGCATCTCAAGCGCGTCATCCCCTGCCTCGACGTCCACGCCGGCCGCGTCGTCAAGGGCGTCGAATTCGTCGACGTGAAGGACGCGGGCGACCCCGTCGAGCTCGCGGCTCACTACGACCGCGAAGGCGCGGACGAGCTCGTCTTCCTCGACATCACCGCGACGCACGAGCGGCGGGAGACGATGGTCGCGCTCGCGCGGCGCACGGCTGACGACGTCTTCGTGCCGTTCACGATCGGCGGCGGCATCCGGTCGCTGGAGGACGCGCAGGCGGTGCTCGACGCCGGGGCGGACAAGGTCTCCGTCAACTCCGCGGCGCTCGAGCGCCCCGACCTGATCGACGAGCTCGCGAACGTGCTCGGAGCGCAATGCGTCGTGCTCGCGATCGACGCGAAGGAACACGCGGGCGCTCCGGGCGACCCGAACGGACGCTGGTGGGAGGCGTTCGTCGCGGGCGGCCGCACGCCGACGGGCCAGAACGCCATCGAGTGGGCGCGCGAGGCCGTCGAGCGCGGCGCCGGCGAGATACTGCTCACGAGCATGGATCGGGACGGCACGAACGATGGCTACGACCTCTCGCTCGTCGAGGCGGTGAGCGCTGCCGTGCAGGTTCCGGTGATCGCCTCAGGCGGCGCGGGCGAGCTCGAGCACCTTGCGAGCGCGGTTCAGGCGGGGGCCGACGCGGTGCTTTGCGCCTCGATCTTCCACTACGGCGTCTACACGATCCCGGAGGCTAAGCAGTACCTGGCGGAGGCGGGCGTTGACGTCCGCCGTACTTGACGCGCTCCGCGAGCAGCCGGGCGGCGAAGAGCTCTTGGCGGTGGCCGCCGCGGGCGTCGACTCGGGGGCCGTGCATCTGGTCGGCGGATCCGTGCGCGACCTCCTGCGCGGCGTCGCGCCGCGCGAGCTCGACGTCGTCGTCGAGGGGCAGATCGAGCCGCTGCTCGACGCGCTCGGCGGCGAGCAGGTCGTGCACGACCGCTTCGGAACGGCGTCCACGTCGCTCGATGGCGCGCGCATCGACGTGACGATGTCCAGGCGCGAGCGCTATCCCCACCCGGGCGCGCTTCCCGAAGTGGAGCCGGCGCCGCTTGCCGAAGACCTCCTGCGCCGCGACTTCACCGTCAACGCGATCGCGGTCACGCTGCCGGAGGGCGAGATGAGCGCGGCGCCGCACGCCTACGAGGACCTCGACGCGGGCCTCCTGCGGGTGCTGCACGAGCAGAGCTTCATCGACGACCCCACGCGCCTCTGGCGTCTCGGGCGCTACGCCGCGCGGCTCGGCTTTCGACGCCGAGCCCGCAACCGCGGCGCTTGCGCGCGACGCGCTCGCGAGCGGCGCGTCGCAGACGGTCTCCGGAACGCGCATCGGCGCGGAGCTGCGCCTCGCGCTCGGGGAAGAGGACCCGCTCGCGACGTTGCTCACACTGCGCGATCTGGGCGTCCTGCAAGCCGCGGGCCTCGGGGGCGAGCTCGACGAGCCGCTGCTGCGAGAAGCGCTCGCGATGCTTCCCGTGGACGGCCGGCCCGATGTGCTCCTGCTCGCGGCGCTGCTCGCGGGAAGTGCGATCGACGGCGAGCCGGATACGCGCCGGGCCGAGGATGCCGGTGAGATCGCACCGCTTCTTGACCGCCTCGGGTTCGCGGCTGCGGAGCGCGATCGTACGCTCGCGACGGTGCTCGTGCTCCCGGGCCTCGCGCGCGAGCTGCCCGAACGAAGGCGCGCCTCGGAGCTCTACGAGCTGGCCGCGCCGGCGCCGCTGGAGGCGGTTGCGCTGGCCGGCGCGATCGGCGCGCGCCATGATGCGGCGGCACGGGATGCCGCGCGACGGTGGCTTCGCGAGCTGCGCAACGTGCGCTTGCAGATCAACGGCGACGACCTCATCGCAGCGGGCATTCCCGAGGGCCCCGAGGTCGGCCGACGCCTGCGCGCGGCCCTCGGCATGCGCCTCGACGGCGAGCTGGGGGACGGTCGCGACGCGGAGCTTCAGGCGGCGCTCGAGGCGTGATGCAAGAGGCGGTCATCGAGACCCCGATCGAGATCGCGCCCGGGAGCCACGTGCTGTTCACGACGCGCGAGAGCGGCAACCTCTCGCCGCGTGCCGGCGACCCCGAGGCGGCAGGGCGTGCCCGCGAGCAGTTGCGCGAGCGCCTGCACCTCGACGCACTCGCATATCTGCACCAGGTCCACGGCGCCGATGTGCGGGATCTGACGGACGTCTCGGATGGGTGCGCGGGAGATGTGCGCGCGGACGGGCAGACCAGCTCTGAGGTCGGGGTGGGTCTCGTCGCGTTCACGGCCGACTGCCTGCCGGTGGCGCTCGCGGGCGAGGACACGGTGGCGATGCTCCACGCCGGCTGGCGCGGGCTCGCGGCGGGCGTGCTCGAGGAGGGCGTACGCGCGCTGCGCAGCCGGGAGGGCTTCGCGGAGATCGTCGCCGTGATCGGGCCCGGCGCCGGTCGCTGCTGCTACGAGGTGGGGGAGGAGGTGCACGCCGCATTCGGCGATGCGCACCGGCAAGGGCGACACATCGACCTGAAGGCCGCGGCCCGCGAGCGGCTGCTCGCCGCGGGCGTCGGGGACGTGCGCGATGTCCGGCTCTGCACGATCTGCGACGAGCGCTTCTTCTCGCACCGCCGTGAAGGCGCACGCGCGGGGCGACAGGCGGGCGTCGCATGGCGCGCGTGACCTTCGCGATCGACGTCGAGCGCGTGCGAGCGAGCCTCGCGCAGGTGCGCGAGGAGGTCGCTGCGGCTGCGGTGCGCTCCGGGCGCTCGGCGGCGGATGTCGCGCTGCTCGCCGCGACGAAGTACGTCACCGTCGGCGACATGCCGAAGCTCGCGGAGGCGGGCGTGCGGCTCGTGGGCGAGAACCGCGCGCAGGACCTCGACGCGAAGGCGAAGGCTCACGGCGAGCTCTTCACGTGGCATTTCATCGGCCAGCTGCAGAGCCGCCGCGTGCCGCTGATCGTGCCGCATGTGCAGATGATCCACTCCGTCGCGAGTGAGTCGGCGCTGCGCGTGCTCGCGCGTCACGCGGGCGAGGCGCGGGACGATCTGCGGATCCTCATCGAGGTCAACGTGGCCGGCGAGGAAGGCAAGGCGGGCGTGCCGCCCGCCGAGATCGACGTGCTCGCCTCGCGCTCGCCGGTGCCCGTCGCGGGCTTGATGACGATGCCGCCGGCGACCGCGGACCCGGAGCAGAGCAGGCGCTGGTTCGCCGCCCTGCGGGAGCTCGCGCACGAGCGCGGGCTGGCCGAACTCTCGATGGGCTCGAGCCAGGACTACGTCGTCGCGGTCGAGGAGGGAGCCACGATCGTGCGGCTCGGAACACGCCTTTACGGCTAATATCGCGGTGAACCGGCGCGCCTCGTGGGCAGGGATCGAGCGCGTTGCAGCGAAAACTGCCCCAAAGATGGCTATACGCGACTCCTGGCATCGTGCACTCGTGTACTTCGGCCTCGCCGAGGAGTATCCCGAGGAGCTCTACGAAGACGAGCCCGTCGAGGCGGAGCTCGAGAGCCACTACCGCGACCGCCCGAACGTGCGGCGGCTGCGGCGAAGGCGCGATGAGATCGACGACATCTTCGCCGAGGACGACGCGGAGTCCGGGTCGCGCGGTCGCGCCACCACGGTCCTGCGTCCGGTCGGCGGAGGGCGCGGCAACGGCGACGTGCGCGTGCACCTCGTCGTCCCGAAGTCCTTCAACGACGCGCAGCAGGTAGCGGACAAGTTCAAGGAGGGCGTGCCCGTGATCCTCAACCTCCAGGGGACCGAGACTGAACTCGCCAAGCGCCTGATCGATTTCGCGAGCGGGCTCACATACGCGCTCGACGGCGGCATGCAGCGGATCGCCGACAAGGTGTTCATGCTCACGCCACGGAACGTCGAGATCTCCGCGGAGGAGCGCGCTCGCCTAATCGAGAAGGGCTTCTTCAACCAGGCTTGAGGCGCCCGCCATTCCGGGTGAGATGAAGGTCGGCCTCATCGGCGCCGGCAACATGGCGCTAGCGCTCGCGCGCGGCTGGGGGATGCCCGTGCTGTGCGCGGATCCCGTGCGCGAGCGCGCGCAGGCGCTCGCCGCGGAGACGGGGGGCCAGGCGCTCGCGTCGAACGCCGAGGTCGCGCGGCAGGCGGAGCTCGTCGTGCTCGCCCACAAGCCCGCGCAGCTCGCCGAGGTGGCGAGCGAGATCGCGGGTGAGGTGAAGGCGGTCGCCTCGATCCTTGCCGCGACGCCGCTCGAGGCGCTGCGCGCCGCGTATCCCGGGCGTCCGGTGTATCGCTTCATCCCCTCGCTGCCCGTCGAGGTCCGCCAGGGCGCGGTCGTGCAGGCGGCGGACGCCCCTCAGGACCCTCCGCTCGACGAGCGCGTGCGCGAGCTCTTCGCGAGCCTCGGGACGCTCGTGACGCTCGACGACAGGCTGCTCGACGTCGCGATGTGCCTCATGTCCTGCGGGCCGGCATATGTCGCGCTCGTGACCGAGGCGCAGGTGGACGCGGGCGTGCGCTACGGCATCCCCGCCGCACAGGGCGTGGAGCTCGTCGTGCAGACCCTCGCCGGGACGGCGGAGCTCCTGCGCCGCCGCTCCTACGACACGCTCGCGGTGCGCCGCGAGGTGAGCTCGCCCGGCGGGCTCACGGTGCGTGGGCTCGACGCGCTCGAGCACGGCGGCGTGCGAGCGGCCTTCAGCGATGCGATGGACGCGGTGATGCGGGAGACGCGGTGATCGCGAGCGTCCGCACGACGGCCGCGGACTACATCTCGACGGTCGTCTACGTGTACATCGTCCTCATCTTCCTCTACGTGATCCTGCAGCTCCTGTTCTCGGTCGGCCTGCGCCTCCCGTACACGCGCGCGACGGACGCCGTGCTCACGTTCCTGCGCGACGTCTGCGAACCGATCCTGCGGCTCTTCCGCCGCATCCTCCCCTCGCTCGGGCCGATCGACATCAGCCCGATCGTCGCGATCATCACGCTGGAGCTGCTCAACGGCCTCCTCGTGCAGGGCATCCTCCGCGGTTGAGTGCAGGCCTCGAGCACGCCCCCACGGTCGCGGCCAAGCACGCGCGCAGCATGGCTTCGCGCGGTCGGCGTGATGGCGGCTGTCGTCGCGGTCGACCAGCTCACGAAGCACCTGCTCGAATCGTCGCTGCGGGAGGGCGGCGAAAGCAAGCTCATCCCCGGAGTCACGCTCGTGAACACCCGCAATCGCGGGATCGCGTTCGGCCTCGAGGCGGGAAGCGGCGCGATCGTGAGCGTCGTGATCGGCCTCGCGCTGCTCGCGCTGCTCGTGTACTTCGCGCGCAACGCGACGCGTCCGCTGCTGTGGCTGCCCACGGGCCTGCTCTTCGGCGGCGCGATCGGCAACATCATCGACCGCGTGCGCGAGGGCGCGGTGACGGACTTCATCAAGCTCCCGCTCGGCTGGCCGCCATTCAACCTCGCGGACGCGTGCATCACGGTCGGGGTGATCATCCTCATCCTGCTCGTCGCTCGCGATGACGGGGAGCGGCGAAGAGCGGCCGGGGAGCTCGAGGGCCGCGAGTCAGAGCGGCATCGCAGTCGCGTATGAGGACGAGCACCTGCTCGTCGTGGACAAGCCCGCGGGGCTCGTCGTGCACCCGAGCAGGGGGCATCGCAGCGGCACGCTCGCGCAGCTGCTGGAGGGAGTTGCCGCGGGGGGCGTCGACCCGGAGCGCGCGGGGATCGTGCACCGCCTCGACCGCGACACGTCGGGGCTGATGCTCGTCGCCCGCAGCGAGCGAGCGCATGAGCTGCTCCAGCGCGCGATCGCACGGCGCGAGGTGACGCGTGAGTACCTCGCGCTCGTCGAAGGCCGGCCGCCCTCGCGCACGGGCACCGTGGAGGCGCCCATCGGTCGCCACCCGCGCGTGCGCACGCGCATGACGGTCGGTGGTAACGCGGCTCGCGAGGCGCGCACGCACTTCACCCTCGAGCGGGAGCTCGAGGGCTACTCGCTGCTCCGCCTGCGCCTGGAGACGGGGCGCACGCATCAGGTGCGCGTGCACATGCAGGCGATCGGCCATCCCGTATGCGGCGATCCGGAGTACGGGAAGCCGGGTGTGCTTGGGCTGCGGCGCCAGTTCCTGCACTCCGCGCGCATCGCATTCGTGCATCCGATCACGGGCGAGCAGGTCGACGTGAGCTCGCCGCTGCCAGAGGACCTGCGCGCCGCGCTCGCGCTCGCCGAAGGCGGCGGGAGGGCTACAATGCCCGCTCACTCGTAATCCGACCCCATCCGCACGCGAGAGCTGCGGCCCTGCCCGGCGAAAGAGAGCCGGGTCCGCCGCTCAGACGGGTGGGTTGAAGCACTCACAGCCACACCTACAAAGGGAGTCACCTGAGCATGCATCTCTCGACGGGCCGCCGCGATGGCTGAAGTCGGTATCGCGGAACTGCTCCAAGCGGGCGTCCATTTCGGCCATCAGACGCGCCGTTGGAACCCAAAGATGCGGCGCTTTCTCTTCGGGGAGCGCAACGGCATCTACATCATCGATCTGCTGCAGACGCAAGCGCTGCTGAAGCGCGCGCAGGACTTCGCGGGCGACCTCGCCCGCCGCGGCGGCGTGGTGCTCTTCGTGGGCACGAAGAAGCAGGCGCGCGACGTCATCCAGGAGGTCGCCGAGGAGGCGGACATGCCCCACGTCAACCACCGTTGGCTGGGCGGTCTGCTCACGAACTTCCACACGATCTCGCAGCGCATCAAGCGCCTGCACGAACTCGAGCGCTACGAGCGCGAGGGGCAGCTCGCGCTCCTGCCCACGCAGGAGCGGATGGCCGCGCAGGCCGACCTCGCGAAGCTCCGCTCAAACCTCGGCGGCGTGACGAACATGCAGCGCCTTCCGGACGCGATGTTCGTGATCGACCTCCAGACCGAGGCGATCGCCGTGCGCGAGGCGCAGCGGCTGCGGATCCCGATCATCGGCCTCGTTGACACGAACGTCGACCCCGACGGGATCGACTATGTGATCCCGGGCAACGACGACGCGATCCGCTCGTGCGCGCTGATCACGCGGGCGATCGGCAGCGTCGTCTCCGACGCGCGGGTTGCCTTCCGCGCGGACGAGGAGCGCGCGCAGCACGAAGCCGAAGAGCAATCGCGCCGTGAGGCCGAGGAGCGCGAGCGACGCGAGGCGGAAGAGCAAGCGCGCCGTGAGGCCGAGGAACAGACGAAGCGCGAGGCGGAGGAGCGCGAGGCGGCCGGCGCGAGCGCAGGCGAGCAGGGGCAGCCCGCTGAGGCCGCCGCCGCCGCACCGGACGCGAGCGCCCAGCCCGAGCAGTCGGGCGCGGGCTCGAGGGGCGGTCGATGAGCACGGTCGCCGCGAGCGAGGTGAAGGCGCTGCGCGAGCGCACAGGCGCGGGCATGATGGATTGCAAGCAGGCGCTCCAGGAGACCGGGGGGGACTTCGAGGCCGCGGTCACGTGGCTGCGAGAGAAGGGCATCGCGGGCGCCGCGAAGCTCTCCGGCCGTGAGGCCAACGAGGGCACGGTCCAGGACTACGTCCACCACAACGGCAAGGTGGGCGTCCTCGTCGAGGTCGACTGCAACACGGACTTCGTCGCGCGCAACGAGGACTTCGTCGCCTTCGCGAAGGACGTCGCGGCGCACATCGCCGCCAGCGCGCCGCTGTTCGTCTCCGAGGAGGAGGTCCCGGAGGACACGAAGGCGGAGGAGCTGCGGATCGCCGCCAGCCAGCTCCCCGACAGCGTCCCCGAGGACCGTCGCGAGCAGGCCGCGCAGGGCAAGCTCTCGAAGTGGCTCGATGAAGTCGTCCTGCTCAAGCAGCCGCACATCAACGAGCAGCGCTACGGCGGCAAGACGATCGAGGAGATCCGCGCGGAGCTCTCCGCGAAGACCGGCGAGAACGTCGTGATTCGCCGCTTCGCACGCTTCGCCGTCGGCGAGGGCTAGCCGCCGCTGGGCCGGTAGGCTCTGCGTTGTCCTGTCTCTCTGTATCTGCGTGGTCCCTGTTTACAAGCGCATCCTGCTGAAGCTCTCCGGTGAGTCGCTCATGGGCGACCTCGAGTTCGGCACGGATCCCGCGCGCGTGCGGGCCGTCGCGCGCCAGGTGACCAACGTGCACGACGCGGGCGTCGAGGTCGCGATCGTCGTCGGCGGCGGCAACATCTTCCGCGGCATCAAGGCGCAAGCGGCCGGGATGGACCGCACGACGGGCGACTACATGGGAATGCTCGCGACGGTCCTCAACGCGCTGCCGCTGCAGGACACGCTCGAGAGCATGGGCACGAACACACGCGTGCAGTCCGCGCTCGCGATCGCGGAGGTCGCCGAGCCCTACATTCGCCGCCGCGCGATCCGCCACCTCGAGAAGGGGCGCGTCGTGATCTTCGCCGCCGGCACGGGCAATCCGTTCTTCACGACGGACACCGCCGCCGCGCTGCGCGCCGCGGAGATCCACGCGGAGGTCATTCTGATGGCGAAGAACCGCGTCGAGGGCGTCTACACCGCCGATCCTGCGATCGACCCCAACGCCGAGTTCATCCCCGAGATCAGCCACATGGCGGCGATCGAGCGCCGCCTGCGCATCATGGACTCGACCGCGCTCGCGCTGTGCATGGACAACGGCATGCCGCTGTGCGTCTTCAACATGGAGGATGAGGCGAACCTCGCGCGCATCATCTCGGGCGAGCGCGTGGGGACGCTCGTGCGTGCGCCGAGCGGATCGGGGGACGGCGAGCGGGACAACGAGGCGACGCCCGTCGCCGCTGGAGTGAGCACCCGTAACACGGAGGAGGGGCCGCAATGAGCGACGAGCACATCGATGGGTTGCTCGCGGACGCGGGCACCCGCATGGCGAAGTCCGTCGAATCCGCGCAGCACGAGTTCTCCACGGTGCGCACGGGGCGTGCGAGCCCCGCGCTCCTCGACCGCATCGTCGTCGAGTACTACGGCGCGACGATGCCGCTCAACCAGCTCTCCACGATCTCCGCACCCGAAGCGCGCTTGATCACGGTGCAGCCCTACGACAAGTCCGCGATCGGCGCGATCGAGCGCGCGATCAACGAGTCCGACCTCGGGCTGCATCCGTCGAACGACGGCAACGTGATCCGTCTCGCCATCCCGGAGCTCACGGAGGAGCGACGTGGTGAGCTCGTGAAGGTGGTGAAGGGGCTCGCGGAGGAGGGCCGCGTAGCAGTGCGAAACATCCGCCGCGAGATCATGAGCGGGCTCCGCGAGCGCAAGTCGAAGGGGGAGATCTCATCCGACGACGAGCACCGCGCGGAGAGCGCGCTCCAGAAGCTCACGGACGCCAAGACTGCCGAGATCGACGACGCCCTCAAGGGCAAGGAAGCCGAGATTCTCGAGATCTGATGGTCGCCGCGAGCGCGGAAACGGGGACGGACGACTCCCCGCAGGCACGTTATGTGGCGATCATCACCGACGGCAACGGGCGCTGGGCGCAAGCGCGGGGGTTGCCCGTCGCTGAGGGCCATGAAGCTGGCGCGGACACCGTGAAGGCGCGCCTGCGGGACTCCGTGGAGCTGGGCGTCAAGGAGCTCACGGTGTACTCGTTCTCGACGGAGAACTGGGCGCGGCCGCAGACGGAGGTGCAGGAGCTCCTCGCGATGATGCGCAGGCGCATCGCCTCGGAAACGCCCGAGCTCGACGAGGAGGGCGTGCGAATGCGCTTCATCGGCCGGCGCGAGGGGCTTCCCGATGAGCTCGTCGAGCAGATGAGCTGGGCCGAATCGCTCACGAGGGGCAACTCGAGGATCACGCTCTTCGTCGCGTTCAACTACGGGGGGCGAGCGGAGATCGTCGATGCCGCGCGACGCTTCAACGAGGGCGACGAGGAGGATTTCCGTGAGCTCCTCTACGCGCCCGAGATGCACGACCCGGACCTCATCATCCGCACCTCGGGCGAGCGGCGCCTCTCGAACTACCTGCTCTGGCAGTCCGCGTACTCGGAGCTCGTCTTCCGCGACGAGCTGTGGCCGGATTTCACACGGCAGGCGCTCGAGCAGTCGCTCGCGGAGTACGGCGAGCGTCGGCGTCGCTTCGGCGGCCGATGAGCACAGCGCGCGCTCGCCGCAAAGAGCGGCGCCATCAGCGCTCCGAGACGACCGCGCGGCTGCTCACGGCGCTGCCCGCAATCGCAGTCGCGCTGTTCCTCGTGATCGAGGGCGGCGCGATCTTCACCGCGGGCCTGTTCATCGTGGGATGCCTCGGGATGCACGAGCTATACGCGATGTACGACCGCGCGCATCCCGTGCGGCTCGCGGGCTTCGCGGCGCTCGCGGGCCTCCTCCTCGCGGCGCTATACGGCGGCCCGCCGCAGGTGCTCCTCGTGACCGTCGCGGCCCTCCCGGGGCTCTTCGGGCTCACGCTCATCCAGCGCCACCCGAGCGTCGGGGGGCTCGCGATCACCCTGCTCGGCATCTACTGGATCGGCCTCGCGCTCGCGCTCGCCGTCCTGCTGCGCCGCCTCCCGCATGGAGAGGAAATCGTCATCGACGTGCTCGTGGGCGCGTTCCTCGGCGACACGGGCGCTTACATCGGCGGACACCTCTTCGGCGAGCACGCGCTCGCGCCGAACGTATCGCCGGGGAAGACGGTCGAGGGGCTATTCATCGGCATGCTCTGCGCGGTCGCGGGCGTGTGGGTTGCAAGCCGCTTCCAGCAGGAATGGTTCTCGACGAACCACGCGCTGATCCTCGGGCTCGGCGTCGCGATCGCGGGACCGATCGGTGATCTCTTCGAGTCCTTCCTCAAGCGCGAGGCACACGTGAAGGACTCGGGCTGGGTGTTCGGCCCGCACGGCGGTGTGCTCGACCGCTTGGATGCCGTGCTGTTCGCGGTGGTGGCGGGGTACTACATTTGGAACGCGTACGTCTGATACGCGACGCGAATGATCGCGTGAGCTGGCGGCGCGCGGGCTCAGGCTCGGGGAGGTGCGGCGGGGCGAGCGATAGTGATCTCCCAGTAGCCAACCGCGAGATTCGCTGCCCCAACAAGCAGGAAGAAGGCTGCCCATCCGTAAGCGCCGTACGAGAGTATGAATGCGCCAATGCCGGCCGCGACAATGCCACTGGCAATACGCATGACCCCAAAGACGCGGAGATGGCGGTACTCCCATGGGAAGATCAGGCGTTGCAAGCCGGATCGCGGGGGAGATGCCCACCACCCGCGAGGATTTGTCCGAGCGGCGTTGTCGTTGGCTGCGTTCATCGGGGGCGTCACGCTCATGCTCGCTTCAGGAACCTCAAACCGAACGCTGCGAACACCAGGACAATCCCGACGTTTACCATCAGGCGCTCCCAGAACCGATGCCTGAAGAACAAGACGTCCACGCCGACCACGACGGCTACCAGCGCGAGCACGTAAAGCACGACGCCTGCCTGTCTTCCCATCCTGGTTCCACCCTACTGGTCGAGGACCGTGTCGCGGCCACGGATGCAGTGGCATCTGGGTCGCCAACACGGCCGAGCGCCTTCACGGTGCGTCGGCGCAGCAACGGGTGATACTGGAGCAGTGGCGCTTCGAGCAGTGCGATCAGCTCTCCTGTGTCGTGCCGGAATCCCGCGTTGAGGCGGCTCAGTCGGGCTGGACCGTCGGCGTGGCGCTGCCCGGACTCAGCTCGCCGGACCGTCCTCTTTCGCGTCTGAGCGATCAAACAAGAGCACCAGCCGATCGGCGGGATCCTCATTCGGATCCGGCGGTGCGAACGGTGACCGCGTGAGAACGCGAACGGTCCCCTGCTCGGGGTACTCGACGATCTCCGGCATGACCTTTGTCGAGAGCATGAGATATCGCGCCGGGGTACCTGCGCGGTTGACAAGCGTATGCGCACCGCGTCGCCCGCATGGAAACGCGACGACGTCACCGGCCACTAGCGCGAACTCGCCCTCGAGCGTGCGTAGCGTCGGTGTGCCCGCGATCACCACCGCGAGCTCCTCCATCCCGTGGTGCAGATGCAGAGGGACCCCGTCCGCGCCAGGAGCCAGCTCGTAGAGCGTCCCACCAAGCTGCTCGGCGCCCGCCTTGCTCGCGACGCGTTCGACGCGCAGATCCCCGCGCTTCACGCTGAACGTCTCCGCGAACACGTTCGGACGGGCCGGCACCCGGCGAATCATTGCACGCTGGCCGCGCCGCTCGCGAGCTACCTCCCCAGAGGCCCTGCCTCCCCTGGGCAGAGCAACTAATTGTTGTCAGCTTCGAGCAGCTGCACGTGCGACGCCGATGGCTCCATGGAGCGCATGCTGCGCGGACCCCGTAGCTTCTGGACATGCGGGAAGACGAGCCGGTGCGGATCGTGCCCTACGACCCCAACTGGCCTGCGCGCTTCGAGCAGGAGCAGGCCGCGCTCGCCCCGGCTATCGGCGATTGCGTCATGGGCGGCATCCACCATGTGGGAAGCACCTCCGTACCCGGTCTCGAAGCCAAACCGACCATCGACATCCTCGTCGGCGTCCGCGGTCTGGAGGACTCGCGCTCGTGCTTTGACCGACTCGCCGCGCTCCGATACCTGTACGCCCCATATCGCGCCGAGGAGATGCACTGGTTCTGCAAGCCAAGTCCGAGTCGGCGCACCCACCATCTCCACCTCGTACCAGCCGACTCAGCGAGATTTCGCGACGAGCTGGCGTTTCGCGACTACCTTCGCAGCCATCGCAACGTCGCCCGCGAATACGGCGCGCTGAAGCGCGATCTGGCGAAGGAGTTTGAGCGCGATCGTGAGGCGTACACAGCTGCGAAGGCCGACTTCATTCGCGCCGCCGTCGCTCGTGCCCTCCAGTAGCCCCGCGGCCCTGGAGGCCCTGCCGCTCCTGGGCGCGGCAGGGCCGTAGCCCCCACCACGGCACTCGACCTCCACTGAGGTCCGGTACGCCCCGGTCGTGCCCATCCCAGCCGCCGGGGCCCTAACTCAGCGTCCGGCGCCATGATCGCCCTTCCGGCGCATATCCGGCAAGTCACCCATTGCCACCAGGTAGCGCGTAGTGGGCGAAGAAGAAAAACCAGACCTCGAAGGCGACGATCGCGACCGCGACGCTAAGCATCACAATGATCTCGACTGCGCTTGAGGCCACACGCTTACGTCGCAATTCCTCGCGCTCGCCCCGCATCGAACGCAACCATGGGGAGGTGCGTCTGTGCTCGTGGGGTCGTCCCGTCAGCTCGTCGTAGGCGGCATGAACCCGGATCAGCAGCGCCGCGAGGACAAACACAAGGATCGCGAGCACGATCACCACGACGAAGATTGCATCCATCGTCACCGGCGCCGAGCCGCTCGTGGGAACGGTCCTCGAACCGACCCACAGCGCGAAGAGCGGCGCACCCGTGAAGATGTTGATGCTCAGCACGGCGGCCGCAAAGACGAGGCCCGCTCGTTTGAGGGACGCGCCGGGTGAGCTGGTGGGCTGACTGGAATGAGCGTCCATCGCTGATCTGTTCGTGCCAAGAGCAAGCCTACCCCCGCTACGAAGGAGGATTCCTTGGCGCCGCGATGGGCCCGGTCTTCACCGTGCTGCTCTCCGGGCCTGAACACGCTTACACGATCAGCACCGCGAGCCCGGCCGCGTAGTCCGCGTCGCGTTGCACCCCGCCCGCAGGACGCGACCGGTGCTTCTCCCTGCGGCCCGCCGCGAACCGCTCAGATAGCCTTGACCGGAAATGCCTAAGCGCCTGCTCATCCTCGGCTCCACAGGCTCGATTGGCACGCAGGCGCTCGACATCGTCTCGCGCTCCGAGGGGCTCGAGGTCGTCGGGCTCTCCGCGGAGCGCTCCTGGGAGACACTCGTCGAGCAGGCCCAGACGCACGGTGTCTCGCGAATCGCGCTCGTCGAGGATGGCGCCGCCGCTCGCGCCGCGGAGGCGTGGGTGGACGGCGAGGTCCTGAGCGGCGCTGACGGGCTTGTGCAGCTCGTCGTGGACTCCGGCGCGGACCTCGTACTGAACGCGCTCGTGGGATCCGCGGGGCTCGGCCCCACGGTCTCCGCGCTCGGCGAGGGGATCGACCTCGCGCTCGCGAACAAGGAGTCGCTCGTCGTCGGCGGCGAGCTCGTCACCGCGCTCGCGGAGGCGACCGGTGCACGGCTCATACCCGTCGACTCCGAGCACTCTGCGCTCCACCAACTGATCGCGGGCGAGGAGGGAGGCGCAGGCATCGGTGTCGCGCGCGTCGGCACCATCGATCGGCTCGTCCTCACCGCGTCCGGCGGTCCGTTTCGCGGGCGCTCCCGTGAGGAGCTACGCGACGTGACCGCCGAGCAGGCGCTTGCCCATCCGACGTGGACGATGGGCGGAAAGATCACGATCGACTCCGCGACGCTCATGAACAAGGGGCTCGAGCTGATCGAGGCGCACCACCTCTTCGGATTCCCCTACGAGCGCATCGACGTCGTCGTTCATCCGCAATCGATCGTCCACGGCCTCGTCATCCTCTGCGACGGCGCGACGCTCGCGCACATGGGCTATCCCGACATGCGCGTGCCGATCTCCTACGCGCTCCATCATCCAGAACGCGTCGAGCTGCCCGTTCCCGCGCTCGACCTCGCAGAGCTCGGCACGCTGACGTTCGAGCGCGTCGACGAAGAGGTGTTCTCGTGTCTCGCGCTAGCGCGCGCCGCCGCGTCGGCGGGTGGCACCGCGCCGTGCGTCCTGAACGCCGCGAACGAGGTCGCCGTGCACGCGTTCCTCGCCGGGCGCCTGCCGTTTCTCGGGATCGGGGCGGTGATCGACGAGACGCTCGAGCAGCTCGGCTCATCGCCCGTGCACTCGTTCGACTCGCTCTATGAGGCGGATCGCGAAGCGCGCAACGTCGCCGAGGACGCAGTGCTCGCACACGCCTAGCAGGCGCGGGCGCCCGCGCTTCGGAGATTCGAGCGCAACCGCAACTGCGGGGAGCGCGGAAGGCGGCTGCCAAACTGAGGCGAGATGAGCTGGGTCCTCACCTTCGTCGGCATCATCGCGCTGATAATCGTCCACGAGCTCGGGCACTTCACGGTTGCGAAGGCCGTGGGCATGCGCGTGGAAAAGTTCTCGCTCTTCTTTCCGCCCACGCTCTTCAGCGTGCGCCGCGGCGAGACGGAGTACGCGATCGGCGCGCTGCCGCTCGGCGGCTACGTGAAGATCGCAGGGATGGCGCCGCTCGAACGCGTCCCCGGCAGGTCACGTACGGAGGACGCGGGGGAGGGGGCGGAGCAGCCCACCGGCGCCGGCGTCCTCGCCGCGAGCGCGGATGCCACCGCGGAGAGCGCTCCTTCCACGCCACACCGACATCACGGCGACCCGGCGGCCGACACGGGCATGTTCGGCGACCTTCAGGGCGAGGCCGACCCCGACGACCCACGCGGCTACTTCCGCCAGCCCGTTTGGAAGCGGATGGCCGTGATCGCCGCGGGCCCCGCGATGAACGTCCTCGTCGCCTTCGTGATCCTGTGGGCGGTGTATGCGTCGAGCGACCAGCGGCCGGCGAGCGCCAATCACGTTCGGATCGCCGCGGTAACGCCGAACAGCGCCGCCACGGGCGTGCTGCGCAAGGGCGACGTGTTGCTGGCAGTCGAAGGACACCCCGCGAACATCCACGGCACCAAGGCGGAATTCCCGAACATCGTCGGCGAGCACAAGTGCGCCGGCACTCCGACCCAGGGCTGCCGCGCGAGCACGCCCGTGCACCTGACCGTAATGCGCGGCGCGCAGCGCCTCACGGTGACGCTCTATCCCCGCTACGACACCGAACTGAAGCGGATGCTCGTCGGCTTCGCCTTCGAAGGCGCCTTCCAGTCCTATCCCGCCTTCGCCGCCGCGGGCGCAGCGGCGAGTGAGATGTGGCACATCACGAGCCTCACCGCCTCGCGAATCGGCGAGATCTTCACGAGTGAACACGCGCGCAAGGAACTGCACGGCATCGTCGGCATCTCGACCGTCACGAGTGAAGCGTTCAGCTACAACGTCGCGACCGCGTTCTTCATCCTCGCGCTGCTCTCGCTATCGCTCGCGATCGTCAACCTCTTCCCGTTCCTCCCGCTCGACGGCGGCCACCTCTTCTGGGCGCTCGCGGAGAAGCTCCGTGGCCGCGCGATCCCCTTCCGCGTCATGGAGCGCGCGAGCATGGTCGGCTTCGTGCTCGTCGCCTTCCTTTTCGTCATCGGCCTCTCAAACGACATCTCGTCGCTCTCGAACGGCAGCTTCACGATTCATCATTAGCGCTCGGCGCCCCCGTGCAGCTGGCGCTGCGCACCGGCCCCTCCCACGTACAATTCGAGGCAATGGCTTCTGAGAAGCAGATCCACGTCGGCCCCGTCCCGATCGGCGGCGGCGCGCCCGTCGTCGTGCAGACGATGACGAAGACCGAGACCGCGAATCTCGAGGCGACGATGGACCAGATCGAGAAGGTCGCCGAGGCGGGGGCGGACATCGTGCGCGTCGCGGTGCCGCGCGACCAGGACGTCGATGCGCTCAAGGAGATCGTCGTGCGCTCGCCGATCCCCGTGATCGCCGACATCCACTTCAACCACACGCTCGCGCTCAAGGCGATCGACGCCGGCGCCCACTGCGTGCGCCTGAACCCCGGCAACATCGGCGGGCCGGAGAAGGTCGCCGAGGTCGTGGACCTCGCGAGGCGCAAGGGCACGCCGCTGCGCGTCGGGGTGAACTCGGGCTCGCTGCCAAAGCACCTGCGCCAGCTCGAGTACGACGACCCCGTCGAGGCGCTCGTGAGCGCCGCTGTCGAGACCGTCGAACTGATGGAGCGCCTCGACTTCACGAACTTCAAGCTCTCCATGAAGTCGACCTCCGTGCCGAACACGATCGCCTCCAACCGCAAGCTCTCCGAGCGGATCCCCTATCCGCTCCACCTCGGGATCACCGAGGCGGGCACGAAGTGGTCGGGCTCGCTCAAATCCGCGGTCGGGCTCGGAACGCTGCTCGCGGACGGGATCGGCGACACGATTCGCATCTCGCTCTCGACGTTCCACGCCGAGGAGGAGGTGAAGGTCGCCTGGGAGATCCTCAAGGCGCTCAAGCTCCGCGAGCGCGGGCCGGTGCTGATCGCGTGCCCCACCTGCGGGCGCCTGCAGTTCGACATGGACTCCGTGGTCGCGGAGGTCGAGCAGCGGCTGGAGGCCTACGACGACCCCGTCGAGGTCTCCGTGCTCGGATGCGCGGTCAACGGCATCGGCGAGGCGCGCCACGCCGACTTCGGCATCACGGGCGCGAAGGACATGGGGATGATCTACTCCAAGGGCGAGCCGCTCAAGAAGGTGCCGACCGAGCAGCTCGTGGACGAGCTCTTCAAGGAGATCGACCGCTACTACGCCGCGGGCAAGAAGGTGCGGCGCGACGAGGCGAAGGCAGCGGAGGCGCGCGCGTGGCTTGCGGAGAACGAGGACGCGACGGCGATGACGCCCGAGCGCGTGGCGGCGCTCGAGGCCGCCGCAGCCGAGCACGACGCCGCGGCGGGCGCCGTGCTCGACGCGATGCTCGAGAGCAACGGGGGCGCTCAGGACACGAGCGGCGGCGAGCCCGCCCTCGCGGGCGTGGCAAAGAACGGCGGCGCCCAGAAGGTCGCCGGCCGGCGCTTCAAGCGGCGCTAGCGGCTCACCAGCTCAGCAGGCGGCGAAGCGCTCCGCGACCTGATCCCAGTCGACCGTGTTCCACCACGCGTCGATGTAGTCCGGGCGGCGGTTCTGGTAGCGCAGGTAGTAGGCGTGCTCCCACACGTCCACGCCGAGGAGCGGCATCTTGCCGTCCGAGATCGGGCTGTCCTGGTTGGGGGTCGAGACCACCGCGAGACCCGAGCCGTCGTGCACCAGCCACGCCCAGCCGGAGCCGAACTGGCCCACCCCGGCGGCCTTCACCTTGCCCTTGAAGTCGTCGAAGGAGCCGAACGTGCTCGCGATCGCGTCCGCGAGCGCGCCCGCGGGCTCGCCGCCGCCACCCGGCTTCATGCTCACCCAGAAGAGCGAGTGGTTGTAGTGGCCGCCCACGTTGTTGCGTGCCTTCGTGCGCACCTCGTCCGGGAGCTGCGAGAGGTTCTCGAGGACCTCCTCGGGGGCCGCGTCCGCCATCGAGGTGCCTTCGAGCGCGGCGTTCGCGTTATCCACGTAGGCCTGATGGTGCTTGTCGTGGTGGATTTCCATCGTCATCTTGTCGATGTACGGCTCGAGCGCGTCGTAGGGGTACGGAAGGGGTGGGACGGTGTAGGCCATTTGGGCTCCTTCTCGCGTTGGGCGTCAGTTCTCGTGCCGCGCTGTTCTACATCAAAGCGCCGCGCCGCGCCGTGAGGGGCCGGCGTCCGGCTGCTCGCGGGCCCGCTTGACCAGGCCCGGGCGCTGTGAGACCATCGATCAGCGAGGCGGGGAAGACGGATCGAAACCTCGCATGAAGGAGAGAGAGATGCGCAAGTCTTCGATGATCGTGCTGCTTGCAGGGATCGCGACGGTCCTGGCGCTCGCCGGGCCGGGAGCGGCCTCGGCGGCCGCGGAAGGGACGGTCTGGCTGTGCAAGCCGGGCCTCGCAAGCAACCCCTGCCTGAGCAGCGAGGAAGCGACGGTCGCGCTCGGCAATGGCGCGACGTTCGTGGAACATGCCCGGCCGGCGAACAACCCGCCGGTCGACTGCTTCTACGTCTACCCGACGGTGAGCAGCCAGTTCACCCAGAACGCGACCGACACGATCGGCCCCGAAGAGGAAGCGATCGCGGTCGCGCAGGCCTCGCGGTTCTCGCAGGTGTGCAAGGTCTACGCGCCGATCTATCCACAGCTCACGATCCCCGCGATCAACGGCCTGCTGCCGGAAGTCAACCTCGCCGAAGGCGCCGTGAAGGCGTACATCGGGGTGCTCTCGGCGTTCGAGGAATACCTCGCGAAGTACAACGACGGCCGCGGCATCGTGCTCATCGGCCACTCGCAGGGCTCCGCGATGCTCGAGCAGCTGATCCGCGAACAGATCGACCCGAATCCGGCGCTGCGCCGACGCCTCGTCTCGGCGGTGATCCTCGGCGGCAACGTGATCGTGCCCGAAGGCAAGCCCGTCGGCGGCACCTTTCAGCACGTGCCCGCCTGTGGCTCGGTGACCCAGACCGGGTGCGTCGTGGCTTATTCGAGCTTCCTGCACACGCCGCCCGAACACTCGCTCTTCGGGCGTCCGGAAAGCCCGCTTCTGGGCCTCGGCGGCGGGGCCAGCGGCGTCGAACACCCGCAGGTGCTGTGCGTCAACCCCGCGCTGGAGCTCCAGAACGGCGGTGAAGGGCCGCTCTTCTCGTACTACCCGACCTCGCCCTTCCCGGGGCTGCTCGGCGCGGTCGTGCAGGTGCCGAAGGCGCCCACGCCCTGGGTGGCGACTCCCGACGAGTACAACGCGCGCTGCCGCCACGAACACGGCGCGAGCTGGCTGCAGCTGAACTTCGCCGGCCCGCCCAGCGACCCTCGCGAACGGATCGAGGAAACGCTCGGCCCGCTGTGGGGCACACATCTCGTCGACGTGAACGTCGCGCTCGGCAACCTCGTCGGCATCGTGGGCGCGCAGTCGTTCGTCTACCAGCTCACGAGCCACTAGCAGCAGCACGAAGCAGCTTGGGATGCCCCCGGCGGAGCGCGCGTCGGGGGCGTCCTCACGGCGGGCGCTCTCCTGAACGTCGCGGCTGCGCCGCGCTACGTAGGCTTAGCCTCGTGATTCGCCGGAGCATGAGATGACGCGCCTCTCCGAGTACCTCCTGCCGACGGAGCGCGAGCCGCCCGCCGACGCGGAGGCGATCTCGCACAAGCTGATGGTTCGCGCAGGGCTCATCCGCCAGGTCGGCGCGGGCATCTGGACGTGGCTGCCCGCGGGATGGCGGGTGCACCAGCACGTGATCCAGATCATTCGCGAGGAGATGGATGCGATCGGCGGGCAGGAGATGCTCATGCCCGTGCTCCAGCCCGCCGAGCTCTGGAAGCGAAGCGGGCGCTACGACATCGAGGAGCTCTTCAAGCTCAAGGACCGCAAGGGCTCGGACCTCGTGCTCGCGCTGACACACGAGGAGGTCGTGACGACCCATGTCGCGCAGACCGTGCGCTCCTACCGCGACCTGCCGCTGATCCTCTACCACTTCCAGATCAAGGAGCGCGATGAGCCGCGGCCGCGTGCCGGGGTCCTGCGAACGCGGGAGTTCATCATGAAGGACTCCTACTCCTTCGACCGCGACGCCGCCGGGCTCGACGAGCGCTACGAGCTCCACGTGCAGGCCTACGACCGCATCATGGAGCGCACGGGACTGCGCTTCTACCGGGTCGAGTCCGACGTCGGCATGATGGGCGGGATCGGCGCGCACGAGTACATGGCCCCCTGCGCTGCGGGGGAGGACGAGGTCGCGCTCGCGCCTGGTTACGCCGCGAACGTGGAGATCGCACGCGCCGATGCCAAGCCGGTCGCGCTGCCGGCCGAGCTCGACGCGCTGGAGGAGGTCTCCACGCCGGGGCTCACGACCGTCACCGAGGTCTCCGCGGCACTTGGCCTCGAGGAAGGGGCGCTGCTGAAGGCCTACCCGGTCGTCACCGCGGGTGAGGACTCGCGACTCGTGCTCGTCCTCGTGCGAGGCGACCACCGCGTCAACGAGGTCAAGCTGACGAATGCGTTGGGCGCGCGGCATCGCCCCGCGCATCCCGACGAGGTGGCCGCGAGCCTCGGCCCGCCCGGGTTCATCGGCCCCGCGGGCCTGGACGGCAAGGTCGAGATCGTGCTCGACGAGGGGGTCGCCGACGGCGGCTACGTGACCGGCGCTAACCGCCCCGACGCGCATCTGCGCGGCGTGCGGCCCGGCCGCGACTTCGAGTTCCGGCGCGCCGACGTGCGCATGGTCCAGGTCGGTGACACCGTTGGCGGTCAGCCGATCACGATCGAGCCGGCGATCGAGATCGCGAACATCTTCAAGCTCGGGACGCGCTACTCGGAGCCGCTGGGGGCCAGGTATCTCGACGAGTCAGGCCAGGAACGCGAGATCTGGATGGGCTCGTACGGCATCGGCCCGGCGCGGATCGCGGCGGCGGCGGTCGAGCAGTACGCCGACGAGCACGGGATTTCCTGGCCGCGCGCGCTCGCGCCCTTCGCCGTTCACCTCGTCGGGATCGGCAAGCCCGGCAGCCCCGAGCAGGAGCTCGCGGAGAAGGTCTACGCGGCGCTCGTCGAGGGTGGGGTGGAAGTGCTCTACGACGACCGCGCCGCGAACCCGGGCGAGAAGTTCGCGGATGCGGAGCTCCTCGGGTGCCCGCTGCGGCTCACCGTCGGCGCGCGCTCGCTGAAGGCCGGCGAGATCGAGGTGCAGCTGCGACGCGGACGCCAGTCGGCGCCGGGACTGCCGCTGCGCGATGAGCCCGCCGAGCTCGCGCGCGCGGTAGACGAGCTGTGGCGGAGCGCCCCGTAGGGCCCCCCGGCGCGCGACCGCGAAGCGCCCTGCGGCGCTGGAGCGAAGAGCACGGGATCGCGCGCGTCCTCGGCTTCGACCGCTCCGCGGAGCCCTCGAAGCAAACCGCGGCGACACGGCCGCTGCGGCCGTTCACGATCCCCAACGCGATCACGTTCACGCGGCTCGCGCTCGTTCCCGTATTCCTCGTCCTCGGTCTGACGCTCGACCATGGTCAGGCACCGTTGACGGTCGTGCTCTTCGCGGTGATCGGCTGGGGCGACTTCGCCGACGGCGCGATGGCGAGGCTCACCGGGCAGTACAGCCGCCTCGGCGCGCTGCTGGACCCCGCGACCGACCGCCTGCTCGCGATCTCCGGCGTCATCGTCTGCTGGCGCTGGGAGCTGCTGCCGCGGTGGGCGCTCGCGATCCTGCTCGCGCGCGAGATCGTGATGCTCGTGCTCGGGCGCTTCGCGCTGCGTCACGGGCTCGACCTGCGGATCAACCGCCTCGGTCGCATGGCGCTCGTCCCCGTCATGGGCGCGCTCTTCTTCGCGATGGCAGGGCTGCACACGCTCGGCGTCGTGCTCCTCTACATCGGAATCGTCCTCGCTCTGCTCGCGACGGCGCGCTACGTGCAGACGGGGCTCGCGCAGCTGCGAGAGCGCGAGCAGGCGGGGCGCTAGAGCCCGCGCGCTGGTGCCCGCCGGCACCTTTCGGACGACACGATCAGCACCCTCGGCACGACCGGCTGGCGCGTCGCCGTGCGCCAGCATGGGACTTGGGAACCTACCCTGAGAGACTCAAGACGCGCGTGCAGAGACCCATCGGTTACTCAACTTGCCTCGCCCTGGGGAGGCGCGAGGACGAGATGGGAGCGCGTGAAGAGGCGGCATGGCCGCAAGGGTTGGCGAGGGGTGTCCCTGAGAGCGCTCGGTGAGCGACGGCTCCTCCATGCGCGCGGGCGCCCGCCCGAGCGCCAACGGGACCCCGGCGACGCCGTGGTCTGAGCTGACGTCGCGGGCGGCGTCCTCCGCACAGACGCGTGATCTCCCCCGCGGCAACGCCGGCCGCGGTGTCGTCCGGGTGGCCTCCTTCGCGGACAGCCAGCCCTCCGACGTCGCACGCGCGAGCATCGTCTCAGATCGCGCCGCGAGCGCCTCTGAGGCGAGCGGTCCCGTGGGCCTCCTGCGCCTGCTCATCATCGAGGACAGCCCCGCATACGCGACGCTCATCGAGCACATGCTCGGCGACGCCCTCAGCGACGAGCTGCGCGTCCTGCACGCGGGCGCGATCACGGAGGCGCAACGCATCCTCCGGGAGGAGCCCGTCGACTGCGTCCTGCTCGACCTCTCCCTGCCCGACGCCGGCGGGCTCGAGGCGCTCGAAGTCGTGCAGTCGGCCGCGCCGGACGTGCCGGTCGTCGTCCTTACGGGCACCGACGACCAGGCGCTCGCGATGCGCGCCGTGCACGACGGCGCACAGGACTTTCTCGTCAAGCGCCACGCCGATCGCGAGCTGCTCGCGCGCTCCATCCGCTACGCGATCGAGCGCAAGCGCTCCGAGGCGAGGATCGCCCGCCTCGCCGTCCACGACCCGCTCACGCAGTTGCCGAACCGCGTCCTCCTGCTCGACCGCCTGAACATCGCGATCGCACGCTGCGGACGTCGGCCGACGGGACTTGCGCTGATGTTCCTCGACCTCGACGGCTTCAAGGCGATAAACGACCGCTTGGGCCACGAGGCCGGAGACGACCTCCTCGTCGAGCTCGCGCGGCGACTGCAGACGATCCTGCGCCCCAGCGACACCGTCGCGCGCTTTGGCGGGGACGAGTTCCTGCTCCTGTGCGAGGAGCTCCGCTCCGAGCGCGAGGCGATCCACGTCGCCGAGCGCGCCCGCGCCGCGATCGCCGAGCCGATCGAGCTGCGCGGATCACAGGTCGCCTTGCAGGCGAGCGTGGGGATCGCGTGCGGGAGGCCCGCCCCGATGAGCGCCGAGAGCCTGATTCGCGAGGCGGACATCGCGATGTACCGCGCGAAGCGCGCCGGCGGCGGCATCGAGCTCTACGAGGCCTCGATGCACGCCGAGGTGGTCGCGGAGCTCGAAACCGAGCACCAGCTGCGCGGCGCGAGCGCGCGTGGCGAGCTCGAGCTCCACTACCAGCCGGAGATAACGCTCGCTCAGGGCGCGCGCGCCTTCGGGGTGGAGGCGCTGCTGCGCTGGAATCACCCGCACGCGGGCTTTCTTCCGCCCGCGGGCTTCATCCGCATCGCGGAGGAGACGGGGCTGATCGTTCCGATCGGCGAGTGGGTCCTCCTAGAGGCGTGCAGGCAGCTCGCGACGTGGCAGCGCGAAGGGCACGCGGCGCCCGGGCTCACCGTGTCCGTGAACGTCTCGCCCGTCCAGCTCGGCTCGCCGGGCTTCCTCGACAGCGTTCTTCACGCGCTCAGCGCCTCGGGCCTCGAGCCGCGGTGCCTGTGCATCGAGGTCACGGAGTCGTGCGTCGCGGAGGACCCCGCGGGCGCCGCGAAGGCACTCGAGGACCTCAAGGGGCTCGGCGTAACGCTCGCGCTCGATGACTTCGGCACGGGATACTCGTCGCTGAGCGCGCTCTCGAGCTACCCCGTGGATCTCGTGAAGATCGACCGCTCGTTCATCGCGGGGATCGACCGCGACCCGATGGTCGCGCGAATGTTCGAAGCCGTGCTCGGCGTGGTCCGTGCCGCCGACCTGCAATCGATCGCCGAGGGCGTCGAGACCGACGCCCAGCTGGAGCTGCTCGAGCGAACGGGTTGCGACGCGGCGCAGGGCTTCCTCTTCGCACGCCCGTCCGCGCCGGAGGAGATCGTCTCCTGGCTACAGGCCGTTAGGTCGATGCGAGAGCGGTGAGGCGAGCATGTACCGGGTAGCCGCCACGAGATGAGCACGATGGTCCGCACGTGGCCAGGGCCGCCGGCCCATCCCGCTCCGCACGTCGATTCGGAGTCGCGCTACGTCGCGCTGCTGGGCGCGCTCACGGACGCCGTCATCTCCGCGGACGAACGCGGCCGCATCACGGACTTCAATCCGGCGGCCGAAGGCATGTTCGGGTACCTCGCCGAGGAGGTCATCGGCGAGCCGCTCACGATCCTCATGCCGCAGCGCTTTCGGGACGCGCATGCGCACGGCTTCAAGCGCTTCCTGCAGACGGGGGAGTCGCACATGATCGGCTCGACGGTCGAGCTCGCGGGCCTGCGCCACGGCGGCGTCGAGTTCCCGCTCGAGATCTCGCTGTGCACGTGGGAGGCGGACGGCGAGACGAGCTTCACCGCGGTCGCCCGCGACGTCAGCGCGCGCAAGATCGAGGAGACGCGGGCGCGGCTCGCTGCGATCGTCGAATTCTCCGAGGACGCGATCATCGGCAAGGACCTCGACGGCATCATCACGAGCTGGAACCGGGGCGCCGAGCAGCTCTACGGGTATCGCGCCGAAGAGGTCGTCGGAAAGCCGATCTCGATCCTCCTGCCCGAGGAAAAGGGCGACGAGCTGACGCGGATCATGGAACGGATCCGCGCGGGCGAACACATCGAGCGCTACGAAACGATGCGCGTGCGCAAGAACGGGCAGCGGATCTACGTCTCGCTGACGATCTCGCCGATCACGGACGCGCTCGGGAGGATCATCGGCGCCTCCGCGATCGCCCGCGACGTCACGGCGCGTCGTCGCACCGAAGAACAGCTTCGCCGCTCGAACAAGGAACTCGAGCAGTTCGCGTACGTCGCCTCCCACGATCTCTCCGAGCCGCTGCGGGTGATCGCGGGCTTCGTGGACCTGCTGGCGCGCCGCTACGAGGGCAAGCTCGACGCGGAAGCGGACCGCTTCATCGGCTTCACGATCTCCGGCGTCGAGCGGATGCAGGCGATCATCGACGACTTCCTGGCGTACTCGCGGGCCTCGCGCGCGACGCTCGAGCTCATCGAGGTCGATACGGCGGCGCTGGTGCGGGAAGTCCTGCAGTCCCTCGCGGCGACGATCTCCGAGCATGGCACGCGCGTCGAGGTGGGCGGCTTGCCGCGGGTGCGCGCGGAGCCCACGCTGTTGCGCCAGCTCTTCCAGAACCTCGTCGGAAACGCGGTCAAGTTTGCGAACGAGAGCGGGGCGGAGGTCTCGATCACGGCTGCACGCGAGCGCGAGCGCTGGCGTTTCGACGTCGCGGACAACGGTCCCGGCATCGACCCGCAACACGCGACGCGGATCTTCGACATGTTCCAGCGCCTGCACGGGCGCGAGGTCCCGGGCACCGGCATCGGCCTCTCGATCGCGAAGCGCATCGCGGAGCGCCACGGCGGTTCGATCTGGGTCGCGCCGCGCCCGGGCGGAGGCAGCGTCTTTCGCTTCACGATCCCCGATCGCCCGGAGGTGGGTCTCGTATGAGCTCGCGATTGCGCACGTTGGGGTCGGCGCCCACCAGCCGGCTCTCGCGGGAGCCGGCGCCGCGTCGGACCGAGGAGCCGCGGCTCGTTCAGATCCTGCTCGTCGAGGACAATCCCGCGGACATCGAACTCACGCGGCAGGCGTTCACCGAAGGAAGGGTCGCGAACAAGGTCCACGTCGTCGAAGACGGCGAGGCGGCGATGGCCTTCGTGCGCCGCGATGAGCCCTACGCGGAGGCGCCGCGGCCGGACCTCATGCTGCTCGACCTCAACCTGCCGCGCAAGGACGGCCGCGAAGTGCTCGTCGAGCTCAAGAACGATGCGAACCTCTGCACGATCCCCGTCGTCGTCCTGACGACGTCCGCCGTCGACGAGGACATCCTGCACGCGTACCGGCAACACGTCAATTCGTACATCCGCAAGCCGGTGCGACTCGACGAGCTGATCCGCGTCGTGTGCTCGATCGACGAGTACTGGCTCGGGATCGTCGCGCTGCCGCCGGCGGAGCCCCTTCGCCCCGGGACATAGTCTCAAGCTGAGCCTGACGTTTGGGGCCGCGTCCGATATATACTCGGCTCGATCCTGCAGATGACCTGGTGTAGCGGCGCGAGGGTCGCACCAGGTGGCCCCCGTGAGAGGAGACAGCCCACCGATGGACACCTTCCCCGATCTCGGCTCGCTCTCGGACGTAGAGCTGAAGGAGCTGATTGGCGACCTCACGAAGGAGGAGCTTGAGATCTCCTACCAACGTCGCATCCTGCACGGCAAGATCGACATCCTGCGCGCCGAGCTCGTGAACCGCTTGCGCAAGAGGCACGATGGCGGCCAGGAAGTCCTCACGGGCGAGGATGTGCAGCGGCTCACGGACATCCTCGCCGGCAGCAGCGGGGAGGACGAGCAGCAGTTGCCGGGCACCGCGTAGCCGGGAGCGGCCGGCGAGGTGCCCATCGTCTGCTCCGAATGCGGCCAGTCGAACGCCGACGGCGCGAATTACTGTCAGCGCTGCGGTGCGCTGCTCGAGCGCGCGGAGGCCACGGGCGAGCCCGCGACCGCGACCTACCGGATCGACGACGACACGGGCGAACTCGTGCCCGTCGACCTCGACGAGGTCACGGCGCACGGGCCCGCGCTGATCATCCGCAGCGGCGGCGGGCGTGCAGGCGAGAGCTTCCCCGTGGAGGGGGAGCGGATCAGCATCGGACGTAGGCCCGAGGCGGACGTGTTCCTCGACGACGTCACGGTCTCGCGCGACCACGCGGTCTTGATCCAGCGCGGCGACGAGTGGTACCTCGACGACTGCGGATCGCTCAACGGCACCTACGTGAACCGCTCGCGCATCGAGTCGCAGCGGCTCGAGGACGCCGATGAGCTGCAGATCGGCATGTACAAGCTGACGTTCCGGGCGCGCTGATGCCGGCACGGGGCTCCGACGAGACCACTTCGGCGACCGACGCGGGCGCCCGCGAGGTCGCGGCGCTCGCCGACGAGCTGGCGGATGAGAAGGGGTCGCGGCCCCGCCAGAAGGCGATCACGATCGGCGCCGTGTGCAAGTCGCTCGCGCAGGAGTTTCCCGACATCTCGATCTCGAAGATCCGCTACCTGGAGGATCAGAAGCTGCTCTCGCCGCGTCGCACACCGGGCGGCTACCGGCTCTACACGCCCGCGGAGGTGGCGCGGCTGCGCACGATCCTGCGCATGCAGCGCGACGAGTTCCTGCCGCTGCGCGTGATTCGCCAGGAGCTCGCCGCGGGGCGGCTCGAGGGCGGCCCCGTCCCGCACGCCGGCGGTGGCGATAGCGGTCGCTCCTCGCGGTCGAGCGTGAGCGTGCGCGACGGCAGCGGCGCGCTGTACTCGCTCGACGACGTCCTCGAGGAGACGAAGACGGAGCGCAAGCTGGTCGAGGAGCTCGAGGAATACGGGGTCGTGAAGGGCGAGGTGCGCGGCGGAGTGCGCTACTTCGACGAGACCGAACGCGAGATTATCGCGGCCGTCGCCGAACTCGCGCGCTATGGCGTCGGCGGGCGCAACCTCCGTGCCTTTCGCTCCTCGGCGGACCGCGAGGCGAACCTGCTCCAGCAGATCCTCGCTCCGGCCCTGCGCTCGCGCAACCCGCAGCGCCGCAAGGAGGCGCTAGAGGCGCTCGAGAACCTCGCAGCGGTGACGACGCGCCTCAAGCACCTGCTGCTGGTCGCGGACCTGCGCAAGATCGTGCGTTGATGGCGGGCGCCGGCCAAGCGCTCGCGGCGGCGGACCTCCGCGAGCTGATTCGCGACATCCCCGACTTCCCGAAGGCGGGGATCGTCTTCAAGGACATCACGCCCCTGATGTCCGAGCCGCGAGCGCTCGCGAGCGCCGTTCACGGTCTCTCGGAGCTCGCGCGGCCCCTCGACGTGCAGTACGTGGTGGCGGCGGAGGCGCGCGGCTTCCTGCTCGGCCCTGCGCTCGCGCTCGCGCTCGGCGCGGGCTTCCTGCTCGCGCGCAAACCGGGCAAGCTTCCCTACGAGACCGTCCGCGTGGAGTACGCGCTCGAGTACGGCGTGGAGGCGCTCGAGCTGCACACCGATGCGCTCGAGGGTGGCGCGCGCGTGCTCGTGCACGACGACCTGCTCGCAACGGGCGGGACCGCCGCCGCGCTGTGCGAGCTCGTCGAAAAGCTCGGCGGCGAGGTCGTGGGCTGCGGCTTTCTCGTCGAGCTGACGCACCTCGGCGGCCGCGGACAGCTCGCGGGGCGCCACGTGCACGCGCTGATCGCCTACGACAGCTGAGGGGCGGGCCGCCAGAGCGCGTCGTCGCCCAACGGCTCGCGCGATGCGCTGCCGATCGCAACCAGCTCGAGCAGCGCCGCCTCGGCGGCGGTCCGGTCGGGAGCGCTGTTGTGGCGAGCGAGGAGCGCGGCGACCTCCTGCGTCGTGAGCCCTTCGGAGAAGCGCTCGAGCAGCGGCGCGGGCGTCTCGGGCGGCGGCTCGCGCGCGAGCGTCGGGTCGAGGTTGACGACGAGCACGTCGTAGGCCTCGACGGGCTGAAAGCCGCCGGCGACGAGACGCCGGCCATCGGCCTCGAGCACCAGCGAGGGGGCCGTGAAGCGGACGGGGCCGTCGGTCGTGGCGGTCTTGCCCTGAAGCTCGGCGGGTGAGCCCTCCGCGGTGCGAGTCTCTGCGCGGTCGCACTCGTAGGCATCGCTCACGGCGGGCGAGTCGAGGCTCGCGATCACCTGCCTCGCGTCCACGCCGGGCACGCTCGCGATCACCTCCGCGAGTTGCTTGTCGTCGTCGAGCAGCAGCGGCTCGTTGAAGTTCGCCAACTGCAGAGCGCGAAAGACGCCCCACTCACGGCCCGGATGGGCGAGCCGCGTCGCCACCACCGCGCGGCAGGCGCGTGCCGTGGCGCTCACGCGCTGCTTCGGCGCCGGCGCGAGTGGCATGCCGTAGCGCCGGAATGCGAGGCGTCCCAACGCGCCGCGAAGCGGCGTATAGCCGCGTTCCACATACTGCTCGGCACGCTCGGTGAGACCCACGAGGACAAGCCGCCACCGCAGCTGCTCCCCGTATCGCCATTCGAGCACCCGCAGCGCCGGGATCTCGGAGTACGCCCACGGGCAACCTGGATCGCTGTAGAGAGTCGCTGAGATCAACCGGCCGACTCAGCGATCGTAGCCGCGAGCCGATCGAGCAGCGGTATCTGTGCGGGGTTGATCTTCTCGCGCGCCTGAGGGATGGCGAGCCACTCCGCGCGATCCACCTCCGGCACCTCGATCGTGCGCCCCGACTTCGCGGGCCATTCGAGCGCGAACGTGTTGCTCTTCACCGTGCTCGCGTCGAAATCGCCGCGCAGCGCCCACGCGCGCACGAGCTTGCCGGACTTCTGGCGGATCTCGCCAAGCTCCGTCACGGGGCCGGGTGGCACCTCGGCGCCAAGCTCCTCCGCGAACTCGCGCCGCGCGGCGGCGAGCGCGTCCTCGTCGGGCTCGTACTCGCCCTTGGGGATCGACCACGCGCCGAGGTCCTTGCGGGTCCACAGCGGCCCGCCAGGATGCACGAGCAGCACCTCCGGCGCTCCCTCGCGGAGTCGGTAGAGGACGATCCCCGCGCTTCGCTTCGCGCGCGCGGACTTGCTCGACCTGGGGCTCACAACCGGCAATTGTCGCCCCGCAGAGCCCACATGCGCGGGTCAGTGGAGGCTGAAGGGCCCGACCAGGACCGTTTCGCCCGGGCTGCTCGGGTGTTCGGTGGTCTCCTTGGTGAGGATCAGCTGATGGAAGCGCCCCGCGCTTTCGGGCAGCGCTTGCGCGACCGGCGCGAGCTGGCCGTTGGAGGAGACCGAGGGCGCCTTGCCGAGTGGATAGGCGTCGGTGGGGGAGTTGTAGAGCCACGCTGCATAGAAGAAGCCCTGCGACGCCGGGAGGTGTTCTGCGGCGAGCGCGAGCACATATCTCCCGGACTCCGAGAGGACCGCCGCGGCGCCGACCGCGTTGCCGCCGCTCGGGGGCGTGAGCTTCAGCTGCTTGTTCAGGTGCACCTGTGACGCGCCGGTGCTCCCCGTCGCGCCGCTGCTGCCAACGGCCGTCGAGGACTGGCCCTTCGCGCCCGCGGAGGAGCTGCCGCCCGAGGTGCTCGTGACGATGATCGCGACGATCGCGCCGACGACGATCAGCCCCAGCACGATCGCACCACCGACCCGCGAGCTCGGAACGGCCGGAGCACCCGGCACTCGGCGCTGACGCGGCGCTCGCTCCGGCTTCGGCTCGCGCTCGGACTGCGGGGGGGCGCTGGCCGTAGGGGGCGGCCGATCACGCGTATCGCGGGTCGTCCTGCGCGGCTTTCGCCTGGCGCCGGAACCCTGCGGCCTGGCCGCGCTTCGTTCTTCAGTTGCAGCCACGGTACCCGTACGGGCGCCGCGCCGTTGGGAGCGCTCCTCCGCGCCCGGGATCTCCGGGATCTTCGCCCCGGGAAGCGCTGCGAGCTCCCGTGCGGCCGCTTGTGCAAATGCGCGTCCGGAGGGTGAGCCTTCGAGCTCGTCGTAGGTGACGAGGCGCTCCTCCGGACCCTGTTGTGCGAGGAGGTAGTCGCCGATCCGCTCGCGCTCGGAGTCGTCGAGCTCGTCTGATGAGTCGTCCGCGAGCTCCGCGATCGCGCTGTGGGCGCGCTCGCGCACCTCGTCCTCGTCGATCTGCAGCGCAGCGGCGATCTCCGCGTAGCTCTTCTGCCGGCGGAGGATCAGTGAGAGTACGGCGCGAAGATCTGCTGGAAGCTCGTCGATTCTGCTCATGATCTTGTCGGCCTGAGCGTAGCTCGAAAGCTAAATCCGCAGCTAAAGGGCTCGCCTTGACGCGCTAGAGTGGCGGCGCCGATGGCCGCGGAGCTCGCCGACGACATCAATGCAGGCCTCGGCCACTATGACCGGCTCATCGGCGTCTCGATGACGCAGGTCTCCGAGACGACCGCTAGCGCCGAGGTGCTCGTGCGCGACGAGCTCAAACAGCCCTACGGGCTCGTGCACGGCGGCGTGTACGCGTCGATCGCGGAGTCGCTCGCATCCTGGGCGACCGCGGCCGGCGTGCGCGAGCGCGGGCTCGCGGTCGGCATGTCCAACAACACCAGCTTCCTGCGACCCATCACGGAGGGCACGATCCACGCGCACGCAACGCGCATCCACGGCGGCCGCACGACCTGGATCTGGGATGTCGAGTTTCGCGACGACGACGACCGCCTGTGCGCGGTCACGCGCATGACGATCGCCGTGAGGCCGCCCGAGGGGCTGACCCCGAGCGCCTGAGGACGGCCGGCGCGCCTCAGCGGGACTTCGACGCGGAGGTCTTCAGCTGCGCCGGGAGGGGCTCGGTCGCAAAGCGCGTCGTCGGAAGCGCCCTCGGCAGCGGCGCCGCCGGCAGCCCGACGCTGTTGATCGGCACGACCGCGCGCGCGGCGGCGCGCGCGAGACGGGCGTCGTCGGCACGCACGGAGACGACCACCGCGCCCGTGGGGATCTCGATCGTCAGTCCGTCTTCGGAGCTGTACGCGCTCACTCCCCGTAGGCGCACGACGTGGAAGTTGCCGGACCCGTGCGCGATGAAGCTGTTTTCGGGCGAGGTGACGATGGAGAGCGGGGCGGTGCACGTGAACTGGCCGCCGCTCACGCAGTTGCCGTACTGCACGGTGTACGCGCCCCCGCTGTCACGCGTGACTTCGCTCACGCTAAGCCTCTCGAATGTGTTGCCCAGCCAGTAAACGGGGTATTCGCGCACCGCGATGAAGCTCTCCAGCGTGCTCGGGGCGACCGGCTGTTCTTCGAGCGTGCTGCCGCACGCTGAGATCGCGACCGCGCAGAGGCAACCCCAGAGGCCCGCGATGAGCATCGCGCCAGCCGGCATTGCGCGTGGTGAGACCAGCCGCCTTGTGCGCATGCGTTACGTCTGCGACGCCCGCGTGCGCTGGGTGCCCGTCGCGCGCGTGCCCCTGGCGCTCTGGGGCGACGCTGGCCGACGTGAGCGCGGCGCGCGGCGCGCGTGGGTCCGCGCGCGCCCGCTGTCCTGGGTCCGCTGCCGCGAGCCGACCTTCGCCGCGCGGGCGAGCGACGCGATCGCACGCGTGAGCTCGGAGGCGATGCGCTCGAGCTCCGGGACCGTGTCGTAGTCGCCGAGAAGGCCGAAGCCGAGGTGGCCGTTGTAGCTCATCACGGCGATCCCAAGCGCCTGTTGGCGCGCGAGCGGCAGCACGGGGTAGAGGGAGACCATCTCCCGCCCGAGCAGGTAGAGCGGGAACTGCGGCCCCGGGACGTTCGTGATCACGAGGTTGAAGTAGCGCTGGCGCGCCTGGAGCCTCGCCGCCTGGCTCAGGATCGTGGGCGGCGCGAACCCCGCGAGCTCGGTGATGACCTGTGCGCCGACGGCCTGGCCGGTGCGCTTGACGTCCGCCATCGACGCGCGCACCTCCCTGTGGGACTCGAGCGGGTCGAGCACGCCAACGGGGAGCGGCGCCCACATCGCGGCGACGCGATTGCCGAGGGCGCCCCGCTCCGCCTGCGCGCGCACGGAGACGGGGACCATCGCTCGCAGCACGAGATCGGTCGTGTCGTGGCCCTGCGCGCGCAGATAGCCGCCGAGCGCGAGGCTCGCGACGGTGAGCACGACGTCGTTGATCGTGCCGCCGAGCTCGTCCTTGATCGCCTTGAAGAGCGCGAGCTCGGCATCGAGGAACGCATAGCGCCGGTGAGGCCCGATCTCCACGTTGAAGGGGCTGCGCGGCGCGGGGGAGCTGATGCCCGCCCACGTGAGCGCGCTGACGTCGGAGAGGTCCTCGCGCACCCGTGCGAGCGCCTTGCGCGGCGTCCGCAGGGCCGCGCGCGCGCCGCGGACCATCTCGCTCGGAATCGTCGTTCGCTCGACGAGCGCGTCGCCGAGGAGCTTGATCCGGCTTGGGAGCGGCCGCGGAACCCAGCCCGGAGCTCGCGCGCGGCGTGCCGCTCGCGCTCTCTCCATCGGCAGAGATGTCGAGCAGCACGGTCGTGATGTCGACGCCGGAGACGCCGTCGACAAGCGCGTGGTGGGCCTTCGCGATGACGGCGAAGCGATCGCCGCTCAGCCGCTCGACGAGCCAGAGCTCCCAGAGCGGCTTGTGGCGGTCGAGCCGCTGCGAGAAGACGCGGCCGGCGAGCGCCTTGAGCGCCTCCTCGTTAGCGGGCTTGGGCAGCGCGGTGTGGCGGATGTGGTAGTAGGGGTTGAAGTGCGGGTCGTCCACCCACACGGGCCGTCCCTGGCTGAAGGGAACGAACGCGAGCCGTTGGCGATAGCGCGGGACGAGATGCAGCCGGCTCTGCACGTGCTCGGCGAATTCGCGCAGCGAGGGCGCTGGGCCGGCGAAGACCATGACGGACGCAACGTGCATATGCGACGGCCCGTGGGACTCGAGGTGCAGGAACGTCGAGTCGAGGGCTGAGAGGCGATCCGCACTCGGCATAAGAGGATTGTGGCCGGTGGTTCGCCCGGCGTCAACGCCGGAGCCGCTGCGCCCGGTGGCGAGGAGGGTTCCTAGACCGCGATCGCGACGGCGTTGTCGCCGTCGAGCGTGACGTCTGCGCCTGCCTCGCAGACGCGGTTGCGGCCGGAGCGCTTGGCGTCGTAGAGCGCGAGGTCTGCTTCCGCGAAGACGCCCTCGTACTCGAAGCGCGAGCCGCGCGGCGACGCTGAGACGCCACAGCTGATCGTGACGTCGACGCCGCCGCCGAGTGGTTCGCACTCGATCGCCTGTCGCAGCGACTCCGCGACCACCGCCGCCTGCTCGCGGTCGGCGCCGGGCAGCAGCACGAGGAACTCCTCGCCGCCGAGCCGGTAGGCGAGGTCGAACGCTCGCAGCTGCTTGCGCATGAGGTACGCGACGTCCTGGAGAACGGCGTCGCCCGTCTTGTGTCCGTGCGTGTCGTTGATCAGCTTGAAGTGGTCGATGTCGGCGACGATCATGCCGACGGAGAGGCCGGTCACCGTGGACTGCTGCGCGAGCTCCTCGACGCGGCTGGCGAGAGCGGCGCGGTTGAGCATGCCCGTGAGCTCGTCGACGACCGCGCGGCTGCGATGTTCGACGTCGGACTGCATGAGCGCCATCGAGAACATCGTCACGGAGATGATGAGCGCGGCGGGTGCGACGATGCGGGTCGGGTTTTCGATCACCGCGTGGGCGTTGACTCCGAACGCGACCGCGAGCATGAGCACGAACGTGACGCCGATGCCCGCGGCGATGCCGCGGTCGGAGAAGCGGGAGGCGAGCGTGACGACCGCGATCGCAAACCAGGAGATCGTCGGCACGAGCGGGCCGCCTGAGACCGCGACAGAGATCGCGAGCACGACCTGCGTGCCGACCCAGGCGCCGAACATGACGTACTCGGGCTTCTTGGCCTTGCGCGTATAGCGGTCGGCCATCGCGAAGAGCCCCGCGGGCGCGATGACGGGAACGAGGGTCCACCAGCCGAGCCACGGAGCCATGACGACAAGCGCGCCGGCAAGGACCAGGAGCGAACGCCGTCGCACGGGCTGCAGCCGCGCATCCATGTCGAGCATCCGCTCGCGGTCCATGCCGTCGCGAATCAACCAGGACGAAGACTGTCTGGAGTCCTCCATGCCTATCTCATCGACAGCGGGCCCCGATGTGATGACTCTTTTGCCGTACTTTTCGGGCCGAGAGGTGCCCACGGTTGGGCACCTTTGCGAGCGCTGAACGGCATGCGGTCGTCCAACGCCCGGAAAATGGCCACCCGAACGTTGCAGGCGCGCGTCGTCCGGAACGGGCCGCGAGCGGATTCGCGCCCTTCCGCGGGTCCAACAGGCGTCCACCGATGTTCAAGCAGCGCTTCCGAGGCCCTCGAACGTGCGTCCAGCGCACGAGCCGCCGAGCGTGGATGTGGGCAGGATTTGGGGTTGGGTGCAGGGGCACCGTTCCATCGATGCCCCCGCACTGCTCCTGCCCGTCCGCGCGCCTGCAGACGCGGCCAGCCACCCACTGGTCTCCTCCACGGTCCGCTCGGACGCGCGACACCCCCTTGAGGGGAGGGAATTGCGAGTCTAAGGGCGAGTTTCGACCGCGAATGTGCCCATACGGTGAAGTCCGCGGCCCGGCCGTTTCAGGCCGGACGCGGGCGCGCCGCAAAGAGCCCTCCCAATGCTCTCCGCGTGCGGCGACCCACGTCCGGCTCCTCCGAGGGAGAGGGTAAGCGGCCACCGTACTCCGGTCGCGGCCGCATGTCTGCCCGACTTTTCGGGCGCATTGGTGTCCCTCCTGTGTGCGGAGGCCGGGTGGCTACTCCAGCGGGCGGCGCGAGAGGAGGTGGGCGAGCAGGAGCGCGCCGGCGACCGCGATCCCAACGACAACCCCGCCGAGGAGCGACGCCTCCGCCCCTTCTCCGGCGGCGAGGTTGATCACCGCAAACACGACGAGGGCGCCGACGCCGAGGAGCACGGAGCCCAACAGCGGCCTGGTGCTGACGAGGCGCCGCATCGGCGCGCCTAGGGGGTGTCCTTCGCGTTGCGCTTGAAGATCCTGTCCCACAGGCTCCGCTGGTCCGCCCGCACCTCGATCGGCTTGTATGGCCGGCCGGTGCGGGGGTCCGTGCCGATGGGTTGGATGGTCCGCGTCTTCGCCGCCGCGGCCGCGGCCTGCTCCTGAGCCTCGACGAGCTCTTGGTCGCTGACACCTTCGTACGACTTGAGGACCTCGCGGGCTCGCTCGAGGTCGTCGTCTCCGACGTAGATCTCCTGCGCGCCCGATTCCTGGGTGTATGCAGCGAGCCCGCCACCGTGTGTGAGCGCGCTGATGCCGGCGTCCTGCAGGCGCGAGCGGATGAGCTCCGCTTGCGGCCCGTTTTCGGTTGTAAGGAGGCGCTTCACCGCGCCTGGCCTCTCAAAGCCCTCGAGCGTCCGGGGTGCCGTCGCATCTTCGTCAGCCTACGCCGACGCAGGCACTGGGTGCGCCCATCTGCCGCGTTGATCGCGCCGCCTCGCTTTACACGCGGGGCGCGATGCGGTGGAATGGGAGCATGCTGACCGTCATCGGAGCAGTCGCCCTCGCCGCCCTCCTATGCGTCGCCGCTTGGCGGATGGGCGTGGTCGGCCGTCGGCGTCGCTGAAGATCGCGCGATGTCCCTCACGGCACTCACCACCCTCGGGGAGGTCGCGGTCGCCGTCGTCGCGGTCGCGATCCTTGTCGGCTTCGTGGCAGGCGACGTGTACCTCGTGCGGGCAGTCGGCCGCCGGCTCGGCAGCAAGCAGAAGCGGGACGGGTAGCGCAGCTCGCAACGAGCAGCCGGCATGTCTAAGTACCTGATGACGGTCAACAACGAAACCGAGGCGCACGTCGTCCTCCGCCGCCTCAACGACGCGGGCATTCGAGGGTACCCGCAGGGCGTCGTGCGCCTTCCGCAGCGCGACATCTACGTTGAGGATGCGGACCTGGATCGAGCGCGTGACCTGCTGAAGGCGGACGAAGGGATCAGCGAAGATGAACTGATCCAAGCGGCGGAAGAAGACGCGGCCGCAAGGGGTCTAACCCAGCCGCCGCCAACCCAGATTTAGGTCGCTGGCCCAAGGGATCGACGCGAGCGGTGAAGCGGCAACCGAGGCTGCGTGCGAATAGGGCCGGGCGCGGGCTGCCGCTCGAGGGGTCTCCCTCGGTCCCTCTGGCTGGTGCCCCGCGCCCTAGTCCCTGTTGGAGGGGGGAGCCAAAGTGTACCGACGCATTGTGCGTTCTGCAACTTCCACTGAGCACCGGTGATCCGCTTCGGCCACACTGGGCGCGGTGAGCCGCTCGCACTCATCGCAGGTGATCTCCCCGGCCTCATTGACCATGCGTTGCTCCTATGTCAAGCAGGGCACGGAAATTGCGGCATTGACGTCGATCCGTGCCCGCTGATCGATGTTGCCGGATGGCATTGAGAGAAGGCGGTGAACGCGGCGCGCGAGGTGGCGCTTGAGCGCCCGCAGCGCCTCACTGCGGGTCTTGCCCTCGGCCACGCGACGAGCGAGGTAATCCCGCGCCGGCGCGTGCACCCGCGCCTGCGTAATCGCGATTCGATGTAGCGCCAGGTTGAGCTGTCGGTTGCCTGTGCGGTTCAGCCGATGGCGCCGCTGCTTGCCCGAGGAGGCATCGAGCGGGGCAACGCCTGCGAGCATCGCGAGCTTCGCGTCGGAGGCGAAGCGCCCGGCGCCGGCGACCTCGGCGATCAGCTTCGCCGCTGTCAGCGCTCCGCACCCTGGCAGTGAGAGCAGCTGCGGTGCCTCGCGCGCCACGCGCACGCGCAGCTCGCGCTCGAGCTCGTTCGCGGAGCGCGAGAGCCCCGAGGAGCGCCGCACGAGCTCGCGAGATATACGCACCTGCGTGGTCTGCTCCATGCCCCGCAGACGGCGAGCAAGGCGCACGAGCGTGCGCGCCTGGCCGAGCGAGCGCTCGGGGACCTCGAGTGAGGGGTCGATGTCATGCAGCAGCCAGCGCAGGCGCTGCTGGATGCGCGTGCGCTCAGCGACCAGGTCCTCGCGGTGGTCGAGCAGGAGCGCGATCTCGCGCTCGGGACCCGCAAGCCGGGCTGCGGGAAGCGCGTCGATGCCCACAC
Source organism: uncultured bacterium (assembly GCA_963738355.1). Classification (GTDB taxonomy): domain Bacteria; phylum Actinomycetota; class Thermoleophilia; order Solirubrobacterales; family Solirubrobacteraceae; genus Palsa-744. The sequence continues at coordinate 156,238 of CAVTWF010000006.1, forward strand.
GGATCGCGGCACGCGCTACCGCGTCGGCGTCCAGTGGATCGGACTTGCCGAACTCGCGCGCCGACCTGCGCGCGCCGGCCATCAGCTTGGGCGCCACGCGCACCACCCGCTCGCCGGAGCGCACCAGGAAGCGCTCGAGGCCACCGGATACGTGGCGACAGTCCTCGATCGCCCACACGCGCTCGACGTCCAGTGCTCGTCCCCAGGCCAGCAGCCGTTCGTGGCCTTCATCGCGCGCCCTGACGGTGAGCCCGTCGACGTGCGTGGCTGTCCTCGCATCGAGCGCCGCCGCGGTGTGGCTCTGCTTGTGTGGGTCCGTGCCGATCACGATCATGTGTCCCGTCCCTTCGTTTGAGTGACCACCTGCGAAGCGGATTGCCGGTGGACATGCCTCAGTCGGGGCGGGAGCCAAGCTCCTATCAGGTCACGCCGGCGATCCTCGGGCGGCAGTGGGCGACACAACGCATGTCGGTCAGTCCGAACTGGACGACAGCGAGCCTAAGAGTCAGCCCACTGCCAACCCGGGGACCTACCGGCCGGATCGGACGCCACCGGCCCGTGAACGCAGACAGTGACACTGAGGCGAGTCTAGTCAGACCCGGGCTAGCGAAGCTGCCGACGGCGCGCTGACGACCGCCAGGCGCTACTCGTCGCTCTGTGGTGTCGCGGTGATGTATTTCTCCGCGAACTTGAGCATTCCGAGCGCGACCCAAGGCAACATGTTGGCTCGAACGCGAAGTTCGGGAGACCCCTCGGCGTCAACGACCTCAACGATGGTAAGGACACGCCCGATCCCAAAGCCATTGGGATAGTCGGCTTCGATCGCGTCCATCTGCTGGGCGACTTCCTGCATGAGTCTTGCCCGGGGATCAGGGCCGCCGCCTTGGATTCCCGGCGCTTCTGAACCCTCCATATAGCGTTCTCCTTCGGCTCGAAAAGGGGCAACGGATCATGTCACCGATTGAATACTTATGCCCGTCACGGCCCGTCCGTGGCTGGCCACGCGCCGCGTCAGCCGGTCAGATCGGGCTAGCGGAGCTGGTGGCGGCGGGCGATACTGCTCATATGCGCCAGATCCCCGAGTGGATGCGCCCGTGGTTCGCGGTGATGAGCCTCCTGATCGTCGGCGCAGTAATCGCGAGCTGGGCGATCTCGGACGAACCCTGGTGGATGCTGTGGCTCCCGCTCCTGGTGGGAGGGGCGATCCTCGGCTGGATGCATTGGCTCGTCCGGTGGAGCGTCAAAAAACCGCCTGGTTCCGCGCGAAATCAGGTTCCCGTGGGACCGCGATAAGCCGTCGGGTTAGCACCGCGAGCCGCTCTACCGCAACCGCAGTAGCCCGTGTTAGGGCCTGATTAGCGGCCCCCATACGCCTTATACAGTGATTGACCAAGTGTGATGAAGGTCACACTTATGTACTAGAAGTATGTATAATGTTGGGCATGACCGAGACCAACGGAAACAAGCCCACAGCCCGCAACGCCCCGAAGCGCCAGCCCTCCTCCGAATCGCAGCTATCGCTGATCGAGTTCGTGCAGACCTATCCGGATGACGCCGCCTGCCTGGATCGCCTATGGCGCAAGCGCTACGCCCCCGATGGGCACCACGCGCGCTGTCCGCGCTGTGAGCGCGAACGGAAGTTCCACCGGACCACGTCGCGGGCCTCGTACACCTGCGACACCTGCGGGCTGCATATCCATCCCATGAAGGGCACGATCTTCGAGGGTTCGCCGTCCTCGCTGCGTGCTCTGGTTCTACGTCGATGTACGTCATGGCGAGCACTCGCTGTGGGGTCTCGGCCAAACAGCTGGAGCGCGAGATCGGGCGTGACGTACAAGACGGCTCACCGCATGATGAAGAAGATCCGCACGGAGCTTATGGACGACGCCGACGAGGAGCCGCTATCCGGCGACGTGGAGATCGACGAGACCTCGTGGGGCGGCAAGCCGCGCGTGAAGCATGACGCGTGTCCGAGGGCTCTGCAGTGGCGCGAGCGCAAGCCGACGGTCGTCGGCATGGTGGAGCGTGGCGGTCGCGTCCGTGCCCGCGTCACGTCGTCTAGGCGGGGTGCTCCGCTTAGTAGAGCCGTGCTGGCGAACGTCGATCCCCACGTCGATGCATCTTCACCGACGATTGGGCGGCCTACAAGCCGATCTCCCGCTACTTCCTCGACCACAAGATCATCAACCACTCCGATGGCATCTACGTCGGCGGGACGGTCCACACGAACACGATCGAGGGCTTCTTCGGGAACCTCAAGACCGGGATGCGGGGCGCATACAAGAAGGTCTCGCCGCGCTACTTGCAGTCCTACGTCAACGAGTATTCGTGGCGCTACAACGCTCGCCACGAGCCGGGGTCGATGTTCGACCAGCTACTGAGCAGAGCGGCGGGCGTGTCATGAAGTGGCGAGTGTCGGTCATCGTCCTATTGGCCTTGAGCCTGTCGGCTTGCGGGTCGAGCGCGTCGGCGCCGAAGCGTGGGACGTCGCAGCACGTCACGCAGACTTCGTTGAACGCACCACCGCTACCGACAAAAGGGCACGGAATACTAGGACCGCTCGGGGTCGGCGGCCCGGTCGATCAAGTCCTCTATCTCCTCGCGCTCGGGCACGGGAATCTCGATCGGCTCGTAGGGCTTGCCCGTCTTGGGGTCGATGCCCTTCGGCTGCGTGAACTGCGTCTTGCGCTCGTCCTCAGGCATGAAAGAATGCTACCGCCACTCGGCCGCTTGCCGAGCGGTTCCGGAACCCACCCCTCCCCGGCGGCCTAGCGAGCCATTCGAGCCGGGGAGGGGCGATATGCTCCGGTCAGCCCGGGTGGCGAAACTGGTATACGCACCGGCTTTGGGTGCCGGTTCCTTCCAGGGATTGCGGGTTCGAGTCCCGCCCCGGGCAATCGTCGAAACTCTCTCTACTCAGACTGTCCACCGAGGTGGACATATGCAGCGTTATAACAGAGTTATGCACGTCACTGTAACGCGCATCATGCAGTTGAGTCGTTGATGAATAGTTGGGTGATCTCATCGGTTCATATTGGTTTGCAGGTTCTTTTTGTAGTTCTTGAGCCGACTTGGGCGTAAGCTAAGCGCAAATGCCAAACGCTGAAATCGGGATGCGAGTCGAAGTCAACCTCGCCGGGATGAACGTCGGCGGGATCGACTGCGGCGAAGGCGTCGTCACGCCGGGAACGATCATCGCCCTAGACCCCGGCACCCAGACGGTCACCGTGCGCCTCGACGCGCCCTTCAACGGCGTGGCCGACGTGCCAGGACTCGAAGGCAGCCGCATCAACCCGCGCTAGGCGCTCAGCGGCAGCCCCGCAGCGAAAGCAGCCATCCTCGGGCGTCGCCAGTAAGTAGGCACCGCAGTCGGCACATTGTCGTGGCGTTAGGCCGACGACCGTCCCGCACGTACCGCAGCGGACGAGCATTGGCAGCGCAGAGACCAGCTTCGCCCCGGAGTCACGGGGCGAAAGCGTCTGCTCGCCATGCTTCTTCATCCTACATACTCTGACGACACAAGTGTGATGAAGGTCACACTTTTCGCCGCTGGACGCTTCTAGCGTGCCCGGGCGTTGCCACAAATCGCCGAGTCGTCCTCAATTCGGATGAGGACGAGCGGGGGACCCACTGCCAGGTCGCCACGGACCTGGACGGGGCGAATCAGCGGCTGATGCCGCAGTAGCGCCTGTCAACGACGTGCTCAGCCATGAGCGCTCGTCGCGGACGCGAGCCCGACAGCTAACCCCGTAGGCGGAACCGAAAGGAGGCCCCCACGAGATGAGGGCACACGAGGAACCCTACGTCCGCCTTGCGCGGATAACGCGTCGAGTGCGCAGTGCGCGCTCCGCTCATGCACCAGCCGCGCTGATCAAGCTCGGCCTCTTTGTCACCCTCACGCTTGCGCTCGCGGTGGCCATCACCACCACTCACAAAGCCCAAGCCGCGCTCGGACTGACCGCTGGGAGCGCCGCACAAGGCGCCGCGTCCGCAATCCCGGGTCCCATTGTGCGTCCTCCTGTGCGGATCGTCGTCTCGCGCGTGCATCTGAACGCGCTCCAAGAGCGCTCCGTGCATGTCCATGGCCTGCTCGTGCCTGCGCTCGCAGGTCAGAAGGTGTCGCTCGAGGAGCGCCACGACGGGCACTGGCGCCGGGTTGCGCATACGTTCACAGGCGGTCGCGGCCGTTTCTCACTGCGCTACGTGCCTCGTGAACCCTCAACGATCGCGCTGCGACTGCTCGCGGACGGGAAGCACCGCTCGCTCGGCCTGCTCAACGTCTACCGGGCGGTCGAAGCCTCCTGGTATGGCGGGGGAGGGTCGCTCGCATGCGGCGGCGAGCTCACGAGCTCGACGCTCGGGGTCGCGAACAAGACGCTCCCGTGCGGCACGCTCGTCACGCTTCGCTACGGCGGCCACACGGTGCGTGTGCCCGTCATCGATCGCGGGCCATTCGTGCCCGGCCGCGAATTCGACCTCACCGAAGCGACAAAGCAGGCGCTCGGCTTCCCGGGCCTCGGGACCGTCTGGAGCAACCGTTGACGCGGCGCTGGCGCGTATAGGTTTCGAGGTCACCCGCCCAGGCGTGCTACCCAGTGTCGCCGCAACCGACCCATCCCGGCAGTTCTCAGGGGAGCGCGCTCTAACCGTCCCGGCCCTTGAGGAGTGCCCGCAAGTCGCTACGTTGGATGAAGCGCGATGACCTACGTAATCAACGAGCCCTGCATCGACGTCAAGGACGCGACCTGCATCGAGGTCTGTCCCGTCGACTGCATCCATCCGACCCCCAGCGAGCCGGGTTTCGACGAGGCGCGCCAGCTCTACATCGATCCCGAGGAGTGCATCGACTGCGATGCATGCGTCGAGGTGTGTCCGGTCGACGCGATCACGCCGGAGGACGCGGTGCCCACGGAGTGGCAGCGCTTCGTCGAGATCAACGCGGCGTACTTTCGCAACGGCAGCGCCTAAGGCCTTCCGCCGGCGTGCGCCGGAGGCGACGGTAGATTCAGGTCGTGAGTGACGGCGAGGCGCCAACCGAGCTCGAGGGGCGCGCTGAGCGCAGGCTCGTAGCGCACCTCGACGTCGACGCCTTCTACGTCTCCGTCGAGTGCCTCCGCCGTCCGGAGATCCGCGGCAAGCCGGTCGTCGTCGCGGGATCTGGGCCGCGCGCGGTCATCACCACGGCCAGCTACGAGGCGCGCCGCCATGGCGTCGGCTCTGCGATGCCCGCGAGCCGAGCGCGTCGTCTGTGCCCCGACGCGATCTTCATCGAGCCCGACTTCGCCACCTACCGGGAGCGCTCGCGGGAGCTCATGGCGCTCGTGCGAGCGAGTGCCGAGCGCGTCGAGGTCGTGGGGCTCGACGAGGCCTACCTCGATCTCACCCCGCTCGAGTTCCCGCACGCGGCGATGCGACGCCTCGTCGCCGAGATCAAGCGAGTGACCGGCCTCACCTGCTCGGTCGGCATCGGGCCGAACAAGCTGATCGCGAAGGTCGCCTCCGACGCGGAGAAACCGGCGGGATTCGTCGTGCTCACGCGCCAAGAGGCCTGTGTGCGGTTCGCGCAGGCGCCGCCCGCGATCATCCCCGGGATCGGCCCGAAGACGGCCTCGAGGCTCACGCAGCTCGGCCTCACCACGATCGGCGCGCTCGCAAGCGCCCCTGAGGAGTCGCTTGCGGCGCGCTTCGGCGCGAGGATGGGAGGAGCGTTGCGGAGGCGCGCGACCTTCTTTCACGACGACGCCGTCGCGCCCGCGCGAAAGGTCGTCTCGGAGTCTCGCGAGCGGACGTTCGACGCGGACATCGCCGACCACGCGGAGCTCGAGGCGATCCTCGAGCGCATGGCGGGCGAGCTCTGCGCGAGCCTCGCCAAGCACGATCGCCGCGGCCGTACGATTGCGATCAAGGTGCGCCTGGACAACTTCTCCACGATCACGCGCGCACGTACGATCGAGGAGCCCACGCGAGAGCCCAGGCGCGTGCGCGCGGTGGCGCTCGAGCTGCTCCGCAAGTACGCGCCCCCGCGGCCCGTCCGCCTCCTGGGCGTCCGCGTCGCCGGCTTGGAGAGCGGGGGAGGGGCGCTCGCACCCGCCCAGCCACGCTCCCTCGAGCGTTCCGATGAGACAGACCAGCTCGCGCTCCCCCTCGCGCAGCTATAGGGTGGGCCAATGGCGCTAGCCAAGGCGGGCGAAGTCGAGCTCGACTACCAGCGCGGCGGGAACGGACCCCCATTGCTCATGATCATGGGGTTGGGCGGGACCTACGCGCACTGGGACGAGGGCTTCCTGGAAGACCTCAAGCGCGACTACGAGGTCATCATCTACGACCATCGCGGCGTGGGCGCATCGACGCGCGTCAGCGAGCCCTTCACGATCGCGCAGCTCGCGCAGGACGCGTCGGCGCTCCTCGCCGCGCTCGAGATCGGCAACGCTCACGTGCTCGGCTTCTCGATGGGCGGCATGGTCGCGCAGGAGCTCGCCCTCTCGCACCCCGAGCAGGTCGACAGGCTCGTGCTCGCGTCGACGTACTGCGGCGGGGCCGAGAGCAAGCGCTCGCGATCGACGGCCTTGAGGCGCCTCGCCGAGGCGGGAGCTAGCGGCGACCGCGAGCTGGCGACGCAGGTCGCGTGGGAAATCAACGTCTCGCCCGAGTTCGCGCAGAACGAGCAGGCGCGAGAGCGGTTCTTCGAGATCGCGAGTCACCGCCGCGTCGCCTTCGTCGTGCTGCGCGCGCAGGTGAACGCGATCATGGCCCACGACACGAGCGGGCGGCTCCCGTCGCTCACGCTGCCAACGCTCGTGATCCACGGCACCGCCGACGAAATGGTGCCGGTGGAGAACGGACGGCTCATCGCGAGCCTCGTTGCCGATTCGCGTCTCGAGATCCTCGACGGCGCGGGCCATCTCTTCTTCTGGGAAGCACCGGAGCACGCGGCGCAGCTGGTGCGCTCGCACATCGGCGGCGGCGAGCGCGATCTCGCGCTCGGGCACGCCGATTCGGCCTAAGCTTTCCTCGATGATCGCTTTACTCCTCGCCGCGAGTGGCTCGGTGGCGGACACCGCGACCGGCGTCGGCATCCCGCTGGCCCTCGCCGCGGGTCTCGTCTCGTTTCTCTCCCCGTGCGTGCTGCCGCTCGTGCCGGGCTACATCTCCACGGTGGCGGGAGTCGCGCCGGCTGATCTGGAGCGTGCCGGTGCGCGCCGGCTGCTTGGCCCGAGCTTGCTCTTCATCGCGGGCTTCTCGCTCATCTTCATCCTGCTCGGCCTCGTCGCAACTCGCGTCGGCGCCACGCTCCACGCCCACATCAGCACGCTGCGCCTGATCGGCGGGGTGCTCATCATCCTGATGGGCGTCGCATTCCTCGCCACGCCCTTCGTGCGCTTCCTGAACTTCCAGTGGCACTCGCGCCGGCTCCTACAGCTCGCGGGGCGCGGCAGCCCGCTTGCCGTGGGAGCGGCATTCGCGATCGCGTGGACCCCCTGCACGAGCGTCACGCTCGGCGCGATCCTCACCGAGGCCGCTGTCTCGAGCTCCGCCGTGCATGGGGCGCTGCTGCTCGCCTTCTACTCCGCGGGGCTCGCGATCCCGTTCCTCGTCATCGCCCTCGCCTTCGAGCACATGACGCGTGCGCTCTCCCTGCTGCGCCGGTACTTCCCTGTGATCATCGCAACGGGCGGCGCGGTCCTCATCGCCCTCGGCGTGCTGATCGTTACGGGCGAGTTCACGACGCTCAACAGCTGGGTTCAGAACACGGGCTTCACGAGCATCTGAGCGCTGCGGCTCAGGTGGCGGGCACGCGCTCGCGCTGGCGCGCTTGGAAGCGCTCTTCCCAGGCGCGCTGATTTCGCCGCGCGTCGAGGATGAACGGCGAGATCCCGATGCCCTTGACGATCGCGCGATTGATCGCCGCCTCGGCGCGCGGGAGGGGGCGCAGGACGTCGAGGAAGAGCACCGCACGCAGCTCGTCGGTGTCGTTCCACACCTCGTGTTCGTAGGTGTCGTCGAAGACCATGCTCTTGCCCTCTTCCCAGTGCCGTATCTCGTCGCCTACGCGAATCCGGCACGCCTCCTTTTCGCTCGGGACGATCAGCCCGAGGTGGTAGCGAAGGACGCCCTTGTAGGGGCCGCGATGGGCGAGGATGTGCTTGTGCGGCGAGAGGATCGAGAACATCGCCGTGACCATGCCCGGGATCTGCTGGACGAGCTCGGCGGTCCTGGGGCAGAGCTCCGTCACCAGGTCCGCCTTGAACCCGTACCCATAGAGGAACAGCGTCTTCCAGCGATCGTCGTCGGTGATCTCGATCTGATCCTTCGAGATGTCCTGGAAGTTCGGCAGCGCCTCGTGATCGACGAGCACGCGCTCGAGCTCCTCGCGCACTTCGCGCCAATGCGCCTCGATGCCGTCAACCCACGGAAAGCGCTCGACGGGGAAGAACGGGCTGTCACCGACGAGCGAGCGCTCGCCGACGAAGCGCTCGACCGGAGCTAGCACGCGTTCGCCCGCCGAGACGGTGAACTCGACGGTGCGCTCCCAAGGGGTTCTTTCGCTAGCGCCCATCTTCGCTTCTCAGGACGGCCGGTAGATTACCGGCCGTCCGGGACCTAAGCTGCCTCGCGGAGAGCTGCGAGCTCGGGCGAAGCTGCGAGACGCTTGAGCGCTCGCTGCTCGAGCTGCGACGCGCGCTCGGCGGAGAAGCCGAGCCGCTTGCCGATCGCCGTGAGCGTCTGAGGCTCCTCGCGCCCCGTGCCAAAGCGCAGGGTGAGGACCGTCCGCTCGGTATCCGGAAGCTGCGCGATCGCGCGATGCACGATGCGCTCACGCTCGTTGTCCCACGCGGTGCTCTCCGGCGTCTCCTGCTCTGCGGGCAGAAGCTCGCCGAGCGTCGTGTCGCCGTCCTCGCCAACCTGCTGGTCGAGGCTGACAAGCGCGGAGCGCTGGTGGTGGACCTCCTCGATCTCCTCGACCGTAAGGCCGGCCTCCTTCGCGATCTCCTCGAGCGTCGGCTCACGGCCGAGTCGCACGGACATCTCGCGTTCGATGCGCCCGATCTTGCGCGAGCGCTGTGCTACATGAACGGGCAGGCGAATCGTCCGCGCCGAGTTCTCGAGGCCGCGCTGGATGGCCTGGCGGATCCAGAGGGTGGCATAGGTGGAGAAGCGGAATCCCTTGCGCCAGTCGAACTTCTCGGCGGCGCGGATCAGCCCCACCATCCCCTCCTGGACGAGGTCGGCGAGCGGGAGGCCCTGGTTCTGGTAGCGGCGAGCGTTCGACGCCACGAGCCGAAGGTTCGAGTTGATCATCAATTCCTTCGCCTTCAGGTCGCCGCGCTCGATACGCTTTGCGAGATCGATCTCCTGCTCTGGGGTGAGCAGGGGATAGCGACGCGAGTGCGCGAGCAGCTGGTCGACGGACTCCGGGATGAAGTCCTCCTCGGGGGCGCCGGCAAGCTGCTTCTCAGCCGCGCTCGGCGCGGTCTCGACGGCGTCCAGCGCCGTCTCCGGAGCCAGCGTTGCGCCGCCCTCAGGCTCGTTCGCAGCCTGCTCGGGCGTCTCGTCAATGGGTGTGTTTAGGTCTTGGGGGCTCATGGGCATGCCTCTAATCCGATTCTTGTAGTCGGAATTGTAGACCCCGGTAGTTGCCTTGTCAACCACTTATTCGAGCAAATGTCTAGCGGACTTGTGGGCGCGTTTGCAGGTTCGACATAAGTACGGTCGATTCCCCCCTGAGTAGGTGCTTTTGCGTTCGCACTACAAACGCGAGGCATTGGGAGGGCTTCTAGGAACGATGGTGGCTGCTCCTTCTAATACCCCGCTAAAACCTTGACGCCACCTCGGCTAAAACCTTGCTGGCAGTTATTAAGGACGCCGCCGCGCGATCGGATGCAGCTGGGCGCTCGTTTGGCAGCCGCAGCAGCGCTGCGGGCGGGTCCTGCGAACGGCTAAGCTCGCGCTCGTGGGCGCGGAGCTCTCTGGCCAAGTGATCGCCATCACGGGGGCATCCTCCGGCATCGGCGAGGCGACGGCGCTCGCGTGCGCAAACGCCGGCGCCGCGGTCGCGCTTGCGGCCCGCCGGAGCGAGCGCATCGAGGCGCTCGCGGAGCGCATCGGCGGCGATGGGGGAAGGGCGATTGCGATCACGACGGACGTCAGCGACGAGGATCAGTCGCGCGCCTTCATCGAGCGCGCCCATTCGGAGCTCGGGCGGCTCGACGTGCTCGTGAACAACGCGGGCGTCATGCTTCTGGGCCCAATCGAAGGCGCCCCGACGGAGGAGTGGCGGCGGATGATCGACGTGAACGTCTTTGGCGTCCTCTACTGCACGCACGCAGCGCTACCACTCATGCGGGCGCAGGGCTCCGGCCACATCGTCACGATCAGCTCCGTCGCCGGCCGCGTCGCGCGCGCGGGGTCCGGCGTGTACAACCTGACGAAGTGGGGGGTCGGCGCCTTCTCGGAGGCGCTGCGTCAGGAGGTGACCGAGCACGACATCCGGGTGACGCTGATCGAGCCCGGAATGGTGGCGACCGAGCTCGGCTCGCACAACCGCCCCGAGGTGCAGGAGCGTATGCGCAAGACCTTCACGGGCATCACGCCGCTGCGGGCTGAGGACATCGCGGACGCGATCCTGTTTGCGATCGGACGGCCATCGAACGTGAGCATCAACGAGGTGCTCGTGCGACCGACCCACCAGGTCCGCTAGCGACCTTCACTCCGAGCTGGCGAGGCCGGAGAGCTCATCGGCGCTCTCCAGGCTTGATCACGACGCGGTCGAAGAGCGGCCTCAGCTGCTGGCGATCCATGGCCACAGCGTAAAACGCCGCCGAGGGATCAGGCGCGCCCCGGCCGCTCACGTGTAGGCCGCGGGCGGCGCGGGGTTCGTGCGCACGCCGTCGATCAGTTCGAGGAGCGCCTGCGGGTGCGTGCCGCCGAGCACGCGGATCCGCGGCAGGCGGTAAGGGTCGAGGGTGGGGGAGGCCCAGCCGGGCACGACCGTCGTCGAGCCGACGAAGCCGGCCGCCTTGACCTCCGCGACGACGGCCGCGTCGTAATGGCCGGAGGGGTAGCAGAACCAGTTCACGGGCACGTGATAGCGGCGCCGAAGCGCTCGACGGGCGACGGTCACCTGGTAATGCAGCGCGCTCGCCGGGAGGGCCGTGAGTTCGGCGTGGCTGTAGCCCTGCGTGTCGAGCTCCCAGCCCGCGGCGATGAGGCTCTGGATCTGCGTTTCGCTCATGCCCCCCTGCGAGGGCGGCAGCCCGCTGAGCTGGAGGTTCTCGACGCCCACCCAGCCGTAGCGGCGAAGCACGGGCAGCGCCTGCGTGTACTGCGACTGGTAGCCGTTGTCGAAGGAGAGGACGATCGGCTTGCCCGGCGGCAGCGGCGCACCTTCGCGCCAGTACGCGAGCAGCTGGTCCATCGTGACTGCGTGGTAGCCCGCTTCGTGGAGCGCCCGCATCTGCCCTTCGAATTCGCTCGGCGCCACGTAGAGACCAGGGAACGGGGCGCCGCCCGGAGGCGCGTTGATCACGTGGTACATGAGGATCGGCACCGCTGCGGTGCCCGGCGGGCCGTGACGCGTCGCCACGCCCACGCCGCGCGGGTGGGTCCCCGAGCCCGAGCTGCCGCCCGCATGGTGATCGATGTGAAGCGCCGTGACGCTTGCGCCGCCAGGGCCGCCCTTGGGGGCGCCGCCGCCCGAGCTCGCGAGCACGGCGATGAGCACCACGGCCAAGACCGCAGCCAGGCCGAGCGTCAGAAGCGCGCCGCGGCGACGTCGTCTGAGCCCGCTGCTGCGCGCGTCGCGGCGGCGTGCGAGCCGGTAGGGGTCGAACGGCTCCTGATTGCTCATGGCGCGTCTCGCCGGTCGCTCGACACTCCCGGGAGGCTACCGCGAGCGGCGGGCGGCAGAGTCGCACCGGGACGGGCGTCAAGCGCTCGTATTCGGCGCTGGGGAGCGCGATAATCCGTGTGTGGCGACGCACACGGAGAGGAGCGCGCACGCCCGCGCGGCCGCGATCGTGGCGAGGATCCCCCGCGCCGAAGCGGCCGGGGAGATGGCCGCGCAGATGGAGTCTCACGTCGCGGCCTTCGAGCGCATCTCCGAGCGCTCGCATGGGGAGATCCTGGCGGGGCTGCAGCGCAGCCTCGCGCGCTGGACGCGCTTCCTCCTGACGGGCACGATGCCGCCGGACCGCAGCTTCGACCCGCTGCGCGAATGGGCGCGCGCACGGGCCGCTGAGGGGGTCCGCCTGGAGGACCTCCTGCGCTCGTTCGCACTCGCGCACCAGCTCGGCTGGCAGTTGCTGCGGCGTCACGCGCGAAGCGACGAGTCGGATGCGCTGCTCGAGCTCGCCGGGCTCCTCGCCGAATACCACGACCAGGTCGCCGCGGTGGTGACCGAGACCTACCTCGGGGAGCGTGAGATGCTGGTCTCAGAGGTCGAGCGCAGTGCGCGGAGCCTGCTCGAACGACTACGTGGGGAGGAGCCCTTGGGCACGTCCGAGCGCGAGCTCGCCGAGCGGCTCGGGGTGCCGCTGGAAGGCGCGTACAGGCCGTTCGTCATCGTGACGCCGGGGAGGCTTCGTCACCGGCAGGCGGCGCTTGCCGCGCGCATGCGCTCCGACTACAAGGCGCTCGCCGTCACGGAGGGCGACTCCATCGTCGGCCTCACGTGGCAGCACCTCGACCTCCCAGACCTCGGCGTCGGCGCCGACGTGCTGCTCGCGATCGGTGAAAGCGTGCCGCGCGCTGAGCTCGCTCGCGCGCAGGCCGACGTCGCGGCGCTTGCAGAGTACGCGCGCAAGCTGGGGATCTCAGGACGCCTTGACCCGCGCGAGCACGCGCTGGAGGTGATGATCGAGCGCTCGCCACGGTTGACGGCGCGCATCCGCGATCAGGTCCTCGCTCCCCTCTCGAGCGACGACCATGCAGAGCTCGTGCAGACACTCGGCGAGCTCGTGCGCTGCCGCTTCGACCGCACGGCCGCGAGCGCCGCGTTACACGTCCATCGCAACACGCTCTCCTACCGCCTGCGACGCATCGAAGCGCTGACGGCGCTCGACCTCAGCAACCCTCGCGACCTCGCGTGCGTGTACGTCGCACTCGCTTCCGCGAACGGCGCCTGAGGACTCCTCGCAACTTGTGCAGATGCACAATCGCGCTGCGTCAAGTTCGGCGCGACGTCATTGCGCGACCGCATATTGCGGGATCAAAATAGGTTGGCACCGCATCGCACCGGACGTAACCAGGAGCTAGGCCGGGCCGGCGGATCTTGCCCGGCGGGGAAGGAGATCGACGATGGACCTATCGACGCCACGCGCTCGGGTAACCGCAGCGCACCGAAGGCCTGCACGAGTTGGGGCACGCAGACTCGGAACTCTCGCCGCCGCTTGTGCGGCGCTGGCGACGCTCATGGCGGCCGCGCTGCTGCCGGCGATCGCTCAGGCCGAACCGCCTCTCAGCGTTGAATTCATGCCGGGCTACGTCTCGCCGGGCACGCCGGAATCCCTGGACAAGGTGGGGGTGATCAAGGTCGGCCAGCCGACGGCGCGAAACGTCCTCGTGCTCGAGCCTGGGACATCCGCGGCGGGCGCGTACTTCGCGCCCCTGGCGAAGTGGGTCGCTGAAACTGTGCCGGGATGGCAGGTATGGGCGGTCGTGCGCCGCGAGAGCCTCCTCGAGGACCAGTCCGAGCTCAGCCTTGCGAAGGAAGGCAAGGCGAACGCGGAAGAAGTCTTCAACTACTACCTCGGCTGGATCACGAACTCGAAGATCGAACACCACCTCGCGCTCAACCAGAACGCGGACCCGTACGCGAAGCAGTGGGGGATGAAGGTGGCGGTCGAAGACCTGCACCGCGTCATCGAATCGGCGCACAAGCTGGGCGGAGCGGTCGTCCTCGGGGGACACTCGCTCGGCGGCTCCGTCGTGACGGCGTATGCGACGTGGAACTTCGGCGGCAAGCCGGGAGCCGACGGGCTCTCGGGCCTCGTCTACGACGACGGCGGCTCGGGCGTCACGACGGTGAGCGAAGAAAAGGCGAAGGGAGAATTGAAGAAGCTCGAAGAAGGCTCGCCCTGGCTCTCCTTCGGCGGCATCTCGGCGCCGTTCGCGGGGCTGTTCGTCGTCACGGGCGCCGCAGCGACGCAGATCGCGCCCAATGAACTCTCCCTCGCGGACACGTTCCCGCTGTTGCCGGCGGAACTGAAGCCGCCGTGCAAGGCCACGAACGAAGCGCAGTTCGGATTCGGCGTGAACGTCGAAACGTCACCGGCGTCGCTCGTTGCCGCACAGGCGCACGTCGGACACCTCGTCAAGCCGCCGAATCCCGAAGAAGAATGCAGCTGGTCGGGCGAAGGCGCGCTCACGCCGATCCACCGCTACGCGGAAATGTTCTACGGACAGGGCATCCTCGGCGAGGACGGCTCGGAGTGGTACTTCCCGCAGCGGCTGACGATCGACACGAGCGCGGTCGACGAGGGCAACGAAAACCCCGCGCAGAAGGTGCTCGAAGAGGAAGCGACGGAGGGTCACAACCTGCCGAAGAACCTCAAGATCCTCGCGATCGACAGCGAACTCGACAAGAAGCTCATCGCCCCCCGGGCGACGTTGATCGCGGCGGAAGTGCTCGCCGAACAGTCGGGGATCCCGAAGTCGAACCTCACGCTGATCAATGCGGAAGAAACGTACGCGCATAACGACCCGGCGGGCGCATACCCGAAGAACGAGTTCTTCGAAGCGCTCGTGCCGTACCTCAACGGCCTCACGGTTCAGACGAAGGAACTGAACAACTGGACGGTCTCGGGCACGCTCACGCCGCGGAAGGTCAATCAGGCGATCACGTTGCCGGCGGGCTCGACGTTCAACGGCTCGCTCGAACTGAACACGCAGACCGGGAGCGGATCGGTCGAAGGCAACATCTTCGTCCCGCCGTTCAGCTCGACTCTGCGGCTGTTCGGGCTGCTGCCGTCGACGCTTGGGCTGACGATCACGCCGACAGGGCCGCTCAAGGGCACGATCGCGCCGAGCGAAACGGTGCCGGGCGACGAGACGATCACGCTGCCCGCGAAGCTCACGGTGGGCGTGACATCGCTCGGGATCCTCGGGCTCAAGATCCCCGTTACCTGCGCGACGGTGGAACCGGTGGCGTTCAACCTCGCCGACACGCTCACGCCCGAAGAACTCGAGAAGGGATGGCAGTTCTCGGGGAAGGTGACGCTGCCGTACATCGCCTGTAAGCAACGAGGGCTCCTCGGAGCGCTCTTCGGCCTCGTGCTGAGCGGTCTGCTCAGCGGCCCCGAAAACGCCTACTCGATCAAGATCAGCGAACCCTAGACGTGTAGGGAGGGCCCGCTGGAGGCGAGAAACCGCGTCCCGGCTGCGACCGGGGCGCGGTTTCTCTACGGTTGGGCGCCGGCGCCGCGCAGAGATATGCGGGGCGTACCATGTCGTTCCGATGCTGGAGGTGAGAGATGGCGCTCGAGCAGGCGAAGATCGGCCAAGTCGTGTCAGCGCAGATGGAGGCGCTCGAACGTGACTACGGGCAGTTCGAGGACGCGGAGATCGGCGCGGTGATCTCGATCGTCGAGGTCGTCCGGCCCGAAGGCGAGGAGTTTCGCTCTGAGGTGCGGGTGCGCTTCAACATCCGCGATCCGTATCGCGTGATGGGCCTCATGCGGGCGGCCGAACAGCAGGTGCTGCCCGCATTTCGTCCGGAGAACTAGCTGCCAAGCGGGCGGCGGCGAGAGCGTTGCGCGGCCAGTTGGCCGCCCCGCACGAGCGCCACGGCGATCACGGCCGCGATGAGCGCGGCGAGCGCCGTGTTTAGCCCGGGGCCCACAAGCCGAAGAACCACGAACACGGCGAGTGTTACGGGCACGAACATGAACGCGACGACCCAGCTCTGACGCCGCTTCGGCGCCCAGCGCACGTGAAATCGGGCCATACGCGGATCATCGGCATGCGGCGCCGAGTCCTCAAGCAGGCAGCCTGTTTGCGCCAGCTGCTCGATTGACGCCGCGCTCGCCATCGACCCACCCGGCGGGGCGACTCATTAAGGGCGCCCCCTCCGGGAGGAGACCGGAACAGCGGGGGCGCGCTCCCAACTCATTCATGCGGGACGGTGACTCTATGCCGCGGCGCGGCGGAATGCAGCGCGCTAGAGGAACTCGTTGCCCGTGAGTACGTAGAGGAAGGGCACGAAGGGCACAAGCACGGCAACACCCCACGCCAGCCGCGCGATGAACCCGATGTCGGAACGGACGACCAGGTTCACCCAGATGAGGATCACTGCGACCGGGTGGAGGATGCAGAGAAGCAGTTCGAGCAGCTTCTTCATCGCGCAGATCATTGCGCACAGGAGCTCCTGATGACACGCTGGGGCCTCTACTACAGTTGCGCGATGTGCTCCCGCCACACGTAACTTCCTCATCCACGCCGGTTTGAGGGTTCGCGATGGACCGCCTCTTGGGAGAGAGGGGCAGGCGACGGGGTCCTGCATTGGGGGCCCCGTCGCCACCTTTCGTCGGCGCCGCCGGGACTGGATTGCACTCCCGACGCCCGCATCCCCACTACGTCCAGGGTCATGAGGAGGCCGTCATGCACGCAGTCGTGATCCCCGTGAAGTTCAACGACAGAGTCGCCGCCGCCGCAGAACTGGACGGACTCGTCGAGCAGGTGTCCGGCATGCCCGGGTTCATCGCCGGGTATTGGATCGCGCTCCCCGAAGACCGGGGCACGGCGACGATCGTCTTCGAGTCCGAGGAGGCCGCCGGCACGCTCGCAAACATCGCCCGCAACACACCCGCACAAGCCGTGACGACAGAAGCCGTCGATGTGGGCGAGGTCATGGCGCACGCTCGCGCAAGCTGACCGCTGCTTGTGCGTCAAGGAGGGGCTAGCGTCTGAGGCGTTGCGCGGGTGCGGTCCTGTCGTTGAGCCGACGTTGAATCGATCAGCTGCTCGAGTACGACTCGCGCGTCCGTGGGAGGTCAACCTTTGCGCCGGGGATCGTCGCGATCGCTTCGAGCACGGCACGGACGCCTCCGGCGGTGTCCGTGTCGAGCCGATCGAGGATGACCGCCGTGTGTTCTTCTACGAGCGCCATCTGAGCGTTGTTCGACACCTGCAGGACGGGGAGAGCGACGAGCTGGATGAAGGTCTGCGCGAGCCACGCCACGAGGGCGATCAGCGACGTCTTGATGATCACGGAGGGGAAGACGTGAGCGAGGCCGACCGCGCCCTTGAGGACTTCGGTGTCGAACGCGGTGAGCACCGCAGGGAGTGAGCAGAGTGCAAGGACGACGCACACCCAGAAGAAGGCCATCGAGCCGAGCACCGCGGGCACGATGACGGCAACCTTGTTGTTGAAGCCGTGGACCTCTCCATTTGCCTTGCGCAACTCCACGTTTAGCTTCGCCGCGCAGGCCACGTGCTCGTGCCGCGAGCGCAGCGTTTTCGGTGCCATGCGGGCGGGTGGGCCTGCGACCCCGTGCGTGGTCATCGGCCCTTGCTTCAATAGCTCGGTCTGAGTCGATTGAGACATCGGCGGTGGCTCCGTGGTTTTTACCGTCGGCCACGGACGCCCAAAGCGGTCAACCGGAGTGCTCCTCGTGGCCGTCTGTATCTCGTGCCTCATCGCCCTACTTGCAGGGCGCGTCAGCGTCCGGCGGTGGCGACACGGCCGCGACGATTCAAACGGCGACACAACCCCCTAACGGACGGGGTCGCAGCTTCACTCCGATAGCTCATCGATGCTTCCCATGAAGTCGCTCCACGTGATCTCCTCGCTGGCGATCTTGATCGTGAGGCGGCCCTCATGGAATGAATGGGCACCGTGAGCTTCGACCGTCGCGAGTGTTGCGTTGTCGTTGGGACAGCAGTAGACGACATCCGCCCCCGCGTGAGCCACGTGGGCATCCCCGGCAGTCACCGACTGCCCACAGCGGTCACAGGCGAAGACCAGGCTCTGCTCGGTGACGATCACGCCGTGCTCTCGCGCGCCGGCATAACGATTTATAGCCTCGGACAACAGCACGACCACAGGCTAATCCGCGAGCGCCACGATCTCCTCCGTAGTCCATACGTGGGCACCAGCCAGCGCCGCGAAGGCCGGCACCGCGTCGTCGCGCGGCGCACGCTGATTCCTAACCAGCTCCGTTTGAGGCCTGCGGCAGGTACGAACAACTAGGACCGTGCTCACATACGCCCGCAGCGCGGCATAGAGTGTCCTTCCCGCACGGAATGAGTTGGGAGCGCCCCCGATTTCTGGTCTCCTCCTGAGTCGGGGGCGCGCAAACGTTGGGTCTACACTCGCGACATGATTGACGCGGAGACGGGGGAGGTCACCTGCGATGAGTGCCTGCGATCAACGGCACCCAGCGAGGATGCGGCCCGAGAGGCTCACTGGCTCATGGAGGTCAACGCTGACGTGCCGCCAAACCGGCACTTCTGCCCGGAGTGCGCCGATCGACATTGGGCGCGGCGCTCCAACTAGCCCGCGACCGAACTGCGTGGCGAGGGATCGCGCGGGCGCTCGCGTGCATCGCAGGCGCCGGGCCGGTGGCCGCTGATCCGTGCGGCGTTTCGCTGGGCGCAGGCGACATCAGTATGGGTCTTGGACGCCATAGGAGATCGTCGCCCTAGCGGACTAGCCTACGCGCATGCTCACCGTCTACGGCGTCGTGGTCCTCACATTCATGATGCTGATGTACGCGCTTGAGCATCGTGGCTCGCGGTTTGTCTTAGCGTTCGCCTGCGGGTGCGTACTCTCGAGCAGCTACGGATTCCTTGCGGGCACGTGGCCCTTCGGCGTCGTCGAGCTGATCTGGGCAGGCATAGCCGTGCGCCGTTATCTACAGCTACGAACCGCGGCGCTACCCAATTGAAACTGACCCACTACACACGTATGGACGCCAGCCGAGATGGTCGAGCTAGCCAACTAGGCTGACCGGCATGCTGCTTTCGGACGCGGTCAACGTCGCCTTGATCCTCATGGAGCATGATGACGACACGGTCACGGAGCAAACGCTGACCTTGTCCTGCGGCCGGTGCGGCCGGGTCGTGAGCGCGGACCAAGCTGCCATTTCGCAAGAGCCCGACTGCGTCACCTATAGCTGCCCGCAGGACGGCACGATGATCGCCGTAGTCAGCGACGCGCTTCCCGGAGGAGGCGCCTTCTGGCTCCACGAAGGCGATCTCACGCTTCGCGTCGGCGGCAAGGAGGTCAAGTGGGCCACCTTCGAGGATGAGGTTGCAAATTGAAACTGATGCACTACCCTCGCCGTCGTGGAGGGCCGCCGAGCGGCTATGGGGCTTCAAGTTTCAACGTGAGACCAATGGTCGATCCCGTGAGCCTGGTTTCATTGGAGTCGATGGCGGACTCCTTGACCGATCTGGAGCGCGAGCTCATCGAATGCTGCGCGAGCTCGCGCATGGGTGAGACCACGACGCAGCTTGACGAGTCGATGCTTCGGCAGACCCCGGGGCGGTCGGCGCTGGAGCCCGTACTGCGTGGACTCGTAGCGCGTGGCTTGATGGAGACGTCGCGAGGGACGTTCGCCGGGGCCATAGAGATGCGAGACGGCCGCGTGGAGCACCGCGGGTTCGAGGACGACTGGTGGGAAGTCACCGATGCGGGGCGCGTGGCCATCGGCGCGCCTCCGTGGCCGTCGTCAAACTAGCCCACTACCCCCTTACGCTCGATAATGTATGTTATGTAAACCAGGACCAGAAGTGGCCGTACGCCGCTCTCGTTCCAGGTAGCTGCTTCCTCGTCTCCCTCACGGAGCCCACGTACGGGCCGCCGAAGGCGAGGCGCCTGAAGGCTTCAGGACGGCGACGCAGGTCGCAGAGTTCGCGCCGGTAGCCGACGTAGGCAACGCGCCCTCGCGGTAGTACCATCGAACGCGATGGTGTTCTGGGTCATCGTCGCGCTTGCCCTGATCAAGATTCCGATCGCGGGACTCATGCTTTGGCTGCCGTTCCGCTCCGACGAATCCGTGCGAGCTTCCGAGGATCCAGGCGCCGATGCGGACGACGCCGGTGGCGGCGGCCCCTCGCCGGGTCGACCACCGCGGCCACGCCCGCGTCGAGGCCCTCACGGGCTGCCGCCTGCGTCACCGCCACGCATCCGCGCCCCGCAGCGCGGCACGAGGATCTCGGTGCCGTCTGCGCCACTCCATGTGAGCGCGCGCTCCAGGAACTAGACGGAGGGCCGCGCGTGAGCCCGTACAATTGCCGCTCATGCCGCCGAAGCAACGCCAGATACGCCTCGAGCAGCGCGGCGCGCTGCAAGAGATCCAAGCGCTCGAGCAACGCTCGGACGAGGAACTAGAGGCCGAGACGAAGTACCGCTCGGCGGCGCTTGCGATCCTTGGCGCGCGCGCATCTGAGCGCTTCGACGCCGAGAAGGCGCGCGTCTACTTCCAGCGCGCCATCACTGCCGCCCGGCCGCAGGAACGGATGCAGCTGCGGCGCATGGCCGACGCCTCGCTCGCGCTCGCAGAACGTCGCGCCGGAGACCTCAAGGACGCGGTGGAGCGACTGGGCCAAGCACCTCCGAGCCGCCGTCAGATGCTCACGCTGCGCTTCATGGGCCTTCTCGTCCCGCCCTCCAGCGCGGGGATCCTCGCGCGGGTTCGCGGCGTCCTGCTCATCGTTCTGCTCGTGATCGCGATTCTGGCGCTCGGCCTCGGAATCGTGGAGCTCATCGCGCTTCCGTTCGGTGGCATTGGGCTTGCCCCCGGAATCCTGCTCGGCTTCTTCTTGGCGGTCGCCGTCGTCGCGATCCTCGCGGTCGTCGGTCGCCGCCGCCGTGACCGCGCACAGCAGGCTGCGCAGACCTCTTAGCCATACCCCTGCTGCGCTCGGGCGCGACCGAGCGTGTGGGTTTCGCAGACCGCGCTACCAGGCGCGATCAGGTCTGGTGCAGCGTTGCCTTCTCGATCACGACAGGGCTGCTCGGCGTGCTGTGTTCGCCGTCCGGCCCGCCTTCCGTCGAGACCTTCGAGATCGCGTCGACGGTCCCCTCCCCCGCAACCACGCGTCCGACGAGCGCGTACCGCGGCGGCAGGCTCGTGTTGGAGCCCGTGACGATGAAGAACTGGCTCCCCGACGCCCCCGATGGTTCAGCTTCCGTCTTCGCCATCGCAACGACCCCCTCCGTGTACTGAAGGTTCGGAGGCGGCGCCTCTACGACCTGGTAGCCCGGGCCGCCAGTGCCGTTGCCGTTCGGGTCGCCGCCCTGGATGACGAAGCCTGGAACGACGCGGTGGAACGTGAGGTTGTTGTAGAAGCCGCGTTCGACTAGCCATGCGAACGAGGCGGCGGTCTTGGGCGCCTGCGCAACGTCGAGCTCGATCGTGATCGTCCCGCAATTGGTGACCAGCCGCACGGAGTAGGTGCGCGAAGGGTCGAGCTTCAAGTCGGGCTTCGGCTCGCGCTCGTCGCTCCTGCTCGCAGGCATCGGCACACGTTGACAGGTCGGCCCTGCGGCGGAGGCGTTGGAGCCCGTCGCGGTGGCGGTGGTCCGCGTCGTACGGGAGCTGCCGCGCTGCGGCGGCAGCCTTGCTTACGGTCGCCGTCGTGGGCGTGTTGCCGGTGCTCGAGGAACCGCATGCAGCCAGCAGGAGCACCCCGGCGGCCGCCATCACGGCACCCACGATCCTCGTCGGAGGGCCCACAGATCGCACGCGCGAGCGCGCACGTCGATCGGGGCCCGAGCCGAGCATCCGCCCAAGCATAAGTGAGCGTGCTTTCGCGGGACGCGATTGTTACGCCACGCTCACGGTGCCTAATCGACCACCAACGAGTCGCGCCGGACCGCGCTCTTGCGCACAGACAATAGGCTTGCCTGCTGTGAGCGAGACGACAGCCACGCCGATCCGCCTGCTCGTGAACCCCTCCGCAGGCGGCGGGCGGGCCGCCGGGAAGATGCGCCGGGTGATCGAGGCGCTCGAGTCGCACGGGCTCTCCGTCACGAGCGAGCCCGTGCGAGACCGCGATGAGGTCCGCGCGCAGGCATCCGCCGCGGCACATGCGGGCGAGGTCGTGGTGACGCTCGGGGGCGACGGCATCGCCGGAGCCGCCGCCGACGGCCTGCGTGAGGTGCCAGGGTCCGTGCTCGGCGTCATCCCCGCCGGCCGCGGCAACGACCTCGCGCGGGTACTCGGCATTCCGAGCGACCCCCTCGCCGCGTGCGCGGTGATCGCGCAAGGCGCCGTCCGGCAGATGGACATCGGGGAGGTTGACGGCCGCGCTTTCGTCGGCATCGCGAGCGTCGGGTTCGACAGCGACGCGAACCGGATCGCGAACCTCGCCCCAGCTTGGATGGGATCAGGCGTCTACGCATACGGGGCTTTCCGCGCGCTTTTGCGCTGGCGGCCCGCCGCCTTCCAGCTCGAATTGCGCCGCGGAGTCCCGGACGCCGTGGCGACGCCCTCACCGGAACCGGAGCGCCTTGAGTTCACCGGCTACAGCGTCGCGTTTGCGAACTCGCGCTGCTTCGGAGGCGGCATGAGGCTGGCGCCGGAAGCGCTGCTCGACGATGGCATGCTGGACGTCGTGTCGATCCATCAAATGTCACGCATCCGTTACGCGTGGGAGCTTCGGAAGGTCTTCAAGGGCACCCACGTCGACCTGCCCGTGGTGCGCGCCGACCGCGCCTTCGAGGCGGTCATCTCCGCGGACCGGCCATTCACGATGTACGCAGACGGCGACCCGATCGGCGAGCTTCCCTTGCGAGTGCGCGTCCTGCCCGCGGCGATCGGCGTGCTCGCACCATCCACGCCGCTCGAGGCGTTCGCGTCCGCCCGACACGCCGACGAGCACTCCGAGCGGGTGCCCCTCGCTCGCTCCGATGCCGCGGTGCGGCCGTCAGGCTGCGCGTTCCCCCTGGGCCCCTACGCCCGCCTGATGGCAAGGCCCGGCGCTGGCAAGCTCGCGGTCGCGCGCGCCGTGGGCACGATCTCGCGACTCGGCGGTGGCGGCGCCACGAGCGCACCGGGGAAGGTTCTGCTCCGGCTCGACTCGCAGGCGATGAGCGCGCTCGCGAGCCGGCTGTCACGGGGCAGCGTGCTGGTGTCCGCCACCAACGGCAAGACGACGACCGCGACGATGCTCGCGGGGATCCTTCGGCGACATGGGCTCGCGCTCGTGCACAACGAGGCCGGCGCGAACATGGCCGGCGGCATCACCGCAGCGCTGCTGGCCGCCGCGCGCCCGCGGGGCGCGATCGAAGGCGAGCTGGGGCTCTTCGAGGTCGACGAGGCGTGGCTTCCCGCGGTGCTCACCGAGCTCCGCCCACGGGTCATCCTGCTCGGCAATCTCTTCCGCGACCAGCTCGACCGCTATGGCGAGCTCGAGACGATCGCCGACCACTGGCGTGAGGCGCTCGCGTCGGAGGCAGGCGCCGACGCGGAGCTCGTGCTGAACGCGGATGACCCACTCGTCGCGGACCTCGGCCGCGAACGCGAGCACCCGCTCTACTACGGCGTCGAGGACGACTCGCTCGCACTGCCGCGTATCGCGCATGCCGCCGACGCCAAGCACTGCCGCAACTGCGGAGCGCCGTACGTCTTCGACGCGGTCTACCTCGGCCATCTCGGCCACTACCACTGCCCCGCTTGCGGTGAGCGGCGCCCGCAGCCACGGGTGTACGCGACGGATGTCGCGCTCGAGGGCACCCGCGCGGCCCGCTTCACGCTGCACGTGCCCGATGGCACGGCGGCGATCGAGCTGCCGCTGCCGGGCCTTTACAACGTCTACAACGCGCTCGCTGCGGCAGCCGCCGCGCACCTCCTCGGCGTGCCGCTGCAAGCGGTCGCAGATGCGCTTGCGGGCACGCGCGCCGCGTTCGGACGCGCCGAGAGCGCGGTCGTCGGCGATCGTGAGCTGCAGATCCTGCTCGTGAAGAACCCCGTCGGCGCCAACGAGGTCCTGCGCACGCTCGCGCTCGAGCCAGGCGAGCACGACGTGCTCGGCGTGCTCAACGACAACATCGCCGACGGCCACGACGTCTCCTGGATCTGGGACGCCGATTTCGAGCTCCTCGCCGGGCGGATCCGCCGTGTCACGTGCAGTGGCACGCGCGCCCCCGAGCTAGCGGTGCGACTGAAGTACGCGGGCGTGGATCCCGCGCGGATCGCAATCGCGGGGAGCCTGCCGGTCGCGCTCTCGCGGGCACTCGCGGACCGCCCGAGCGGCGATCACGCGCCGCTCTACGCGCTCCCCACCTATACGGCGATGCTCGCGCTGCGAAAGCTCCTCGGCAAGCGCGGAGAGCATCTGCGGAGCGCGGCATGAGCGCGCCGCCGACGATGCGCGTGTGCGCGCTCTATCCCGATCTCATGAACATCTACGCCGATCGCGGCAACCTGTTCGTGCTCGAACGTCGCTGCGCCTGGCGGGGGATCGACTTCGCACTGAGCGCAAGCAGCCTCGGCGAGCAGCTCGACGGCGACGCGCACGACCTCTACTACCTGGGCGGCGGTCAGGACCGCGACCAGCGGCTGTGCGCCGAAGACCTGCTCGCACTCAAGAGCGACGCGCTTCATCGCGCCGCGCAGCGGGGTGCGATCGTGCTCGGAGTGTGCGGCGGCTACCAGCTGCTCGGCAGCTCCTACGAGATCGGGCCCGGAGACGCGCTCGAGGGAATCGGCCTCGTGGACGTCCGCACGGTGCGGGAGGCCGGTCCGCGCCTGATCGGCAACGTCGCAATCGAGGTGCAGCTCGAGGAGCCCGGCCGCACCGCGATCCTCGCCGGCTTCGAGAACCACGCGGGGCGCACCTACCTCGGCGCGCAGGAGCACCCGCTCGGGCGCGTAGTAGCCGGTCACGGCAACGACGGCCGCAGCGGTTTGGAGGGCGTACGCCGCGCGAACGTGATCGGGACCTACCTGCACGGCCCGCTGCTGCCGAAGAACGCCTGGTTCGCCGATTGGCTGATCGCCACCGCCCTCGGGGTCCCCCGCTCCGAGCTTCGGAAGCTCGACGACAGCCTCGAGATCGCAGCGCACGAGAGCGCTCTGCAGGCTGCTCGCGCCTGAGCCTCGACCCTCCGCGCCGCCGCGGCTGCAAACTGCGCGCTCGGCGACCACGCGACGCCGCGACGCGATCTAGGATCGGCAACGTGGAGCTAGCCGAGTACCAGCGCCTCTCACGCCGCACCGCCGGCTATCCGCGCGAGGAGTGGCTCGCCTACCCCGCGCTCGGGCTCGCGGGCGAGGCCGGCGAGGTCGCCAACCAGGCGAAGAAGGTGATCCGCGACGACGCCTCAGAGCTCACGCAGGAGCGCCGCGCGGCGATGTCAAAGGAGCTCGGCGACGTGCTCTGGTACGTCGCCCAGCTTGCGACGGAGCTCGATCTCGACCTCGACGCGGTCGCGGCGGAGAACCTCGAGAAGCTCGCCTCGCGCAACAGGCGCGGCGTGCTCCACGGCGCGGGCGACGACCGCTAGGCCTGCGCGGCGACAGAGAAGCGCGCGAAGCGCCCCGCGAGCCGCTCCGGCAGGAGTGCATGCACAAGCACGCCCTCGGGCGTGTGCTGCCGGCTGACCTCGCCACCAAGCGCGTGAAGCTCGGCAAGGCTCGGCCCGTCGCTGTAGGGGACGAGGAGGTCCATCGGGAGCAGGTTGTGCTGAAGCTCGCGCTCGATGCGCGCGCCGAGCTCGTCGAGTCCTTCGCCCGTCTCGCCGCTCACGAGCACCGCGTCCGGATGCTCGATCCGAAGCTCCTCGCGTTGCTCCTCGCTGAGGCGGTCCGCCTTGCTCAGCACGAGCACCCATGGGACCTCGTCGGCGCCGATCTCCTTGAGCGTCTCCTCCACGGCGTCGCGCATCTCGACCCTGCGCGCCTCCGGCTCCGAGGCGTCGAGCACGTGCAGCACGAGCTCAGCCCTGCGGGTCTCCTCGAGCGTCGCGCCGAACGCGTCGACCAGCTGGTGGGGAAGCTTGCGGATGAAGCCGACGGTGTCGGTGATGAGATAGGAGGACGCGCCGATACGGATCGCACGCGTCGTCGGGTCGAGCGTGTGAAAAAGCCTGTCGGCGACGCTAACGGTCCCGGGCGTGCCGTTCTCGTGCGCGTGCGAGCGGCGCCCATTCGAGGCGGCAGGCCGCGCCCCCGTCCCCCACGCCCCGAGGACCGCGTTCAGGAGCGTCGACTTCCCGGCGTTCGTGTAGCCGGCGAGCGCGATCCGCGGAAGCTCTGCCCGCTCGCGCTCGGCGCGCATGACGGCGCGCGAGCCCTTCACACGCTCCAAGCGCCTGCGCAGCTTCGCGATGCGGTCGCGCGCAAGCCGGCGGTCGGTCTCGATCTGGCTCTCTCCTGGACCCCTCGTGGCGATCCCGCCGCCAAGGCGCTCGAGGTGCGTCCAGAGGCCGCGCATCCGCGCGAGGTTGTACTCGAGCTGCGCGAGCTCGACCTGCAGCTTGCCCTCCGCGCTCGAGGCATGGGTTGCGAAGATGTCGAGGATCACGGCCGTGCGATCGATCACGGGCAGGCCGCTCGCCTCTTCGAGGTTGCGCTCCTGGCGCGCGCTCAGCTCGTCGTCGCAGGCGAGCAGGTTCGCGTCGCACTGGCGCGCCGCCTCGCGCGCCTCGGCGACCTTTCCTGGACCGAGATAGGTATTTGGGTCTGCGTGCTGCCGGCGCTGGGTGAGCGTGCCCACAACGGCAACGCCCGCCGTCCTGAGCAGCTCGGCGAGCTCATCGAGGCCCTGCTCCTCCACTGGTCCGGAAGCCACGCAAAGCGCTCGCTGTCGAGCGCGCTGCTTGGTGTCCGCCATTACTTCCAGTGTAGAGCGCGGCCCTTCCTACGCAAGCGAGCCGAGTCGCTGGAGCGCCTGCTCGAGGCGATGCTCCGGCGTCGTCAGCGAGATCCGAAACCAGCCCTCGCCGCTCGGCCCGTAGGCGCTCCCGGGTGAGATCACGACCCCGGTCTTCTCGAGCACGTGCTCGCAGTACTCGAGCGAGCTCGAGAAGCCCTCGGGGATCTGCGCCCAGACGTAGATCGTGCCGTGCGGTGGGTGCACGTGCACACCGATCCGTTCGAGCGCATCGCACACGAGGTCGCGCCTGATGCGGTAGAGCTCGCGCATCGCGGCCACCTCGACGTCGACCTCGGGCTCGAGCGCGGCGATCCCCGCCAGTTGCACCGCCTCGAACAGCCCCGAGTCGATGTTCGTCTTCAGGCGCCAATAGGTCTCGATCGCGTCCGCGTTACCGAGCACGGCGGCGCACCGCCAGCCGGTCATGTTGTAGCCCTTCGAGAGCGAGAAGACCTCGATCCCGACGTCCTTCGCGCCGGGCGTGGCGAGAAACGACGGCGCGCGGTAGCCGTCGTAGGTGATCTCCGAGTACGAGTTGTCGTGCACGACGAGAATGTCGTTTGCGCGCGCGAGCTCAACGACGAGGTCGAAGAACCCGTCGGGGACGATCGCACCCGTCGGGTTGTTCGGGTAGTTCAGGTACATGAGCTTCGCCCGCTCGAGGATCGCCGGTTCGATCGCGTTGAGATCGGGCGCGAAGTTGCGGTCGGGCTCCAGCGCCATGAGGACGGGATCGGCGCCAACGAGCCACGGCCCCGCGGTGTAGACGGGATAGCCGGGGTCCGAGGCGAGCGCATAGTCGCCGGGGTCGAGGAACGCGAGGTTGAGGTTGAAGATCGCCTCCTTCGCCCCGATCGCGGGGATGATCTCGTGCTCGGGGTCGAGCGCGACCTCGAAACGGCGTTCGTAGAAGTCGCGTAGCGCTTCGCGGAAGTCCGCGCGGCCGCGGTTCGTCGGATAGCTGTGGGTTTCGGGCTCGGTGAGCGCCTCCTGCGCCGCCTCGACGATCAGCGGCGGCGTCGGCCGGTCAGGGTCGCCGATGCCGAGGCTGATGACGTCGACGCCGGCGGCCTTCTTCGCGGCGATCTTGCGCTCGAGCTCCGCGAAGAGGTACGGCGGGATCCTGTCCAGGCGCTGACTCGGCTTCATTTGACTCGTTCAATCCTCTCTATCGATGGTGGCGTCGCTCCGCGCGTGAACCTTACGCGTCGGCGCGCTGCGCCTTCCCGTGCGCG
This sequence comes from uncultured bacterium, assembly GCA_963738355.1. GTDB lineage: Bacteria > Actinomycetota > Thermoleophilia > Solirubrobacterales > Solirubrobacteraceae > Palsa-744. The sequence continues at coordinate 184,296 of CAVTWF010000006.1, forward strand.
TCCTGGAGTGCGTCGAGAAGCTGCTCGCTCAGCTCTCCCGCGAAGCTCGGCTTCGCCCAGCCGGTCTGCTCGATCTCGAGGTCCGCGCCCACCTCGACGGTGAGCGTGCCGCCGTCGAGCGCCACCTCCAGCTCGCGCGCGCCTCCGCCCGTGCGGAGCACATCCGCCACCGCGGCGCCCGCGGCACCGGTGCCGGAGGCGAGCGTCTCCCCCACCCCGCGCTCGAAGATCCGCGCGCGGATGCGCTCGGCTCCGATGTCCGTGTACCAGGAGACGTTCGTGCGGTTCGGGAACAGCCTGTGAGCTTCGATCGGCGGCCCGAGCACAGCGAGGTCGAGCGCCTCGAGCTCGCTCTCGAGCTCGACGTAGATCGAGCACTGAGGGTTGCCGACGGAGACGTGCTGAAAGCGCCACGTGCGCTGGTCCGCGCGCAACTCGCCGGCGCCGTCCGGCGGCCCGTCGGGGAAGTCCTTCGACGTCGTGCTCGCGCGGCCGAGGCGGATGCGGCAGTAGCCCGGGGCCGTGACCGTGGGATGGATCTCGCCGGCGGCGGTCGCGATCGCGAAGGTGTCCCCGGCGCTCCAACCCTCGCGGTGCATGTAGAGCGCCGCCTCGCGGGCGCCGTTCCCTGAGAGCTCGGCCTCAGATCCGTCGGGGTTGAAGATGCGCAGGCTGCCCGCGCGCTCGCCGCCGCGCTCGCGTGAGAGCAGGAGGATGCCGTCCGCGCCGATCCCGAAGTGGCTGTCGCAGAGGGCCTGAACGCGCTCCGCGGTGAGCTCGAACGGGAGCTCGGCCTGCTCGACGATGAGGTAGTCGTTACCGAGCGCCTGCCATTTCTCGAATCTCATGAGGGCGCCGCAGTCTATTCAGCGTCGATGCTGGGTCCGGCCGCAGATCCGGCGATCTCGGCGGCAGCGTCGTTCGCGGAGCGACCGCTCAGATCGATCAGATTCACGCCCGCGAGCTTGCGCATCCATGTGAGCTGGCGACGCGCGTAGTTGCGCGAATGGCGCTTCATCGCCTCGACGTCACCCGCGAGTAGCTCCTGATAACCGAGCGCCTTGCGCGCGGTCGCACTCGCGCCTTCGGCCTCGGCACGCGCGACCTCATCAATCGCGCCCGCTGCGACCATCTCATCGACTCGGGTGTCGATCCGCGAGTAGAGCCCTGCCCGCTCCATCGTCAACCCCACGAGCAGCGTCGGATGCCGCATCTCGCGCGTCCAGAGCTGCGAACGCTCGCGCGGCGGGGGCTGCTCGCCGGCGTCAACGAGCTCGAGCGCTCGCAAGATGCGTTGTCGATCCCGCGGGGCGACGTTCGCCGCGCGCTCGGGGTCGCGCCGCGCGAGCTCCGCGTGCAGCGCCTCGGGCCCATGCCGTTCGAGCTCCGCGCTCCAGCGCTCGCGCGCGCCGGGCGACGGGGGCGGTCGCATGTCGAGGTCGGCGAGCGCGGCGCGCAGATAGAGGCCCGTGCCGCCGACGACGATCGGGCGGGCGCCTTCGCTCAGGAGCGTGTCGATCTCGTGGTGCGCGAGCTTCGCATAACGGCCAGCGCTGAACGACTCCTGCACGGAGACAAACGAGACGAGGCGATGCTCGAGCAACGCCTGCTCGGCCGCGGACGCCACCCCGGTGAGCGTCTCGAGCCCGGCGTACACCTGGAGCGCGTCCGCAGAGACGGCGACGGGGCGCTCGCCCGCCGCGCGAAGACGCTCGGCGAGCGCGATCGCGATCGCGGTCTTGCCCACGCCCGTGGGGCCAAAGATCGCGATCACGCGCGCGCGGGATGGCGCAGATCCCCCGGAAGCAGATGGCATACCGGTAGGCTCCCATCCGATGCAGATTCGGGGCTCGACGGTCCTGCTGACCGGTGCGACGGGCGGGATCGGCCAGGCGGTCGCGCGCGAGCTGCATCGTCAGGGCGCGGCGCTCGTTGTGAGCGGCCGCAACGCGGATCTGCTCGATGAGCTTGTGCGGGAGCTCGACGCGCGTGCAGTGCGGGCGGATCTCAGCCGACGCGAGGACGTGGAACGACTTGCGGCAGATGCGGGCCCGGTCGACATCCTGGTTGCAAACGCGGCCCTGCAGGGAGGCGGCCGGCTCGAGCGCTACGACATCCCCGAGCTCGACACGGTGCTCGACGTCAACCTGCGCGCTCCCATCGTGCTCGCTCGCCTGCTCATGGGCCCGATGGTCGAGCATGGGCGCGGCCAGATCGTGTTCATGTCCTCCCAGAACGGCAAAGTGGCAACTCCACGCGCATCGCTCTACAACGCGACGAAGTTCGGGCTGCGCGGGTTCGCGCACGCCCTGCGCGCGGACCTCCACGAAACCGGAGTAGGCGTCTCGGTGATCAGCCCGGGCTTCATCCGCGACGCGGGCATCTTTGCGCGCTCCGGGGCGAAGCTGCCGCCCTGGCTCGGCACGCGCAGTCCGCAGGACGTCGCCGCTGCCGTCGTGGACGCGGTCGAGCGCAACCGCGCCGAGGTCGACGTCGCGCCCCTGCGAATGAAGCTCGGCAGCGCGTTTGCCGGCGTCGCGCCAGAGCTGTTCGCCACCGCTACTCGGATGACGGGCGGCGATCGTCTCGCCGAGCGAATCACAGAACCCCCACAGTCGCGCTAGACCAGGCCGTCAGAAGAGCGCTTGCTGGCTGTTCGCGGCCGGCGCCTCGTCCTCCGGCTCGGGCCCGACATGGGCCCTCGAAACGCGCTCGGTTGAGCGTTTGGCCGGTGGCGGCGGCGCGTCGACACGCGTGATGCCGCGATCCGAGCCGCGCCGGCGCACCAGCGACGCGAGGCGTTGCCGTTCAGCGCGGTCTGCGTAAGCGCCGTTGCGGTAAAGCTGCTCGTAGCGGGCTACGAGCTCCGGGCGATTCTCACCCAGCCAGGCCATGAACAGGTCCTTGAGCTCGCCGCGCAGATGTAACGCGACACCGCCGATGCTCGTCGCACCCGCCTCGACTGCGCCCGCCAGCAGCGGCTCGAGCTGCTCGGGAGCGTCGTTGATGCCCGGCATCAGCGGCGCGATCAGCACCCCCGTGGGGATACCGGCGCGGTTGAGCTCCGCTACGGCTTCCAGGCGCGCGCGGGGATGCGGCGTGTGCGGCTCGGTTGCGCGCCACGCCTTCTCGTCGAGCGTCGGGATCGAGAGGTTCGCGCTGAAGCTCGCGCGCTCGGCGATCTCGAGCATGAGCGGCAGGTCGCGCAGCAGGAGCGGAGACTTGGTCAGCACCGAGCACGGGTTGCCCGCGTCGCGCATCGCCTCCCAGATCCCCACCATCAGGCGGTAGCGACCCTCCACCCATTGGTAGGGGTCCGTGTTCGTACCCAGTGCGACGTGCTCGTGTTTCCACGACGATCGCGCTAGCTCCGTGCGCAGCAGCTCGGGCGCGTTGACCTTGACCACGATCTCGCGCTCGAAGTCGCGGCCGGCGTCGAAGTCGAGATAGCGGTGGGTTGGGCGAGCAAAGCAGTTGTGGCTCACGACGCCGTTGACAATGAAATCGCCCGTGCCGGTCGTGATGTCGTACATTCGCATCGCCGCGCCAACAGCGCGGATCGATGCGACGCGTAGCTTCGTGCTCACCTTCAACGCGTCGCCCTCGATGCATCGCTTGCGAGTGATCGCGGGATCGGTAGTGAGGAAGAAGCGCATGCGCTCGGACAGCCCACCGCGGATCCGAATGAAGGTGAGCCCATTGGCATTCCGGGTCGGCTCTGCGACGTGATCGAAGCGGAGCCGGGCCAGGCAGCGCTCAATCCATGCCAGCAACTCGGGGTCGGTGTTGCTGATCCGAATCGCGTGGGCGTGACAGCCCCCCTCCGCATCGAAGATGCCGGCGAGAAAGCCCTTGCTCCATGAGAGCGTGGGTGGCGATGGCCACCGGATGATCTCCTGGATCCGTTCGACGTTCCCCTGCGCTTGAGTGCGGATCGCCTGTAGCGCACGATGGCCACCCGCCGCCTCGGCAAAGCGGAACTTGCCGGTCTCGATGCCGATGTCCGCAAGGTACGCTTGGGTGCGATGGAGGGCCTCGTCATCGGCGAGGGCCAGTCGAAATCGGTACACGTTGCCTTGGGTGCGCCCGACTCGTTGGTAGTGGTACGCACCCAGGTGTCCGTCGCCGCGGACCATCCCACACAGGTAGCCGCGCCGGTAATCGCCGTCGTGATCTGGGGCAGCGACCCAGCCACCGAGACCCAACAGCTTCAAACCAAGCGTGAGATGCGGCCGTCGAAGGAGACCTTGCTCTGCGCCCATGACGTGCTTCCAACCGCGCTCCGTGAGGAAACGGTGATCCTCGCTCGCAAGGATCTCGGTGCCGTCCTCGAGCGTTACCGCGTATGCCGTGCGGATGCTCGACCACTTGTCAAGCACCGTCGTCGTCGCGAAGCGCCGATAGCTGCCCTCCCGAATCGTCCCGTAGATCTTCTCCCCCACCTTCACGTCGGCGAGGCGCTTGTACCGCGAGTCGGCCATCAGGATTTCCGAGTCCCCCGACATGCAGTACGTGCACGCGTGGCTGCAACCCCTGTACGGGTTGATCGTCCACCGGAACGGCATCTGCGAGCGCTCGGGCACGCGGTTGAGGATCGAGCGGGCACGCACCTCGTAGAAGCGCGTGTCAAGCGCCTCTGGCGCGTCGAAGTGCCGCACGACCGCTTCCTCGCGGTAGCCCGGCAGGCGGTGCCGCTGCTCTTCGTCGATCGTGAGGTTGCTCCAGCGCACGAACATATGTTCGCACACCCTCCCGACGGTTGCAGGCGGTGACGAGGCTTCTTAGCCCGGTCTTGCGTTCTCCTTACAGCGGCCTCCGAGCATGTCGACCATCACCACCGACCGAAGGAGGTTCGATGAAGTGAAGCGACCGAAGGCATTGATAACCGCGTCTGTGATCACCGCGCTCGCCGGCGCGGGAGCGATCGCGGGTATCGCCGGCGCTGCCGCAGCCCCGAGCTCCGGCAGCGCCACGACCACCACAACGACCCAGACCACCACATCGACGGCCCAAGGCGCCCCTCGACCCGGCACTCCACCGCCCGCGTCGGGCTCGCACTCGGGCCATCCGTGCCCCAACATGGGATCACGGGGCAGCACCGGTCCGACCGGAAGCGTCGGTCCGCCCAGCGCAGGCTCCGGATCAGGCGCCAGCGCCGTCGCACCCGGCCCGGCAGGGAGCTATCAGTAACGAGCTCCCGCGCGGCAGGTCATCGCTGCGGCCATGGCGGCCATGCGGCGGACGGCCTGCCGCGTCAGCCGGCGGCGCGCGCGAGCAGCTGCTCTTCGCCGGAGAGCGTCTGGCTCGTCGCGCCGGCGACTCGCACCCGAGTCAGCTCGCCCGGGGCCGCGAGGCCCGCGAAGTTGACGACCTTGTTGTGCCGCGTGCGGCCGCGCAGCTTCTCCGGTTGCGTGCGCGAGGGCCCTTCGACGAGCACATCCAGGGTGCGGCCGACGAACCGCTGCGCGCGCTCCTGCGCGCGCCTCTGAACGACCTCCACGAGGCGTTCCATGCGCTCGACCTTCGTCGGGTGCGCGACGAAGCGCTCTGTCATCTGCGCCGCCTGCGTGCCCCTGCGGGGGGAGAAGATGAACGTGAAGGCGCCGTCGTAACCCACTTCCTCGACGACTTCGAGCGTCTGCGCGAAATCCTCCTCGGTCTCGCCGGGGAAACCCACGATGATGTCGGTCGTGAGCGCGACGTCGGGAACATGCTCGCGGATCAGCGCCACGCGATCGAGATAGCGCTCGCGGTCATAGGTACGCCGCATCGCCTTGAGGACGCGGCTCGAGCCGGACTGCAGCGGCAGGTGGATGTGCTCGCAGAGCGAGGGGAGCTCGGCGTGCGCGCGGATGACGTCCTCGCGCATGTCCTTCGGGTGCGGGCTGGTGTAGCGGACGCGCTCGATGCCGGGCACTGCGTCGACGGCGCGCAGCAGCTCCGCAAAGCTGCGCGGACGCCCCCCTTCGCGCAGGTCGCGGCCGTAGGAGTTCACGTTCTGTCCGAGCAGCGTCACCTCCTTGACACCATCGGCCGCCATCGCGTGCACCTCCGCGACGAGCTCGTCGAAGGGACGGCTGACCTCGCGGCCGCGAGTCGAAGGGACGATGCAGTAGGAGCATTTGCAGTTGCAGCCGACGCTGATCTGAAGCCAGCTCTGGAAATCGCGCGTGCGGTGCGCGGGCAGCCTGCCCGTGAAGCCCTCGAACTCGAAATAGCCCTGCGCGCTCAGCGAGTCACTGGTGAGGAACTCGCCGAGCTTGTGCACCTGTCCGGGGCCGAACGCGACATCGACGAACGGGAAGCGCTGGAAGACCTCCTCCTTGACGGACTGCGCCCAGCACCCGCCGACGCCCACGACGAGCTCCGGCCGTTCGCGCTTGAGCCGCTTCGCCTCGCCGAGGTGCGCGACGAAGCGGCTGTCCGCGGACTCGCGAATCGAGCACGTGTTGAAGAGGATCAGATCGGCGTCCGCGCGGGTCTGCGCCTCCGCGTAGCCGAGCGACTCGAGCATGCCCTTCATGCGCTCGGAGTCGTGCTCGTTCATCTGGCACCCGAACGTCGTGAGGTGGTATCGCAATTGTCTATCCGGGCGCTTCATTGGTGAGGATGACATCCGTGCAAAAAGGGTAGCCGTGGACGTGCGACGCCGAGGCGACGCTGGCGCGCGATCAGCGCCGCGCCTGACGGACGCGGCTGCGTGCGAGATCAGGCCACGCTCGCGGGCGGCGTGCCACCGCCAACGCCAGTGGCAACGAGTCGAAATAGGTGACGCGTTCGGTCGCGAGACCGTCCTCGTCGAGAACGAAGCGATCGACGCCATCCCACGAGATCGGCGCGCCCCCGGCGCTGCCGCGAACCGTGAACTCGATCAGGACTCCGTCAGCCGTCGTACCCCAGCGCCGAACCTCCGCCGTCATGTTGGGAATCAATTCGAACAAATCCGCGAAGGCACGCTTACCGGCATCCAGACCATTCGTGGTGGGGACCATCGGCGCCGAGAGTCGCGCGTTAGGCGCTACCACCGTGTCCAGACGCTCGGGCGTTGGTGCCCGCCAGAACTCCGCGAAACGCCTGACAAAGTCCGCCGCGAGCTCCGCGTCCATGGTGGACACCCTACGCCCTCGGCGAGGGGCACCCTCAGGTGGTTGCGTGCGCTTCATCGCGACCGAGAGGTAGTCCGCCTCCTCTATCTTGCCGGTGGAGCGGTATGTGAGCTGTGACTACGCAGCTTGCGCGATCGCGCCGGTGGCCGCTTGATCGCCCTGCGCCGCGCTCCCGTTCGAGGCGCTGCTCGGCCTCCACCGGTCTCGGCGGCTCACGGCTCATGCCGAGCGAGGCGAAGATCTTGCTCTCGATATCCGCCGCGATCGCGGGGTGCTCTACGAGGTATGCCTTCACGTTCGCCCTACCTTGGCCGAGGCGCTCACCACCGTAGGAGAAGAAGGCACCTGACTTCGAGAGCACGTTGTGCTCCAAGCCGAGGTCGACCAGGCAGCCGGCCGCGGAAATGCCCTTGCCGAACTCGATTTCGAGCTCCGCCTGGCGGAACGGCGCGGCGAGCTTGTTCTTGACGACCTTCACCCGCACGCGGTTGCCCACCGCCTCGGTGCCCTCCTTGAGCGTCTCGATGCGGCGGATGTCCAGGCGCTGGGAGGCGTAGAACTTCAGCGCGCGGCCACCCGGCTGCGTCTCGGGGGAGCCGAACATGACTCCCACCTTTTCCCGGATCTGGTTCGTGAGGATGCACAGCGTGCGGGTCCGGTGCAGGTTCCCGGCGAGCTTGCGCATCGCCTGCGACATCATCCGCGCCTGCAGGCCCACCGTCTGGTCGCCCATTTCGCCCTCGAGCTCCGCGCGGGGGGTGAGCGCGGCAACCGAGTCGATCGCGACGACGTCGACGCCACCCGAGCGCACCAGCATGTCTGCGATCTCGAGCGCCTGCTCGCCGTAGTCCGGCTGTGAGACCAGGAGCTCGTCGATGTCAACGCCGATCGCCTTCGCGTAGATGGGGTCCATCGCGTGCTCAGCGTCGATGAACGCGCACACGCCGCCGCGCTTCTGCGCCTCCGCGAGCACGTGGTAGATCAGCGTCGTCTTGCCGGAGGACTCCGGTCCGAAGACCTCGACGATGCGCCCGCGCGGTACGCCCCCGATGCCGAGCGCGATGTCGAGCGTGAGCGCTCCCGTGGAGATCGCCTCGACTCGCACCTGCGCGCCCTCGTCGCCCATGCGCATAACCGAGCCCTTGCCGAACTGCTGCTCGATCTGACCGAGCGCCGTCTTCAGCGCGGCATCGCGCGCCTTCGCCGCCTTCTCGTCATCGGCCGCGACCCGCGCTCTGTCTACCTTCGCGGCGTCGGCGGCACGTCCATTCTCAGCAGTTTTTCCGTTGGTGGCGGGCATCGTGTCTGGGCTCCTTCTCTATCGGTTGAGACGGGCCACCATAGGCGCCAGCGCGGACGGAACTCTCGAACAGGAGTTCGCCTCTTCGACCGGCGACTGGCCGAGTCGCGGACAGAGGCGACGGTCTGGCGGTGGGCTCGAGTCAGCCCGCGCTGGGCACGTCGAGCGCGACGCTCGCGAGCGCCTCGTAGGTGGCGCCCTCCGAGGCGAGGAAGGAGCGGTAGAGGGCAAGCGACTCGGGCGCAAATGAGAGCGCGGGGGTCGGCGCGAGCTGACGCTCTCGCGGCCGCGAGCGCTCACGCAGCCGTGCGACCGTGACGTGCGGCCGGAAGCGCCCGTGCTCGGGTCTGAGTTCGGCCGCGCACACTCCGGCCAGCGCGCCGAGCACGTCGTCCTTCAGCGAGCGGAGTCCTCCCGTCTCGTCGCGAATCTCCACCGCGAGCACGCGCGGTCGGCGCGGCGGCAGCCATAGCGGCGCTCCCAACGAGAGCTTCCCTACCGTTCGCGCGCACGCGGACACTGCCTCGCCGAGCGGCTCGATCTCGCGAGTCGGGCGGTTGCCGAGAAAGCACAGCGTCAGGTGCATCGACTCGGCCCCGAGCAGGCGCGGCATCGCGCCGCGGCCGGCTAAGACGTCGGCGACCGCCGTGCGCGCCCAGTTCGCCAGCCGCTCGCGAACGATCGCAGGCAGGTCCACTGCCACGAACAGTCGCGCGGTGCCGTTGTCCCTCACGTCATCGAATGGTTGCGCGAAGGCGTCGCGGCGTCGCCGCTTGCCCCAGCGCCCGTCGCCGCCTCTTCGCGGAGCCCCGCGAGCAGGCGCCGGATGAGGTGCATCGCGATCGTGGTCGCGAGCTCGCGTATGTCCGCACGCGATCCCGGCAGCTGCACCGAGCGCGTGATCCTCGCAGCGTCGCTTCCTCCCACGGCGCTCAGCCACACGAGGCCGACGGGCTTCTCGGGCGTGCCGCCATCCGGCCCCGCGATGCCCGTCACCCCCACTCCGACGTCCGCGCCGAGCCTGCTGCGAGCGCCGTCTGCGAGCGCCTCCGCGACCTCCTGCGAGACCGCTCCATGGCGCTCGATCAGCTCCTGCGGAACGTCTGCGAGCGAGACCTTCACGTCGTTCGAATAGGCCACCACGCCGCCCAGCATGTAGCGGGAGGATCCCGCCAGGTCCGTCAGCCGCGCCGCGAGCAGGCCGCCCGTGCAGGACTCCGCGACGGCGATCGTGAGGCCCGCGTCGAGCAGCATCGCCGCCACCTGCTCGTCGACGGTGCTCCCATCGCTCGAGAAGAGCGTGCCCGCGTAGCGCTCGGCGAGGTACCTCGCGAGCTCGTCATAAGTCTCCTGCGCCTGCGCCTCATAGCTCGTCGTGATCTCGAGCTCGCCACGATGAAGGCACGTCGTCACCTCGAGGTCCTCGAGCGCGATGCCCGACGCCTCAGCGTCGCGCAGCGTCGAGGCGAGCTCCGACTCGGGCACCCCGAAGATCCGGAGCACGCCTTCGCGAAGCTCCCTCGTGCGGCTCAGCAACGCGCGCATCGGCGCCGTCTCGAGCGCGACGCGCCACATCGGCTGAAGCTCGCGCGGAGGCCCCGGGAGCACCACGACGATCGGGCCCTCGCCGCCCGCGGGAGGGACGACGAGGCCGGGCGCTGTGCCGACGGGGTCCAGCACGTCGGCTCCGCGCGGGATCGTCGCCTGCTTACGCGTTCCCGCAGCGAGGGCGTCGACATCAACGCTTGGAAAGCGCACGCGCAGGGAGCTCACGATCTCGCCGATCCGCGCCTCCAGCTCCCCGTCGAGCACCATCGGCAGGCCCTGGAGCTCCGCCACGACCTCAGCCGTGAGATCGTCCGCCGTGGGGCCGAGGCCCCCACTCGTGACCACGAGATCGAGTCCCTCCGAGGCCATGAAGCGCAGCGCGCTCAGGACATCCTCGCGGCGGTCGCCCACGATCATCACGTGCGCTAGCTCGATCCCCACTTCGCGCAGGCGCTCGGCGAGCCACGGCCCGTTGCGGTCGCGGCGTCGGCCGGAGAGCACCTCCGTGCCGGTGACGACGATTCCGGCGCGCGGTGCTTGCCCGTTCGTGCTCACGCGCACGTCGGCAAATGTCCCGGCGCGAGCGTCGTCACGCCTGCGGTGCTGATCGAATAGCCGATCGGTTCCTTCGAGGCCCGGACTTCCTGGTGCTTGCCGTTCACGAGCAATTCGACGTCGTTGTTGCCGAGGTTCAGTTCGAACCTCGTTGCATGGTAGGTGTGCGACATCCCTTCTTCGGGCAGAAGGATCGAGCCTGGGATCAGCTTGCGGCCACCCTCATCGACGAGGCAGACCCAGATGCGCCCCTTCGCGCGCAGGGAGAGCGTGACCGCGGTGGCCGTGCCGTTCGCATTCGCCGTGTGCGAGCCGCTCGCGACCGCCGAGTGATGGTGCGCATGGGACCTGTGGCCGCTGCCGCGGGAGGCCGTCGGATTGGACGAGGAGTGGTTGAGGAGGCCGACGAGCGCGAGCACGATCACGATGCACGCGACGAGCGCCGCCACGACGTACCCGCGCGAGAGCCGCGGTGGGGCCGGGGCTCGTGGACGCCGCCAGTTGTAGGAGGCGGGTTGACGATGGGCAACTTCGGCCCGCTCGCCGTCGCTCGGCTGCTCGTAGGCGGCCTTGTACTCCTCGACGAGCGCCCTCCCGTCGAGCCCCAGCGCCTGCGCGTACGCGCGCAGGAAGCTCTTCGTGTATGCCGGGCCGGGCAGCAGCCCCCACTCTTCGTTCTCGAGCGCCCGCAGGTAGCGCGCGCGGATCTTCGTCTGCTCCTCGATCTCGGATACATCAATGCGGGCGCGCATGCGCGCCTCCCGCAGAGTTGTCCCAATTTCCGGCATTCGACTGAATTATGCTCGGGCCTCGATGCGGCCGCCGCGGCTGATGGCGGGCGTTGCAATTCCGGTGTCGCCGGCGGACGCCTTCGCGCCCCCAAATGGCCTATGCGTTGAGGTGCCCGCGCCCGCGCGTTTGACCGCGGTGGGCGCCCATACACTGCCGCCGATGAGCTCGCGGTCGGCACCCCGGCTGAGCGCCTACTTCGTCGCGATCGTCGTCGCGAGCTGGCTAGCGGGGCCCCTCGCGCTCGTTGGCTCCGCATCGGCTGCGATCCCGGCGTGGACGACCTACCACCACGACGGCGCTCGCACCGGCATCGATCCGGATAGCACGTCTGCGCTGCCTCCGACGCGGCTGTGGCAGAGCGCCACGCTCGACGGCAGCGTCTGGGGGGAGCCACTCCTCTACGGGCCCGACGTCTACGTGGCGACGGAGAACGACTCGATCTACGCGATCGAAGCGAGTACCGGAGCGATCCGCTGGCAAGCGCACCTCGCGACGCCCGTGCCCAGCTCAGAACTGGAATGCGGCGACATCGAACCGACGGTCGGCATCACGAGCACACCCGTGATCGACCCCGCGACGAACACGATCTACGCCGTCATCGACAGCGGAACGCGCCGCGAGCATCCATCACTCGCTCGTCGCGCTCGACATGAGCACGGGTGCGATGCGCCCGAACTTCCCGCTCGCGGTCGATCCGCCATTCCCCGCGGGCGGCAACGCCGCGCACCAGCTGCAGCGCGCCGGCCTCGCGCTCGACGGCAATGAGATCGTCATCGGCTATGGGGGCAACGACGGCGACTGCGGCACCTACTGGGGTTGGCTCGTGGCTGCGCCCACGAGTGGCGTGGGCCCCACCTACCACTTCCAGGTGGAAGAAGCGAGTGGGCATCACGCCGGCGCGATCTGGGGCTCCGGGAATGCGCCCGCGATCGATGCGGGGGGAAACGTCTACGCCGCGACGGGGAACGGCTACTCGGGCGGGACATTCGACTACAGCGAGTCGGTGCTGAGGCTCGAACCCAGCTTGCACCTCGTCGAATACTGGGCGCCCGCGGAATGGCTCGAACTCGACGAACACGATGGCGACCTCGGCTCCAGCAATCCGATGGTCCTGCCGAACGGCCTCGTCTTCGAGATCGGGAAGTCAGGGGAAGCCGTGCTGCTGCGCCCGGGAGCGTTCGGCGGCGTGGGCGCCACGCCCGCGGCGTCGATATCCGTCTGCGGCTCCTGGGGCGGCGGGATCTACGTCCCCGCGAGCGCCGAAGCGGGAACCCTCTACGTGAGTTGCCTCGGCGGCGGGCTGCGCGCCGTGTCCGTGCGCGAGCTGAACGCCGCCGAACCGAAGCTCAGCGCCGCCCCCGGCTGGAGCGTTCCGTCGCAAGCGATCGGGCCGCCGATCTTCGCGGGCGATCTCGTCTGGGCGACGCACTGGAATGAAGACGTCTCGGAAGGCGGCGGCGTCCTCTACGGCATCAACCCCACCACCGGACACGTGCAATTCGAAGAACCCCTCGGCGCATTCGAGCACTTCGCGACGCCGAGCGCGGGCGGAGGGCGCCTGTTCGTGGCCAACAACGCTCAGGTCACCGCGTTCGGCATCGCTATACCGCCGGCGCCGTCGGCCACGAGCACGCTGCTTGGGTCGTCCGCGAACCCGTCCCTCGCAGGCAGGGGAGTTGGCCTCAGCGCGAGCGTCTCCCCGGTTCCCGACAGCGGGAGCGTCGCCTTCACCGACGGCGGCGTCCCGATCCCGGGTTGCGCCGCGGTCGCCGTCAGCCTTGCGAGCAGCGGCGCCGCGACCTGCGCCACCTCATTCGCCGCGGCCGGGAACCATCCGCTCCTCGCGACGTATTACGGTGACCCGTACTACACGGCATCCGCCTCCGCGCCGCTCGTGCAAGTGGTTCAAGGGGTCGGCTCCTCAGCCGCGCCCGCAATCTCGATCCAGGGCGTGAGCCAATCCCACGCGCGTTGGCGCGAGGGCTCGGCCCTCGCACAGGTGAGCCGCAGAAGGTCCCCCCGCAGGCTTCCGGTCGGCACGACGTTCTCGTTCACGCTCAACGCCGCCGCGAGCGTGAGCCTTCTCTTCACGCAGTCCACACGTGGCCAGAAGGCGGGCCGGCGCTGCCTATCCATACCGCACCACAGACCAAGCGCTACGAAGCGCCTCGCGAGCTGCGTGCGCACGGTAACGGTCGCGGCGCTCCTCGTCACGGGCCACGCAGGTGCCGACCACGTCCGCTTCGACGGGCGTGTCTCGCGCCGCAAGAGGCTCCGTCCCGGGCGCTACACCCTCCTGCTGCACGCGAGCAACGCGAGCGGGAACACCGCCGTCCGGGGCCCGACCTTCACGATCGTCAAGGGCTGATCGCCGGGCGAGGTCCGCTCAGGCCTCGCCGCTGGACGGCGGCGGCCCGTCGGACGCCATCACTGCCAGCGCCTGCTCATCGGGGCCCTCCGCGGAAGAGCCGGCGGGCGCCTCCGCTTGGTGCGGCTGCTCGTCCTCGTCGAGCATCGCGAGCACGCGCGGCAGGTCGGACTCCGAGATCAGCACCTGGCGCGGCTTCGATCCCTCGTAGCCCGAGATCACTCCCCGACGCTCGAGCATGTCGATCAGTCGTCCTGCACGCGTGTACCCGACGCGCAGGCGCCGCTGCATCATCGACGTCGATGCGGTCTGCATCTCCGCGACCAGCGTGATCGCCTCGCGCAGCAACGGGTCCTGGTCGGGATGAAGCGCGTCGCCCGAGCGCTCCTCCGCGCCCTCGACCTGCTCGAGCAGCTCCTCTCGCAACTCGGGTTCGCCCTGCCTGCGCCAGAAGTCCGTGATCTTCGCGATCTGCGGCTCGTCGATGTATGCGCCCTGGATGCGTTGCAGCTTCGCCGAGCCCATCGGGCTGAAGAGGAGATCGCCCTGACCGAGCAGCGCCTCTGCGCCGTTCTGGTCCAGGATCACCCTCGAGTCGGTCTGCGAGGAGACGGCGAACGCGATCCGCGACGGCACGTTCGCCTTGATCATGCCCGTGATCACGTCGACACGCGGGCTCTGCGTCGCGAGCACCAGGTGGATCCCCACCGCGCGCGCCTTCTGCGCGAGCCGGATGATCGAGTCCTCGACGTCGGCGGGCGCCACCATCATGAGATCCGCGAGCTCGTCGATCACGCAGAGGATGTAGGGCAGCGGCGCCTCCCCCCGCTTGCGGCGCGCGGCGTTCAGCTCTGGGAGGCTGCGGGTGCGCGCGAGCGACATCACACCGTAGCGCTGCTCCATCTCGCGCACGAGGTTCGCGAGGGCGTTGGCGGCCATCCGCGGGTTCGTGATCACGGGGGTCAGCAGGTGCGGGATCGACTCGTAGTGGTTGAGCTCGACCTGCTTGGGATCCACGAGCACGAGGCGCACCTCGTGCGGGCTCGCCTGCAGCAGGATGCTCGAGAGCATCGCGTTGATCGCACCGGACTTTCCGGAGCCCGTGGCGCCGGCGACCAGGAGATGCGGCATCTTCGCGAGGTCGGCCCCGATCGCCTTGCCCGCGACGTCCTTGCCAAGCCAGACCGTGAGCGGCGACCAGTCCTGAGGCGGCTCCTGGAAGACGTCGCCCAGCCTCACGATCCGTCGCCGCGCGGCCGGAACCTCCACTCCCACCGCCTGCTTGCCCGGGATCGGCGCGAGGATGCGAATGTCGGTCGCCGCGAGCGCATACGCGAGGTCGTCCTTCAGCTGTGCCACCTTCGCGACCTTCGTCCCCGGCGCGAGGCGCAACTCATAGCGGGTGATGTGGGGCCCTGTGACGGTGCCGATGACCTTCGCGTCGACGCCGAAGTGACCGAGGGCCTCGAGCAGTGCCGCCGCGACCCGCTCCTGCTGGCCCGCGTCGGCCTGCCGCGCCTCCTCGGCGCGCTTGCCTGACGCCGCGCCGTTCGATCGCGTGAGCATGCTCGTCGCCTGGGGCACCTTCCACGCGAACTCCGGGTCGTCGGTGACGACATCACGCAAACGCCCCTGCGGTGTCAGCTCCTCCTCGCTGGTCCTCTGCGCACCGCTTCCTGGGAGGCTCGCGCGGAGGCTCCTGCGGTTCCTCGGGCTCGGCGGCCCAGACGCCGTCTCGATTCTCGCGGTCCCCATCCTCTTCGCCGGCACGGTCATAGAGCGAGGCCTGCGCCGTCTCCGGCGGCGCCGCCAGCTCGGCCAGCGCGCCAGCCGTCTCCGGCGCGCCGAAGGGCTCGCCGTAGCCGTGCGTCGCATCCGTCGCCTCGGCAGACGCGTGGGCGCGGTCGGGGCGGCGCTCGCGGAGCGCAACCGCCAGCCGCGCGGGAGCATGCGCGAGCACCAGCAGCAGTGATCCCGCCCCGCGCGCCATCGCCACGAGCGAGGCGCCCGTCAGCAGCGAGAGCGCGGCGAGCAGTGAGGAAGGCGACGAGGATCTCGACACCGACTCCCTGCACGAGTCCGTGCGTCACCCACCACAGGCCCTGGCCCGCGATCCCGCCCCGCGCTTCCATATATGCCGGCGACCACTGCGACGCCCCCCCTGCGTGTGCGTGGGGGCCCGCGTGCACCGCGCCTTCGGTCACCGCCTGCGCCGGTCCCGGGCTGATCCCGAGCGTGCCGTCCGCGAGCGCGAGAACGACGGCGGCAAACAGGCAGAGCGCCCCCGCGCGCAGGGGCCTCAGCTCCGGAAACGCAGGTCGCAGCAGCAAGACGGCGCCGATCAGCAGCAGCGCCGGCGGCGCAATCCAGCGCGCGCGGCCCACTGAGAACCCGAGGCCCGTCGCAAGGCCGTGGCCGACTCCCCCGCCGTCCCACCCCCAGTAGAGCACGAACGCCATGAAGATGCCCAGCGCGCACAGCGCGAGGCCAAGCACGTCGCGTTGCGTCTGCGAGAGCGCGAAGGGGCGTGCGAGCGATGCCACTGAGCGCCAGATGGATGCGCGCCTGCGCGTCCGCTTGCCCGGCCGCCACGTCCAGGTGCCCGCGCGCCGCACACCGCCGCCGCGCGAACGCGTGGACCGCGAGCGCGCACGCCCGCTGCGCTGTCTTGTACTTGCTGCCATCGGTGAGGGGCCGCTCCCCAGGTGTTTTCGACGCCCGCCACCCCGGCACCTGCGGCCGCGCTTACGCGCCCTTTAGTGAGCATCGCTACACAGTTGACATGGAAAGAGATGCTCCCGCGCGGCTATCTTGCGTGTAGCAAAGGCGGGAACGAACGATGGATGGGTTGCATAGATCTCCCCGTGTGCTCGTGGTCGAGGACGACCGCGACATCGCGGAAGTGCTTCAGCGCTCGCTGCGAATCGAGGGCTATGAGGTGCGCTGCGCACGCGACGGGTCCACGGCGCTCGAGGAAGGCCGGACGTTCGCGCCCGACCTCGTGATCCTCGACCTCGGCCTCCCCGGTGGCATCGACGGGCTCGAGGTGGCGAAGACGATGCGCGGGCAGGGCGACACCCCGATCCTCATCCTCACCGCCCGCGACGCGCTCGACGCGCGCGTGGAGGGGCTCGACAGCGGCGCCGATGACTACCTCATCAAGCCGTTCGAGCGCCAGGAGCTGCTCGCGCGGATGCGCGCGTTGCTTCGCAGGCGCCCCCCGCGCGGCTCTGCGGCATTGCGCGTCGGCGACCTGTCGCTCAACCCGGATACCCACGAGGTCACCCGCGGCGAGCGTGAGATCGAGCTGACTCAGCGCGAGTTCGAACTGCTCGAATACCTGATGCGAAACGAGCGCATCGTGATCTCCCGCCAGCGCCTCCTCGACGAGGTCTGGGGCTACGAGCCGTTCTCCACCACGAACACGATCGAGGTCTTCATCTCGAACCTGCGCCGCAAGCTCGAGGGAGACGACGAGCCGCGGTTGCTGCACACCATCCGGGGGGCCGGCTACGTCCTTCGCGCGTGAAGTCGCCGCGCTGCCGAGGCAAGTCGGCACGCGCTTGTCTGCGGCCTTCGACGGGCTGCCCATCCGCGCGCGCCTCGCGGCGGCCTCGGCGCTGCTGACGTTCGCGATCCTCTGCTCCTTCGCGCTGCTCGTCGGTGTCCTCACCTCGCACCGCCTGCGACAGGACTTCGACCACGAGGTCTCGCAGACCGACGAAAAGCTCGCCTCGCGAGGCGCGTACGTGAACATCTCGACGCACACGGTGGAATTCCGGCCCGCCCTCTACGAACAGGCCCTGCCCGAACACTGGGTCGTGGAGCTCTTGAACGAAGGCGGCGAGGTGATCGCGCGCTGGCCCTCCACGGCGCCGCTGCTGAGCGCTCCCGCGCCGCCGAGCGCGCCGTCGCTCGTGCGCCCGTTCTTCCGCTTCTCGCGCGGCCCTCAGCTCTCGACCGTCGACGGCTTCCGCGTGGCCAGCGAACAGGGCGTGCTCTGGCTCGCGGGCCTCAACGCGCCCTACGGGCGCGTCACGGTCGAGTATGCGCGGCCGATGGCGACCGTCGACGACACCGTCGCACGCGTCGAGCTGCTGCTGCTCCTGGGCGTCCTCGGCGGCACCGGCCTCGCGTTGCTCGCGGGGATGATGATCGCCCGCCGCGCGATGAGCCCGATCGCGGCCCTCACGAGCACCGCGGAGCAGATCACGCGCACGCGCGACAGCTCGCTGAGCATGCCGCAGCCGAAGGCGGACGACGAGGTCGCGGAGCTCGCGCGAACACTCGAGCGCATGCTCAAGGAGCTCGACTCCGCACACGCCGAGACCGAGGCGATGCTCACGCGCCAGCGCCAGTTCGTCGCCGACGCCTCGCACGAGCTGCGGACACCGCTCACGAGCGTGCTCGCGAACCTCGAGCTGCTCGCGGACACTCTGCACGGCGACCAGGGTGAAGCCGCGCGTTCGGCCCTTCGCTCTTCCAAGCGCATGCGGCGGCTCGTCGCTGACCTGCTGCTGCTCGCCCGCAGCGACGTCGGACGCGTCGTCGAACGCCGGCCGACGAGCCTCGCTCAGGTCGCGATCGATGCGGCGGCAGAGCTCGGCCCGATGAGCGCGACCCACGAGCTCTCGGTCGAGGCCAAGCCCGTCGTCGTGGAAGGCTCGCGCGACGAGCTCGACCGCGTCGCGATCAACCTCGTGGAGAACGCGATCCGCCACACCCCTCCGGGGACGAGCATCTGGGTGTCAACGGGAGCTTCGGGCGACCACGCGACGCTGGTCGTCGAGGACAACGGCCCGGGCGTGCCCCCGGAGCTCGCCGGAAACGTCTTCGAGCGCTTCGTGCGCGGCGGCGGCGACGCCGGCGGGTCGTTCGGCCTCGGGCTCGCGATCGTTCGCGCCGTGACGCAGGCGCATGGCGGCACCGTGCGGCTCGAGCGCACGACGCGCGAAGGGGCCACGAGCGGGGCGCGCTTCGTCGTGACGCTTCCGCTTGCGCACTCCCCCGCAGCCAACGGCGCAAATGGCGCGGGCGGCGCGGAGCGCGTCGGCGCCTCAGACCTCAACGACCACGGGTAGCACCATCGGCCGCCGGCGCAGGCGGTCGTAGACGAGCGTCGCGAGGTCGTCGTGGAGGATCCGCTGAAGCAGGTCGACCTCGTCGATCTCCTCCTCGGCGGCGCGCGCGAGCGACGCCGCGACGGTGGCGCGGATCTCGGCCACGAGCTCGCCCGCGTCATCGAGGAACGGCACCCCGCGAAAGATCACCTCGGGGTCGGCGACCGAGTGCCCGTCCTGCTCCGCGACCGTCACGACGACGATGAAGATCCCGTCCGCGGAGAGCATGCGGCGGTCGCGCAGTGCGACGTCGGTGACGTCTCCGATCTCGACGCCGTCGACGAACACCATCCCGGCGCGCTCCGGTGGGCCAAAGTACGCGCCGCGCTCATCGATTTCGAGCGGGAGGCCGTTTTCACCCTGGAAGATGTTGTCCGCGTCGATGCCGACCGCTTCCGCGAGCTGCGCGTGCAGCCGCAGGCGCTTGTAGTCGCCGTGCATCGGCATCACGTAGCGCGGCTCGGTGAGGTTCAGCATCAGCTTCAGCTCCTCGGCGTGCCCGTGGCCGGACGCGTGGATCGGCGCCTCGCGCGGCGTTATCACCTCGCAGCCGATGTGGTAGAGGCGGTCGATCGTTTCGTTCACGGTGCGCTCGTTGCCGGGGACGGGTGTGGCCGCGAAGACGACGGTGTCGCCTTCGTGGAGTTTCACCTGCGGATGATCGTGGTGCGCCATCCGCCGCAGCGCCGAGAGTGGCTCGCCCTGGGAGCCGGTAGAGATGATCACGATCCGCTCGTCGGGGTAGTCCTCGACCTCGCGCGGGCCCACGAGCATCCCGTCGTCGACGTCCACGTGCCCCAGCGAGCGCGCGATCGCGAAGTTCTTGCGCATCGAACGGCCGACGAGCGAGACCTTGCGGCCAACCGCCGCGGCGGCGTCGCAGGTCTGCTGGATGCGGTGGATGTTCGAAGCGAAGCTCGTCACCACGATCCGCCCCTCGCAGCGCGCGAAGAGCTCCTCGAGGCGCGGGCCGACGATCGACTCCGACGGCGAGAAGCCGGGCCGGTCGACGTTCGTGGAGTCGCCGCAGAGCAGCAGCACGCCTTCGCGGCCGAGCTCGACGAGGCGAGAGACGTCGGCGGGAGGGCCGTCGACGGGCGTCTGATCGAACTTGTAGTCCCCCGTCAGCAGGACGGTGCCGAGGTCCGTCCCGAGCGCGACCGCGCACGCGTCCGGGATCGAGTGCGTCATGTGGACGAGCTCGAGCGAGAATGGGCCGAGCTCGACGGACTCGCCGGTCTCGACCTTGTTGAGCTGCACGCCCTTGAGACGGTGCTCGTCGATCTTCGATCGCGCCATCTCGACGGTGAGCGCCGCGCCGTACACCGGCGGCGCGTTCTGGTCGAGCTCACGGAGGACCCACGGCAGCGCCCCGATGTGGTCCTCGTGCCCATGCGTGATGACAATCGCCTCGATGTCCTTCGCGCGCTCGCGCAGGTAAGTGAAGTCGGGCAGTACGAGGTCGATCCCGACCATCTCGGGGGTCGGGAAGCGAAGCCCGGTGTCGACGACGACGATCCGGCCGTCGTACTCGACCACCGTCATGTTCTTTGCGATCTCCCCCAGTCCACCGAGGGGCAGGACGCGGAGCGCGCTCACGCTGGCGGCGAGACGCGGCTGCCGGCAAGCGCGTCGAGCAGACCGTGTCGCTCGAGCATCGCGCGCACCGCCGCGAGCTCCTCTTCGGAGGCCTCGACGAGCGGCAGGCGCAGGCCGCCCACGTCGT
The DNA here is from genome assembly GCA_963738355.1 of uncultured bacterium. Lineage (GTDB taxonomy): Bacteria > Actinomycetota > Thermoleophilia > Solirubrobacterales > Solirubrobacteraceae > Palsa-744. The sequence goes on from CAVTWF010000006.1 coordinate 204,811, forward strand.
GCCCGAGGAGGTTGAGCGCCGCCTTCGTGCAGGTCGGGCTCGAGGTCATGAAGAGCGTCTCGTAGACGTCGCGCAGGGAGGCATCGATCTCCGCGCGGTGCTCGGGCTCCTCCGCGATCCTGCGCATCTCGTCGCCGACGACGTGGCTGGAGACCGCGATCACCCCCGCACCGCCGATGTCGAGCGTGCGCGCGAACGTCCCGTCGTCGCCGGCGTAGAGCGTGAGGCCGTCGATCAGCTGGAGCTCGGCCGCGTTTGCCTGCTTGACGCCCTCGACGTGCTCGATCTGGGCAAGCTCCGCGAGCAGCTCGGGGCCGATGTTCGTCCCCGTGCGGCTCGGGATGTTGTACAGCAGCACGGGCCTGTCGGTTGCCCTCGCGACCTCCTCGTAGTGGCGCACGAGCCCGCGCGGGCTCGGCCGGTTGTAGTACGGCGTGACGCTCAGGGTCGCGTCGACGCCGAGCTCCGTTGCGCGCTCAGTGAGATGCACGGCGTGGCGCGTGTCGTTGGAGCCCGTGCCCGCGACGATGCTCGTACCCGGAGGGCGCTCGCGCACGGCGAGGTCGACCAGGCCGAGGTGCTCCGCGTCGGAGAGCGTGGCCGCCTCGCCCGTCGTGCCGCACACGACGAAGCCGTCGGAGCCGTGACGCGCGAGGTGATGCATGAGCTCGACGAACGGCTCCTCGGCCACGCGCAGCTCGGGGTCGAAGGGCGTGATGATCGCCGTGAGGATCGTCCCGAGCTCGAGCATGATTCGGACATTGTAGGGTTGCCTCCGCGCTGCCGACCTAGGCGGCGGTTATCTTCGCGTGATGCCCACGCTCGAGCACATCGCGACGGCGCCGCGTCCACCGCGTCGCGAGCATGGCGTGCGACGCAGCGAGCGCGAGCCCGCCGAGCTCGCAGTCGAGGTATGCGCCCTGCGCTACCGCTCGCCCGACGGCGAGTTCGCGGTCGTGGACGCGCTCACGGACGAGGACGAGCGCGTCGTGCTCACCGGGGCGATCGGCTACCTGCACGAGGGCGAGGAGCTGCGTGTGCGCGGAAGCTGGCGCAAGCACCCGCGCCACGGCCTGCGCTTCGAGGTCACGCAGGCCTCGCATCCGGAGCCCACGACGCGCGCCGGATTGCTCGCGGCACTCGGCGCGATCAAGTACGTGGGGCCGCGCGGCGCGGAGTTCCTATACGAGCGCTATGGCGCGGAGACGCTCGCAGTCGTCGACCGCGCTCCGCGCCAGCGGCTCAGCGAAGTGCCCGGAATCGGGCGCATGCGGATCGACGGGGCGCTGCGTTCCTGGGAGGAGCAGCGAGCGCAGCGCTCGCTGCGCATGTTCCTCGGCTCGTGCGGCGTCGAGGCCGCAGTCGCCTCGCGCATCTACCGGGCGTGGGGGACGAACTCGATCGAGCAGCTGCGAAGCGACCCCTACTGCGTCACGCAGCTGCCGGGTGTCGGCTTCCAGAGCGCCGACCACCTCGCGCGCTCGCTCGGCGTCGCCGCCGACGCGCCGCAGCGGATCGACGCGGGGCTCGTCTATGCGCTCGAGCAGGCCGAGCTCGACGGCCATTGCTACCTGCCACGGCCGGAGCTCGAACGCCGCGCCGAGCGCCTGCTCGCCACCGCCGAGCCGCCGCCTGGGGACGGCGCGCCGATCAGACCCGGCCCGCGGATCGACGCAATGCGCGCAGAGGGACGCCTGCTCGGCGAGCCGAGCGCTGAGGGCGAGCGCGTCTATGCCGCCGAGATGCACGGCGTCGAGCGTCGCCTGGCGGAATACCTTCGGACGCTGCTGTCCTCGGCACCTGCGCTGGGCGAGGTCGAGGTGCGCAGGCCGCGGACGGGCGCGTTTCTGCCGACCGACGAGCAGTGGTCCGCCGTCTGCCGCGCGCTCGAGCACAAGCTCTCGATCCTCACGGGCGGCCCGGGCACCGGTAAGACGACGAGCATGCGCGTGCTCGTCGAGCAGCTTCGGCGCGCCGGGGCGTCGGTACGGCTATGCGCGCCCACCGGGAAGGCCGCGCGGCGACTCGCGAGCGCCACGGGGATGGAGGCCACGACGATCCACCAGCTGCTCTCGTGGGTGCCCGGGATCGGCTTCTCGCGCAACCGCGCGAACCGTCTCGAGGGGATCGACATGCTGATCGTCGACGAGGTGAGCATGCTCAGCGTGCGCCTTGCGGAAGCGCTCTTCGCGGCGATCGCCGACGACACGCACGTATTGCTCGTCGGTGATATCGACCAGCTCGCCGCGGTCGGACCGGGCCGCGTCCTCGAGGACCTGATCGCCTCCGGGCGCATCCCCGTGACCGACCTCCGCGAGGTCTTCCGCCAGGCGCGGCGGTCGCTGATCGTGCGCGGCGCGCACGCGATCAACGCCGGCAGGCGTCCCCCGGCGCCCGATGACGTCCCCGACTCCGAGGAGGTGGTGCGGGACTTCTTCTTCGTCGAGCGCCAGCGGGAGGAGCAGGTCTTCGCCGAGGTCGTTTCGCTCGCGTGCGAGCGTCTGGGCGCTCACTTCGGCCTCGACCCGAGGATCGACATCCAGGTGCTCACGCCGATGCGGCGCGGCCGCGTGGGCATCGAAGCGCTCAACGCGGAGCTGCGAGCGCGCCTGAACCCCGATGGCGCGCCCGTCCCCGGCACGTCGCTGCGGATCGGCGACCGCGTGATCCAGACGCGCAACGACCACGAGCACGGCTTCATGAACGGCGAAGTCGCGCTCGTCGAGCACTTCGACGCGGAGCGCGAGCGCGTGTCGCTCGCCGGTGACGACGGGCGACGCCTCAGCCTCCCCTTCGGCGCGATCGAGAGCGTCGAGCCCGCCTACGCGATCTCGATCCACAAGGCACAGGGGTCGCAGGCGCCCGCGATCGTGCTCGCGCTCGCGCGCTCGCACCACATCATGCTCACGCGCAACCTCCTCTACACGGGCGTCACGCGCGCCGAGCGCGTGTGCGTAGTCGTCGCGCAGCCGGGAACGCTGGAGCGAGCGCTCGCACGCCGTGACGCCCGCCGCCGCTATACGCGGCTGGCGGAGATCCTCGCCGCCGCCTAGTTGCCGCTAGAGCAGGTGCTCGAGGCCGACGAGCGGGCACCGCTCGATCGTCGGCACGCGCCTGACCGCGAGCAGAACGCCGGGCATGAACGCCTCGCGACTCGTCGTGTCGTGGCGGATCGTGAGCGTCTGCCCGAGGTCTCCGAGGATCACCTCCTGGTTGGCCACGATCCCGGGGAGGCGCACGGAGTGGATCGGCGGCGCCTCTCCCCCGGTCTCGGCGGCCATCAGCGCCGCGGTGCGCTTCGCCGTCCCGCTGGGCGCATCGATCTTCGTGTCGTGATGGAGCTCGATGATCTCCGCCTTCGCCATGTGCCGCGCCGCCTGCGCCGCAAAGCGCATCATGAGCACGGCGCCGATCGCGAAGTTCGGTGCGACGAAGACGTTCGCCCGCGCTCCCGCGCACAGCCGGTCGAGCTCGCCCATGTCGAAGCCCGTGGTGCCGATGACGCTGTGCACGCCGGCCTCGAGGCAGACCGCGACGTTTCCGAGGACGGCATCGGGCTGCGTGAAGTCAACGACGACGTCGACGCCGCCCGGTGCACCCGCGAACGCGTCCTGCAGCTTGGTCCCCAGCGCGGTGTCAACGCCGGCGAGAAGCTCCATGTCGGGCGCGCCGCTGACCGCCTCGCATGTCGTCTCTCCCATGCGGCCGGCGGCGCCGGCGACGACGACCCTGATCGGCTCAGCCGCCGCCATCTTCAGCGGACTGGCTGGGGCTCAATCTCGGTGCGCGCCCCGGGAGCGGCGCCCGCGAGCTCTTCGAGTGGAGCGAGCGCCTTGCGGAAGAGATCCTCGTCGGGGCCGATGCCCGCGACCGACAGCCGCTCGCCCGCAAAGAGCTCGCGCGCGAGTGCCGCGCACTCCTGCGCGCTGGCCGCGTCGATTCGCTCCATGAGCTCCTCCGGCGAGAGGATCGGCAGGTCGAAGAGCAGCGAGGACCCGAGTCGGCCCATGCGCGCGCCACTTGACTCGAGCGCGAGCACGAGCGCGCTCTTCGAGCACTCCCGCGAGCGCACGAGCTCCTCTTCGTCGAATGGGTCGGCGTCGACCGTCAAGCGCTCGATCTCGGCCGCGATCACGGCGAGCGCCTCGCACAGGTTCTCCGGCCGCGTACCCACGTAGATCCCGACCTCCCCTGTGCTCGCGTAGAGGTTGGAGAACGAGAACACGCTGTAGGCGAGGCCGCGGCGCTCGCGGACCTCCTGGAAGAGACGCGAGGATGGCGTGCCACCAAGCACGCCTTCGAGCACGCGCAGCGCGAAGCGCCGCTCGTCCGCGCGCGCGATGCCGGGCCCACCGATGCACACGTGGTACTGCTCCGTGTCCTTACGCTGGAAGCGCACCCTGCGCTCGCATGCGGGCGCGGCCAGCGCGCCCGGTACGGCTCCGTTGCGGGCATCGGCCGGCGGGCGGCTCTCGCTTGCCATACGCACGATCTCCTCGTGCTCCAGCGACCCGGCGGCGGCGATCACGACGTTCGCGGGCGTGTAGCGCTCGTCGTGGAACGCTCGCAGCTGATCGCCCTCGATGCCGCTCACGACCCGCGGCGTGCCGATGACCGCGCGGCCGAGTGGACTCGTCCCGAAGACGGCCTCCGCGAGCCGGTCGAAGATCTGATCCTGGGGATCGTCTTCGTAGGCGGCGATCTCCTGTAGGACCACCTCGCGCTCGGCCTCGAGCTCCTCGAGCGCCGGTCGCCAGAGCATGTCGCTCATCACGTCGAACGCTCGCTCGAGGTGCGTGTCGAGCACGCGGCTCGATAGCGATGTGGCCTCCTTGTCGGTCTCCGCGTTCAGCCCCGAGCCCATCGCGTCGAATATCTGGTCGATCTCGACCGAGCTGTAGCGCTCGCTGCCGCGGAAGAGCATGTGCTCGAGCAGGTGGGAGATGCCCGCCTCCGAGTCGCTCTCGAGCCCCGAGCCGCCCGCGATCCAGAAGCCGAGGGCCACGGAGCGCACCGCGGGGACGCGCTCCGTGACGACTCGCAGACCGGAGTCGAGAGTGCTGCAGCGATGCTCGGCGTTAGCTGCGGTCACGCCCGGGGCCGCGCCGCGGACGGCCCGAGCCGCGCCCGCGCGAGCCGCCGCGCTCGCGGCGTCCATCGGGCCCTGCGCCGTCCTCGCTGCCGCCGTGCCTTCCGCGCGGTCCCCTGCCACCGCCGCCCTGCGGCGCCGCAGCAGCAACCGCCGCGAGCTCGTCCGTGGTCTTGCCCGCGATCTCGGGGTCCGTCGCGAGCCGCAGCCCGATACGGCCGCGCTCGCGGTCGACCTCTACGACACGCACCTGGATCTCGTCACCGCGCTGGAGCACGTCCTCGACGTTCTCGACCCGCTCGCCGGGCGAGATGTTCGAGATGTGCAGGAGGCCGTCAGTGCCCTTGCTCAGCTCGACGAAGGCGCCGAAGGTGGTCGTCTTGACGACCTTGCCGAGGTATTCATCGCCGACCTCGACCTCCTTGAGCATCAGGCGGATGCGCTCCACGAGCGCGTCTCCGAGCTCGCCGTTGGTCGAGTAGATGAGGACCTGGCCATCGTCGGTCACGTCGATCTGCGATTCGAACTCCTCGGAGAGCGAGCGGATCGTCTCGCCTCCCTTGCCGATCAGCAGGCCGATCTGGCTCGGGTCGATCTGGATCGTCTGGATCCGCGGCGCGAAGCGAGAGAGCTCCTCCCGCGGCGAGCCGATGACGTCGCCCATCTTGCCAAGGATCACCGTGCGCGCCTCGTGCGCCCGGCTCAGTGCGTCGCGCAGGATGTCGAACGTGACGCCCGAGATCTTGATGTCCATCTGAAGCGCCGTGATCCCGCGGTCGGTGCCGGCGACCTTGAAGTCCATGTCACCGAGGTGGTCCTCGACGCCCGCGATGTCGGTGAGCACGATGTAGTCGTCGCCCTCCTTGATCAGCCCCATCGCGATCCCCGCGACGGGGCGCACGATCGGAACGCCGGCGTCCATCAGCGAGAGCGAGGAGCCGCAGACCGACGCCATCGAGGAGGAGCCGTTGGACTCGAGGATGTCGGAGACGACGCGGATCGTGTACGGGAACTTTTCGATGCCCGGCAGCATCGGCACCAGCGCCCGCTCGGCGAGCGCACCATGGCCGACATCGCGGCGCTTTGGCCCGAGGCGGCCGGCCTCGCCCACCGAGAACGGTGGGAAGTTGTAGTGGTGCAGGTAGTACTTCTTCGTCTGCAGTCCGAGCGTGTCAAGCCGCTGCTCCTCACGGAGCGTTCCCAGCGCGACGACGCTGAGCGCCTGCGTCTGACCGCGCGTGAATAGCGCGGAGCCGTGGGTCCGCGGCGCCACGCCGACTTCGATCGAGATGTCGCGGATCTCGTCCGCGCCGCGGCCGTCGGGGCGCTTCTTGTCGACGGCGATGCGCTGCCGGATGATCGCCTTCTCGAGCGTTTCGAACGCGAGCCGCACGGCGGTCTGGCGATTACGCGCCGCTTCGACCTCCTCCGGGCTCGCGGTCGGCGAGGGCGCCGGCGCGTACTGCTCCATCACGGCCTCCTCGACCGCCGTCGTCGCGTCCTGGCGCTCCAGCTTGTCGACGACCTGTGTCGCGTCGTCGAGCGCCTTCCCGTGGGAGCTTCGGATCTCCTCCAGCAGCGCCTCCTCGACGGCAGGCGTCTCAACCGGGGTCTTCTCCTTGCCCACACGCGCCGCGAGGTCGCGCTGCAACGCGCAGATCTTCTTGATCTCCGCGTGCGCGATGTCGAGCGCGTCGAGGATCTCGGCCTCCGAGATCTCCTTCGCTCCCGCCTCGACCATCAGGATCGCCTCCTCGGAGCCGGCGACGACGAGGTCGAGCTCCGACTGCGCGGGCGGCTCGCCCACGAGTCCCTCGGGCGCCTCACCCAGGAAATGCTCCTCGGAGGGGTTCACGACGAAGTTGCCCTCGATCTTGCCGATGCGCACCGCGCCGACGGGCCCGTCGAAGGGGATGTCCGAGATCATGAGCGCCGTGGAGGCGCCGTTCATCGCGAGCATGTCGTAGGGGTGGACGTGGTCCACCGAGATCGGGATGGCGACGAGCTGGGTGTCGTAGCTCCATCCCTTCTTGAAGAGCGGGCGCAACGGGCGGTCGATCATGCGCGCCGTCAGCGTCGCCTTCTCGCCCGAGCGCCCCTCGCGCTTGAAAAAGGATCCGGGGATCTTCCCGGCCGCGTACATCCGCTCCTCGACGTCGACCGTCAGGGGGAGAAAGTCGACGTCCCGCTGCGCCCCCGCCGTCGCCGTGGCGAGCACCATCGTGTCGCCCTGTCGTACGACCACCGCACCCGAGGCCTGCTTGGCCATCCGCCCGATCTCAAACGAGATCTCGCTACCCGCGATCTCCACGGAGACCCGAGTTACCTGATCACTGCTCATTCGCTTTTTATGCCTTCCTTTTCCGCCTCGTCCATCGCCATTGGCGGCGTTGCTCGCTGGCGGCTCGCTTTTTTCATACCTTTGTTTGAACGCACGGAGCTTAGCGGACGACCCGTCCGCCAACCGATGCTGATCTTCGAGGAGCTCGCTCGACCCGTGCCGAGCGCGCGTGAGCCTTCGCTCAGGCGCGAGCGTTCGCCTGCAGCGCGGCGCTCACGCCTTCGCGCAGCAGATCAGCGCTCGGCGGAGCTCCGCCGGCGAGGGGGCCTGATGGCTCCAGCGCAGAACGCTCACTTGCGCAGACCGAGGTCCTTGATCAGCGCTCGGTAACCGTCGAGGTCGCTGTGCTGCAGGTATCCGAGCAGGCGCCGGCGGTGACCGACGAGACGCAGCAGCCCCCGGCGCGAATGATGGTCCGCCTTGTGCTCGCGCAGATGCTCCGTGAGATGGTTGATGCGCTCCGTGAGCAGCGCGACCTGTACGCGCGCGTTGCCCGTGTCCCGCTCGTTTGCGCCGAACTGCTCGGTTATCTCGCGCTTGCGCTCGGTGGTCAGATACATGAGCTAGGACAAGCTAGCAGAAGCCAATTTGCGCCCCTGCGCGAGCTCGCGCGTCTGCTCGACGTCGACTCGCATCTGCTCGACGAGCGCCTCGCGGCTCTCGAAACGGCGCTCGCCGCGCAGGCGGCGAAGGAAATGTAGGCGCAGCTCCTGCGCGTAGATGTCGCCGTCGAAGTCGAGGAGGTAGGCCTCGATCAGCTCACCGCGGCCGGTGATGAAAGTCGGGCGCACGCCGATGCTCACGGCCGCGGGCTGGAGCGGTGCGCGCCGTGGGCTTTCGGCGAGGCATGCATAGACGCCGTGGCCCGGGCACACCATGCGCTCATCCGGCACGATGTTCGCCGTGGGAAAGCCCAGCTCGCGGCCGCGGCGGTCGCCCTCGACGACGGCGCCTCGTAGCTGGAAGGGGGCCCCGAGGAAGCGCTCCGCCTGCTCTACCTCGCCCGCGGCGACAAGGCCGCGGATGTGGCTCGAGGAGACGACCTCGCCGTCGATTTCGAGCAGTGGATGGACGACGGTCTCGAAGCGCTCGTCGGCGGCGAGGAGCTCCGGCGTCCCCTGTGCCTTGTGCCCGAAGCGGAAGTTCTCACCGACGGCGACCCGCGACGCGCCGAGCGTGCCCACGAGCACGTCGTCGATGAACTCCTGCGCGCTGCGCGCGACAAACTCGCGCGTGAAGGGGATCACGACCAGCTCCTCGACGCCCAGCGAGGCGATCAGTTCCGCCTTCACCGCGGGCGTCGTGAGCAACTTCGGCGTGTGCTCGGGCGCGACGACGGAGACGGGGTGCGGGTCGAACGTGAGCACGCTGTCGGAGCCCTCGATCACCCTGCGGTGGCCGAGGTGCACACCGTCGAAGGTCCCGACCGCAAGCGCTCGAGGACGGCGTTCTGCGTCCGGCAAACTCGTGACCTTCACGCCCCTGCAGCCTATTTGGGCGCGGCCGCGATTGCCTCCTCGACGGTGATCAGCGGCGGCGGGCGCCATTCCTCGCCTCGCCGCGGCGGGGCGATCGCGCCCGCGACCGTGAATTGCCCGATCGCGGTTCGCCGCAATTGCTCGCAGTAGGCGTCTCCGAGATCTGCGATGAGCGCGCGCACGTAGGTGCCCGAGGAGCACTCGATCAGGAACTCCGCTCGCTCGCCCTCGCGCCAGCGCTGCTCGAAGCGGTAGACGGTGACGATGCGCTCCGGCATCTCGAAGCGCTCGCCGCGCCGCGCGCGCTTGTACGCGCGCTCGCCCCCCACCTTGACTGCGGAGTAGATCGGCGGCCGCTGGCGCACCTCGCCCGTGGGGAGCTCGGCGTTCTCCGGTGGCACGCGACCGGTGTGCTCGATCTCGCCCTCGGGGTCGCCCGTCGTCGATCGCGCCCCGAGCCGCGCGATCACCTCGTAGCGCTTGGGCAGGGCCATCAGCTTCGACTGCGCGCGGGTCGCCCTGCCGATGAGCACGAGCAGGAGCCCGCTCGCGAACGGATCGAGCGTCCCCGCGTGGCCGGTCTTGACGCCGCCGAGCGCACGGCGGATCGCCGCGACCACGTCGTGCGAGGTCATGCCGACGGGCTTGTCGACCAGCAGCACGCCGTCCATCGGACGGCTAGGAGAGCGCCTGCGCGGGGTGCAGCTGTGCCGCGATCTCCGAGCGCAGGAACGCGATCAGCTCGTCCACGGGCAGCGACGTCGAGAAGCCCGCGGCGCGACGGTGGCCACCGCCGCCCTGGACCCGCGCGATCTGCGACACGTCGACGTCGTCGTCGGTCGCGCGCAGCGACACCTTGCGCTCGCCGCGACGCTCCGGGGCGAGCAGCTCGCGCACGAGGGCCGCCACCTTCGTGCCCTGCACGGCTCGCAGGTGGTCGATGATGCCCTCGGAGTAGCTCTGCTTGGCGCCCGCGCGCTCGAAGTCCTCGGCGCTCAGCTCCGCGAGCGTGAGCTCGCCGGAGTCAAAGCGCTGCGTGCGGCTCAGCGCGAGCGCGAGCAGCGTGAGCTTGGACTCGGGAATTTCCTCGTAGAGGCGCCGGTAGACGCTCTGCACGTCGACCCCCGCCGCGATCAGCGACGCCGCCATTTCGTGCGCGCGCGGCCCCGTGTTCTCGTACATGAAGCGGCCCGTGTCCGTGACGAGCCCGACGTAGAGCCCTTCCGCGATCTCACCGCTCGGCACGATCCCCAGCTCGTGCATGATCTCCCAGATCACTTCCGCCGTGCACGACGCGTCGGGCACGACGTGGTTGAGCGTCCCGAAGAGCGTGTTGTCGTGGTGGTGATCGATGTTCACGAGATACGCGCCCGCGCTCAGCGCGAGCGCAGGGCTGCGGTCGATGTTCCCGCAGTCGAGGAACATCACAGTCCGCGTGGCGATGTCCTCGGGCACCTCGTGGATCACGTCTTCCAACTGGAACGAGCGGTACTCGTCGGGCAGCGGAAGGTCGCTCTCGGCGACGAACGTCTCGACGTCCTTGCCGAGCGACTTCAGGAGCGCGTGCGTGGCAACCAGCGAGCCGAGCGCATCGCCGTCAGGATTCTCGTGGGTGGCGACCACAAAGCGGCTGTCCTCCTGGATGCGCTGCACGACCTCGTGGCGCGTGCGCGCGATCTTCGCCTCGGAGCCGGCGCCGTTGGCGTCCGCCGCCGGACGGCCATCACCGGACAGCCCCCTCCCGTTGGTCTCGTTCACGCCGAGTCGCCCGCCTCGCCGGGCGAGCGGCCGGCTGCGTCGATCAGCTCGCCGAGGCGCAGCGCACGGTCGGTGGTCTCGTCGTAGATGAAGTCCAGCACGGGCGTGTGCTTGAGATGGAGCTCGTCCGCGACGCGGTGCTGGAGATAGCCATGGGCGCTGGACAGCCCCGCGAGCGTGTCCTCGCGGTCACTCGCGGACACGGCGTGGCCCGCGTCGTCGAGCGCGCTCACGTAGACGCGCGCGTGGCGTAGGTCGGGGCTGGTCTTCACGTCCGTGACGGTCACAAATCCCACTCTAGGGTCCTTCAACTCTTTCGCCGCCACCTCGCCGATCACCTGTCGAATGGCCTCATTTACGCGACGCATGCGATCGGAGCTCACGGCATCCCTCCCGGGGACTCAAGACTTCCACTATATGCCGCGCGCGGAGCGCTGCTCGCGGGCTAGCTGAGCTCGCGCTCGACGGAGCGCGTCTCGTAGAGTTCGAGCACGTCGCCCTCGCGGAGGTCCTGGAAGTTGGCGAGCACGATGCCGCACTCGAAGCCGCTCGCGACCTCCTGCACGTCCTCGTTGAAACGCCGCAGACTCGCGATCGTCGTGTCGTAGATGACCGTGCCCTCGCGCACGACGCGCACGTGGGCGCCGCGGCGGACCTTGCCCTCGGTCACGTAGGAGCCGGCGATCGTCCCCACGCGCGATGCCCGGAAGAGTTGCCGCACCTCGGCTTGGCCGAGCGCGCTCTCGACCTCCTCGGGCTCGAGCATGCCCTGCATCGCGGCGCGCAGGTCCTCGATCGCGCGGTAGATCACAGAGTACGAGCGGATCTCAACGCCCTGCTGATCGGCGATCCTCCGCGCGTCGCCGACGGGACGCACGTTGAACGCGAGCACGAGGCCGTCGGAGGCGGCGGCGAGCATCACGTCGGACTCGTTGACGCCGCCCACCCCGCGGTGGATGATGTTCACGGAGACCTCGCCCTGCGGGAGCTTCGCGATCTCGTCCTCGATCGCCTCGAGCGAGCCCGCGACGTCGGCCTTGATGACAAGGCTCAGCTCCTTGACCGCGCCCGCCTGCGCGAGCTTGAAGACGTCCTCGAGCGACACCTTGCGGCCGGCGCGACGCGCGAGCGCCTCCGTCTTGAGGCGGTTGGCCCGCTCCCCCGCCAGCTGACGCGCGCGCCGCTCGTTCTCCACCGAGCGCACCGTCTCGCCGGCCTCCGGGACGCCGTCGAAGCCGAGCACCTCGACCGGCTCCCCGGGGAGCGCGCGCTTCATGCGCACACCGTTGAAGTCATGCATCGCCCGCACGCGCCCGAAGTTCACCCCCGCGACGAGCGCATCGCCGACGCGCAGCGTGCCGCGCTGCATAAGGACCGTCACGACCGGGCCGCGCCCGGGGTCGAGCTTCGACTCCACGACCGTGCCGGATGCGGGCGCGTCCGGGTTCGCCTTGAGCTCGGCGAGCTCGGCGACCACCTGGATCGTGTCGAGGAGGCTCTCGAGCCCCTGATGGGTCTTTGCGCTGACGTCGACGAACTCGGTTTCGCCGCCCCATTCCACCGGCTGGAAGCCGCGCTGAGCCATTTCGTTGCGCACGCGCTCGGGCTGCGCCCCCTCCTTGTCGACCTTGTTGACGGCGACGACGATGGGCACCTCGGCGGCGCGGGCGTGGTCGATCGCCTCCTCGGTCTGAGGCTTCACGCCGTCGTCCGCCGCGACGACAATGACCGCCACGTCGGTGACACTCGCGCCGCGCGCGCGCATCGCGGTGAACGCTTCGTGGCCCGGCGTGTCGAGGAAGGTGATCCGCTTGGCGGCGTGGGACACCTGGTAGGCGCCGATGTGCTGCGTGATGCCGCCCGCCTCGGAGGAGGCGACCTCGGTCTCGCGGATGGCATCGAGCAGCGAGGTTTTGCCGTGATCGACGTGACCCATGATCGTGACGACGGGCGCGCGCTCCTGGAGGTCCGCCTCGGCGTCCTCGAACTCGGGCTCCTCGGAGAGGTCGTCGGCGGCGTGCACGATCTCGACCCGCTTGCCGAGTTCCTCCGCGAGCAGCGTAATCGCCTCGTCGGAGAGCGTCTGCGTGAGCGTCGCCATCTCCCCGAGCGCCATCAGGCGCTTGATGATCTCGGGCACGGGGACGTCCAGGTACTCGGCGACGTCCTTCACGGTTGAGCCGGAGTTGATACCGACAGGGCGCTCGGCGACGCTCACCCCGGGGCTTTGCAGCGGCGCCACGGTCTCCTCATAGGTCGCGCGGCGTCGTCGTCCACGGCGCCTCGTGCGCTGCGGCGGCGCCTGCGCGGGCCCGCCCTGCTGGCGCCGGGAGGCCTGGGAGTCGATCACGACGCGGCGCCGGCCGCCCGGCCCCACTCCACCGGGCGCGCGCTCGCCGGTGCGGGAGTCACGCGTGGGTCTCGCGGGATGACGCGAAGGCCCCGCCTGGGCATCTCCGCCTTGGCCGGCGGCTGGCTCGCCCTCGGAGGCCGGAGGCGACGAGGGCGCAGTTGGGGCCTGTGGCCGCGCGGCGGCGACATCGCCGCCCGCGGCGGGCGCGTGCTTCGCTTTGGCATCCGGCGCGGGAGGCGGCGCGCCGTCGGCTCGCGCCGGCGCGCTCGAGGACGCCCTTTTTTTGGACGCCGCCTGGGCGCTGCCGTTGCTCGTGCGCGGGCGAGGATCGCGTGTGCCGCGCCCCGCGGACGTGCCACCGCGTGCGGCTGGCTTCTTCGACTCGGGCAGCACGGCGGTCGCGCTATTGCCGGCGCCGTTTCGCCCCAGAGCCTTGAGCGCCTGGGACTCATCGACCGAGGAGGAGGCGACCTTGGCCTCGACTCCCGCGGCATGCAACTTGTCCAGCAGCTCCTTGCTGGAGAGCCCCTGCTCCTTGGCTATCTCGTGAACTCGCTTCTTAGGCACCGGACAACGATTCTACGAGCTCAGGGGAGATCGGAAGTCGCGAGCGCAACGTGCGTGCCAGGCGGCCGCTGCGGGTCGCCTGGCGCAGGCACTCCGAGCGAGGGTCGCCGGTGGAGGCCTTGCAGACGTAGGCGCCCCGGCCCGGCATCGTGCGTCTGCGGTCGATCACGACCACACCCGCCGGCCCGCTTCCTTCGCGCGCCAGCGCGAGCCGCAAGAGCTCGTCCTTCGACGCAGAGCGCCCGCAACCGGTGCAGCGTCGCTTCGGCAGATGGGCTATTGCGGGGGCTCCCCCGCGGCCCCTGCGCTCGCCTCGTCCCCACCGGCTGCGCTCGCGGAGACGACTGCTGGACTCTCCGCGGCGGGTCCCGTCTCGGCCGACACCTGGTCAGCCGCGGGGGGCTCATCAGCGGTGTCTGATTCGATCGGCTCCTGCGCACCAGCCGCCCCCGCCGGCGCATGCTCCTGGGCAGCCGGCGCGACGGGCTCCTCGCTGGCGTCGCCGTCGGCCTCGGCTGCCTGGCCGCCACCATTGCCCGCGGCGAGGTCGGCGACGCGGTCTGACTCGATCGCGGCGAGCGCCTGATGCGTCTCGAGCCCGCAGTAGCGGGAGCCGGGAAGCGCGGCGTTCGGGCAGCGGCGCCCGTTGGAGAGGATCGCCGCGCAACGCCCCTGGACCTCTTCCTCTTGGTAGCCGTGCTGGGCCTCTTCGGCGGCGAACTCCGTCTCGGAGCGGATGTCGATCCGCCACCCTGTCAGCCGCGCCGCGAGGCGCGCGTTCTGGCCCTCGCGACCGATCGCGAGCGAGAGCTGGTCGTCGGGCACGATCACGGTGGCCTGACGCGCCTCGTCCTCGACGAGGACCTCGCGCACGCGGGCCGGCGAGAGCGCCTTGGCGACGAAGCGGGCGGGCTCGTCGTTGAAGGGGATGATGTCGATCTTCTCGCCGCGCAGCTCGGAGACGACCATGCGCACGCGCGAGCCGCGCGGTCCGACGCACGCCCCGACGGGATCGACGCCGTCGACCTTCGAGACGACCGCGATCTTCGAGCGATAGCCGGGCTCGCGGGCGACGCCCGAGATCTCGACGAGGCCGTCGGCGATCTCCGGCACCTCGAGCTCGAAGAGCTTCTTGATCAGCTCCGGGTCGCGCCGGGAGACGATGATCGACGGGCCCTTGGCCTGCGGCGAGACCTCCTTGATGACCGCCTTGATGCGCTGCGAGTGGTCGTAGCGCTCGCCGTCGACCTGCTCGGACTTCGGCAGCAGCGCCTCGACGCGCTCGCGGAGCTGCACGAGCGTGTAACGCGAGTCCGACTGCTGCACGATGCCCGTGATGAGCTCGCCGACGCGGTCGCGGTACTCCTCGTACATCATGTCCCGTTCGGCCTCGCGGATCCGCTGCAGGATCACCTGCTTGGCCGTCTGCGCGGCGATCCGCCCGAAGTCGTCCGGGGTCACGTCGCGTTCGGAGATCTGATCGCGGAACTGCTCGAGCTTCGCGGGGTCAAGCTTGGGCTCCTCGGGCTCGCGCACCTCGCCCGTCTCCGGGTCGATCGTCGCCGCCTCGTCGGTGCTCTCGACGATCACCAGCGGCTCGAGCTCCTCGGGGATGATCAGTTCGATGACGCGGAAGTCCGCGGTCTCGCGATCGATTTCGACGCGCGCGTACTTCGCCGAGCCGGGCTGCTTCTTGTATGCGGAGAGGAGGGCGTCCTCGAGCGCGATCATCAGCGTCTCGGGCTCGATGCCCTTCTCGCGCGCGAGCGCGTGCATTGCGTCGAGGATCTCGCGCGACATCGTCAGGACTCCACTAGGTTGGAACGACGGATCTCGGAGTACGGGATCGCGATCACCCCCTCGCCGACGGCGAGCGTCACCTCGTCGTCGGAGGCGCCGAGGAGCTCGCCCGTGAAGCTGTGCGAGCGCGCCGCCGGTTGGCGCCTGCGGCCACGGGGAGCCTCGACGGGGCGCTCGGGTGCGTGGTCGCTACCCATGCGCACGCGCGCGCGATGCCCCACGAAGCGGCGGAAGTGCGCGGGCTTCGTCAACGGGCGCTCGCGGCCCGGTGAGGAGACCTCGAGCGCATAGCGCTCGCGCCAGCCCGTGAGCGCCATGCTCACGCGCTCACAGAGCGCGAGCGTCACGCCGCTCGGGTGATCGATGAAGACGCGCAGCGTGCGACGGCCGACGACCTCCGCGAGCAGCACTTCGACCTCCGGCTCGCTCTTGGCGAGGTCTTGCTCGATCTGGGTTTGGAGGGGGCTGATCACCGTGCGTGAGTCCTGTCTTTATAACTAAAAAGGCGGGCAATGCCCACCTTCGAGGAGAAAGTTCCGGCGGTCTCCCGCCGTTCGAAAGCCGTCCATCGAGCATAGCATTCGTAGCGCTGGCGGTCACGGGGCGCGCCTGCGTCTAGCCGTCCGCGCTGCTGTCCTGCTCGACCGCGATGCTCGCCGCGCGGCGCGCGCGGTCGCGGTAGATCCTGTAGTCCTCGCGATGCGGCGACATCGAGCACGCGAGCGCGAGCGGATGGCACGCCTCGCGGTGTCGCCCGAGCAGTTGCATCGTGCGCCCGAGGCAGAAGAGCGCGTAGTCGTTCGTGGGCGCGGCGGCCGCAACGGCCTCGAACTCCTCCGCGGCGCCCTCGTAGCGCTGGGCGTGAAAGAGCGCGCGTCCGAGCGCCTCGCGGATCGACGTCTTCGTCGGCTCGAGGTCGCGCGCGCGTGTGAGCGGGACGATCGCCGCGTGGTAGTCGTGCGCGCTCAGAAGCTCTGAGCCGCGCCTATAGAGCTCGTAGACGCTGTCCTCGTGGTGCTCGGGCATCCTCGTCAACTGTAGCTCCCGCAGCGCGAGCGCAGTTGCTCCAGGACATCGAGGATCCCCTCTGCGATCACGGATTTCGGCGCGCGCGCGAGCGGCACCTCGCCCCCGCCGGTGAGGACCGTGACCTCGTTGTGCTCGGCCTCGAAGCCCGTTCCGGGGTGCGAGACGTCGTTCGCGACAACCGCGTCGAGCCCCTTGCGCTCGAGCTTCGCGCGCGCGTAGGAGATCGTCTGGGGGCCGTGCTCGGCGGCGAAGCCCACGATCGTCTGCCCCGGGCGCCGACGCGCGGCGAGCGTGCTGAGGACATCGGGCGTGGGCTCGAGCTCGAGCTCGAGGCGCTCGCGACCCTCCTTCTTGAGCTTCTCCGCGGAAGGGCTCACCGGCCGGAAGTCGGCGACCGCCGCCGCCATCAGGAGGACGTCGCACCGCGGGAACTCCTCTTCGCAGGCGCGCTGCAGCTCGGCCGCGGTGACGACCTCGCGCCGCTCCACGTCGGGCGGCCAAGGGAGGGCCACGTTCGCGGAGACCACCGTCACGCGCGCCCCGCGCGCGCGCGCCGCGCGCGCGAGCGCGAGGCCCATGCGCCCGGAGGAGCGGTTCCCGACGTAGCGCACGGCGTCGATCGGCTCGCGCGTGCCGCCGGCGCTCACGAGCACCCGCAGGCCGTGCCAGGGCCCGCTCGCGAGCAGGCCCTCGCACACCCGCAGCAGCTCCTCGGGCTCCAGCAGGCGGCCGACGCCGTGCTCGCCGGCCGAGGCGAGCTTGCCCTCCGCCGGCCCGGCGACGTGCACGCCGCGCTCGCGCAAGCGCTCGAGGTTCGCTTGCGTCGCGGGGTGCTCGTACATGTGGTTGTTCATCGCCGGCGCCAGCAGGACGGGGCACTGACACGCGAGTGCTGCGCTCGTCACGAGGTTGTCCGCGAGCCCGTTCGCGAGCTTCGCGATCGTGTTCGCGGATGCCGGGGCGATCAGGTAGAGGTCGGCGTTGCGCACCAGCTCGAGATGGTTGAGCGGCGCGTGCGCGGGCAGCTCCTGCCCCGGGAACGCCCCCCGTGCGGGGTCGCGCTCGAACTCACTCGTGAGCGCCGGCGCGCCCGAGATCGCCTCGAAGGAGGCGGGGCCCACGAAACGGCGGCTCGTGGGCGTCTGCACAACGCGCACCGAGTGGCCGGCCGCGTCGGCGAGTCGCACGAACTCAAGCGCCTTGTAGGCGGCGATGCCGCCCGTGACGCCGAGCAGGATGCGAGCCATTGCCCTACCGGTAGTGGTAGGAGATCTTCCCCGCCGCTACCTCCTCGAGTGCGATCGTGAGGTAGTTCTTGGAGCCTGTCTCGATCATCGGCGGCGGGAATTCGTCGAACGTGCCCTCGCCGAGGTTGCGGTAGTAGTTGTTGATCTGACGCGAGCGCTTGGCTGCGACGAGCACCGCTGCGTAGTTGGAGTCGACATTCTCGAGGAGGTGATCGATGCGGGGTGAGATCATGCTCGAAGCATAGCTGGCACGGCGCCGCGCGCCCGCACCGCCCCTTGCGCCCGGACTCATCCCAGCCGCTCGGCGCCCGCGGCCTCGCCGAGCTCCCTGCGCACGACTTGCTCGAGCTCATCCAGCGCGCGCGCGAGCTCGTCGTTGACGACCACGTAGGCGAACTCGGGGCGGGCATCGAGCTCCTCCTGGGCGACCCGCAGCCGACGCTCGACCTTCGCGGTGTCGTCCGTGCCGCGGGCGTGCAGCCGGTTGCGCAGCTCCTCGAGCGTCGGCGGCGCGATGAAGATCTGCGTTGCGCCCGGCAGCGCGCGCCTGATCTGACGCGCCCCCTGGACCTCGATCTCGAGCACAACCGGCGTACCAGCAGCCGCCTTGCCCTCGAGCTCGCTTCGCAGCGTGCCGTAGGAGGAGCCCGCGTAGTCGACGTCCTCGACGAAGTCCCCCGCAGCGCGGCGCGCGGCGAACTCGTCGGGGGTCAGGAAGTGGTAGTCGACGCCGTTGCGCTCCCCGGCCCGCGGCGAGCGCGTCGTGGCGGAGACCGAGAGCTGGATCTCGGGGATGCGCTCCATGAGCCCGCGGATGAGCGTCCCCTTGCCGACGCCGGAGGGGCCGGTGATCACGAATACGCGTCCCGCTGGACCCACGGCGCCCACCATACGCGCGCGCGCGGCTGGGATCGATGCTGTCCGCGGCTAGCGGCGAAGCAGCGAGACGAGCTCGCTGCGCTGTCGCTCGGAGAGCCCGCCGATCGTCTTGCTCGGCGAGATCCGGCAGGTGAGAAGCATCTTGTTGACCTTCACGCGCCCGTATTTCGGCACCGCGAGCAGCATGTCGAAGACCTTCGCGGTCTCGAGGTATTCGGGCGGCTCGAGCAGCAGCGAGTGGATCGAGCAGCGGCCCGCCTTCAGGTCGCGCTTGAGCTGAGCTCGCGCGGTGCGAATCTCATTCGCACGGGCAAGCGCATCCATACGCTGGTTCAAGGAACGCTCAGGGGTCGTGGAATGGATCGTGGAGGGATTACCGTCCGAAAAGACAGCGTGTGCGTCTGGTCTGGTCGCGGTGGGGGAGGTGTGGGACGAGGTGATCTGCGCCGCCGGGACCATGAGCGGGCGAGTCTACACACACGACGCGTTCGATCAAGGGATCGGCGCGAATTTAGCTAGACCTGAAGCTAAGGGTAAGACACGTCGAGGTTACTGGACGGTCCGAATATGGCCATTTGCAGCCCTTTTGCCTGACTTCTCGGGACCGCTTCGGGCCTCAAACGCGCACTTTGCGGGCAGATGAGCGCGCGCAGGCATCTGCATAGGCGAGATCGCGTGCGATCCGGGCCCCAGCGAGCGGGTCGCGGAAGCTCTCGGTGCCGACGGCGACGAGCTTCGCGCCCACGTCGAGCAGGTCGCGCGCGTGACGAGCGCTCTGGACACCACCCATTCCGACGACGGGGATCGAGACGCGCTCCGCGACCGCCGCGACCTGTGCGAGCGCGACCGGGCGCACCGCGGGGCCCGAGAGCCCGCCGGTCCCGGCGCCGAGCCAGGCGCGCGCAGCCTCAGCCTCGCCCCGGCGGCGGGGCGAGAGCGCCATCGCGCGCAGCGTGTTGATCAGCGAGACGGCGTCGGCGCCACCGGCTTCGGCCGCCGCCGCGCACGCGGCGACGTCGGCGGTGTTCGGCGTGAGCTTCACGACCAGCGGCTTTGCGAGGTGCGGGCGCACCTCCAGGAGGACGCGTTCGAGGACGCCCGGGTCGGCGCCGATGTCGAGCCCCGTCGCGACGTTCGGGCAGGAGACGTTGAGCTCGACCGCCGCGATCTCGGGGCGCTCCTCGCACCCCTGCAGCAGCCGCGCGATCTCCTGCGCACTTGCGCCCATCACGTTCGTGATCAGCGGCACGGGAAGCTTCGCCAGCTCGGGCAGGTCGCGCTCCATGTATCCCGCGAGGCCCGCGTTCGGAAGCCCGATCGAGTTGATGAGGCCAGCGCCCGCCTCCCACAGCCGCGGCGGCGGATTACCGGCGCGTGGCTCGAGGGTGATCGTCTTCGAAACGAACGCGGCGAACGGGAACTGCTCGTCGAGCGCGTCGCCGAACGCCGCCCGCGCGGCGAGCGCATCAAAGGTTCCCGAGCCGTTGACGATCGGGTGCTCGAGCTCGAGCCCGCAGAAGTGAACGCTCATGCGGGCGCGCCCATGTGCGGCTCGACGCGCTCGAGGAGGCTCGCGTCGAGCACTGGCCCCTCGACGCAGAGCCGCATGTAGCCGCCGCCCCGCTTCGGTACCGCGCAGCCATAGCAGGCGCCGAAGCCGCAAGCCATCGGCGTCTCGAGCGCGAGCTGCGCATGGACGCCGCGCTCGGCGCACAACGCACGCACTGCCTCGAGCATGCCCGCGGGCCCGCACGCGTAGACGTTCACATCGTCCCCAACCGTGAGCGCGGGCGCGAGCAGCTCGGTCACGAGGAGCGCGCTGCCGTGCGAGCCGTCCTCCGTCGCGAGCTGCGCGTCGCGCAGCAGCGCCGCGCCCTCCGCGTGCTCGCGATCGCGAAAGCCGAGCAGGACCGAAGGGGTGCCGGCACTCCCGTCGCCTTCGAGGCGGTCCTGGAGGATCGCGAGCGGCGCGATGCCGGCTCCACCACCCACGAGGATCGCGCCCCTTTCCTGCCGCGCGCACTCGAATCCGCGTCCCAGTGGGCCGAGCACCCAGACCTCCTCACCGGCGCGCAGTTCGCACAGGCGACGGGAGCCGGGCCCCACGTCCTCCAGCAGGAAATGTGCTTCGCCCTCCTGCCAGCGAGCGACGGAGAAGGCGCGCGGGAGGTACGGGCGCTCGTCCTCTCCCCCACCCCAGTCCTCGGTCGCGGCGAGCATCGCGAACTGTCCGGGCGTGGGCTCGGGGCCGTCGGGATCGCGCACGCGCAGCACGCGATAGGCGCCGAGCGCATCCACGCCCGCGACTTCGAGGTGGCGACGCGCGAGGGGCGCTGGGCTCACTGCGCCAGAGCCGCCGGCCGCTGCGGACCGTTCGCGCGCCCAGGGGGCGGCTCGGCCGGCCTCGCATCGCGCGCCCTGTGCAGCTCCTGCAACGAGACGAGCCTGCGCTGGCGCTCCCGGTCGCCGCCTTCCGCGGCGTGTCGCCTCGTCACGACGGCTCGCGCCGCCGACGCCGCGGCGGGAAGCGTCGTGAGACACGGGATGCCCTTCGCGACCGCCGCGCGACGAATCTCGTGCCCGTCGGCGCGGGCGCCGGAGCCGCTCGGGGTGTTGATCACGAGGTCGACTTCGCCGCGCTCGATCCAGTCGACGACGTGCGGCGAGCCTTCCGCGATCTTGTTGAGACGCGTCACGGGCACCCCCATGCGCGTGATCGCTTCCGCTGTCCCCCGCGTAGCGAGGATGCGAAAGCCATTGTCGTGCAGTGACTGCGCGATCCCCGCGGCGCCCTGCTTGTCGGAGTCCGTCACGGAGATGAACGCCGTCCCTTCGAAGGGCAGCGGGACGCCCGCGGCCGCCTGCGCCTTCGCGAACGCCGTCGGGAAGTCGTGGGCGATGCCCATCACCTCGCCCGTCGAGCGCATCTCGGGCCCGAGCACTGCGTCCGCCCCCGCGAGGCGGTCGAACGGCAGCACAGCCTCCTTCACCGAGACGTGATCGCCGAATCCGAGCCCTTCGCGCTCGCGCGGCAACCCGAGGTCGGCGATGCGCTCGCCGAGCATGATGCGGCACGCAAGCTTCGCGAGTGGCACACCGACGGCCTTCGAGACGAAGGGCACCGTCCGCGAGGCGCGGGGGTTGGCCTCGATCACGTACAGCTCGCCGTCCTGCGCCGCGTACTGAACGTTCATCAGGCCGACGACCCCGATCGCGAGCGCGATCTCGCGGGTCGCGGCGCGAATCTGCTCGATCAACTCCTCGTCGAGCGAGTGCGGTGGGAGCACGCAGGCGCTGTCGCCCGAGTGGACGCCGGCCTCCTCGACGTGCTGCATGATCCCCCCGATCCACACCTCGCCGCCGCCGCCGTCGTCAGCCGAGCCGTCGCAGAGCGCGTCGACGTCGATCTCGATCGCGCGCTCGAGGAAGCGGTCCAGGAAGATCGTCGCGCCGGGCGCGCCATCCTCGTCGCTCTTGGCCTGCGGCAGCGAGCCGAGCTCGCGGCGCAGGTACTCCGCGAGGCCCTCGCGCGAGTACACGATCTCCATCGCGCGCCCGCCGAGCACGTACGAGGGGCGGACGAGCAGCGGGTAGCCCACGTCCTCAGCTCGCTCCAGCGCCTCTGCGACCGAGCCGGCCGTCGCATAGGGCGGCGCCTGGTAGCCGAGCCCGTCCAGCAACCGGCCGAAGCGGGCGCGGTCCTCGGCGAGGTCGATCGCCTCGACACTCGTTCCCAGCAGGCGCACGCCCGCACGCTCCAGCCCCGCCGCGAGCTTCAGCGGCGTTTGGCCGCCGAACTGGACGATTACGCCCTCGAGGTTGCGCTCGACCGCGAGCACTCCGAGCACGTCCTCGAGCGTTAGCGGCTCGAAGTAGAGGCGGTCCGAGATGTCGTAGTCGGTGGAGACGGTCTCCGGGTTGCAGTTGATCATCACGGCCTCGCGCCCGAGCTCGCGCACGGTCATCGCGGCGTGTACGCAGCAGTAGTCGAACTCGATGCCCTGGCCGATGCGGTTCGGACCGCTCCCGAGCACGACGACGGTTTGGCGCTCGCCGAGCGTGACCTCGTTCGCCGCTTGCCGCTCGAACGCCGAGTAGTAGTAGGGCGTGCGCGCGGGGAACTCCGCCGCGCAGGTGTCGACGGAGCGAAACGAGCGCTCGCCTTCGAAGGGGCCCTGCGGGTCGCGCGCGAGCGCGTGGAGCTCGTCGAGGAACCACGGGTGGATCGCGGTGCGCTCGTGCACCGCGTCGAGGGCGGCGTCGCGCCGAAAGAGCTCGAGGATCGTCTCGAAGCGCTCCGGATGGGGCACCGCGAGGCGCTCGAGCAGCGCGGCGTCGGAGAGCGAGCCCAGCTGCGGCGCCTTGTCGAGCTCGCGCGAGCGCATCGCCTTCGCGAACGCCTGCCCGAAGGTGCGGCCGATCGCCATCACCTCGCCCACGGACTTCATGTGCGTGCTCAGCGTCTCATCGGCTCCAGGGAACTTCTCGAAGGCAAAGCGGGGGTACTTGACGACGACGTAGTCGATCGTGGGCTCGAAGCTCGCGGGCGTGATGCCCGTGATGTCGTTGGGGATCTCCTCGAGCGTGTAGCCCACCGCGAGGCGCGCCGCGATCTTCGCGATCGGAAAGCCCGTTGCCTTCGACGCGAGCGCCGAGGAGCGCGACACGCGCGGGTTCATCTCGATCACGAGGATCTCCTCGCTCTCCGGGTCGACGGCGAACTGCACGTTCGAGCCACCGGTCTCCACTCCGACGGCCCTGATCACCGCAAGCGCCTGGTCACGCAGGCGTTGGTAGAGCGCGTCTGGAAGCGTCTGCTGCGGCGCGACGGTCACGGAGTCGCCCGTGTGCACGCCCATCGGGTCGACGTTCTCGATCGAGCACACGACAACGGCGTTGTCGGCCTTGTCGCGCATCACCTCGAGCTCGAACTCGCCCCATCCGAGCACCGACTGGTCGAGGAGCACCTGCGAGATCGGCGATGCTTCGAGCCCGCCGCCGACGATCGCTTCGAGCTCGCGCACGTCGCACGCGATGCCGCCGCCACGCCCGCCGAGCGTGAACGCAGGTCGCACGATGCACGGCAGGCCGACCTCGTCGAGGCGCTCGAGCGCCTCGACGATCGTCGTGACGACCGCCGACGCCGGCATCTTCAGCCCCGCGCCGTACATCGCCGCGCGGAACAGCTCGCGATCCTCCGCACGCGCGATCGCGTCGTAGGTCGCGCCGATCAGCTCCACGGAGAAGCGCTCGAGCGTCCCGTCGTCGTGGAGCCCCTTTGCGAGGTTGAGCGCCGTCTGGCCACCGAGCGTCGCGAGCAGCGCATCGGGGCGCTCGCGTTCGATCACGTGCCTGACGGGAGCGCGCAGCAGCGGCTCGATGTACGTCGCGTCGGCGAGCTCCGGATCGGTCATGATCGTCGCGGGGTTGGAGTTGACGAGCACGACCTCGTACCCCTCCTCGCGCAGCACCTTGCACGCCTGCACTCCTGAGTAGTCGAACTCCGCCGCCTGCCCGATCACGATCGGCCCGGACCCGAGGATGAGGATCTTGCGGATGTCGTCGCGGCGCGGCATCAGCAGAGCGCGAGGAAGCGATCGAAGAGATAGGTGCTGTCGTGCGGCCCGGGGCCGGCCTCGGGGTGGTACTGGACGCTGAGCGCGCGCGCCTCGGGGACCTCGAGCCCCTCGACGGTGCGGTCGTAGAGGTTCACGTGCGAGAGCCGCGCGGTCCCGAGCTCCGTCTCCCACTCGACCGGGTCGTTGCCCGTTATCCGCTGCTCGCCCTCGGGGCCGAGGACCGCGAAGCCGTGGTTCTGGGAGGTGATCGCGACGCGTCCGTCGCGGAGGTCCTTGACGGGATGGTTCGCCCCGCGGTGGCCGAAGGGCAGCTTGAAGGTCTCGAGGCCGAGCGCGCGACAGAGCAGCTGGTGCCCGAGGCAGATGCCCCATAGCGGGCGCGTTCCAACGAGCTCGCGGATCGTGCCCACGGCGTAGTCGACCGCCGCGGGATCGCCGGGGCCGTTGCCGAGCAGGATCGCATCGGGATTGCTCTCGAGGATCTCCGCCGCGCTGCTCGAGCACGGGTGGAGCTCGAGCTGCGCTCCGCGCGCGAGCAGGTGGCGCAGGATCGAGGCCTTGACGCCGGTGTCGAGCACCGCCACGCGCGGCCCGTCGCCCGTCGCCATATCCGCGTCGCCAGCGACACCGCCGGCCGGTTCGCCGGTAGCGCCAAGGTGCTCGAGCAGGTCGGCGTGATCGCGCAGACGCACAACCTCCTTCGGTGAGGCGACGGAGGCGAGGTCCCGCCCGGCCATCGCGGGCTCGGCGTCGATCAGGGCGCGCGCCTCGTCTTCTGAGACCTGCGCGGGGAAGAGGCCGCCCCGCATCGCGCCCGCGTCGCGGATGTGGCGCACGAGCGTGCGCGTGTCAACGCCGGAGATCGCGGGGATCCCGCGCTCGGCGAGCCAGTCGAGCCAACCCCCGAGCGCACCCTTGGCGTCGGCGCGGTTGCGCGCGTCGCGCATGATCGCCGCGGCCCCCCAACCGCGCGAGGACTCCATCGCTGCCGCGCTGGTGCCGTAGTTGCCGATGTGCGGGTACGTGAAGGTGATGAGCTGTGCCGCGAAGGACGGGTCGCTCATCGACTCCTGGTAGCCGGACATGCCGGTCGTGAAGACGACCTCGCCGACCGCGTGCGCCTCGGCGCCGCAGGCCTCGCCGTCGAAGCGGGTGCCGTCCTCGAGCAGCACGTAGGCGCCGGCGGCCATCAGATGATGAGCTCCTGCACGGCCTTGAACTCCGGGGTGCCGGCGCGACCGAGGAGCTCGAAGAGAACCGTCTCGACGGTGCTCACGACGGCGCCTTCGCGCTCGAGCCGCGCGAGCGCGCGGTCGTAGTCGATCGCGTGCCGGGAGCCGAGTGCGTCGGCGGGGAGGTGCACCGCGACGCCCTCCTCGAGCAGGTCGAGCGCGGTCTGCGAGACGCACACGTGCGCCTCGATGCCGCACACGATCGCCTGATCGCGGCCGTCCATCGTGAAGCCCTCCGCGCGCGCCGCGGAGAAGACGCTCTTCTCGATCGGCTCCTCGCCGTCGAGGCCGACCTCGGCGACGGTGTGGCCGAGCCCTTTCGGATATTGCTCGGTGACGACGCGCGGGAGGTCCATGATGCGCGCGCCACGCAGCAGCACGGAGCAATTCTCGGCGACCTCGCCGAATGTCGGGTAGCGGCGGAACGCCTCCTGGACGTCTACGACTACGAGCGTTGCACGGGCGCGATCGAGCTTGCTCACACCGCCACCACCGAGAACGCGCGCTCTCTGTAGGCGACGGCGCCTCCGGCGAGCGTGAGCAGGACGCGTGCGCGCAGCGGGCGGCCCGCGAAGCAAGAGTTCCCCGAGCGGCTCTCCCACCCGTGCTCGCCCGCGATAAAGCGCGCGTCGAGGTCGATGAGCGTGAGGTTCGCGAGCTCACCAGGGGCGATGCGCGCGGGCGGGAGCGAGAAGAGCGCGGCGCCGGCGGTCATGCGCTCGACGAGCAGCGAGAGGTCGAGCACGCCGCCCAGCACGAGCTCCGTATACAGCGCGCCGAACGCTGTCTCGAGCCCGGTCGTCCCCATCGGCGCTTGCTCGAAGGGGACCTCCTTCTCCTCACGCGCATGCGGCGCGTGGTCGGTCGCGACACAGTCGATGACACCCGAGCGAAGCCCCTCGACGAGGGCGTCGCGGTCCTCGGCGCTCCCGAGCGGCGGGTTCATCTTCATCGCGCTGTCGAGGCCGCGCACGTCCTCATCGGTCAAGAGGAGGTGATGCGGCGTGACCTCGGCGCTCACCCGTGCGCCTTCGGCCTTCGCCGCCGCAACCGCCCGCACCGACGCCGCGGCGCTCAGATGCTGGAAGTGCACACGTCCGTCCTCGTAGGCTGCGAGCGCGGCATCACGGGCGACCATCGTGGACTCGCTGACGCTCGGAATGCCTGTGAGGCCGAGCGTCGCGCTCATGGCGCCCTCGTGCATGACACCGCCGCGCGAAAGCGAGCGGTCCTCCTCGTGCAACGCGAGCACGCCGCCGCAGAGGCGCTGGTAGCGCAGCGCCCTGCGCATGACCCCGGCGCTCGCAACGGGATGCCCGTCGTCCGTGAAGCCGAGCGCGCCCTCCTCGCGGAGCTCCGCCATCTCCGTGAGCTGCTCGCCGTCGAGCCCCCGCGTGATCGCGGGGAGGAACCCGACGGGAACGCGCGCCTCGCGTGCCGCCGTATCACGCAGCGAGCGCAGCAGCGGTGCGGAGTCGACCACGGGGTCGGTGTTCGGCATCGCGATGATCGCGCCGAAGCCGCCGGCGGCCGCCGCGCGGGTGCCGGTCTCGAGGTCCTCCTTGTGCTCCTGCCCGGGCGTTCGCAGATGCACGTGCGGGTCGAAGAAGGCGGGAAAGAGCTGGTGGCGGCCCATCCCCTCGATCACCTCGTCGCCCTCGCGCGCGAGCGTCCCAGCCTCGGCGAGCTCGGCAATCTCGCCCTCGCGCACGCGCACGTCGTGAAGGCCGTCGAGGCCGGTCCTCGGATCCAGCACCCGAACGTTGCTGAAGAGCACGTCGGCGCTCGCGTGGGAAGCGGATACGAGGGGCGCGGCGGGCATCGTCAGGCGAGCTGCGGTTCCGGTAGCGGCGCCGGAGCGCGCGCCCCCGAGAGGAGCTCGTAGAGCACCGCCATGCGCACGACCACTCCCGCCTCCACCTGTGCGGTGATCACCGCCTGCGGCGAGTCGACGATCCCCCCGGAGAGCTCAACGCCGCGGTTCACGGGCCCGGGGTGCATGAGAATCTGGCGCGCGTTGAGCCTCCGCTCGTTCACCTGGTAGACGGCGGCGTACTCGCGAAGCGAGGGCACGGGGCTCTCGATGATCCGCTCGTTCTGCATTCGCAGCGCGTAGATGACATCCGCGCTCGGCAGCTCGTCGAGCGTGTAGCGCACGTCGCAGCCGAGCGCCTCGATGTGTCGCGGGATGAGCGTCGGCGGGCCGCAGACCGTGACGTGCGCGCCCATCCGCTGGAACGCGATGATGTTCGATCGCGCGACGCGCGAGTGCGCGACGTCGCCGACGATCCAGATCGAGAGGTCCTCGACGCGGCCGAGGCAGCGCTGCAGCGTGTAGACGTCGAGCAGTGCCTGCGTCGGGTGCTCATGCTTGCCGTCGCCGGCGTTTACCACCGACGCACTGGTCCACCGCGAGACGAGCTCGGCGGCGCCCGCCCAGGGGGCGCGAACGACGATCACGTCGGGCTTGTGCGCGCTGAGTGTGAGCACGGTGTCCTTGAGTGACTCGCCCTTCTCGACGCTCGAGCCGTCTGCGGAGAAGTTGACGACGTCCGCGGAAAGACGCTTGGACGCAAGCTCGAAGGAGCCGCGCGTGCGCGTGGAGGCCTCGTAGAAGAGGTTGAGAACCATGCGGCCGCGGAGCGTTGGCACCTTCTTGATCTCGCGTTGGGAGACCTCCGCGAAGCGCGCAGCCTGGTCGATGATCCGCTGGATCGCCTCGCGGTCGAGTTCCTCGATCGACAGGAGATGTCTCATATCCGCATCACCACCGGGCTCGGCGCGATCGCGACCTCATCCACTCCATCGAGCTCGGCGACGCGCACGTGCACGTGCTCGGCGCGCGAGGTCGGAAGGTTCTTGCCGACGTAGTCGGGGCGGATCGGCAGCTCGCGGTGGCCACGGTCAACGAGGACGGCGAGCTGCACGCGTTCCGGGCGCCCATAGTCGAAGAGCGCATCGACCGCGGCGCGCACGGTGCGCCCCGTGTAGAGGACGTCGTCGACGATCACGATCGTTCGCGCGGTGACGTCGAAGTCAACATGGGACGCGTGGACGATGGGCGCGTCGGGTCGGGTCGCGACGTCGTCGCGATAGAGGGCGATGTCGAGATCGCCGAGTGGAACGTCGGAGCCGAGGAGGTCGGCGAGCCAGGGCTGGAGCCGCTCGGCGAGGAACGCGCCTCTGCGGTGGATGCCTACGAGCGCCGGAACGGGTGGCTCCGGATTGCGCTCCGCAATCTCATGAGCGATGCGTACGAGCGCGTTACTCACTTCGCGCTCGCCAAGGACGACCTTCTGCGTGCTGCTCAATCTTTCCTTTCTGGCCTCACAGGACCGGGTTAAAGGATTTCCGTGACTCTACCAGCCCTCTCCGTCGACGGCGAGTGCGCTCTCCGCGCCGGTCCGCTCCTCTCCGTTCTTCGTCGCTCCCTCGCGCGCGCTCACTTCCGATGCGCCCGCGCCGCCGCTCCACCCCACGAGCGTCGGCGCCCCGCGCTCGGGAAACGGGATCTCGATCGTGTCGAAGTCACGCGGGATCTGCGCAGACGCAAACACGGCGCGCGCCTCCGCACGCACTTCGCGCGTGGCGTGCCGCGTTGAGAGGTGTGTGAGCGCGAGCATTTGGACGTCCGCCTGCAGCGCCACCTCCGCCGCCTGGCGCGCCGTTGAGTGTTCGGTCTCGTGCGCCCGCTCGGCCTCCTCCTCGGTGAAGGTCGCCTCGTGCACGAGCACGTCGGCCTTGTGGGCGGCGACCGCGAGCGCCTCACAGGGCGCGGTGTCGCCAGAGAGCACGAGCTTGCGGCCAAGACGGGGCGGCCCCATCACCTGATCGGGGGTCACTCCGCCGACGCTCTCGCCCTGCTGGAGACGTCCGAAGTCCGGTCCCGGCGCGACGCCGAGCTCGGCCGCAACAGTGGGATCGAACTGCCCGGGACGCTCGTCCTCGACGAGCGCATAGCCGAAGGCCGTGCCGCGCCGATGCTGCACAGGGATTGCGGCGATGCGATAGCCGTCCCGCTCAACGCTCTCAGTGGGCTGCAGCTCGGTGACGGTGAACCCGTACGGCAGGCGGCCATAGATGAAGCGGACCGCCGACATGAGCTCGTCGAGGCCGGGCGGGCCGTAGAGGGCGAGTGGACGCTCGCGATCGCGCAGCGCGAAGGACTTGAGCATGCCGGGGAGCCCGAGCCAGTGGTCGGCGTGGAAGTGCGTGAGGAAGATCGTGTCGATGTCGAGCAGCCCGACGGAGCGCACGAGCTGGCGCTGGGTGCCCTCCCCGCAGTCGAAGAGGATCTTCTCTCCCCCGCGACGCACGAGCACCGCGGGAAGCCCCCGTCGCGCGCTCGGGACAGAGCCTCCGGTACCGGCGAAGAAGACGGAGAGGTCCATGGGGCAACCGTAGCGAGGGTCGCAGCGGC
The DNA here is from genome assembly GCA_963738355.1 of uncultured bacterium. Classification (GTDB taxonomy): domain Bacteria; phylum Actinomycetota; class Thermoleophilia; order Solirubrobacterales; family Solirubrobacteraceae; genus Palsa-744. The sequence goes on from CAVTWF010000006.1 coordinate 234,583, forward strand.
GACGCAGGATGGGACCGATCCAGACTCTCGGCTTCACGATCGTCAAGTAGCCCACCCAAGGTCGCGGGGAGATGCGAGCGCGCCTTCGATCCTGTCCCCGTTCAGCTTGGCCGCTGGCCGTGGCAGGCGACGAGGATGGGGCTCAGCAAGGTGCGTCCCGGCTGCGCGAAGCCCGCGAGCCACTCCTCGATCTCCTCCTCACGCGCGCGGCCTGAGCTGACGATGGCTTCGCGCAATGACTCCAAGGACAGTCTGAAGAAGGCCGTGTCCGGTGTCCCGCTTCGGATCAGACGCACGCGGCCCTCGGCCTGCACGCCCTCCAGCCCCAGCGCTTCGAGCTCGCTCGGCAGCTTGCGCCCGCACTCCCCGTCGTGTCCCATTGAGGCCATCACACCGAGCACCGCGTCCGTCACGCGCCCGGCGGCCGGGTGTGGTGGGTAGGACGTGGCCGGCAAGGCGAAGTCGTAGTCCTCGATCGCGAGCAGCCCGCCCGGGCGCACCCCCGCGAGCAGGTTTCCCAGCGCGCCCATACCGATGTGCTCGATCAGCAGGCGCGCGTGCACTACGTCAAACTCGCCGGCGGGCAAGGGCGCCGCGACGATGTCGTGCTCGGCGATCTCGACCGGGCCGCCCGCGAGCGGCTCGAGGAACTTCAGGTAGACGTCCGCGGCGAACACGCGGCCGGTTTCGCCGACCCGCTCGCGGAGCCACTCCACGACCGAGCCGCCGCCCGCGCCGACCTCCGCGACACGCGATCCTGGCCCGACACCGAGGCGCTCGAGCAACGCGAACGTACCCTCGTCCCACAGCCGCTCGATGCCCGCGAGGCGCTCGCGCTCGTCCTGCCAAGCCTGATCGTATGTGTAGGTACCCACTACGCTCCTCCCCGTGCTCCCTCGTTACGAGCCAGGCGGCGTGCCTTCTAGCAGGACCTCCGGAGGATCGCCGCCGAAGACCTGCAACCAGCCGCCGCGCGTGTCCATGTACTCGCGAATCGCCGTAACTCGGCCGTCGGCGACCTCGTAGGCGAAGCAGTAGTCGTTGACGTAAGGGCGACCGTTGGGAAGCGTCGCCGACATCCTGTGCTCGGCGAGCACCACGTCCCCCTCGCCAACCATTGACCGGGGCTCGAACGCTACGTTTGCGAAGAACCGCGGGTAGTCATAGGCCATGAATGCCACGATCGCATCACGGTCAAGGTCGTTGAGGCCCCGCGGTGGCCCTGCGTCATCGGCACTTCCCAGCCCGAGCGCGATCTGTGTGGCATTGCCTGCAGGAGCCACCCAGATGACATCGGGATGCAGCAACGCCGCGATGCGATCCGCGTCTCCCGTGGCGTAGGCCGCGTAGAGCGCCTGCACTGTCTCCTTCGCGGTCATCGCCTCAGCCTAACCCAACGAGATGCAACGGACTCGCCGGATTCGGACAGGCACGTTCACCGGATCAGCGGTCGGGTTCTTCTAGACCGCCAGTAGGCAGCCGGGGTGCAGACGCCGGCCTGATGCGAGGCTACGCCGTAAACTCGGGGCCCTGCGATCTTGCGGCGTGCTCTCCGCCCGCAGTCATTGGGCGAACGGCCGATTTATGGCAACCATCGTCGGTCGCAAACACGACGGATTTTCAGGCGTTAGGACGGGCAAAGGGCAGACGAAACGCGCCGTCTGCCCAATCGCTACCGGCTCTCGGCGTCGGGCACGAAGGCGAACGGCCGCCGGCGCCCAGCTCCCGCTCTGCCTCGATCTCGGCCCAAACCTTGAGCGACGTGGCCGTGGGCACCCCGCGCCCAACCGGCGAGGCGGGAAAGAGTTGGCGCAGTGTGATGCGGTCCCAAAGCTGCGAGGGGCCGCTGAGCGCCTGCAAGGCGATCCCGCTCTCCGCGCGGTCGCGTTCTCTCGCGCTTTCACCATCCTCGCGTCTGTCCGTCTGCTGCACCCACTCGACCGGCGCGGGAGGTCGAGGCGGTGCCCGCGCGCGTGTTACGGCGGTAACGCTCGCCGTGGAGCGGAGGTGGTCCATGAGCTTGTGGCGCAATGAGCGCGCGAGAGCCTCACTCAACGACTTGCCCGGGGCAGGAGGGAGTCCTCGATCCTGCACACGATCTCCAGACCTTGGGACACGAGTTCCTCGCGTTCGTCCTCACCGTGGGGAACCGCCGAGAGCTTCTGGACCTCGCCGCGCACGTAGCTCTCGACATCGCGCACATCTCGTAGCGAGCAGGGCCCCTAGGAGCTGCCGAGGCACGACCGGGATTGTGCCAGTCGTTGCGGCTGCCAAAGGTTTTTCTCGAATCAGCGGGAGCGGGTGTCGTCCGCACTGGACGAGATGCCCGAGAGCGTCAGCATCCCTGTCGGCGAGCCGCTTACCTTCGAGCGGTTCAAGGAGCTGAACGCCGAGACGCCTTCTGCGGAGCTGGCGAAAGCGTTCAACCTGCTGCCCGACGAGTTGCGCGAGCAGGCATGGACCCACTTGCGCCTCCGCTTGGCGCTCGACGATTGGGCAATCGATCACGCGATGCCGGGTGACCTGTCGTGAACGACGGGACGCCCGCAAGCAGCGACGCCCCGGTGGCCGCTCAGACCGAGGCGGCGCAGGCGCGGCCGGACGAGGGCCGACGCAATGCAGTCTCAGGGTCTCCGTCAGCGTCCGTGAATGCGCGCGCGCGGCCCTGCGCGCGGTGTATCGCGTGCTGCGTGCCGTCGAGGGTCCGCACGGCTCCGATCCGTGGGCCGTCGCCGAGGCTGCCGCTCGGGTTGTGGCGAGTGAGGGCGGCCGTTGCCCGCGCCCTGGAGCGCCTCGAGGAGCTGGAGCCGTGACCGCCATGGACCGCGTCACGGCTGCGCTGGAAGCGCGGAGAGTCCCGCCAGCACGGCCGGGACTGGACCTGTCCGGCCACGACGATGGATGCCCGCGCCTCTGAGCGTTCGAGAGGGCGATAAGGGCGTCCTTCTCCACTGTCACGCCGGATGCACCGCGGAGGAGATCGTGGCCGCCCTAGGGTCTGAAGATGTCTCGCGCACCTCTTCGAGAACGGCAACGGCAACCGCCGCGAGATCGTCGCCTCCTACCCCTACGTAGACGAGGCCGGCGAGCTGCTGTACGAGGTGGTCCGCTTCGCACCCAAGGACTTCCGTCAGCGTCGTCCCGACGGTCGCGGCGATTGGACGTGGAAGCTGGGCAACACCCGGCGCGTCCTCTTCCGACTCCCGAAGGTGATCGAGGCCGTCGCGGCCGGCAGGCGCGTCTGGATCGTGGAGGGCGAGAAGGACGTCGAAGCCCTAGAGCGCGCTGGCGAAGGTCGCCACCTGCAACCCGGCGGGTGCCGGTAAGTGGCGAGCGGGGTACGCGGAGTCCTGCGGGGCGCGAAGGTGGCGATCGTCAGCGATGCCGACGACCCTGGCCGCAAGCACGCTCGAGAAGTCGCCAGCATCGCTTGAAGGCATCGCGGTCGAGGTCAGGATCGGCGAGCCCGCTGAGACGGCAAGGACGGGTGCCAGCGACCACCTAGCCGCCGGCAACGGGCCTCGGAGACTTCCTGCCGAGGGAAAGCTGCTCGAAGGTGGGCGCGTTGCTGGTCGCGGTGAAGAGGATGATCGGGCGCTTTGTGGTGCTGCCCGGCGAGGCTGAGGCTGTCGCTCTCGCGGTGTACGTGCTCCACACCTGGGCCTTCGATGCGGCCTGGGCGACGCCGTACCTCGTGACGATGAGCGCCGAGAAGGAATCCGGCAAGACGCGGCTCCTCGAAGTGCTGAGGCTGCTGGTGCGAGCGCCGTGGCAGACGGCCAGCGCCTCGCGGCCGGCGATCTTCCGCAAGATCGAGACCGACAAGCCCACGCTCTTGCTCGATGAGGTCGATGCGGTCTTCGGTTCCAACACGGAGCGCACGGAGCCGATCCGCGCGGTGTTGAACGCTGGCAACCGCCGCGGATCATCCGCGACCCGATGCGTAGGTCAGGGCGCGAAGAAGAGAGGTCGCGGACTTCTCCGTGTACTGCCCGAAGGTGCTCGCCGGTATCGACGTGGGCAAGCTGCCCGAGACGATCACCGGGCGCGCGATCACGTTGCACATGAAGCGCCGTCGCTCCGATGAGCAGATCGAGCGCTTCCGCGAGCGCTACGTCAGCTGAGACGCAGGCTCTCAGGGATGAGCTGGCAACGTGGGCGCACTCGGCTACGGACACTCGCTGAACTGGATCCTCTGTCCCGACGAGCTGAGCGACCGGATGGTGGACGCCTGGGAGCTGCTGCTGGCGATCGCGGACTTTGCCGGTGGCGAATGGCCGAAGCGAGCGCGCGAGCGCGGTGACGCTGAGCGGATCCCCCGAGGCCGAGAAGCGGGCCGGCGAGCTTCTCGCGCCGATGCGACGCGATGGACGGGCAGTCAAGGTGATCTCACGGAGAAGTTGTTGGAGATTACGTCAACGATGAGTTGTCCTTCGGTGGCTGGAACAGCAGGAAGATCTCGATGCGCGTGGTTTGGCGAAGCTGCTCAAGCCTACGGCGTGAAGTCGAAGACGGTGCGGGTTGACGACCAGCACACGGCCAAGGGCTACGCGCGCGAAGACCTCTCGGACGGCTGGGCGCGCTACCTGCCAAGTAGGTCACATGGGTCACATGAGTCACAACACACACAACACACCGATAACCGCACGGCTCCGGCGTGACGCTGTTACCGAAGTTACCCAAATGGCGCAGGAGGAGGGCCACGCTCAGGGCTCTCTCTGACGTGTCGGCGCCCGCAACTGAGGCACCGACGAAGAAGGAGATGGCCCGCTCGTCACCGAGGCCACACGTCACTACGGAGGCGAATCGTGAGCCCCTCCATGGAGATGGTGAAGTCCATCGCGCGCGCCGTAGAAACGCACGGCGGCGACATGAACGACGTGGCGGATCTCATCGACGTGTGGGAGCGCGTAGAGCGTCGGAACGGTGAACGCGCGGACATCATCCGCCGAGAAGCGCGAGAACTCGCCACCAGGATCGAGAGCGCGGAGGCGGGGCTGTGAACCCGGCGCGCGGCCTTCCCCTGGACGCGGCGCCAGATTCGCCGGAACTGAGCCCACGCGACCACGCGCTCGTGGACGCCATCGCCAAGCGTGTGCGTCCGTCGCTGACCGCACCTGTCAGCCGGCGCGAGCTTGGTCGATGCGCAGACGCTCGCCGACGTTCTGCACGTAGACCGCAGCTACGTCTATCGCCACTGGCGCGACCTCGGGGGTGAGCGACTCGGAGGCCCTCGTGGACGGCTGAGATTCGACGTGGCGAAGGCGAGGGCTTGCTTGGCAGGCAAGCGGTCGCACGACGAGCCAGCCAATGCGGACGGGCAGTCAGAGCGTGCGAGCAGGCCGCGGCGGCGTCGTGTGCCCAATGGAGTGCCCGATCCGCACTCCGTACTCGCCGTCAGGCCACGCGAGACGGGGACGGCGGCAGTCGTGAGCGCGAGCACCGGAAAGCGCTCGCACAAGTTCGCGGCGAGGACCAGTGAGGGCAGGAAACGGCAGCTCGCGAACCTCGACCCGTATAACGCCGCGCTCAAGTCCGGCGCCTACAGCGCGGCTCGGCGCGAAGGCGCTAGCCGAGAATCACGCCGAGCGTTTGCGTCGGGGACTACGCGAGCGAGCCGCATGGCGTGATCCGCGACGTGGCGATCGAAGAAGCGCTGATCGACCTCTACGCGCGAGGGTCGCCGATGTCGGTCCCGTGCGCAGGCGCGGCGAGCTTGAGCCCGCTGCGAAGGAGCTTCGCCTGCTGCTCGATGAGCCATCGCGGCGCGATCGAGGAGCTTGGAGCACCGCAAGCGCGAAGCGCAGCGGCCGACAGCGACCGCCCTTGCGGAGCACATCGCAGCCAACTACCCCGCCGACAACGGCGACGGATCGTGAGCGCCCGCGAACGCGCCAAAGGCAAGCGCGGCGAGCTTGAGGCTCATCGCGCTTATCCGCTGGTCGGGTTGGCCGGACGCGCACCGCACTTCGGACGGCCGCGGGCAGTCTGGACGCGGCGACGTTGCCGGCGGTCCCGCGGGCTGTCACATCGAGATCAAGCGTCACGAGCGGCTGAATGTCCCGGAGGCGCTGGCGCAGGTGCGAGCCGACTGCGACCGGCTCGACATTCCGATCCTCGTGCATCGACCGTCGCGCTCGGAGTGGATGGCGACGCTTCCGCTTGACGAGTTGTTGCCGCTGCTCAAGCTGAGGGAGTCGGCGTGAACCGGATCGCGCTAGTCGACGCTGCAACGGACCCGAAGCTGCTGGGTGCCACGCTCAAGCTCTGGCCGCGGCAAGTGGAACTGCTAGCCGCGCTCGACGGACCCGACACGATGCACCTGCAGGTGATCGGCCGACAGAGCGGCAAGTCCACGCTGAGCGCGATGCTGGCAGTCCATAACTGCTGCTTGAGGGACGACCTCGACGCGATGCTGCCCCGTGGTCGTGTGCGGTACGTGCTCGTGGCCGCTCCCGGCGAGGACCAGGCGCGGGAGTTCGTGAGCCTCGCTGCCGCGCTTGTGGACGCCTCGCCGCTGCTCTCGAGCATGGCAACTATCCGGTCCGACCGGATCGACTTCGCGCTGCCTTCGGGCGCTCGCTCCGCCATCCGCGCGATGGCCTCAAACTCGCGCAGCGTGCGCGGCATGAGCGCATCCGTTGTCATTGGCGACGAGTTCGCGCACTTCACCGACACCGCGGGGCCGGCCTCCGATGAGCGCATGTTCAACGCCCTAGAGCCCTCGCTTCGGGTCTTCGGTGACGCAGGGCGCATGGTGCTGATCTCGACGCCGTTCGGGGAGACGGGGAAGTTCTACGACCTCGTGACGGCCACCGAAGCCGGGGCGCTGCCATCGGCGCGCGTTACGCGAGCGGCCACCTGGGAGATCGACCCCTCGCTCGATGAGGCATGGCAGGAACGCAAGCGCGCGGAGCTGGGGGAGGACACGTTCCGGCAGGAGTACGGCGCCGAGTTCGTCACCGGGGCCGGCCAGTTCTTCGACCTTCGCGGGATCGAGCTTGACGGACGGTCCAGCGCAGCCCGAGGATGGCTGCCGCTGGGTCGCGGGCCTCGATCCGGCCTTCCACGCCGATCGCTTCGGCGTCGCGCTGGTAGGTGAATCGACTACCGAACGCGGCGTGTTGCTCGTGGGCCGCGTCGAGGCACTCGTGCCCGGTGGGCGCCTGCGCTCGCTTGAGCGCCGTCGCGCTCGCGAGGACCGCGTGCTCGATGAGGTCACGCAGATCATCTGGCCCTACGCCGCGCACGGGATAACCGTCGTCTCCGATCAGCACCAGGGCGACAGCATCCGCTCGCACTTTGGCCGCCACGGCTGGGGCGTCACGATCGAGAACCTGACGGCGCCGAAGCAGACCGCGGCGTTCACTTCAACTCGCGCCCGGCTGGTCGACGGCTCGCTGCGATTGTGGAAGTGCCCGCAACTGCTTGAGGACTTGCGCCGCGTGCGCGCTCGCGACACGGAGACGATCGCGCTCCCGCACTATGCCGGCGGCCACGCCGACGCCGCTTCGGCTTTGGCCTTGGCCGTCTACCAGCTCCGCGGCGTGACCGATACGCCGCCCTACCGCCGCACTTCCGGCCCTGTGGGTGACCCGCCGATCACGGCCGGCGTCCAGAGCTTCGACAAGCCGCGCCACCTCGATGCCGCGAGCTGCTCGCCGGGACCGCGACATGCACACCGCCCCGCATCGACCGCAGGGCGACGACTGGTACGGGAGGCAGTTCTGATGGATCGCCCGACGTGGGACGGCGACTGGACACGGACGGCCTTCCTGACCATGCTGGCCGAGTTGGAAGCTCAGGGCGTGCGTGGACCGCGAGGCAGATTGCGATTCGCCGCGTGAACGCCGGCCACCTCGCCGCGGAGGGTTATCGCCAGCACGAGATCGCTGTGCGGCTCCATTGCTCCGAGCGAACGGTCCGCTCCGACCTCGCCGCGTTGCGGCTGCTGCTGCCGACGATTGAGCGAGAAACCGGCAACGAACCGGCAAGATAGAGGCAACGACGGGACTTCTGGCGATGCGTTCGGTAGTACGGGAGCATGAGGTTTCCACTCCGCAAGCGAACGGACGCCGATCTCGTGCGCGAGCTGTCGGCCCGCGGCCTGGAAGTGCGCCCGGCGGGCATCGCGACCGCCCACGAACGCGAGCTTGCAGAGCTGCGCGCCCATGAGGCCGCAGCGGCGCATCGCGTGGAGTCGGAGATCAGCGCTCATGCCAGCCGCGAGATAGACCTACTACTCGCCGACCTCAGACAGGAGGCCGCATGACTTCCACGGCGAAGCCCGCCTACGCGCTCGTGAAGCTCTCCGACCACGCGCGCCGACACGACCCGTTCGAGATCGGGGACCGCCTCGATGAGCACTTCGACGCAGGGATGATCGAGAAGCTGATCGCACGCGGCGAGGCCACACACGACGAGAAGGCGCTGCATGAGCATGTCCGGTGGTTGGAGGAGCAGGCGCAGCTACGGGCGAGGGAGCGGCCATGAACCTACTTGACCGCGACGCCCGCGCAGTCCGCGCGGATAGCGGCGCCCTCGACCGGATGCTCAGCGCGGCGGCCGGCGCCAGCGGGCGCCCATACATCGAGCTGCTTGACGACTACAGCCGCCAGTCCGACGAGTGGAACGGCAGTGCCGGCGAAGTGCTCGGCCGCTGCGGTGTCCAGCTCTCGGGCGTCAGCGAGAACCTGAAGATGCTCGAACGCTGCGACCGTGAGTACGAGGCGCACCGCAAGAACCTGATGCGCACGCTCGACGCCGAGCCTCAGGATGCCGGTGGAAACGTGCTGCTCGACGCGAACGCCGACGTGGTGAACGTGCTCGCGGACCTCGTAGAAGGTGCGCGCGGACCGCTGGTTGCGAGCGCGCACGCTTGGGTCAATAGGCCGACCGCGCGGACTTCGACACTGAGGATCGCCTACACGCCGAGGGCGGCTCGGACCTGCTTCGCACGATGGAGCGTCCCCGCCGAGCTGACCGCCGCGAATGAGTCCGCTGAGCACCTCGTGAAGCACCTGAACAGCGCGATCAGGACGGCGCGCGGCACCGACGCGCCGCTATCGCACCCTCGACTCTGCCATCTCGGTGGTTGCGCCAACCCGACGAGGAAGGCCGCGTGATCTCACTCGCCGCCGCGGAGCCCGTCACGACCACACCCCGGCGTCAGGGCGGCCTCGTGCCGGTTCACCCCGACGTCGGCGGCCCGAAGCTGCTCGAATCGTGACAACGCACTATGCCACCGCGTGCTCGACCAGATGCGTGCCGAAGGCACTTCGCTCACCGAAGATGGCGCCTATCAGCGCGCCCTAGAGGCTGTGATGGGCGAGTGATCCCGCGCCCGCACGCACCCGCAAAGCCGCAACCTCAGCTGACAGAGGAGCAGAAGCAGCAGCTACTGGAGTTGCAGCGCCTAGCGGCGTACCGGCACTACCTCGACGACCAGAAGAAGGAGAAGGAGAAGCCATGACACCGATGCTGCCAGCGATCAAAGAGCCCAACACGGATAACCGGACGGTGCGCGTCGCTGGAAAGGGGAGCATCCGCAAGCGCCCCGCGCGACATGAGCCGCGAGGAGCTTGAGGCGACGGTCTGGTACCAGCGTCGACCGCGCCGACAGGGAAGAGGCTCGGGCCAACATCCTGGCCGGCGGGGAGGCCGCGAGGCAGGCCGCGATGCAAGCTGCGCTGCGGTAGGCGACCGTGGACTACCGGGCGCAAGTCGCCGCCGCTCGTCAGCGTCGTGATGCTGCGATCGAGCGTGCGACCGCTGAGGCGCGCGCTGGCTTCGCCAGAGCGGCAGCCGAACGCGACGCGGAGATTCGTCGACTCAACGAGCAGGGGCTTTCCTCGTGGGCGATAGCTCCGCTCGTGGGCTGCTCGCGAGGGACCGTGTACGAGGTGCTGAGCCCGCCGCGAGGCTTACAACGCGCGGCGTCGTAAGCACTGGCACCTGCGGGCGGTCGCGTGATCGGCTGGCTTCGATACTGGTGGTGCAGGCTGCGAGTCCGAGAATGAGCGGACCTCCCGGCATCGACACCGGAAGGTCCGCCGCGTCTCTCGGATTACGCGCCCGCCGCCGAGCGCTCTCGCAGCAACCGCTGAGCAGCCGCCGCGTAGGTCGAGCCCGTCGGCATCCCGAGTCGCGCGCAAACTTCACCGGGCATCACGTCCGTGCAGTGGCACATGCGCCCGAGCATCGTCCGCGCGGGCCAGCTCTGTCGGCTCGTGATCGACCTCGACGAGCGCGGAGTCCGGCTGGCCGTCGTCGATCCAATCGGTGAAGGCCGCCCGCAGGTGGCCGGGGTAATGGGTCACGTTGACCCCTTTCCGTTGGCTTGTACGAGTCCAAGCCGTGCCATGCCTCGATGTCGGCTCGCCCGAATGGCGTCAGTGGGCGAGAGCCGGTCCAACAGCTACGAAGGAACGGCCCGAGGATACCACCGCCGGCCGCTCAAGAGCTTGCGCCCGACTGCCGATGAGCGTATCCTGTAGGCAACTAATCAAGTGCCCCCGCGCGACCAGAATCGCCGGGGGCGTGGCATCGAAGGGATTAGCTCCGATGCAAGCGCCAAGCTACAGCACCAGCAATACCGTTTCCCCGCTGAAAGCGGCGCGCGTGCGACGGCTCCCGTCGATGCCTCCGAGACACGGAGGTATCGCAATGACTCACGAGCAATGGCAGGCGCTCGAACGCTCGATCGTCCTGCACCTACTGGACAGCGACCATCCCGAGCCCTGGACCGTGGTCGAGCTGGAGGCGCAACTAGACCCCGAGACACTGGCGGTGCGCCACGCGCTCGGCGAGCTTGGGGACCACGGCGTGGCCGAGGTCGAGGCGCAGACCATCAGAGCCTCGCGGTGCGCGCGCCACTTGGACGTGTTGGGACTGATCGCCGTATGAGCGCGCGTGACCTACGTGACCCTTGTGACCCTTCTGGCGGGCAGGAAAGGAGCGAGTGATGGACGAGCAAAGGACGGTGCCCGTCGAGCTGACGGCGCTTGAGCTAGGGATGTTGCTCCGCGTGTGCGACGAGAAGCGCCAGCGCGGAGCGGAGGGCGACGACCTCATCGTCTACGACGTGGCGCTAGGCGTCGTCACAAGCAAGCTCGGCGCCGCGCTGGTCGAGCTGGACGAAGGGAGCGAGTGATGGCAAGGCAAGCCACAGGGACCATCGTGGAACACAGGGGCAAGGACGGGAAGGTCTACCGTGCCCTGCGCTTCCGTGCGGGCGGCGAGCGCCGCTTTCACCGGCTCGGCGTCGTCAGTCGCGCAGAGGCCGAGCGCGAGCTTCGCGGCATCCTCGCCGACATCGAGCGCGGGTCAGTGGAAGCCACCGGCACCGGCACCGGAGCCCCGCGGCCGAGCCGCTGCAGACCTTTCACGACGTCAGCCGCGCAATGGTGGCTTCGCAACCAGTCGCAGCTCGCCGAGAACACGCGCAAGGACTACCGCTGGCGCCTGGAGGAACACCTGCTCCCGTGCTTCGACGAAGATGCGCGCTGGACGCCATCGACGATCGACGCCGTGGAGCGCTACAAGGCGAAGAAGCTCGCCGAGGACAAGCCGCTCTCGCCGCGCTCGATCAACATGACGCTGACCCTGCTCGGGGCGATCCTCGAGGATGCCGTCGAACGCGAGCCTTCATTGAGCGCAACCCGGCGCGAGGCCGCAAGCGCCGCGTCGCGCGAACGCGCACCGCGGCGCAGCTATCTCGACACGGCCGCAGCAGATCGAAGCACTCCTCGATGCCGCTGGCGCGCTCGACGCTCGAGGCCGACAAGATCCGCCGGCACATCGAGCGCCGTGCGATGCTGGCGACGCTCACCTTCGCGGGACTCCGCATCGGGGAGCTGCTCTCGCTTCGCTGGCGCGACGTGGACCTCGCTACCGGATGGCTGACGGTCGGTGAGGCAAAGACGGACGCCGGCCGGCGCAAGGTGAAGATCCGGGGGGCGCTTCGCGACCTACTGCTCGACCTGCGCGCCCGCAAGGACGGCATCGACCAGGAGGGCCTACGTGTTCCCCACGAGCACCGGCAAGCGGATGGGTGCCGAGAACTTCCGCAACCGCGTTCTGGCGGGCGCTGTGAAGCGCGCTAACAAGCGCCTGGACGCGCACGAGCTGCCCCCGCTCCCCGAGGGGCTCACGCCGCACAGCCTCCGTAGGACGTTCGCCAGCGTGCTCTACGCGCTCGGCGAGACCCGCAACGGTGGTCATGCAGGAACTCGGGCACACCGATCCTGCGCTCGCACTCAGGGTCTATGCTCAGGCGATGCGTCGCGACGAGTCCGAGCAAGCCCGCCTGCGCACCCTCGTGGACGAGCGCTCGAATGGGCAGATATGGGCGAACGAGACGCAAACGAGACGCCTGCAAGGAGCCGTCGGGCACGATCGCACAAGTGCCGGATTTGCAGGCATAAGCGCCCGTAGCTCAGTGGATAGAGCGCTCGCCTCCGGAGCGAGAGGTCGCGTGTTCGAGTCACGCCGGGCGCGTCTTCGGGCTGGTCTGCATCGACGTGGCCGAGACCAGTACACCGGCTCGTCCCGCCAGCGAACACGGTTCCGCTTGGTGCACCAGTACGATCGCCACTCCCGTTCCCGCGCTCCGAGGAGGGGCATGGCCGTAATCGCGACCTTTGAACATGATGCATCGGTGGATGAGTACAGCAGGGTCAAGGCGGCACTCGACTTGGAGATCACGCCGCCAACTGGGCTCATCCTGCACGCGCTCGTCGATCTCGGCAACGGCAAGCTCAGGAGCGTCGACGTGTGGAAGTCCTCGGAGGCTGCGCTCGCTTTCTACGAGGATCGTCTGAGGCCGATCATCGCTCAAGCCGTCCCTGGGCTCTCCGAGTTCCCGCTGCCGGACATGCGAGAGGTGCTCGACCTGGTCGAGCCATAGCGCCGCCGCGCTAGCCCGCGCCCGGCGCAAGTCGTATGCTCGCGCGAAACGAATCCGGAGGAACGCAATGGCAGTTGGTCTAAGAATCAAGTTCGACGGGGGCACGCAGGAGCAGTACCAGGCGGTGAACAGCAAAATCGGGGTCGACGAGAATCCGCCGGAAGGCATGATCTTCCACTCGGCCGGCCCGATCGAGGGTGGCTGGGGCGTGATCGACTTCTGGGAGTCACGGGAGGCGTTCGACCGCTTCATCCAGTCGCGGCTTCAGCCCGCGCTCGGGGAACTCGGGGACCAAGCGATGCAAGCGCCCCCGGACATCAAGGAGTTCGCCGTCTTCCACATCACCCAGCCCTAGCGCCGGACGATCAAGCGCTCCCCAGGTGCTTGGCGAGCTCTTGGGCGAAGGTCTCGTCCTTCACGCTCACCACCAGGCGATTGAACTCCGCGCCCTCGAGTTCGATGACCACGGCGGGGCGGTTGCGGTAGACGGCCGCGAAGTCGCGGAAGCCCGGGCCGCGCCGCGTGCACAGCGAGATCACGCCGGGCCATCCCGTGCCCGGAGAGCGGATCCCCCGAAGCTCGCTCCAGGGGTTCTCGGCGAGCCTGCATCCACTCACATCGCTGCGGGGAACGCGCACGTCGCCATGGATCGCGCCGAGCTTCTCGAGCGCGCTCAGCTTCACCACGACGTCGGCGCCGTCGATCACGATCTCCGCCACGCCCAGGCACCCTAGCCCCGCGTGCGGCAGCCAGGTTCGGCGCATCGCGCGTTTCTCGGGCGAACCCTCAAGTCGTCTCCCTTGACGTCCGATGCTCGCCACGTGGGGTTCTCCACGCATGAGGGCTTGCGCCACGCGCGGCGCGTGGCCCTCGTCGTGCTGCTTGGATCGAGTCTGGCGCTCGTCGGCGGGGCAGCGGCGCACGCCGAAACGGGCCCCGCACTGACGGTCAACGGCGGCGGCGAACGCCACGCGATCAGCCCGTACATCTACGGGCTGAACTTCGCGGAACCAGCGCTCGCGGCAGAACTCGCGCTGCCTGTGAACCGCTGGGGCGGCAATGCGACCGAGACGTACAACTTCAAGATCGGCGCGGACAACACCGGCGCCGACTGGTACTACGAGAACATCGCTGATTGCTGGAGCGAATCGCACCACTGGTGCAGCGGCCTCAGCACGAACAACGTCTTCGCATACCGCGAATTCGTCGCCGAAGACAAGCGCCTCGGCGCTCAGACGCTCTTCACACTGCCGCTCGCCGGCTACGTCGCCAAGAACGCGCCGCTCAGCCACCCGCTCACGTGCGGCTTCCCCGCGACGGAATTCCCGAGCCAGGAAGCGTTCGATCCCTACGACTCGAACTGCGGCAAGGGCATGAAGGAAGGCAAGGCGCTCGCCAGCGAACCCTCGCGCGACGGCACCCCCGTGGGCGCCACCTATGACGGCGAATTCGCGCAGGACCTCGTCACCCGCTTCGGCCGCGCCTCCGAAGGCGGCGTCGGGATATACGAGCTCGGTAACGAGCCCGGCCTCTGGGACAGCACGCACCGCGACATCCACCCGCAGCCGACCTCCTACGACGAGCTCTGGGAAAAATCGCGCGAAGCGTCGATCGCGGTGAAGTCCGCCGACCCCACGGCCGAAGTCCTCGGCTTCTCCGAGTGGGGCTGGCCGAACTACTTCTGCAGCGCCGCGGACGGCGCACCTTCGAGCCCGTGCACCGCAAGCTCCCCCGACCGTGCCGCGCACGGCGGCACTTCACTCGTCGAATGGCTGCTCCAGCAGTTCCACGCATACGAAGAACAGCACGGCGAGCGGCTGCTGAACTACATCGACGTCCACTACTACGCGCAGGGCGGGTCGAACAGCGAAGTCACGCGCTCGCTGTGGGATCCGAGCTACACCGACCCGAGCTGGATCAACGCGAACATCGAGCTCATCCCGCGCATGCGCGCATGGGTCGCGGCGAACTACCCCGGCACGAAGATCGCGCTCAGCGAGTACAACCTCTCGGTCAGCTCCGAACCGATCGTCAACGCGCTCATCCAGGCGGACGCGCTCGGGATCTTCGCGCGCGAAGGGCTCGATCTCGCGACCCGCTGGCCGCTCGGAAACGACGGCCCGCTGGTCCCGGACGCCTTCCGCATGTTTCGCAACTACGACGGCTCGCACGACGGCTTCGGCGACACGTGGGTGTCCTCTGCGAGCGCCGACCAGCGGCGGCTGGCGGTCTACGGCGCGCAGCGCTCGAGCGACGGCGCGTACACGATCATGGTCATCAACAAGACGACCAGCACGCTCACGAGCCCGCTCGCCGCTCTCCGGCCTCACCCCGTCGGGCGCGGCGCAGGTCTGGCAATGGACGGGGGGCGCGATCTCGCGGCAAGCCGACCAGAGCGTCAGCTCGAGCGGATTCACCGCGTCCTACCCGCCGCAGTCGATGACGCTGTTCGTGCTTCCCACCGCCGGCGCCACGGGCAATCCGTCGCCCACGCCACCGAGCACGACGGGAGACACGGGTAGCGGTGGCTCGGGCTTGCAGGCCGTCCTCGCGCGCTCCTCACTCCCCGGGGCGCTCGGCGGCAGGATGGCGGCGACGCACAAACATCGCCACCGTGCGGCGTGCGCAAAGCGCAAGCGTGGGTCGCGGTCTCGGAGGAAACGCAGCTGTCCGCGTCGTCATGCCCTGAGACGGTCGCGGCGGCGCCGGACGTAGCCCGCGGCGCCCGAGTTCAAGCAGCCTGCGAGGCGCACCGATACACGGGTATGCGCAAGCTCGCCCTGCCGCCACTCATCGCGCTCGCGCTCGCAGCTGCGCTGCCCGCAAGTGCCGCGGCCGAAACCTTTACGTTCTCGGCGGGGTCGCTGCGCATGGAAGGCAACACGCAGGCCACGATCACGGTGTTCAACCCCACGACGGTCAAACAGAGCATCACCCTCTTTCTCGTCCTCGCCAGCCACACGATCGAAGCACCGCCGGGAGGGGAAGTGAGCTACAGCTTCGTCCCCTGTTTCGCCGGCCCGTGCACCTTCCCCCTCGTCTTCAGCGCGCAGACCGCGCAGCTTTTTCCAAGTGTGCAGTTGGTGACCGAAGGCGCGGGCTCCGTCTACACCGACATCCCCGCCGGCGGCTTCGTGATCGACGGCCCGCGCGGTCGCCTCGACGAATCGGTCTCCTCCCTCGCGGCCAGCGACGCGGTGGCGTTCGGCAGCCTGCAGAGCGCGGCGGCCGCGCTCGGCGGCGCAGCGGGGCCGCCGGCCGTCAGCTCCCAGCTCCAGTCGCTCCAGGGCGAGGTGCAGAGCCTTCAGGGGCAGATCACCACGCTCACCAGCGAGGTCCGCGAACTCAACCAGGCGCTACGCGCAGGCTCGTACGGGTCCACGCCCAAGCCGAAGAAAAAGAAGAAGCGCCGCCAGAAGCGCTGAGCGCGCGGCGCCCCGAGCGTGGGACTGTGACGAAACAGGTCCTCCGCTCGTAGTTTGGATGTGGTGAGCGAGACGGTTGCCTTGCCGATTGCCAAGCGCGAACGCGCGCTCTCGTCCCACGATCGGCTGGAGCGCCTCTACAGAAGCTCCCGCGACGACCTCTACGGATATCTCGCGACGCTTCTGCGCGACCGCGCCCTCGCCGAGGACGTAACCGCGCTCGCGTTCGAGCGGGCCTTTCGCCGCCGCCGCCTCTTCAACCCCCGCCGCGGCAGCGAACGCGCGTGGCTCTTTGGAATCGCGCGCAACGCGGCGCTCGACGAGCTGCGCCGTCGTAAGCGGAACGTCCCACTCGCCGCAGGCGCACCAGAGCTCGCCGAGTCGCACACCGCGGAGACCGAGGCGACGGTGCTGCTCAGGAGCACCTTGCGCGAGGCGCTCGCGACGCTCGCGCCACGTGAGCGCGAGCTCGTCGCGCTCAAGTTTCACGGCGGGCTCAGCAATCGCGAGATCGCTCGCGTCTTGAACGTGAGCGAGTCAAACGTCGGAACGCTCCTGCACCGCACGATCACCAAGCTCAGGAAGGTCTGTGATGAGCAAGCATGAGAACGAGTTGACTGCTCCCGAGGCACAGGCGACGCTCGCCGCCGTCGACGCCGCGCTGCGGGGCGACGAAGTGCCGACGGAGCACGCACAGCTCGGCACGCTCGTGACGGCTCTGCGGGAGACCCGCCCGCGAGCGAGCGAGCATTTCGTCCGCGCGCTCGACGCGCGCGCCGGAGAGAAATTCGCCCGCAAGCGTCCGCGCCGCGTGGAGACGGTGCTGCGCCACCGCGCGTTTGCAGTCGCGGTGATGGGCGTGATCGCCGTGGCGATCGTGGTCCCGATCGGGTTGTCGGGGAGCGGCACGACCGACAGAACCACGCCGAAAGCGCTGCCGAAAGCGCTGGAGCATCGGGCCGCGGAACCGGCGGAACCGGAAGTCTCGCACTCTGTCCCGGCGCCATCCTCGTCTGTCGCGGGCAGCGCGAGCTCGGCTCCGAGCGCCGCTGGACGAGGCGCCCGCCAGGTCGAACACGCCGCGTCACTCGACGTCGGCGTGGCACCAAGCGCCATGCAATCCGCGGCGCAGCAGGTCTTCACGCTCGCATCGGCGTTCCACGGCTACGTGCAGCAGTCGAGCGTCAGCTCGGGGGGCGGCGAACAGGGCGGCGCCAGCTTCCAGCTGCGAGTGCCGAGCGCGAACCTGCCGGCAGCGATCGCCGCGCTTGCCCACCTCGGGCACGTGCGCAGCGAGAACGAAACGACGAACGACGTCACCGAAGCGCTCGGCTCGCTGCAACGCGCGCTCGCGGACGCGAAGGCCGAACGCGCGAGCCTGCTCGCGCAGCTCGCACGAACCTCGGAAGCCGAAGCGGCCGAAGCGCTCAAGCGGAAGCTTGCCGCCGTCGACGTGCGTGTCGGGCAGCTCGAGGGCTCGATTCGATCGCTCACGAGCCGCGTCGACTACACCAACGTCGCCCTCTCGCTCACGCCCGAACGGCAGAGCGGCGCGAGCGCAGGCGACCTCACTCCGAGCGGCGCTCTCCACGACGCGGGCCTGATCCTCGGCACCGGGCTATCGCTGCTCGTGCTCGCCGCCGCCGTGCTCCTCCCCCTCGCCATCGTCGTGCTCGCCGCCGCGATCGCGCTGGCAGCGGCACGCCGGCGCCTACGCGAGCAGGCGCTCGAGGGAAGCTGAAGCTCCGACATGCGCCCAGTTGGCCGCTGAGACCGCCCGCTCCCGCCCGAGAGGACCTCGCGGCGCCCAGCCGGAGCACTGCCCGCGTCGGAGCACTGCCCGCGTAATACCGCTGATGATTCTGCGAAACTGCCACCGTTGCCGGCTCGCGAATCCCCGATCCGAACCGCCTGGCGGCCGCTGCGATGACCGGGCCTCCGCTCGCGGTCTCAGCCGTGCGGAGCCTTCTGCAGCTCGCGCCGACGGTCTTCGTTGGAGTCCTCTACGCCCGGCGCGCAGGTGTGCTCGCCGCACAGGGCCGCGCGCTGCCGCGCTGGCGGCAGGTGTGCTTCTACACCGCGCTCCTCATGATCGCCGTCGCGGTGCTCGCGCTCGACCACATCGCGGCGGTCTCCCTCTCGTGGCGCACGGTCCAGCAGCTCGTCATCGGCGACATCGCCCCGCTGCTCATCGTCCTCGGCCTCACCGCGCCGTTGATCGCTCCGCGCAGCCGCGGTCGCGTCGCCAAGCGCCTGCGCGTGCTTGCGAGCCCGCCGCTCGCCTTTCTACTGTGGTGCGCGAACCTCTACCTCTGGCACCTGCGGGTGCTCGCCGAACCCGCCTTCAAGAACGACGCGGTGCTCGCGATCGAGAACATCTGCTTCGTCGTCTTCGGCGTGAACATGTGGATGTGCCTCTTCGGCCCCTTGCCGATGCCACGCTGGTTCGGCAATTTCGCGAAGCTCTGTTACATCCTCGCCGTGCGCATTGCGACCGTGACGCTCGCAAACCTCCTGCTCTGGTCGGGCAAGCTCTTCTACCCCTACTACCTGCACCCCGACAGCGCGCGCCGCATCTCGCCGTTGGTCGACCAGAACGTCGCCGGCGCAATCATGCTCGCCGAGAGCGCGATCCTCACGCTTGCGCTCTTCGGCTGGCTCTATGCGCGCACCCTGCGCGACGAGCGCCGCGCCGTCTACCGCGCTCGCAGCGGGCGCTTCGTGCGCGGCCGTCCGCGTCCCGCGAGCGCGGGGGCGCTCAGCGCCGAACGCTGGCATCCCTTCGAGCCGGGCGCCGAGCTCGCGCCCGCGATCGCGCAGCCCGAGGCGCTCGACGCGCCCTAGCGGTGCGGCGTCAGCCGCCCGCGACCGCGGGGAGGATCGTCAGCTCCGCGCCGTCGCTCACGGGGGTCTTCGTGCCGTCGAGGAAGCGAATGTCCTCGCCACTCAGATAGACGTTCACGAAGCGGCGCACGCCGTCGCCGTCGGCGATGCGTGCGCGCAGGTCCGGATGGGAGGCGTAGAGGCTCTCCAGCGCCTCGCCGACCGTGCTGCCCTCGACCTGCGCCTCGCTCGCGCCGCCCGCTGAGTCGCGAAGCTGCGCGGGCAGCTTGACCGTCACCGCCATCGCTTTCAGGACACCTCGCCCGCGACCGCGGTCGCGGTGAGCGCGTCGAAGGACTCCAGCGTGGGCTCGATCTGGATCGTCTCGAACGTCCCGCGCGCCGCGTCGAGCGTCTTGAGGCCCTCGCCCGTGATCACGAGCACGACACGCTCGGAGGGATCGATGTCGCCGCGCTCCGCGAGCTTCGCGAGCACCGCGGTGGTCACGCCGCCGGCGGTCTCCGTGAAGATCCCCGTCGTCTGCGCGAGCAGTGCGATTCCGTCGACGATCTCCTCGTCGCTCACCGCATCCATGCCACCACCGCTGCGCCGCGCGACGTCCAGTGCGTAGGGGCCGTCGGCGGGGTTGCCGATGCCGAGCGACTTCGCGATCGTCGCGGGCTTGACGGGCGTGCAGAAGTCGCGGCCCGCGGCGAACGCCTGCGCGACCGGCGAGCAGCCCTCGGCTTGCGCGCCGTTCATCACCGGCAGCTTGCCCTCGAGCAGCCCGAGCTCGCGCCACTCCTCGAAGCCCTTTGAGACCTTCGTGAAGAGCGAGCCCGACGCCACCGGCACGACGCAGCGGTCCGGCAGCTCGAAGCCGAGCTGCTCGGCGATCTCGTACGCGAGCGTCTTCGAGCCCTCGGCGTAGTAGGGACGCAGGTTGACGTTCACGAACGCCCACTCGCGCTCGCCCGAGAGCTCCGTGCAGAGGCGGTTGACGTCGTCGTAGTTGCCGTTCACGGCGACGAGGTGCGTGCCGTAGACGCCCGTCGAGAGCACCTTCTGTTCCTCGAGATCCGCGGGGATAAAGACGTAGGACTCGAGCCCCAGGGCGGCGGCGTAGGCCGCGACCGAGCCCGCGAGGTTCCCCGTCGAGGCGCACGCGATCGTCTGGAAGCCGAGCTCGCGAGCGCGCGCCGCGGCGACCGAGACGACGCGGTCCTTGAACGAATGCGTCGGGTTCGCGGCGTCGTTCTTCACCCACACCTCGCCCAGCCCGAGCCGCTGCGCGAGACGGTCGGCGCGGATCAGCGGCGTGCACCCCGCGGGGAGGCCCACGCGCGAGGTCAACCTGCCCGAGGGACCGGGGGGACCTTCCGCGAGCGGGAGGAAGTCGGCGTAGCGCCAGAGGTTCTGCGGACCGGCCTGGATGCGCCGGCGCAGCCCGGCGACGTCGCCGCCGGCGAGCTGCGAATGGTCATATGCGACTTCGAGCGGCCCGAAGCAGTGGTCGCACGCGTAGCGCGCGTCCAACGGATATGTCGCTTCGCACTCGCGGCACTTCAGATGGGAGATAGCCATGGGGTTCCTTTGGTCTCGTCTTCGCCGGTATCACCGTGTGGCGAAGATGGCACCGCCACACATCTATCTGGAATTGGCACCTTCCCGCTGCTTCGCGGTGGTTGCCGGGGCTTCACCGGGCCAGTCCCTCCACCCCTCTGGATGTGTCCAGCTATCGCTGACGAGTTTAGCAATCCCGGTGGCGTCCTGGAAAGGGCGCCAGCGGTAACGCGCATGTGCCGCCGGTGTAGGCAGCAGCGATGAGGCGGATGCTCGTGATCGTCAACCCGCGCGCCACGGCGGTCTCCGATGAGCTGCGAGCGCAGGTGCTGCGCACGCTCGAACGCGGGTATGACGTGCAGGCGGTGCAGACGCAGGCACCGGGCCACGCGGTCGAGCTCGCGCGCCACGGGGCGCAGGAGGGCTTCGACGCGATCGCGGCGTTCGGCGGCGACGGCACGGTGAACGAGGCGGCCAACGGCGTCATCAGCGCACGCGACGGCGGACCGGAACGTACGCTCACGTGCATCCCCGCCGGCCAGGCGAACATCTTCGCGAAGATGCTCGGGCTCCCCGCCGACGCGCGGCGCGCAGGCGAGCGCCTCGTAGCGCTCGCGGAGAGCTGGCCCGCGCGCAACGTGGACCTGGGCGTCGTCAACGGCCGCTGCTTCACGTTCTCCTCGGGCGTCGGCGTCGATGCGACGGTCACGCGCCAGGTCGACGCAAACCCGCGCCTGAAGGCGCGCTTTGGCCCGTGGTACTACACGTGGGCGTTCGCGAGCGCGCTCGCGCGCCGCTACCTCGTGCGCCCGCCCCGGATGGCGGTGGACGTGCCGCACGGCGGCCCGAGCGCGGTCCTGCGTGGCGTCACGACCGTCGTGCAGAACGGCTCGCCATTCACCTTCTTCAAGAGCCGCCCGATCGAGATCGCCGACGCGAGCGCGCTCGACTCCGGCACGCTCGCGGGCGCGGTGCTGCGACGCGTGTGGCCGCTGGACCTGCCCTTCCTCGCCTTCCGCGCGCTCTCCGAGCGCTCGCGCATCAGCGCCCACCCACAGGTCAACGCGTTCTCGGGCGTCAGCGAGCTCACGGTGAGAAGCGCGGACGGGCGCGGCCTGCCGCTGCAGGTGGACGGCGATTACCTCGGCGAGGTCACCGAGGCGCGCTACTCGATCCTTCCCGGCGCTCTGAACGTGCTCGCGTAGCGGCTAACCGACGCCGGGCGTCACGCGGTAGGCGTCGAACACCGACTCCGTGTTGCGCAGCCGGTTGATCGCGCCCTTCAGGGTGTGCGTGTCCGCGACCTCGATGACGAAGCGGTTCTTGACCATCGGCGGGTGTGAGAGACAGCGTGCTTCGATGATGTTCGCCCCCGACTCCGAGAACACACGAGAGAGGTCCTCGAGCAGGCGGTGGCGATCCCACGCGTCGACCTGGATCTCGACCATCAGCGCGGTCGCCTGGTCACCCTCCCATGCGACGGTCGTGAAGCGCTCGGGGCTGCGGCGCAGAACGGCCACGTTCGGGCAGTCGTCGCGGTGGATCGTGATCCCGCGGCCGAGCGAGATGTAGCCGACGATCTCGTCGCCCGGAACCGGCCGACAGCACTTCGCGAGCCGCAGCATCACGTCCTCGACGCCCTCGACGCGGATGCCGTACTGCCCCGAGGGGCGCGTCGCGCGTCGCCGCGAGGCTCCGACCGTCACGAGGTCGGCGGGTGTCTGCAAGTTGCCGTCGGCCGCCTCGCCGCTCTTCAGGCGGTGGATCACCTTGTTCGCGGCGATCTTCGGCGAGATCTTCGCCGAGCCAAGCGCGATGTAGAACTCCTCGGCCTTGCGGTAACCCATTTCGCGAATCACGTCCGCGAGCAGCGCGGACCCCGTGATGCGCTGCGCGGGCAGCCCCGCCTTGCGCAGATGCTCCTGCAGGAGCTCGCGTCCCGCGTGCTCGGTGTCCTGTCGCGACTCCGCGGTGAACCACTGCTTGATCTTCTTGCGCGCACGCGTTGTCTTCGCGACCGCGAGCCAATCGCGCGAGGGCCCGCGCTCACGCTTCGCCGTGAGGATCTCGACCTGGTCGCCGTTCTGCAGCTCGTAGTGCAGCGGCACGATCTTCCCGTTCACGCGCGCGCCGACGCAGCGGTGCCCGATTTCCGTGTGCACCTCGTAGGCGAAGTCGAGCGGAGTCGCCCCCGCGGCAAGCGCCTTCACGTCGCCCTTGGGGGTGAAGACGTAGACCTCGTCCTCGAAGAGCCCGACGCGCAGTCGGTCCATGAACTCCTTCGGATCGGAGAGCTCCTGCTGCCAGTCGAGCATCGAGTGCACCCAGCCGAGGCCCGTCTCGCCATCGGCACCGCGCGGCTGGGCGTCCGGCGGCTTCGTCGCGGCGCCCTGCGAGCGCGCGGAGGAGCGGCTCGAGGACGTCGAGGCGCCGGGGCGAGGCTGCTTGTACATCCAGTGCGCGGCGACGCCGAACTCGGCCATCGTGTGCATCTCGCGCGTGCGGATCTGGATCTCGAGCGGGCGTCCCTCGGGACCAATCACCGTCGTGTGCAACGACTGGTACATGTTGAACTTCGGCATCGCGATGAAGTCCTTGAAGCGTCCGGGCAGTGGCTTCCACAGCGAGTGAATGACCCCGACGGCGCCGTAGCAGTCCTTCACGGAGTCAACGATCACGCGCATCGCCGTGAGGTCGTAGATCTCGTTGAACTCCCGGTTCTTCTTCGTCATCTTCGAGTAGATCGAGTAGAAGTGCTTCGCGCGGCCCGCGATCTCGGCCTTGATGCCGAGCCCTTCGAGCTCGGTCGCGAGGTAGGCGCCGGCCTGGCTCACGTAGCGCTCGCGTTCCTCGCGCTGCTGCGAGACGAGCTCCTTGATCTCCTGGTACTTGCGCGGGTGCAGCGTCGCGAAGGAGAGGTCCTCGATCTCCCACTTGATCGCGTGGATCCCCAGCCGATGGGCGATCGGCGCGTAGATCTCGAGCGTCTCGCGCGCCTTCTCCATCTGCTTCTGCTTGGGCAGCGCGTCGATCGTGCGCATGTTGTGCAGGCGGTCGGCGAGCTTGATCACGATGACCCGCCAGTCGGTGGCCATCGCGACCATCATCTTGCGGTAGTTCTCGGCCTGCGCCTCGTCGCGCGACTGGAACGTGATGCCCGTGAGCTTCGTGACGCCGTCGACGATCGCGGCGATCTCGTCGCCGAAGCGCGCGCCGACTTCCTCGACCGACGCCGAGGTGTCCTCGACGGTGTCGTGCAGGAGCGCCGCGCATAGCGTCTCCGTGTCGTGCGGCATGCCGGCGCAGATCCGCGCGACTCCGACGGGATGAACGATGAAGTCCTCGCCCGAGCGGCGGCGCTGCTCGGCGTGGTGCTCGCAGGCGAACACGAACGCGTCTTCGACGCGCGCGCGATCGACCTGCGCGGTGGAGTCCGCGGCGTGCTCGGAGACGATCGCGAAGAGGTCCTCGAGCAGGCGCTGCTCGAACCTGCTGAGCTCCGCGCGTCGCGCGAGCCGGCCGGGTGCGAGCGCCTGAGGCGACGTCGCGAGCAGCGGTCTCACGGGCGGCGGGACGGCAGGCGGCGACGCGGCGGCGGCGCCACCGTCCGGCGCCGGATGAATCAGCGCATCAACCGGCGAGCGTGCGGTCTCTTCTGGCATCCCTTACAGGGTAGGGAACGCCGTCCGCGAAGCCAAACGCCTCCTGCGCAGCCGAGGGCTGCAGATGCACGAGATTCAAGCGCGGCTCGGTGATCCCGTTCCATTCGTTGACCTCCAGCCTGAAGACGCCGTCGAAGGCGCGCTCGCGTGCGAGCTCTCGCTTGATCGCCGATCGCCCGCCGAAACCGAACGCGACGGCGTTCATCCGCGAGCCGTCGGCGTGCAGCGTGAAGCGCAGGTGCCTGCCCTCCCCCATCGTTCGCATGTCGCTCGCGCGCGCGGCACGCAGCAGCAGCGCGACCGCGGGGTTGCCCTGCCCGAAGGGCGCGAGCGAGCGCAGCTCCTCGGCCAGTTCGAGCGAGAGCTCGCCGCCGCTCGCAAGCGCATCGATGCGCACACGTGGCGCGAGGTCCTCGGGTGCCAGCATGCGCGCGGCATGAGCATCGAAGGCAACGGCGAACTCCGCGAGCGCCGAGCATTCGAGCTCGAGGCCCGCGGCGCCGCGATGGCCGCCATAGCGGCGCAGGTGCGCGTCGCATGCCGTGAGCGCGCCGATCAGGTCGAACCCCTCGATGCTGCGCGCCGAGCCCTTGCCCACATCGCCCTTCTGCGCGACGAGCGCGAACGGCCGCTGGTGGCGCTCGACGAGCCGTGAGGCGACGATCCCGATCACGCCCGAGTGCCAGTCGGCGCCGGAGAGCACGTAGCCCGCGCGCTGCCCGAGCGCGGCGACCTGTGCCTCGGCTTCGAAGAGCACGCGCGTCTCGGTGTCGCGACGCTCCTCGTTGGCGCGGTTGAGCTCGTCGGCGACCTGCGCCGCTCGCACCTTGTCCTCGGTGAGGACCAGCTCGAGCGCGGCGTCGGCGCGGTAGAGGCGGCCGGCCGCGTTCAAGCGGGGCGCCAGCCCGAAGCTCACCGCGCGCTCGTCCACACGGCTCGGGTCAACGCGCGCGCAGGTCATGAGCGCGCGCAGCCCGGGCTTCGTCGTGCGCGCGAGCGCGCGCAAGCCGCGGCGCGCGAGCGTACGGTTCTCGCCGCGCAGGGGGACGCTGTCGGCGATCGTCGCGAGCGCCACGAGATCCAGGTCCTCGGCCACGGCCTCCTCGCTGCGAGCGCTCGCGTGCGCGAGCGCGAGCGCGAGCTTGTAGGCGACGGCGGTCGCGCACAGCTCCTCGCAGGGGTAGCCACAAAGACGCGGGTGCAGGATCAACGCCTGCGGCAAGCCGTCCGCAGGCGGCGTGTGGTGGTCGGCGACGATCACGTCCATGCCCGCCTCTCGCGCGGCCGCGAGCTCGGCCGCGGCGGTTATGCCGCAATCGACCGCGATCAGAAGGCGCGTGCCGCGCTTTGCGAGCCGCGTCACCGTGTGCGCGTTGACGCCGTAGCCGTCGCTCGCGCGGTCGGGCAGGTACCAGTCGACCTGCGCCCGCAGCGCCCGCAGCGCGCGCACGAGCACCGCGGTCGAGCAGACCCCGTCGACGTCGTAGTCGCCGTGAACGGTGATCCGCGAGCCCTCGCGCACGTGGCCGAGGATCGACTCGACGATCTGCGCGATGCCGGCGAACTGCTCGTACGAGTGCTCCTCGTCCGCCGCGAGGAAGCCGGCCGCAGCGCGCGGGTCGAGCAGGCCGCGACGCGCGAGCACCTGGGCGGTCACGGAGCTCACTGCGAGCTCGGCCGCCAGCAACGCGACGTCCTCAGAAGAGCAGGGAGCTATGTCGAGCCTGGCGGCCTCCATCGTCGGGCCACAGTACGGGCCGGCCAGGACGGAACAGTTTGCGTGCGGCGGCGTTGCCGGGGCTAGGCGGCGGCTGTACGCGCGACTTCGCGGCGCATCCCGAGCACGTAGACGATCGCCATCCCGACGAGCGCTCCGGGGACGCCGTAGAGGACGACGCCGATGTCCGTCGCCTTCGCGCCCGGCACCCCGAGCGTGCCCGAGGCGAGCGCGTAGATGATGAAGCCGCCGACGATCGCGCCCGCGAGCGCGCCGATGAGCGCGCCCACGATGCCGGCCCAGAAGCGGTCGGGCAGGAAGATCGTGAAATGCCAGAGCGCGAGACCGATCATGACCCAGCCGAGTAGACCCATCAGCGCCTCCTGCCGTGCCTGCGGTTGCGCGCGCGCTTGCCGCCTTGGCGGCGCGGCTTGTCCTTGAGGACGAGTTCCTCGGGCGTCGCGTCGGCGGTGGGATCCGCCGGTGCCTGCGCGGCCTCCTCGACCTCCGGCGCGGGCTCAGCCGGCGCGGGCTCCTGCTGCGTCGGTTCCTCGCGCGCCGCGCTCGAGGCGCCCTCCGCTGCGTCCGGTTGCTCGCGCGAAGTGCTCACCTTCGAGCGCTGCGGCGCCGTCGCGACCGCTGCCCCCGGGCTGCTCGGCCGCGCGCCGGTCTCTTCGATGTCGAGGTCGCGTACGAGGTCGTCGAACTCCTCCGGCGTGAGCTGCTCGCCCGCTTCCTCCGGCGCCACGACGCGTCCGCGGCGGTTGCGCCGCGGCTTTGCCGGCTCTTCCGTTTCCACCGCGGTCGCCGGGCCCATCCGCGCGAACGGGGGGACCGCGCCTTCCTCGCGCTCGATCCGCGCGCGGCGGTTGCGGTAGGCGGGCTCGCGTTCCTTCCAGTGCGTGAGCACGGGCGACGCGATGAAGATCGACGAGTAGGCGCCGGAGGCGATGCCCACGAGCAGCGCGAACGCGAAGCTCTGCAATGTTTCGCCGCCGAGGAGCAGCAGCGCGGTGACCGGCAGCAGCGTGCAGAAGCTCGTCGCGAGCGAGCGCGTGAGCACCTCGGACATCGAGCGGTTGACGATCTGCGAGAACGCGGCGCGCGGCATTCGCGGCACGTTCTCGCGGATGCGGTCGAAGACGATGATCGTGTCGTACATCGAGTAGCCGAGGATCGTGAGCAACGCGGCCACCGTCGCCGCGGTCACTTCCCTCCCCGTGAGCGCATACACCCCCGTCGTGATCAGGAGGTCGTGCATCAACGCGATCAGCACCGGCACCGCGTACTTCCACTCGAAGCGCCAGGCGATGTAGATCGAGATCACCAACAGCGACGCGAAGATCGCGATCACCGCCTCGTTGGCGACCGTCGAGCCGAACGTCGGCCCGATCGACGTCGCCGAGAACGTGTCCTGCTTGGCGCCGAGCTTCGATTCGAGGTTGGAGCGGATGTTCTGAAGCTTGTCGGGGCCGAGTCGCTTCAGTGAGATCTGGTAGCCGGTGCCGCCGACGCCCTTGCTCGTGAACTTCTGCACCTGCGCGTCCGGGTGTCCTTCGGAGGCGAGCAGCGAGGTGATCTCGCTCTGCGTCACCGCGTGGTTGAACGAGGTCTGGATGCGCGTGCCGGACTTGAAGTCGATGCCGAAGTTCAGCCCCTTGGCGCCGATCGCGAGCGCGCCGATCAGCAGGATCGTCCCCGAGAGCGTGAAGAACCAGCGCGACGCGCCCATGAAGTCGAACCGCCACTGGCGGCGCTTCGGGCCCGCGCCGAGCGCGAGCGGGTGGCCGATGATGCGCGTGTTCGCCATCGTGCCGAGCGCGGCCTGCGTCGCGAGCACGGCCGTGAAGAGCGAGACGAGCACGCCGAGGCCGAGCATGAACGCGAACCCCTTCACTTCTGCGGTCGCGATCGCGAAGAGGATGAACGCGGTCATGAAGGTGACGACGTTCGCGTCGATGATCGCCGCGAAGCCGTGCCTGTAGCCGCTCGCGATCCCCGCCGGGATCGAGCGCCCACCGCGTATTTCCTCCTTTATTCGCTCGAAGATCACGATGTTCGTGTCGGCGGCGACGCCGATCGTGAGGATCACACCCGCGATGCCCGGCAGCGTGAGCGTGACGGGGATGACCTTGATCAGCGCGAACAGGTAGATGCCGTAGACCGCGAGCCCGCCGATCGCCACGGCGCCCAGCACGCGGTAGAAGATCAGCAGGAAGGCGCAGACGATCAGCAGGCCGACGACGCCCGCCGTGACGCCCTGGCGCAGCGCCTGCTTGCCGAGCGTCGCGGAGACCTGCGACTCGGAGATCAGCTTCAGCCCGATCGGCAGCGCGCCCGATTGGAGCTCGCGCGCGAGGTTCTGCGCCGAGGTGAGCGTGAAGCCGCCCGTGATCTCGGAGCCGTTGGTCGCATCGATCCCTTCCGGGTTCTGCGTGTAGTCGATGAAGGGGACCGTGATCAGCTGGTCGTCGAGCACGATCGCGAAGTGCTGGAAGGTCGACTGCTTCGGGACTCCCGGCAGGCGCGCGTTTTCGCCGCGCCGCGCGATTTGCTTCGTGACGCGTTCGAACACGTGGCGTCCGAAGGACGTGAAGCTGAAGGTCACGTCGGGGGCGCCGCTGCCGCTGCCTTCCTGGAAGCTCTGCTGGGGGTTCGTGACGTCCTTGCCCGTGAGCACCGGGTCGTCGTTCAGGACGTACCAGCTGTTCGGCGTCGTCACCTTCCCGGTCGTCGTTTCTTCGGGCACCGCCTGCACGACGACGGTCCCCGGGTTGACGTGGACGACCTTCAGCTTCGCGCCCGTCGGGATCGGCTTGCCCGCGGTGTAGAGGCCCGCCTCCGTCGATTCGGGGCCGCGCACGACGGTCTGGTTGGATTCGTCGAGCAGGTACCACGTCCCGTAGATGCACCCCGCGTCGGCCCCGCTCGTCGCCGCGTTCTCCTGCGGGGTGCAGCCCGACGCATAGGAGGCGAAGTCGGAGTTCTTCGGCGGCAGGATCACGGGGCGCTTGGCCGCACGCAGGACCGCCTCGTACTCC
Source organism: uncultured bacterium (assembly GCA_963738355.1). Lineage (GTDB taxonomy): Bacteria > Actinomycetota > Thermoleophilia > Solirubrobacterales > Solirubrobacteraceae > Palsa-744. Next base: position 263,721 of record CAVTWF010000006.1, read on the forward strand.
GGCAGCCCCGTCGTGGAGTGGCCCGCGTTCGCGCCGCCTGTGACGGTCGCGTCGGTGGGCGCCGGTTCGCCGCTCGGTCCGATGACGTTCGGCTCCCAGTCGTAGAAGTAGAGCTGCGCGGTCTTCCCGACCTCTTCTTCGGCCTGCTTGATGTTCTTGACGTCGGGCAGGCTGACGGTGATTTCCTTCGCGCCCGAGCGCTGGATTTCGGGCTGCGCAACGCCGAGCTGATCGATGCGCTTGCGCATGATTTCGATCGCCTGTTCGAGCGATTGGGCGTCTACCTTCGACTTCGCCGTCGCCTTCGCTTCGTAGACCAGCTGCACGCCGCCCTGGAGGTCCAGGCCGAGGCTCGTCTTCTCCGTCGCGATGATGAACAGCGAGACGATGACGAGCCCCGCCACGATGGCGAGAACGAAGGCGTTGCGACCACGGTTCTGCATCTGTCTCTCCCCGGCCGAGCTTAGTGGCTCGCGGGCCTCACCTTCGCTCCGGCGTCAGCACGAGCAGCAAGCCGCCGTCGTCGTCGTAGGCGGGGAAGAGGTCCGCCCGCGCTTCCGCCGGCACGTCGCGGTCGCCTGTCACCCTCACCGGCTTCTCCAGCGCGCGGACCCCCCACTCGAGCACCGTGCCCAGCGGATCCTCGCCGTCCGCGAACGTCAGCCCGAGCGCCTCATCGACGCGGCGGCCGATCACCTGCTCCTCCTCGAGGCCCGTGAGCGCGAAGGAGTTGCGCCCGCAGCCGATCACGCGCGCGTCGCGGTCGCACACGAAGAACGCCGCGTCGGGCGCTGGGTAGTAGTCGTCGAGCAGCTCGAAGAGGAACGCAAAGCCGCACTTTTCGCAGCCCTTCGGCTGGCGCGTGAAGCCGAGATTGCGATCCGCGGCGCTCAGGCGATGGCCGCAGTTGGGGCAGATGAACGGGTGGTTCATGGCCACCACAGACTAGGGCAGCTTGCTCGCGAAGGTGGCGGATGGGGTGCTCCTGCGCGCGGTCGATCGGGCTCAGAAGAGCGCCGCGGCGGTGCCCTGGCGCATGCTTTCCGGCAGCTCCAGACCGAGGTGTGCGAAGGCCGCCGGCGTCGCGGCGCGACCGCGCGGCGTGCGCTTGATGAGACCTTCGCGAAGCAGGTACGGCTCGTAGACGTCCTCGATCGTTTCCTGCTCCTCGCCCACCGCGACGGCGAGCGTCGAAAGCCCCACCGGGCCGCCGTCGAACTTCACGCAGATCGCGCTCAGGATCTCGCGATCGAGGCGGTCGAGGCCGAGCGCATCGACCTCCAGGAACTCCAGCGCCTCCTGCGCCGCCGCTGCGCTCACGATCCCGCCCATCCGCACCTCCGCGTAGTCGCGAACGCGCTTCAGCAGCCGGTTTGCCACGCGCGGCACGCCGCGGCTGCGCCCCGCGATCGTGGACGCGCCGTCCTCATCGAGCCGCACGCCGAGGATCCTCGCCGAGCGCGTGACGATCTGCGCGAGGTCCGCGGCCGGGTATGCCTCGAGCCGCGCCTGGATGCCGAAGCGCTCCCGCAGCGGCGTCGTGAGCAGGCCCGCGCGGGTGGTCGCGCCGACGAGCGTGAACTGGGGAAGCTCGAGCGTCACCACGCGCGCGCCCGCGCCCTGCCCGACCGTGATCGGCAGCTTGCGATCCTCCATCGCCGGATAGAACGTCTCCTCGAGCGCACGCGGCAGACGGTGGATCTCATCGACGAAGAAGACGCTCCGCGGCTCGAGCGCGGTCAGGAACGCCGCGACATCGCCCTTGCGCTCGAGCGCCGGGCCCGCCGTCTGCACGAACGGGACCTCGAGCTCCGCCGCGACGATCTGCGCGAGCGAGGTCTTGCCAAGCCCCGGCGGGCCCGCGAGCAGCAGGTGGTCGAGCGCCTCTCCGCGCGCGGCCGAGGCCTCGATCGCCACGGCGAGCTGCTCGCGCAACGCGTCCTGGCCCACGAACTCCGTGAGCGCCCGCGGGCGCAGCGAGCGGTCGAGCTCGTCCTCCGGCGTGAGGTAGGGGGTCTGGATGCGAGGCTGCTCGCTCATCTCGTCAACCCGCGCGCGCCGCTCGCAGCGCGCCCGCTATCAGCTCCTCGGTGCTCTCCCCCGAGGCGTCGCGCAAGAGGGCGTCTGCTTCGGCGACGCTGTAGCCGAGCTCCATCAGTCCGTCTCGTGCGAGCACTCGCGGGTCGCTCGTGAACGGCGCCCCGTCGCCCCCGCCGGCCGGCGCGCCCGTCGCGCCGTCGTCGAGCGCCACCTTCTCGCGCAACTCGGCGACGAGCCGCTCCGCCGTGCGCTTGCCTACTCCTGGCGCCGCATGGAAGCGGCGCACGTCACCGGCTGCGATCGCGCCCAGGAGCTCGCGGACGGGCCCCACCGAGAGCACCCCGAGCGCCACCTTCGGGCCGATCGCCTGCACGGAGAGCAGCATCAGGAAGAGGTCGCGCTCCTCCTCGCAGTGAAATCCGTAGAGCGCCAACGCGTCGTCGCGCACCATCAGATGCGTGTGCAGGATCGTCTCCTGGCCCACCGCGGGGACGTGGCGGAGCGTCTCCGTCGAGACGGCGGCGCGATAGCCCACGCCGCTGCACAGCAGCACGACGTGGTCGGGGCGACGCGTCATCACCTCGCCTCTCAGTAAGCCGATCATCGTGCCTTCGCCGCCCCTGCGAGCACGCTTCGCAGCGGTGAGGAGTTGCTGTGGCAGAGCGCCACCGCGAGCGCGTCGGAGGCATGATCGGGGGTGGGCAGCTCCGGCAGCGTCAGCAGGTAGGCGACCATCCTCGCCACCTGGTCCTTCGGCGCGCGGCCGTGGCCGCACACCGCCGCCTTCACCTGCTGCGGCGTGTACGAGAAGCACGGAATCCCGCGCTCTCCCGCGAGCAGCATCATCACGCCGCGCGCGTGACCCACCGCGAACGCGCTGACGATGTTCTGGCCGAAGTAGAGGTCCTCGAAGGCCACCGCCTCGCAGCCATGCTCGTCGAGCACCTCGTTCGCGCTCGCAGCGATCATCGTCAACCGCCGCTCCGTGGGCAGTGAGGGCGGCGTCTCGATCACGCCGCCATCGAGCGCCACGAGGCGCCCATCGCGACGTCCGACGACGCCGTATCCCGTGCTCGCGAGCCCAGGATCGATGCCCAGAACCACCATGGCAGCTGATTCTCCGCCACTGCTCGGATGCCTCCCTCGCGCGGCGGGCGGGCGCTGTCGCTAGCCCGCGACGCGCTCGAGCACGTCGGCGGGAATGTCGAAGTTCGCGTGCACCGCGCTCACGTCGTCGTTCTCTTCGAGCGATTCCACGAGGCGCATCACCTTCGCGGCCTGCCCGCCGTCCACCGGCACGAGGCTCGTCGGCCGGTAGGAGAGCTCCGCGGATTCGATCTCGACACCCGCGTCTTCGAGCGCCTTGCGCACCGGGACGAACGTTCCCGGCTCCGTCACGATCTCGAACACATCGTCGTCGATCGAGATGTCCTCCGCGCCGGCCTCGACCGCGGACAGGAGGTCCTCCTCCGAGTAGCGCGCGCCGTCCACGACGATCGTGCCCTTCTTCTCGAAGAGATAGGCGACAGAGCCCGGCTCGCCGAGGCTCCCGCCCTGCTTCGTGAAGAGCAGCCGCACATCCGCGCCCGTGCGGTTGCGGTTGTCCGTGAGGGCTTCGACGAGGATCGCTACGCCGCCGGCGGCGTAGCCCTCGTAGAGGACGGTCTCGATCGCGGCCGCGTCAGCGCCGCCGCCCGTCCCCTTCTGAATCGCGCGTTCGATGTTGTCCTTCGGCATCGACGCCGCACGCGCCTTCTGGATCGCGTTCTCGAGCGTCGCGTTGCCTTCAGGGTCGCCGCCCCCGTCGCGCGCCGCGACGGTGATCGCACGCGCGAGCTTCGCGAACTGCACACCGCGGCGGGCGTCGACGACAGCCTTCTTGTGCTTGATCGAGGACCACTTCGAGTGACCGGACATCGCGCGACTGATTGTATGGCGTGTCTCAGTCGCGCAAGCGTCGGCGGGCGCCCGATAAGGTCCGGGAATCGAGACGAGCGTTCGACAGGGGAGCTCCGAGAGGGTTGGGCAGACGCCGGCAGCGAATGCGCATGTGCCGCGCTTCGAGACCTGGCAGATGGAGCTCCACGGTCACCGTGTGATCTACCGCACGGCGGGCAGCGGCGCGCCCGTGGTGCTGATCCACGGGATGGTCAATTCCTCGCGCCACTGGGAGGAGGTCGCGCTGCGGCTCGCAACCGAATATCGCGTGGTGGCCCCCGACCTGATCGGCCACGGCGACTCCGCAACGCCGCGCGGCGACTACTCGATGGGCGCCCACGCGGCGTTCATTCGCGACGTGCTCGCGGTGCTCGGCATCGAGCGTGCCACGATCGTCGGGCACTCGCTCGGCGGCGGCGTCGCGATGCAGTTCTTCTACCAGTTCCCGCAGTACGTCGAGCGCCTCGTCCTGATCTCGAGCGGCGGCCTCGGGCGCGAGGTCAGCCCGCTGCTGCGCAGCGCGACCCTCCCCGGCGTTCCGGGGCTCCTCGCGCTGGGGTCGCACCGCAAGGTGCTCGCAGGCGTCTGGCAGGCCGGCGAGCGGCTGCGCTCCTCCGGCAACAACACGGGCGTCTACATGCAGGCGATCGCCCGCGCGCTGCGCCCCCTGGAGCGCCGCGGCGCGCGGGGTGCGTTCGTCCACACTTTGCGCTCCGTGATCGACGTCCGCGGGCAGCGCGTGAGCGCGACCGACCGTCTGTATCTCCTGCGCGGCATCCCCACGCTCATCGTGTGGGGCGAGCGCGACCGCACGATCCCACTCGCGCACGGGCGTCTCACACACGAGGCGGTGCCGCACTCGAGCTTCGTCACGCTGCCGCGGGCGGCCCACTTCCCGCACCTCGAAGACCCCGACGGCCTCGCCGCGGCGTTGGGTGAGTTCATCGCTTCGAGCGAGCCCGGGTCGACCTCCGACCGCGCCTGGGCGGCGCTCATCGCGCCCCGTGCTCAGCAGACGCGACTTGGATGAGCCGCCCGGCGATGACAATCCCGCCGCCGGAGATCTTCAAGGCATACGACATCCGTGGCATCTACGGCGAGCAGATCGACGGCGACGTCGCCGAACGCATCGGGCGCGCATTCGCCCGCGTGCTCGCCACGCTCACGGGCAAGCCCGTCACGGAGCTGCGCGTGGGCCTCGGCCACGACATGCGCCTCGCCGCGCCGGAGCTCTCGGCGCGCTACCGCGAGGGGCTCACGCTCGAGGGCGCGGACGTCCTCGACGCGGGGATGGTCGCGACCGAGATGCTCTACTTCCTCGTCGGCTCGCAAGAGCTCGACGGCGGGCTCATGTGCACCGCCTCGCACAACCCGAAGGCGTACACGGGCGCGAAGCTCGTGCGCGAGGGCGCGCTCGCGCTCTCCAGCGAGAGCGGCATCAACGAGATCCGCGAGCTCGTCATCAGCGGCGCTCTCGACGAGCCCGCGGAAGCGCCAGGACGAGGCTCCGTGCAGGAGGTCGACATCCGTGAGCCCTTCCAACAAGCCGCGTTGCGGTTCATCGATCCCGCCGCCGTGGCTCCGCTCAAGGTCGTCCTCGACGGCGGCAACGGCATGGCGGGTCCGATGGTGGGTCCGCTGCTAGAGCGGCTCGGGCTCGACCTCATAGAGACCTACTGGACCCCCGACGGCAACTTCCCCGACCACGAGCCCAACCCGCTGCTCGAGGAGAACCGCCGCGCGATCACCGCGCGCGTCCGCGACAGCGGCGCCGACCTCGGCATCGCGTGGGACGGCGACGCCGACCGCTGCTTCTTCATCGACGACACGGGCAGCTTCGTCGATGGCGACTTCCTCACGGCCGTCCTCGCGGAGGCGCTGCTCGCGAAGCACCCCGGAGAGGCGATCCTCTACGACGTGCGCGCTTCGCGTGCCGTTCCGGACACCGTGCGCCGCGCCGGTGGGACGCCATACATCAATCGCGTCGGCCACGCCTTCTTCAAGGCGCGCATGCGCAAGGAGGGCTCGCTCTTCGGCGGCGAGGTCTCAGGGCACTACTACTTCCGCGACTTCTACTGCGCGGACTCCGGCTCGCTGCCGGCGCTGCTGATTCTCGAGCACCTCTCGAAGCAGGGAAAGCCCTTCTCAGAGCTCCTGCGCGCGTATCGCGAGCACTACTTCATATCCGGCGAGATCAACTCCGAGGTCTCCGACCAGGAGGGGAAGATGCGCGAGATCGCCGAGCGCTACAGCGACGCGCAGGAGAGCTGGCTCGACGGCATCTCGGTCGACTACGAGGACTGGCACTTCAACGTGCGCCCGTCGAACACCGAGCCGTTGTTGCGACTGTGCCTGGAGTCACTGCGCTCGCGCGAGGACATGGAGCGCAGGCGCGACGAGGTGCTCGCGCTGATTCGCGCGTGAGCGCGCACGCGGAGCCGACGCGTGAACGCTCCGAGGAGGAGCGGCGCGCCGCAGAAGCGCGCGCGGGTGAAGCGGGGATCCACACGCTCGCGATCCCCACCCCGTTCCAGGTGGGGCGCGTCAACGCCTACCTGATCGAGGACGAGCCGCTCACGCTGATCGACTCGGGGCCGAACTCGGCGAAGGCGCTCGACGAGCTCGAGCAGGCGCTCGCCTCGCGCGGACACCGCATCGAGGACATCGAACTGCTCGTCATAACCCATCAGCACATCGACCACTTCGGGCTCGCCGCCGTGCTCGCCCGGCGCTCACAGGCGCCCGTCGCGGCCCTCGCGGGGCTGGACCGCTACCTCAGCCACTTCCGCGAGGAAGCCGAGCACGAGGACCGCTTCGCGGAGCTCACGATGCGACGCCACGGAATCCCCGAAGACATCGTCGCCGCACTGCGGGCGGTGTCCGCAAGCTTCCGCGCGTGGGGATCGACGGTGGACGTCGAGCGGCCCCTGCGCGACGGCGACGAGCTCGAGCTCAAGGGCAGGACCCTCAAGGTTCTGCACCGCCCGGGCCACAGCCCGTCGGACACGGTCTTCCATGACGAGGCGAGCGGAATCCTGATCGCGGGCGATCACCTCATCGGTCACATCTCGTCGAACCCGATCGTCACACGGCCGCTCGATGCTCAAGGCGAGTACACAGGCCCGCGACCGCACGCGCTCGTCGCCTACCTCGACTCGCTCGAGAAGACGCGCGCGATGGACATCGACGTCGTGCTCGCCGGGCACGGCGCCCCGGTGACCGATCACGCCGCCGTCATCGACTCCCGCAAGCGCCTCCACGCGCGCCGCGCCGAGCGCATCTTCGGCCTCCTCGAATCCGGGCCGCTCACCGCGTATGAGATGGCGAGCCGGTTGTGGGGAAACGTCGCCGTCACGCAGGCCTACCTCACGCTCTCGGAGGTCGTCGGCCACCTCGACCTCCTCATCGACGAGGGTCGCGTCGCCGAGGAGGAGCACGACGGCGTCGTGCGCTTCCGCGCGGCTCAGGAGCGGCCGTAGCGCCGACTCCAGCCCTCTTCCCTAGCCGCGCTCGATCTCGGAGAGGTGCTCGATGTTGGCGCGGTCCTCCGGCTCGTCGCTCGCCGCCGTGGCGAGGAACGCGTCGAGAATCTCCTCGAGCTCCGCCTCCGCCGTGCTGCGGAGGCTGATCGCGAGCACATTCGCGTCGTTCCAGCGCCGCGCGCCCTCAGCCGTCGATGCGTCCGCGCACAGCGCGGCGCGCACCCCCGGCACCTTGTTCGCGGCGATCGAAGCGCCCGTCCCCGTCCAGCAACACACGACACCCTGTGCCGCACGGCCCTCCGCGACGTCGCGTGCGGCCGCCTCGCACGCCCACGCCCACTGCGCGGGCTCCTCGCGCTCGGCGAGTGCTCCGTGCGCGATCACCGCGTGACCGCGCCGCGCCAGCGCGTCGGCGAGCTTGGGGGCGACCCCCACCGCCTCGTCGCTCGCGATCGAGATCCGCATCGCTAGGCCTCCCCGCTCGGCACTCGCGCTCGCTCCGCGGCGCGCTCGAGGAGCCAACGATGCAGGCGCTCATCGCCACTCAGCTCGCTGTGGAAGGCGACCGCGAGGATCGCTCCCTCCCGCGCCGCAACCGGATGACCGTCGACGCTCGCGAGGATCTCCACGTCCTCGCCGTGCTCCGCGATCCAGGGTGCGCGGATGAAGACGCCCCGCATCGGGCCGCCATCGAGGCCCGCAACCTCGACGTCCGCCTCGAAGCTCTTGACCTGCCGCCCGAACGCGTTGCGCTCCGCGCGAATGTCCATGACCCCGAGGTGATCGCGGTCGAGCATGATGAGGCCCGCACACGAGCCGAGGACCGGCACTCCCGACGCAACGAGCCCACGCAAGGGCTCCCCAAGCCCCTCCCGCTCGACGCCGAGCGTCATCGTCGTTGACTCGCCGCCCGGGATGACGAGCGCGTCCAAGCCCGCGAGGTCGGCCGGCACACGCACCTCGCGGACGCTCGCGCCGAGCTCGCGCAATAGGCGCCCGTGCGCCTCGAAGCCTCCCTGCAGCGCGAGCACACCCACGAGCGGAGCGCCGGCCGCCACGCCCCCGCGCTCCCGCCCGCTCGAAGGCGCGTCCGCCAGGTCGCTACCAGCCGCGTTGCGCGAGGAGCTGCTCGTCCTCGAGCTTCGAGGTCTCGAGGCTCGTCATCGGCGTGCCGAGACCACGCGAGGCTTGCGCCACGCGCTCGGCGTCCTGCCAGTGCGTCGTCGCCTCGACGATCGCGCGAGCGCGGCTCGGCGGATCCTCGGACTTGAAGATGCCCGAGCCCACGAAGACGCCTTCGGCGCCAAGCGCCATCATCAGCGCCGCGTCGGCGGGCGTCGCGATCCCACCCGCGCAAAACAGGACCACCGGAAGGCGCCCTTCACTAGCGACCGAGCGCACGAGCTCGAGCGGCGCGTCCAGCTCCTTCGCGGCGGTGGGAAGCTCGCCGATCTCGAGGCCCTGCAAGCGCTTGATCTCGGAGATGATCACGCGCATGTGCCGCACGGCCTCCACGATGTCGCCCGTGCCCGCCTCGCCCTTTGAGCGGATCATCGCCGCGCCCTCGCCGATGCGCCGCAGCGCCTCGCCGAGATTCGTCGCGCCGCACACGAATGGCGTCTTGAACGCCCACTTGTCGATGTGGTTGCGCTCGTCCGCGGGCGTGAGCACCTCGGACTCGTCAACGTAGTCCACCTCGAGCGCCTCGAGCACGCGCGCCTCCATGAAGTGGCCGATCCGCGCCTTCGCCATCACGGGGATGCTCACCGCCTCCTGGATGCCCGCGATCATCTCCGGGTCGGACATGCGGGCGACGCCGCCGTCGCGCCGAATGTCCGCGGGAACGCGCTCGAGCGCCATCACCGCGGCGGCTCCCGCGTCCTCGGCGATCACCGCCTGCGCGGGCGTGACGACGTCCATGATCACGCCCCCCTTGAGCATCTCGGCAAGGCCTGCTTTGACGCGGAAAGTCGCCTCGTCGCGCATCAGCCCAGTCTACTTACGCCGTCCTGCGAGGCCCGAGGCGCGCTGCTACTTCAGGCGGAAGGCCTTGATGCGGTCTTCGTACTGCGAGCTGTCGCGCGCGTAGACCCCGTAGGCAAGCGCCTGGATGAGGCTCAGGAGCGCCGTGTGCGAGCGCACGTATGCCGGGCTGTTCGAGGAGTAGTAGAGCTTGATCTGCCCTAGCTTCGCGACCTCGGAGAGCGTCGCGTCGGTGATCGCCGCCGTCTGGCCACCACGATGGCGCGCGAGCTTCATCGCGCGCACGACGAGCGGGTGCGGACGACCCGCGGAGAGCCCGATCACGAGCGTCCCCTCGTCGATCCGGCCGAGCCTCGAGAGCGCCTCCTGCGAGGGGCTCGCGACGACGTCCACGCGCAGGTCGAGAAGCATCAGCAGGTGGCGCATGTAGCTCGCGAAGAACGCCATCTGGTCGGTGCCCGCGACCACGACCTTTTCGGCGCTCACGATCGCGTCGATCAACGCCTCCACGGCCGGGCGTGAGATCTTGCGCGCGGTCTCCTCGACGTTCAGGTGATCGGCGACGAGCGAAGTCTCGAACTCGCTCTGGTCGAGCGAGAAGAGCGGAGGTGTCGCGCGCGTGTCACCGTCCCCGTTCGGCTGGTGAAGGCGCCGGTACTCTTCCCGCGCCGCGGCCTGCAGCTCCGGGAAGCCCTCGAAGCCGAGCGCCTGCGAGAAGCGCACGACCGTCGAGCTCGACGTGTTCGCGCGCCGCGCAAGTTCCTCCGCCGTCTGGAACGCCGCCTCGTCCAGGTGGTCGACGATGTACTGGGCGACGTCCTTCTGCGAGCGCGAGCATTCCTCGAAGTGCGCCTGGATGTACGTGGAGAGGCTCTGGTGCTCGCCGTTCCCGTTTCCGTTCGGACTTCCGTTCGCGTTGCGGGTCGAGCGCTTGCTCGCGCCGTTCTCCCGCTCCGCTTCGGTTGTCGAGGCCGCGCGTCCCATCGGCGCTCTCCTTCGACGCCCGTTGCCGACACTCCTTCTAAACAGGCGCCGGCTGATTCGCCGGTCGTCCGCGCAAAGGCGCTAGGCGGGCGTCGCCGCGGCGAGCGTTCGTGCGAGCTCGGCGAGCGGCGCGAGCGCCTCCGGATTGGCGAGCGACTCGAGGCTCACGACCTCATCCGGCGCTGCGCCCATCAGGATCCGCTTCACGGGAACCTCGAGCACCTTGCCCGAAAGCGTGCGGGGGACGGCGTCGATCTGCATCACCTCGTCCGGCACGTGGCGGGGCGAGCAGTCCTCGCGGATGCGTCGCTTGATCGTCGCCTTGAGACCCTCGTCGATCGTCACCCCCGGGCGCAGGACGACGAACAGCAGGATTCGCAGCTCACCGCCGCGCGGCACGTCCACGACCAGCGATTCCAGCACCTCCGGCACCGCGCCTGCCGCGCGGTAGATCTCGCTCGTTCCCATGCGCACGCCGCCGCGATTGATCGTCGCGTCGGAGCGGCCGTAGATCACCGCGCCTCCCCGCGGAGTGATGCGAATCCAGTCGCCATGGCGCCAGACTCCCGGGAACATCGAGAAGTAGCTCTCGCGGTAGCGCTCCCCGTCGGGATCGCCCCAGAGATAGACCGGCATCGAGGGCATCGGCCTCGTCACCACGAGCTCGCCGACCTCGTCGACGACGCTGCGTCCCTCTTCGTCCCACGCCTCCACCGCGCATCCCAGCGAGCGACACTGCAGTTCGCCCGCGTAGACCGGGAGCGTCGGGCAGCCGCCGACGAACGCGGTGCAGACGTCGGTACCGCCGCTCGTCGAGTACAGCCAGAGGTCGGACTTCACGGCGTCGTAGACCCACTCGAAGCCCTCCGGCGCCAGCGGCGAGCCCGTTGACCCGATCGCCTTCAGCGCGCCCAGGTCGTAGCGCTCGCGCGGCGCGAGCCCCTCCTTCATCGCGTTCGTCAGAAACCCCGCGCTCGTCCCGAGACACGTCATGCGGGTGCGCTCCGCTAGCGCCCACATCGCGCCCGCATCCGGATGCAGAGGGCTGCCGTCGTAGAGCACGACAGCCGCTTCGCTGAGCAGGCATCCGACGAGGAAGTTCCACATCATCCACGCGGTCGTCGTGTACCAGAACATGCGATCGCCGCGGTGCAGGTCGAGGTGCATGTAGTCCTTCTTGAGCTGCTCGAGCAGGATCCCGCCGTGGCCGTGCACGATCGCCTTCGGCAAGCCCGTCGTGCCGGAGGAATAGAGGACCCACAGCGGGTGATCGAAGGGCACCTGCTCGAAGTCCGCCCGCGCGCCCTCGCCGAGGCGCTCGAGCTGCTCCCAGCGCAGCGGCGCGTGGGGTGCATCGAGATCCGGGAGGCCCGGCTCGGGGTCGAGGTAACCGAGCACGACGACGTGCTCGACGCTCGGCATGCCGGCGAGGAGCTCGCGCAGCACCTGCATCCGGTCGTAGTCGCGGCCGCCGTAGCGGTAGCCGTCGACGGCGAGGAGCACCTTCGGCTCGATCTGCGCGAAGCGGTCGACGACGCTTCGCGCGCCGAGCTCCGGGGCGGCACTCGACCAGATCGCTCCGATGCTCGCGGTCGCGAGGAACGCGATCAGGGTCTCCGCGATGTTCGGCATGTACGCGACCACGCGATCCCCGCGAGCCACTCCGAGCTCGCGCAGGCCGCCCGCGACGCTTGCGACCCTCGCGGCGAGCTCCCCGCGTGTCAGCGAGTCGAGCTCGCGAAGCTCGGATAGATGGAGAACCGCGGGCTCGTCGGGCTCGCTCACCGCGCCGAGGAGGTTCTCGGCGTAGTTGAGCCGCGTGCCCGGGAACCACCGCGCTCCGGGCATCCGCTCGGACGCGAGCACGCGCTCGTATGGCGCGGAGGCCTTGACCCCGCAGAAGTCCCAGATGCCCGCCCAGAAACGCTCGAGCTCGTCGACCGACCAGCCGCGGAGCTCCTCGTAGGTGCCGAAGGCTCGCCCCTCGCGCTCGCCCGCCCAGCGCATGAAGCGCGTGACGTGCGCGTGCTCGATTCGCTCGCGCGACGGGCTCCACAGCGGACCCGTGCGTGGATCTCCCTCCATGCGGTCATTATCCTCGGCGGTGCATGGAGAGTGCCGCGCTGCCCGAGCAACCTCCCGAGCTGCCCGGCCTGCGCGCGGCCTTCCCCGTGCTCGAGGAGTACGCGTACCTCAACGCCGGCACCGACGGGCCGCTGCCCCGCGATGCGGCCGAGGCCGTCGCCGATGAGCTCGGGCGCGCGGTGCGCGCCGGTCGTACCCGCCCCCATTTCGACCGTCGGCACCTGCTCGAGGCAGAGCTCAGGGAGTCATACGCGACCCTTCTCGGCTGCGCGACCGAGGAGCTCGCGCTCACGACGTGCACGAGCGAAGGAGTCTCGATCGTCGTCGCCGGCCTCGCGCTCGGCCCCGGCGACGAGATCCTGACGAGCGACTCCGAGCATCCGGGGCTCCTGGGCGCACTGCAGGTCGAGCAGGAGCTGCGCGGTGTGAGTGTGCGCTTCGCCCCGCTGGCCGATCTCCTTGACGCGGTCGGGGAGCACACACGGCTGGTCGCCTGCTCGCACGTGAGCTGGGTGGACGGGTCACTCGCGCCCGCAACGCTCTCGCAGCTGCCGCTTGAGGTCCCCGTGCTGCTCGACGGCGCCCAGGGTGTCGGCGCGGTGCCCGTCGACGTCCGCGCGCTCGGCGCGGACGCATACGCGGCGTCCGGCCAGAAATGGCTCTGTGGGCCCGACGGCATCGGGATGCTCTACGTGAGCCCGGAGCTGCAGGAGCGTTTGCAGGTCGGGCGCCGCGGCTACTCCAACCTCGAGGATCCCAATGCGGGGCTCGACGCGCGCCTGCACCCCGACGCGCGGCGCTTTGACTGCTTCGCGCTCAGCCTCGAGGCTGTGGCATGCGCGCGCGCATCGCTTCGCATCCTCGAGAGCACCGGCTGGGAGCAGGTGCACCGGCGATCGCGCCTGCTGGCGCTGCGCTTCGCGCAGCGCCTGAGCGAACGCGGACGCGCGATCGAGCCGCGCGGCGCGAGCACGCTCGTGTCGTTCTCGAGCGAGGACCCAGAAGGGGAGCGCACGCGTCTGGCCGAGCGCGGAGTGCTGCTGCGCGACATCCCCGATCGGCCACTGCTGCGCGCATCGATCGGAGCGTGGAACGACGAGCACGATCTCGAGCGTCTGATCGAGGCGCTCGAAGGCGGCTAGGCAATCCCGATGGCAGGGCCACGCCAGACGGCACGGCCGTGCGCATAGGCGGGTACGGTTCTCGCATGCCCATCCTCCGCCAGCGCCGCGGCGCGCTCGCAAGCACGCTGCTCGTGCCTGCGCTGTCGCTCGCGAGCTGCGGTTCGAGCGGCAACCAGCATCCCGCGGCGAAGTCCACGAGCACGTCATCGACCTCGGCCGCCGCGACGCAACAGCTCGCGGTCGCGGTCAAAACGCCGACCAGCGAGCCGAGCGCGGCCGGGTTCTGGCCGATCGTCGTCACGGCGCACACAGCGGGCGGCGCACCGGTCGACGGCACCGTCTCCTACGCCTTCCTCTTCGGCGGCGCGGTCGTCGCGCGGCGCCCCGGCGGCCACATGCGCGGAGGCATCTTCCATGACCGCCTCGAATTTCCCGCACGGGCCGTCGGCTACCCGCTGACGGTCCAGGTGATGGTCCGCGCCCCCGGAGCGGCGGGCACGACAGAACGCCAAGTGACCGTTCACCCCTAAGACACCCGATGGCCTCCGAACCGGCGATCTCAGGCTCGCTTCCATTGCCCCGCGAGGGTCGCGGCCTCGCCGCGGGAACGATGCGTCAGCTGCTCGCCCGGCATGCGCCGCTCGCCGCGGTGCTCGCGATCTCGGCGGCGCTCAACTCCTACGCGCTTGCGCAGAACGGCTACGCGAACACGTTCTACTCGGCGGCCGTGAAGTCCATGCTCGGCTCACTGCACGACTTCGTCTTCAACTCGTTCGACCCCGGCGGTCTCGTCACCGTCGACAAGCCGCCGCTCGCGCTCTGGCTGCAGGTGGCGAGCGCAAAGGTCTTCGGGTTCGGCCCGCTCTCGCTGCTCGTCCCCGAGGCGGTCGCGGGCGTGCTCGCCGTCGGCGTCCTCTACTGGGCGCTCGTACGGCCGTTCGGGCGCACGGCCGCGCTCGCCGGCGCGCTCGCGCTCGCCGTCTTTCCGTCGTTCGTCGCCGTCTCCCGCGACAACGGCCCCGACCCGCTGCTAATCCTGCTGATGACGCTCGCGTGCCTGTGCGCCCTGCGCGCGATCGCGAGCGGGCGTCTCTGGCCGCTGCTGATGAGCGCGGTGATGGTCGGGCTCGCGTTCAACACGAAGACGCTCGCCGCCTATCTCGTCCTGCCGCCGATCGCGCTCGCCTATGTCTTCTGCGCGCATGGGCGCGTGCGCGTCCGCATCGAGCGTCTGCTCGCCGCCGGCGCGCTGATGCTCGCGGTCTCGCTCGCGTGGCTCGTCTTCGTCGACCTCACGCCCGCATCGCAACGGCCCTATGTGGGCGGCTCGCTGCACAACTCCGAGCTCGGCCTCACGTTCGCCTACAACGGCCTCGGGCGCCTCGGCGGACAGGAAGGAGCGCACGGAGAGATCCCCGACCGGCCGGGCGCGACCGTGCTCACCGCGCCGAGCCCGCCCGCCGGCACGGCCGAAACAGCGTCGGCGATGCCCACCCCGACAGTGCCGACACTCGCGGGAGGGTTGACAACCGGCATGGGAAGCTGGTCGGGGAACCCGGGTCCGCTGCGGCTCCTCGACAGTGAGCTCGGCAGGCAGGGCGGCTGGTTCTTCACGCTCGCGCTGGTGAGCCTCGTCGCGCTCGCGCTCGCATTCGCGCTCAACTACAGACGCCGCGGCGACCCTCGCCTGCACGCAGCGCTTGCGGCACCGGCAACCGTGCGCAGTGAACGCCTCGCCGCGGTGATCGTGTTCGGCGGATGGTTCCTGCTCGAGGCCGTCGTCCTCAGCTTCGCGGGGGGAATCGTGCATCCCTACTACGTGTCCGAGCTCGCCCCCGGCGCCGCGGCGATGGTCGGCGCAGGGATCTGGCTGTTCATCGCGCTCGCGCGCGCGCGCAGTCGCCTCGTCGTGCTGTTCGCGCTCGCGGCGCTCCTCAGCGTGGCCACGCAATCCGTGCTGCTCGAGCGCGACCACTACCTGAAGTGGCTCCCGGCGCTCCTCGCGGTCGGCGCCCTCACGACGATCGCGGCCGTGCTCGTGCCGGCGCTGCGCGGCGACCGGGCGTCCTCGCGCTGGCCGCGCAATCCTGCGTGGGCGGTCGCTGCGATGATCGGGCTGCTCATGATCGCGCCCGCGGCCTACGCGAGCGCGACGTGGCTTGCGCCCGTCAACGGCACGTTCCCCGCCGCGGGGCCGCACGCGTCGGCCGGCCCCGGCGGCGTGGGCCTCGAAGGCGCCGACCCGCCCGTGTTCCAGAGCTTCGTCGCCTACCTCTCGCAGCACCGCGCGCCCTCACGCTTCTCCGTGCTCACGGTCTCATCGGTGACCGCGGCGCCGATCATCCTCATGGGCTCCGACGCGGCGGCGCTCGGCGGCTACGGCGGCACGGACCCCGCGCTTGACGGCTCGCGGCTCGCGCAGCTCGTGGGGCGCGGCGAAGCGCGTTACGTGCTGCTCGGCGGCGGCTACTCCGAACGTGGCGGCAATCAGGCCACGAGCGCGGTCCTCGAAGCGTGCGCGCAGGTCCCGACGAGCGAATGGGGCGGCCCGCCGTTCGAACCGTATAGCTTCGTGCTCTTCGACTGCAGGGGCCACGAAGCGGCGCTGCGCGCGAGCGCTGACGCCGCCGCTCGCTGAGCAGAGCCATGTTCTTCGCCACCGTCTTCGTGTACCCCGTGGTGCTCGCTCTGCTCTGCGCCGGCACCGGCCTGCTCGTGGATCGGATCAGCGGCTCGTTCCTGCCCGGGGCTCTGCTCGTGACCGTGGGCGCAGCCGGTCTCATCGCCGTCTCCCAGCTGACCACCTACATCACACCGCTCGCATCGGCCACGCCGTACGTGATGCTCGCGCTCGCGCTCGCGGGATTCGCGCTCGGTCGCCGCCGGCTGGCGACGCTCGCGCGCGGACGGTCTCTGCTCGCTCCGCTCGGCCTCGCGGCGCTCGCCTACCTGATCGCGCTCGCGCCCGTGATCGCGGCCGGTCGGCCGACCCTCTCGTCGTACATGGCGCTCACCGACTCGGCGGTGCACATGCTCGGCGCCTACTACCTCCTGCACCACGGCCAGCAGTTCGCGCACCTGGACCTGCACAACTCCTACGGCGCCTACCTGAACGCCTACTACAACCACAACTACCCCTCGGGCGCGGACACCTTCTTCGGGGGCAGCGCGATGCTGCTCTCGCTCTCGCTCTTCTTCGCCTATCAGCCGTTCAACGCGTTCATGCTCGCGACCCTCAGCGGCCCCGTGTGGCTGCTCGTGCGCCGGATCGGCCTCTCCGGCGCCCTCGCCGCGCTCGCGACACTGACGATCACGCTGCCGGCGCTCGTCTACGGGTACGAGCTCGTTGGCGCGATCAAGGAAATCGTCACGCTCCCGCTGCTCGTCTCGCTCGGCGCGCTGCTCGTGATCCACGAGCGGTGGTTGCGCGCGGGGCCGCGCGCGGGGATCCCGGCCGCGGTGCTCGTCGCCGGAGGCGTCTCGGCGATCGGCATCGCCTTCGGCGCCTGGGCGCTGGGCATCGGTCTGATCGTGGTCGTGCTCGCCGCCCGCGAGGTGCGCGCGGGGCGCCAACGCGCGGGGCCTCTGAGCGCGATGGGGGCGACGGCCGTGGGCACGCTGCTCGTGTGCGCGTGGCCGACGTGGGTGAGGCTCCCCGGCTCGATCGAAACGGCGCAGGCGATCGCGTCCACCGCGAATCCCGGCAACCTCCACAGGCCGCTGCGCGTCGCGCAGGCGCTGGGCACTTGGCTCGGGGGCAGCTACGTCGTCGAGCCCTCCGGATTGGCGCTCTACGTGACCTACGCCGTCGTGGCGCTGGCCGTGATTGCGTTCGTGATCGGCGCGTGGCGCCTCGCCTCGCGCGAGCGCGTGCTCTTCGCGTGGATCCTGCTCATGCTCGCGGTGTGGCTCGTGCTGACGGAGTCCGCGAGCACATGGGCGGACGCGAAGACGCTCATGCTCACCTCCCCCGTCGTCCTGCTCCTGAGCTGGGCGGGGGTGGCCGCGGTGCGAGCCTCGCGCGCCCGAGCTGCCGCCTTCGCGCTTGCGCTCGCGCTAAGTGCTGGCGTGCTCGTCTCGGACGCCATCCAGTACCACGCCTCCAACCTCGCGCCGACGGCGCGCTACGACGAGCTCGCCTCGCTCGATGCCCGCTATGCGGGGCGCGGGCCGACGCTCTTCACCGACTACGACGAATACGCGCTCTATGACCTCCACGACCTCGACGTCGGCGGCCCGAACTTCATCTACCCGCCGCCGGCGCTCGCGGGGATCGTCCCCCGCAACGGCTATCCGGTCGACCTCGACCGCATACCGCCGGCGCGGCTCGCCGCGTATCCGCTCATCATCAGCCGTCGTGACCCCGCGGCGAGCCGGCCGCCTTCCGCCTATCGCCTGCTCTGGCGCGGCACCTACTACGAAGTCTGGGGGCGCCGCGCGGGCGCCGCGCCCACGATCGTCCACTTCGGTCTCTCCGGCGGAACGCCGGTCTCGTGCGCGAACGTGCAGGGCGTCGAGCGCGCCGGCATCGCGTGGCTCCACGCCCAACACGGCACGGCGAGCGGCGAGCGGCTGGTGGGCGCCAGCCCGCCCGAGCTCGTGCGCGTGTCACCTGTGCGTACTAGTCACAGCCGCAACTGGACGGCGGGCCGCGTGGGCCTCCTGATGAGCGGCGCGGGAACGCTCACGACACACTTCGCGCTCCCGCACGCGGGCACGTGGAAGCTGTGGCTCGAAGGCCAGCTCATGCCGCTCGTCACGGTCGCCGTCGACGGACCGCCGCGTGGCGACGGTCTCCGGCCAGGTCGGCGGCACGTCCGTCACGCAGCAGGTGATGACGCCGATCGCGCTGCATCTGCGCACAGGCACGCACACGCTCACGGTGGTCCGCGCCAGCGGAGGCCTGCGCCCCGGCGGCGCCGGTTGGGCGGATCTGCGCTCGATCTTCCTGACGCCGGCCGGCGCGGGCTCGGAAGCGACGCTGCACGAAGCGAGTGCCGGCAACTGGCGCTCGCTGTGCGCGCGGCCGCTGCAGTGGGTCGAAGCGCTCGCGGTCTAGCTCTTCACGGCGAGCTCGCGCTGGAACGCGCGCTCGAACAGGTCGCGCTCGCGCGAGGCCGCCCACAGGGGCACCGCTGTGAGGCCCTTGCCGACGAGCCTCAGCTCCACCTCGCCGTTCGTCGCGGTGAGCTCGGCGTCGGTCACGGTCTGGTCGCGGGAGCGCTCGAGGTCCTCCGCGAGCCGTAGCAGCGCCGCGCAGCGGTCGAGGCGCTGGCGGTCGCCCTTCTGAAAGAGCGCACGCAGCGGCCCCGGCGTCGGCATGTCCTTGCGGTGATAGCGCGTCGCTTGCGCGATGATCGCGACCTCGGACGGGCTGAAGCCCGGCAGGCGAGCGCTCAGGATCAGGTAGCGCGAGTGCTTGTGGTGGTCGTCGTAGTCGACGGACATGCCGATGTCGTGGAGCATGCACGCGGCCCACAGCAGCTCGCGCTCGCGCGGGTCGCCGGGGTGCAGCCCGAGCGCCGCCAGCTGGTCGAACATCGAGAGCGCGAGTCGCGCGACGTGGCGCGTGTGCGGGACGTCCATGCGGTAGCGCGCGGCGAGGTTGAGGACACTCGAGCGGCGGACGTCGTCGATCAGCGGCGGGTCCGCCGGCGCGAGATGGCGCTCGAAGAAGACGCCCTCGCGCAATCCGGCCTCCGTCACTTCCACCCGCTCGAACCCCGCGACGTCCATCACGGCCGCGACCACGACCGCCGCCGCGAGGATGACGTCGCTGCGTGACTGCTTGATGCCGGGCAGGGCGCGCTGGTTCGCGGGCATCTCGGCGAGGCGACCGATGAGTTCCTCGAGCGCGCCGCGGTCGATCACGGCGCCCTGGACGCCGAGGCTCGGCACTCCCGCCGCTCGCTGCGCGGCGTCCGCGAGGTTGCGCAGCGCGCCGCCGATGCCCACGACGCGGCGGCCGTTGCGCCCGGCCGCGATCCAGGGCACCGCGCGCAACTCCTGCGCGACGAAGGCTCGCAGGTCCGCGAGCTGCGTTTCCCTCGCCGGCCCGCTGCCGGGCAGGAAGCGCTCGGTCATCCGCACCGCGCCCACCGGCCACGAACCCCACTCGCGCATGCGGCGCCCCTTCACCCGTACGAGCTGGAGCGAGCCACCGCCGAGGTCCATCACGTATCCGTCCTCGAGCGTCGTCGAGTTGACGGCCGCGATGTAGCCATAGCGGGCCTCCTGCTCGGTGCTCAGCACCCTGATCGGGAGACCGCTCTCCTCCCGCGCGCGGGCGAGGAACTCGTCGCGATTGCTCGCATCGCGAATCGCGCTCGTCGCGACCGCGTCGATCATCTCCTCGGTGAGGCCGCTCGCCTTGCAGAAATGACCGAAGACCTCGAGCGCGGCGAGCGCACGCTCCATCGGCTCCTCCGCGAGGCGCCCGCTCGCGACCATGCCCTCCGCGATGCGCACCGGCTGGTAGATCTCGTCGGTCCGCCGCCACCACCCACCTGCGCCCTCGCCCGCCGTGAAGACCACGAGTCGGAAGGAGTTCGAGCCGAGGTCGATGACCGCGAGGCGCTCGCAGGAGGGCATTTGCCTAGAGGCTAGTTTTGGGGTCGGCGGTTCCCGCGGCATGTGCTCCTGCTTCCCGCCCGAAGGCCGCCTAAGGTGTCGTTCCGTGCTGCTCTTCGAGCACCCCTCCTCGCTGCGGCACGACCCGCGCGTGCTGGTCCCGTTCCACCCGGAGGTACCCGGGCGCATCGAGGCGATCGACGCCGCGCTCGGCGCCGCGGATTGGCTCGGCAGCGAACGGCGGCTCGCGCCTGCGGCTACGCGGCGCGAGCTCGAAGCGGTGCACTCGCCCGAGCTCATCGACCAGATCGAGGCGCTCGCGGCCGGCGGCGGGGGTGCGATCGACCCGGACACCGCCGTCGTCGAGGCCTCCTGGGAGGCGGCTTTGCACGCCGCGGGAGGCGCGTGCGAGATGGTGCGCGCGCTTGCGAGCGGCGGCGCGCGAGCGGGCTTCTCGCTCCTGCGCCCGCCGGGCCACCACGCCGAACGCGACCGCGCGATGGGCTTCTGCCTGTTCAACAACGTCGCGGTCGCCGCGCAACTCGCGATCGAAGAGCTCGGCGTCGAGCGGGTGCTCATCGTCGATTGGGATGTCCACCACGGCAACGGCACCGCCGAGATCTTCCGCCGCCGCCGCGACGTCCTCTACGCGAGCATCCACCGCGCGCCCTTCTACCCCGGCACGGGAGCGATCGAGGACGCGGGCTCGGGCGAGGGCCTCGGCTACACGATCAACCTGCCCGTCGACGCGGGCACCGAAGGGGACGTCTGGCGCTCGTTGCTCGAGCACGTCGTGCTGCCGGCCGCCGGCAGCTTCGCGCCGGGGCTCGTCCTGATCTCGGCGGGCTTCGACGCCCACCGCGCCGATCCGCTCGGCGGCTGCCGTCTCGAGGTCGAGGACTTCGCGCAGATGACATGCCACGTGCGGGATCTCGCGCGCGGCCTGGAGGTCCCCGTGGGCGCGGTGCTCGAGGGCGGATACGACCCGCATGCGCTCGCGGAGAGCGTGCCCGCGACGATCCGTGCGCTGCGCGGGGAGGGCGAGGCGGAGTCGGTCGCGCCCGGAGCCGATCTACACCCCCCGAGCGGCCTCCTATGTCGGCCGCTACTGGGCGCTCTGATCGACTTCGGCTAGCGCCGCCTTCCCTGTGCGAAGTTCATCGCGGGTGGCGCTACGGCGATGAAGCCGTCGGCGCCCGCCTCCTCGCCCTCGGAGCCCGTGGGCTCGGGCCCGTGCAGCGAGGTCACGCTCGCGAGGGGCTCGGTGGAGACGCGCAGCGGCTCGATCCCGGCCGCGAGCAGGTTGATCGCGCCGCCCCCGCGCGCGTGGCGCTCGAGGCGGCCCTGCACGAGCACGAGCGGCTCCGTGCGGACCACCTGCCGGCGACGCTCGTAGAGGCCTGTGGGCACGATCACGTTGAGCGTTCCGTGCTCGTCCTCGAGCAGGAGGAAGGTGATGCCGTTCGCGGTCGAGGGCCGCTGGCGCGCGATCACGAGGCCCCCCACCGCGATGGCGCTGCCATGGGCGGTATGCGGAAGCTCAGCGATCGAGAGCACGCCGGACGTGGCGAGCCGCTCGCGCAGCAGCGCAAGCGGATGCCGCTCGATCGAGACGCCCGTGGTGCTGTAGTCGGCGATCATCTGCTCCCACTCGCTGAGCGCGGGCAGCCGCGGCGTGTTGCGCGCGGGAAGCTCGAATGCGAGCTGCTCGCCCGCCTTGAGCCCATCCGCGGGCCTTCGCACCCCCAGCCGCCAGAGCGCCGTGCGCCGTGCGGTGTGGCCATCGCCGAGCAGCGCCTCGCACGCTCCCGACCAAGCGAGTCGCTCCAGCGCAGCCGTGCCGAGCCCCCCGCGCGCGCCGAGATCCTCAAGCGTGCGAAAGCGGCCCTCGCCGCTTCGCGAGGCGAGCATGCGATCGACTTCCACTTGCCTGATCCCCTTGACATAGGCGAGCCCGAGGCGGATCGCGCCCTCCTCGGTCACGATGCACTCCGCCTCGCTGCGGTTCACATCGGGCGCCAGCACCTGCACCCCGCGTCCCTGCGCCTCGTGGATCAGCGAGTCCGGCGGATAGAAGCCCATCGGCTGCTCGTTGAGCAGTGCGCACAGGAACTCCGCGGGGAAGTGGACGCGGAGATAGGTCGACTGGTAGGCGAGCAGGCCGAAGGCCGCGCCGTGCGCCTTCGGGAAGCCGAAGCCTGCGAACCCGCGAACCATCGTCCACACCTCCTCCGCCAGCGGCTCCGCGACATCGGAGTGGGTTGCAAGCGCGCCCGTGATGAAGCGCTGGCGATAGCTTTCGATCGCCTCCTCGGAGCGCTTGCGGCTCATCGCGCGGCGCAGGCCCTCCGCCTCGCCCGCGGTGAACCCCGCGAAGGCGCGTGCGACTTCGATCACCTGGTCCTGGAAGATGATCGTGCCGAGCGTTTCGCCGAGCGGCTCGCGCAGGCATGGGTGCAGGTGCGGGATCTCGAAGTCGGGGTCCTCGGCGAGCCGCTGCTTGCGCTCGATGTATGGGTTCACGGCCCCGCCGACGATCGGTCCGGGGCGCACGAGCGCCACCTGGATGGTGAGGTCCTTCAGCGTCTGCGGACGCGTGCGCCGCAGCGATCCCATCTGCGCGCGGCTCTCGATCTGGAAGACGCCGGTCGTCCGCGCTTCCTGGATGTCCTGGAAGGTCTCCCGATCGTTGAAGGGGATCCGCGAGAGGTCGATCGACTTCCGTCTGTGGCGGGCTATGAGATCGACACAGCGCTCGACCGCCGAGAGCATCCCCAGCCCGAGCACGTCGATCTTCAGAAAGCCGGCATCGGCGCTCGAGTCCTTGTCCCACTGCACGATCTGCCTGCCCTCCATCGCCGCGGGCACCACGGGGCAGCAATCGATGAGCGCGCGCGTCGATATCACCATGCCGCCGGGGTGCTGGGAGAGATGGCGCGGAAGCCCGTAGGCCTCGTCCGCGAGGCGCGAAAGCCATCCCCAGCGGCCCTGCGCGGCCCGCTCCGAGTCGAGCGCCGCGCCGATGTCGCGTGCGACGACGCCCCTCGAGCCCCAGCCCTCCGAGCCCCTCGCGACCCGCTCGATCTCACCCGCGGGCAGGCCGAGGGCCTTGCCGAGCTCGCGGATCGCGCCGCGCGCGCGGTAGGTGGGGAAGGCGGCGACGAGCGCGGCGCGCTCGTTGCCGTAGTGCTCGGTGATGCGGGGGATGAGGCGCTCGCGGATATCGCGCGGGAAGTCGATGTCGATGTCCGGCAGCGAGGTGATGTCTTCGTGCAGGAAGCGGCCGATCGCGAGGTCGTTCACGACGGGGTCGATGTGCGAGAGCCCCGTGAGGTAGCAGACGATCGAAGAGACCGAGGAGCCCCGGCCGCGGCCCGGCGGGAGCAGCGCCCTCGCGCTGCCCCTCCCCCGCACCTCGGCGGCGACCTCGCGGGCGAGCTCGAGGATCTCGTGGTGCAGGAGGAAGAACCCCGAGAGGCCGAGCGCGTCGATCATCCGCAGCTCCTCCTCCAAGCGCTCCGCCGCGACGCTGCGGCCCTTCTCGCCGTCGGGGTAGCGCCCGCAGAAGGCGGCTTGGCAGATCTCGGAGAGCTTGCGCGTCGCCTCCCGCTCGCCGTGGCCCGGATAGCGGTAGCCGAGGTCGCCCGTGAGCTCGAATGTGAGCGTCTCCGCGAGCCTCGCGGTCTCGGCGACGGCGTCGGGATGGTCGGCGAAGCGCGCCGCCATCGCACTCGGGGCGGCTAGGACATGGCTGTGATTGGGGCGGCGGTCGGCCTCGCTCGCGTCGAGCGTCGTTCCGAGGCGGATCGCGACGAACGCGTCCTGCAGGAGCGCGCGCATCTGCGTGTGCGCATGGACGTCCCCCGTCGCGACGGTGCGCACGCGGAGCCTCCTCGCGAGCAGCTCGAGCGCCCTGTTGCGCACACGGTCCCCGTACGCGTAGGGGCGCTGGAGCTCGACCCGCAGGCGATCGGGGCCGAACGCATCGAGGAGCGCGCGCGCCGTGCGCTCGTCGTGGATGCCGTGCTCAGCGCACCCCGTCAGGCAGACGAGGCCGTCGGCGTGCTCGAGCACGCGCTCGAGCGGAACGCTCGGCTGGCCCAGCCGGCGCTGGGGCGTCGCGCGCGTGTGCGCGTGGGCGAGCGTGATGAGCCGGCAGAGGTTGCTCCACCCGCGCCCGTCGCGCACGAGCAGCGTGAGGTGCGCGAGCGCGCGATCACCACGAGGTCCCCGCTCATACGCACGCGGCAGCGCGACGGTGAGCTCGGCGCCGAAGAGCGCGCGCAGGGGAGACTCGCGGGCGGCCACCGCGTGCTCCATCGCGCCCGCGAGCGAGTCGTGGTCGGTGAGCGCGAGCGCGCTGTATCCGAGCTCGCAGGCGCGCCCGACGAGCTCGTCGGGCAGCGAGGCGCCGTCGAGGAAGGAGTAGGCGGAGTGGCAGTGGAGCTCTACATACGGGGGCGTTCCGGGCATCCGTGCTCACCAGCTTCAGGCGGCTTGCGTGAACCACCCGCCGCCTTGCAGGTCGTGGAAGACGACGAGGTTGCGGCCGCGAACGCTCACGAGCTCGTGGTAGCGGCGGCGCAAGGGGCGCTCCGTCCACCAGCCGTCTTCGACGAGCCAGCTCTCGCGCACCGCTTGCACGCGCTCGCCCTCGACGAGGAGCGGGACCCCCCTGCTCGCCTGCACTCGCACGGGGCGCGGGAGGCTCGGTGACGCGCTCACGCTCATGACGAGAAGGGCGTGTACGCGAAGCGCCGCTCGGGGACCCGCGAACGGGGCTCGAGGGGCACGATCCGCAGCGCCGCGGCGGGCCCCGCGAGCACTCGCAACTGCCCCATCGCCTCGCGCAGATGCCGAACGCGCGCCGCGCGCTCTGAGTCCAGGAGGCCTTCCTGGCGGGCTTCCGCGGGGCCGAACGCCTCCACCGCCAGGGCAAGTGCCTCGGCAGGCGCGGGAAGCAGGTCCAAGCGCACCCCGAGCGCGAGGCGCATCGCCTTGCGCTCCGCGAGCGCTTCGCGGAAGACGACTCGCTCGCTCCATGTGCCGCGCTCTGCAAGCCGTGCTGAGAGCCGCATCGCGCGGATCGCGCGGCCGCTCCGCTCGCGGCGCAGGAGCAGCCGTGCAAGCAGCAGGTCGAGCGCCGATTCGAGCGCCTCGCGCGAGCTCGACCCGTAGAGCTCGAGCGTCTCCTCGGGATGCTCCTCGAGGATGCGAGGGCAGGGCGGCTCGTCATGCCCGAGCGCGAGCATGCGCGCGAGCAGGCCGGGCTTGCCGAAGCGGTCGGACACGGCGCCCGCGTCGAGCGATGCGAGCCTTCCGAGCGTGCTGATCCCGAGCCGCTCGAGGGGCTCCACGAGCGCCGCCGTCTGAGCCCTGTAGGCGAGCAGGCTCACCGGCCGGGAGGCGAGATGCAGACGCGCCTCGCCCGCGCTCAGCATGCGTGCGCGACGAGAGCTCGCCTCGAGTGCGGCGGCAAGCGCGCAGAAGCGCGTCGGAGCAACGCCGATTCGCGTGCGCCGCCGGCCAAGCGCGCGGCGCGTGGCGACGATCACCCCCTCCACCCCGCCGTAGCATCCGCGGAGCGCCTCGACGTCGAAGTAGGCGAGGCCGGGCCGAGCGAGCTCGAGCTGCGCCCCCATCCCTTCGAGCGCACGCGCCGTCCGCTCCCACGCGCGCATCACACCCAGCGGATCCTCCGGCACGAGCTCCAGCGTCGGGCAGCGCGCGAGCGCCTCCGCGAGCGCCATCCCGCGAACGACTCCGGCGGCTTCCGCGGCTCCCGAGACCTCGCCCACAACCGGTGTGCCGGTGCCCGCGGGCGCGACCGCGAGCGCACGCCCCGAGAGCGCCTCGGGGCCGCCGGCCGCGACGACGAGCTCGAAGCGCGGCAGGTAGACGCAGCAGACGGTGCCTTGCGTCCGCGCCATCAGCGATCGAGCCCTCGCTCGCGGCAGAGCGCGAAGAGATGATCGGCCGCCTCCTCGGGCGCCTCGGAGAGGGCGTCGAAGGCCTCGACGATCAGCCGGTAGTCATTCCAGCGCTGGCCGCTCGCCTCGGCCGCGAAGCGCCGTATCCAGCGCACGCACGCGGCCTCGAGCCGCTCGGGAGCTCGCTCAGAGATGAGCAGGCACACCCGCACCGCGTCGGGCAAGCCGAACGTGAGCGCATCGGCATGGCGCAGGATGAAGGGCAGATCGCGCGCCTCCAGCGCAGCGACGAAGCGCGCATAGGGGATGTGCATGCCGGAGCTGGACACGAACATATGTTCGCACGAGTGTCAAGGCTCCTCGACGCCCCGCTGCACCCAGTCGAGCGAGCGCGCGACGGCCTTCTTCCAGTTCGCGTACTCGTGCTCGCGCCAGGCGGAGTCCATCTGCGGCGCCCACCGGCGATCCTCGCGCCAGCGCTCGCGAAGCTCGTCCTCGCCGGACCAGAAGCCGACCGCGAGCCCTGCGACGAACGCGGCGCCGAGAGCCGTCGTCTCGATGACCGCGGGCCGGATCACGGGCATTCCGAGGACGTCCGCCTGCAGTTGCATGAGGAGCTCGTTCTTCGTCATCCCCCCATCGACGCGCAGCTCGCCGAGCGCGACGCCTGCCGCGCGCATGGCGTCGACGACTTCGCGGCTCTGCCAAGCGGTTGCCTCGAGCACCGCGCGCGCGATGTGGCCCGCCCCCGCGTATGCGGTGAGGCCGACGATGACGCCGCGGGCGTCGTCGCGCCAACGTGGAGCGAAGAGCCCCGAGAAGGCGGGCACGAAGTAGACGCCGCCGTTGTCGTGCACGGTGCGCGCGAGCTCCTCCACCGCTTGCGCGCTGTCGATCAGCCCGAGCTGATCGCGCAGCCACTGCACCGCCGCGCCGGTCACCGCGATCGAGCCCTCGAGGGCGTACTTCGCCGGTTGATCGGCGATTCGGTAGGCGACGCTCGTGAGCAGGCCCTCGCCGTGGAGCACCTCCTCCCCGGAGTTCACGAGCAGGAACGAGCCCGTGCCGTAGGTGTTCTTCGCTTCGCCCGCGGCGAAGCACGTCTGGCCGAAGAGCGCGGCCTGCTGGTCACCGATCATGCCCGCGACAGGACGCCCGCCGATCGCCGTCCCCGCGACCTCGCCGTAGGCCTCGCTCGAGGAGCGGATCTGGGGAAGCATCGCACGCGGGATCCCCATGAGCTCGAGGCTCGGCTCATGCCAGTCGAGCGTCTCGAGGTCCATGAGCAACGTGCGCGACGCGTTCGTCACGTCGGTCGCGTGGATGCCGCCGCGGGGACCGCCGGTGAGGTTCCAGAGCACCCAGCTGTCGATCGTGCCGAGCGCGAGCTCGCCGCTCTGCGCGCGGGAGCGCGCGCCTGCGACCTGATCGAGGAGCCAGGTCACCTTGGGGCCGGAGAAGTACGTCGAGAGCGGGAGCCCCACGCGAGCACGGAGCCGATCCACACCCTCCTCGCCCGCGAGCTCCCGCACGAGCTTGTCCGTGCGCGTGTCCTGCCAGACGATCGCATTGTGGATCGGCCGACCGCTCTCGCGATCCCACACGACGACCGTCTCGCGCTGGTTCGTGATGCCGATCGCCGCGACGTCGTCGGCCTCCGCGCCAACGCTCGCGAGCGCGCCCGCGATCACCTCGCGCGTTCGCTGCCAGATCTCCGCCGCGTCGTGCTCGACCCAGCCGGCGTGCGGGTGGATCTGCGTGTGCTCGCGCTGATCGATCGCCGCGATTTGCGCATCGCGGTCGAAGAGGACGAAACGAGTGCTCGTCGTCCCCTGGTCGATCGCTCCCACGTAGCGCGTCATCGCTTCCCTCCGGCCCTTGCATCACTCCGCGATTCGGGCGCGCGAGTCTATCGAGCACCACCAGAGCTACCGCTCTTCATCGGCGAGCCGTCCAACGTCGTCGCGATGCTTTCAAGACCGCGCGCGCGAAAGCCGATATCCCGGGCGAGAGGATCAATAAGTCGCTCAGGGCATACCCGTCGCGAGGCGGGGACGCAAAGCCAGGGATCTCACTGAGACCGCCCGGCCGCCGACCTCAAGCAAATATTTTGCCGCGGGTCCGCGGCAGGAGGACATGGAGGTCCTGAGATGCTCTACGTGATTCGCCCGTGGCGGATGCGAAGGATCGTATCTGCCGCATTTGCCACAACTCTTGTGATCGGCGTCGCAACGGCGTTGATCGCCACCGCCGATGCATCCGCATCACCCGTGATCGGCCCGTCCGGCTCGGCGTTCTACGCGCCGCCTTCGCCGCTTCCGAGCGGCAGCCCGGGAGAACTCATCTCCTACCGGCCGGCGACCGTGAACCTCAACGTCTCGCTCCCCGAATTCAGCGCGTGGAACGTGATGTACCTGTCGACGAACGAGCAGGGTGAACCTGACATCGTCACGGGGACCGTGATCGTGCCGAAGGCGGCTTGGAGCGGCAGCACTCCGCGCCCGGTCGTGAGCTACGCGGAGGGCACGCAGGGGCTCGCACAGAAGTGCGCGCCGTCGATCCAGATGGCGGAAGGCACCGAGTACGACGGTGGCGCGGCGATCGCCGCGTTGCGCAAGGGCTACGCCGTCGCGATCACCGACTACCAGGGGTACACGACCGGCTCCGTACCAACGTACGTCGCCGGCAAGTCCGAGGGCCACGCGGTCCTCGACGTCGTTCGCGCAGCCCGGCAGATCCCGGGCTCGGGCGTGAGCTCGAGCGCACCGACGATCATCTGGGGCTACTCCCAGGGCGGCCAGGCCGCGGGCTGGGCGGCCGAGCTCCAGCCGAGCTACGCGCCTGAAACGAAGCTCGCGGGTGTCGCCGTCGGCGGCGTTCCGTCGAACCTGCAGGCGGTCGCCGAATTCGACAACGCGTCGGTCGGCACGGGCTTCGGGCTCGATGCGCTCGTCGGGCTGAGCGTCGCCTACCCGAGCGAATTCAACCTCGCCTCGTTCAGCAACGAAGCGGGCCTCGCGGCCGCGGCGAAGCTGCTCAGCGAGTGCGCGATCCAGTCGCTCGCGGAATTCCGCGATGTGAACCTCAGCCAGTACACGACCGGCAACAAGACGTTCGCGCAGGTCGAGGCCGAACATCCCGTGATCTCGAAGATCCTGTCCGAACAGCAGCTCGGGACACTCCCGGTCAACGCGCCGGTCTACCACTACCACGGGCTCGAGGACGAGTTCGTGCCGGTGGCACAGGACGTCGCGCTGCACCAGGCATGGTGCTCGCTCGGAGTGAAGGACGACTTCAAGCTCTATCCGGGCGACCACCTGCTCACGGACCCGACGTCGATTCCGGAAGTCATCACCTGGATCGGCGAACGGCTCGCCGGCAAGACGGCGCCTAGCACGTGCGGCCAGCACGCTGCGAGCGCGACGCTGCCGTCATCGGCACGACTCACTCCGGCGACGGGCGACCTCATCGTCCCACTGCCGGCGTGGCAGCTGAAGGGCTCCGTGACGGAGGCGAAGTCGGGCATCTCGCTCGAAGTCCCCTCCGGCGCGACGCTGAGCGCCGAAGGCGACGTGACGACTGGAAAGCTCACCGCGAGCCTCCACATCCCGCCGATCCACCAGACGGTCACGATGCTCGGCTTCCCGGTCACGATAAGCGGCGCGCTCACCCCCGTCGGCACGATCACGGGCACGGTCGGGCTGTCCAACGCCGGGCTCTTCAGCCAGAGCGCGACGGGTGCCGCGAACATGGTCGTCGGCTCCGTCGGCGTGGGGTTCATCACGCTGCCGATCGGCTGCACGACGACGGAACCGATCCAGATGCCGCTGAGCATCTCGGAGCCCGTGAACGCGCTCGCGACCGGCGGCTTCGGGATGGAAACCCAGGTGACCGTCCCGTCATTCGGCGGATGCGGCCTCTACGGTCCGCTGCTCACGAGCATGATGTCCGGGTCGGGGAACTCGATCAAGATGACCGCGTCACCGCCGCCGCCTGTCTCGTGGTGAGCGGACGCTCTCCTAGCTAAAAGAACGCCAACATAAACCGGCAAACAGGGGCCGCCGCAAGGCGGCCCCTATGCCGACTTGACTTCCCGCCCTGGCCTCGGCTCAGCTGCGCTTGAAGCGCGACGCGATGTCGTAGGGGTAGACGTAAACTGTGAGGTCGCCGATCGTCGTGACCGCGCTGGGTATCCCGTCGGAGGGGTCGGGCGCGCTCACCGTCGCGAGCTGAATCCCGTGGTCGACGACGAACATCGAGTTCCCGCCGGGCCGCGGCGTGTACCAGCTCGAGATGCCGATGTCGAACGGGCAGATGACGTAGCTCCCGTTCACGCACTGACTCACCGGATAGGCCTTGACCTTGAAGTCGCTCATCCACGTGAGGTCGGCGGCATCCCAGTAGCCCGTGTAGCCGTACCTGACGTTCTCTGACTTCGCGAAGCGGGCAAGCGCCTGCGCCTGCTGAGGCGTCGGGAAGGTGAGCTGGGGCTGGAAGGGATTCTTGATCACCTGATAGGAGGCGATCAGCGCGAACGCACAAACCGCCGCGGTCACGCTCGCCCGCCAGCGTGGGCTTCGCATCGCGAGCAGCGGCAGGAGCGCGCCGATCGCGACGTATCCCGCGAGCACGTAGCGCGCGCTGTTGGCATCCACAGGCGCGCTGCTCAGGATGAACACCGCCGAGCTCGTCAGCAACGACGTCGCCCAGAAGGCGATGTAGGCGAAGCGCCGAGCGGCCACGGGCTCGAGCGCGACGGGTGCCGGCGCCGCGCGCGCGACACGACGCGATATCTCGACGAGCAGGAAGATGAGCGCGGCGATCACGAGCACGCCGCTCACAAAGGTCGCGACATTTGCGCCACTCGCGGACGCGCCGAAGAAGTTGCCGCCCGCGAGATTGGCGTAGGACTGTACGAGGAGCACGACGTTGTTGACGATCACGTTGCTCGCCGCGAAGGTGATTTCGTACGGCAGCCCCTTCCAGCCCATGCTGACCATGTCGTGACGCAGTAGCGCTCCACCCGCGAGCGCGATCACCGCGACCGCCGCCGAGATCGCGAGCACCCGCCAGTGCGCCCTCGCGCGCGTTCGCCACACGAGGAGCGCCGCGGTGAGAAGCATGGGCACGATCGCCCAGTAGAGGAAGAGCTTGTCCCCGGCGGCGGGCGCCGCGCTGACGGCGCCCGCAACGAGGGCGATGGTGACCATCTGCCATCCGCTCAGCCGCTGCGCTCTCCCGGCTAGCCACACGAGGAGCGCGCCGAGGAGGACGGTGTGTAACGCCGTCGGCCCGTGCCAGTCAAAGCTGAAGAACATGAAGCGACCCGCCGTGCCCGCACAGAGCAGCGCGCTCGCCGCGAGCGCCGCGGACCAGGGACCGAGCGCGTACCACGCCGACCACGCGAGGATCGCGATGCCGAGGAGGCTCCAGAGCATCGGCGCGACTTCCCACAGCTCGCGGTAGCCGGGGAGGCCGCTCGTGGCACGCAGGAACCACAGCGGCTCGTACCACGGGTGGTTGCCGAGGACCACTTCCGCGCCGTGCGGCGCGTTGCCCACGAGCTTCCCGATCATGAGCGCGATGGAGACGTCGCTGTCCATGTTGATCGCCGTGATGAGCGAGGAGAAGTTGACGAGCACGACGATCTCGTAGACGACGGCAAGCACGACCGGCGTCCAGGGCCAGATCTGCGGCCAGCGCTCCCGCGCCGCCTGCCAGAGCTCGAACGCACGCGCACGGAAACGCGTGGCGAGCGGACGGTCGGCGCTCGCGGAGGCGGCCGAAGTCGTTCGGCCCGACCCGATGTCCGCGGTCTCGCGAGCGGCCTCGCCGCCCCCCTGAAGCGTCTCCGCCATGTGGCTCCCTCTGCCTTGTCCTCCTGGGTGCGCTAGCTCGCACGCGCGGCCCCACGACCTCCGGGCCGCGACTGGCGACTCGTGGTCATGGTTGCACACTCGTTCATGACACCGCGGCCCTCCGGCGCGCGGCTATTGGCTAGGCTGCGGGGGTGCGCTCAACCGGCTTCCTCGGCGCTCTCGTATTGACCGCGACGCTCTTGCTCGGCACGACCGCTACGGCGGCAACGACCAAGTACATCGAGTGTCAGCACCCGGTCACGACGGGCGTGGAAGTCTCACACCTCCGTCACGTGAGCGCGAGCACCGCATGTCCCCTCGCCCTGGCGCTGTATAGCTGGGAGAACAAGGACGAGCACATTCGAAAGCTCTACGTATGCAAGGGCAAGCCGCCGGGCAAGCCGGTGCTCAAGCGGCACAGCTTCGAGGGCTGGGCGCTCAGCATCGCGAAGTCGGGGTTCTTTGAGATGTCGCGTGGCCGCGGCTCGTTCGCCGTCAGCGGCACCGATTTTCCGGTGATCTGCGACTAGCGGGACGCAACACCGAGGAGGTGTGAGGACATGACCGACACCGCGCAGATGCTCGATTCCTCGCCCGCCGCCGTGCCGGTAGGTGTCGCCGCCGTCGCTGCCGCAGTCGACGCGTGCCTGGAATGCGTTCAGGCGTGTACCTCGTGCGCGGACGCGGATCTCCTGGAGGCCGACGTGGACGAGCTGCGAACGTGCGTCGCGCTCGATCAGAACTGCGCAGATGTGTGCGACGCGACGGCGCGGGTCCTTTCTCGGCCCGGGCAATGGGA
Source organism: uncultured bacterium (assembly GCA_963738355.1). Taxonomy (GTDB): domain Bacteria; phylum Actinomycetota; class Thermoleophilia; order Solirubrobacterales; family Solirubrobacteraceae; genus Palsa-744. The sequence continues at coordinate 296,514 of CAVTWF010000006.1, forward strand.
CGCGGTCGTCGTGTACGGCTTACTGCAGTCGTGCGTCCGTGTGTGCGTCGCCTGCGCGGAGGAGTGCGCCAAGCATGCAGCCCATCACCGTCACTGCGCGATCTGCGAGCGCGTGTGTCTTGCGTGTGTAGCGTCCTGCGAAGCGCTCCTCGATGACGAGGCCTTCGCGAGCTTCCCAAGGCACCTGAGAAGCTAGCCTCGACGCCGCCGTGCGAGCACCGCGGCAATCGCGACAACGACGACGCCGAGCGTCACGCCGGCGATGCCCAGCCCGGTTCGCGGCGACGTATCGCCCGGCGTCGGACCGAGGAAGCTCGGAAGCGCCTCGCACGCGACGACGAGGTACACGACGCCCACGGTCACGAGCGCGAGGCCGAAGGCCGAAGCAAGCAGCGGTGCTACTCCCGCGGTACGCCGCACAGCCGGAGCTTACCGCCAGGTTCGTGAGGCCGGCAGGACTAGAGGGCGAGGCCCCCGCGGGTGCGGAGGCCTCTGCCCTCTTGCGTGCTGTGATGCCGGCCGCCTACGGTTCGATCGTGAATTCGAACGGGTTGTTCGGGCCCGAGAACAGCGCGGTCATGACGACACCGAACAGGCCTCCGAGCAAGCCGCCCTGGCACTTGACGGAGGGAAGGGTCGTCGTGCCCGTGAACGTCGCGCCGGTGGCCAGCGATGACGCCGGCTCTTCGGCTTCGAGCGGGAACACAGCCGGTTCCGAGGTCTTGCACTGAGTCGGGATAGTCAGGCCGAGCAGGCTGACCGAGAGGATTTCGATGTTCTGCTTGGACGTCGCCTTGAACAGGAGCTTGCCTTCCTTACCCGGGGTGATCGTCCCGGTGGTCGGTCCGGCCTGAACAAAGTTGATCGTGAGCGTCGACGGCAGCAGCCCGAAGATCTTGATCGATGCCTTGAACTTCGGACAGAAGTTGTTGCCCGTTAACGGCCCTGGCACTTCGGCTTCGCCGTTGAACGTACAGCCTTCAGGCAGCACGATCTTTTCGTTGAGCTTCTTGACCGTCAGGGAGCCCTTGAGCTTCCAGTTTTCGAACTTGACTATCACGCCATGCGACGAGGTCGTCGTCGTCGTTTCGGTTGGAGGGAAGTGCGTGGTAGTGGTCTTCGTCGTGGTCGTGGTCGTGGTCGTCGTCGTCGTCGTCGGCGGCCCATGGATCGGGATCCTCGCCGCGATCACGCCCGCAGGCGCGGTGCACGCGGTGGTGAGCGGGCCGATCACGTGTTCGCCGCTCTTACGGCCTTCGACTTCGGTGACGAGGCCTTCACCGGTCGCCTTGTAGACGCCCGGTTCGGTTTCGGTGAAGCCAGCCGAGTGGTCCACTTCTGAGACCACTTCAGGGCCGCTCAAGGCGGTGACCTTCTGGGGTCCGAACGAGTATGTGAGGCCCGTTTCGCCGAGCGTCTTCGACGGGATGTTGAACGTTCCCGGCTTGCCCTTTTCAACCGGAGCAAGGAACGGCAGACCGCTTGGGTATTCGGCAGGCTTCGCGATGTTCAGCGAGGCCGGTTCTACGTCCGTGCTGTTGAGAACGGTCCTGACATCCGTGCCCTTGACTTCGTTGGCGCCAAGGCTCGCGAACGATTCCGTGAGTTCCACCGGTGAGATGATCGTCGAAGTCGCGTTGTGGAACGTGATTTCCTGACCTGGTTCGACCAGTTCGGGCCCCGTCGCCGACAGCGTGACCTTCAGCGGTTCCTTGGCCTTGATGTTGAGCACGCCAGGAGCCACGACGCATTCGGTGTTGAACGACGCCGTGTACGTCTTTTCGCCGCCGGCTGCGCCGCCAGGCGCCGCGAGCACCATCGTGGCCGCCATCGCAGCCGCCGTGCCGAGAGCCGCCAGTACGCCCACCGACCTGAACCGAAACCGCTTACGCATGCGCCTCCTCCTGAGTCGTCGTGTCAACGGCGACCGAGCGGTGCGGTTTGTCAACCCCTGCCGCGCCACACGGCAGCCTCGCGACCATTCTGGTCCTCCGCCCCCGTGCTGTCAAGGCGGCGGCTGCGGAGGCACGCAGGGCGCGCGAACGGTCGGCTCCAGAATGCATCTCCCGGCGGTGGTACCCGGCCCTTCATGATCGACCGAGTACCACCTCCGCAGGGAACTGCAGAGCTCTTACGGAGCCTTCACCGCCCAGCTGCCTACGACGTTCACCCGCGCTTCGGCTGACTGTTCAGACGCGACGTAGACCAACCTCGTACCAGTGTTGGCCGTGCCGGCTGCACCCGTGGCGTTCTGCGCACCGCTGAACGACGCGATTTCGTTCTCCTGGAAGCCGACGTAAATGCACATCGTGCCGTTCGGAGCGGATTCACCGACGGCCGGCGCCTGTGGAGTACCGGGGCATTCTTCGGTGTCTTCGCCCGCGGTTTCGATGTAGTGGACGTGACTCGAGGCGAGACCCGCCGAGAGTGGCAGCGGGAACGAGATCGTCGCCACAGATGCCCTGTTGAGCGTGACCGAGCCAGATGTCCCCGCCGAGAAGAAACCCCTCTCGATGAGGCCGCTGGTGGCCACTTCGGCGAAGGACCCCGTCGCGCCGGTCGGCCCAGTTACGCCGCCTGGTCCGGTCGCGCCGGTCGGGCCCACCGGGCCGGTTGCGCCGGCCACGCCGCTGGGGCCGGTCACGCCGGTTGCGCCGCTGGGGCCGGTTGCGCCGGTCACGCCGGTCACGCCGGCTGGGCCGGTCGGACCCGTCGGGCCGGTTTCGCCCGTTTCGCCCGTTTCGCCGGTTGTCGTGGTGGTCGTCGACTCGGCGGTGGTCGTTGTAGTTGTTGTCGGCGCCACGGTGGTCGTCGTGGTTGTCGGCGTCGTGGTGGTCGTCGTGGTTGTCGGCGTCGTGGTGGTCGTCGTGGTTGTCGGCGTCGTGGTGGTCGTCGTGGTTGTCGGCGTCGTGGTGGTCGTCAACTCGGCGGTCGTAGTCGTGGTCGTCGGCGTTGTGGTCGTCGACTCCGCGGTCGTAGTCGTGGTCGTCGGCGTTGTGGTCGTCGTCGTGGTCGTTCGACGTCGTGACGTTGACCGTCACCGCGTTGGACTGCTTCTTGCCGAGCGAACGGCCCTTGCAATCGAAGCCGCGCTTGTGACCCGCACCGTGCTTCTTGCCATGGTCGCACCTGCCGAGCGCCTCATGCGACCGACCGTGACAGCGCTCCTTGTGGACGGCTTCGCAGGCTTCGATGGAGGCGACGTTCGAATACTCGCCGGTTCGCGTGAGCTTGTGTTCGCACGACCAGGTGGTGGAGGCACCGCTTGCGAGCTTGCTCGCTCCGCCGATGATGTTCGTGCACTTAGTGTCGGTGAGGGCGGAGAGCGTCAGCTCCCCGTCGCCGGTATTCCTTGCGATGATCTCGTAGTCCACCGTTTCGCCTTCCTTGGCAGTGAGTTCGGACGTCGTGAAGGAGCCCGAGCCGACCTTCTGCAGCTTTTCAAGCGTCAGGCACGGGCCAGAGGGTGGCGGTGGTGGCGTCCCGTAATGGCTCGCGTAGGCCATCGCGGACTGATGCTCGCAGGCCCGGCCGTCAGCCATGTGCCCGCGTCCATGCTCCGAGGCGGTGGAGGCGGGGGGATTCGCGTGCGATCCCACCATGGCGTCGGCGATCATCACTGCGATCAGCGAGCCAGCTGACACAAGAACGCCCACAGCGAGAGGCGACAATCTCCGCCCCAGACCACGGAGCAGTACGTTGCGTCGTCCTGACATGCGGCATACCCCCTTTCAACCCTGTGCGTCCGAACACTCATCCGGGGCCTCGATCAGCGTCGCAGCCCTAGACAAGCCCTGAGTGGAGATCTGTCTACCACAGCGGCCCACGAGAGTCAATCGTCCCCGCATCTGCTTGAGCTGACCGACGAGCGTGATGGCGCGCCCGTGAGTGGTTTCCCGCATGGCTAAGCGGAAAATCGCGCATTTGCGACCAGGATGCGACCAAGCCGATTTCTCCGCTAGCGGGGGAGCCCTTTGGTCGCGGTACAGTCGACGCGCAGGGCATACGGGCTATCCCGTGACGCAAGGGCCGAGCTGCGCACCGGCTCGAGCCGCTGATACTTCTGGTTCTCCGCCCGCGGGGCGGAGGGCTCTCGAAAGCGGTAGCGGTTGCGGGCGCTCGTGCGCTTCCCAGATCGTTCCAAACGAGAAGCATCACGAGCACGGTGAAGCATCGACGCGACTGCTGCTCCTTTTCGAGAAGCAGAAGCGATCGTGCCGCCGATGCGCGAGATCGTTGAGCCAAATCCTGCAGCGATCAGGACTGCGCGCCTGGGCACCGACCAGCCAAGCACACGTTCCCCACTCTCGAGGTGATGCCATGCATCCCGATCATCGCGCCGGGACCCCTCGGCGGTGGATCCTGTTCTTTGTCAGCCGCGCTGTACCGACGCAGAGAGGCGCGCGACGACTAGCCCCGCCAGTCCTCGCGATCGTTGCGGCAGCAACAATCGCGCCCATGGCCGCGGCGCAAGCTAAGCCCACTGCTCACCGCGCCCTCTCAGGTATGACGATCCACGCCTGTTACAACACGCGGACTGGCACGCAGCGGACCTTCGGCTCACTTCGTCCGCTCCGCCCCGGTCAGCACTGCGGCAGCGAAGCGGCCACGATTCACTGGACTGTGACCGGTAGGCGCGGTGCTACAGGAGCGGCTGGCGTCACCGGCGTAACGGGTTCAGTCGGCGCGAGAGCCGAAGCCGGCGCGCGAGGCGCTGCCGGAGCCGCCGGTGTGACGGGCGCCACCGGCGCTACCGGACCTACAGGTGAAACGGGCCCTGCGGGAGCAACGGGTGAACGAGGTCCAAGCGATGCCTATGACGCCGAGACGGGCGGAGGCTCCCCTGTCAGCCTCCCGGCGGCAGGTGGATTCGTGACGATCGCGAGCGTGTCCGTTCCGGCAGGCGCATTCCTCGTCTTGGCCAAGCTCCAGCTGTTGAACAGCGGCGGCAGCTCCGGCTATGTTTTCTGTGAGTTCCCGGGCGAGTTGGACGAGAACAGTGCCGTGGTCCCGCCCGCGGGCAGCTTCGGCTCTGGCGTCGCCGAGATCACGCTTCAGCACGCCGAGACGCTGGCATCGGCGGAAACGGTCTCGGTTGAGTGTGAGGCGTTTGGCAGCGGAAGCGACATCGTCACGTCCTTCGACAAGCTGACGGCGCTCGAGATTGCCACGCTCCATTGACGGGGCCCAGATCGACGTTGATGCCGTGATTTCCTATGGCCGTGGGCACCTGGCGGACTTCAAGGTTCCGCAGTATGTCGCCGTGCGCGAGGACCCTCTTCCACGCAACCCCAGCGGCAAGGTGCTCAAGGCGCAGCTGCGCGACGACACCGACTGGGGAAAGCCGCTCCGCTAGGGCGGATCGAGCGCCGGGCGCCCGCGCCCGGTCGCGACGAAGCGGGAACCCGGGAGCCCAGGCGCGGGCGCCTGCCCACGTTCCGTTGCAGAACGGCTGCGCCGACCATGCGGAGGCCATCGGGCTTCTGGTCTCGACAGCAAGGAGCACCGGTGATGCCGGGGGGGCAGTGACATTCACGACGCTCTATCGCCACGCGCCGGTGGATCACGACCGAACCCGCAGAGTGACGCCCCCGACCTCCGCGACTCGTCGAACGGGTCGAACAATGTAGCGCGATCCGCTGCACAGCTTCCAACCATCGGCCGTTCGTCCACGCGATGCGTGAGATCGACGGTCCATGGGTATGAAACGCGCTGTCGTGAGACGAACTGATCCGCATGTTGCCGCTCGCTGAGAACCAGGACAGTGACTCACCCTTCAGGGCGCTCGGCAAGGCCGATGTGTCCGCGGACATCGAGGTCACGACGCCGTGAGGCGGATTGGACACAGTTGGCCTCGCGGCGGATCCCGGAGACACACGGCCCTCTTCTACTCGAGCGAGCGCGAGTACGTCGAAGGCGTCTGGCAGTTCATCGAGCCCGCCGCGATGAGCGACTCGCCGGTGCTTGTCGCTGTGCCAAACCTCGGCCTGCAACGCCTACGTAACGGGCTCGAAGGCGCTCTCGAGCACGTCGAGCTCCTGGACATGACCGAGCTCGGCGCGAACCCAGCAAGGATCATCCCGGCGATCAGAGCGGCGGCCGCTGCGGATGCAGGGCGGCCGCTCCACTTCGTGGGCGAGCCGCTCTGGGCCGGTCGCTCGGAGGACGAGGTCAGCGAGGCGCTGTGCCACGAGGCGCTCCTGAATCACGCGCTCAGCGCCGTGAGTGTCGAGATCCTGTGTCCCTACAACGTGAGCGTCCTCGACGCAGCAGTGGTCGCCGGCGCCGAGCGCACCCACCCGTGGCTGTGCGACCGCGACGGCCGGCGCCGGAGCGGGACGTACTCGACCCGAATGCTGCGCGCGGGCTGCGAGACGCCCCTCGACCCACCTCCGCCGGGCGCGATCTCGCTGAGCTTCGAGCTCGGCGACCTCGCGCGCGTGCGCGAGCTGGTCAGCCAGCAGGCGGCGAGGGCGGGTCTCACGCTGGGGCAGTGCGGGGACGCCGTACTCGCGGCCAACGAGCTCACGACGAACAGCGTTCGCCACGGTGGCGGCACCGGAGTCCTTCGTGTCTGGCATGAGCAGGGTTGGCTGATCTGCGAGGTCAACGATGCGGGCCACATCCGAGATCCGCTGGCGGGACGCGTTCGGCCCGCGGACGACTCCCCTGGCGGGCGCGGCTTGTGGCTCGTGAATCAGGTCTGCGACCTCGTACAGATCCGCACCGGTCCCGCGGGCACAGCGGTACGGATGCAGGCCAGACGTCGCTGGGATGCCGTCGAGGCCAAGGCGCCGCTCGCGGCTGCGTCCGCCTGATTCTCAAGGGCCCGTCGCTTGGATTCCGCGATCCGTCGCTATCCGGCTCGGCATTCACTGGCGTGGGGCCACTCGAGTGGGAGCGAGTGCGTCCAAATTGCGTGCCATCGAGAGGAATGCGGAGGCCAAACCATGGCTGCCGACGCATCCACGTCTCCCCAGCAGCCCTGCGCCTGAGAGCTCTCTTTGGCAAACGCTGTCAGCTGCTGAGCACGCGTTTCCGGCGTGTTAGGCGGCGCTCGCGTTCGGAGGCTGGAAAGCGGCAGCGTGCATGTAGCGCCAACGCGTGTCGGAGCCGTTCCCGAGCGGCAGCGTCGCGTGGCACGCTCGGGCCGCCCGAGGGGTTCTGCTCGTGGCCACCAGCACAATCCAGTTTGTGGTCCGCCTGCGCGCGCGGCCAACTCCCGCTGGCGCGGTTCGAGTCCAGCTAGCCCACTCAGACCCGAGTATCGGAGCCGCGAGCAGTGATTGGTTGGGCGCCTAGACGTCTAGTCCGCGTAAGGCTCCCTGCGCCGGGCAGCGTTGCGAAGCGCAAACGAGCTCGTGGCGGCGGGTGGATGGCGGTAACCACGGCTGGGTTCGAGCCCGTCCGGAAGAGGTCTTGCACGGGTCAGGATCGCTGCGTGAGCTGCCGAATAGGACTGCGCCCACCAAGTAGAGCTTGCCTTCGGGCGTCAAATGCCGATGCACAATCACGCTCCTGGGGGGCCAGCCCGCGCAGGCACAGTTCGGCGCGTACCGCGCGCAGCACACACATCCATGCTCGTGTCAATCCAGCCACCCAGCGAGGGACCCCAAAAAAACGGCCGGCGGCGGCCAGGTGCCCGCACCAGAGCCGCTGAAACGGTCGCCGCGCTCGCCGCGCTCTTGGTCACGGTGGGTGTAAACGCCCCGGCAGCCATCGCGCAGCCGGTAGGTCAAGGCGCTCTCGGCGCCACGAGCCTCAGCGGCAGTAGGACCCTCCGTGCGTGTTACAACAGGCGAGCGGGGCAGACGCGCACCTTCGGCGCCTTGCGCCTACTCCGCGGCGATCAACATTGTGGTCGCCACGCGGCGCGGATCGCTTGGAACGTCACGGGATCGACAGGCGCCGCAGGCGCTACCGGTGCCAGGGGATCCATAGGCGTCGTAGGCGTCACCGGAGCGACCGGCCCCACGGGCGCAACCGGGCCAACGGGCTCCACTGGCAATGAAGGTCCCACGGGGCCGGCGACCGGACCGGCGGGCGGCGCTCTCGCCGGTAACTACCCGAACCCCTCACTCGCGACGGGCGCCGTCGGTCCATCAGCACTCGGGCAGATGCCGACCGCGCGAGTCTCGAAGACCTGTGGATCGCTCGCGTTCAACATCGAAAACAACACGCCCACGGCGATGCGCTTCTTCCGCACCGACTTCGACCAAGGTGGGTTGTTCAATGGGCCGACTTGCTACACCGCGGCTTCGCGGCTGACGGCACCGGTGGCCGGTCTCTATGCCATCAGCGCTGGTATCACGTGGCCCTCGAACGCCACCGGCTATCGGGAGGTGAGCGTTCGACTCGACGGCTCGACGGTACTCGCCGCCGATCGGCGTCCGGCCGTCAGCGGCGCCGAAACAGAACAAAGCGTCGCGACGATTTACATGCTTGCCGCAGGCGACTACGTCGAAGAGATCGTCGAACAGACCAGCGGGGGTAGGCTCAACCCCGACGAAGAAGAAGAGCGCACGTATCTCGCGATGGCGTTCCTCTCCTCGTAACTTCATTCGGCGTTCTCGCCTGGGCCTGGCCGGGGGTGAGTTCGCGCCCAGGATCCTCGAGCATTGCAGCGACAAGAATCCCACGGCCGCCAGACGTGTTCTCATTGCGCGCGCAACTACCCCGCAATATCCCCGAAACTCACCCGAGTCGCTCCTGCCCGCTCACGCTGCACCTCGTCAGGATATTCCCGGTCCACGTTGCAGGCCAAGGGGCGGAGCGGGTTATCACAGACGCGGTAACCGCCCTCCTCGGGGAGCAGCAACCTGATCTCGCCCGTCCACTCCACCCGGTCGAGGGTCTCGCGGGTGAGCGGACCTGTGACCGTGAACTCGTAGCGGAGTTGTCGGGGATCGCAAAGGGGATCGGCCTTCGTCCAGTCCTTGTAGCTCCGGAGGCGCACAGCGTTGCCGGGTCCGCCATCAACGCGGATGAGTCCCGGTGCTCCCGGCAGCGGCGCGGCAACCTCGATGGGTTCGACGTACGCCGGCGTTCGACCGGCGTTGCTCAGGACGAGGGGATAGGTCACGCGCACGCTGCCTAGTTCAATCTGCGCTCCGTCGAGATGCGTTCCCGCGTCCACCTGCCTCCAGGCCGCGCCCGACTTCTCTTGGTGTTCGACGTGCACGACATCGAGGTACACGTCGAGCGCCGGTGCCAATGCGTCGATGCGCGACCCCTCGGCGATCTTCGCCTGCTCACGGCCCACGCGCAGGTCTTCCTCGGCCGTTTCGGCCAATCGGTTCGACGCCTCGACGGACTCCGTCGTGCGCGAGGCAAGACGCCACGTCCAGAACGCCAGGCCGAGCGTCCCGAGAGCCGTACCGGCGGCGGCGACGCCGACAAACCAGTTGACGCCACCGGCGATGGCTGCACCCACCATGCCGCAGAGGAGTGCGAGCAGCAACGCCGACGCAGCGACGATGATCGAGCGGTCGCCGCGCCTCAAGTGTTCTGCCCCTGGGCTGTCTTCGGAAAGAAGCGCTCGACGATCTCATCCCTCGCCGGATCCGCCTCGAGCGCGTCCAAGACGGGCCCACGCTTGGAAGCATCCTGCGCTCGCGCGAAGTCGAGGAACTCATTGAGGGCACGGCGCGCGTCCCACTTGAACGCCACAAAGTCGTTCTCGTGGAAGGGCGGCGGCGCTTCCCCGTGAACCGCAGCGGAGCGCACCTCGTCGTACAACGCGAAGATGCGCGCTGGGGAGGAGAAGTGTCCGGTGGTGGCGTGTCCGAGGACCGCGCGCCTCACCGCGAGCGGCTTCGCCTTTTCCTTATCCGACTTCCGACCCAAGATCGCCTCGAGCGCGAAGAACGAATAGAGGAGTGCGATCACTGGCTCTGTGGCGAGCTGCGCGTCCTCCAACCATTCCAGCGCCCGGTTCGCAGCCCGCTCGATGTCGTTCGTAGGAGTCGCTGGCAGGGATGCGATCGGTGCCGCGGCCGCGAGTTGGAACATCTCGTCCACCAGCTCCAGGGGGAACCCGTCGTCATCCCTTCGCGCCCATCCCCCGCCGCCGCCGCTGAACCAGTGCATCGTCCCGAGGCGAAACCGGAGCTGTTGATCCGGCACAGGCTTGTGCTCGCGTAGGGCGACGCGCAGTACCCGAAGGGCATGTTCAACGAGCTCTCGAGCGCGCGGCGCCATCTTGCGGCGGTCGGTGCCGCGACACTCCGAGCAGGCCACGGCATCTACCTTGGGCTGGAGGTCTGGCGTGACCATTTGCGGCAGGTCGACTACCTCCGGCGGCAATAGCCGCACGCCGGCGAAGATCTCCCGCTCGGTTGAGGCCCTCAGCAGCTCGACCGGGAAGTAGCAGGTCAGCTCCTCGGGTTCTTGAGCGTGGTCGCGGACGAAGTCGCCAACATGGTCCTCAGTCCGTCGAAAGTAGGCCAAGCAGGTGAACCGCCACATCGCCTCGTCAAGCTCTCGCTCTCCCATGTGCTCGAACCGCAGGTCCTCGCCGATGATCTCCTGCGCATCCGCTAGGGCTTCCAGCGACGTCCCGCTGATACATAGGTCCTGTCGCCTCTCGGCTCCGACGCCGGATGGCACGTGCGCGATCTTCATCGGTGGCGTTAGATCGCCGGCCCGCTGAGCCGGCGCGCTCCGCACCGCGTTCTGGAGCTTCGCGAGCGCCTTCTCAGCCTCCGGCGCTTTTGGTGCCACGTGCGTTACTCCTCGCGAGAGGCCACCGTGGCGCGAGGAGCGACCGGGAAGGTGGCCGGGAGCGCTCGGACAGTCTCTCGACCCCGAAGACCGCGCGCGCGAAGGCTAGGTGTCTCTCTCGGAAGTCTTCACCGGGCCCTATCACGGGCGCGAACCCGAGCCCACGACCCAGTTCGATGAGACGTTCGCGATCGGGATAGTCGTCGACGTGGCCCGTCATGGGGTCCGCGCGCGCGAGGTCCACGACGAGGCGCCGGACCACGCCCTCGCGCCGCCTGCGGCACAAGACGAACGCACCGAGTCCCAAGCCCGTCGCCAAGAGCACGGACGCCACCGCCTGCTCGCCACCCGTCGCGATCCCGACGCCCGCGACGACAGCGACGTAGCCGATCGCCTGCAACGCGAAGCCGATCCCGAGCGAGATCAAGCCCATGCGGCCGTCAGCGAGGTCGCGAAGCTGGCTGATCGCCTCGGCGACGTTGAACTCGTGGTGGAACGGGTCAAAGTTGCGTCGCGCGATGTCGAGAGGGGACGCCAGAAGTCCGCGTGCGACGAGGTATCCGCCGAGGAGGTCGAAGCTGATGCCAACCACGAAGAGGTCGCCTAACGAAAGGGGTGCCACCAGTGCTGATTGTGCAGCCACCGACGGATGCGCGCTCGCGCGCGGTTGCCCCGCGGGTTGCCCCGGTCCGCATATGAGTCACGGCAGGCCGTCCCGTGAGGAGTGCGCCGGATCAGCCAAACACCGCCGAATGCAGGGATTTGACCGGCGCACCGCTGCTAAGCGAGTGGGGCCGGCAGGACTCGAACCTGCGACCAAGGGATTATGAGTCCCCTGCTCTAACCAGCTGAGCTACGGCCCCGCTGCATCTTAGGCTGCGCCCACCCGGGCGAGCACGGCGCGGCCGCGGATGGTTTGATTGGATGCTCGAGGGCGTGCGAGCGCCCCTCCAGGCGCAAACACGGCGCGCGCTAGCGCGGCAAGAACACGAGGAGGGCTTCGAAATGGCAGCACGCGCAGCGATCGTCACCGGGGCTTCGTCCGGCATCGGCCTCGCGATCGCGAAGGTGCTCGGCGAAGAAGGCTTCGCCGTCACGGTCGCCGCGCGCCGCCCCGAGAAGCTCGAGGCCGCGGCCAAGGGGCTGACGGACGAAGGATTCGAAGTCCACTCCGTCCCCGCCAACCTCACGCAGGAGGAGGAGATCCAGAAGGTCGCCTCCGAGCACCGCGAGCGCTTCGGGCGCCTCGACGTGCTCGTGAACAACGCCGGCGTAGGCTTCGCGAGTCCCGTCGCGGACATCGACACGAAGCGCCTCGACATGCAGCTCGACCTCAACCTCCGCTCGATCATCCTCTTCTACCGGGAATGCGTCGGGATGCTGCGCTCCGCCGCCGCAGAGCACGGCACCGCGCTCGTCGTGAACACGGCGTCGATCGCGGGCAAGCGCGGGATCGCCGGCAACTCCGTGTACGCCGCGAGCAAGCACGGCGTCGTTGGCTTCACGGACTCCATGAACAAGGAGCTCAACGCGGAGGGCATCAAGTCGACGGCGCTCTGCCCGGCGTTCGTGGACACGCCGATGACGGACTTCGTGAAGGAGTACGTGCCCGCGGAGAAGATGATCCGCGTCGAGGACATCGCGGAGGCGTTTCGCTATCTGCTGAAGACCTCCCCGCAATGCGTCGTGCCGGAGATGCTCTTCGTCCGACCCGAGGGCGTATAGGGGGTCGGGCGCATGAGACTCGGAGTGCACATCGGCTACTGGGGCCTCGGCCTGACCTCCGCGGACCAGCTCGAGATCGTCCAAGAGGCAGAGCGCCTGGGCTACGACTCGGTGTGGACGGCGGAGGCCTACGGTTCCGACGCCGCGACCGTCCTCGGCTGGCTCGCTGGACAGACCTCGAAGATCCGGTTGGGCTCCGGGATCTTCCAGATGCCCGCTCGCTCCCCCGCGATGACCGCGATGACCGCGGCGACGATCGACCAGCTCTCCGGCGGCCGCATGATCCTCGGCATCGGCTCCTCGGGCCCGCAGGTCGCCGAAGGCTGGCACGGCCAGCGCTTTGCGCACCAGCTTCAGCGCACGCGCGAGTACGTCGCCGTCGTGCGCATGGCGCTCGCGCGCGAACGCGTGGACTTCAAGGGCGAGACGCTCGAACTTCCGCTTCCGGGCGGGCAGGGCAAGGCGCTGAAGCTGACGATCGCGCCGGTGCAGGATCAGATCCCGATCTACCTCGCCGCGATCGGCCCCAAGAACACCGCGCTCGCGGGCGAGATCGCCGACGGGTGGATCCCGACGCTCTTCTCCCCGAGCACGCGAAGGAGCTGCGCGGCGTGCTCGAGGAAGGCGCAGCGCGTTCCGGGCGAACGCTCGAGGGCTTCGATATCGCGCCGACCGTCAACGTGTGCGTCGATGACGATGTGGCCCATGCCCGCGACGTGATGCGGCCGTTCATCGCCCTCTACGTGGGCGGAATGGGCTCGCGGGAGCGGAACTTCTACAACAACCTCGTCCAGCGCTACGGCTTCGAGCGCGAGGCGAAGGAGATCCAGGACCTCTTCCTCGAGGGCAAGCGCGAGGAGGCGATGGCGGCGATACCCGACGCACTCATCGACATGGTCTCGCTCGCGGGCCCGAAGGATCATGTGCGCGAGCGCCTCGAGGCCTACCGCGAGGCCGGAGTCGGAACGCTCGGCATCACGCCGATGGCAGCATCACGCGACGAACGCCTCGAGCAGTTGCGCCTCGTCGCAGAGCTTGCCGGCTGAACGCCGCATCCTGCTTGGCGCCTTCGGCGATCCGGGCCACGCGTTTCCGATGATTGCGCTCGGGCGTGCGCTCGTCGCGCGCGGCAACGAGGTGTGGCTGCAGACGTGGAAGCGCTGGCAGGAGCACGTCGAGGCGGAGGGGATCGGGTTCGCGCCCGCGCCCGAGTACCACGCGCCACCGCTCGGTCCCGGCGAGCTCGGCTTCTACGACGCCGCCGAGCGCGCGGCACGGGACACGCTGCCGCTCGTCCGCGAGCTCTCGCCGGATGTCGTCGTCGCTGACATCCTCACGCTGGCTCCCGCGCTCGCCGGGGAGCTCGCAGGGGTGCCATGGGCGACGCTTGTCCCGCACATCTACCCGCCGGACGCGCCCGGCGTGCCGATCTATTCGTTCGGCGGCCGCCTACCGCGCACCCGATTCGGGGCGGCGATGTGGGAGCACGTGAAGGGACCGATGCGGCGTGGCCTCGAGGAAGGTCGCAACGACCTCAACCTCACGCGCGCAAACCTCGGACTCCCTCCACTCGCACATGCGCACGGGGGGATCAGCGATCACCTCACGTTGGTGGCCACCTTCCCGCAGCTGGAGTACCCTCGGCGCTGGCCACCAGGTGCACACGTCGTAGGCCCGCTGATGTGGGAGCCGCTGAGCGATGAGGTGCCGCTCCCACCTGGCGACGAGCCACTCGTGCTCGTCGCGCCCTCCACGTCGCAGGACCCCGGCGAAAAGCTCGTGCGTGCTGCGCTCCGCGGGCTCGCAGGCTTGCCGGTCCGGGTGCTTGTCACGCTCAACCGACGCGCCCCGGGCACGGCTGGGCCCGCGCCTTCCAAACCGGGGCGGCGACGCTCACGGCGCACCGCTGCACGCCCCTGTGCCGCCGAACGCGACGGTGGTCGACTGGCTCTCCTACGCCCGCACGATGCCGAAGTGCGACATCGTGGTCTGCCATGCGGGGCACGGCACGCTCGTGAGAGCGCTCTCGTGCGGTCGGCCAGTCGTCGCATGCCCGATCGCGGGAGACATGGCCGAGAATGCCGCGCGCCTTGATTGGGCGGGGGCGGGTGTGCGGGTTCCGCGGCGGCTACTGAGTCCACGCGGGTTGCGCCTGGCGGTCGAGCGGGTCCTTGAAAGCGGTTCGTTTCGTGCCCGGGCCGAAGGCCTGGCGACGTGGGCTAAGGGTCACGATGCAGCGGGGAGCGCAGCGCAGCTTGTGGAGGGCCTGGTCGACGGGCGATCAGCAGCAGCGCGGCGTAGGGCCTGGCGTTGCCTCTACGAAGCTCGGGGGGTGGGATTCGAACCCACAACCTTGACGTTAACAGCGTCCTGCTCTGCCATTGAGCTACCCCCGACCGTGTGCTACCAGATGGGCTACCTACAAATCATGCTTTGGCTCGGGACATTTTAGGGACCGACCGTCGTGGCGACTCGTCCGCAAGTCTGCCTCCGCCTCCGCGTGGCAATTGCTACATAGGAGAACGCATTTCTGTGCCTCCGTCCGAGCCTTCGCCAGAGACCGAGCGACGCCACGGTGGCTTAGGGCAAACGCCTTGTTCTGCGGCTCAACATGGTGGAAACTCCAGCGCGCCGATACACCGGTCGTACCCGCAGCTCGCGCACGCTCCTCCGGCCTCCGCGACGAGAATTTCCTTCACGCGCCGCCGCCGGCCCGCCACCGCGTCGGCCCGGCACTTCAGGCACCGGTAGCCGCCTTCGCTTCGGCGTCGAAATTTGGTGCTCCCGTGTCGAGAGCACATCAACACGAGCGTTCGTGCCTGCAGCTCGTAGAGATCCCGGCGCTCCGCCTGGTTAGTCCTCAATCCATACACGCCTAGCCAATAACGAACGACCACCGCGCTGCGATCCACCTCACTCGCGATGTCGCGTATCGACTTTCCGGCCTCAACAAGCCCCAGCAGCTCGCTCCTTGCCAGCGCCCCTCGGGCCGCATGCTTCTCCTGATTCACGGCGCGCAGCCCGTACTTCTTCAACCAGTAGCCCACCGTCGAGGGGTGCCTGTCCAGCCGCACTCCCATCTCCTCGAGGGACAGGCCATCGGCCAGGAACTCTTCGAGCGTCACGCGATCCATGTGACGCATAGTCCTCAGCCCCTCGGACGGCCCCCGACCCGGAGGCCCATGAAATGGGCGTTTATGGGCTCCCGCGCTCGGAACCTGGCGCGCTTGCGCTACTCGCGCCCGCTGCCGGCCATCTCGAGCGCGCGCTGCTGCGCCTGGTCGAACTCGCGCTTTACCTCCTCGCGACGAGCCGCGACCTCGCTCACCTCTCCCCCATGCCGTGCCGTCGCCGCCTGGATCTGCCGCTCCAAGCGTGCGAGCTCGAGCTGCAAGCGCTGCACGCGCACCCTCGCCGTCGCGGTCTCCGCGCTCACGCGCGGCTCCTCCGGCAGGTGCGCCACGGCCTCCGGCCCGGCAGCCTCCGAGACCGCCTCGTCGGTCTCTTCCGCCCTCAGCGCGTCCGCCTGCGCGACGAGTTCGGCGATCGTCCGCGAGAGCTCCACATCGTCCGCCGGAACACCCGTCAGCGGCGACTCGAGGTTCCCCGCGCGTAGGTAGGCGGCGGCACCTCGCAACGCCTCACCAGTGAAGTGCTCCTCGATCTCCACCGTCGCGAGCGCTTCCCTCCCGTCCTTCGGAAACGCCACGCAGAAGGCCAGGAATGCGCGCTCTACCTGCTCGCGGCGCGAGAGCGCGCGGCGCGGTGCGCTCGCCCCGCCGGTGTCCGCGCGCGCCCGCCCCGTACTGGCGTCGTGAGCTCGCCCTCCGCGCTGCATCCGGGTGGGCCGCGCCGCAAGCATCCGCTCCGTCATGCCCTCGGGCAATGCCAAGCGGCCGGAGACAAGCCGCGCGAGCTCCATGCGCATCGGGCTCGGCGGAACCGTTGCGAACACGGGTTTCAGCTCCTCGAGCATCCGTTCCCCGCCCTCCGCGCTCCCGTAATCGCCCGAGTCCAGGACGCGCTCGACGCGGAAGCGCAGGAACGGCACGGAGTCGGCGACCGCAGCACGCATCGCCTCCGCCCCACCGCTCTGTACCACCTCCGCGGGGTCCATCGCCGCGCCCTGGGCATCACCGCCATCTCCCACGGGCAGCCTCACGACGCGCAAGTCGATCCTTCTCTCCGCGGCGAGCCGCGCTGCGCGCAGCATCGCCTCCTGCCCCGAGCTGTCCGCGTCGAGCGCGAGGAGCACCCGTTGCGCCAAGCGCGCCAGCTCGCCCATCTGCGCGGGCGTCATCGCCGTGCCCATCAAGCCCACCGTGTTCGTGAAACCCGCGCCGTGGAGCGCGATCACGTCGGTGTAGCCCTCGCAAACGATCACCTCGCCCGCGCGCGCGGCTGCCGAGCGCGCCAGGTTCGCGCCGTAGAGGTGCTGACCCTTGTGGTAGACGTCGTTGTCCGTGCTGTTCAGGTACTTAGGCCCCTGCTCCGCGCGCATCGCGCGCGCGCCGAACCCGAGCACGCGCCCGCGTAGGTCGGCGAGCGGGAACATGATGCGGCCACGGAAGCGGTCGTAAGCCTGGCCGCTGCGCGCGTTTCGCTGCAGAAGGCCCGCCTGTGAGAGCTCCTGCTCCGAGAAGCCTCCGCCCCGCGAGGCCATCAGGACCTTGTCCCACGCGCTCGGCGCGTAGCCCACGCGAAACTCGCGCAACGCTGCCTCGCTCAGTCCTCTGCCGGCCAGGTACTCCCGCGCACGAGCAGCCTCGCGCGAGTCCCACAGGTAGCGCTCGTAGTAGCTCGCCGTGCGCCCGAGGAGCTCGAACAAACGCTCGCGCCTGCGCCTGCGCTCCTGCGCACGCGGATCCTCGCGTGCCGGCTCGAGCTCTACTCCATAGCGCTCCGCGAGCAGCTCGAGCGCGCCCTTGAACTCGAACGCCCTCCGTCTCCTGAACGAAGGTGAAGACATCACCGGATGCCCCGCACCCGAAGCAGTGGTAGAGCTTCTGCACGGGGTCGATGCCGAACGAGGGCGTGCGCTCCTCGTGAAACGGACAGAGGCCGACGTAGCGGTTCGGACCCGCGCCGCGCAGCTCCGTGCGCGTCGAGACGAGCTCGACGAAGTCCACGGCCTCGCGGACACGGTCCCTTGCATCGCTCGCGTAGGTGCTCACCGCTCGCAACGCTACCGCGCGAACGCGTGCGGCACTTCGAGCTCCGTGAACGCTGCGGTGCAGAAGCGATCGGTCATGCCCGCGATGTAATCCGTGACCGCCTGCGCAAGCTCTGAGTCGCTCGGCGAGCTCCCGGATGCTCGCAGCCCCACGAGCTCCGGATGCGCGACGTAGTGCTCGAAGAGGCGCCGCACCACCCGCTCGATCCGCGCCCGCTCGGAGCTCACGGGCGGGCTCAGGTAGACGCGCTCGAACATGAACTCGCGCAACGCGAGCATCGCCGCGCCCGCTTGCGCGCCCTGCACGATGTCGCCCTCCCGTTGCGAGTGCTCCACCATGTCGTGCACGAGCGAGTCGATCCGCGCGCTTCCGCCGCTCCCGAGCACCGTGATCGGCTCCCTGGGGAGGTCCTGGTCAGTGAGGACACCCGCGCGCAGCGCGTCGTCGATGTCGTGGTTGATGTAAGCGACGCGGTCCATGATCCGCACGATCCGCCCCTCGAGCGTCTGCGGCAATGGCGCGCGGCTCGAATGCCCCACGATGCCCTCGCGGACCTGCGCCGTCAGGTTGAGCCCTGCGCCGTCGCGCTCCAGATGCTCCACGACGCGCAGGGAATGCTCGTTGTGGCGGAAGTGAAAGCCCTCGCCGAAGCGCTCGCGCAGGCACGCGTCGAGCACCTCCTCGCCGATGTGCGCAAACGGCGGGTGACCAAGGTCGTGGCCCAGCCCGATCGCCTCCGTCAGGTCCTCGTTCAACCGCAGCGCGCGCGCCACGGTGCGCGAGATCGCGGTCACCTCGAGCGTGTGCGTGAGCCGCGTCCGGAAGTGATCGCCCTGCGGCGCCACGAACACCTGCGTCTTGTGCATGAGCCGCCGGAACGCCTTGCTGTGAACGATCCTGTCGCGGTCACGCTGAAACGGCGTCCGCAGCGAGCAGTCCTCCTCGGCCCGTTCTCGTCGCGCGGGATATGAGCGCGCCGCGCAGCGGCGACAGCGTCGCCTCCTCGACCTCGCGCCAACGCTCGGCGAACTCACGCTCTTCGACGGCTGAGGGGCTCGCGATGCTCATCGCTTCGATTCTTGCAGCGACATCGGCGGGTGCGGTCGTTTCGTGCTCGCGGCGTGGGCTCAGCCGCGCCGGTTGCTCGCGGCCATGAGGCGCACGTGCGCATGGTGCTCGACCGTTTCGCCGATCGCCCGCTCCACCTGTCGAAGCGCTGCTGAAGGCGCCTCCGGCGCCTCCGCGAGGGTGTGCGAAAGCGAATCCGCCATAAAGCGCATCGCCTCGCCACCCAGCGGAAAGGACCCGGTGCGAGCCGGCTCGCCCGGCGCCGCCTGCGAGTAGCAGGCGTCGCAGAGCATGCCGCCGCCCTGACCCGTGAAGCGCGTGAGGCCGTCGCTCTTGCCGCACGCCACGCAAGCGCTCAGACGGGGCGTCAGCCCCGCCGCGACCAGGAGCTTCAGCCGGAACGCGAGCGCACGCGCAGGGCTCGCATGCGCGGGCTCCCGGTCGAGCAGCGACAGCGCGTTGCAGAGGAGGTTGAAGACACCCGGGTGGCCCTCGGATGTCTCGAACAAGCGCCCCACCGCGTCGCATGCGCGCGCGGCGGCGTCGAGCGAGCGAGCGTCGGTGCGCAGGTGCGGATACCCGGCGACCGTCTGCGCGCCCGTGACGGTGAGCAGCTCCGAGCGCCCCTCGTGCAGGTCGACGCGCAAGCGAAAGAACGGCTCGAGGCGCCCGCCGAAGCGGCTGTTCGGACGGCGCGATCCCTTCGCGATCGCGCTCATGCGACCGTTTTCGGGCGTATAGAGGTGGAGGATGCGGTCCGCCTCGCCGTAGCGCATCGAGCGCAGCACCACCGCCTCTGTCTTCATCGGGCCCATCCGCAGCACGAGTCTAGGAGCGGTGGCGGCGCGAAGCAGACGCCCGGCAGAGCCCTCCAGATCGTCGTCGAGCCACACCTATACTTTGTATAGCGATGGGTGCGATCACGCTCTACACCACCGAGTCATGCGGCTTCTGCAACGCCGCGAAGACCCTGCTGAAGTCGCGTGGCCTCGAGTTCACGGAGGTCAACCTCTCGCGCGACCCCGAGGGCCGCGCAGAACTCGTGAGCCGGACGGGGATGATGACCTTTCCCCAGATCCTCATCGGCGACAAGCTCGTCGGCGGCTTCCACGAAACGAAGGCCGCGATCGAGAACGGCGGTCTCGACGAGCTACTGGCCGCGTGAGCGGCGTCGCCGCGGCCGCGGCTGGTCGTGCTCGCATATGTAGGTGCCCCTCCCCGCGACGACGCGTTTGACGATCGTCGTCCCGCACCGCGGGCACGGCTCACCGGCGCGACGGTGCACGAGGAAGCGGTCCTGGAAGGATCCGCGCACGCCGTCAACGTGGCGAAAGTCGTCGATCGAGGCTCCGCGCGCGTCGATGCCCGCCTGTAGCGCGTCGATCACTCCCTCCCGCACCCGCTCCCATTGCGCACGCGTGAGTTGCCGCGCTTCTCGCGCGGGGTGGATCTCCGCGCGCCAGAGCGCCTCGTCGGCGTAGATGTTGCCGATCCCCGCGACGAGGCGCTGGTCGAGGAGAGCCGCCTTCACGGGCGCTCGCCGGCCCCGGGTACGTGAGCGCAGGTAGTCGGCGCTGAACTGCTCGTCGAAGGGCTCCGGGCCGAGCCGCGCGGCGAAGAACGCCTCGAGCGCGTCGGTGCCGCGGACGAGCTGCGCGGTGCCGAAGCGCCGCGGGTCGGAGACGACGATGACCCCTCCGTCGCCGTCGTCGCCGTCGCGTCCAGAGAGGCGAAGCCGAACGCGCACGTGGGGCGGATCCTCGCCCGGGTCGTAGAGCAGGACGCCGGTCATGCGCAGGTGCTGGAGCAGATAGAGGTCGCCGTCGAGCGCCCACACGAGGTACTTGCCGCGCCTGCCCAGCCGCTCGACTGCGCCGGCCTTCGAGCGCGTGCGTGAGCTGCGCAGGCTGTGAGCGGATGCGACCAGCGCGGGTCCAGGATCTCCACTTCCTCGAGCGTCCGGCCCTCGACCAGCGGTGCGAGCTGGCGGCGGATCGTCTCGACCTCAGGAAGCTCGGGCATGTGTGCGCGGGGGGCGCCCCGGCGGGCGGGCGCGAGAGCTGAGTGCGCGCGGATGCGCCCGGAAGTACGTCTCCTTGAGGCGCTCCGCGGAGAGGTGCGTGTACATCTGCGTCGTCGAGAGGTCCGCGTGCCCGAGCATCTCCTGCAGCGAGCGTAGGTCGCAGCCACCCGCGAGGAGGTGGGTGGCGAACGTGTGGCGCAGGGTGTGCGGTCCCATCTTGCCCTCGAGTCCCGCGGCGCGCGCATGGCGCTGGATGATCTTGTAGAGGCCTTGGCGCGTGAGCGCGCGGCCTCGTGCGTTGACGAACACGTGGCACTCGCTGCGCAATCCCACGAGCACCGGCCGTCCGCGCGAGTAGTACGCCGCGAGCGCGGCGAGCGCATGGCGGCCCACCGGGACAAGGCGCTCCTTGGAGCCCTTGCCACGAGCGCGCAGAACCCCATCCTGCTCATCGACGTCGGTGAGCTCGAGGCCGATCACCTCGGAGGCCCGCAGGCCGCATGCGTACATCAGCTCGAGCAGCGCGCGGTCGCGCAGGACGCGTGGCTCGGTGCCCTTCGGCTGCGCGAGCAGCCGCGAGACCTCGGCGCGCGAGAGCACCTTCGGCAGCTTGCCGCTACGCCGCGGCCCGCGCAGGTCCGCGGTGGGGTCGTGCGCGATCACGTCCTCGCGTCGCAGGTGGCGATAGAAGGACCGCACGCACGCGAGCTTGCGCTGCAGCGTGCTCGGCGCGGCAGAGCGCGAGTCGAGGTACGCGGCGAGGTCGCCGTGAGCGGCGTCCGTGAACCCCTTCCCTCGCTCAGCGAGAAACGACTGCAGCTGGAGGAGGTCCGAGCGATAGGCCGCGAGCGTGTTGCGCGAGAGACCCCGCTCGAGCTCTAGGTATGCGAGGAAGTCGAGGATCAGGTGCGAGTCATCCACTGCCCTGAGATAGCGCATGCGCGCGCTCGACACTGATGTCGAGGTCGCACTCGCACTCGGGCAGGTTCGCGACTGCGTTCAGCTTGTCGATCAGTTCGGTCGCGATCGCGTATGCGCGATCCTCGTCCTCGCCGCGCACGGCGAACACCGCCTGCACGCGCAGATGCGGCTCGGCGGGGGTCATGCAGAGCCCGCGGGGGTGCGCGACTCGACGTCCGCGCCTTCCTCGGCGTGCTCGAGCGCCGCGGTGACGAACGCCGCGAACAGCGGCGCTGGGCGCTCGGGTCGCGACTTGAACTCGGGATGGAACTGCGAGGCGACGTAGAAGGGATGCTCGTCGATCTCGATCACCTCCACGAGCCGCTCGTCGGGCGAGGTTCCGGAGATCCTGATGCCACCGCCGCCAGGCGGGTCGGTGAGCCGCTTGCGCAGCAGGTTGTTGACCTCGTAGCGGTGGCGATGGCGCTCGTAGATGACCGCTTCGCCGTCGTAGAGCTCGCGCGCCCTCGATCCTTCGTGGAGCTTCACCGGGTCCGCGCCGAGCCGCATCGTGCCACCGAGACCGGCGACTTCTTTCTGCTCCGGCAGCAGGTCGATCACGGGAAACGGCGTCTCGTGGTCGAACTCCGTCGAGTTCGCGCCCTCCATCCCCGCGACGTGCCGCGCGACCTCCGCGACCGCGACGTGCATGCCGAGGCAGATGCCGAGGAACGGGATCCCCTGCTCGCGCGCGAACCGTGCGGCGGTGATCTTGCCCTCGATTCCCCGGCCGCCGAATCCGCCCGGGATGAGAATGCCCGCGGCATCGCCGAGCAGCTCCGCGACGTTCGCGGAGGGCTGCTCGAGCAGCTCGGAGTCGATCCACTCGATCGAGACCGTGCTCCCCTGCGCCCACGCCGCGTGCCGCAGCGCTTCGCACACCGACAGGTATGCGTCCTCGAGGCGCACGTACTTTCCGACGATCGCGATTCGCACGGTGCGTCGCGCGTGCTCCGCGCGCCCCACGGACTCGCGCCATTTGGTGAGCTCGGGCGGGGGCGCTTGATCGCCGAAGTGCTCCAGGATGAAGCGGTCGACGCCCTGCTCCTGGAAGCTCAGCGGCACTTCGTAGATGTTCGGGACGTCGCGGGCGGAGACGATCGCCTCTTCCGGGAGGCTCGCGAAGAGCGCGATCTTGCGGCGAATGTCGCTCGAGAGCCCCTCCTCGGAGCGACACATGAGCATGTCCGGGGCGATGCCGATACGCCGCAGCTCGTTGACGGAGTGCTGGGTCGGCTTCGTCTTGAGCTCGCCGGCGTGGTCGACGTAGGGCACGAGCGTGAGGTGGATGAACATGCAGCGCCTGCGCCCGACCTCCACGGGGAACTGGCGGATCGCCTCGAGGAACGGAAGCGACTCGATGTCGCCGACGGTGCCGCCGATCTCGGTGATGATCACGTCCGCGTCGCTCGACTCCGCGATCAGCGCGATGCGTTGCTTGATCTCGTCGGTGATGTGCGGAACGACCTGGACGGTGCTTCCGAGGTAGTCGCCGCGCCGCTCGCGGCGGATGACCGTGTCGTAGACGCCGCCCGCGGTGACGTTCGAGATGCGGCTCGTGTTGACGTCCGTGAAGCGCTCGTAGTGGCCGAGGTCGAGATCCGTCTCCGCTCCGTCCTCGGTGACGAACACCTCTCCGTGCTGGTAGGGCGACATCGTGCCCGGATCGACGTTGATGTACGGATCGAACTTCTGCAGCGCGACGGTCAGCCCGCGCGCGACGAGCAGACGCCCGATCGACGCTGCCGCAATTCCCTTCCCGAGTGAGGAGACGACGCCGCCGGTGACGAAGATGAACCGGCTCTTCTCCGGGGCTTGTGCGTGGCGGTCGGCGGAAGGCAGCGTCATGAAGGCCTGCCTCGGCAGTCTAGCCCGCGCTCCAGCGGACCGACGCAGGGCCCCGGAGCAGGGGACGCGGATCGGCGAGCGACAGAGGGCCGAGCGCTCAACGCGCCCGGCCCATCTGTCAGGAGGAGATCGACGCCAACGCAGGCTCACCGACCGACCAAGCGCCGCACCACGACGCTCTTCCACCCCGGGAGGAGAGGGAGACGGAAGCGCGAGCGGTGTCCTGGTACGTCGTCGTTGCGCATATATATCCCGCGCGAGAGAGCGTGTCTTGCACACGCTGGCCAAAATCTCGCACCTCACTTTGGCCATGCGCAGAGAGGACGCCCGAAACGACCGCGGTGCTCAGGCGCAGCCCGCGACACGGGCCGAGCGCCCCCCGTCGCCCGGCCCGCTGTCTGGAGGAGACGCGACGCCCCGCAGGCTCACCACATGCGACCCCGATCGGAGCGCCGCAAAGCGACGTTCCTTCCACTCCGGGAGGACGGCTGAGAGGGCAGAGTCAGGATGGTGTCCTGCCTGCGTCGACGTAGGAATGGATATATCGCAGGCACGATGGTGTGACAAGTCACAAGGTTGAAAGTTCTATGTCGTGACTATGTCACTCGGTGACTGTGTCACTTCGTGACTGCCTGCCGGCTCGAGGACCTTGGGCTGCGGCGCTTCCATCTTGACACGCCTCGCGCCGGGCAAGGTCAACCCGCACGGTGCGAACTGATCGGCGCGGATCGCGCGCACGACGCCCGATCAAGCCGCCACGAGCGGCCTCGAACGTGTACAATCCACAACAACGGCGGAACAGATCCGGGGGAACCAATGCCAGAGAACAGAGCCGAGGCGCGGGGCGCGCAGCTTCTGGAGGGCGCGCCCACGAACTCCCTGATCCAGTGGGCTCTGATCGGGCTTCTGATCGAACGTTCGAGCTACGGCTACGAGCTCGCGCAGCGCTTCGAGCGCACCTACGGCGGACTCCTTCGCCTCAGCGGCGTCTCGTACGTTTACACCGCGCTCGACGCGCTCAAGCGACGCGAGCTGATCGAAGAGGTGGAAGTCAGCGAGGACGACCGTCGCATGCCGCGCGTGCATTACCGCGTGACGACCAAGGGGGTGCGTGCATATCAGGAGCGGCTGCTCGCCCAGATGCGCGAGAACGACCGCCGCTCGCGGTTGCTCGCGCGTCAGCTCGCGCTGCTCGTGCCCGAACCCGAGCTTGCGCTCGCGGTGCTCGATCGCTACGAGCGCGAGTGCCTCGAGGAGGCTGAGGGCACACCCGTTGCCGGCGGCCGCATCATCTCCTCCGAGCCGAAGGCCGCGGTCGCCGCGAGGCTCGCAGCGGAGGAGCGTCGCCTCTCACTCGATTCGCGGCTCGCGTGGGTGGAGTACGCGCGCCGCGAGCTCAAGGCGCTCTCGCGGGCGGCTGGCAGGCGGCCGTGACGCTCCTCCAGCTCGATCGCGTCGCGAAGGGATTCGGCCGCGGGGCCAGCCGCCGCGCCGTGCTGCAGGATGTCTCGCTCGAGATCGGCGCCGGAGAGCTCGTCTCGATCTGGGGCACGCGACGCTCCGGGCGTTCGACGCTCCTGCGGATCGCTGCGGGGCTCGAGGCGCCGGACGCGGGCGAGGTGCGCTTCGCGGGGCGCAGGCTCACAGGGCGCGAGAGCGAGGCGCTGCGTGGCGAGATCGGCTACTGCCGGCGCGCGTTCGGCCCCAGCGACGGCCGCGCGGTCCTCGACCAGCTGATGCTGAGCCAGCTCGCACGAGGCGCGAGCTCGGAGCAGGCGACGCTGCGCGCGAGAAGCGCCCTCGCGCGTGCAGGAGCACAGCGATGCTCGGAGCTAAGGCCGTCGGAGCTCGCGGGCGCTGAGGCCGTGCGCGTCACGATCGCCCGCGCGCTAGCGGGCAACCCGAGGCTGCTCGTGATCGACGAGCCGACGCTCGGCGTGGATCAACCCGAGCGCGACGACATCCTCGCGCTGCTGCGCTCGCTCGCGGACGACGGGATCGCAGTCCTCACGAGCACCGACAAGACCGCGGGGCTCGCGGGCGCCGACCAAGCGCTCTCGTTGGGCGACGGCGAGCTGCGAGGGACTGTCGAGCCGGAGCTTGCGGATGTCGTCCCGATCCGCCGTAGCGCCGCGCGTTCGGAGAGCGCGTGATCGACAACCAAGGGCAGGGAGCCAGCCAGCATGCTCGAGCTTGAAGACGTAATCAAGTACTACCGAAGCGGCGATGAGGACGTGCGTGCCGTCGACGGCGTGGACCTGAACCTCCAGGACGGCGAGATGATTGCGCTACTAGGCCCGAGCGGGTCCGGGAAGACGACGCTCCTGCTGCTCGTCGCAACGCTGCTCAAGCCCGACCACGGCGCGATCCGCTTCTCTGGCCGCGACCTCGGGTCGCTATCGGACAGCGAAGCGTCGGATTATCTGCTCCAGGACGTCGGCTTCATCTACCAGAGCTTTCACCTCATGCCGCGTGTCTCGGCGCTCGAGAACGCGTGCCGGAAGCTCCTGCTCGGCGGCATGAGCATGCGCGAGGCGCGCAAGCGTGCGATCCCGTGGCTCGAACGGGTCGGCCTCGGCGACAAGCTCGAGCGCTCTCCGGGCGAGCTCTCAGGCGGCGAGCGCCAGCGGGTGGCGGTGGCACGTGCGCTCGCGGGGGACCCGCGTCTCGTGCTCGCGGACGAGCCCACGGGCAACCTCGACAGCGAGCGCTCGCGCGAGGTCGTCGGCCTGCTCCACGGTCTCGCGCGGGAAGAGGGAACCGGGGTGCTGCTCGTTACCCACGACCCCGCGGCGGCGGCCATCGCAGACCGGCACCTCACGATGCGCGACGGAAGGATCCACGATGAGTACTTCGAGCGCAACGGGCATGGCGAGGCTGCCGCGAGCGGCTTCGCAGCCTCCGGGCAGGCCGGGTGATCGGCGGTGGCGCCGACTGAGCTGCTCCCGCGGCACGACGTCCCGCAACGGGGGCGCGTGGGGCCGCTGCGCGCGCGCACGCTCATGCGCCCGTACGCGCTCGTCTATCTCTACAGGCGCCGCCTGCGCGCGCACGCCGCGCAGGAGCTGCTGGCGGGCGCGGGCGTCGCGATCGCCGTGGCGCTCGTGTTCGCGGTGCTCATCGCGAATGGGAGCATTGCCGGCTCGACCGCCAGCGTCGTACACACCGTCGTGGGGCCCGCGACGCTGCAGCTGCGCGCCCGCGGCCCGGAAGGCTTCAGCGCGGGCACGCTCGCGCGCGTCGAACGCCTGAGGGGCGTGAAGCAGGCGGCGCCGGCACTCGAGCAGACGGCGACCGTCGTCGGCCCACATGGACGGCACGCGACGATCGACGTCGTCGGCACTGATGTGAGTCTCGGTACGCTCGACGGCCTCGCGCACACGCTCCCGGGCGCGATCTTCTCGCGACGCGGGATCGGCTTGACGACAGCCGTCGCCGAAGCGCTCGGCATCTCCGCTGCGAACGTGAAGGAAGGCGCCGTGAATCCGGTGTCGCTGAAGTTGCGAGGCGCCTCCTACCCATTGAGCGTTACCGCGGTCCTCGGCCGGGAAGCCGCGGGCTCGCTCGCGCAAACGCGCACGGCGATCATGCCGCTGCAGAGCTTGCAAGCGCTCGCCGGGCTCCGTGGCCGCATCACACGCGTGCTCGTTCAGCCGCAGCCCGGTCAAGAAGCGACCGTGCGCAAGCAGCTGCAGGAGCTCGCCGGCGGCCGGCTCGAGGTCGCAGCGGCCGACGAGGACGTCGCGCTGCTGCGTCGAGGCGCTTCACCCCGCCAACCAGGCGAGCACGTTCTTTGCCGTGATCGCGGCGTTGCTCGGGCTGCTGTTCGCGTTCAACGCGATGCTCCTCACCGTGCCGGAGCGCCGCCAAGCGATCGCCGATCTACGCATCGACGGCGCAAAGCGACCGGCGATCGTGGAGATGGTGCTCTTCGAGGGTCTCTGCCTCGGTGCGGCGGCCTCGATCGTCGGCCTCCTTGGGGGCTACGCGCTCTCGCGAGGCGTCTTCCACGAATCCCCGGGCTACCTTGCGCAGACCTTCGTCCTCGGCGGCGGAACCGTGATCGGGGTGCAGCCCGTGGTGCTCGCGTTCGCGGGCGGCGTGGCCGCAGCGCTCCTCGCCTCCGTGCTGCCCTTGCTCGACCTCCAGCGCAGGCGCGCGATCGACGCCGTGTACTTCGACGAGGGCACCCCGGGCAACGCGTTGCGTGGCCGCACGCAGCGCCGCCTGTTCGCGTCCGCGGTCGCGCTCGTCGTACCCGCGGGCATCCTTTTCGCGGTCGCGCCCTCGGCTGCGATCCTCGCGGTCGTGCTGCTCGCGATCGCGACGGTGCTCGCCGTCCCGCTCGCGCTGGCGGGCGCGATCCGGATCGCCGGGATGGCGCCCGCTCGCCTGCAGTCGGCCACCCTGCTGCCCCTCGCGCTGACCTCGCTGCGCGCCACGACGATCCGCTCGCTCGCGCTCGCGGCGACGGGAGCGATCGCGCTGTTCGGGACCGTCGCGCTGGGGGGTGCGCGAACGGACCTACTCGCGTCGCTCCACAACTTCGCGCAGATGTACTCGGACGAAGCGTCGGTGTGGGTGCTCAACCCGCGGGACACGGCGGGCGTGGTGAGCTTCTCGGCGAACGCCGCCGCCCGGATCCGCGCGGTACCGGGTGTGACCGGCGTATACGGCTTCCAGAGCGAGTTCATGGACGTCGGTGGCCGCCGCGTGTGGGTCATCGCAAGGCCGCCGTCCGCGGCAGAACAGCTGCTCCGCAGCGAAGTCGTCTCGGGCAACGTGGCGCGCGCGGCGAGGGAGCTTCGAGAAGGTGGATGGGTTGCGGTCTCGCAGCCGATCGCGGCAGAAGATCACGTGGGGGTCGGCGGCGCGCTCGTGCTGCCGACGCCGACTGGTCCCGCGCGGTTGCGCGTCGCGGCGATCACCACCAACCTCGGGTGGACCGCCGGCGCGCTGCTCCTGAACACCGCCGACTACAGCCGGCTCTGGGCCACGCGATCGCCCTCTGCGCTTGGCGTCGAGCTCGCGCCGGGCACGGATCCCGCACGGGCACGAAAGGCGATCGCGCAGGCATTGGGACCGAGCACGGGGTTGGAAGCGATCACCGCTACGACGCGCGCATCGAGGTTCGGCGCGATCGCGGGCGAAGGCCTCAGCCGGCTCGCCGAGATATCGCGCCTCCTGGTCGTCGCTGCGGTGCTCGCGCTCGTCGCAGCGCTTGGATCGGCGATCTGGGAGCGAAGGACCTCCCTATCGGGATTGCGCCTCGAAGGGTCGTCGCCGTCGCGCCTACGGCGCATCCTGATGACGGAGTCGATCCTGATGCTCGGTGCGGGCTGCGTGACGGGCGTGGTCGCCGGGAATCTACGGCCAGGTCGTCATCGACGGCTACCTCCAGCACACCACCGGATTCCCCGTCGCGACGCTCGCCGCGAGCTGGCGGCCGCTGGAGATCTTCGCGATCGTGCTCGCGGTCGTTCTGCTGTCGGTCTCGCTCCCGACGTGGTCGGCCTCGCGGGTGTCGCCGGCCTTGGCTCTCGAAGGGGAGTGATGGTAGCCTCGCGACACCACGAGGAGTTGCAAGGAAGTACAGGAG
Source organism: uncultured bacterium (assembly GCA_963738355.1). GTDB lineage: Bacteria > Actinomycetota > Thermoleophilia > Solirubrobacterales > Solirubrobacteraceae > Palsa-744. Next base: position 325,633 of record CAVTWF010000006.1, read on the forward strand.
CCAACGTGCCGCCTCCGGTCAGTTCGGATGACCCACTACCCGTTGCGCGCGCCGGCGCAGCGCTGCTTGGCGCGAACCTGCGGTACTGGTCGACGGTAGCGCCGCTGGCGCGCAGCGAGCTGCGTCGCTGGGTTTTGCGCGCGAGCGCAATTGCCACCGACGACGCGCGTCGCATCGCCCTCGCGAAGCTCGACGAGGAGGGCTTCAACTCGGAGGTCGCGTCGACGCTCGCGGCGTGTGCCCGAGCGGCTCGTCGTGCTCAGGTCGTGACCACGATTGTGGCGCTCGAGGTGCTCTACGACTACCTCGACGGGCTGATCGCGCTCCCGGCGGTCGACCCGCGGCGTGACGGCGAGGAGATCTTCAGCCCGTTCACCGAGATGAGCGCCTCACCGCGAACGGATGCCAGCGGTAGTGCGACCGCTTGCGCCGTCGCCGACGGCGGAGGCTACGCGGAGGAGCTTGCGGCGACCGTGAGCGTCGGGGCTGGCGAGCCTGCCGGCTCGCGCAGCGATAGCCGATGCGTTTCGCCGCGCCGCTCGGCGCACCGCTGAGGGGCAGATTCAAAGCCACGCGGTGAAGCTCCAAGGCGTCGGCGCGCTCAGGCAGTGGGCGAGGCCGCGAAGCCGTCGGTGCGGACCTCGCATGGCCGGAGTTCGCTGCGGGATCGGCGGCGTCGGTCCTGTCTATGCACGCATTGATCGCGGCGGCGGCCGACGATCGCACGATGCCGGCAGACGCGGACGCGATCGACGAGGCGTACTTGAAGATCTCCGCGGTGAGCACCATGCTCGACAGCGTCAACGACTACGAGCGCGACCTGCGCACCGGACGGCCGCGCGCCATCGACTGGTACAACCAGGAGCGTCCCGCGGAAGCGGTCGCGAGCCTCGCTCACCGTGCGCTGCATGCGGCGGCTGAGCTTCCGCGGAGGCGCTCGTCACGTCATGATCACCGCGGGCGTGATCGCCTACTACACGTCGCCAACGGCGGCGAGATACGAGCGCGCGCGACCAATCGTGGCGGCGATCCACGCGGAGCTGCGGGCGCTGCTGCGCCCGACGCTGGCGATCATGCGCACCTGGCGACTCGCGAAGCGGGTGCGCGCATGGCGGCCGCGCACCCTCTCCAGCACGCTCGGGGGCGAGCTCGAAGGCGCGCCTCGAGCCGAGCCCCGGCGTAGTCATGCGTAAACCTGCGGTAGCGCTCTCAGGAGCGCTCGGGCTGAGCCTGCTCGCCGGCGCGCCTCCCGCTACGAGCATCGGGCGTGGGCAACGTGCGCGCGCTTCGCACGCAGTGAGCATCAACGCGGAAGCGCGACTGCATTACCTCCACACCTCGGGCTCGACACTGATCGAGGAAGGGCCGGTGACGGGCTCGTTGCGAGGGCACGCGCACGCGGAGCTGACGGCCGGCGCGACATTCGATGGCAGCTTCACCTTCTACACGCCTCAAGGCGAGATCAAAGGGCATGGAACAGCGCAGCCCCACGGCTCGGGGCGCTACGAAAGCTTCTCGGGCCACGACGTGATCACCGGGGGCACAGGTCGCTACGCGCACGCGCACGCGCACGGATCGATGTACGGGACCTACGACCGCATGACCTACGACGTCACGATCCAGACGCGCGGCACGCTTTACTACTAGCGCACCCCTCCGGCAACGCCGGGTGCGCGCACAATGAAGCCAACTGGACGGCTCAGCCGGGTAGCGAATCTTCTCGCCGCGGTGTGCGCGTGCGGCTGCCTCATCAGCCCGAGCGCTGCGATCGCGACGGAGCGTGTCCAGATGTCCGCGCGCCTCACCCCCGACCGCCTCGGCGCAAGCACGACGATCGCGCTCAACGTGCGCGTCGAGGCCGCCAAGGGGACGGTCCCGCCCCCACTGCGGAGCGTCGCCCTACGCTACCCCGAAAACCTCGGGATAGCGCTCAGCGGCCTCGGGCTGGAAACGTGCGCCGCGAGCACGCTCGAAACGCAGGGCCCTCAGGCGTGCCCACCGAACTCGGTCATGGGCCACGGCTCGGCGCTGGGCGAGATCCCGTTCGGCCCAGAGGTGATCCGCGAGCGTGCATACGTCACCGTGGTGCGCGCCGAAGACGAGGACGGGCACATCGCGCTGCTCTTCGACGCGCAAGGGATCAGCCCGGTGGTGGCGAACATCGTCTTCCCGGGCGAGCTCCTGCCGGCGCGGCGGCCCTACGGGGGTGAGATCAGCCTGAGCGTTCCGCTGGTCCCAAGCCTTCCCGAAGCGCCCGACGTCGCCGTCGTCGCTCTCGAAGCGACGATCGGCCCTGCAGGGCCTCACCTACTACGAACGGTCCCACGGCGCCTACGTCCCCTACACGCCGAAGGGAATCCTCCTGCCCGATCGCTGCCCACGCGGTGGCTTCCCGTTCGCCGCGGCGCTGGGCTTCGAGGGCGGGCAGCGCTCGCTTGCGAACACGCGAGTGCGATGCCCCGCGGGCACACGCGGGCGCCGCGCACACAACCGGCGCCGGGGGTAGGCCTAGGGAAGTACGGGTGGACGGCCGAGGCGCTCCGAGATCCCGATCGGATCCTCGATGAGGCCCTCGCGACGCGCGTAAGCCGTGAGCTCCGCGCGCGAGGAGACGCCGATCTTTTCGACGGCGCGCGCGCGATAGGTCTTGACGGTCCGCTCGCCGAGGTGGAGACGCTCGGCGATCTCCGGGTTCGTGTACCCGAGCGCCACGAGTCGCACGACTTCGCGCTCGCGCTCGGAGAGCGCGGCCTCGCCACGCTGGCCGCTGTCGCCCGAGGCCATCACGGCTCCGAGCTGCGGGTCGAGGTACTGGCCGCCCGCGACGGCGAGGCGGAACGCGTGCAGGAGCTCCGCCGGCTCAGCCTCCTTGAGCACGTACCCGCGCACGCCCGCGCGCAGCGCCTGCCGCGCATAGCCGGGGTCCTCGCGCATCGTCACGACGACGACGGTGAGGTCGGGGTGGGCGATGAAGCATTGAGGAAGTGCGGCGAGACACGAGCCGCCGGGCATCGTGAGATCGAGCGTGAGCAGATCGGGTTTGTGCGCCTTGACTTCGCGGATGATCGTCGGAACGTCGCCCGCCTCCCCGACAACGCGAAACGCGTTCGGCTCGCGCTCAAGCACGGTGCGCAGGCCATCGCGGACGACGGCGTGATCGTCGGCGATGATGACGTCGATCGGCCGATCCTCACCGGCACGGCCCTGGTCGCCGCGGGAGGCCTCGAGAGCGTCGTCGCTCTGCGCGGTCGCGTCCGCGGTCGCGAGCTGCTCTTCCATACCGCAACACGGTAGCGAACCCCTCGGACCGCTCAGGAAGGCGCAACACGACGACCACATTGGTCGTGCGCGTGGCATCGGAGGACATGGCGTCGCGACCTTCGCAGGACGCGGCTCGGCCCCTTCGGGACGACAAGATCAGCACCCCTCGCACGGCAGACAAGGTGGGTTCCATGCGTCACCATTTCACCAGTGGCAAGAGCAACCAGGACAACCCAGGTGCCGCACGCATGATCCTCGTGGAAATCGCGCTGACGTGGCTCGTGCTGAGCGTCCTCAGCGTCGTGGTAACAGCGGCCCTGGGTAGAGCAGCAGCGCGCGGGGACTCACAGCCCGCGCGTCGGCAGGCGCAACTCGATTCGGGAGACGGTATCGCTCACGCCGCCCCGGTCGGGTTGCGCCGGGCTGCTCATGTGCTCGGGCAGTAGACCCTCTCAGGACTTATAGACGCACCGACAGTCCCCTCCTAGCGATTCCAATCGCGGACGAGCCTTCCGGCTTCTGCTTGGGCTGGGAGGCTCGTCGTTCAGCGCCGACGTGCGGCCCTGCGTCGGCGCTTGGCCGCCTTGCAGGAGCGGCGTGCGCGCGGGCGGCAGCCTCGGAGCCTGCGGGCCTTGGACGCCGGTCGCAGTCGCTGCAGGGGCGTCACGGACGGCGCCGGGGCGGGAGCCTGAGCGGCAACCGCGGGCGGGGACGCCGGGGACTCGAGCGCAGGCGCCGGCGAGGGCATGGCGGTTGGCGCGAGGTAGCTGAATTCGTCGCCGAAGTCCGTCGGGCTCGTTCCCTGGGGCGTCGTCACGGTCACGTACACGGTGCCCGTGTTCGGCGGCGCGACGGCGCTGATGCTCTCGGGCGTTTCGATCGTGAAGCTCGCGGGGACGTCGCCGAACTGCACCGTGCTCGCGTGCGCGAGACCCGTCCCGATCACCGGCACGACAGTCCCGGCGGTGCCCGCTTCGACCAGCAGGTATGCGACGTGCGGGGGCGGTTCGCCGCCAACCACGGCGCCGCCCGCGGCCTCCGTGGCGGTCGGTAGGAGCAGGCAGGCGACGAGCACGGCCGCCGCGGAGCACGTGATGCCCTGACAAGACCTCATGCTTCGAGCGTGAGCGTGTAGGTTCCTTCGCCGGACGCGAGCGCGCTGAGGATCGGCGAGAACGCCTGGCCAAGAAAGCCGCCCGAACACCTGAACGCCGAGATCGTCGCCCCACCGGCCACCTGCAACTGGTTACCCACTTCGCTCGGCGTCGCGAGGCCGATTTCGAGCGGGCGCTTCGTTGTGCAGCTCGTGGGGATCGTGAGCCCGAGCAGGCTCACCGATGTGACATTGAGATTCTCGCGCGCGTCGGCGCCGCCGTTCCATTTCACAGGGGTAACGCTCGTGCCCACCGTCACGGGCAAGTTACCGAAGAGCTTGACCTGGAGGTTGGACTGCGGAGCGGTCAGTTCGCCACCCTCCTGCCCGTGGAGCGCACCCTGGCCCGTGAAGGTTCCGGCGAGCGAGAAGGAGGCACCGAGCTTCTTGTCCGCCACCGAGCCCGTCGAGGTCCACTGCGGCACCCGCGCCGCGAACCCGTTTGCGGGCGCGAGCGCGGCAGCCGCGGCGCCCGCCGGCTGCGCGGCCGACAGCAACCCGGCGACGAAGCCCGGATAGTCGTTGAGCGGTTCCTGGGTAGATGTGTTGCCGCGACCGAGCGCTCCCGATTCGTTGGAGCCCCAGGCCTCGACGCCGCCATCGGAGAGCACGGCCAGGCTGTCGTACCGACTCGCCACGATGCTCGCGACAGACGAGAGGTCGGCCACCGACGCGGGCACGTAGGCGAGTTCGTTGACGAAGCCGTCGCCGAGCTCGCCCGAGAGATCGCGACCCCACGCCTTGACGGTGCCCCCGCGAAGCAGCGCGAGGATGTGTTCGCCGCCAGCGGCGATCGACGCGACTTCCGTCAATTCGGGGACAGTCGTCGGAGTGAGGCCGCGGTGTTCCGCGGTTTCATGCGTGCAGTAACAGGGGAACGACGAGCCGACGGTGCCGTTGCCGTGTTCGGCGGAGTAGTTCGACCCCCAGACCTCCACGGCACCTCCCTTGATGAGTGCCGCGCCAAATGACGCGCCCGCGGCAATGCCGGTCGCGTTGCTCACGCCTTCGACCGGCGAGGGCGTGGTGCTCATGTCCTCGCGCACTTCGGGATACCCCAGCTCGAAGTAGCCGTCGTAGCCCCACGCATCGACCGTTCCGTTGCTCATGAGGGCGAGGGCTAGGCCGCTCTGGCAACAACTGTCGCCGGCGGCGATCGCGGTGGCTCCGCTCGTGATCACCTCGGTCGGCCGGTCCTTGCCGAGGCCGGCGGGCCATTCCCCCCAAACCCACACGCTCCCGTCGGACCTCCGCGCCATGCTGAAGTTACACCCCGCGGCGACTTCCACGGCGCCGGTGAGTCCTTCGACGGTCTCGGGCGTATCGCTTTCGGCGGGTTCATGCGCGCCTTCGAACGGTTCCGTGCCGTAACCGAGCTGGCCCTTGTTGTTCCTTCCCCAGGCGAGAACTTCGCCGCGAGGCGCCGTCACGGCGAGGTCGTGGTTACAGCCGACTGCGACCGTCGTCGCCGCCTGCGCACCGCTCGCTTCGACTGCGACGTCGGAATAGAGCTGTTCCGCGCTCGTGTGACCGTCGCCGAGCTGGCCGAATGCGTTGCTTCCCCATGTCGACACGCTCGTGGCCGCCGCGGAGGCGGGCAACGTGAGCGCGACCGCCGCACCCGTAAGCGCGCCTCGTATCAGTGTGCGCCGCATGCTTTCCCTCCAATCCCATTGGGCGCCGGATCGCGCCTCGCGTGACATCGCTGTCAGTAAACGGGCACACCGGGTGATGTGTCAAAAAACGCCGGGCGTGCCAGCGCGTCTAAGCGGCAGGAACGGGAACGGAGTCGCCGCAGTTCGGACACACGACGACCCGCTCCCCCTGCGCGGCGCAGGCGGCGAGCTCACGCGCGTCGCCGCGATCCACGCGCCGCGCGGCGCGCAGCTCGACGCGAAGGTCATCGACGGAGAGTCGGTCTTCACCAGCACGCGCGAGCCAGTACTCGCGCGCGGCCGGCTCGAAGCCGGCGAGCAACGCGTGGTGACTCCACGTGAGATTGTCCCTACGTAGGGACGCGTCGAAGCGCGAGGAGACGTAGCGCATGTTGCGAAGGCTCTTGGGGTCGTAGCCCGTTACGCGTGCGGCCTGCGCGTAGGTCTCACCCCAGCGCGAGCTGCCGTAGAGCAGCCAGTCTCCGATCCACCAGGGGCTCGCCCGCCACATGACGCCGAGCCGCTTGCCCTCCAGCATCCAGTCGCCGTAGGCGAGCCCCTCCGGTCCGCTCCACGCGACCGCGCTGATGCGGCCGCTGCGCCCGCGGACAGAAGCGCCCACGGACGCGCTCCGCCGACGAGCTGCGGGCAGAGTCGCGTGGCTGGCCGCGGCGCGGCTCACGAGCGGCACCGAAGGACGAGCGGGACCAGACTCGGGCGCCCTCTCCGCGCCCGGCCCGGTCTCTGGAGGAGTCGCGAACGTCCGGCTGCCCAGCGTGCGCACGGGTGGGACTTTCGTGCGGGTGTTCCAGCTCTCCGGGAGGAGGAGGAAAGCGGAACCATCGGCCGGTCGCCGAGCGCGTTCACGCCGAGAGATGATGGATCAGCAGGTCGTGGGTGGCAAGCAATTGCGTTCTGCTTGGAACCCATTCGCTACAACGAGAACGGGCGCTATCGGCTCCGCGGGCGTGGTCGGTGACCTCATGTTTTTCGCTACAATGGCGTTGCCGGCCGGCGGACCAATATGGGAGCTACGCACAAAGGCGAGATGAGCGCCAGCATGGCGATCCTGGGGCTCCTGGGACGAGCGGACGACACGGTCGCCGGCATCGGGCGGAAGCTCTCACGCGAGTTTCCACGGGCTCGCTTCGCGCGGTCGGTGGTTCACAACTCGCTCGCGAGCCTCGAGCGGCAGCGGCTCGTGTGTCCCGTCGAGCGCGGTCGGGAGCGCTCGTTGGACCGCTATCGCGCTACCGAGTCCGGTCGCGAGGCGTTCCGACGGTGGCTGCGTGACTTCTCAGCGTTGACGCCGGTGGTGCGCGACGGTTGGAACGCGAAGCTCGCGTTCATCGCGCCCGAGGACGCCGCTCCGCTGATCGGCGCGGTGCGCGCGGCCCAGCGCGCATGCGCGCAAGAGTACGCGGCCGCGCACGCGCGGCTGCTCGCGACGCGGACCGCGAGCGGGCGCGATGGCGACGCGTGGAGGCTCGAGCTGCAGCGCGCGATGATCGGCGACGAAGTGACGATGTGGCTGTTTCACGTCAAACGCTTGCAGCGACTGTGTGCCGCGCTCGAGTCACTGGCGCGCGGGATCGACGGACACGCTGCGCCACGGCCCCACGAAGAAGATCTTGTTGCTGGTGCAACGATCATCTAAGGTTTGGTCGATGCGTAAGCCGGAAAACCTCTGCGAGCTTCCGCTGGCCGTCCGGATCGATGGAAAGCTGAGGGCGAGCTACACGACGTTCTTGCGCACGTGCGCGTACGGCGCTGTGCTCGACACGAAGGTCGTGGGTTGCGGTCTGCGCGTTCACCTCAACTCGCACTATCTCGGGGACCCGGACCGCACGGCTCGCTCCACTCACTTCTCGGACGCACCGGCGGCAGTGCCGGTGCACACCGGATGGAGAACGATCGAGCATGCGCCCGGGGAGTTGGATGTTCGCTGGGCTCCCCGCGAGTGCCTTTATGACCATTTGCAGCGGTTGCTCGAGCTCCTGGAAGGCCTCGGACACGCCGGGCGGGTCGACGTTGGAGACGACGCGATGCTCCCGTTCGAGGCGCTCGCACGCGGCCTGAGCGTCACCGCGGGCCGCGGTGAGCCGGCGCCGATGAGCTCAGACCTCGCCGCCGTCCTCAGCTCGTGGAGCTCCCTCGGGTCGGCCGGCGAGCGGCACGCTGAGGCGTAGCGTCGTTCCCTCGCCGGGGATCGATCGAAGATCGAGCTCTCCCGCGACCAGCTCGGCGCGCTCGCGCATACCTGGGAGGCCGTACCCGCCCATGCGCACCCCGGTGGACGACTCCGCGGCCTGGCCGTTCTCGCGACCCCCCTTCGAGCTCGATGAGTCGCTGATCCCCTTCCCGTCGTCGGTCACGGTCGCGACGAGCGTGCCGTCGCGCTCCACGATGCTGATGACGGCTCTACTCGCGTGCGCGTGGCGCGAGACATTGTTGAGCCCCTCTTGCATGATCCGGTAGACGGTCGTCTCCAGCTCGGGGTCGAGCCGGCCCTGATCGTGCTCCGCGCCGATGTCGACATCGGTCTCGACCTGCAGGCCGTAAACACCCTCGGCCCTGCGCGCGAGCGCCTGCACCGCAGCGTCGAGGCCAAGGTCGTCGAGCGCCGCGGGCCGAAGCTCGGTGATGAGATGCCGGATACCCGTGATTTCGCGCTGCAGGGCATCGAAGATCTCGGACGCCGCCGATCGCAGCTTGTCGGGATCCTGATCCTCCAGCGCCATCCCGAGCTGCATGCGCAGGGCTCCCATGCCCTGCACCGTCTCGTCGTGGAGCTCCCGCGCCCAGCGCTCGCGCTCGCGCTCGCGCGCCTGGGCCCCGTAGCGCAGCCGTTCCGCCTCGGCGTTGCGCTCCGCCATCAGCTGCTGAGTCAAACTGCCCGCCACGGCCGCAAGCGCGTTCTCATCGCCCTTGCGGAGCCCCGAGTCTCTCCGAGCGGCCAGGATCATGCCACCTCCCGGGCCATCGATTCCAAGCGGCTGGATCAGCGCGGACTGCGCCTCGAGGCCGAGCTCGCGCAAGAACGCAGCCTGATCTCGCAAGGGGCGTTCCACCGCGAGCGGCTCGTGGGCGCTGTACAGCTCGCCCATAGCGCTCCCCTGCACGGGAATGACGTTCGCGGATATCGAGCCCCTGCCAACAGAGGCAGCGACGTGCAGATCGCCGCCGCGCTCACGAAGCACCATCACGTTCGAGGCATCGAGGATGCGCATCGCCCGGTCGGCCATCAACTCCATCAGCCAGCGCTCAGCTCTGTTGGGCATCGTCGAACGCTCATCGTAGCCCGCAGCCACGTCGGCACCGCAGCTTGACACCGTTGTCTCGCCCGCTAGCGTCCGGAGCCTTGGCACGCCGCGGATCTACATCGCTTTACCGTGTCGTTACCGCCTACACCGTCAATCAGTTCGGGTGGTGGTTCGCGTTCGTCGGAGTATCGCTTGGCGTCTATAACCACACCCACAGCTCACTCGCCTTGGGTGCGGTGCTCGCTGTCGGCGTCCTGCCCGCAATATTCGCGCCAGCGGTGGTCGCCCGCATCGAGGCTTCGCCGCGGCGCGGCGGACTCAGTCTGCTCTACGCGATCGAGGCGGTCTGTGCGGGCTTGCTCGCAGTGGTGCTCTGGAACTTCTCGCTTCCGGCGATTCTCGTGCTCGTGGCACTCGACGGGAGCATCGCGTACGCGGCGAGAGCGCTACTGCGCACCGAGGCTGCGCGAACCGGGGATGAGCAAGGAAATACCGGCTCCCGGGACAGCGCGCCTACTGGCGATCCAGCGGCCCATCGTGCGAACGCCGCGCTGAACGTCTCGTTATCGCTCAGCGCCTTCGGCGGCCCAGCTCTCGCGGGGCTCGCCGTGGAAGGCCTGGGAAGTCCGTCTGCGCTCGCGGTGGACGCCGGCTGCTTCCTCGTGAGCGGAGCGCTGGTGTTGGACATTCGCGTGCACGTCGAGGAGGCCGCTGCCTCCGTCGGCGCCCGCTTGAACGCCGCGCGCGAGTATCTGCGAGGCGCGCCGATGCTGCGCGCGCTCATCGTCACCGAGATCGTGGCGATGGTCTTCTTCTTCTGCGCCAGTCCAGCGCTGGTCCCGTATACGAAGTCGACGCTTCACGCGGGAGACCTTGGGTACGGAATCTTGCTCGCGACGTGGGGTGTCGGGCAGGTCGCAGGGAGCCTTCTGTTCACACGCGCCCGTGGTTGGCTGTGGGCGATGCTGGTCGCAGGCACGCTTGCGGTGGGCCTTGCGTACCTCGGCTATGCAGCAGCGCCGTCGTTGCGTGTCGCGTGCGTCGCGGCACTCGTGGGCGGTCTCGGAAACGGCGTGCAGTGGGCGGCATTTCTCGGCGTGGTGCAAGCGCTCACGCCCCGCGGGTTGCTCGGGCGCATGATGGGCGTGGTGGAAGGAGGCGGATCCATCGCGCCGGTGCTCGGCTATGCCTTGGGGGGTGCCTTGGCGCTCGTGGGTCCCCGAATCGCCCTACTCGCCGCAGGGCTCGTCGCGTCGGCCATGGCCGGGGCGTTCATTCGCATCGGTGGTGCCCGCAACCTTGCAAACGAGGCGAACGCCGCGCCCGTCGCTGCCGCGGAAGCACCTTCGCAACGAGAGCCCGTGATACCGGCGTAGCCCCTTAAGCCCGACGCTCCAGCGGTCGATAGGGACGACAAAGCCCCCTGGAAGGGTTTTATGTCCATGTCCCCAAAGATCGCGAGGCCGTTGTACTACGCCGGCGCAGGGCTGCTGCTTGCCGGTTCGCTGGCGGCCACCGTCTTGCTGTCGCGCTCGGACGAATGGCATCCGATCGAGCTGGTGCTCTTGTTGGGCGCGCTCGCGCTCATCGGACAGCACCTCCAGGTCGTCATTCGCGCGCAGGCTGTCGCGGCGACGGGCTTGGCGCTGATGCTCGCGGCGAGCCTTCTCGGACCCGCGCCGGCGGTCGCCTTCGGGCTCGCGGCGATGGTCTACACGTCGGCCGTGAACCGCCGCAAGGTCGACGAATGGGTGGCCAACCTCTCCACCTTCGCCGCATACCCGCTGTCTGCCGCGGTGGTGGTGCGTGCGCTCGTGGGCGACGTGCACAGTCCGCACAACCACGTCACTCGAAGTGTCACGTTCGGCCTCGTGATCTTCGTTGTGTCGTTCTTCGCGCTGATTCTCAACTTCGTGCTGATCGCCATACACGGCCGCGTCTTTTGGGGACGCCGGATGGGCGAGCAGGTGCAACAGCTGTTGTTGCCCGTGCTGCCGGCGGAGCTCGCGGCGGCGCTGCTGACCGTGATGGCGGCGCTCGCCTACACGAACTTCGGGCTCGGCTGGGCCTTGGCATCGGTGCTCTCAATCTGCTCTTCCAGCTACTGGTCGTAAGGCTGATACGCGCCGAGAACCTCGCCGAGAAGTTCCGTACGAAGGTCTTCGCACTCGTCTGGTCGCAGGTCGGCCAGATCAGGCTGCTGTGAATGTGCTCGACGACCGCGATCCAGGTAGCGAACGACACGCTGCGACCGTCGCTATGTATGCACGTGAGCTGGCCCGCGAGGTGGGATGCATCGGAGGAGGAGCAGTACCTCGTGCACACAGCAGGGCTGGCTCACGACATCGGACGACTCGCTTCCGCGACCACCTTCTGCGTCGAACGGAGATCATCGACGAGGGCGACTGGAGGAGATCCGGCGTCACCCGATCGTGGGATCCGCCTGGGTCGGGCAAATCCATGGCTACGGCCCGGTCGCCGACATCATCCTCGCGCACCACGAGCGCTGGGACGGCTCCGGGTACCCAGATCAGCTGATCGGCCCCGAGATTCCCCTCTTGTCACGCATTCTCGCTATCTGCGAGGCCTTCGACGCGATGACCGGTCACACGAGTCCTACCGGCCGCAAACGGATCCTCAGGCCGCGTTCGAGGAGCTTCGGCAGGGCGGGGCCACGCAGTTCGATCCAGACCTCGTCGAGATCTTCATCCACTGCGCAGCTCAAGAGGGGCCCGCAGCATCTCACCATCGAAACGCCGACTTCGAAGCGGAGCTCGATTTCGAGCGCGCGAACGAATGCTCTCCGAGCCGGATAGCCGCTGACTGCCCCCAGCGTGGGCCTGCTGGTGCGTTTCGCACGCTCTGTTGCCGCCCAAACGCCGCGAGCGCCCGACTGACCGCCCGTTCGAGCGAGCGCACGGCTAAAACGTTGCGTAGCCACGACCCCAACGGCTAACACTGCGCCGCCACCGCTGACCTTTGTATCTGCCTCGGTTCGCTTTACCTGTTGAATAGCACATTTATTTTGCTCCCTCAAGTATTGGTCCCGTCCTGACCGGGCTTCCAGCGCCGCCCACATGCCTCATACGGACGACCCTTGAGTAGGTTTGACCTCAATTGAAGCACCTTGATACCAAATAGTCAAGGGTGCGGATGTATGAGGCGCTTCTCGTAGGAATGTCCATGCGGCGCCAACCCTGAGCCGACGCCGTCGAGCCCCTCGTTACGGGCGATTTCCGCTCATTCCGAGGACAAACGTCGCCAAACCTCAAAAGGGCTCAAGTTGCCTGCCCAGGCTGCCGATAGTCGCCCAAGGCCTGCCCATCGCGGCGGCGTCCGCCCATCACAACCGAATGGAGTTCAAGGAATGAGCCCCTCCACCCTCGTCTTCACCAGCTCCCAGGCCGCCCGCTATCTGGGCGTGTCGCTCGCTACGGTCCGCCGCTGGGCCGACGCCGGTCATCTCGGGTACTACCGGACCCCAGGCGGACAGCGGCGCTTCTCACGCGAGCAGCTCGACCGCTTCGTCGCCTCGATGCAGCAGTCGGGTCCGTCGGACGACGACGGGAACAACCACCAGCCGGCCGCAGCCTGAGGGGCCGCGCCGCCTCAGTGGGCCAGTAGGCCGAACTTCTCGCGCAAGCGCTCGTAGAACGAGTAGCCCGGCAGCTGGGCGATCGTGCCGGCGTCGTCTTCGAAGCGTCCATGCAGCGACTCGCCCGGCGCGATGTCACCGGCGTAGTGCCCGTCGATCGCGAGCTCGAGCGCGTCTCGCGATCGGTTGTGGATCATGAGGTCGTTGGCGGGCGCGGCGACGAGGGCACGCGCGGTGAGCGAGTGCGGAGCGATGAAGGACACGACGAACCCCGCCACCCCCCACGCCATCACGGGGCCGCCGTTGGCGAGGTTGTAGCCCGTGGATCCCGCAGGGGTCGCGACCACGAGCCCGTCGCAGCGCGCGCTGCCGACCTCCTCGCCGTCGAGCGCGTAGGCGAGCTTCGCGACGCGGTCACCCGCCTTGCGGTGCGCCGCGACGTCGTTGAACGCGCGCAGCGGCCTCGCCTCGCCGTCGACGAGGATCGCGGGCAGGTGGAGAAGTTCGAATTCGCCGGCCAACGCCCGCTCGATGCCCTCGTCGAGGTTCTCCTGCGTCACCGTTGCAAGGAATCCCACCTCGCCGAAGTTCACGGCGAACACGGGCACGCGCGTGCAGGCGTAGTGGCGAAGCGCGCGGAGGATCGTGCCGTCGCCGCCGAGCACGACGCAGAGCGCGACGTCCTTGCTCACATCCGCGTTCACCTCGACTCCGGGCTGTGCGGGGAGGCCGTGCTTCGCGGTCTCCTCGGCGTCGAAGCGGAGCGTGGCGCCCACGCTCTGCGCGGCCGCGATTAGCCGCTGCACCGCGTGACCCGTCTGTTCGGGCAGGCTGTGCGTCATGACCGTTACCTGCCGTCCCTCGGTCATCGCGTCTGCCCCTCCTCGGCGGGCTCCGCGGCAACTGCGAGCGCCTGCAGGCGCTCGGCGTCATGCGTGCCGCCCGAGCGCGTCCCCTCGGCGGTCCAGAGAAAGGTTTCGCGATTTCCCTTCGGCCCCGCGATGCCCGCGGGGTAGTAGCCGAGAACGGACTCGCCGAGCTCGACCGCGGACTCGCCGACGGTAACGAGCGCGCGCCGGCGCTCCTCGGGAGACCGCACGACGCCACCCTTGCCGACGCTTGCGCGCCCAACCTCGAACTGCGGCTTGACGAGCGCGAGCACATCGTGCTCGGAGCTCAAGCACGCGAGCACCGCGGGGAGCACCTTCGCGATCGAGATGAACGAGACGTCGATCACCGCGAGGTCGGGAACGTAGCCGAGCGACTCGGGCGTGATGGCGCGGGCGTTGACTCGCTCGAGGACGTGCACCCGGGGATCGTTGCGCAAGCCCCAGTCGAACTGGCCGTATCCGACGTCCACAGCCGTCACCGCGGACGCGCCCGCCTGCAGGAGGCAGTCCGTGAAGCCGCCGGTCGAGGCCCCGATATCGAGCGCCATCCTGCCGCGGACGGGCAGAGCCGACACGCGCAGCGCGTTCTCGAGCTTTACTCCTCCGCGCGAGACATAGGGCCCGCGGTCGCCGCGAGTGCGGCCCGACTCAGCCTCTGTTTGCTCTGTGCGCAAACTCACACAACATCACCCGCACACCGTGCATCATGGTGGTCGACCCGAAACACAGCAGCATCCCTCCTCCCCTTGAAGCGGCCCGCACATTCTGCGGGCCGCTTCTGGTTAACCGGCAGGTCCTCGCTCCTCGTTTCTAGGGAATGAGCGCAGCGGCGGTCGGACGGCGGGTCGCGGCAAGCACACGCTCGGCGATGCGCTTGCCCGTGAGACCCACCTCCTCGTGCAGCAGGGCGGGCTTGCCGTGCGTGACGTAGCGGTCGGGCAGTCCCACGCGCAGGATGCGCGGGAGCCCACCGGCGACGCCTCCGCTCGGGAGGCCCGACTCATTGAGCGTCTCCCACACGGCGGTGCCGAAGCCGCCCGCGAGCACGCCGTCCTCGATCGTCACGAGGAGATCGTGCTCCGCTGCGAGCTGGGCCATCAGGCCAGCGTCGATCGGCTTCGCAAAGCGAGCATCCGCGACGGTCACGGCGACGTCGTGTTCCGCGAGCAGATCGGCGGCCTCGAGCGCCTTCGCGACCCCCAGCCCGTAGCCGATGAGCGCGACGCGCGGGACATCAGCGTCGCGGGTGGACGCGGCCGCGCCACGCAGGCGCGCGCGGGCTTCGTTCGACTCCGCCTCACGCAGTATCTCCCCGCTGCCGATCGCGATCCCGCGCGGCTTCGTCGGCAGGGGCGCGCCGATGCCTTCCCCGCGCGGATAGCGCAGGGCGACCGGCCCATCGTCGTGGGTGAGCGCGGTGTAGAGCATGTTCACGAGCATCGCCTCGTCGCGCGGCGCCATCAACACGATGTTCGGCAGGCAGCGCATGAACGCGATGTCGAACGCGCCGTGATGGGTCGGACCGTCGTCGCCGACGAGCCCCGCACGGTCCATCGCGAAGACGACGTTGAGCTTCTGCAGGCACACGTCGTGCACGATCTGGTCGTAGGCGCGCTGCAGGAAGGTGGAGTAGATCGCGGCCACCGGCTTGACGCCCTGAAGTGAGAGTCCTGCGGCGAAGAGCACGGCGTGCTGCTCGGCGATCCCGACATCGAAGTAGCGCTCGGGGAGCGCCTTCTGAAGCAGGTTCAAGCCCGTGCCCGAGTTCATCGCCGCGGTGATCCCCACCACGCGTGGGTCGCGTTCGCATTCGCGCACGAGCGCTTCGCCGAAGACCGTCGTATATGCCGGAGGCGGCTTCGGCGCCTGCGGCGCCCCAGCGGATCGCGAGCTCGTGGACGGCGCCGACACGGGCGCCCCGTTGAGGATCGAGTTCGGCTTCGCGGCATGCCACTTCTCCATGCCCTCGAGACCGCCGTCCTCTGCGGGCCCGAAGCCCTTCCCCTTGACGGTCGCGATGTGAACGACGACGGGCCGTTCGGCGGCGAGCGCCTCGCGCAGGGCCGTGCGCAGGGCGCGCACGTCGTGACCGTCGATCACGCCCATGTAGGCGAAGTCGAGCTCCTCCCACCAGAGACCCGGCGCCCAGAAGGCCTTGATCGACTCCTTCAGCTGCGGCCCTAGCCGTTCGAAGGCCGCGCCGATGCCTCCGGGCAGTCGCGTCAGGCCCCCTTCCACGCCCTCGCGCGCGTGCCAGAGCTTCGGGTTCAGGCGGACGCGGTTGAAGTAGCGCGAGATGCCGCCGACATTGGGGGCGATCGACATCCCGTTGTCGTTGAGCACGACGACGATCGGGGTGCCAAGGCCGCCCGCGTTGCTGATCGCCTCGAACGCGACTCCGCCGGTCATCCCCCCGTCGCCGATGACGGCGACGACCTTGCCCTCCTGGCCCGCATGGCGCATGCCCTCCTTGATGCCCACCGCATAGCCAACCGAGGTCGACGCGTGGCCCGCTCCCATGATGTCGTGCTCGGACTCCGCGATTGAGCAGAACGGCGCGAGGCCGCCGTACTGTCGGATCGTGTCGAGACGGCCCGCGCGTCCGGTGAGGATCTTGTGCGGGTACGCCTGGTGGCCGACGTCCCAGAGGATCTTGTCGCGTGGGGAGTCCAGCAGCGAGTGCAACGCCACCGCGAGCTCGCACGTGCCGAGGTTCGCGCCGAAGTGACCGCCGATCTCGCCGACGGTGTCGATGATGTGCTGGCGCACCTCCTGCGCGAGCTGGTCGAGCTCCTCCTCGGAGAGCGAGTGCAGGTCCTGCGGCTCGGCGATGCGCTCCAGTAGCGTCGGCTTTGGGGTCTTGCTCATGAGCTCCGGGTGTAGATGAAGTCGGTGATCTGCTCGAGCTCGCTCGGGGCGGGCGCCTCGGCGGAGTGTGCCTGTGCGCGCGCTGCCTCGGAGAGCGCCTCGCGTGCGGCGCGATGCGAGTCAGCCGCAAGCTGCCGGGCGCGCTCGATCCCGAACTCGCTCACGTACGTGTGCCTGCCGTGGCGGACGTCGCTCCCGCTCGGCTTGCCAAGCGCGTCGTCGGTCCCGGTCACGTCCAATATGTCGTCCACGATCTGAAACAGCACCCCGAGCTCGGCGGCGAAACGTCGAAAAGCAATTGTCGCATGTTCCTCGCTGCCGGCCAACAGCAGCACGCAGCTTACCGACGCAGTGATCAGGCGACCCGTCTTGAGCTCGTGCACGCGTCTCAAATTCGCCGCGGCAGCATCCGCGCGCGGCTCATCGGCACAGACGTCCAAATACTGGCCGCCGACCATGCCGTTGACGCCCGTCGCGAGCGCGAGCTGCGCGGCCGCCGCGAGCACTCGCTCGGGCGCTGAGCGCTGGAGGGTCAGCAGGTGCCGAAAAGCCTCCGCATAAAGGGCGTCTCCGGCGAGGATGGCGACGCCCTCGCCGTAGACGCGGTGACACGTCGGCTGGCCGCGCCGCAGCTCGTCGTCGTCCATCGCAGGCAGGTCGTCGTGGATCAGCGAGTAGGTGTGGATGAGCTCGATCGCGCCCGCGAGTGGCAGCACCTCGACCTGGTCCATGCCGACCGCACGTGCGGTCGCGAGCGCGAGCACCGGGCGGATTCGCTTGCCGCCCGCGAGCAGCGAGTAGCGCATCGCCTCTTCGAGGCCCTCCGTCGAGGGCTCCTCGACGAAGTGCATGTTCGCGAGATAACCGTCGATCTCTTCGCGCAGCCGTTCCGGATAGGAGCCCGCGGGCGTGCTCGCCGCACCCGGGCTTTCGCCGGTCGCGCTCACCACGCGCGCGGCCGATCTCCCGCCTTCATGCGTGCCTGTGCTCTCACAGCAGCGAGTCCTGACGCGGACCGGTGAGGGGGTCCTGCCCCTCGGCGGGCGCGCCCTGCTCGCCGCGTGCACCGCGCTCGAGCTCCGCGCCCGCCCGCACCGCGAGCTCTGCGCACTCCTCCACAACGCCCGCCGCCTCCTCTGCGGGCAGCTCTCCTGAGCGCAGCCGCTCCGCGGCGGCCTCCAAGCGCTCGATCAGCCGCTCGATCTCAGCGGCGGCGCTCATGCCTGCGTCCGTCATCGATGCGCTGCATTGTCCCGCACCTCGCGCAGCGCTGCGTCGAGGATGCCATTCACGAACGCCGGCGCCTCGCTCCCGCAGAAGGTCTTCGCGTTGCGCACCGCTTCCTCGATCGCCCCCTCGGCGGGGATCGGAGCGTCTGCGGGAACGAGCTCGGGGTGCAGCATCTCGACGAGCGCAATGCGCATGATCGCGCGCTCGAGTGGGTGGATCCGCTCCACCGACCACCCGTGCGCATGGCGCGCCACGACGTCGTCGAGCTCGCGACCGTGCGCGGCGGCGGCATGTGCGAGGCCGGAGGCGAACGGCGAGGCGTCGGGCCCGAGGGCGTCGTCGAGCGATCGCCCCGTGAGCTCGTGTTGATAGAGCGCCACGGTCGCGGCTTGGCGTTCCTTCGCGCGACTCACGCCCGGGAGACGTATGCGCCGGAACGAGGATCGACGCGGATGCGCTCGCCGATCTCGATGAAGAGCGGCACCTGCACGATCGCGCCCGTCTCGAGCGTCGCGGGCTTCGCGCCGCCGCCGGAGGCCGTGTCACCGCGCAACCCGGGGTCGGTCTCGGTGACCTCGAGCTCCACGGTCCCGCCTAGTTGCACGTCGCCTGGCTCGTCGTCGACGTAGAGGACGTCGATCTCGCTCGAGGGCTTGATCCACCGCAGCGTGCCCTCCAGGGCGCTCTCCGGAATCGCGATCTGTTCGTAGGACGAGGAGTCCATGAAGTGAGCGTCCGATCCGTCGGCGTAGAGGAACTGCATCTTGCGCGTCTCGGTGTGGACGGAGCGAAACTTCTCGCCCGCGCGGAAGGTGCGGTCGATCACGGCGCCGTCGGAGGCCCTGCGCAGGCGCGTGCGGACGAATGCTCCGCCCTTGCCCGGCTTGACATGCTGGAACTCGAGGATCTTGAAAACGGTCCCCTCGACGTCGATGTGATTGCCGTTCTTGAACTGGTTCGTGGTGATCTGGGCCATCGGCCGAGAAGCTTAGCCGCGCGCGCCGCCACCGCTGACGCGCGGCGGTCGATACCTTGCGCTCAGGATGCGGTGGACTCGTGCTGAGGCCAGTGCGCGGTGTCTGAAGGCGACCTGATCACTCTCGCCGCGGCGATCGCGACCGTTGCGGTGGGAGCAGTGAGCAGGAAGATTCTCCGCCGGATTGTCCGACAGCGACCGAGCGAGTAGGCGTCACGCCGCCAGCGGGACCGCTTCGCGCTCTCGCGGCACAAGCGCTCCAGCTGCGCCATTCTCGCTCGGGCTCATGGCGACCTCCGAAGACCTCGCGGGTGCGCGCTCGAGCAGGAGTGCCACGGCGATGAACGGAAAGACCCATGGAAGGTAGGTGTAGGTCCACTGATTCGCGCTCAGCTGCATCCCCAGCAACAGGCCGCCCGCGATGCCTGCGACCCGCACCGGGTCGCGCCAGAGCGAGGGCAGCTCGCGGGCGCGCATCAGCACGAGCACCAGCGCGGCGAGGACCGCTGCGCTCGCGACCGGTTGCAGCCATTCGACCGAGAGCGTGTACCACGGCGCATACAACGATCCGCGGTGGAACGGGAACGCGACGTCGGAGATCATCGCGCCCAGGGCGCCGAAGCCGCCGAGACCGACCAGGTAAGCGCACAAGAGGACCGAAACGACGAGCCCAGGGACCAGGACCCGCGTCATCTCGCCCTTTCGTCGCATGACCCAGAGGGGAACGAGGACGAGCGGCACGACCTTCGTCCAGACGGCAAGCGCAAGCAGCAGCGACGAGCGCGACGCGCTCGTGGCAAACACGAGCATCCACGCAAGGATCGCCGCCACGAGCACGTCGTTGGTGCCGCCCGATGCGGCAAGCAGCACCGGAGGGAACGCGAGCCACGCGATCATCGCTCGCAACCCGCTCGCCTCGTCGCCGCAAAGCACACGCCTCGCCAGCGTCCACATGGCCGCCGCGGTGACCAGCGCGCCCGCCGCCGCGACCCAGACCGCAGCCATCGCGCTGGTCCACGGGTCGCTCATCGGCGCGACCGCGGCCCCTGGCAGATAGAGGATGTAGTTGAGCAGCGGATACGTGTCGCCGTGCACGACGTAGCGGATATGCCCATAAGGCAACTGCCAGCGCAGCAAATCCGTCGCTCCCGTCAGCGACGCCGCTGCCACGGTGCTGAGGTGCGTGGACGTGAGCGTGACGATCAGGACGATCGCGAACAGGGCTGTGGCGATCAGACGGGCAAGGCGCAACCTGCGCGACGCCTCCCAACGCGCGGTCAGCCAGGTGAGCAGAGGCACGCTCGCGGGCGCCTCCGCAGCCTTCGCGCCGACGCCGACCGCGAGACAGCGGATTGCGAGATATGCCAGCAGAGGAACGCTGATCACGACACTCAGAGCGATAAGCCCCTCGTTGACGGCGACGATGTTGGCGGTGAAGCCCGCGAGCACGAGCGCGTCGAGATTGCGCACGCGGCGCAAAGGAACGACCGCCACGGCGAGGAGGAACACGGCGGTGAGCCCCAGCAGCAGCCCCCAGCCGTTGGCGAGCGGCGCCCCGAGCTGCGGGGTGTAGCCGCGACGCGTGACCACGTGCTGCACATGGCCGGCCGGGCCAACCAGGGCGAACAGCACGAGCTGCGGGCCGTCGAAGAGGTTGACCTCCTCGAGCCGGCCGTCGTAGGGGACCACGCGCGCACCCGTGATGTGCTCGTGCGCCAGCAGCGGCGCGAGCCCCGGGTCGTGTCGAACCTTCGCGATCGCGGCGCCCTTGGACAGCTGCTCGCGCGGTGTGACGTGGTCGTGCACGAGAAGCAACGCCCCCGTCGCGACCACGAACGCGAGCAGGGTCGCCAGCGAGGTGCGACTCGGCGGCCAGATCCTCATATCAACGGATATCGGAAGCTCGGCAGGGCGCCTTGAGCTACCGCCGCACGCGTTAGGGTCTGTGCCGATGCCGGTTTTGGCCGCGTCACGGGCTATTTTCATGGTCTCCCCCGGACTCGCGACCTCCGAGTGTCGCCCACGCGGCTCGACGAGGTGTCGATTCTGCGCAACATGGACCCGGCGCCGGAGTTTCCGTAGCTGATGCGGCCCCGAGAGATGCACGACCTCCAAGCGAACAAGCGCCTCCGCCGCTATCTGCCGTGGGGCGCGATCGCCGTCGTCGCACTCAGCACGTGCACGCTCGCATTCGCAAGCGGCCGGATCGAAAAGGAGCAGTCCGCCTACGGCGGCAAGGCCGCGCGCGACTGCGTGCCGAGCACGTTCAACGTCTCAGCCGTGCTGCCTGACACCCCGATCGCCGTCTCTCCCCTCCCCGGCTCCCACGACGCCTCGCCACGGACGCAGATCAGCATGCTCGGGACACCGCCGTGGGACATCAGCGACGTCGACGTGACGGGCTCGGAAACGGGCCACCACCGCGGCCGCCTCGTCGGCTACTCGCAGGCCGACGGCGCGAGCTTCGTGCCTGACAACCCGTTTCGCGCAGGAGAGACCGTGAAGGTGAGTGGCGAGCTGCATACGGATGCCGGCGTACACCGCTTCTCCTACCGCTTCACGATCTCCTATCCGGCCCCGATCAAGTACGTCACCCCGTCCCCTCCCCCAACCGCCAAGCCGGGCGAAGTCCTGAGCTTCCACTCGGCGCCGGACCTGCACCCGCCGAACGTCAACGTGACCTACGACTCGCCGCAGCACGACACGCCGGGTGACATCTTCGCCGCGCCCTACACCGGCCCCAGCCAGACGGGCCCGATGATCTTCGAACCGAACGGCCAGCTCGTCTGGATGGACCCTCTCCCGGCCGGCTTCTTCGCGACCAACTTCCAGGTGCAGAGCCTCGATGGCCAGAAGGTCCTCACGTGGTGGCAGGGGTACATCCCGCCGCAGGGGTTCGGGCTCGGCGAAGAGATCGTCGCGAACAGCGACTACCAGGCGATCATGCACGTGCGCGCGGGCAACGGCTTCCTCGCCGATCTGCACGAATTCCATATCCAGTCGAACGGAACCGCGCTGCTCACCGTGTTCCCCACGATCCACTGCAACCTCAGTGCGGACGGCGGGCCGCGCGACGCCGCTGTGACGGATGCGAGCTACCAGGAACTCGACCTGCGCACGGGTCTCGTGAGGCGTGAGTGGCACAGCCTCGACCACGTCGGCCTCGGCGCCTCCTACGCGTCTCCCGTGCAGTCCTCCGCCGAATGGCCCTTCGACTACTTCCACCTCAACTCGGTCGACCCGCGCTCGGACGGCACCACGCTGCTTTCCGCGCGGAACACCTGGGGCCTCTATCTCATCAACACGCAGACGGGGCAGATCGAAACGACCGTCGGCGGCAAGGAATCGAACGTGAAGCTCGAACCCGGCAGCGAGACCGCGTACCAGCACGACGCGGCGACGCTGCCCGACGGCGACATCAGCGTCTTCGACAACGGCGGCATCCCCATCGTCCATCCGCAATCGCGAGCGCTGATCCTCGAACTGAACCCGCAGGCGCGCACGGCGACGAAGGTGACCGAGTTCGAGCACCCGCGCGCGCTTCAGGCAGGCAGCCAGGGCAACGTCCAAGCGCTTCCCAACGGCAACTGGTTCGTCGAGTGGGGCTCGGAACCGTACTTCACCGAATTCAGCCCCTCGGGGCAGATGGTCTACGACGCGCACATGTCGAAGCCGACGGAATCCTACCGGGGCTACAGGTTCGAATGGACCGGCACGCCGGCTTCTGCGCCCGCGGCTGCGGTGGAAGCGAACGGCTCCGGGCTCAACGTCTACGCGAGCTGGAACGGCGCGACGGGCGTGTCCAGCTGGCGCGTCCTCGCCGGCAGCTCCTCCACCTCGCTACGCAGCGTGAAGACCACAGCGAAGAGCGGCTTCGAGACGAGCATCCAGGTCCCCTCCGAGGCCTTCGTGCAGGTGCAGGCGCTGAGCTCGACGGGGGCCGTCCTCGGCAGCTCGCAGGTCCTCAAGGGCTGAGCGTCGCCGCCTCCGCCGCTCAGGTGACCGCGACGAGCTCCTTCGGCAGCGTGCTCAGCACGCGGCTGCGCTCGTCGGTGACGACGATGAGATCCTCGATCCGCACGCCGAGCTCGCCCGCCAAGTAGACGCCCGGCTCGATCGTGACGACGTTACCCGCGCGCAGCGGAGCGTCGGCGCGAAAGCGCGAGAGCCGCGGGCCCTCGTGGACCTCGATGCCGACGCCGTGGCCGAGGCCGTGACCGAAATGCTCTCCGTAGCCTGCCCGCTCGATCACGGCGCGTGCGATCGCGTCGACCTCCTGGCCCGTGCGCCCGGCCTGCACCGCCGCGAGCCCCTGCTCCTGCGCGTCGAGCACGACCGCGTAGACCTCCCGCTCGCGCTCGCCGATCTCGCCGACGGCGAACGTGCGCGTGCAATCCGAGCAGTAGCCGTCGTGGAAGGCTCCCCAATCGATCGTGACGAGCACTCCACTCGGAATCACGACCTCACGTGGCTGCGCGTGGGGTAGCGCCCCGTGCGGCCCCGCCGCGACGATCGTCGGGAAGCTCGAGGTCTCCGCGCCGAGGCGGCGCATCGCGAGCTCGAGCTCGTTTGCCACCTCCCGCTCGGTGCGTCCGCCGAGGCCCGTCTCGAGCACCTCCCGGAGTGCCTCATCGGCGAGCTCGGCGGCCGCTGCGATCCGCGCGAGCTCCTCGTCGTCCTTGACCTCCCGCAGCTGCTCGACGAGGCCGCCGCTCGGCACGAGCGCCACGCGGTCACCGAGAAGCTCTGCAAGACGCGTGTGCTGCGCCACCGTCAGATGGTGCTCGTCGAAGCCGAGCTGCCTCGCGACTCCCGCCGCGGCCGTCGCCGCGCCAAGCGTCTCGCCGAGGGCGCCCAGCAGATCGACCGGCGCGATATCGCGGGCGAAGCGATCGATCACCTCCTCCTCGGCCTGCGTCGCATAGCGGAAGTCGGTGTAGAAGGTGTGGCGTTCGCCCTCCGCAAACACGAGAGCGATCCCGTTCGACCCCGTGTATCCGGTGAGGTAGCGCACGTTCGCAGGAGCGCTCACGAGCAGCGCGTCGAGCCCGCGCTCGCGTAGCAGCGCCGCCGTCTCCTCCACGCGCTCGAGCCGCTGGTCGCTCACCCGGGTCCCTCTCCCAGCTCGCTCGCGAGGCGCTCGAGCGCGATCCGATAGCCCTCGACGCCGCGCCCGATCACGCTCTCTATGCAGAGCTCGCGAATCACCGAGAGCGCTCGCCAGGGCTCGCGCGACTCGATGTCCGAGAGATGCACCTCCACGGCCGGCACGCCCGCGACGGCGAGCGCGTCGTGGATCGCCCACGAGTAGTGGGTCCAGGCGCCGGGGTTCAGGATCACCGCGTCGGCATCGGCCGCGAGTGCGTGCAGGCGCTCAACGAAGGCGCCCTCGGAGTTCGTCTGAAAGAACGTCGTGACCAGGCCGAGTGGGGCCGCGAAGCCCTCGATCCGCTGCTCGAGCTCGCGCAGGCCGAGACCCCCGTACTGTGAAGCGTCGCGACGCTCGAGGACGTCGAAGTTGACGCCGTGCATGACTTCGACCCTGTTGCGCTGCGCCATCACGCGATCAGCCGCTCGACAGCGTTTCGAACCGCGTCTTCCTCGACGCGCTCGCCGTAGTGCACCGCGCCGGGCCTCTCGACGAGCACGAACGGCGGAAGGGCGCCGTCGAGACGCTTCTTGTCGAGCCTCGACGCGGCGAGGATCTCCTCCGCCGATACGCCGGAGACCGTCACGGGCAGCCCCCGCGCCTCCAGGAGCTCCCGGACGCTCGTGCGCAAGGGATCCTGCGAGGAGAGCTCGAGCGCCGCGAGCAGCCCGAGCCCGACCGCCTCGCCGTGGCGGTAGCCGCCATAGCGCGTGGCCGCCTCGATCGCGTGGCCGATCGTGTGACCGAGGTTGAGCACCTGTCGGCGACCGCCGTCACGCTCATCCTCGGCGACGACCTCGAGCTTCGTGCGCGCGCATTCGAAGATCATCCGCTCATCGAGCGATCGTCCGTCGGAGACCGCGCGCCAGAGCTCGCCGCCGGCGATCAACGCGGTCTTGAGCACCTCCACCCAGCCGGCGTTGAGCTCGGGCTCGGGCAGCGTCTCGAGCGTGTCGGGGTCAGTGAGCACGGCCGCCGGCTGATGGTAAGCGCCGACGTAGTTCTTCGCCTCCGGGAGGTCGACGCCGGTCTTGCCGCCGTAGGCGGAGTCCACCTGGGCGACCACCGTCGTCGGCACCTGCACGATCGGAACGCCCCGTTGGTAAGTCGCCGCGCAGAAGCCCGCGAGATCGCCCACCACTCCCCCGCCGAGCGCGAGGAGATGGTCGGCCCGTGTCATGCCCGCCCGAGCAAGCTCGCTCCACACGCGCTCTGCGCTCGCGAGCGTCTTGTGCTCCTCGCCGGGCGCGATCTCGATCAGCGCCGCGACCTCGCCGAGGCGCGACGCGTAGAGCCCTGCGACCGTTTGGTCGCTCACGCAGAAAGCGCGCGGAGTGGCTCCGCCGCGCCCGATGACGACTTGCCTCAATGACTCGCGCAGGGCGCGCGCGGCGTCGGCGTCGCTGAGCAGCCGGCGTCCAACGAACGCGGGGTACTCGCCCGATGCGGAGTACCCCCAGAGCATGCGTGCCTGCTCTGGGCCACGCGAGAGGGCGCTCAACGATGCAAGCGAGTGCACCGGCGCGTGGGGCGCGAGCGCCGGCAGAATCGCGTCGGCAAGGGCGTCGTAGACAGGCTTGCGTTCCGCGTAGAGCGCTTCGAATGCCGCCATGTCGCGTGCGAGCGGACGCGAGGCGGCCTCCTGGCCCACGCGCTTCCAGGCGCTCGCGGTGTCGATGTCGAGCAGCACCACGAGGTGTGGCGCGAGCGCCTCGCGCACTCGCTCGGAGAGCACGCTGCCACCGCCGAGGGCCAGCACATCGCCGGGCGCCGCACCTCGCAGGAGCTCCAGCACGACGGCCTCCTCGCGTTCGCGGAACCCGGCCTCGCCGCCGCTCTCGAACTCCTCCGCGATCGTGTGACCGAGGCGCTCCTCGAGCACTTGGTCGGAGTCGCGCGCGTGCGCTCCGAGCGCTCGCGCGGTCTCCGCCGCGGCGGTCGACTTGCCCGCCCCCATGAAGCCAATGAAGACAAGCGCTCGCGCCGGCGCGGGGGCTAGGGGCGCCAACCGATCCGCTCCTGGTATGCGCGCGCCGCCTGGAGCATGTCGTCGATGAAATCGCCGCCGAACTTCTCGCGGTATGCGCATGCGAGCACGAGCGCGACCATCGCCTCCCCCACGACTGCCGCCGCCGGCACGGTGCACGAGTCCGTGCGCTCGCGCAGTGCCTGCGCGGGCTCGTGCGTCTCGGTGTCGACCGAGCGAAGCGGCTGTGTGAGCGTCGGCAACGGCTTCATCGCGCCGCGCACGATCAGCGGCTGCCCGGTCGTCATGCCGCCCTCGAGGCCGCCCGCGCGATTGCTCTCCCGGTAGTAGCCGCGCTCGGAGCTGTAAAAGATCTCGTCGTGCGCCTGCGAGCCCGGGCGCCCCGCGATCTCGAAGGCATCTCCGATCGTCACGCCCTTCATCGCCTGGATCGAGCAGATCGCCATCGCGAGGCGTGCGTCGAGCCGCTCTGACCAGGAGACATGCGAGCCGAGCCCGGGCACGAGCCCGAAGGCCTGCACCTCGAAGACGCCGCCGAGGGACTCGTTTTCCTTTCGCAGGACGTCGATCTCCGCGACCATCGCGTCGGTCGTCCCGGTGTCCAGGCAGCGCACGGGCGAGGCATCCACGTCCTCGAAGTCCCCGAGCGCGAGCGGCGACTCGAGCTCGGGGGCCTTCACCGAGGCGATCTGCACGACGTGCGAGCGGATTGCCACGCCGAATGCACTGAGCAGCGTCTTGCACACCGCGCCGCCCGCGACGCGCGCCGCGGTCTCTCGTGCGGAGGCGCGCTCGAGGACGTTGCGGACGTCCGTGAAGCCGTACTTCTGGATCCCCACGAGATCGGCGTGACCGGGGCGTGGGAGGTGCACCTCCTCCGTCTCGGCCGCGACCGGCCAGGGGTTCATGCGCTCCTCCCAGTTGACGTAGTCGCGGTTCGGGACGCGCAGGGCGATCGGACTGCCGAGCGTGCGTCCGTGACGCACTCCCGCGACGACTTCGGCGCGGTCCCGCTCGATCTTCATGCGGCCGCCGCGGCCGTAGCCGAGCTGGCGCCGAGCAAGGTCGGCGTCGATCCGCTCGCGGTCGAGCTCGAGGCCCGCGGGAATCCCCTCGAGGATGCACGTGAGACCCGGGCCATGGGACTCTCCCGCGGTTGTGAGGCGCAGTGACACGCGCGCTAGCTTACTTCGCCTCCCTCGCCCTCCTGGGGCGGGCGCTCGATCAGCCCTGCTTGACGGTCAGCTTGCTGATTTCAACGACGCGCAGCAGGTACGTCACGGTCTGTCCGTTCGCTTCGACGTACTGCAGTTCCTCGGTCTGGCCGCCTGTGAGCTTCACGGATTCACACTGCGTGTCGTTCGGGACGCAGGCGCCGGGGCCGTTCACGATCGGGGAGCTCACGAGCGAGAAGGTCGCCGAGCCGGCCCCTTCCTTGGCGCCCTTCGAGGCGTCGAGGCTCGCAGCCTTGAGCACGACGAGTGGATTCTTCTTGTTCGGGAGCGACTGCCCGATACGTACGCCCTTGTATGCCTGAAGCAAAGGCGCTTCAGTCGGCGAGGCGGGCGCGGGGCCGAGTTCCACGTTCACGGCGTAGGTGGTCTTCGTGGTCGGCTTGGGAGCCGGCGCGGGGGCGCTTCCGGAGGAGCCCGAGCTGCCCGAGGAGCCGTGGCTGGTGCTTTCGGATTCGCCGGAGCCGGAGCCCTTCGCGCTGGCGGAAGACTTTTCCGATGCCGCCGAGGAGGCGGCACTGCTTGTCGTCGTGGTCGTCTTTTCGGTCGAGGGCAGGGTGGTGAACGGATCGATCACGTGCGTGCTGTGCTGGTGGGCGCTGCCAAATGTCGTCTCTGCGCTCGCGGCCTTCGGGTTCGCCGCCGAGGAGCCCCCGATCGGAGGCGTGCTCGCAGCCGTGCCCGAGGCCGTCCCGGTGCTTGCGGTCGGGGTGGCGCTCTGGCTGCGGCCGCTCAACACGGCGAACGCGACCGCGGCGACAAGCGCGACGACGACGACGACCACGATGACGCGCAGGCGCCGGTCGAGCAGGTCCGCCTTCACCGACTCGAAGAGGGCGTTCACGGGACCGCCTTGATCGTCGCGGCGGCCGTCGAGGAGGAACCGCTACCGCTGGAGGAGGCGGGGGTCGCCGAGCTCGAGCTCGAGGAGGGCCCAGAGGGGCTCGCGCCAGCCGTCAGGGCCGACCCAACGGGCAGCACGTAGGCCGTCGCGGTCACAGTTCCGGCGAGGTTTTCCCCGGGCACGGTCTTCGGGCTCTTCGACGAGCCGGCGGTCGCCGACGTTTCGCCCGAGTTCGAGACCGGGGCGAGCTTGAAGCTCTGGATCGTCAGCAGCCGGCCCGTGACCGAGAGCTGCCCGGTCGGGGTTGAGACCGCGTAGCCCTGGATCGTGTTCGCCAGGTGGAAGAGGTCCGCGTAGCTGCCGTTGAAGGCAAACGTGAACGGCATCTGTTCGA
The DNA here is from genome assembly GCA_963738355.1 of uncultured bacterium. GTDB lineage: Bacteria > Actinomycetota > Thermoleophilia > Solirubrobacterales > Solirubrobacteraceae > Palsa-744. Next base: position 354,130 of record CAVTWF010000006.1, read on the forward strand.
ACCCGGTTCCCTTTTCCTTGCTCGCCTTGGCGCTGGAGCCACTCGAGGGAGTCGGCGAGATCGACGCGAATTCAACGTGCTTCTGGTTGGAGGCCTGATCGAGTTCGTAGACCAGCGCCGGCACCTGCTGCGAGGCCGGCACCGCCTTGCCAAGGCTCACGACCGACGCGTACGCTTCCGCGTAGCGCGCCTGGGCGCTCTTGCCCTGGTTGAGTTCCTGTTGCGCGGTGTGCAGTGACTTGCGCGCGCTTTCGACCTGACCCGTGGCCTGCGAGACTTTGCTGCGCTCGGGTGAGACGACCTTGAGCCACACGCCGCCGACGATCACGACCCCGACGACCGCGACTGCAGCGAGACGATCGCGTCCGGTCATCCTGCTCGCCTCCCTGAGATCCGCGCGGCGACCGAGCGCCGCTTCCCGCCCGCGTGCGCGGCGGTGTTCGTGGGATGCGCGCTGGTCGTGGTGGTGGGAGTGGATGCGGGAACGCTCTTTGTGCTCGCCGGAGGCGTGGCCGGAGCCGGAGGAGGTGTCGGCAGCGGCTGGAAACTGACACGCAGCGAGTAGCTCACGTTGCCCTTGGGGCAGTTCGCGCCGGCGCCGCCCCCGCCGCTGGCACCCGACGTACCCGTCTTGGCCGCGCTCGCGAGTTCGACTTCCTTGGCGCCGTCCATCAGCTTGAGGTCCGTGAGCGTGCGCGCGACAAGCGACTGGCTGAGCGCGCAGCCCGTGATCGTGAAGTGCGGCACGCTTCCCGGAGGCGTCGCCGAGGCGATGCTCCCGCTCGCGGCCGCCTTCGCGCTCGCGGCGCCCGACGAACAGCTCGTTTCGGCGCCACCCGTCGTGCTCGGCTGGTTCACGCACCCTTCCATCGAGCCGATGGACACCCCGACTGGCAGGACACGTCCGACCTCGGAGAGCATGTGCGCCCAGTCGAAGCGCGAGTCGACGAGTTCGCGGACCGTCTTTTCGCGGCTTTCGCGGATCGAGATGAAGGTCTTGTACGGGCTCAGGCTCGTGGCCTGCGACTGCACCTGCTGCGCTTCCTGCTGGAGCTTCGCGGCTTCCGCCTGCTTGCTTCCGACGCTATGGCGCGCGACGCCGTAGAGCAGCGCCATCAGCGCGAGCCCAGCGAGCACCCCGAGAACCACGTACGCGACGCCGTGCGAGCGGTTTGCGTACCCGCTGACGCGCTCGCGCTGCTCGGCGGGAATCAGATTGACGGCCTTCATGCCTCTAGACCTCCTCGACCGCGAGTCCCGCAGCGATCGCGAGGTATTGAGCGGAGATGCCGTGGAGAACGCTCGTCGGCGTGGTCACGATCGCCTCGGCCTTCACCGGCACGCCGAGGTTCTGTTCGAGCATCTCGCCGAATCCGGGGATGTCGAGCGCGGGGCCGGAGAGCAGCACGAACGAAACCGAGGGTCCGTTCTCCTGCGCCTGGTAGAAGTCGAGTGAGTTGCGCACTTCGCTCGCGATTCCGCGCACGCCGGACTCGAGCACGAGGCGCACGTCCGAGAGGTCTTCCTGGCTCGATAGCGCAGGTGCTGGCACCGGGTCGGCGGGGGCCGGGATCGCGGGCTCAACCGCGGCTCCACCCGCGGCGGTGTCCGCTGGTGCAGTGGGCTCGGCGGGCGTGCCGTCGAACGGTTCCGGAGCCTGCGCGATCTGTGCACCGGCGGCGTCCGGCGCGGCCGGCTCGACGGGTGCGACGCCCATCGTGGCGCCCTCGTTCTCGCTTGCGAAGCCCGTGTTCGGCTCGAGCGGCTCCGCTGCCGGCGGTCCCGCGGGCGCGTCGGCGCCGACGACGGTGAGCGTCGGGCGCTCGTGCTCGCCAGGATCGACGGGCGGCGCTGATTCTGGCGGCGCTGCTTGAGCTGCTGGCTGCTCGAACGGAGGCGCTTCCGCGGCTTCTACCCGCGCCTGCTCCATCTGGGCGGCGACGGCTTCGGCGCTCTGCGTCCCAGGGGTGCCCAGCACGCCGAGCGCGGCGTGCGTCTCGGCGGCGAGGGAGGAAAGATTCACGTGGCGCAAGAGTTCGCGTGCCTGGTCGATCGGCACGGCGCGGCGCTCTGCCACTTCTCCAGCGATCGCCTCGAGGCCGCGGCCGAGGACGCGGGTGAAGCGACAGCTTGCCGCCTCGGCGATCGCCATATTGGTGAGGCCGCCCACGTTCAGGTGAAGCACGAGCGCAGGCTCGGACCCATCACCCGCGCCGTCGCCGTCGCCCATGATGGGCCGGTAGAGCGAGCGGATGAGGGCGAAGGCCGAGAGATCGACGCTCTCGGGGTGCAGTCCCGCGCCCTTCACGGCGGCGAGCAGCTTGTCGATCATGTCGCGCTGGGCGGCCACGACGAGCACGCGCTGACGCGCGCCCTCGGGCGTGTCGACGACAGCGAGCGGGCGGTAGTCGATGACGGCGCCGGCGAGCGGCATCGGCACCTGGTCCTCGGCCTGGAAGCGCACCGCCGCGTCGAGCTCCTTGGCGTCCAACTGCGGCGGGACCAGCACCGTGCGCATCACCGTGCGCTGGTTGGCGACGCCCAGTCGCACGTGCTTGTCGAGCTCCGTGTTCGCGAAGAGCTCGCGGAGCGCGCCCGCGAGCGCCTCGACGTTGAGCACTTCACCCTCGCGGACGGTGTCGGCTGGAAGTGAGACCGCGGAGGCCTCCTCAACGACGAGTCCGCCGTTCTTGTGTGCGCGCGCGGCGGCGATGTAACCGGGCTGCACGTCGACGCCGACGGCCACCGTGCGGCGGCGCTTGAAGCTGATGTTCCCGGTCAGGAACGATGGGGAGCCTGACGGGAGCTTGAGCTGCTTGAGCGAGCTCAGGCTGATGTCGGATTTCAGCGAGGGCATCTGCTGGGAGGGCATCGACGCTGAGGCGTGGTGCTTGAAGATCGGCGGCCCGGACTGCCTATTCGTCCACTCGTCGGCGCCGGGTCGCTGCAAGCAGTCCACCAACGACTGGCCTCTGCGCCTCGACGGGGCCGGGTCAGTGGAGGAAGTTCTGCGAGTACGCGTGGATCAGCGGGTGTCCCACAAAGAGCGCAACGATCGCGCCGAACGCGAGGAAGAGCCCGAACGGAAGCGCCGTCTTACGGCCCTCGCGCACGCCCTTCCTCGCCATCACCACAGCGCCGACGAGCGTGCCTGACACGACTGCGATCAGCAGCGCCGGGATCACGGCGATACCCAGGAACAGGCCCATGACGCCGGCCAGCTTGACGTCCCCCATCCCCATCCCGCGCGGGTACGCGAGCACGACGAGCATCAGTGCGCCCGCCGCCGCGACGCCTGCGATCAGCCTTTCGGGCTCACCGCTCGGATCGAGTGCGGTGCCGAGCGCGATCGCGAGCACGGCGCCCGCGCCGACGACCGAGTTGGGGATGATCAGCGAGGTGACGTCGATCACCGCAGCCGGCACGACGATCAGCACGAGCCCGATGCCGAGCGCGATCCCCGAGGCGGTCGAGTGCGTCAGGACGACCGCGATGCAGAGCGCCGCCGTCAGGCCCTCGATCAGTGGGTAACGCGGAGAGATCGCGGCGTGGCAGCTGCGGCAGTGACCGCGCAGGAGCAGCCACGAGAGGACGGGAATGTTGTCGTAGGGCCGTACGGGAGTCCCGCACGTAGGGCAGCGCGAGGCCGGCCGCACGAGTGATTCGTGGCGGGGCAGGCGAAAGCTGACGACGTTCAGGAATGAGCCCGCGACCGCGCCCAAGACGCCGGTTAGAGCGATCTCCATGCCCTGATGATCGGAACGCGCGCGCGCGGGCTTGAGTGCCGAATTGCGCGGCGGGGGCGGCTCAGGGCCGCGCGGTCGCGCGGCCCTGCCGAAATGGGTGTGGCGGCCTACCATTCCCCGCTTTCGGTGCAGCCGACCTTGACTTCCTTTGCGGTGCATTCGAACTTGCTTTCGCCGTTCGACTTCCCGCTTGATCCAGAACTTCGGGTGTTCGGCGCCGCCCGCGTGCATGACTTCCACGGTGACGGTGTATTCATGCGGGCCCGCGGTCACAGACGGATTGAGACCGCCGGCTTCGGCTGCCGGGATCGTCGGCTCGACTTCGTGGAGCTTTTCCATCGTCGCCCCCGTGTATTCGCCGTTGTTCGTCGTCGCAAAGGACTCGATCGCGGTCGACATCGACCGCGCGAGCGACTGCGCCTGTGACCCGTAGGCCTTGTTCTTCTGCGAGAGGAACGCGGGAATCGCGATCGCGGCAAGGATGCCGATGATCAGAATCACCACGAGCAACTCGATGAGCGTGAAGCCGTCCGCCGCGCCGACGCCCCCGCGACGTTGTTTTATGAACCTCCTCATGGCATTTTCTCCATCGACCGCCGGGGCGCGCGACTTGACCCGATGAGTGTCCGCGGCCGCCGCTCTGCAAGCGTCGCCGCGAGGCCTATCCGGCCATCCAGCTATGTGTCGGCGTTGAGGACCGCCTAAGCGCCACTGGCCTCGAGGGACCCCAACTGGAGAAAGGGCGGCCCGTGAGGGCCGCCCTCTCCTGCCGGTGCGTCGCGCGCACCCGGGCAGATCGTTTACAGGGAGCCGGTTACCAAGTCCCGCTCGTGGTACACCCGACTTGTGACCTTCGGCGGAGCACACGTGTAGGTGGTTTCCCCACCGGCTGTGCGGGTGATCGTGAACGTCGGTTCTTCAGTCGCCTTGGTGACCTTCACCGTCGCGGTATATTCAGCCGCGCCCACGGTGATCGACGGGGTGAGGCCGCCGGCTGCCGCCGCCGGGATGGTCGGCTCGATTTCGTGGAGCTTCGCCATCGTCGCCCCGGTGTATTCGCCGTTGTTGCTCGTGGCGTAGGTCTCCAGCGCGGTCGCCATCGATCGCGACAATTCCTCAGCCTGCGAGGAGTAAGCCTTGTTCTTCTGTGAGAGGAACGAGGGAATCGCGATCGCGGCAAGGATGCCGATGATCAGAATCACAACCAGCAACTCGATAAGGGTGAAACCACCCTCATCTCCGGTGCGCTGGCGCAGTCGATACAGCATTGTCATTGTCTCCTTTGGAAGCGCCAGCTCCTGGTCCTCGCCCCACTTGGCGACCCGGCTCCGTTTCCCGATCCCTTCTGACGGGCTCTCCGTCCATGTGGCTCGTGCTTGGTGTCCGTTGCGCGCCGACACGATTGCCGACGAGCGCCGTATCCCTTTGCACTGCCCGTCCCTGGGCGGAGGTGGCCAGTCCTAAGTTGATCGCGTCGAGGTCCGTCGGCTTTGCTACACACCTTCAGGTGCTCTGCCTGGCACCGCGGCGCTGGCTTTTATAGGGATTGCTGACCGCGGCATCGGCCGTCCAGAGGGCGTTCTTGAGAAGTCAGATTTAGCTTGGACGCATGAGCCAGCGCGTCACGCTTTGCTGCGGGACCAGGTGGACGGGCGATCGACCGGCGTCGCGATCAGCCGTCGCGCTCGAGCCACGCCGCCTGGGCGTCGACGCCCGCCTGGCGCTCGCCCGTGCCCGCGCACCAGGGGCACGGTACCTCGGACGCCGAGCCTCCGAGGTTCGAGCTCACGCGGCCGGTTCCGCGACAGGGCATGCAAGCCCGCGAGCCCTCTGCGGCGCCTGCCGCGCGCTCGCCGCCCGACTGGGCCTCCGCGGTCTCGCCGGCGCTGAGATTGCTCTCATCCACGGCCTGGTCGTCGCCCGGCATCGCGTGCGAGATTAGCGTTCCGCGTATGAGCAGGCCCCTGAAGCTCTCTGCAGAGGTGCTGTTGGTCGCGCTGATCAGCGCCGGCGCGGTGGCCCTGCGCGTGGTCCACCTCAAGGCGGTCGCGGCGGATCCCTACTACGACAGCGCCGTGCGCGCGATGGGCAGCTCGTGGCACGACTTCTTCTTCGGCGCGCTCGAGCCGGGCGCGACGGTGTCGCTCGACAAGCCGCCGCTCGACCTCTGGCCCGCGGTGCTGAGCACGAAGATCTTCGGCCTCGGGGCGGTCGCGATACGCGCGCCGGAGGCGCTCGCGGGGGCGCTCGCGGTGCCGCTGCTCTATCTCGCGCTGCGCGCGCCGTTCGGCGCACGCGCAGCGATTGCGTCGGCCGCTGCGCTCGCGGTGCTCCCGATCGAGGTGATCACGGCGCGAAGCGACACCACGGACGCGATCATGATGGCGCTGCTGACGCTCGCGCTGTGCCTCGTCGTGAGGGCGCTGCAGAGCAGCGGCGCCGGCTGGCTCATCGGGGCCGCGGCGGTGCTCGGCATCGCCTTCAACGTGAAGCTCGCGGAGAGCTGGCTCGCGTTGCCGCCGCTCGCGCTGATCGCGTGGCTGGGGTTGCGAGCGGACCCGAGGCTCGGCAGGCGGGCGACCAGCTTGCGGCTCCTGGGCGCGGGCGCGGCGTACGTCGCGGTGGCGCTCTCGTGGCTCGTGATCACGCTCCTCGTTCCCGCACACTCGCGCCCGTACGCCGTCGGCTCGACCAACGGGAGCCCGTGGAACGCGGCGTTCGTCTTCAACGGGATCGACCGCCTGCGCGGAAGCCAGCAGCTCGAAGGCGCTGCTGTGAGCTTCGACAGCGCGCGGCGCTATCCGCAGGCCACACAGGCCGAGCGCGATCGCATCCCGATCACGCCGCCCGCCGCGACACGCCTGCTCAGCCGCGTCGGCCCGCTCTCCGGCGAGCGCCTAGGCATCGCGGTGCTCGCAGCGGTGCTCCTCGGCCTGCCGGCGCTCGTGAGCACCTGGTGGTCGCGGCGTAGGTTGGCGCGTGCCCCTGGGGCCGCGGACGGACAACGAGGATATGCGGACGCTCGGGGTCCGACGAGCGATCCTCGCGGGGCTCGCGCTGTGGCTGCTCGAGGGCATCGTGCTCTTCAGCGCGATGGCGCGCCTGCACCCCCGCTACACCGAGGCGTTCGTGCCCGCCGTCGCGGGGATGCTCGGCGTGGGCGCCGCGTGGACAACCGCACGCCCGCGCGAGGAATGGATCGGACTGCGGCCGCTTGTGCTGAGCGTGAGCGTGGTGGCGGTCACGGTCTACGCCGAGCGGCTGCTCTACGGCACCCCCGCGGTGTGGTGGATCACGCTCGCGGGCGCGCTCACCGCGATCGCGATGGTGATGTTCGAGCGCACGCGCGCTTTGGCGCTCGCGCCGCTGCTCTGCTGCGTGCTCGCGGTCCCGCTGTGGGCCTCGCTCAACGGCGTTCGCGAAAACGTCTCCGACGGCAACGTCCTCGGCGCCCTGCCGAGCGCTGAGCTTCAACGTTTGAGCGCATACCTGCGCGCGCACGATGGCCGGGCGCATTATGAGGTCGCGTATGACGCCGCGACGAAGATGGGCGCGCTCGTGCTGCGCGACGGGCGTCCCGTGCTCCCGCTGACGACAGTCGAAGGGCGCCTCCTGATCCCCTCGGAGCGACTCGCCGCGCTGGTGAGCGCAGGCGGCGTCCGCTACGCCTTCCTATCCGCGCCGTGTCAGTCGCCGCCGAGCGCGACGAATGCGGATTGCTCGGCGCCCGCCGCGTGGGTGCGCGCTCACGGAACGGACGTCTCCGCGGCCGCCGGCCTCCCGTCCGGGACGCTCTGGAAACTGTGAACGATGGGGCCGCGCGTTAGCCTGTCCTGATGCATGGAGTCCTCGCCGACGCTGAACATCCTCGTCGCGGATGACGAGGTAGCACTGCGGGAGACGCTCACCCGGTCCTTCAGCCGGGAGGGCCATACCGTGAAGGCGGTCGCAAGCGGCGGGGAGGCGATCGACTGCGCCGGGCGCGAGCGCTACGACGTCGTCTTGCTCGACGTCGCGCTCGGGTCGGGCCCGAGCGGCTACGAGGTTTGCCGCACGCTCCGGCAGCGCCGCAACGTCGTGCCGATCATCATGCTCACGGCGCTTGACTCGGAGGCCGACGCCGTGCAGGGCCTGGAGGCCGGGGCCGACGACTACGTGACGAAGCCGTTCGGCCTCGCCGAGCTTCGCAGCCGCATCCGCGCGGTGCTGCGCCGGTCCGGCCCGCGGGCGCCGGAGAGCGACGTCCTCACCGTGGGCCCGGTTCGCGTCGATCGCAGCAGGCGCGAGGTGAGCGCCTACGGTAAGGAGGTGCGCCTCACCTTCTCCGAGTTCGAGCTTCTCGTCCAGCTGCTGTCCGACCCCGGCCGCCTCTTCAATCGCCAGGAGCTGCTGCGAGCGATCTGGGGCGACTCCGCCTACCGCGACCCGCGGGCGATCGACGTGCACATCAGGCATTTGCGCGAGAAGCTCGAGGAGAAGCCCGAGGACCCGAAGCTGATCGTCACCGTGCGTGGCGCGGGCTACCGCTTCTACAGCCCTCCCGCCGAGGAGAACGGATAGGGACGGTGCGCAGGAGGATCCTCGGCCAGGGGCTGCGGCTGCGCCTGTTCGCGGCGCTGCTGCTGACGAGCGCCGTAACCCTCGCCGTCGCGGCGCTCGCACTGCTCTCGCCGCTCGAGAACAAGCTGCGCGTGGAAAGCGAGACCGCCCTCTACACCGCCGTTCACTCGAGCAGGGGCGACTTCGGCGACATCAAGCTGAACCCCCGGACGAAGGAGCCGGAAGTCGACGAACTGCGGCTGCTCGTCGGCCTCTTGCGCCACCGCACCGGAGCGCAGGTGATCGTCCTCACGCAGGGCCTCGAGGCGATCGGGCGCGGAGCTCCGGGCGACCTCAACATCCCGACCTACTACGGGCAGGCGCGCGAGGCGCTCGCGGAGAGCCGGGGCGTGCACCGGCTCGCGGGCAACCTCTTCCTGCTCGCCGAACCGATCCGCATCGACGGCCGGCGCTTCGTGCTGCTCGTGATCAAGCGGCTCGACTACGTCGCCTCCGCCAACGGGGTCGTGCAGGAAGCGTTCGTCGAGGCGGCGATCGCGGGCTTTGGCATCGCGCTGCTGCTGGGCATCGCGCTCACGACGACGCTACTGCGACGGCTGCGCCAGCTGCGCGACGCGACCCGCGAGCTCGAGCGCCACGGGCTCGCGACGCCTATAAACGTGCCGCCGGGCAACGACGAGATCGGCGAGCTCGCACGGACGCTGACGAGCATGCAGGCGCGCCTGCGCCAGCAGGAGGCCGCGCTGCGGGCGTTCGTCGCAACGGCCTCGCACGAGCTCCGCACGCCGCTCGCGTCCCTCGACGGGACGCTCGAGCTCATCACCGACGACCTCGACGCCGAGCATCTCGACCTCGACGACGCGCGCGCCCGCACGGCGCGCGCGCGCGAGCAGTCGCGTCGCCTCTCGAGCCTCGCGTCGGACCTCCTCGACCTGAGCCGGCTCGACGCGGAAGTGACGATGCGCTCGGAGCCCGTCGAGCTCGCGGAGCTCGCCCGCGCCGTCGCCGCCGAACTCGAGGTGCGCGCCGGACAAGAGGGCGTGCGCCTCGCGGTGCACGCACACGCGGTGCCCGCCTGGGTCACCGCGGACCCCGGGGCGGTCGCGCGAATCGTGCGGATCCTGCTCGACAACGCGATGCGCGCCGCGCCAAAGGGCTCTGCGATCGACATCGAGGTCTCGGGGCGCGGGAGCGATCGGAGCGCGAAGGCGGCTCGCAACGGCGAGGCGCCCGCGTTCGCCGAGATCGTCGTCCGCGACCGCGGCCCTGGCGTGCCCGCCGACGAGCGCGAGGTCATCTTCGAGCGCTTTCGGCGCGGGTCTGACGCGGTGGGCGAAGGCGGCTTCGGGCTGGGCCTCGCGATCGGACGCGAGCTCGCGAAGCGCATGGGCGGGACGCTCGAGCTGCTGCCCGACCCCAGCGACGAGGATGCCGGCGGGGCGCGCTTTGCGCTGCGGCTGCCGGGCGCGCAGATGGAGGACGTGCCGCTGTCGAGCGTCTCGGGCCCACCTCGCGGGCAGCGCCGCGTGATGGCTTAGCTACTGGACGTGTTCGTACACGCTGAATAGCGGCAGATACATCGAGATCACGATGAACCCGACCATGCTGCCGATCACGATGATCATGATCGGCTCGAGGATCGACGTCAGCGCCTTGATCGACGCCGCCACGCGGTCCTCGTAGAACTCCGCGACCTTGTCGAGCATCTGATCGAGCGCGCCCGTCTCCTCCCCGACGCCGACCATGTGGGTCACCATCGCGGGGAAGATTGGTGCCTTCGCGAGCGGCGCCGCGAGCGTGCCGCCGCGCTTGACCGATGCGATCACTTCGTCCATCGCGTCTTCGACGGCGACGTTGCCGCCCGTCTTGCCCGTGATCTCGATCCCCAGCATCAGCGGCACGCCGGCCGCGGTGAGCGACGCGAGCGTCCGCGACCAGCGCGCGACCGCGACCTCCTGAACGATCGTCCCGATCTTCATCGGGATGCGGAGCTTGATGCGGTCCCACTGCCTGCGGCCGAGGGCTGTGCGCTTCCAGCGCGTGAAGCCCACGACGAAGGTGACAGCGAGGATGAGGATCGCGACGATGCCCGGCACGATCCCGAACCAGTTGCGCGTGACCGCGTGCGAGAGGTCGACAGAGATCTGGGTCGGGAGCGGCAGCTTCGCGCCGAATTCCTTGAGGATCCCTTCGAAGATCGGTACGAGGAACGCGACGAGGCCGAGCATCACGCCGACCGCGACCGTGAAGACCATGATCGGGTAGACCATCGCGGAGCGCACCTGGCGCTTGAGCGAGGCGTCCTTCTCCACCTGGTCCGCGACGCGCTGCAGCGCGCTCTCGAGCACACCGCCCGCCTCACCGGCGCGCACCATCGCGACAAACAGTGGGGTAAAGACCTTCGGATGCCGCTCCATCGCGTCGGCGAGCGACACGCCACCCTCGACTTCCTTGCGAACGGCGACGATCGTCTCCTTGAGGAATTTGTTCTCGGTCTGGTCCTCGAGCACGTAGAGGGAGCGCAGGATGCTCACGCCCGAGGTGATGAGCGTCGCGAGCTGCCGCGCGAACGCCGCGAGGTCGTTCGCCTTCGCGCGCTGCATGAAGGAGAGGTTGAGCTCCTGCGAAGAGCGCTTGTCCGCGATGTCGAGGACGATCAGGCCGCGCGCCTTGAGCTGATTCGCGAGCGCCTGCTTGGACTCCGCCTCGACCTCGCCACTCGACTTGACGCCCGCGAGGTCCGCGACCTTGAAGACGTACGTGCTCATGCGCGCACCTACGCGGCCGGCCGCAGCTCGGCGCCCTCGAAGAGGCGCTTGAGCTCCTCAGGTGTGGAGGAGCGCGCTTCCGCGGTGGCACGAGAGATCTTGCCGTCGCGCACGAGGTTCAGGAGCGCTGCATCCATCGTCTGCATGCCCTGACCCGAGCTCGTCTGCAGGACGGAGTAGATCTGGTGCGTCTTGCCCTCGCGGATGAGGTTGCGCACGGCGGGCGTGGGCACGAGCACCTCGCACGCCACGACGCGGCCGGAACCGTCCGCGTTGGGAAGCAGCTGCTGCGTCATGATGCCCTGAAGCGCGACCGAGAGCTGGACGCGAACCTGCCCCTGCTGGTGGGGCGGGAAGACGTCGATCACACGGTCGACCGTCTGCGCGGTGTCCTGCGTGTGGAGGGTCGCGAACACGAGGTGCCCGGTCTCGGCAGCGGTCAGCGCCGTCTGGATCGTCTCGAGGTCGCGCATCTCGCCGACGAGGATGACGTCGGGGTCCTGGCGAAGGGCCGCCTTCAGGGCGTCGCCGAAGCTCTGCGCGTCCGATCCGAGCTCGCGCTGGTTGACCATGCAGCGCTTGTGTCCGTGCAGGAACTCGATCGGGTCCTCGATCGTCATGATGTGCTCTTCGCGCGTTTCGTTGATCGAGTCGATCATCGCGGCGAGCGAGGTCGACTTGCCGGAGCCCGTCGGTCCCGTCACGAGCACGAAGCCGCGCGGGCGCTTGGTGAAGTCGTGCACGATCTGCGGCAGGCCGAGGTCGTCGATCGACGTCAGGCCGAAGGGGATGAGACGGAACGCCGCGCCGATGGAGCCGCGCTGGTAGTACGCGTTGACACGGAAGCGTCCGTGGCCCGGGACGGAATACGCGAAGTCGATCTGCCAGTCGGTCTCAAGCCGCTGGCGCTTGTCGTTGGAGAGGATCGAGTAGATGATCTCGCGCGTGTCCTGGCCGCCGAGGACGGGGTATTCGTTCAGCGACATCAAGCGCCCGCGGATGCGGAGGATCGGGTGCGCGCCCACGCTCAGATGCAGATCCGACGCGTTTCGCGTAACGACTTCCTTCAGAAGCTCTGCGAAATCAATGTCCATCTGAGGCGCGCATCGGCCGTCGGAGCCTCGGGGTGTCCGTCATGGAGCGGGGATGGACGAAGATTCGATGCCGCGGCGGGATACGGCAGGGCCGCTTGCATCCTGCGCCGGCCAGAAGGCCCTGGCGCGGGGCGCTAGTTCGTGCCGATTACGCGCATGATCTCGGCGATCGACGTGCGCCCTTCGCGGACCTTTTCGAAGCCGTCGTCGCGCATCCGGCGCATCCCCTGGCGGATGGCGACCTCCTGCATCTCCGACGCGGGCCGGCGCTCGAGCGCGAGGTCACGGATCTCGTTGCTGACGTCCATGACCTCGTAGATCGCGATCCGCCCGCGGTAGCCCGTGCCGGCGCAACGGGGGCAGCCCACGGGCTCGTAGGCCTCCATGTCGACCTGCGCGTTGTAGCCGGAGGCGCGGAGCGCATCGGCGGGGATGATCGCGCGCTTCTTGCAGTGCTGGCAGAGCGTGCGCGCGAGCCGCTGCCCAAGCACGCACGTCACCGCGGAAGCCACGAGGAACGGCTCGATGTCCATCTCGATCAGGCGGTGGATCGCCGAGGGCGCGTCGTTCGTGTGAAGCGTGGAGAGCACGAGGTGGCCGGTGAGCGCGGACTCCACCGCGATCTGCGCCGTTTCGCGGTCGCGGATCTCCCCGACCATGATCACGTCGGGGTCCGCGCGCACCATCGTGCGCAGCCCGACGGCGAACGTGAGGCCGACCTTGGGCTGGACCTGGACCTGCGTTAGTCCCTCCATCTGGTACTCGACTGGGTCCTCGACCGTGATGATGTTGCGCTCGACGCTGTTGAGCGTCGTGAGCGCCGCGTACAGCGACGTGGTCTTACCGGAGCCCGTGGGGCCGGTCACGAGCACGGCGCCGTGGGCCTCGTGGAAGGCCTTTTCGAAGCGGGTGCGGTCGTCTTCGCCCATACCGAGCTTGTCGAAGTCCATCACGACCGATTCCTTGTCGAGGATGCGCATCGTGACCGACTCGCCCTTCGCGCTCGGGAGCGTCACGACACGAAGGTCGACGTGGCGCCCGTCGACGGCGAGGCCAACGCGTCCGTCCTGGGGAAGGCGCTTCTCGGAGATGTCGAGTTCCGCCATGATCTTCACGCGCGAGATCACGCCGCCCACCATGCGCCGCGGCACGGTCGTGACGTCCCGTAGCACGCCGTCCACGCGGAAGCGCACGCGGAGGTCCTTTTCGGTTGGCGCAAAGTGGACGTCGGAGGCACCCTGTTCGACGGCCTGCGCCACGATCTGGTTGACGAGCTTGACAACCGGCGCGTCCTCCGCGGTCTCGCGGATGTTGACGATCTCGCCGGCCTCGGCACCCTCGTCCTCCTCCTCGGCGAAGCCCGCCTCCGGTTCGGCGACGACGTCTCCGAGCCGATCCATGCGCGAGATGAGGTCGCCGATGTCCTGCGGCGAGGCGACTGCGACGCGCACCTCGCAGCCGGTCATGATCGCGATGTCGTCGACCGCGAGCACGTTGGAGGGGTCCGCCATCGCGACGAGCAGCGTGCGCTTGTCGACGTACGCGACGGGCACTGCCTGGTAGCGCTTGGCGGCCCCGGTGTTGATGAGGCTGACCGCGGCGGGGTCGATCGGGAAGACGCTGATGTCGATGTGGTCGAGCCCGTAGCGCTCGGCGAGAGCACGCGCGAGGCCGTCCGCGCCCAGCGTGCCGGAGTCGACGAGGAAGCGCTCGGGGGTCGAGCCCTGTGCACGCGCCTTCTCGATCGCCTCATCCATCGCGTCCTTCGCGACAAGATCCATCTCGACGATCACATCCGTGAGGAACCGCGAGGACGAGCCGCGTCTCGTGGGCGGCGTCACGCCCGCCCAGACGCGTGCGCTCTCGGGAAACTCGGCGGTCTCGCCTTCTACAGCTTGAACCCGCTCGGGCTCCTTCGGCTTGCGCTGGGGTTCGGCCGCGACGGTCTCTTCTTCCTCCTCCTCCGCCGCGGGCGGGTCGATCTCGATCGAGACGTCGGGCTCCGAGGGCGCGGAGGCGGGCGCGTGCTCGCCGGCGAGGATGTCCACCACCGGTGCGGCGTCGCTCTCCGCTTCCGCAGGCGCCGCCTCTGCGACGTCGACGACCACGCTCGGTTCGCTCCCGGGCGCCGAGGGCGCGGCTGCTTCGATCGCGGGCGCGCGCTCGTCGTCGGGCGGGGCTACCGCGGCCGCATCGCCTGAGTCCACCACGACGCGCGGCGCCGTCGGGCGGCGCGGCGGGGCATCGTCTTCTGCGGGCAGGACCACTTCGCCCGGCGCGTTGATCTCGACGACGGGTTCGTGGTCCGGCGCTGCGTTCTTACGAGGCGGCGCAGCCGCGCCTCGGCCCGGCTGCCGGCCGCCGCCTGCACGCTTCGTGCCGCGATCCGGCGGGGCCCTGACGGCGCCGCCTTCGGCGGGCGCGCGAGCCGCGCGTCCGCCTCGACGCTGCTCGCCGTCGGCGGCGTCATCGCCCGAAGGTTCGGGTGGTGCGCGTACGACCTCCGGCTCGTCGTCGGGATCAACGGGCCGCAGCCGGGCTGCCTTGGGAACGCGTGGGCTCACCGGCCCCCCTGCGCCCGTCTCTCGCTACCGGCCCAGTGCTCCTTCGCGCATCGTCCGAAGCGGCGGCTCGACACCCGTCCAGAGCTCGAAGCTGAGCGCTCCTTGTTGGACGAGAACCTCGACACCGTCGACTGTCCGTACGCCGAGACGGCGTGCGGCGTTGAGCAGAGGAGTTCCCCCTGTGAGGTACACCAGGTCGACCACATGTGAGTACTCACGAAGCTGATCGAACCTCAGCGCGAGTTGGTTGAGTACCGCAGCCTCCCTGGCCGATTGTTCTAGACGCGAATCCGGTGTTTTGGGGCTCATGTTGGCCGTCTGTCCGAGGCCGACGGAGGTGCAGTTGATCAGCACGTCGGCGGGCTCAGGGGCGCTGACGGCGCGTCCGCCGAGCTCCTGGGCGAGCTCCTGCGCCCGCTCCGCGGTGCGATTCCAGACCATCACCTCGCGCGCTCCGGCGGTGCGAAGCCCCCACACCACCGCGCGCGCGCTGCCTCCGGCGCCGAGCACGAGCACGCTCGAGTCACGCACGCTCGCCGGGCCCGCGCCGTCCTCGCTAAGCGACTGTTCGAGCGCCGCGAGGAGACCTCCTGCGTCGGTGTTGTGCGCCTCGATCGCCCCGTCCTCGCCGAACACGAGCGTGTTCGCCGCGCCGATCTCGCGCGCGGCGCCACTCGCCGAGTCCGCGAGCGCGAGCGCCGCCCGTTTGTGGGGGATCGTGACGTTCGCTCCCACGAAGCCGGCGCCGGGGAGCCCTCTCAGCGTCTCCGCGAAGAGCTCCGGCGGCACGGGGAGGTGCTGGTAGCGCCAGCCCTCCATCCCGAGGGCGGCGAACGCCGCCTCGTGC
Source organism: uncultured bacterium (assembly GCA_963738355.1). Lineage (GTDB taxonomy): Bacteria > Actinomycetota > Thermoleophilia > Solirubrobacterales > Solirubrobacteraceae > Palsa-744. Next base: position 369,709 of record CAVTWF010000006.1, read on the forward strand.
ATCGCGGGCGAGCGACTGTGCGCGACCGGCCAGCCGAGGACGCCGAGCCGCTTCACCGCTTGTGACAGGTGGGCACGTGGCCGCCGTTGGCGGCGAGGGCGCGCTGGTATTCGGCGGAGTCCGCGAGGAACTGCGAGTAGCTGCTCGTGAAGACGTGCTCGCCGCAGCCGTCGGGCGCGGCGACGTAGTAGAGGTAGTCGACCTGCGCGGGATGCGCGGCGGCTTCGATCGAAGCAAGGCCGGGGTTCGAGATCGGCGTCGGCGGGAGCCCCTTGTGCAGTCGCGTGTTGTACGCGGAGGGATCACGCAGCTGCGCTTCGGTCAGCGGCTGCGTGTAGTCGTGCAGCGCGTAGCGGATCGTCGCGTCGATCCCGAGCGGCATGCCCGCGCGCAGGCGGTTGTAGATGACCGCGGCGATCAGCGGCCTGTCGTGCGGGACCTCCGCCTCGCGCTCGATCATCGAGGCGACGATGAGCAGCTGGTAGGGCGTCTCGTTCAGCGCATGCGCATCCGCCGCGTACTGTGCGCTGAGGCGTTCCTCGAAGGCTTCGAGCTGCTTCTGTACGAGCACGCTCGAGGCGTCACCGGCATAGATTTCGTAGGTCGCGGGGAAGAGGAAGCCTTCGAGGTTCGGGATCGACCGAGGCGCCCCGTACTGCACGGGGTCGAACGCTTCGGAATGCGAGGACGCGACGAGGTAGCTGCCCGTGAGCCCATGTGCCTTCGCGATCGCCGCAATCTGCGGGCGGGTCTCGCCCTCGGGGATGAGCACCTTGACGATCGCCGCGGGCGCCGCGGGCGGCGATGAGCTGTGCTTGCCTCCGCCGAGCGCAAGCGCCGCGATGACGATCGCGATCGCGAGCCCTGCCGCGCCGGCGGCGATGACGCCCGGGTGAAGCGTCCGCCTCGGCGCTGGCCTGCGTGGCGGAGGGCCACGGGAGACCCGCCGTTGCTCGCTGGTCGCGCGCATCAGCGCTCCCGGGCCCGTAGCCAGCTCTCGAGCAGATGCGCCGCCGCGCGCGAATCCTCCGCCGCGCGCCCCTCGTCGGCCTGCGCGATCCGTGTCGTGAAGCGCTCGTCGTAGAGCTCCACAGGCACCCCCTCGCCGAGCGACGCGCTGGAGCTTGCGCGCGAACTCACGCGTCTCGCGGGTCTGCGCTGTGTCATCGCCGCGCAACGACAGCGGAAGGCCCACCACGACGCACTCGGCGCAGCGTTCGCTGACGAGCTCGGCGAGCGCCGAGAGCCCGGCGCGCGTCGCAGGGCGCAGCACCGTCTCGAGTGGGGTTGCGATCGTGCCGCTCGGGTCGCTGAGGGCACATCCGCATCGCGCGCTGCCGTAGTCGAGCGCGAGCACGCGCATCAACCGGCGAGCGCCGCCTCGATCGCCTGCCGCGCGGTCTCGAGCGCCTCCGCGAGGCGCTCGGGGTCGCGCCCCCCGGCCTGGGCGAGCGTGTCGCGTCCCCCTCCCCCACCTCCGACGACCGCCGCCGCGGCCTTCACGATCTCGCCGGCTTTGACGCCACGCTCGACAAGCTCCGGTGCGACGCTGGCGACGAGTTGCACGCGATCCCCGGCGGTGGCGCCGAGCACGATCGCGGCACCCGGCAGCTTCCCCTTCAGCCGGTCCGCCACGCCGAGCAGGGCCTTCGCATCGGGAACCTCCACACCGCTTACGAGCACGCGCGCCGGGCTAGCGCCGTCGAGCTCGATTGCGCGCTCCGCGAGGGCCGCGAGGTCCACCGCGTCGCCCGACCCGCGCTCCTGCGCGCGGGCGGCCTTCTGCAGGCTGCGCCGCTCGCCCTCCGCCTTGCGCACAGCCTCGGGCACCTCCTCGGGGCGCACGCGAAGCTCCGCCGCCGCCTCCTCGAGCGCATCCTCGTGGGCGCGCAGCAGCGCGACCGCAGCCGGGCCCGTGAGCGCCTCGATGCGCCTCACGTTCGCAGCGGAGGAGCTCTCGGAGAGGATGTGGAAGACGCCGATCTCGCCGGTCGTGCGCACGTGCGTGCCGCCGCAGAGCTCGCGCGAGTAGTCGCCCTCGCCGATCTCGACCATTCGCACGACGTCGCCGTACTTTTCGCCGAAGAGGGCCATCGCGCCGAGGCGCTCGGCCTCCTCGCGGGTCGTGACGATCGGATGAACGGGGTCGTTCGCGGCGATCCAGGCATTGACCTGGTCGGCGACCTCGCGCCGGTCCTCGGGCGAGAGCGCGTGCGTGTGGGTGAAGTCGAAGCGAAGCTTGTCGGGGCCGACGTAGGAGCCTGCTTGGCGGACGTGCGGGCCGAGCCGCGCGCGCAGCGCGGCGTGCAGCAAGTGGGTGGCGGTGTGGTTTGCCTCGGTGGCGTGCCTCGCCTCGTGATCGACGCGCGCGAGCACGCGCTGATGGGGCGTGAGCTCACCGCGCTCGAGCACGACTTCGAGCGCTTGGTCGTCGCCGATCCGCACGACGTTCGCGACCCGCGCCTCGCAGTCGCCGTGCTCGCATTCGATTAGCCCCGAGTCGGAGACCTGGCCGCCGCCGACGGCGTAGAACGGCGAGTCGGCGAGCTTCACCAACAGCCGTTCGCCGTCTCCGTTACCCGCGATCGGCGCGACGGCCTCCACGGTGGTCGCCTGGCGCTCGGTCTCGTAGCCGGTGAAGTGCGTCGCCTCACCGGCTTGCGCGAGCAGCTCGAGCGCGTGCTCGCGACCGTCCTCGGCGCCGGCCTCCGAGGCCCCCGCCTGCGCCGCACGCGCGCGTGTGCGCTGCTCCTCCATGAGCAGCTGGAAGCCTTCCTCGTCGACGGTCAGCCCGTCTTCCTCGACCAGTTCGCGCGTCAGGTCGATCGGGAATCCCGACGTGTCATGCAGGCGAAACGCATCCTCTGCGCGGATCGTCTTGCTGTCCAGCTCATGCGCCTGGTCGATGTAGAAGCGGAGCGTCTCGAGGCCCTGCTCGAGTGTGTGCGAGAAGCTCTCCTCCTCGGAGGCGAGCCACATCTCGATCGCCTCGCGCTGGCTGACGAGTTCGGGGTAGGCACCGCCCATGAGCTCGCGCACGCGCTCGGCGTAGCGCAGGAGGAAGCCCGGCGCCATCTCGAGCACCCGTCCCTGGTGGATCGCGCGGCGCATGACCCGTCGCAGGACGTAGCCGCGGTCTTCGTTGGAGGGCGCGACGCCGTCGGCGACGAGGAACGTCATCGCACGCGAATGGTCGGCGAGGATTCGCAGCGCGCGGTCACGCGCGACGTCCTCGCCGTAACGGGCGCCGGATAGCTCCTGGCCCAGCTCGATGAGCGGCCAGAACTGGTCGGTTTCGAACACCGAGCGCTTCTCCTGAATGATCGCGGCGAGCCGATTCAGGCCGAGGCCGGTGTCGATGTTGCGCGCGGGCAGCTCCTCGAGATGGTTCGGCGGTTGCTGGTTGTACTGCATGAAGACGAGGTTCCAGTACTCGAGGAAGCGCTCGTTCTCCTCGCCCGGAAGGTCCTCGGGGAGGCCGTGCTCGAGTCCGCGGTCGAGATAGAGCTCGGAAGAGGGACCGCAGGGTCCCGTGGGACCGACCTGCCAGAAGTTCTCCGAACGCGGGCAGAGCACGATTCGCTCGCGCGGGACTCCCACGGCGATCCAGTGCTCGATCGCCTCCTCGTCGGGCCCCAGTCCGAGCTCCGCGTCGCCTTCGAAGACCGTCACCCAGATCTGCTCGGCGAGGGAACCCGAGCACGTCGCGCGAGAGTTCCCACGCGTACCTGATCGCTTGCTCCTTGAAGTAGTCGCCGATCGAGAAGTTGCCGAGCATCTCGAAGAACGTGAGGTGGCGGTTGGTGTGCCCGACGCGATCGATGTCGACCGTGCGAAAGCACTTCTGGCAGTCGGTGAGGCGCGGCGAGGGCGGCTGCTCTTCACCGAGGAAGTAGGGCTTCAGCGGATGCATCCCGGCGAGCGTGAACAGCGCGGAGGGGTCGTGCGAGGAGGGCACGAGCGATGCGGACGGGATGCGCAGGTGGCCGCGCTCCTCGAAGAAGCTCAGGAACTGCTCACGGATCTCGTCTGATGTCACGACCGCTGATCTTAGGTGCCAGGGGTGCGCGGGTCCGCACGCGCCACCGTCCCGTAACCGACGACGACGTCGCCGCGATAGAGACACGCGATCTGGCCGGGCGCAGTCCGCTCGAGCGGCTCGGCGAGCTCGACGGTCATCCTGCGGGGGAGGGAATCCGCCGCTCGCGCCGCCGCCTGCGCCGGTCGCCGAGAGCCTGCAGCTCCGGCGCGCGCCGCGGGCGCGGATCTTGACGGCGTCAACAGCGCGCGCGTCGTTTCGCAGCGTCACATCCTCCAGCTCGAGAGCGTCCGTGAGCAGGGACTCCCGCGGGCCGACGGTGAGGGTGTTCGTGGGGGCATCGGTCGCGAGCACGAAGCGCGGCGGGCCGCCGCCGATTCCAAGCCCTCGGCGCTGGCCGACCGTGAACCGCTGGATTCCCTGGTGCTCACCGAGCTTTCGCCCCCGTGCGTCGACGATCGGGCCCGCGCTCGGCTGGAGTCCGCCGTGGCGCGCGAGAAAGCGCGTGCGGTCTGTGCCGGCGAGAAAGCAGAGATCCTGCGAGTCGGGCTTGCGTGCGACCGCGAGCCCCGCACGCGCCGCGATCCGGCGCACCTCCTGCTTGTTGAGCTCCCCGAGCGGGAATCGCAGCCGCGCGAGCGTCCCCGGCGAGAGCGCCGCAAGCGCGTAGCTCTGATCCTTCGCGGCGTCGGCGGAGACCTGCACGAAGGTCTGCGCGGTCTCCGCCTCGCGGTAAATGCGCGCGTAGTGGCCGGTGGCGAGCGCGGCGGCCCCCAGCCGGTCGGCGAGCTCGAGCATCGCGTCGAGGCGCACGCTGCCGTTGCAGCGCAGGCACGCGTATGGGGTGAGGCCGCTCGCGTGATCGGCGAGCCAGGGCTCGACCACACCCGCGCGGAACTCGGCGCGGAGGTCGATCGAGAAATGCGGCATGTCGAGGCCGTGAGCGAGCGCGCGCGCCGCGCGCGCCGCCTGCGCTGAGCAGCAGCTGCGCTCCGCGTCGTTCTCGGCGTCGGACCAGAGCTCGAGCGTCACGCCCACGACCTGGCCCTCGCTCGCCAGCATCAGCGCGGCAACCGCGCTGTCGACACCACCGCTCATCGCGACGAGGGTGAGCCCGTCCTGGGGCGCGAGCTGCGCGCGCTCGCGGGCCGCTGCTCCGAGCGCACGATGCAGCGCGTCCGCGGCAAGCTCGGCCGCGTGGCGCTTTGCGGCGCTGAGGCCGCCCAGCGCGCCCGCTATCTCTCCCGCACCGACACGAGCGGCCGCGAGCAGCGGCGCGCCGTGGACCAAGCCGACAGCTGCGCTCCCCGCCGCCACCGTGGCGCCACACCCGGATGCGTCGAATCCGGCGTCGATGATCCGTCCCTGCGGATCGCCAGCATCGACTCCGATCGAGACGCGCACGAGGTCGCCGCATGCGGCTCCGCCCGCCGCGCCGGTGAACGCGTCCGCTGGGATGTGCCCGCGCCCACGCGGTCGCTCCAAGTGGTCGGCGAGCACTTCGAGCGGCGTCACGCGCTGAGTGTAAGCGCGTGCGGTGAGCTTTAGACGTTCGGGCAGAGGTCGGCGACGACTTCAAAGCCGCCACCGGAGATGCTGCTCAGCTGCTTGATGTCGCCGACCAGCGCCGCGATCTTGTGCGAGCGGGTGTCGGCAGCTCGCGAAGCGTCGCGATCAGCGCCGCTTCTTCGCGCAGGACCGCGGCGAAGGGGTGACCAGCTTCGACAATCGCCTGCCTGATCGACTTCACGTCGTTGTAGCCCACGAGCGTGGAGCTGTGGCCGCCGCGCTGGATCATCAGGATCGTGGGGGTTTCGTTGATCAGCACCTTCTGCGTGTAGCTGCCGAATTCCGCAACCTGGCTCGCTTGCGCATAGTGGGTAGCGACAACGCCGCTGGAGAGCTGTCCGACGATCTTGAGCTGACGCTGCACGAACTGGTCGAGGCTCGCCTTCGGGTTCCAGAAGAGCGCGAGGACGATCTTGTTTTGCTTCAGCTCGGATTCGATTTCCTTTACGACCGTCGGCTTGTTGCCCGCGCCAGTCGCAGGCGTTGCGGGCTTTGAGGCCGTGCCGGCGGTCGTGGCCGCGTGGGTTGCCGTCTGCGGCTTCGTCGTGGCGCTCGCCGCGTGATGGGTGATGGCCGTGACGTGGTGAGGGGTGATGACCGTGACGTGGTGAGCCGAGCTCGCGCCGACTACGCCGTGGGCGCCGGCCTTCACCGTGACGCCCGGACGATGGGTGACCGCGGGTGCGATGGCGCGGTGAGGGCTATGGACGCTTGTTGGAGGCGGAGCGCTCGAAGTGGTGGATTCCGAGGAGCTCGAGCTCACCATCTTGTGCAGGACCGCGAACCACAGGACCGCCACGATAAGCACTGCCAGCAGGGCGAATTGATACGGGCGAGGAATCCGCGAGAGGGACAAGCTCGACATCGCCAACTAGCTTCGGCAAAAGTCTTACGGGAGTTGAGGGCTGTAGCCGGCGATGGACGCTCAGCGTGCCGCCTGGCGGATGCCGAGCTCGCGCAGCTGCGCGGGGTCCACGGGAGCGGGAGCGCCGGTGAGGGGATCGAGCCCGGACGCGGTCTTGGGGAACGCGATCACGTCGCGAATCGAGTCGCGGCCGGCGCAGATCGCGACCGCGCGGTCGATGCCGAGCGCAAATCCTCCGTGCGGGGGCGCTCCGTAGCGCAGCGCCTCGAGCAGAAAGCCGAAGCGCGCCTGCGCTTCGGCCGCATCGATGCCGAGCACGTTGAAGACCTCGCGCTGGACGCCCTCCTCGTGGTTACGAATCGAGCCGCTCCCGAGCTCGGTTCCGTCGAGCACGAGGTCGTAGGCGCGCGAGCGCACGAGTGCTGGGTCCTCGAGCGAGAGCGCGGCTTCGCGGTCGGCCATCGCGGGCGCCGTGAACGGATGGTGGGTGCTTTCCCAGCGGCCCTCCTCCGCGTTCCACTCGAACATCGGGAAGTCCACGACCCAAAGGACCGCGTGAGCGTCCTCTGGCACGAGCTCGAAGCGTCGCGCGAGCTCGAGCCGCAGCGCCCCGAGCGCGCCCGCCGCCGCATGCGGAGTGTCGGCGACGAAGAGCAGCAGGTCTCCCCCCACCGCAGCGAGCTCGGCGTTGACGGCCGCGATCTGCGCGGATGAGAAGAACTTCGCGAGATTGCCGCGCCACGAGTCGCCGTCGCTGTCGACGTAGATCGGCGCCGCCGCGGTCGCGCCGTGCTGGCGGACGACGTCGTTGAGCCCGTCGAGCTCCGCTCGCGAGAGCTCGCGCGCCCCTCCATTGAACGCGCGCACGACGCCACCGGAGTCGAGCACCGACTGGAAGACCTTGAACTCGGAGCCGCGAACGAGCTCCGAGACGTCGTGGATCTCGAGCCCGAAGCGCGTGTCGGGCTTGTCGCTGCCGAATCGGAGCATCGCCTCGGCATGAGATAGCCGCGGCCATGGAGGAGGTGGCAACGCGACGCCGCCATGCGCGAAAACGGGAGCCATGACGTCCTCCATCGCCCCGAGCACATCGTCCTCGACGACGAAGGACATCTCGAGGTCGAGCTGGGTGAACTCGGGCTGGCGATCCGCGCGCAAATCCTCGTCGCGAAAGCAGCGTGCGATCTGGAAGTAACGTTCGAAGCCGCCCACCATGAGCAGCTGCTTGAAGAGCTGCGGCGACTGCGGGAGCGCGTACCACGAGCCACGCGAGAGACGGCTCGGCACGAGGAAGTCGCGCGCACCCTCGGGCGTCGAGCGCGTGAGGATCGGCGTTTCGATCTCGAGGAAGTCGCGCTCGTCGAGCACACGGCGCATCAGCGCAACGAGCTCGTGGCGCAGCGTGAGCGCGTGCGTCATCGCGCCGCGACGGAGGTCTAGCGGTCGGTAGCGGAGCCTGATGAGCTCGTCGACGGGTGTCTCCTCCTCGATCGAGAAGGGCGGCGTCTCGGCCTCCGCGAGCACCTGCACGTCGTCGACGTCGAGCTCGATCTCTCCGGTCGCCAGCGCAGGGTTGACGTTCTCCGGGGTGCGGCGCACAACCGCGCCGCAAGCGCTCAGCACGAACTCCGGGCGCAAGGCATGCGCGACCTCGTGCGCCTGCGCGTGCTCCGGGTGAAAGACGAGCTGGAGGATTCCCGAGCGATCGCGCAGGTCGATGAAGACGACGCCGCCATGGTCGCGGCGACGGTGAACCCAGCCGGAGACGCGCACCGTGCGGCCCTCGTCCTCGGCCCCCAGCTGGCCGCACCAGGTGTCGCGGTATCCGTTCGCGCGCGGCGGCTTCACGCGAGCTCCCGGATCCGCCGCAGCACCGCGTGCACGACCGCGGCGGTCGTCGATCGTCTCCTGCTGCCCGCTTCCCATGTCCTTCAGCGCGGTCTCCGTGCCGTCGACGATCGCGACGTAGCGCGCACCCGCTCGATCGGCTTGGGCGAGCTGGCGCCGCAGCGGGCGGCCCGCGAGCTCCATCTGCGCGGCAAGCCCCGCCGAACGGGCCTCGCGGAGCACCTCGAATGCTTGCCGCCGCTGAGCGGCGTCGCCGAATGCGACGAAGAGGTCGAGCTCGGCCTGCGCTCCCGCGTGCGTCTCCTCGCTCGCCGCGAGCAGCACGCGCTCGATTCCCGCCGCCCAGCCGATGCCGGGGGTCGGAGGCCCGCCGAGCATCTCCACGAGGCCGTCGTAGCGACCACCGCCGCCGACTCCGCTCTGCGCTCCGAGCGCATCGGAGGTCAGCTCGAAGACGGTTCGCGTGTAGTAGTCGAGCCCACGCACGAGCGTCGGGTCGAGCTCATAGGTGACCTCCGCGACGTCGAGCAGCTCGCGCACGGCGGCGAAGTGCTCGGCGTCCTCTGCGCTGAGGTGATCGAGGAGCCGCGGCGCACCCTCCATCACGCGCTGCGTGCCCTCGTGCTTGGAGTCAAAGGCGCGCAGGGGGTTGGCGTCGATGCGCTCACGGACCTCTGGCGCTAGCTCCGCCGCGTGCTCGTGCAGGTACGCGGCGAGGCGTTCGCGGTACTCGCCCCTGCTCTGCGGGTCGCCGAGGCTCGAGAGTCGCAGCCGCAGACCGCGCACGCCCAGCTCGTGCAGCAGCGAGGAGAGCAGCAGGATCGACTCGGCGTCGAGCGCGGGATCGTCCGATCCGAGGGCCTCGGCCCCGACCTGCCAGAACTGGCGGTAGCGGCCGGACTGGGCGCGCTCGTAGCGAAAGAAGCTCGAGAGGTACCAGAGCTTCACCGGCGCGGCGCGCTTGTGCATCCCGTGCTCGAGGTATGCGCGGCAGACCGGCGCGGTGCCCTCGGGGCGCAGCGTGAGCGAACGTCCGGAGCCGTCTTCGAACGTGTACATCTCCTTCTGCACGATGTCCGTCGACTCGCCGACGCCGCGAGCGAAGAGCTCTGTGGCCTCGAACGCGGGCGTCTCGATGCGCTCGTAGCCCGCGGGCTCGAGGATCGCGCGCGCCTTCGACTCGAGCAGCGCGCGGGCGGAGGCTTGCTCGGGCAGTACGTCGTAGGTGCCCCGCGGAGCCTTGATTAACGGACCGCTCAACTTGCGCCCGCGCCACCGGCCTCAGGCTGCGGGCTCGCCGGCTGCGCCCGCTCGCGCAGCCCTTGCAAGAACGGGTTGGTCTCGAGCTCGCCGCCGAGCGTGCTCGCCCCCATGTGCCCCGGGTAGAAGGTCGTCGTCGAGGGAAAGCGCTCGAGCAGCATCCCGATCGAGCTCTCGAGGACCCCCAGTCGCCGCCGGGCAAGTCCACCCTTCCCACGGAACCCTGGAAGAGGACGTCGCCCGAGAAGAGCGCGGCCTGCTGGGTGCCCGCGGGCGAGATCGCATAGGTGAGGTGGCCGGGGCTGTGGCCGGGAGTCGCGAGGACCTCGATGCTGAGATCGGCGAGCTCCAGCGCCTCGCCGCCGGCGAGCGTGTGCTCCGGCTCGTAGCCCTCGAAGGAGCCGAAGCCGGGCGGCGTGTAGCTCATGATGTCCTCGAGCATCGCGCGTTCGAGCTCGGGGCAGTAGACCGGCGCGCCGCTCTCCCGCGCGATCGGCGCGACGGCGCCGATGTGATCGAAGTGGCAGTGGGTGATGAGGATCGCGTCGAGCTGGACGTCGAGCGAGCGCATCGCACTGAGCAGCCGCTCGGCTTCTTCGCCAGGGTCGATGAGCACGCCGTGCTTCGCCTGCCCGCCGGCGCGCGCGATGTAGGCGTTTGTCTGTATCGGCCCGAGCGAGAAGGTCCGGACGTCGAGCTCGCTCACGGGTCCACCCGGCCGCCCGTGGATCCCTGCGCCTGCTTGCGCTGTCGGCGCCGCCAGAGCCACATGTCCGTGTAGTAGCTCACGGGCACGTAGAAGATGATCACGATCGGGAAGAAGATGAACGCCTGTGCGCGGCTCTGATGAGGAAGCAGGAAGAGGCTCGCGAGCAGTACGAGCACGGCTGCGATGAACGCCCGCACGAAGGCGCCGCGCCACGTTGGCGGCTGATTCAGTCGTTCGAGCCGGCGCTGGCGCGAGTCGGTCGCGTCCTTGCCGCTCGCGCCCTTCTCAGCGGACGTCGGCTTGCGACCGGTGCGCCCGCGCGAGGTGACGACACCGGCGGCGTTTCCCCTGTGCTTCGTCTGGCGCTTGCGCTTCGTTTGGGCCACGAGAGAAGCCTAATGCGTCACGCGCGCTCGAGGACATCCTCGATCAGATGGCGCTGCGGATCGAATCCGGGCAACGGCACGTCCTCGGGAAAGCCCTCGAGCGCCGCTCTCGGCGCGAGCCCGACGAGCTCCGCGGCGGCAACGTCCGCGTGCGCGCGCACGCGCGCTATGACTTCAGCTAACGGCGCTGAGCCTGGGTGCTCGACGTTCATCGAGACCTGTGCCACCGGGGGACGCTCCGGGTCTCGCGCCTGCAGCGCGACTCCGATCGCCCGCACCCCAGGTATGCCCTCGGCGCCGCCCTCACGTATGAGCGCGGCGATCGCCTGGGCATCCTCGAGCGTCGCCGGCGGAGCAAGCTCAACGTTGAATGCGACGAGCGGCTCGCGCGCCGCGACGAGCGTTGCTCCCGCGGTGGGATGGGGCGAGGAGGGGCCGAAATCGGGCTCGAGCTCGCCCGCCGCGATACGTCGCGTGAGCCCTGCGATTCCGCCCTGCCGCAGATCCGCGCGGCTACGTCCGCTGGCAAGGGCGCCATAGAGGAAGACCGGGACGTCGAGCTCCGCGCCGATCCGATCGGCGACGACAAGCGCTTCGGCGCATGCCGCCCCGCGGTCGGTCTCGTCCAGGTAGACGATCGGCGCGACGTCGAGCGCGCCAACGTGCGGATGCGCGCCGCGCCCATCGCGGATATCGATGCGCTCGATCGCCACACGTGCACCCGCTAGCAGCGCATCGGCAAGCCCTCGCGGCTCACCCGCGAGAGTGAACACCGACCGCTGGTGATCGGCGTCCGCGTGCACGTCGAGCACGCGCGCTTTGCGATCGGCGGCGAACGCCTCCCCGATCGCCTCGATCGTGTCCGTCTCAGACCCCTCGGAGACGTTGGGAACCGCAAGGAGAGTGGGCATCGAGGGTGGGCTCGCCGGGGCTAAACTCCGGGCCCCCGCCGGAGTAGCTCAGTCGGTTAGAGCAGCGGAATCATAATCCGCGTGTCGGGGGTTCGAGTCCCTCCTCCGGCATCCCAATAGGCGTCGGACGGTCGTCCTGTCGCGGCTTCACTTGCCCGCGTTCCGTGTCGGGCAGCTCGGCGTGGCCCTGGCGGACGCGATTTCGTACGTGTTGGCTGGCTACCGCTCCTTCTCCGCTTCCCGCGCCCTTCGTAGACCTACGGCAAGCGTAAGCCGCCGCGGCACTTGGGGCAGGGCTGTGGGACAATCGCGACCATGCCACCCTCAGATCAAGAACTGGCGCGAGCCCTGGTTCACGACGCCAACCGCTACCTGTCCTCGGACAGCCCCGATCAGATTGGCCGTGAGTCCCACTTCAACCACGTCAAGGAAGAGCTGGGACTTGCGGAGAAGCTGCTGGCAGGGGAAGCGAACGACGAGGACCGCGCGCTGGTTGCCGACCTGGTCCACTCCCAGGTCCGCACCCTGCTCCTGCCAGAGTCCTAGCCCTTCGAACGGCGGCGCCGGGGACACGCCGCGCTGACGCCCCGGCGTGGTCACTAGCTCGGCCCTCGGTGAGCAGGGTTTCCTCGTGCGCGAGTCGGCGCCTGAGGAGTGGCGTTTGCCTTCCGTAGACTCCGCCGCGCGTGGATGTTTGGATCCCGGAACGCAGCGGTCGCGAGGCGATCGGCGAGCTGCCGGATGGCGTCTCGCTGAACGTGGTGCCGCCGGACGAGGAGCTGCCGCAGGCGATTCTCGAGGCGAGTTCCTGGTGTCAACGCGGCGCGCGGTCCGATCGTCGATACCGAGGCGCTGCTCGCGCTCCTTCGCGACGGGCACCTCCGAGCCGCGATCGACGTGACCGATCCCGAGCCGCTGCCGGTCGATCACCCGCTCTGGGATGCGCCGGGCGTTCTGATCACGCCCCATTACGCAGGTGACACGCTCGCGGCGGATCGGCGTGCGTTTGCGCTCGTCGGCGAACAGGTGCGTCGCTACATCCGCAATGACCCGCTCGTCAACGTCGTGCAGCACGGCTACTGACACGTAGGAAGCCGGGCCCGGTCCCGCCTAGTGCGCAGCGTGATGGGTGCGAGGCGCCGAGCGCTACGAGGTCGTCGAGGCGCTCGCGCCGGCATCCCGCGCCGGCTGCGGCGCGGTAGCGGGACCCGGCGCGCCTGCGGAGCCGCTCAAGCGGCCGCGGAACACGTGGAAGGACCAGCCCTGGTAGATCAGCACGAGCGGGCAAGAAGATCGCCGCCACGATCGTCATCACCTTCAGCGCGTAGCCGCCCGAGGCGGCGTTGTGCACGGTCAGGTTGTAGGCAGCGTTCGTGCTCGAGACCATCACGTTCGGATAGAGGTCGATGAAGATCGACCCGACGCTCGCCGCGATCGCGACCGCCGAGGCCGTGAAGCCCAGCCGTCGTGGTCGGTGGCCGTCAGACAGCGCGGCGATGATCACGGCGATCAGCGCGAGGATCTGCACCGGCTCGGGCACGTCGGCGCCGCCAGCGACGATCCGCGTCCAGACATGAAGCCGATCACCAGCGCGATCGCCGCCCAGCCCAGCGGGCCGAGCCAGCGAGCGGGCACGCTCGCGCACATCGCCCGTCGTGCGCAGCTTCAGGAACGTGGCGCCGTGCAGCAGGCACAGCCCGAGCAGCGTCAGGCCGGTCCAGAGCCCGTAGCCGCGTCAGCAGGTCGAAGAAGTTGCCGGTGAACTCGTGGCTCGAGTTGATCGGCAGGCCGTGCAGGAGGTCGCCGAGGCCGACGCCGAGCAGCAGCGGGACGAGCAGGCTCGCCGATCGTCAGCGCCCACCGCCAGCGCGCCTCCAGCGCGCGCTGTCGCGCTTGGTCGTGTACTCCAGCGCCGACGCCGCGCGCCATCAGCCCGCGAGCACGATCAGCAGCGCGAGGTAGAGCGCGGAGAACATCGTCGCGTACCAGCCCGGGAAGGCCGCGAAGGTGCCCGCGCCCGCGACGATCAGCCACACCTCGTTGCCGTCCCACCACGGGCCGATCGTGCTGACCGCGAGCTCGCCGCTCGGCCTCGTCGTCTGCCGACGAGCCATGTGCAGCGCGCCGACGCCGAAGTCGAAGCCCTCGAGCACGAAGAACCCGACCCACAGGATCGCGATGAGGACGAACCAGAGCGTGTTCAGGTGCAGCAGCGGTTCTCCTAGTAGCTCATCGCCGGGGCCGCCGGTCAGATCCCTGCGCCGCCGATCGTCCTCGTCGCCGAGGCCTTTGCGCGAGTAGTGCAGCATCAGCACGAGGTCGGCGGCGCCGAGCACGATGTAGATGAGCACGAAGGCGGTCAGGCTGATCCAGATGTCGGTCGAGCCGACCGACGGCGAGTTGGCGTTGATCGTCTTCATCAGCCCCTGCACGATCCAGGGCTGGCGGCCGTTCTCGGTCAGCAGCCAGCCGGCGGTGTTCATCACGAACGGGGTCGACGACGGCCCACATCGGACACGCAGGAACCACCTCGAGCGCTCGAGCGTTCCCGGTGGACCAGCCAGCCGCCCCACAGGCGCCAGCAGCGCGATCAGCGTTCCGAGGTAGGCCATCACGCGCATCGACCAGTACTGGATGAACACGTTCGGGACGTATTCGCCGGGGCCGTATTTGGCTGTTCGTATTCCTTCTGCAGCTGAGTCATGCCCTCGACCGCGCCGTTGAAGTTGCCCGGTGCCGAGGAACGACAGCAGGTGCGGGATTTCGATGATCTGCGTCGGCGTGTGATCGTTCTTGCCGCCACCGATCTGGAACGCCGAGAACGAGCACGGCTTGCAGTTTTCCCACTGCGCCTCGGCGGCGGCGATCTTCATCGGCTGGTACTTCGTCTCGATCTCCCCGAGCTTGTTGCCCACGAACATCTGCAGCAGGATCACGGGCAGCAGCACGATCACGCGACAGCCGGGCGCGAGTGCGGAAGAGCTCGACCTCGCGCCCCTTGCGCAGGTACCACGCCGAGACGGCGAGCATCACCAGCGAGCCGGTCACCAGCGAGGCGAGGATCACGTGCACGTAGCCCCACAGGAACGTCGGGTTCGTGAAGAGCGCGCCGACGTTGTTCAGTTCGGGCAGCCCGCTGGCGTTCATCGCGTAGCCGACGGGGTGCTGCATCCACGAGTTCGCCGCCAGGATGAACATGCGCCGAGAGCATCGACCCGATCGAGACCAGCCAGATGCACGCAAGGTGAACACGCTTGGGGAGACGGTCCCAGCCGAACAGCCACAGGCCCAGGAAGGTGGACTCCAGGAAGAACGCGGCGAGGCCCTCCATCGCCAGCGGCGCTCCGAACACGTCGCCCACGAAGCGCGAGTAGGCCGACCAGTTCATCCCGAACTCGAACTCCTGCACGAGGCCCGGTCACCACCCCGACGGCGACGTTGATCAGCAGCAGCGTGCCGAAGAATTGCGCGAGGCGCTTGTACTCGGGCTTGTCGTTGCGGTACCACGCCGTCTGCAGCAGCGCGACGAGGAACGCCAGCCCGATCGTCACCGGCACGAACAGGAAGTGATAGATGCTCGTGGTGGCGAACTGCCAGCGCGCGAGTTCGTTGGTCAACGACCGGCCTCCACGGCGGCCAGTACGCGCGCGGCGAGCTGCTGGGCCACCTTGGCGCAGAGCTCCGGGGCGAACGCCGCCACGAGGATGTTCGAGTACTCGCGCTTCATGGCGTAGTGCGTGATGATGCCGCGATCGAGGACAAGCTGGCGATGCTCGATGTCGATGTCGGTCGCCTGGGCCATCAGCACGCGCGCGTGTTCGAGCCCCGGCGCAGCGCAACCCGGATCGGGCAGGGCATCTTGTGCGCCGCCGCCAACCCGCCGAACCCGCCACCGACGATGACGACCCGACGGCGGTGGGTACGACCGTTAGCGGCCATTGGAACCCAGGCGCTCGAGGAGATGGTCTCCCACGCGCAAGGCGTTCGCCATCGCGGTCAGCGCGGGGTTGACCGCGCCGATGCTCGGGAAGAAGCTCGTGTCGACCACGTAGACGTTGTCGAGCTCGTGGGCGCGGCAGTTGGTGTCGAGCACCGACGTTGCGGGGTCGTTGCCAAAGCGACAGGTGCCCGCCTGGTGCGCGCAGCCGGCCACCGGGATGTCGTTCTTCAGGTAGACATGGCGCGGGATCAGATGCTCGCGTTCCATGCCGAGGTGCCCGAGCATCGATTTCAGCTTCTCGTAGCAGCTGCTGCTTGGGGAGTTCGTTGCAGGGCTTGTATGCGAGCTTGAGGTGGCCCTCGCCGTCCACCGTGACGCGGTTGTCCGCTCGCGGCAGGTCCTCGGTCGAGAGCCAGAAGTCGACGGCGTGGGTCGCGATCCGCTTGAGCGTCCACGTCGGCGCGAGCATGGTCTCGATCGGCTTCTCGCCGCGGTACATCTGCGCCTGGGACTTGCCGACCATCTGGATGTTGCCCAGCGGGATAGTCGTACTCCTCGCCCGCGAAGTAGTAGTCGTTGACGCCGAGTGTCTTCTGGAAGACGGTGGGGTTGGGCTCCTCGGAGACCGCGAGCACGGCCTGGCTGTTGTGGAAGATGTAGTTGCGCCCGACCTGGTCAGAGCCGTTGGCCAGACCGCCGGGATGCTTGTCGTTGGCCGAGAGCAGCAGCAGCGTGGCGCGAGTTGGCCGCGCCGCAGGAGACCACCACGATGTCGGCGCTGATAGCGCTCCGTACTCGCGGCGTCCTCGCGCTTTATCTCCACCGTGGACACGGCGTTGCCGGAGCTGTCGGTGTGAAGCTTCACCGCCTCCGCATTGCTCAGCAGCGTGACGTTCGAGTGCTCGAGCGCGGGGCGACCGCGATGACCTCCGCATCCGACTTCGCGTGCACGAGGCAGGGAAAGCCGTCGCAGTCCGGGCAACGGACGCAGGCGCTGTACGGCATGCTCGACTCGTTGAGCATGATGCCGCAGGGCGCGTGAAAGGGATGCAGCCCGAGCGCCGCGAGGTCATCGGAGAGCTTCTGGATGCGCGGCTCGTGCGAGACGGCCGGGAAGGGATACGGCGCGCTGGCGCGCGGTTCCGTCGGGTCCTCGCCGCGCTCGCCGTGCACCTGGTAGAGCTCCTCGGCCTGCGTGTAGTAGGGCTCCATTTCCGCGTAGCAGATCGGCCACGCGGGCGAGATGCCGTCGTGCTGCTGGATCTCGCCGAAGTCCTCCTTCGCGCAGGCGATAGAGCGCTGCGCCATACATCTTGGTCGCGCCGCCGACGAAGTAGTGCACCTGCGGCTGGAAGCTCTTGCCGCGGCGTCGTACCAGGTATCCGGCGAGACGTAGCGGTTCTCGACGAACACGTCCTCGGCGAGCCAGTTCTGCGGCTCGCGCGGCAGCCAGTCGCCGCGCTCGAGCAGCAGGATGCGCTTGCCGGACGGCGCCAGGCGGTGCACGAGCGTGCCACCGCCTGCGCCGCTGCCGATCACGATCACGTCGTAGTGCTCGCTCATCCCGCGATCTCCGCGATGCGGTGGCGAGCCGGTGCGGTGGTGCTCATCTCGTGTCCCTTCTGGTCGCTCGCCGGGATGGTACCGGGGGCCCACCTCGGTTAGCACGATCGGGCGTTTTTGGATCACTCCCACACCCGTGCGCAGGGAGCTGCCCCTGGCATGCCGCTAGGGGCGCTGTGGTCGCCGGCGGCACAGCGGTCTAGGGGCGGGCGCCGCGCCTACTCAGCGGCGTCGAGCCCAGAGCGCAGCTTCGTCAGCCCGAGTCGCATCCGGCCCTTGACAGTCCCAGGCGGAAGGGCGAGGCGCCGCGCGATTTCCTCGTGCGTCAGGCCTTCGAAGAAGCCGAGCCGGATCACCTCGGCCTGCGTCGGCGGCAGACGCCGGAGCAGCCAGGCCAACTGCTCACTTCCGGCAAGGGCGGCAAAGTCGGCGGGTACGTCATCCCGAGCGGGCTGGGACTCGAGCCCTGCCGCGCCGCCGCTGACTCCTAGGGCGACCGAGCGGCGGCGCGCGAGATAGATCGCACGGTGGCGGACGATCGCAATCATCCATCCGACCACCGGTCCACGGGCCGGCCGGTATGACGCCCGCGAGGACCACATCGAGAGGAAGGCATCCTGGACTGCTTCCTCCGCGCAGCTACGGTCATGGCAGACGACGAATGCCGCACGATACGCGCGCGGCGCGAAGCGCTCGTAGAGTTGCCCCAGCGCAGCACTCCTGCCGGCCTGGACCTCCCGCATGAGCACTGCGTCCGTTGGCCCGGGGGAGACCGGCGTCGGGGAACGCGAGACCGGCGTCATGGAACGCTCTCGACGGGCGCCAGGAAGAAGCCCGGGGGCGGGATTGGCATCGCGCTCGCAGGCGTTGGGCACGTTGGCCTACTCGGTCGCGGTCTGCCGAGCAGTCGAGCGAGCGCTGCTCGCCATGGCCCCCGCATGCGGGGCCCGCCCCTGCCCGGCGTGCGGGACCGCATCTCGCTCAACGCCATGCAGCGGGTGCGCGCAACTCGGGCAGTAGTCCTTGTTCGCCCAGGCCAACACCACCGGGACGGCGCGGCGACAGCTGGGACAGCGAACCACGAAGCGGTCAGAAATCACAGCTCATGAGCGCCGATCGTGGTACTCCGAGCGAGAGAGACATCCGATCCACGCGTGCGCGAACACCCTCTCTGGCCCCATTTTGGAGCCACCGGGTTCTCGCGGATCGCAGCCAACAGCCATCTTGTGACCGCGAGCTCGCTCCACTCTAAGAGGCGCAATCCCATCCACAACCATTGGCCGCGCGGTGTGATCGCTGTGCTGCGAATCCTAGCGCAGCGTGACGCCAATTGAGGTGCTCCAGCTCCTAGGGCTTGGCAGCGTGGCGCCTGTTCCTGCCCGTATCTGCACGGGCGCTACGCTTGAAGCCGCTGCACCCCTTCGTCGGGTCCTTTCCCTCTCTCAGCACGGCGCGACCAAGGCTGAGGCGAACCTCGTCGCGGCCGGCAAGGCAGAGCTGGTGCGCCTCGCGCGCGACGAGCTGCAAGGAGCGATGGAGCCCGGGCTGGTAACGGTCATCGAGGGGCTCACCGGACGCAAGGTCCGCAGATTCCTGAGCGGCACCAGTACGTTCGCCGAGGCATCAGTTGAGGTGTTCGTGCTCGAGCCCGAGCTGACCACGCAGTAGCGCCCGTGCAGCTTGCACCGCTGGCGCACGGTGCGCTAGGCTCCGAGGTGGCAGGGTTCTCAGGGTCCAGGTAACCCCGATCACCAAGCCGACAGGGCAAAACGACTGACGGAAGAGGCCTCGCGGGCCTCGCCGGAATCGAGGTAGCACGAGTGGACGAGTCCACGCTTGAGGGCACGCATACGCCGCTCGGGGGAGGGCACCTACTGGCCGCGATCTCGACGAGCATCGTTGGCATCCTGCGCGAGCACTACGGCCGCGGCCCGATGAAGGCCAAGACCTATGCGCTGGATGACATCATCGTCGTCGTCATGCGCGGAAGCGGCTTCACCCCGCTTGAGCAGACGATCATGGACAGCGGTGAGCCCGATCGCGTGATCGCCATGCGTGAGGACTTCCAGCGCGTCATGGCCGAGCGATACAAGCAGACGATTGAAGAGCTCACCGGCCGCAAGGTCCTCGCCTTCCTCAGCCAAGCCCACGTCGAGCCCGACATCACGATGGAGATCTTCTTCGTCGACGGCCCGCTCGCGGGCTTCGGCGCGGTCGAGGTCACCGAGCCGGAGTAGCGGCCCCTGGGCCATCGCTCCAATCGCGAGATGTGGTGGCTCGCCTCGAGTGATGAGGACGCGAGGCAACGCGACGGGGAAGGGACGTCGCCCCGCGTCCTATCAGTCCATACGCGCGGCGCTCAGATGTCGCTCACGCGAATTGATTAGTACGGTCGCCGGTGTTTGGATCACTGCGTCGGTCCATCTGGGGTTCGACGCTCTTTGATGACCGCGTACCGGTGGTCATTTCACCCCCTTGTGGTGAGACGCGCGTCGCGGCAGCTGCGACGATGCGGCGGTGTCGGTAAGCCTTACCGCCATCGGTACCGCCGTTGCCCACGCGCAGGCGTCGCCGCTTGTGCTGGCTACGAGTCTCGAAGGCGAAGTCGCATCCTACGTCGCCCTGTTTCTGCTGGTGGTCGCCGGCGGGGCGGGCGTGCCGATGATCGGCACCGCCGCCGTCACCGCTGCTGCCATCCTGGCCAGCCAGGGGGTGCTGTCGATCGAAGATGTCATCGCCGTCGCCTGCGTGGCTGCGGTGCTCGGAGGGCTGCTGGGCTACGAGGGCGGCCGGCGTTGGGGCGTAGGCCTGATGGAGCGCCCGGGTCGCGGGGAAGAGCGGCGCAAGAAGGCGCTCGAGCAGGGCAACGCGCTGTACGCCAGGTGGGGGTGGCTGGCGTGCTTCTTTATTCCGTCCTTCATCGCCGGCATCGCGCGCATGAGGTTCGTCATGTTCCTGATCTTCAACACGATGGCGGCCGTCATCTACCAATTCGCCACGGCGCTGCCTGCTTACGGCGCCGCGAAGGTCATCAGCGGGCATAGCGACACGGAAACCCTCGCAGAGCTCGCGGTGGGCGTCGTGCTGGTCGTCCTAGTCCTCTGGCGTGTTGTGCTGCCACGTCGGCGGCAGGCGTGCTCGCCACGATCGGCCAGCCGTGCGCGGCGAAGCATGAGCACGCAATCGGCTCGCCTCGGCCTCGTCGTCCTTGATCGGGTCAGTCGATGCCGAGCGCCTTGGCCTTTGCGGCGGCGAACTCCTCATCGGTTAGAGCGCCGCTGGCGTGGAGCTCGGCCAGCTCCTTGATCTTCTCCGTGGTTGGTCCTCGGGCTCGGCAGCCTGCGGTGGCGCTTGCGACGGCGGCGGCGCAGCCGCCTCCGTCTCGTTCTCGCCAGGCTGCGCTCCGCGCTGGCCGGCTTTATAGGCGACGGTTCCAACAGCGGCGGCCCGCATCATAGGGCGACGGCGTCCTACTGGCATGGCGTACTCCTTGTCATCGTTTGTTGAGCCAGGTGCGGTGGCCAGCCGGGCCGGCGCTCGACGGTTCTCTGGCCGCGGCCCCGGCTTACCCCGACTGTTCTTCGGCCTCGAGCTCGGCCTCGGCAGCCACGATCGCGATCCCCAGGGCGGCGGTGATGTTCGCGGCGGCCGACGCCGTCCGCGCCGTGCCGACGATCGGGGCAACGGCAATGAGGATGTTCTGGACCTGCTCCACCGTGACGCCCGCGTCCATCGCGGGGCCCACGTTGGCCAGGTATGCGGCTGCGGGCGCATCGACGCCGACCAGCGCCGCAATTCGCGCCGTCATCAGCGAGTTGGCGTCCAGTTCACACCGCGTGAGCGACTCGGCGGTCATCGCGGCGAGTGTGTCGAGGACCGGCGTCTCGGATGTTCGAGTTCGTCATGGCAGTCCCGTTCGTCATTTGCTGTGCCTTTCGTGTGGAGTAGCGGTCAAGCTCACCCGGTCCCCCGAGCGACGCCGCCTACAGCGGTTAGTCCGCCCACGCGTTCTTGGATCACTTCTGGCGCGATTCGACCGCGCGCCCGTCGATTTGACATGCGAATGGCCCACGGCGACCTCGACGGGCTGCAGAAAGAACAGCTCGCACGCTATATCGGGCGAGGCCTGGTTGGCGCTCAGGAACGCAACGACGCGGCGCCGCGTAAGGCGCTCGACGGCGGCGCTGAACTCATCCTCACGATCGGACTGGAAGGCGACACGTCCCTCGATCACCTCGCCGTGCGCCACCGGTGTCGACGCGCTCCTGCTCTGATGAACTGAGCGTGTCCTCGAGGATGCAGACCACGACATCGCCGTTGATGTAGGTGGTTGCAGTGGCACGGTTGTGACCGTAGACCTGAGCGTAGAGAGTGACGATCGCGGCCGAGATCTCGCGTGTGATGTCCTCGTCGCGTACAGGAGATTGAACGTTCGACATGTTGTGCCCTTTCGATGGCTCAGTCCTGGTGAAGATCCAGCTCGTGCCGTCCTCGCTCGGCTTGATCAGCCGCCTCGGGCGACTTTGGATCACTGTCAGGCAGCGCGGGCGCTCCGCGGGACGGCCACACGACGCGTCACGAAGCGTTACCGGCGAGCCGACCGAGGCAGTGATCCAAACAGGCCTGACCGTACTAATAGGGGTGTAGCGGAGTTCGAGCGCACCTCCCTCCTCCGCAAGGGACGCGAGGCGGACGCCCTCCCCGGACGCTGCCTCGCGTCCCGATTCGCTCTTGCAT
>CAVTWF010000007.1:0-484469 GCA_963738355.1 uncultured bacterium
GCCCGTTTGTCACGCAACTCACTTGGAGGCAACGCCATGTCCGCCGTGAACGCTCAAACCAATGTCACGTCCCGACCCCGGCTGCATCCGGTTGCGCCTCCGGCGGAGCGGCGACGCACGTTGCCGAACCGGGTCGCATATGCACTCGCTGCAGTGTGATCGGGCTCGGCCTGTTCGCCTCGATCACCCCGACGCCGCTCTATCACGCCTACAGCGTGCTGTGGCACTTCTCGCCGCTGACGCTGACCCTGATCTACGCGACGTACGCCTTCGGGGTGCTGGCCAGCCTGCTGCTCGTCGGGGCCGTCTCCGACGACGTCGGGCGTCGGCCGGTGCTGCTCGTCGCGCTCGGCGGGCTGATGGCGGCCACGGTCCTCTTCATGGTCGCCGACTCGGCGGCCTGGCTGTTCGTAGCGCGCGGGATCCAGGGAGTTTCTACCGGGGCGGCGCTCAGCGCCGCCAGCGCGGCGCTGTTGGACCTGCATCCGCGCCGCGATCCGGCCGGTGTCGGGCTCACCAACGCCACGGCGGCCACTGCCGGGATCGGCTCGGGATCCGTGGCTGGGCTTGTTCCCTGGCACGTTTAGAAAAAGTTTGTTCCCCGTTTGTTCCCCGTCGCGATTCGCCGTACGCCGAACGCGATCCCGAAACCTGCTTATTTGCAGGCCATTCGAGAGGGGTGAGCGAGGGGGCTCGAACCCGCGACCGCCTGGACCACAACCCAAGGGACCCGGTAGGCCCTGGTGCTCAACCCCCGGATTCATTGGGGTTCGTGGCGGTGGGTGCCTCTGAGTTCTCCTCAATTTGGACCCCAAATTGGACCCGAGCTTCGGCGCGAACGCGTCGTTGACCATCTGGACCTCGTGCTCGGACGGCGCGTAGTGGGCGTAGATCTGGGTCGTCTTGCTGTCGGCGTGCCCAAGGAACTCCTGGATCGTCCGCAGCGGCTGACCCGACGCGGCCAGCCGGGTGGCGAAGGTGTGCCGCAGGTCGTGGAACTTGATCGGGCGAACGCCCGCCTCGACGCAGGCCGCCTTGAAGCGCTTGGTGACCTTCGAGCGGTCGAGCGGCGTGCCGGTCTGCGGGTGGGCGAAGACGAGGTCGTCGTCGGCGCGGTACTCGGTGCGCTTGGACCAGCGATCGAGCTCGCCGGCGAGCCGGTCGGCCATCGGCACGGAGCGTCGCGTCGAGAGATCGGACTTGCCCTCGGTCGGAGTGCTCGCCGCGCACGAACGTGTTGCGCACGCGGATGCGCTGCGCGGCCCAGTCGACGTCGCGCCAGCGCAGCCCGAGCAGCTCGGACTGGCGCAGCCCGGTCATCGCCGCGGTGAGGATCACCACACGCAGAACCGGGCCGAGCACGTCGGGCGGAGGCGGCGGCGCCGGGCCCGGGCCGCCCGCGGCGCGTCGGCGCCGGCGTGCGGACGACGACTTCGTCAGGGATCGCGCGCAGCACGGCCTCGAGCTCCTCGACGCGTCAGGAACTGCAGGTCGGGGTTCGCGCCGCCCTGCGCCGGCGGCCCGGCTTCGCGGCGCGGCGCACCGGGTTCTCGCGCACCCAGCCGCCGTCGATCGCGTGCTCGAAGACGGCGTGCAGGAAGCCCAGGATGTTGCGCACCGTCTTCGGCGCGAGGCCGCGCTTGAGCAGCGCGCCGGCCGAGCGCTTCGACGTCCGCGGTGCTCGACCTCGGTGACCTTGCGCTCGCCCAGGCGCGGCGCGATGTGGACGCGCTGCATGGACTCGCAGTTCTCGCGGTAGGACTTGCGCGCGCCGCGTAGCTCGAGGTGCTCGCGCAACGGCGTCGGCGAGCTCGTCGACGGTCGGCACGTGCGCCGCGGCTCGGCCGCGGCGCGCTGCTCCTCCGCCTCCTGCATGCGGCGGAACTCGCGCTCGGCCTGCGCGCGCGTGAGGCCGTCGGCCTCGCCTGGGCGTCCGGACCGGGCCGATCCGGCGGTTCAGCCGGCGGCCGTCGAGGTGCGCCAGCGCCCGTAGTAGGAGCCCCACTTCTCGTAGAGGTGGCCGGTGCCGTAGTTGCGCTTTGCCATGACCCGCGTTATACGTCTCCCCTCAGGCGTTAGCGCCCCCTGTGAGACGACGCTCGCACCGTCGTCGGCGGCCGGTTAGTCTGGAGTGCGAGAGCCGGCTGGGCGCTCGACGAGCGTCTCGATCTCCCGCATCCAGGGCTCCAGCGCCTCGCGACGGTAGCGCACGTAGCGCCCGAGACGCAGATGCGGGATCCGGCGCCGCCGCGTCTGTGCGTAGACCCAGGAGGGGGTCATCCGAAGGAGCGCTGCCACCTCCTCGGCCGTGAGGAGATCGTCCGGCATGGCGCCACTAACATCCCGTCCAGGCCGTCCACCGGGAGCGACCGCGCCGTCACGCCGTTGGGCTGCCGTCATTGAGGCTGGTACTCATGCGCTTATAGACGCCGAGCGCGCCGAAACGGCCAGCGGATCGACGTAGTTCCGGCTCGGAGGCCCCCAGCGCGATCCGCGAGACGGGGATACTCCGGACCTTGGGAACGAGCAGCGGGTCAGCACGGCGGGACCCTGAGCGGACGGTCCACGCTGGGGCGACCCCCCTTATATGGCGATCATCCCAAGCGTGTCCAGGTAGCGAGCGCATGGGGACGCCTGAAGTGATTCGCCGGATAACCGCACGACCTCGTTCTCGGCGAGCGAGACGACCGCACGGTCGATGTTGAGGAGCGGTATGTCGGCGAGCTCGCGCTCCAGCTCCGCGCGGGACCAGCGCTCGGCGTGATCGTCTCTAAGAACCTGCAGCGCTACGGCCCGCTCTGCTCGCTCGGCATCGCCCAGAACTAATTGCTTTGCTTGCTCTGGCATGGGAAGGGCCGGTTCCTTTCCGTGTCAGGCTCGGGCGCGGTTGCCGCCGCGTCCGAGCCGCTCTTGATAGAGGCCGGAACGCTAGGCGATGCTTGGGACGGGAGAGTCGTCTGCACAGACCCAGGTTTAGGGATACGGCTGTGCGACAGCGACTACGATCTCGTCGTGGCGGGGACGGTGATCGCATGCTGGGCCAGAACGATGTCGTTGAGCTCTGAGGGCCGCGGCGGCGCATGAACCCTGGCGCACTCACCGGATGCTGGCGCGCTGCCCCAACGGCTGCCTTTGGCGGGCGAGCTCGTGCAGGTGCGCTCGCGTCGCTGGCTCGTCGAGGACGTGCGAGCGCGACGACGGATCGCCGCGTGGTCGACGCTCGCCTGTGCGGAGGACGACGCGCAGGGCGAGGAGCTCGAGCGTCTTCTGGGACTACGAGCTCGACCGGCGGATCATCGCGGAAGAGGGCTGGGAGCGAGCTCGGCGCGCGCGGCTTCGACGATCCGCGACAGTTCGCGGCGTTCCTCAACACGCTGCGGTGGAGCTCCGTCACGGCGACCGACCCGAACCTGTTCCAGTCGCCGTTCCGAGCGGGGATCAAGATCGACGCCTACCAGATGGAGCCGCTGCGCAAGGCGCTGCGGCTCCCGCGCGTGAACCTCTTCATCGCCGATGACACCGGTCTCGGCAAGACGATCGAGGCGGGGCTGATCGCGCGCGAGCTGCTGCTGCGCAAGCAGTGCGAAGACGATCGTGGTCGCGGCGCCGCCGTCGGTGCTCGAGCAGTGGAAGGCCGAGCTCGAGGAGCGGTTCGGGCTCACGTTCGAGATCCTCGACCGCGCGTACGTCGCGCGCGGTGCGGCGCGAGCGCGGGTTCGGCGTCAACCCGTGGACGACGCACAGCCGCTTCCTGGTCTCGCACAACCTGCTGATCGATCCGGCCTACGCCGACCCGATGCGCGCGTGGCTCGGCGAGCTGCTGCCGGGCAGCCTGCTGATCCTCGACGAGGCGCATCACGCCGCGCCGTCGAGCGGCGGCCGCTACGGGATCGAGACGAAGTTCACGCGCGCGGTGCGCGATCTCGGCGGGCGGTTCGAGCACCGCCTGTTCCTGTCGGCGACGCCGCACAACGGCCACTCGAACAGCTTCTCGACGCTGCTTGAGCTGCTCGACCCGTACCGGTTCACGCGCGGGGTCAAGGTCACGCGGCAAGGAGCGCGCTCGAGCCGGTGATGGTGCGCCGGCTGAAGGAGGACATCCGCGAGGTCCAGGGGCGGGTTCCCGCGCCGGACGTGGTGCGGATCGAGATCGACGGCCTGCCCGACGACGCAGCCGGAGCTCGAGCTTTCGCGCCTGCTCGACGAGTACCGCACCGCGCGCGAGCAGCGGTTCGCGCAGACACGTCAGCCGGCGACGCAGGCGGCCGCCGGCCTGCTCGTCGTCGGCCTTCAGCAGCGGCTGCTGTCCTCGATCGAGGCGTTCGCGCGGAGCCTCGCGGTGCACCGCCGGACGGTCGAGCGCGCGAGCGGCGCGCGGCGGAAGCAGCGCGCGAGCGCGGGCTGCGACCGCAGGCGGAGCTGCTGACTCGCAGCCCCGGGCCCCGACGACGAGCCGCCGACTGGAGCGACGAGGAGCTGCGACGCGCGACGAGGCGCAGGCGATCGCAGGCGGTCACCGAGCGTCGACCGAGCGAGCGTCTCGCGCGACGCGACGAGGCGGCACTGTGGCGCCGCGAGCAGGAGCTGCTCGACGCAGATGCAGGAGATCGCCGAGCGCTCACGCCACCTGCCCGGACGCGAAGGCTCTGCGGCTGATCGACTGGATCCGCGAGCAACATGTGCCCGGGCCTGCCCGGCGTTCGGCCGCGCGCCGAGCGGCCAGCCGGCCGGCCTGGAACGAGCGGCGCGTGCTGATCTTCACCGAGAGCCGCGAGGGTACGAAGCGCTACCTGCAGCAGATCCTCGAGCAGGCGATCGCGGTCGACCGACCGGGCCGAGGAGCGGATCGCGGTCATCACGGGGCTGACGAGCGGCCCGCTACGCCAGGAGATCCAGCGGCGATTCAACACCGACCCGGCCGAGGACCCGCTGCGGATCCTGATCGCGACCGACGCCGCGCGGGAGGGACTGAACTTCCAGGCGCACTGCGCCGATCTGTTCCACTTCGACCTGCCGTGGAACCCGGGGCGGATCGAGCAGCGCAACGGCCGGATCGACCGCAAGCTGCAGCCCGCCGCCCGAGGTCCGCTGCCACTACTTCGTGCTGCCGCAGCGCGTCGAGGACCGCGTGCTCGACGTGCTGGTCCGCAAGACCGAGACGATCAGGGCGGAGCTCGGGAGCCTGTCGCAGGTGATCGACGAGGAGATCGAGCGCCGGCTCGCCGGCGGGATCCGCCACCGCGACGCCGGCGCAGCTGGCCGAGGAGATCGAGCGCGCCGACCTCGACGCCGAGCGCAAGCGCGGTCGCCGAGGAGGAGCTGGAGGAGGCGCGCGAGCGCCAGGACGAGCTCGAGCGGCAGATCGACCGCTGCCGCAACCTGCTCGAGCGCTCGCGCCGGTGGGTGCGGTTCGAGGCGAGCGCCGTTCCGCGACGCGCTGTCACTGCTCGCTGGAGCTGCTCGGCGCCGAGCCGCTGCGCGAGGGCGTCGACGAGCAGGGCCGGCCGGTGTGGGCGTTCCCGGCGCTCGACGCGCGCGCGGCGAGCCGATCCGAGCTGGGCGGCGACGCTCGACACGCTCCGGGCGCCACGACCAGACAGCGCAGAAGCTCGCCGACTGGCGACGCGAGGCGCCGATCCGCCCGGTCGTGTTCGAGGACGCGGGCGTGCTGACCGAGGCGACCGTCCATCTGCACCTAGAGCAGCGGGTCGCGCAGCGGCTGCTCGGCGCGCTTCCGCCCCAGGGGTTCATCCACCACGATCTCTCCCGTGCGTGCCTGGCGCAGGTCGCGCGACTCGATCCCGCGCGTGATCCTGCTCGGCCGGCTGTCGCTCTACGGCCAGCGGCGCCGAACGGCTGCACGAGGAGCTGGTCCCGGTCGCCGCCCGTTGGGTGGAGCCCGACCAGCGCGACGGGCCGCTGCGCGCCTACGCGCGCGACGCGGAGGCGGCGCAGCCTCGAGCTGCTCGACGGCGCGCTCGGCGGCGACGCCGCACCAGCCGTCCGGCGCGGGTCGCGCGAGCGGCTGCTGGCAAGCGCGCCGCGATGTCGCCGAGCTGCTGCCGCAGCTCGAGCGAGCGCGCGGCGACGAACGCGGCCGACGGCGCAGCGAAGCTCCGCGAGCGCGGCGACGCGCGAGAGCGCGCGAGCTGCGCGAGACGCTAGAGCGCGCAGCGCGACCGGGTGCGCGAGGAGCTCGAAGCGCCACCAGGCGAGTTCGCGCAGCTCACGCTCGGCTTCGCGGACGAGAGCGCCGCCAACTCGAGAGAGAACATGCGCGCGTGGGAGCGGCGGCTCGACCAGTTCGAGCGCGACCTCGAGACGGAGCCCGGAGCGGATCGCCGACTTCTACGAGATCCGCGCGCGGCGCGTCGAGCCGGTCGGCCTCGTCTACCTGTGGCCGGACACGAACTGAAGATGGCGAACGCGTCGATCCCCAGATCTGCAGGCCCACCTCGAGTGGCTCGGCTTCGTGCAGCCGACCGGACTCGTCGTCTCCGCGCACAGCGCTCGTGCGCGCGGGAGCGATCCTCGCCGCGCCGCGATCGCCGAGGACCAGCGGCTGCTCGCCGAGTGCGTCGAGGAGCGCCGCGTGGAAGCGGGAGCGAGCCCGAGCCGGTGATCGTCGACTTCGAGCGGTTCGCGAGGCACGTGCTCGGCTGGAGATTCTCGCCCAAGGGCTACGCGGGCGTCGACGGAGCGCCGATCCCGCCACGAGCTCGAGCTGGCGCTGCACCGACGACGGACGACACGCTGCGCCCCGACCTCGCCGTGCGCGAGCTCGATGCCGGCGGACGGCGAGCCCGCCGTGGCAGCTCCTCGTCGCGTGCTTGACCTGCGGCCGACCTCGACGAGTCACCGGGTGGGCGGACGCTCGAGGCCACGAGCACGGCGGATGGAGCGACTGCTGCGCGACAGCGGCGTACCAGCGGGGCTGCTATGCAACGGCCGCGCGCTGCGGCTGATCTCGGCGCCGCGCGGCGAGAGCTCGGGTTGGCTCGACTTCCAGCGTCGACGAGATGGCCCAGACCGGCGGGCCGCCCGATCGCGACCGCGCTGCAGGCTGCTGCTGTGCAGCCGCGGCTGCTGACCCTGCCGCGGGAGCAGCGGCTCGCCGGCCTGCTGCGCGACAGCCGCGCGTTCCAGAACGAGGTCTCAGAGCGACTCGCCGAGCAGGTGCTGCACGCGCTATATGAGCTGCTCCGCGGCTTCCAGGCCGCGCATGAGGCGGCGGGGGGCCGATTGCTCGCACGCACGCTGGCCGAGGACCCCGACGAGGTGTACCGGGCGCTGCTGACGGTGGTGCTGCGGCTCGTGTTCCTCCTTTACGCCGAGGAGCGCGACATGCTGCCCGAGGACGAGACATTCGTGCGCTACTACTCGCTTGCGGCGCTTCACGAGCGGCTGCGCGAGGACGGCGCCGCAACCCCGACACGATGGACCAGCGCTACGGCGCCTGGGCGCAGCTCCTCGGCGCTGTTCCGAATGATCCACGACGGGGCTCGCCCGCGACTGCACATGCCGGCCCGCCACGGCGTGCTGTTCGACCCCGACCGATTTCCGTTCCTCGAGGGCCGCACGGCGGCTGGCGCCGCCAAATCCATGAGCGGATCGAGCCGCCACTCGTGCCGGACGGCACCATCTACCGCGCGCTTGAGAAGCTGCTCGTGCTCGACGGCGAGCGGATCTCGTACCGCGCGCTGGACGTTGAGCAGATCGGCTCCGTCTACGAGACGATGATGGGCTTCCGCCTCGAGACGGCGACGCGGCCGCTCGGTCGCGATCAAGGCGCAGGAGCCGCTACGGTGCACCGACGGCAATCGACCTGGAGGACGCTGCTGGCAGTCGAGCCCGCCAAGCGCGCGAAGTGGCTCCAGGACCACGCCGACCGCAAGCTCACCGGCAAGTCAGCCGCCGCCGTCAAGGACGCGAGCCACGTCGACGGACCTGCACGCCGCACTCGCGCCGGTCATCGACACCGCGGCGACGCCAGACCTAGTGCCGCCGGCGCGATGGTCCTTCAGCCGAGCGAGGAGCGGCGCCGATCGGGATCGCACTACACGCCGCGGTCGCTAACCGAGCCGATCGTGCGCGACACGCTCCAGCCGGTGCTCGACAGGCTGCGGTGACGGTGGCTCGCCACGCGCCGAGCAGATCCTTGAGCTGAAGGTCTGCGACCCGGCGATGGGCTCGGGTGCGTTCCTTGTCGAGGCCTGCCGTCAGCTCGGAGACGCGCTCGTCGAGGCCTGGGACGTCCACGGCGGACGCCCGATATCCCGCCGGACGAGGACGAGGTGATCTTCGCCCGGCGACTCGTCGCGCAGCGCTGCCTGTACGGCGTCGATCGCAACCCGGTGGCGGTAGATCTGGCAAAGATGTCACTGTGGCTCGTGACCCTCGCGCGTGAGCACCCGTTCACGTTCCTCGACCATGCGCTGCGACACGGCGATTCGCTCGTCGGACTGACGCGGCGCGCAGATCGAGGCGTTCCACTGGAAACCGCAGGAGCACCGGGTTCGAGGCGATCCGAATCGGCGAACATCTGAAAGAAGGTCGCGGAGCTCCGCCGCCAGATCCGGGAGGCAGGTGACGAGGCGTCTGACTTGGTGTTGCGCGACATGTGGGACGAGGCGCAGCACGAGCTCGAACAGGTTCGGCTGTTCGGTGACCTGGCGGTCGCGGCGTTCTTCTCGGGCGGGAACGCAGCAACCCGTGAGGCCAAGCGGCTCGAGTTCGCGCGCACGGTCGCGGACGGGCGCGCCGGACGGCTACCGTGGACTGCTCGAAGAGCTGCGGCGAGCTGACCGGCCGGTGGCGCCGTTCCACTGGGAGGTCGAGCTTCCGGAGGTGTTCGATCGGGAGAGGCCGGGATTTGACGCGATCGTAGGGAATCCGCCATTCGGCGGCAAGAACACGCTCACATCGGCTAACCCAACGCACTACCTCGACTGGCTGAAAGCGCGTCACCCGGAGAGTCACGGCAACGCAGATGTGGTCGCGCAATTCTTCCGTCGCGCGTTTGCGCTCATCCGCGAGGATGGAGGGTTCGGGCTCATTGCGACTAACACGATCGGTCAAGGCGATACGCGCTCCACCGGACTCGCGTTGGATCTGCGCGCACGGCGGAGAGATCTACAATGCGCGCAAGCGGGTCAACTGGCCTGGTAGGGCTGCGGTCATCGTCAGTCTCGTCCACGTGTTCAAAGGTGATTACGATGGAATACCGCTGCTCGATGGACGGCCTGTCGAGCGGATAAGCGCCTACCTATTCCACGCTGGTGGCGACGACGATCCGGTCCCGCTAGCCGCTAATACGGGAAAGAGCTTCCAGGGGTGCATCGTGCTCGGGATGGGGTTCACATTTGACGACACTGATACCAAGGGCATTGCCACGCCAGTGGCCGAAATGCGACGACTCGTCAGCGACGAACCGACTAACGCTGAAGTGATCTGCCCCTTTATCGGATATTCCGAGGTGGCCGATAGCCCCACGCAGAGCTACCACCGCTACGTGATCGATTTCTTTGATCGGAGTGAGCAGGAGTGCCGTGCGGCCTGGCCCCAACTCATGAAGATCGTCGAAGACAAGGTTCGGCCAGAGCGAGAAACACAGAACCGGAAGGCCCTCCGTGAGCGCTGGTGGCAGTATGCCGAGAAGCGGCCAGGACTTCGTGCCGCCATCGCGAATCTTGACCGCGTCCTCGTCGCCGGCGCACAGGCATCCGCACATCACGCTTTCGCCTTCTTGCCCACGGGAATGATTTACTCGAGCAACCTCACGGTCGTTGCCATTCGGTCTTCGGCCGGTTTTGCGATTTTGCAGAGCCGCATTCACGAGATCTGGACTCGCTTCTTCATGTCAACGATGAAAGATGACCTCGCATACACGCCGACGACTGCTTTGAACCTTTTCCGTTCCCTTCGAGCTGGGAGACCGATCCACGACCTCGAACTCGCTGGCGCGGCGTACTACGAGCATCCGAGCTGCGCTGATGGTCAAGAACGACGAGGGCCTGACGAAGACGTACAACCGCTTCCACGACCCGTACGAGCACGGACCCTGACATCGAACGCCTCCGCGAGCTGCACGCGGAGATGGACCGCGCGGTACTGGCTGCGTACGGCTGGGAGGACATTCCCACCGAGTGCGAGTTCGTGCTCGACTACGAGATCGACGAGGAGGAGTGGGGCAACAAGACGCAAGCCGTACCGATACCGCTGGCCCGACGATGTGCGCGACGAGGTGCTAGCGCGCTTGATAGCGCTGAACGGCGAGCGCGCAGCGGGAGCAGCGCCGGTCAGCGGCCGCTGCGGCGCCGCAGCGGCGATGGCGAGCGCGCGGCAAGCCCGCTGGTGGCAACATTGCAGGCGGAGGCCCTCTTCTGATGACGGTGGCGACAACAGCGCGCGCCCGACGACCCCGCTCGAGGTGCGAGAGCGCCTCGTCGAGGCGCTCGAGCTCGACCTCGTCGGCCCTTGGCCCGGGCACGAGCTCGAGCGAAGAGCTTCTGCCGGGCTGGGTGCGCCCGTCGAACTGGTACCTGACGGGCTTTCTGATCCCGGTTGACGCGCCGGCCGGAGCAGAGCTGCCGATGCAGACGCCGACGAAGAAATCGAGGCGACCCCGAGACCGAGGGGCTTGCGGAGGAGTCGGCTGAGGAGCGCGCGGCGGCGAAGAAGGGCTTCTTCCCCTCGTCGATCGGGCTTGAGCACACTTGTCGCCGCCGGCGCCAGCGCGCTTGCGGTGACGCGTGCGCGTGGGGCGACTACGAGCACGAGCCAGGGCGAGCCCGGGAGCGAGACGGACGAGGGCTAGCCGGCGGCAAGCCGCCCGGTGTGGCGGCGCCTCGCACGTGAGGCGAACGGTCGACCGTGCCGCTCGATGCGGGCTCAGCGTACGCCGCCAGGTGCTCGCCGGTGCCCGGACTCGGACGGGCTCGAGCTGCACGTGCTCGAGCGGGCGATGCTCGAGCGGACGGCATCGACGGACGAGATCCCGGCGGGCACACGCTCGGTGTCGGTCTTCCTGGTCAACAATCGCGCGCCGCGACAGCACGAGCCTGACCGCGCTTACGTCTTCCAGCCGCGAGATCGAGGTGCGCTGCGAGCAGCCGTTCGTCCCGCGGCCTGATCTGCGCGGCGCGCGTGCGGCGGACTGGGACGAGCAGGTCGCGGATCTGCACTACGCCGACACGCCCGAGTACGCGACCGGTCACGGCGTCTCGGCCGACTGGGAGATCGTGGACGGCGCGTGCCGGGTGCTCCGCACGCGCTGGATTCCGAGCGCCGAAGTCGAGAAAACGGAGACCGGGACGATCGAGGGCGTCGAGCTGTCGATGGAGTGCTCGGCGCGCTCGCCGACGGCGCTGCCGCGCGAGACGGCGCTCGAGCCGCTCGTGGCGCAGTACCGCGAATGGATCGAGCGCGCGAGCGCGCGGCGACTGACGCGCTGCACGCCGCGTCGTCGCGAGACGGCGGAGCGAGCTACTGCGCCGTCGCCGGCATCGCGGCCGACGGATCGAGCGTGGCATCGTGCTGCTCGAGTCGGATGCGGACGCGCTCGACGCGTTCCGGGTGGCGAATCGAGCTGTGGCCGCGCGCTCTGCGCAGCGGCTCGGAGATCGACGAGCCGGCGTGGCGGCCGTTCCAGCTCGCGTTCCTGCTGCTCAACCTGCCGGGCCTCGCGGATCCGGCGCGATCCGGACCGCGACACGGTGGATCTGCTGTTCTTCCCGACTGGCGGCGGCAAGACCGAGGCGTACCTCGGGCTGGCGGCTTTCGCGATGGTGCTGCGCCGGCTTGCGCCATCCAGGCGACGGCGGGCGGGCGGCGCCGGCGTGAGCGTGATCATGCGCTACACGCTGCGGCTGCTGACGCTCGATCAGCTCGCGCGCGCGGCCGGGCCTGTCTGCGCGCTCGAGCTCGAGCGCGAGAAGGCGCCCGAGCGCTACGGCGACGTGGCCGTTCGAGATCGGCCTGTGGGTCGGCAAGGCCGCGACGCCGAACGTGCATGGGCGCAAGGGCGACAGGCGCCACGGACACCGCGCGCACCAAGGTCACGGCAGTTCAAGGCCGACCCGAAGGGCAAGCCCTCGCCGATCCCGCTCGAGAAGTGCCCGTGGTGCGGGACGCGCGTTCGAGCCCGACGTCGTTCACGCTCCTGCCCGACGACGATCAGCCCGCGCGAGCTGCGGATCGTCTGCACGAACTTCGAATGCGACTTCATCGGCGACCGTCCGCTGCCGATCGTCGCCGTCGACGAGCCGCTCTACCGGCGGCTGCCGGCATTCCTGATCGCCACCGTCGACAAGTTCGCCTCGCTGCCGTGGGTCGGGCAGTCCGGCGCGCTGCTCGGCGGGGCGGACCGGTACGACGCCACGGCTTCTACGGTGCCGCTGAGCCGAGGCGCGGGCACGCCGCTCTCAGCGCCGCTGCCGCCGCCCGACCTGGTGATCCAGGACGAGCTGCACCTGATCTCGGGGCCGCTCGGCACGATGGCCGGGCTCTACGAGACCGCGATCGACGCGCTCTGCGCAGCGCGAGATCGACGAGCGGCGCGTGCGGCCGAAGATCGTCGCGTCCACCGCGACCGTGCGCCGGGCGCAGGACCAGATCCAGGCGCTGTTCGCGCGCTCGCTGACGCAGATCTTCCCTCCGCCCGGGCCCGACCGGCGCGACTCGTTCTTCGCCCGCGACGGTGCCGGCGTCGAAGACGCCGGCGCGGCTGTACCTCGGGCGTCGCCGCGCAGGGACGGAACCCGAAGGTCGTGATGCGCAAGGCGTGGCTCGCGCTCATGGGCGCCGCCGAGCGCGCCTACCGCGACGCCGGCGGGCACGAGAACGCGGAGAACCCCGCCGACCCGTACATGACGGTGCTCGGCTACTTCAACAGCCTGCGCGAGCTGGGCGGGGCGCGGCGGATCCTCGAGGAGGAGGTCCGGAACACCGTCAACGGCTACGGCGCGCGTCGGCGGATCGGCGAGCGAGCCCGGCCTCTTCCAGGACCGCAGGACCTTCTCCGAGGTCGTCGAGCTGACCTCCCGCGTGTCCACCGACAAGGTCGCGGAGGCGCGCCGCCGGCTCGGAGCGCCGTTCGACGAGCCGCGAGCGTGTCGACTGCGCGATCGCGACGAACATGATCTCTGTCGGTCTCGACATCCCCCGCCTCGGGCTGATGGTCGTGCTCGGCCAGCCGAAGACGCGCTGCCGAGTACATCCAGGCCACCAGCCGCGTCGGCCGCGACCGACGACGCGCCCGGGCCTCGTCGTCACGCTGCTCAACATCCACAAGCCGCGTGACCGCTCCCACTACGAGCGCTTCCGCCACTACCACGAGACCTTCTACCGCTCGGTCGAGGTGGCGAGCGTGACGCCGTTCTCGGCCCGCGCGCTCGACCGCGGGTTCGCCGGCGCGCTCGTCGCGCTGGCCCGGCACGCTGCACCCGCAGCTGACGCCCGCCGCTGGGCGCCGAGCAGATCGCCGACCGTGCGGGCGGAGCTCGAGCGGCGGCTGCTCGAGCTCTTCCGGCCCGAGCTGCGCGCAGCAGCCGATTGCCGACGAGCGGAGCGGGAGGAGCGCCTCGCGAGCGTCCAGAGCCGGATCGTTGACCTGCTCGACTCATGGCGGCAAGATCATCGACGACTACCGAGCCGACATGGCGTCGCCGCTGCAGTACCAGCGGTACGAGCTGAGACAGGCCAAGCCGCTGCTGCGGGAGATGCTCGACACGGACTTCGAGTCCGAGCACCACCGGAAGTTCCGCGTCAACCGCTCGCTGCGAGACGTCGAGCCGAGCGTGAACCTGTTCCTGAGGGATCTGAGCGGCGGCCGAGGTGGAGGACGAGCGATGAGCCGTGCGGGCACACGGCCAGATCCGCCGCAGCCAGGTCGATCACCACATAGGGACCCGGTGCGCTGATCGACCTCCCCAGGCACTCGGCGATCGTCGGCGGGCTCGAAACCTGGCCGAAGTCGACCGACCTCGAGGAGATCGTCGAACCCGCGGCTCACCCGCAAGCTCCAGCTCATGACCGGCGTGCCGAGCGCCGCGGCTGTACGCGCCGCCACCCGATCCGACGCGCCGCGCGAGCCGCTCGCGGGTATCGGCGTCTGGCGCTTCCCGGAGTGGTTGCTCGTCCAGGAGGAGCGGAGGCGAGACGCGCGAGCGATCCCGCCGGCTCGTTCACCGCAAGGCGCTGGACGACAAGGGCCGGTTCGACAGGCGACAGGTCGTGCCGACCCGTTTCGTGCGCGCGTGCCCGAAGGGCCACGTCGACGACCTCGACTGGCGCGGCTTCGTGCACGGGCCGGGGACTACCGTGCCGGCGCCAGCTGTGGCTCGACGAGCGAGGAACCGGCGGCGACTCGGCCGACTTGCGTCGTGCGCTGCGAGTGCGGCGAAGCCGCGCGGCATGCACGAGGCAGCCGATCCTCGAGCTAACCCGCTCGGGCACATGCCGGGGCGCGCGGCCGTGGCTCGGAGCAACTCGCACGAGGGCTGTGCGGCTGCCCAGCCGGCTGCTGATCCGTACGGCCTCCAACGCCTATTTCCCTCAGGTGCTGAGCGCGCTGTCGCTGCCCGAGCACGGCACGCGAGGTCGAGGCGCGGTCAGGAACTGTGGGACGACCTCCAGATCGTCGACGACTCCGAACGGTCTTGCGTTCATCAAGAAGAAGCCGAAGGTCGCTGCGAAGCTCGCGGGCTTCAGCGACGACGAGGTGCTTGCCGCGATCGCACGATGCCAAGAGCGGACGGCGACCGAGCGGCCGGTCAAGCAGGTCGAGCTCGACGCGCTGCTCGCTGCGCCGGAGGGCTACGGCGACGACGTCCCGATCGACCCCGACTTCCACGCTCGCCGGCTGCCCGATCATGCCTGGCGCCGCTGCAGCTCGACGCGACGGCATCGAGGCGGTCGTCCAGCTCCACCGGCTGCGCGAGGTGCTCGGCGCTGATCGGCTTCACCCGCTTCGAGGCGGTCACGCCGGACATCAACGGCGAATACGAGACCGATGTGGACCGCGCCGAGCTCGCGCTCGAGCCGCAGTGGTTCCCCGCGGTCGAGAACCGCGGCGAAGGGCATCTTCGTCCGAGCTCGACAGCGACGGCTGTCGCACGACTGGCTCAGGCGACCGGCCGTCAAGGCAGCGGCTCGACGAGCTCGCGCGGGTCACGACGGTGGGCGAGCGCAGCGCAAGATCGAGCGGCCGTTCCCGGGCGGCCCGTACGTGCTGCTCCACACCCTCTCGCACCTGCTGATCCAGTCCGTCGCGATGCGCTGCGGCTATCCGGCGAGCTCGATCCGCGAGCGGATCTATGCCGATTCGGCAGGGCAGCGGTTCGGGCTGCTGCTGTACACCGGCAGCCCGGACGCCGAGGGCACGCTCGGCGGGCTCGTGGAGCAGGCCCGACACATCGCCGCGCATCTCGTGCGTCGCGCTGCGCGTCGGGCGGGCTGTGCTCGAACGATCCGGTCTGCGCCCAGCACTCTCCCGGCGAGGGCATGGAGGACCGATGGCTGCACGGCGCGGCCTGCCACGGCTGCGCCCTCATCGCCGAGACGTCGTGCGAGATGCGCAACGACTACCTCGACCGCGCACTCGTCGTGCCGACGCTGGCCGTCCCCGACGCCGCGTTCTTCCGGCGCCGCTGCCGTGATCGAGCCGCTGCTCGCGCTGCCGGCGCACGTGCGCGAGCGGCTCGCCAGGGCGCTCGCGACCGAGCCTGCTCGCGCCGCCGTACGCCGCGGCCGCCGTCAGCTCGGCGCGTCGGTGGCGCCGCCGACCGTCGAGGGCACGCCGTCGCGCGCACTCCGCGCTCGATGGCCAGCGGCATCGCCGCCGGCGCGGTCGCACTCGCGCTGCGACGCGGCCGCCGAGGCGGCGACGCGTGCGCAGCGGCCCGACCTCGTCTGGTCCGGCCCGGCCGTGCCCGGGCTCCACGCGCGCGACACGCGGCAGGTCTACGAGGAGCTGGTCGGTGCGCGCCAGCGCTCGCTCTGGATCAGCACCTACGCCTACTACGACGGCCCGAAGGCGTTCAGAACGCTCGCCGAGCGGATGACTGGCCGTGCCCGAGCTGCAGCGTGTCGCTGCTGCTCAACATCCAGCGCCGACACGGCGACGTACCCGCCGGCAGAGCTCGTGGCGCAGTTCGCCGCGCGCCTGTGGGAGCACGACTGGCCCGGACGCGCCGACGCCCCAGGTCTTCTACGACCCGCGCTCGCTGGAGGCCGCGGCACCCCGGCGGGGTCCTGCACGCCAAGGCGATCGTCGCCGACGAACAGGCCGCGTTCGTCACCTCCGCCAACCTCACCGAGGCGGCGTTCGACCGCAACATCGAGGTCGGAGTGCTGTCGCGCGATCGCAACTCTGCCGCCAGCCTCGCGAGGCACTTCCGGACCCTGATCGAGCAGGGGCTTCTGCTTCCGCTGCCTTCGGGATGAGACTACGCTCCACTCCACTCCTGCGGCGCGACCCGGGCTTCCACGCCTTCGCGACTCCCCCAGCCTCCTGGCGGAGCGCCCGCGCGTAGTCGGCGAGCTGGGTTTGAAAGGCGAGCTCCTGGCGTGGATCCTCGCCCTCGTCGTCGAGTTCCGCGCGCCAGGTCGCCAGCGCGCAGAGCGTCTCCATGTGCGACTCGTCGTTCCACCAGCCCTCGTTTCAGCGCTCCGAGCGCTCGCGGATAGCGGCCATGAAGCGCGACGATCGCGCCCCACATCTCGGTCGCGCCAGTCGCTGTCGCCGCCGTACGGCTCGAGCCACGGCGCCCGCTGGCCGCTCGTGCTGCCGACGACGACCGGCGCCTGCCGCGGCCGCCTGACCTTGCCGTCCTTCGCCGCGAGCGCCACCGCGTGGCGGACCATCTGGCCGGCCAGCGTCGAGGGCGGTTCGCCGCAGGCCGCGGCGAGCTCTCTGAGCTGCGTCGCGACGGGGACGGGCAGAACGATCTGGATGCTGCTCGCTCACCTCGGTCGCTCCTGCGTGGCGGCGGCCGTGCGGCGCGCTCGATGCGCGCGGCGAGGCCCGGCAGCCGCGCTGCGGCTCGGGGCGACGGGCAGGTCGAACCCAGGCCCGTACGCGGCGTCGGCAACCTCGGGATGCTCGAGCGACGGGATCTGCGCGTCGGCTGCGACATCCTCGCGGCGAGCCGCTCGATCCGATCGGAGTCCATGCCCTCGAGCGCCCAGGTCCTCGCGCGAGACGAACCAATCGGTTCCCTCACGCGCCCGCGAGGCCTCGACGTAGGCGGGCTCCTTGCTCGTCTGCCATCCGCCGGTGACGACAAGCGTGCGCGTCACGGTCGCGCCTTGCGCGCGATGGATGTGCTGCGCGTAGCCAAGGCGCAGGGCGCCGAGGTCCTCGCCGGCGAGCGTGCGCGTCTGCCCGGTGACGTCGAACTCGACGGTCACCTCGCCGGGGGCGCTGACGTCCAGAACCTCGCCGCGGCTGCCGTTCTCGATGCGCTGCTCGCCCGCGCTCGTAGTGCTGGTCGATCAGCATCACGCGGTCGCCCGCGCGGACGCCGTAGTGACGCCCGGGCACGTCGACCTCGAGCTCGCCGAGTTCGCCGCGCTCGGCGCGGTAGTGCTGCGCGCGCGCGTTCAGCCGATCGATCTCCCTGTTCGAGGCGTCGGAGATCAGCGCCACCTCGCTGACGTCGGTGGTCTCGGTCAGCTCCGCCCAGCATCTCGACGGCGTGCTCGATCGCCTGGTCGCGCGTGTCCGCCATGTGGAGCTTGCCGCGAGCGACGTAGTGGGCCATCGCTCGCTCGGAGCGCCCGGCGCGCAGATCGGCCCACGCCCGTTGCTCGTCGGGATCGAGCGTGCGCCTCACATTCGAGAGCTGCGCGCTCGGAGCGATCGCGGCGAGGCGGTCGAACATCCCGCCGGCGCCGATCGACGGAAGCTGCGGGCGTCCCCCATCGGCCACGAGCTTCGCGCCGGTCCGCTCCACGATCTCGGTCAGGCGATCGAGCCGCGACGTGTCGGCCATGCCCGCCTCGTCGAAGTAGATCGTCGTGTCGCGCGCCGATCTCGAGACGTCCGCGCTCGACGCGCGCGACGAGCGCGTCGAGCGTGAGCGTCTGTCCCGCCAGCGCCGGGCTGTCCTGGCCGAGTCGCTGCGCGGTGGATCCGGAAACGGCGATCCCGAGGGTCTGGCGTCCCGACGAGCTGCTCGGCGCGTGCGGCGGCGTCGATCACGACGCCCTTGCCTGTGCCGGCGGGCCGATCAGGATGGCGGCCTGCTCGGGGCCGGTGATCGTCTCCAGGGCAGCGGTCTGCTCGTGGCTCAGCGGTGCGCCGATCCGCTCGGCGACCTGCTCGCGCGGCGAGAGCGCGCGTCCGCGCCGACATCGCGCTCCCGCTCTCCTCTGCGAAGCGCGGCGAATCTGCGCTCGATGGCCTGCTCGCGCTGCGCGGACCGTGAGCGTGGTCATCAGCCCGCCCTCGGAGCGGCAGCACCCGGCGCTCGGCGAACATCGCGCGGGAAGCTCGAGCGCTTCGTCGGGCGCGAGCTCCCCGACGGACTGCTCGAGCAGCGACGCGCGCAACTCGCCGGGCGTCGAAGGTGGCGCCGCGCTCGGTCAGCCGCGCCTCCACACGATCCTCGAGCGGCCGCGCTCGGTCCGACTGGAGCTCGCGTCCACTGCTGTGCGAGCGGCGCCTCTGCGCGCGAGTCGAAGCGCTCGGCCGTCTCCCGCCACGCGCGATCGAGGTCGCCGCGATTCACCAGCACCTTGGCGGCGCGGTTCTCGCGCTTGAGCGCGTCGCAGCTCGCCGCGCTCCGGCGCGCGGCCCAAACGGCGCCCGGAAGCGCTCGGCGGCTCGCGCAACCTCGCGGCTCCGCGAGGAGAAAGCGTCGAGCAGAGCGCGAGGAACGCCCGCGATCTCGAAGTAGCGGCCGTGCTTGCCGGTACCCGCCTCGATCGCGAAGCCGCGCTCGATGAGCCCTTGCGCGAGCGCCGAGCGGTAGTAGGCGCCGACCTCCCGCGCTGCGCGGAAGAACGGCCGCGAGGCCACGGCGACGATGCG
Source organism: uncultured bacterium (assembly GCA_963738355.1). Taxonomy (GTDB): domain Bacteria; phylum Actinomycetota; class Thermoleophilia; order Solirubrobacterales; family Solirubrobacteraceae; genus Palsa-744. The sequence goes on from CAVTWF010000007.1 coordinate 19,034, forward strand.
ACCGTCGTCCCTCACCGCTGCCGTGATCGCGACGTGGCTGTGGAGCTGGGGGTCGGGCAGCTCGCCCTCGATCACGCCGCGCGCGGTCGTGTGCCGGTACTCGGCCGCGACGAGATCCACCGCACGCTCCTCGATGACACGTCGGCCGTAGCGTCGGCGAACCGTCGGCACCGTCTCGGTGAGATAGCCGATCGTCTCCGAGACGGCCTCGGAGTGCGCGGACTCGATCGCGCGGCGCTGATCCTCGTCGGCCAGCGCCCAGACTGCGGAGACCGACTTGGGCGCGCTGAAGGTCACGTCGATCCCGCCCCCACGTCCGCCGCCGGCGCCCTCCGGACGAAGCCAGCCGCCGGAGCGCGGATGGCGGCCTTCCATCAGGGCGATGAAGTCCGGCCCGTCGACTGCCTCGACCATCGATCCCAAGCCGCGCGAGCGTGTTGGGGCTGGCGAGCCAGCGGCCGGCAGGCTGGGCGGGCTCGCCCTCGGGCGTGAGGTAGTAGGCGCCGGGCTCGGGCACGACCGTCTTCGACTCGAGGTAGCGCGCGTACCCGCCGCCCTTGGCGGCGCCGATGCTCTGCGCGGTCATCACGCCCGGTACTGACCGCGAGCGCGACGGGGCGGCCAACGAGGCAGTCACCGATCAGGGACCAATCGCACCCCCGTGCATCTAGTCCGTTCGGGTCGAGCGGAATCGCGCGCTCAGTCGAGCCCGGTAGTAGCTGCGCGACGAGGTCGCGACACGCAGGGCGGTGAATTGCGCCAAGCGGGTCTCTGCGCGGAAGTAGTCGCCTGGTCTCGAGGCCGATAGGATTCCGATGGCTGGGGTCGGTCAGATCATGCGATGCGGCTTCGGGTCGCCGACGCACAGTGCGCCATCGGGCAAGCCGATCGTTCGCCGCGAGCGAGGGAAGAAATAGAGGTCATCGAGCTCCTGCCGATTGTCAAGGCGTATCCCGCCTTGAGTCGAACCTATGGCGAGGTCTGCTGTGTCGCCGGAGTAGAGATGACCGATGAGGGGCCACGATGGATCCGGCTGTATCCGGTGCCATTTCGCGACCTGGAGGACAGGCAGCAATTTCGCAAGTACCAGCGGATTCGCCTTCGCGTGAGTGAACACCGCAACGACACGCGGGCCGAGACCCGGCGGCCCGATCGAGAATCGATCGAAACGATCGGCGAGCCAATCCCAACTCGAGACGGATGGGCAAGACGGCGGCGGTATGTCGAGCCGCTCATGGCGCAGTCGATGTGCGAGATTCGTAGCCGCCAGCGGCGTGAGGGCACGTCACTTGGAGTTTTCCGGCCTGCGAGCGTCGACGGCCTCGTGATCGAGGAGTCGAACGTAGCCGCGGGTCGCCGTGAGATCGCACGAGCATGGGCAGCGCAGGGCAATCTGCTCAAAGGGCTTGGAACGGGCGAGCGTCAGGGCCAGCTACAGGAGCTCGAACTCATGCCGTACACGTTCAAATACCGTTATCGCTGTGCCGAGAGCGGATGCCGGGGGCACTGTCAGTCGATCATCGACTGGGAGATTGCGGAGTTCTACCGGCGAGTCCGCAGACGACAGAACTGGCGCGAACGGATGGAGAAGCGCGGATAGGCGAGCTTTGCGCGACCGAGCGTGACACCGCACTGATTGTGGGCAACCAGCATCTCCATCCGCGCTCGTTCCTCGTGCTCGGCGTGTGGTGGCCGCCACGAGCGGCAGAGCAGCTCGCGTTAGGCGATCTCAGCCACGTGTAGTCGCAGGCCGAGCTCGTCGGCGAGCGCCTGCATGATCACGGATCGATGGCAGATCGAAGCGTCGTGCTCGAGACACATGAGCGCCGAGCGCTTTCCGCGCAGCAGTGGCACGAGCTGTCGCAGATCCGGCAGTCGCTCGCCGACCAAATAGGTCCGGTACCCTTCCCGCCCCTCGTTGACGCGCCCGGACTTGTACAAGTCGCGAAAGCGTTTGGGGTTGCCGAGGGCCTTCGCGTGGACATACTCGATCCCGACCTGCGCCATCGCTTGAGAGAGCGCCTGCTTCCCGTATCCGCGGCGGCGGGAGATTGGCAGCTCGCGGACATCTACGAGCTGCTCTACGCCAGCTTCGCGCAGGTGGCGTGCGAATGCCTCATGATCCTTGTGGCGTTCGTAGCCGACGGACGCGACCCACACAGCTTCCTCGACGTGTCGAGGATGTCGCGGTGGGTCAACCGCGTTCGACAAGCGCCCATACCTCGTCGAGGCTGAGGCGCTCGCCGAAAAACGTCTGCGTAAGCTCGGCGAGCGACCGCTGTCCCGTCGTCGCCACGCTGCCGGACACGCGACAATCCTCGCAGAGCGCTCGGTCGCGCCTGCGGCCGTGGGCCCGGGACTTGATTAGCTGAGCTCCACTTCGTGCGGGCAGACGCCGAGTCCCTCGCGCGCGATGAGCGCGAGCACGTCGCTGCGGATCCAGGGCGTCGGCGCCAACGCGCCGCTCTCCGGGAGCTGTCCGATCCGCCTGCCGAGCCAGCTGGTCTCACCGCTGATGTTGCCGCGAGCGTCACGCTTGATCCGGCCGCAGCGGATCGCGATGTCGCTGAGCGTGAGCTCGCCGCGTCCGACCATGCGTACGACCGCTTCGCGCAGCCCACGGTTCAGCACGAGGCGACTCGCGTTCAAGCGCTCGAGCTCGCCTCGGAGGGTGACCCTGGAGGTGCGCCGGGTCGAACGCGTTGTCGGCGACTGCTCGGATGGTCATGGCGCGCATCGGCTCGTAGTTCTGGAAGCGGCCGACGACCTGCCGCAGGGTCACGGGATCGGCGTGACGACCGGGAAGCCGGTATCGGGTCCACCGCAGCTCCAGTCCTGATTCGCTGGAAACCTGTCCGATGGCGTAGGAAAAGCCGTTGACGTCCAGGATGGTCGCGTCCGCGGAGGAACCGTCTCGCTCGCCGATCGACGGCAGCGCGACGGCACCAGAACCGAAGTCCTCAGGCCGCACGCGACGACAGGTTCCCCGACGTCGGTCAGCGAGGTACATCGCACAGAGCCGGCGCTCGTTCTCGGGTGGCTCGTCCGCTGTCAGATGCGCGACGAGACGAGCGTCGTCGAGTGTCGTGGCGAGGCGATCGACGAGCAAGCGACTGCCGGCGGCGGCGGGCAGTCCGACGATCTCGCGGACCACGCCGGTCTGCCGATCTTCGTACCGGCCGAATCGACCGGTGCCGACTGTGGTGCTCGTGCCGCGATTGCGCGGGCGCCGTCGCGGACGGGGCGGAGCGATGGTGCTCATCGCGCCTCCTTTGCGGGTCAGGGCCCGCGGGACGCGGGCCGTTGCCGGGTTTGCGCACGCGGAGCGTGCGACAATTGAACGGGCCGGCCCGCCGGACTCTGATTAGTGATCGGCCGGCCGGGAGGCGGCTACAGCTGCCTCACTGGCGTGAGATGCACGGATATGCGGCGACCCTCGCGACGCGAGCAGTGCGAGTGCGTGCGATCAGGCGGACCCGGGAGATGCCGCGGCGCGACTCGGCGGAACCGCGGTTATTGAGCGATCAGCTGGTACCGTGCGCCCGATGCAGCGGTGGCTATGGGTAACGCTTCCCGATACCTATGCAGCGCAACCGCTGCCGGTGGGTCGTACCTTTACGTGGACGTGCCACTCGGCGACCGAGACGGGCGACATCGCGGTGCTCTATCGCGCAGACTTGTTTAGGGACTTTTCTCATGTGTTTCGCGTCGATACGGATCCGTACGATGATGCGCAGCTAAGGAATGAATACGACGCGCCCGCGTGTGACTGCACTGTCGTCGTGGCTCTGAACCCCACGATCATGCTTGATGCTGTGCGACAAGACCCGGTGCTTCGTCAATGGCCAGCAGCCTTGGTCGGCTTCCATGGCACCGCGTTCCCGGTGGAGCGGGAGGAATGGCAGGCGCTGATAGGACTGGCCGCTCCCAACGATCGTGCACGACTTCGCGCCGTGGGCGGACGCTGAATCTACATGCGCACCTATTAGCATAGGTCTATCGGCCACGACCGGCTGCTTGCCCAGGAGCGAGTGCACGTGTGAGCCTGGCTTCCATAATGTCGATTCTCCGTTCATCTTGAGCCAGCCTTGCTTGGAGCGCACGTCCTGGCGGCGTGGCTACGGGAGATGACGTAGCAGGTGGCTTCTTGCTCGCCGAGAAGCCCAGCACGACGGCAACACCAAGCGCGATTAGCCCAAGCGTCGTGGCACCAGACTGTTGGTTGAAGCGTCCCTTCTCGGTCGTCGGCGACCAGGTTCCTTGGTATCCCTTGTTTGTGACCTCGGCGGTACCGCGCAGCCCCTGCCATATCCCGTAAACCATCAACAGAGCGGTACGCGGCGATGAAATCCAAAGAAGAGCCCTAAATGCTCATAGTTGGTCGCGATGTATGTGACGATCGCGCCGATAATCGCGAGCACGGCGAGCGCTGCGGTTACCATGGAGCTCGCTATTCCCGTGGCCATCGACGCCGACTGACGCCGATCGCTCGCATCCGCAGAGGGCGTCAGCGCCGTGTGCTTACTCCTTCGGGCGCTAGCCGGTACGTTCTTCCCATCGCCACGGTGCCGCAAATTGAAGCTCAGACCACGTTGAGCCAACCGCTTGAAGAATGTCATGAGCAGTCACCTCGCTATCAGAACCCGCCGCCGCGTAGCCGGCTGCGGCCTTGACGATGCGCGACACATCAGTAGGCAGTTCATCACCCACCAGGGGCGCGGCGGCGTCCGGTTCGATCTCAGTCGTGGGCTGAGCCACCATCTCCTGAAGATTGATCACTAGAAACGCGATGGCGTCGGGCCTGACGGTCAGGGGTGGTGGCACCTCGGCGGCATCGATGCCTGCGAGAACGGCACGCTGCACATCGAGGGCGGTTGGCGCACCCGCAGCTAGACGCTCGCGGCCATAGCTCGCCAGTCGTCGTTGAAAGTATGCCTCGTAGCGCTCATCCACGCTAATCGTGGACGATTGCACTCGTAGCGGACGGACCACCTCAGGGCCGGACTACACAGCGGCGCGGGTTCGCGGGAATCTGGCCGACTGAACCGACAGCCTCGGCCAGTGCCTCGAACCGCATGGCGCTGGCCGCCATCGGCACGTCGTCGAGCTCGCGGGCTTGGTCGAGATAGTCGACAACCAGCGCCTTCAGCGCGCCATGGCCGTCTTGCTCGAGTTCGCGCTCGACGACGTAGGAGCGCCCCTCGCCCGAGGCCGGGCGGTCAGTGATCCGCACGCAGCCGTCGATCCGCTGCCCGTACAGCACGCGCTCGCGGTCACCCACCGAGTAGCGGGCGAGCTCGGTGCGCTCGCCCACTTGCGCCGCGCGTGGCACGCGGGGCCCGAGGCGAGTGTCTGCGCCAGCTGGTGGCGCCGCCGAAGCCGGCGACCTCGTCGGGCTGAACCGCGGTCGCGTACGCGAGCTCCTCCGCCTCCGCCGGAGCGGCGTCGAGGCTCGGCGCCGCCGCGTTGCTTCAGGCGTCGAAGTCGCTCGATCTCGCGACTGGCCTGCCTGCGGGTCGCAGGAGTTACGAAGCTGGTGGCGGTCTGTAGCGCCAGCGCGCGCAGGTAGCGCAGCTGCCTTGAGGTAGGGGTTGTGGCGGTTGCTGCCGAGCTCATGAGAGCCTCCTTGTGGTCGGGGTTGAGCACGCCCCGGCCGGAGCGGGCCGGCGAGCCGGGTCAAGCCCTGTCCCGTCAGGGATCGCCGCAGGCGACGCGAAGCGCAGGGCTTTACGCGCCGCGAAGCCGGTTCGCTGGCCTTCAAGGGGTGCGCTCGCCCCGGCCCCGGGGAATCTCAGCTCGTACTGCCGCCGGCCATCGCGAGACGCAGGCGTAGGCGTTCCCTCAGCGCGACGAACTCCGAGCCACGCGTGCCGGCTCCCCACAGATGCGCGGCGAAGTCGTAGATCGTCCCGCCGCGCCGGCAGCCGAAGCAGTAAAAGGAGCCATCGCCATAGAGCTGCAGGCTCGGCCTGTGGTCGTCATGGAAGGGGCAGACGATCTTGCCGGCGCGATTCGGAGTGCGACCCGATCAGCGCCCGCACATAGTCGGCCGGAGGGATCGCCAGGAGCTGGCGGTCCAGGGCAGTGCGGCGCGCTCGCGCGGTGCGCGCGCTCTGCCGTCGGCACCGCATACGCGAGCTCAGGAAGATCGGCGACGAGCTCCTCGAGCGCGTAGACGGCGCTGGCCCGGTACGCGAGCAGGCTGACCGCACGCGGAGGGCGGTGCTTGTGGTTGCGCGTCTCAGGGGGTCGAAGGACCCGAGCGATGTCGACGGAGGAGAGATCGCCACCCAGTGCGAGCGCCAGCCGACTATTCGCGCTCTCGATCTCGCCGGAAGGAAAGCGTCCATTCAGCCGCCAGTAGAGGTGGACGGTGCCCGGCGGTGCCCGAGGCAACCTCCATCGTCGGCGGGCGAGCGAAGGCCCCGCGGGCGCCGCCGGGCTGGTCGTCGCACTCGATGTAGAGCAGGTGCGAGCCGCCGATGGCGCGCCTGCCGCCGTGAACACGGCCATCGCGCAGCGCGACCCCGACGTACACGTCCACGCGCGGCGCCAGGCGGCGGATCAGACGCTGCGGCCGCCTCGATGCGGAGCGCCGGGATGAAGCGCCTGCGCATCGGGCCGCTCGGACGCGCCCCAGCGAACGTCGAAGTAACGCCCCTCCCCCGCCTCGCCCGCGAGCAGTCGCAAGTAGAGCTCGAGGTCTCCACCGACACGCACGGTGGGCCGCTGAGCGATCCCGCCGGTCAGCCGCCATCGTGGCTCATGGTCTTTCGGTCGAGGCAGGTGGCCCGCGCCCCGGCGCGGGCCACCCCCGCTCCTTACGCGGCCACCGGCTCCTCGAGCTGCGGCGCCGGACTCCTCGGGCTCCTCGCTCGTGGCGCGGGGCGCGGCGAGGAACTCGACGTTGCCGACGACCGTGTAGTCGTGGCGGCGCTCGCCCTCCGCGCTCTCCCACTCGCCGAACTCGAGGCGCCCGTCGACGGCGACGAGCCAGCCCTTGGCGAGATGCCTCGCGGCGGCCTCGCCGCCGTTGCCGAAGACGCTCACGTTGATGTAGCCGACCTCGCGGCCGCGGCCGAGGCCGTCGACGGCGAGACGCAGTTCGCAGACGCTCGAGCCGCTCGGCAGCGAACGCAGCTCGGGGTCCTTAGTCAGACGGCCGGTGCAGATGTACTTGTTGATGTTCATTGCGCTTCTCCTTGTTCGTTGGTGGTGCTAGTGACGACGCCCTGAAAACGACGCCGACCGGCGCGCGGAACCGGAGCCCGTGAGGGCGAAGGGGAACCCCCTCGCGGGGTTGAAGCGCCAGTCCGGCGGCGTCGAAAATGGGGCAAGTGACGACGCGCCACCGACGAGGAGGAGCGGGCGAACAAACCCTCAGCGGCCGCGCTGATGCGGATCCCGCATGCGGTCTATGCGCTGGTGGAACGTCATCTGCGTTGCTGAGCGTCTCGGCCACGAGGCAATCGCTCGCGGCACCGTCGGTTACTGAGCGCGAGCTGGTGCCGGACGGCGCACGAGCTCGAGCGAGCGCTTCGCGCGCGCAAGCAACTGGCCGCAATCGGTACTCGGCGGTCGGAGATATCGATGCAGCGCCGGCACAACAGCGGGCCGAATCGCGCGAGCAAACACCGCCGGCACAAGGGCGGGTAGCTCGCGGTGAGGGTGCACGCCGTCGGCCGACGACCCGGCGGTGCGGCTGCTCCTGTGCGTCGCCGCCGGTGCGGCGCTAGCGCTAGTGCTGAGCGGAGCGCTCGCCTGGTGCTGGACGCAGGCGGCGGCTGTGCTCGAACTGCGCGGTCCGATGCGCCTGAGCGCCTCCGACGCCGCGCGCGCAACCTGGCATCTATTGACTCGCGGCGGCTGGAGCGCGCCGGCGCGCGCGTTCCCCGAGCGCGCCGAGCGCGCGGGCGCACCCGCGGCGTGGGCCTACTGCGTAGTCGCAGTGGTCTTCCTCGCGCTGCTGGCACGCACCTCCGTCGTCGTGCATCGACGTGCGCGCAGCGTGGCGCGCGGGCTCACCGCTCGGAAAGGAGCAGCACAGCGTGGCGCGCCACGCCGTCGATCGCGGCTGGGTGCGCCCGCGCACGTGGGCGCTGCCCTCGGATCTGCGGCGCCTGTGGGTGCCCGGCCCGGTGTCCGGGCGCCCCTACCTCGGGCGTGATCGGGAGGCTGCCGCCGCGCATGCTCGCCGCCGAGCTCGAGGTGCAGCCGATGGTCGTCGCGCCGCCGCGCGCGGGCAAGTCGAGCGGCTTCGTCGTCCCGTGGCTGCTCGACCACGACGGCCCCGCGCTCGTGCTCTCCACCAAGCGCGACGTCTACGACGCGACGCGCGCCCCACCGGCGCGCGCTCGGGCGGGTGTGGGTGTACGACCCGTTCGGCGACGCGCGAGAGCGCCGGGTTCACGCCGCTGGTGCCGGCGCGCACCTGGGCCGGCGCGATCCGCACGGGCGAGGCGCTCGCCTCGGCGGCGCACCCCGACCAGGCGAACGCGGCGAACGAGTTCTGGGACAAGGAGGCCGCGAGCATGCTGGCGCCGCTGCTGCACGCCGCCGCGCTCGCGGGCGCGGGCATGGGCGAGCTGGTGCGCTGGCTCGACGCGCGCGACTTCGCAGAGCGCGGTGCACGGTGCTGAAGAGCGCGGGCGCCGCGGCCGCCGCCGACCAGCTCGAGGGCGTCGGGCGCCGCGACGAGCGAAACCGCGAGACGACGGTGATGAGCGCGCTCAACCTGCTGCGCGCCTACCGCTACCCGCAGGTCGCCGCGCTGCGCGCGGGCGACCTGACCCCCGAGCGCTTCCTCGACGGGCGCGCGAACACGATCTACGTCGTCGCCGCGGGCCACGACCAGGAGGCGCTGCGGCCGGTGATCCTCGCGCTCGTCGCCGCGATCTACGAGGCGGCGATCGTCAGGGCCCGGCGCGCGGGCCGCTCGACCCGCGGCTGTTCATCCTGATGGACGAGGCGGCGAACATCGCGCCGGTCCGCAACCTCGCGCTCGTGGCTGTCGCAGTGCGGCGACCACGGCATCGTGATCGCGACGATCTGGCAGTCGATCGCGCAGATCGACCAGCGCTACGGCCGCGCCGCGCGCGACGCGATCTGCGCCGCCTCGACCGCGCAGGTGTTCCTCCCGCCGCTGGCGGAGCCGACGAGCGCCGGCTACCTCAGCGAGCTGCTCGGCGAGGAGCCGGTCGCCAACGCGTCGACCTCGGCGGGCTCTCGCGACACACGCTCAGCGTCGGCTCACCAGAAGGCCGGTCCGCCGCCGTGGCTGCGCCAGATCGGCCGTGGCCGCGCGATCCTCATCTACCGCGACCTGCCGCCCGCGATCGTGCGGGCGCCGGGCTGGTTCGAGGACCCGCGATTTGCAGCGGACGAGCCGTGCTCACGGCGCGGCGGCCGTGAGCGCCGACGGCGGTAAATCGGGCTTTGGCCTCAGATCCAATGCCAGCCCGTCGTCGAGCAGTGCGGCGGCCGTCTGGACGGGGATAGCCGCCATCACGGCCTCGACTAGCTCCTCCGGATTTGGCTGTCCGAGCACGAGTCGGTAGTAAATGCGGGCACGCTGCACCCGCAGGAGTCGTTGATCGTCGCGGCTGTAGGCGAAGATCGGTGCGATCCGTCGAACGATGCGATCGCCGTCGTAGCGCCACTCGGGTTCGAAGCCATCATGATCGCCGTCGGCGCGCTCGACGCGCGCGTGCGCCGCCGCGATCATCGACTTCCAGCGGTCGCGTCCAGCAAGCGCTTCGGCTGTGTGGTACTGGGCGAGGTTGCGACGCACGGCATGGTTGAAGAACCGGAGCACCCGGCCCTCTCGTTGCTCGAGCTCAACAGGGGTAGCGGGCACATTCCAGTGCACCACCTGATGGCAATAGCGATGGAAATCGAGGCCCTCTTGGCCGACTGACGTAGTCACCAGGACCCATGGCCAGAACGGGCTGTTGAACGCCTGGCGCACGATCTCCGGGTGGATGGCGTTCTCATCCTCGGTCTGACCAGCGCCGAAGGCTACGGCGAACCGCGAGGTCAGTCTCCGGCTGCGGAGTCCGGCACGTCCGCCGGCCAGCGGCTGATCAGCACGGATCGCGAGCGGCTGGAGGTTGGTGGTGTCGCAGAACGCCTCGGCGACTTTCATCATCAGCGTGTCGGGATCGAGGCCGGGGCGGCTGTGCTCGTCAATCAGGAGGTGCAGGTACTCGTCCATCACGCCCTGCAGCGCACCTTCGGTGCAGTAGTAAAGGACCTGCCGCCAGTAGGCGTCCGCAGCCGCGGAACGCCTACCGGCGCGGATCACCAGAGACGCGTCAGCGCGGTTCAAGAGCGTCCGCAATCCCCAGGCGATCCGTGCGGCGGCAAGCTGCGTGCGGTCCTGAAATCCCTTCGCGCGCAGGGCGCGAAGTGCGGTCACCGCAGGCCCGGCGACGATCACCTTTGCGAGCACGTCGCGCAGGTCGGCGGGCATTCGTCCCAGGCGGGTCCGTCGCGACGCAACGCCCTGGGCGAGCGTAAGCGCCGCGGTCACCGCAGCCGCGTGCTCGTCGCCTTGTTGCCACACGCTGCGCAGCCCATCGCGGCCGCGGAGCAAGCGCTCAACGTCAACGGCGTGGAGCACGTCCAGCAACATCGGTGCTGCCCAGTACCAACGGCGGTCTGGCCGCGACTCGCGCTCGAACTCGCTGAGTGCGCGCATCGCAGGGCCAAGCGTGCGCTTGCACTGGGCTATGACTTCGCGGCGTGATGGCAGGGCACCGCGGACACGCGCGAGTTCGTATGGGTCAAACAGCTCGGCCAGCGCAAGCGACGGATAGACGAGCGCCAACACCGACATCCCTTGAATTGAGATTGAGCTGGCGCCCATGCCCCGGGCCGGACGACGCTGACGCAGCGACAGAGGTTGCGCAGCGTTACGACGCTCGCGATCGCTGCGACGGTTTCGCTGGCCCGCGCTGCTGCGACGCTCCGCCTCATACCCGGCGATCGCAGCCACGGCGGTCGGCACCACTCGCCAGGCCGAGAACACAAGGGTCTTGGTCGCCTGATGCTCCGCAACTCGCGCAAAGCGGCCGTCCGGCGAATAGGGCGACAACGTCGGCGGGACCCAGAGAGCTCGCCACTGCTCGTGGTCGAGGGACAGCTCGTCGAGGGACCGGAAGCGGGCATTGGAATGAGGTACTGGCCGGTAGGACTCAACATTCCGCAGCGGCACAACGACCCCAACTGATCCGCGCAATGCCCGCTGAATCGCCCGCTGACTCTTCGGACGCTCGCGCGCCAGCTCAACCGTCTGACTGATTCGGTACCCGCGCATGAAGCTCATCAAGTACGGCGCGGACTTCCAGTACTCGACCGTCGCCCGGTGTCGCAGGTCGGTGACGTTCGCGGCGATGTCCACGATGCGCTGGAAGGTGACGTAGGCGGCCACGTCGTCAACGTGAGGTACAAGTAGCTGCACCTCGGTCGTCGTCTCATCGTTCGGTCGCGGCCAGCGGCTCATGACCGGCGCCAAGCGTCGCTCCACTCGCTCCTTCGCGGTTCGAGCACGGTCGACGGAGGTGCTGTGGTCGGGGTCGTCGGTAGGGCGAAGCCTCCGGAAACTGCTGCGCAGCTCGATGAGCTCGTCCTCGGCGAGGCGCGCCGCCTCGGCGCCCAGGAGAAATCCGAGCAGCTGGGTGAGCTCCACGTGCACGTCGCTCTCGAGCTCGTCGGTGCTCATCCGGTACGGCGTGGCTGAGAGCAGCAGCGTCGGGGTGCCGGCGAGCAGCGCGTGCTCGAGCGTCGATGGTTCGTCGGCATTCCGCAGGACGTCCGCGTAGCGGTGAAACTCGTCGAGGATCACTAGCCGGGCGTCAAGGCCTTTGAGACAGGCGCGAGCGAGCGCAAGGCGGAGCTCGCTGATGAGTTGCCGGCACTTCCTGCTGTCCGAGCGGCTGAGTTCACCGTCGGCAGCGAGCGCGCGCAGGTCGCGAAACCGGCGCTCGAGCTCCGGACGCTTGCGAACATCCCGCCCGAACTGTGCGGCAATTTTCGACCGGGTCACGCGCGGCTCGAGCTCATCGACGCGTTCTTCAAACGACTCCGGACCGGAACGATCGCGGAACACCTCGACCACAGAGGGGGTTGCATGAAAGCGCCAGATGGGGCGAAGCAAGGCGAGCAAAAGCGCGCGCTCCCTGGCCGTCCCGGTGCCGCGGGACACGGCTAGAGATGTGCTCGGGTAAACCCCAGCACGTGGACTCCTGGCTTGTGGAGCTCACCTTCGAAGAGCGGTAGCAGGGTGAGTCGTTGGAAAGGCTCGCTAGTTGACGGTCGCGGGCGAAGGACCCGGAGGTTCTGGCGCGAGACGTCTATATTCGGCGCGAAGTAGACGACGGTCACGCCGCGGCGGCGACCCGCCCCGCGGTCGAGCCGACCGATGAGCGCCGCCGCGACCCGGGTCTTTCCGAGTCCAACCTCATCGGCGACCAGAAAGCGTCCTCTGCCCTGTTCCTCGAACAGGGACGCCCAGACGCGCTCGACCGTGAGGCGTTGAAACCGCCGCAGCGAGTCGTGCGAGACGGTTGCGCGGGTCGCTATCACGTCCTCTCCCCGTGCACCCTCTGAACGACCTCCCAGAGTTCGAGGAAGCGCGCCGGCAGCTGATCTCGGAAGCTCTCCACCACGCTGGTCACGTCCGCCAACAGCGCTGCGCCTCGACCACGCGTGGGATCGTCCGCGAGCGCCGCCAGCATCGTCTCGAGCATTGGCGCGGTTGCGAGAGCGTGTCTGGCTGCGGACGATTTGGTCTCCTGTCCGAGCCCGCCCGCGTCCTCTGGGTTCTCGAGGTCATCGTCGTCGAAGCTCAAGCCGACAGCTCCCGTCTCCTCTCCCATCAGCAGCCGGCGCAGGTACTCGAGCGGTGTGAGCGTCTCATCCTCTCCGATGAGGTCGGCCATCGCCTGGTCGGCGAGCTCATGGAGATCGACACCGTCAAGCTCCATGACAAGCAGCCGCATGTGCGCGTCATCGTCCGCGTTCACCTCGACGCGCAGAAACGGCGACAGATCGGTGCGTGCGATGCGACGAAGCACCACAGCGGGGGTGCCCTCAGGGTCAAGTCGCTCCCACCGTTCGTTGGCCATCGCAGCATTGACCACCGCGTCGGCGAGCTCGACCGGGCGGTCCAACGAGATCGTCATCCGGTAGGTCTGTCCCTCGTCAGCATCGACGACCGCGACTAATCTGCTTGCGGCGAGGTCGCGGAGGATTTCCTCGGCACGTGTATGCCGCGGCGCCTCTGCCATCTCCTCCTCGGACATCGGCGTCACGCGATCGAGGACGATCGAGCCGATGCCGTCCTCGTAGTCGAGCAGCTCGTCGATTCCGGCGCCCCGCGTTGTGGTTTCGAGTTCGACCACGAGCTCCGCGTTGCGCGTGGCTGCAGCGTTCGTCGCGTTGGCCGAGCCAATGATCCAGCGCCTGGTCTTCGCTCCGTGGACGACATAGAGCTTTGCGTGCAGCCCGTCGGCGGGCGTACGGGTGTCATCGAGTGTCTTGACGTCAAAGAGCCGCAGCGTTGACGGCGGCATCGTCGCGAAGGCATCCTCGGAGCTGATGAGCACGTTGTCGGAGCGGCCGCGCGCAAGCGATCGCAGGCGTCGGTCGTCTAGGAAGGGTGAGATCACCAGCGTGCGTTGATCGTCTGGCTGCGGTGCCATCGGATCGCCTGAGCGCTCGGCGAATCCCAGCGGCCAAATCCGTGCCGCTCGAAACCCGTTGGGAGCCCGCCACACGGCCCGCCGCGTCGCCCGAGCAAGCTCCTCAACCAGCGTTACGGTCTGGTGATCGGGCGGCTGATGCACCGACCATGCGAGCAGCTTTTCAAGCGCGTCGGCGAGTCGTTGGCTCGAAGGATCGTGGCTAGGCTTCGATTCGTCCGCCTCGAGGACGCAGCAAACATCTAGGGCCGCGGATCCGGTGAGATTGCGGTCACGCAAATGAATCGCAGTACGTCGCCTGCGCGGGAGCTCGGGAGCGGTGAACCTGGCCAGCACGAACTTCGGGCGAAACGTCGCGGTGCCGCGGAGCCCCCTGGTGGCGGACAGCGACGGGCACGATCACCCCGCTGAGGAGATTCAGCATCCGCCGCTGCCCGCGGGGAAGCACCAGTAGGCCGCTCGCGTCGTGAAAGACGCGGTACCGCGGCGCGAACCGTCTGATCGCCTCGATCACCGCGTACGGATCGGATTCTGCGACCGCCTCGCCGGCGAATCGACCGTGTCGGACGAACGCCAGCGGCAGCGCCAGCGCAAGCACGGGATCGAGCGAGTAGGTAGCCGCCAGCAGGGCGTCGGGCTCGTATCCCGGGGGCGGCACGAGCTCCTCGCCGAGCACCATCAGCTGATCGACGGCGAGCATCAGCGGCGCTCCTTGCCCTCCTGAATGTCGGCGATGATCTGCCAGGCGCGTCGCCATCGGAAGTCCAGTGGCTCTACGCCAAGACCGGACGCCTTCCACCCCTGCAGTGCGTACGGGGCGCTCAGCCGCTCACGTCCCGGCTTCGTGACCCGCTCGCGGGAGCGGACGAGCCGCTCGAGCTGGACTTCCCCGCAACCCTTGGCTGTGCAGGCGGGCCAACGTGGCGACGAGATCGGTTACGAACAGTCGGGTGCGCGGCATCGCACGTGGGCCGTCGGGCTCTGCGATCCGTCGCCAGAAGGCGTCCAGGTCCCAGGTGGCCCACTGCTCAGCGGGGTGAGCGGCGCTCCACTGATCGCAGCGTCCGGACCAGTCCTCGACCGCTGCACGATTGTTGACCCGGCCTGCGCACAGCAGGTTGTAGATCAGCATGGCGCCGTGGTGAGCGTTCGACAACTGCTCAGCGTCGCGTGCAAGCAGGGTCAGCGATGCGCGCCCGCTGCGTACGAGCGCCGTCTCCCAGAGCGAGGGCGCATTTGTCGTGGGCTCGTCGAGCAGCTCGGCCAGTAGCGAAACGCCCGGCCTTGACTTGATGGCGTGTACCCGGTCCTCGAGGAACGTCGCCTCGATCCGGGAAAGCTCGAGACGCGGCCGCTCCAGAACCGACTCGAGCCCTGGATCTCGAGCCATCGGACACGCTCCTGGTCTGACCCCTCCTCTGTCTTGTCCAGGCGCAGCGTGCGCGGCGGTGCACGTAACCACGCGTGGTAGTGGCCTCGGCTGTCGGAGAAGCGCCTGATCCCCCAGGCATGCAGGCCGGTCCAGTAGATTTCCGATGGCGGCGTTCCCGGGGACGCGTCTGAATCGTCCGCCGATCACTTGCGAGCTTTCGTGGCGCTCGAGAAGCCCCGCAGGAGCTCGCGCTCCAGTTCTTCGATCGCGTCACTCGGCGCCCGCCGCAGCGTCCGATCGGACTCGATCCGCCCGTACATCGCGGGTACAAACAGGAAGTACTTGGCGCCCCGTTGCAGGGTCGTGGTCCCCGGGAAGAAGGCGTTCGCAAGCGCGTCGCGCAGTGCGCCGATACCGAGCTCGTCGCGCGGCTCGGCCGGCTCCGCCCACTGAAACAGCTCCAACGCTTCGGCGCGCTCGGCGAGCGAAGCGACTATCCACCCTAGGTTGCCTCGGCGTATGGCAGGCGCCGCGCTCATCGCCCTCCGCGTTGCCCGTAACGCGGGCGCCACGCGCTGGGATGTGGGTTGGGGAGAGGTCATGGACGTTGGAGCGTATGCGCTGCTGAATCTGGCGAGCCGCTGCAACTCGGTGCGCTCGGCGTCTTCTGCGCCCCGATGCGAGCCGTGCCATAAGCCGCGTCGGATTCGCCTCCGCTTCTCCTCGGACATCCAAAGGCCGGCTCGGCCCCGTCGCGGTCATCATCTGCAATGGCCAGCACGGCTACAACTCACGCGGACGTATCCGATGATCGTCCGCGAGCCGGAACTAGGGCCGCCGGCCGGCTAACGGTCGGCGATTACGTCGGGTACGCCGCGAGCGAGGCCGCCCAGGCCGTCCGGCGTGCGGGCCTCCGTCCGGGTCTCGATCGCTCGCTCGGCCACGACCCGGCGCTCGCCGGGCAGGTCGTCGGTCAAGAACCTGAGCCCGGGAGCAGGCTCGCGCGCAACGGCCTCGTGACGCTCTTCGTGGCCGCGCCGGGCCCTGCCGGACGCCGACGACGACAACCTCGCCGAGCGCGTTGCACAGGCGACGCGGTCCGTACCTTCCAGGAACCGCCGGCGGAATGCCGTCGCCGCGTCTCGGCCAGCTCGCCCGAAGCCACCGAAGTGCGAGCCGCCGGGCCCGAGCCTCCCCGCACAGACGACGCAGATCGCCGGCAGGTGGACGGGTGCGCGCCGCGACCGGCGAGGCCCGGCAGAGCAGCTTGACGACGGGCTGGTCGCACGGGCGAACGAGCTCTTTGCCGCGCGGGCAGCCGCCCGGGGTAGCGCGTGGTGGCCCGCGCGCACCGCGCGCGCGCGCCATGGGCGCGCGGGTTCGCGGCCGCTCCCTGCTCGTACGCGCGGCGGTCGCGGCGCGTCGCGCTCTGGTTAGTCATCGGCGTGGCGGCCGCGCTCTCGGGCCATCGAGCCGCCACGCATCGCCCGCCCGTAGCTCGGGTCGCCACTCCGCGGCCACCGGTGGCGCATGCGAGCACTCGTCCGCCGCCGCTCCCGACACACCCTGGACCACCCGGCCCGCGCGACGCAGAGGTCGGACTACCGAAACCGCTGCGCAATCGACAGCGAACGGGTGCGCGTCGTGACCGTGGTCGTCCCAGCGAGGGAGACCGCTGTCTCCCGCGCCGGCACCGGCGCCACCGCGGCGCCCGCCCTCGCCGCGCCACGCCGGCACCCGAACAGAGCGGAGGAGGGCCCTTCTCGCCATGAGATCTGCAAATCCGAAACCCAAAGGAGGTGAGGCCAGTGATGGCCCTCACGATCAGACGGGCAGCCGCCCGTGTAACTAAGAAGCAAGGCCGGATCGCGGCCGCGATATGCGCGACGATCGCTGTGCTCGTATGCGCAGCGATCCTCGGCGTACTGCCGGACGCGCACCTGCATGCCCTGAACGCCGCCGGCGCGTTCAACGGCACGCCGATCGACGGCGTGCAGAAGTTCGCCGAAAAGCTCAAGGGCAACATCGTGTGGCTCGGCGGCACCGGCATGGGGCTCGTGATCGCGGTCGTCGGGATCATGTTCATGGCCGGCCACAGCCGCGCGCACGACATCGCGATCCGCACGATCATCGGGCTCGCGATCCTCGCGTCGATCAGCGGCATCGTGGCGTGAGCGCGCACCGGCGATGGCGGTACTCGCCTTCCTCGGGCTGCCCTCGCTTCACGAAATCGTCGAAGCGATCGCCAACGGCTTCTTCGGCGCGCTCGCGAACGCGCTGGTGCCGGAGTGGCTGAAGCACGGCACCGTCGCCACGATCCAGCACCTCGTCGCGCTGCCGGACCCGGCGGAATGGACCCACGTCGGCCAGCTGCAGGGCGACATGGTCTACCTCGGCGCGATGCTGCTCCCGGTCACGCTCGCGGTCGGCACCGTCCGCTACTGGCTGGTCGGCCTCACCGGCGCCGCGCACCCGGTAGGTGCGCTCGGGCGCTGCGCGTGGGTGACGCTCGTGCTCGTCTCCTACCGCTGGATCGTCGAGCAGGCGGTCGCGGCGACCAACACGCTCACGCACGGGATCCTCGGGCTGCCGGTGGTCGCGGACGGGCTGCAGCGGATCATCGGCGTGCTCTTCGGCGGCGCGCTCCTGGGCGGCGCCGGCGGCGTGTTCGGCGCCTTCCTGGTGATCATCGGCGTGCTCTTCGCGGCCGGCCTGTTCGCGGCGCAGGTGCTGCTCACCGTGATGCTCGCGCTGCTGATCGTCGCGGGGCCGCCGCTGATCGCGCTCTCGGCGATCCCCGAGCTCTCACACCTCGCGCGCACGTGGGCACACGCGCTGCTCGCGATCGCGCTCGTCCCGCTCGGCTGGACGGTCCTCTTCGCGACCGCGGGCGCGCTCGCTCTGGACGCGACCAGCTTCACCGGGCGGCGCGGGCGGCCTGCCGGGTCACGTCGCGGCGGCGTTCGCGGGACTCATCACGTTCGTGATCGCGGTGAAGCTCCCGCTGATGCTGCTCGGCGAGCTGCGCCACCTCTTCGGCGCGGCGAGCTTCTCGCGGGCCGGCAGCGCGGCGGCATCCGGCCAGAGCACGATGCCGGGCACCGAGCGCGTCAGGGCCGCGCACGCGCGCCTTCGCAGCGTCGCGTTCGACGCCGTCCCCTCACTCGGCGCGAGCGCCGGCCGCGCGGCCGGCGCATTGGGCGCCCCGCGCGGTGGCCCGCTCGGCGCCGCCGCCAGAGGCCTCTCGGCGCGTCGCCCGCCGCAGCGGTGTCCTGCCGGCTGCGGCAGCGGGTGCTCTCGGTGGCTCACTCGCGAGCGATGCGGCCCACGGCCGTAACGGCCCATCGCGGCGGCGTGGCGTGCGCGAGCGCCTGGGCGACGCCGGGATGATTCTCGTCAGAGCGCCCCGCGAGGCGCGGGCCGCGATGAGGGGCGGCACGCGAGAGGCCAGGGGCTCGGCCGCGATGAGGGCCGCGGAGGCGGCGCGGGCCTCCAGGGCCCGCGGGCGATCCGGAACGAGGAACGGGGCGATCGTCGCCGTCCCGGCCGATGCTCGGCAGGAGCGCTCCCCGGCAACCGGGAGACGCACACAGCCGCGCGCGCCGCGCGCGGCGGGGTCGCGGCCGGCGGCACCTCGTCCGTCACAGCCTCGCGGAGGCGCCGCTGGCAAACCCGCCGGTGCAGAGAGGCCACGCCCAGACCGGCACCCGGGACGCAAGATCACAACGGACGCGAGACGGGAGGCCTCAGGCGAGGGCAGCGTGAGCGCCCGTGCATCCAAGCCGGTCGCCGCAGCCAACCGGAAGCGGCCCACGAAAGCGCCGGGGCCGGCGCCACCGCCGCCCCGTGACCCGAGGCGGAAGCCACCTGCGCCCACACGTCGTCCACGTCCACGGAGCAGGTCGTGATCCACCGCACCTTCCGCTCGCTCGATGAGGCACCGAAGCTGCTCGGGCTTCACGATGCGCCAGTGGATCGCGCTGATCGCGAGCGGCAGCGCGGTCCTCGGGCTCGTATATCTCGCCCACCTCCCCGCGAAGCCGGCGATCACGCTTTTCGTCTTCGTGATCGGGCTGCCCGCGGCGCTGACCTACGTCTCGGAGAGCGGCGGGCTCCAGCTTGGCGTCCTGCTGCGCGACATGTGCCGCTGGCGTCTCGGCCAGCAAGTGCTTCCTCCGCCCTCGCCGGCGAGCGCGCCTGCCCGAGCGGTGGTGGTGCTGGCACACGCCGACGAGCCTGTGGTCGCTGACGAGCGGCAGACGACGGACCCGGCGCTCGAGAAGCTGCTCTCCGAGGAGCGCTGGGAGCGATGAGGCGCAGACGCAGCGCCGCCGACCTGCTCGGGGTCGCAGCGATCGCGGACGAAGGATTGCTCGTGCGCTCCGACGGCGTCTTCGTGCGCTACCTCGAGGTAGCCCCGGTCAACCCGCTCGTCGTCGACCAGGCCGAGGGCGAGCGGATGTCCGCCGCCTTCGCCCAGGTCGCCGCGCGGCTTCCCGACCGGCAGTCCCTGCAGCTCTACGTCCAGGGGACCCCGCTCGCGCTCGAGGAGGTCCTCGCGGAGGAGACGCACCGGTGCGAGCAGGCAGCGGGCGCAGCGGAGGACGCAGGCGAGCAGGAGCGCGCACTCGCGATCCGGCGGCTCGGCATCGCTGAGGAGCAGTCGATCCGCACGAACGCGGCACGCGTCGCGCCGGTCCGCCTTCGCTACCTCGTGGTCTGCCCGTGGCAGCCGGCTAGGCGGCCGTTCGTGCCGGGCGCGATCCGTCGGTCGCCTCGCATGCATGCCGCGGCCTACGAGCGAGCGCTCCGCGAGTCGCTGCGGCACGTCGAGGGAGTCCGCTCAGACCTCGAGGCGATGGGACTAGCGACTCGGCTCGCTCGACGGCGCCGAGGTGCTCGACGTGCTGCACTGGCGCTTCGATCCGGGCGCGCAGCAGGCGGGCGAGCTGCCGGCGAGCTTCATGTGCCCGGAGGTGATCGGCGCGCCGGTGCCGGGCGAGCCCCAAGAGGACGCGAGGCTGCGCGCGGGCGCGCTGGCACAGGCGATCTGCACCGCCGAGATCTCGCTCGCCGAGCGCAACCACCTGCGGATCGGCGAGCTGCGCTGAGGAGGTCCTCTACGTCTCGCTCGCGCCCGAGCAGACGTGGCTCGGCTGGCTGCTTCACCTGATGCAGGCGCCACGCCCGTTCACGGTGAGCGTGCATGTGCAGGCGACCGAGCGCCATCGCGAACGGATGGCGCAGAAGCGCCGCTACCGGCGCATTCACGGCGTCAACCGCGGCGTCGAGCAGCGCGGGCGCCCGCTCGACCCCGACGCGCGCGTGCAGGAGGAGGAGGCCGCGGAGCTCAACGACGAGCTCGCCACGAGCGCGGGCGCGGGTATCTACCGCGTGAGCGTCTACTGCTCGCTGCTCGAGCACCGGCCCGACCCGGAGGCCGAGGCGCTGCACGAGCTCTGCCGGGCGACGGGCCGCGAGCTGACGATGGCCTGCGACGCGCGCATCGGCCACGGCCTCTTCGCTCAAGGCGCGCTCTGGCGATCGACGCTGCCCGCTCGGGCGCGACGTCGCCGCTCGCCGGCGCAAATACGTGAGCCGCAACGTCGGCGACACGTTCCCGCTCTGCGGGACGGGCTGCGGCAGCCCTGAAGGAATCGCGCTCGGCTACGCGCTGCCCGGACGCACGCTCGAGCGCCTCGACCCGTTCGACCGCGCGCACCCGAACCACCTGCTGCTCGTCAACGGCATGTCGGGCGCGGGCAAGACGATGGCGGCGATCCTCCTGCTGATCCGCGCGCTCTCCCATGGCGCAAGCGGCTTCATCATCGACCGCGCCGGGCACTTCGACTTCCTCGCGAGCCTCATCCCCGGCGCGGCCTCGCTCGAGATCGGCGGCGACGCGCACGCGATCAACTCGTGGGACGTCGAGCGACCCCGCGCAGGCCGGCGCTGAGAAGATCGACTACCTGCTGGCGCTGCACGCGCTGCTGCTCGGCGAGCACCACGCCGGCCGCGACTCCTATGGCCTCACCGACCTCGAGGCGAACCTGCTCGGGCTCGCGATCGCCGAGGTCTACGCGCGTTGCGCGCTGACCGGCGAGGAACCGCGCGAGCTCCTGCTCCAGGAGGAGCTCGAGCGCCGCTACCACCACGAGCGCAGCGAGGGCTCGGTCGGGATCGCCGAGGCGCTCTCGAACCTCTCGATGCGCCTGAACAACTACATCGGCGAGGGCCCCTACGCGTACCTCACCGACCGCCCGACGACGATCCCGGCGGGCGCGCCACTCGTCGTCTTCGACACGCGCTCGATCCCGGATGCGAAGGCGGCCGCGGCGCTGTTCGTGATCTGCGAGTACGTGAAGTCGCAGATCGCGCGCACGCGATCGCTCTACCTCTCGGGCGCGGGACCGCGGCACGCCTGGGCCGGGCGCACGTTCCTCGTGATCGACGAGGCATGGAAGTTGATCGAGCGCCCGGCGACCGGGCGCTGGTTCAACGAGTTCGTGCGCCGCTCGCGCCACTACGCGCTGTGGATGATCGCGATCTCGCAGCAGCTCTCGGACTTCGACTGCGAGTACGGCAGGGCGCTGCTCGCGAACGCGGCGATGCGCCTCTTCCTGCGCCAGGAGACGCGCGAGCTCGCCTACGTGCGCGAGGTGCTGAAGCTCTCCGAGGAGGCGATCGACGCGATCTCGCAGCTGAAGACCGTGCGCGGCGCGTTCTCCACGGCCTACCTGATGAACGGCTCGCGAGGCGAGGGCACGCTGCAGATCGGCGTCGGCCCGCTCGAGTACTGGATCGCGAGCTCCGACCCCGCGCGCGACGAGCAGATCCGGCGCGCGCGCGCTGCGCGAGACCGGCGAGGACGGCTGGGAGGCGCTGCGGCTGCTGGCCGACGAGGACTGGCAAGCGCAGGCGGCAGCCCAGCTCGAGGAGGCCGGCTGATGCAGACGCAGGTCGCCGTCGCGCTGCTGCGCGAGCGCCGGGTGAGGGCCGCGCTCTGGACCGGCGCTTTCCTCGCTGCTCTCGCTGCCCGTGATCGTCGCCGGCGGCGTCGCGGCGGTGCTCTCGCAGGAAGCAAGCCGCGGCTGCGGCGCCGGTGAAGCCGAGACGCCCGCGGGCGGCGGTTCGCTCGCCGCCGGCCTCTACGCCGCGCCGCTCGAACTGCGCCCGGGACGCTGGTACGAAGTCGGCGCGACCGAGTACGGCGGGCGCGGCGATCCGACATCGAGCGACTACGGCTCGATCCCGGAACCGGGCGAGTCCTACCTGCCCGCCCATCCCGACGTCATTCGCCGAGCTCTCGGTGCTCGACTCCAACCCCGCCAACGGCGGCACGTTCACATTCGCCGACGCCAACGCGCTCGATCACCTCGCCTACCTGACACAGCTGCGCGTACAGCACGCCGGTCGTGAGGCGATCCTCGCCAAGCGCGACACCGGCTACGGCCAGGGACCGGGTCAGTTCATCGCCAACGGGCAGCCCTACCGCCTCGACGTCTGGTGGCAGGCGGCGGAGGCGCTCGGCGTGAGCAAGAGCGCCGTCAGGATCGAGCTCGCGCCGCGGACCGGCGCGGCGGCGACCCTCGAAGCGCTGCCCGGCCGCCGAAGCCGGCGAAGCGACGCGCCGAGCCAGCGAATGCGCCGCCGGCGAAGGCGCGGGCATCCCGCTGCCGCTCGCGCCGGGAACGCAGACGAGGATCCTGCCGAGCGGCCTCGCCGCCGCCGGCGAAGACGCTCCCGCGCGCGTGAAGGCGATGGTCGCCGCCGGCAACCGCCTCTTCGGCGCCGCCTACCTCTACGGCGGCGCGCACGGGACGTCGCTCAACACGCTGCAGCCGGCGTACGACTGCTCCTCGGCGGTCTCCTACCTCCTTCACTGGGGCGGCGTGCTCGGCACGAGCGCGCTCGACTCCACCGAGCTCGAGAGCTACGGCCTGCCGGGACCCGGACGCTACGTCTCGATCTACGCGAACGCGGCGCACGCCTTCATCTACGTCGCGGGTCTCCGCTTCGACACCGTCGAAGACCCGGCCTACGACAGCGGCCCGAACTCTGGCAAGCCCGGCCCGCGCTGGCGCGTCTCGGCGTCGGTGCCCGACTGGGCGACGTGGGTGGTGCGCCACCCACCGGGGCTATGAGCCGCGGCCACACCCGATGCGCTCGCGGTCAGCGGGCTTGTGTGCGTGGTTGCGCTCGCCGGCTGCAGCCAACCCGGACGCGCCAGCGGCCACGACGCAGACGACCACGTCAAGCGCATCGGTGCAGGACGCCGGCGAGCCCGCGGCGCCGCCGCCGCAGGCGCCGAGCACGGAAACCCCGTACGCGGTCAAGCCGACGCCGGCGCGGGCGCTCGCGGCGTTCGCCGCGCTCTACATCAACTGGACCTACCGCACGCTCACCGCGCAGCAGCGCACGCTCGCCGCGATGTCCGTCGGCCCGGCGCGCCTCGCCGAGCGCCAGGCCGCCGCCGCAAGCGAAGGCGACACGGCGATCGCGCGCGGGCAGATCTGGAACCGCGGCTCCGTCGTGAGCGTCGCGCCGGACCTCTGCACCCGCGACGAGTGGGTCGTGGTTACTCGCGAGGAAACCGGCGGGAACACGCAGTACGAAGGCCTCGGTGCGACCTACCACGTCACGCTCGCTCGGCTCGCGAGCGTGCCCGGCGGCTACGCGGTGCAGGAATGGCTGCCGCAGACGTAGACCGAAGATGGCCTCGCCCGCGCTTGTGGTTTCCTCGCGGCGGTTCGGTCTGGACGTGGTTCATCACCTATACAGCGATTTGGGCGCTGACGCTTCGCCTGCGCCGCGACCGTCTTGCTCGCGGGCGCTCCGTTGAGTGACCCGGTGCATCATATGCTGGGGCTGCGCCTCAGTCCGACAACCAACTCGCCGCCGGACCTCGACCGGGTTCTCGGGCTAGCGGCGCACAACATCCCGATCGTCTCTTGGCCGCTTCTCCTGGGCGGCCTGGGTGCACACCGGACCACCGCAGGCCGACGGGCTGCGGACTGCCTGGTGCTCGCGTGCGTTGCTGGCAACGTGGTGCCCGTCGGCGCCGCGCTTGGGGCCTACGGCTCCGCGCTCGTGGCGTACGTACCTCAGCTGCCGCTCGAGTGGGGCGCGCTCTGCATCGGCGCCGACGCCTGGTTCGCGCATCGCGATCGCCCGATCGACGCCAGCGAGGCTCTGCGGCGCCTGGCGCTGATCGTTTCGTTGCTGTCGATCGCCGCGGTCGTCGAGACAGTGGCTGCACCGCATCGCTGAGACAAAACCCGTTGCAGACCTTGGCTCTAGGTCACAGAGCCAATCGGCCACGGAACCGAGAGCCAACCGCCGCCGAGACCTGGATCGCTCTTGTCGGCCCTCCACTCGACGCTGCTACGACGACGTCGTCAGAGCGGCGAGCGCGGAGTCCACGGTGACAACGAAGTCGGGCCAGTAATCGGCGCCGAGTCCTCCCGCTCCGTGTGCGCTCACGCCCGCCAGACGCAGCTCGGGCCCGATCTGGTCCATCAGGACGCGAGACTCGCTGGCGAGCATGTAATCGGACAGCTTCTGATGGCGATCATCCTCAAGCCAGCGCATGAGCATCCGCAAGGCATCAAACAGCTGCGGCCAGGCGCGGTGACCTGGAAAGTTGTCGGCGTCGATTCCGAGGAGCGGAGCCCACCGCTCGCGGCGCACCCCATAGCGTCGCTCGTTGCGGACCTCAAGCGCATCGATGACGCCGGCCTCAGCCAGTGACGTCAACGCGTCGTAGACGTTGCGCTTCGCGTAACCGGCCGATTCGGTGACCGCTTGGGCGGTCAGGGACTCGCTGCTGCTCGTCAACAGCACACGAATCACCTCGGCGCGCGCACCGACCCCGACGAGGTGCCGGAGACGAAACGAGAAGTTGATCGGAGCGAACAAGTCCGGATGCTGCGATTTGTGGCTGGGCTCGCTCCGCGGCTTGAGCCAGCCGTACGCGCTAAACGCGTCGTCAGGTTCGCGAGTCTTCAGCCGCGAGTGGCGAAAGAGCGGCACAGGTCGCTCACTTTGCCTGCGGCCGCGCTTCCTGGCAATCAGACGAGCCCGCGGTCGCCACTGCGCCACCCACCCGAGTGACGCTTCGACGAGGTCCCGATCGATCTCGTCCCTACAAAGGTTTCGCAGCCGCTGCACGCTCACGATCCGCTCGTTGAGCAGTAGCCAATCGAGAACCTCGTCGAAAAGGCGGGCGTCACCGCGGGCGATCTCGAAGGTAAACAGCAACAGCGCCTCGGGATCAGCAGCCCAGGTATCCCGCCGATGAGAGGTGGCGGCTACGCCCATCTGCCCCCACTCTTCCCAGGCGAAGTCAACCAGGCCAGTGCGGACCCGGCGCCTAAGCTCCGAGATCGGCATTCTCGACGCCTAGTTCGCGTAGGACTCGTTCGAGTTCTTGCTTGAAAACGGGTGACGGATCGTGAGTCCTCGTCCACCGCGCCGCGCCGACGAGCTCATCCGCTGTGGGCTTGAGTGCGCGCAGGTCCTGCTCGTGCTTGCCGGCGCCTCGGTGGTCCGCGACCGCGTAGAGCTTGAAATGGATCTGGTCAACGCGCGACGCGAAGTGGACAACAAGAGAGTCCCCAAACGTTCTGGTGATGACGCGATCCATGAATCCGTCGGGCAACCCGAAATCCATCAGAGCGCTCGGCCCGGGGTTGAGCCAGTCCTGCTTGAGCCCAAAGTCGGCAGCGACGCGCTCGCCCGCACGGGCCACCTCGTCCGGCAATGGATCGGCCTTTCTCAGCCCGGGAGCGGCGCCAACGGCTACCACGTCGATGTCGCCGACGGCGCGCGGTGGCTCGAGCGTGCCGTCGGCGCCGATCCGTAAGGCGACCACATCGATGTCCGTCGTCACGCGGTCAGTCATCGCCAGCGCCAGCAGTGCTGCACCACCGATGATGACCAGCTCGTAGCGCTCGCCGGCGGCAGCGAGTTGCTCCGCGAGTGCGCTGAACAGCTCTTCTACGCGAGTCTTATCGGCGATGTCAGTCATCCTGAATCGGGATGATAGTCATCACGAACGCAGCGCGCCGGCCCAGTTTCGAGATCCGCAACCGAGGTTGCAGCGGTGCGCGCGGGTCCCGCGGCTCCGTTCAAGCGACTGCGACGAGTCGGGCCAACCTCCCCGCCTGCCGTCCCTTCGCGCAAACTTTGCAACAAAAGTCGCGAAAAAGCTCCTAATATGCGAGGAAACCGCGTCTTTCTAGAACATTCGTCCACAAAGGTCAGGGAGCGACTCAGGGACAACCGACATGGCTGTTGGTGCGCGAAAGCCAGAGGGCAGGAGGCCCCGCAGCGCCAATGGGAAGGCGACCCCCGCTCGTCGAGCCGTTCCGCGCGAGCTCGGCTTCGCGCGCACCGCTCAGCTGCTTGGCGAATGGCAGTCCCGCGAGGTCCGCATCGCCCGCGGCTTCGCCGAGTGCCGGGGTCTCGGCCGCGAGCAACTCGAGGATCTCTACCAGGAGACCGCGCTCGCACTCATCACCCGCCCCTACCACGACGAGGAGCACCTGCGAAACGCGCTGCGAAAGGGGCTCAAGCATCGCGCGCTGAACCTTCACCGCGATCAGCGCCGTCGCGGCGAGATCCTCGCGCAGCGCGCGCCGGAGATCCAGCTCGGGGCACAATCGCGGGCCGACGAGGACGCACCAGAGCACTCCGCGCTCGCGCGCCAGGACCGACTGATCGTCTCCGAGTTCCTCACCGAGCTCACGGATGCCGAGCAGCGGGTCTTCATGCTGCTGGCGGAGGGCATGCGCTACCGGCGCATCGGCCCGCTGCTCGGCATCCCGATCAACGAGGCGCGCAACGCTATGCGCGCGTGCGAGCGAAAGCGCGAGCGCTTCCAGCTCCTCTACGACACGGGCCGCCTGTGCGGGTACAGGGCCATGACGATCCGCGCGCTGCAGCGACGGCGAGGCCACGAGCGAGGAGCTCGCCGAGCGCGCATTCGCGCACCTCGAGGCCTGCCCGCGCTGCCAGGCCGAGCACCGCACGAACGCCGGGCGCCTGCGCCTTGCCTTCCAGCGCCAGGCCGGCGCGCTGCTGCCGCTCCCGTGGCTCGGCGCGCATCTCGGCTTCGCGGCGCGCGCGACACTGCGCGCGCGGATCGCGGTGCACCGCGTACTGGCCTCGGCGCCGACGGGGACCGGGACCGTGCGCGAACGTGTCATCGCGCTGGCCGCCGGGAGCGGCGCCGGCGCCAAGGCTCTGGCTGCCGCGCTCACCGTCGCGGTCATCGCCGGGGGCTCGATCGGCGCAACGCACCTGCTCGGGCACTCGCACGCTACGCGACCGCAGCATCGAACGGTGCTGCGAACTGCGCCGCCGTCCCGTTCTGGCCCCGCCGGTCGAGCCGGCGAGGCCCGCGGCCCCGGCGCGTACGACTACGGGCGCCCGGGCGCCCGGGCGTAGATCCGCACAGCCGTCCGCGCGCCGCGTCCCCGCCGCGCCCGGCCACGCGGTCGCGAGCGCGCCGCGTGCCGCGCCGCCCAGCGCGCGCGGTCGCTACGAACCCGGTGGCTTCGCCTACCTCGGTGTGCCCACGACGTCGGCGCCGCGCGCCGCCGACCCAACAGCCGCCGCCGCGTCCGCGCGCAGCGAAGGAGGTCCGTTCAGCCCCTGAGCTAACGCAGTCTCGGTGGCCGCTTCGCCTGCCTGGCGGTCATGGACGACGAGAGCCCTCATGAGAAGGGGGCGTGAAAGGAGTCACTGGAGATGACCTGGTTCTCAAGCCCACCCGAGCGGATGCGCACGCCGGCGCGCGCGACGCCTCGTGCCGATGCGCAGGCAGCTGCGTGCAGTTCGACGCAGCAACCGCGCGTGATGAGCGGGCGACCGGCCGCCGTGATCGCTTGTGGTGATCATCACCGTCGTCGTGCTGCTCGCGCTCGGCGTGCTGGCGTCCACCGCGAGCGCCGATCAGATGACCGTCTTCAGCTGCCACGACCCCGTCCGGGAATGCCGTCGGCGACTACGGCTGGAGCAGGAACACTCGGCGGGCGCCTTCATCGAGCATGACCGACAGGTGCGCGGGCTCCGGCGAGGGCGGCGCTCGATCGCCGAACTGCCTGGGCGCAGCGGCGGCTACGCCAACCTCGAAGCGGCGCAGTGGGTGTTCGCCGCGCCGTCCTGGGCGACGATCGCGCAGTACACGATCCACGTCGCCGGCAGCTACGCCTACCCCTTGGCCAGCGGCGGGGAGGGCCAGGACTACGTCGAGCGCCAGCGACGAGACCGACCCCGTACTACGACTACCGCAACCTCGGCGGCGGGTCCCACGGTGCCGTCGACGATCGAACGAACGCCGCCGGACGCCGTCACCTCGGTCGTGGTCAACGCCTCCTGCGACGGCGGCTGCGGCCTGCCCGCGGGCCGCTCGCCGACGCGGATCGAAGTCTCCCAGGCGAGGTCGTGCTCAACGACACGACACTTCCGTCGTCAAGAGCGTCGGCGGCTCGCTGCTGTCCGGCGGTGCCGTGTCGTGGCCCTGCCGAAGCGACGTTCCTTGCGCCGGACACGCGGTCCCGGCATCTACGCGGCCCACCTCGTCGTCGACGGTGTGCCGCAGCCTCGGTGTCGTGCTCGACAGCAACGACGGCCTCTGCCAGGAACCTCGGGCAGACGAGCAACGGCACGCGCTCCTTCGCCTCGCCCGAACCGTGCGCGAAGAACGCGGAAGGCGCGGTGACGCTCGAAACCGCGCGCTGGGCGAACGGCGCGCACCACGTCCAGCTGTTCGTCGAAGACGCCACCGGCAACAGGTGAGCGCCTTCGACGGGACTGTCACTTTCTACAACCTTCTCCCATCGGCCCCGATCCGCGCAGCCGGGGCGCCGAACGGCACCGGCGCCAGCGAGGGCGCGACGCTTCACCTCGCGGCCGGCGCGAGCATCTCGCGCAGCTACGCGCGGCGGTCGTTCGCGCTGCGCGGGAGCGCTGCGTCGGCCCGCAGGGGCAGCCGATCGAAGGCGCGACGCTCGACGTCCTGCAGGAGCCGCTCGGCGGCGGGACGGGCGTTGTCATCGCGCACGCGACGACAGGCGCCGGGGGCTCGTTCTCCGCCAAGGTTCCGCCCGGGCCGTCGCGGATCGTGGAGATCGCCTACCGCGCCTTCACCGAGGACCCGGCGTATGCGGCGCACGCCAGATCACCGAGTACGTCGATGCCGGCGCACGGCTCCGCGTGAGCCCGAGCTCGACGAGCCCGACCGGCACGATCGTCCTGAGCGGCCGCGTGCTCGGTGCGATCCCCGCGCACGGCGTCATCGCCGAGCTGCTCGTCCACTACCGCGGACGCTGGGAGCCGTTCCGCGCGCCGCGCACGAACTCGAAGGGACGCTTCCGCGTCGTCTATCAGTTCGAGGGCGCCGTCGGGCAGCTTCCCATTCAAGGTCAAGGTGCCGGGCGACCAGGCTGGGTTCGCCTTTGCGACCGGGTACAGCGCGCCTGTGAGCGTAAGCACAGATTGATCGCGCCACTTGGAGCGATCAGCTGCTCCGGCCGGCCGCCGACGTCTGCCCGGTTGAGGGCAGAGTTAGCTATGCATACCTCGCCCTCAGCGGACCCTCGAGATGATACGTACGCGGGCCGCTAGCCCAGCCAAGAAGACGGAATCAGCGCGTCGCCGTCTCGCCAGCGCTCGACTACTGCAGCGCGGAACCAGGGCTCGTCAAAATCAGCGTGGTCCAAGACCACGATCTGCAGGTCTCCGCGCGTGTCGTTGGCGACATCGCGCATGAGTTCGAACTGCGCAAGGGCGTCGAGGCGGTCCTGATCGGTGATGTCCTCAGCAGCGCGGTCTGGCGAAAAGAACGCCTGCGTTGGCTGGTCGAGAACGAGAAAGCTCGGGACTGGCCGATGCTGCGCGAGGAAGTGCTCTTGCAGACTCAGAACCGTCGCCAGGTGATAACCGACCCAGTTCTTGGCAGATCCCATGCCGGTGTCCATGTAGACCCCGCCCTGGGGGCTGTCCGCGACGACCGTGAGGCGCCCCAGATCGACGCGAACCCCCGTCTCCGCGTGCTCTAGTCCAAGCCGCTGCGCCATTCCTGTCATTCGCTCACGACCGATGCTCACTAATACGGAAGTGGCTTGGTCACGCAATCGCGCAGGATCGAGCTCGGTTTCAAGGGAATCGATCTGTCAACGTAGCGAGGCCTCTGCGGATGTCAGTGCAGTCGCTTGATCATCGCTGAGGACAGGCGCCTTCTCCAAGTACTCGTCTATGCGCCCGCGAACATATGCGCCCAGGTCCAGGCGCTGAGCGTGCTCCGCGACGGTCTCCGCGTTTTGAGCCAGACGATCGAGTGCTTCGCGGTTGGCCTCCAGTAGCCGACGTACGCCTGCCTCGCGGGTCCGAATCTCGTCCTGCACGTCTACGAGGCCAGGGCGCTCCCGCTCAACCGCGTGAATCTGTCTCTCTACGTCCTCCAGCGCGGATCGTAATTCACTCACCGCCGCCGGAGGGCTCGCAAGTGGCTCTCCGCAGAGGGGACACTCGGATGGCTGATCCGGGGAGGGGACAAGTCCTATTGGCTGGAGACGCACGACCTGCTCGACGCTCTCGTCCTCCAGTTCGCTGCCGCCTTTGGCGAGTGCGTTGGCCAGAGCTCGCCGTTCACGCAACAGCCGTAGCTGATCGATCAACGTCGCCCGTTCCGTCTGTAGTCGGTCGAACTCTTCGCCAGGCGGCTGTAGCGGCGCGCGCGGCACGGCAGCGGTGCGCACCTGCGAGAGCAACGCTATTGCCTCCGGCATACCGGCGGGCGGCTCTCCCGCAGCAAGCAGTCCGGCGTCGGCCGCCTGTGACAGCAGGACGCTGGCTTCTTGTAGGCCGTCCGCCAACATCTGCTCGCGCTGCTGCCGGCTGCGGATCGTCTCGCGCAGCGAGCGCTGGAGCTCTCGCAGTTCTGCCGCGCGCCGGATCTGCTCGGGCCCAGTGCGACTCCTAGGAAGTACGGGAGCGTGTCGCGAATGGCTTGTGCCAAGAATGGCTCGGCCGCTCGGTGAAAGAGGACCTGGCGTGATGCAATCTCATCTTGCCGTTGGAAGCAGTGAATTAGGGCGTGATCGAGCTTGGCCACAAGAGGCGGACGCGACGCGCTCGCGGGCGGGTCATGTCTGTTCTCCTCTATGCGAATTGCGTCGGCGACCCAGGCCTGCAGGTCGTCGGCGGTAGTGGTAGGCGACAGTGCCTCGAACTCAGGCAGATCGATCTGCCCGATCTCCAGCTGCGCGCGCGTTGTCAACTGCCGGCGTGGTATCGCTGGCCGACCGAGGAAAGCTCCAGTGTAGTCGATCGAAACGAGTAGCCCGTAATAAACGACGCTGTCTGCAATCGGCCCTGCCGGGACGCGGAACGTAGAAGCCCCAAGGCAATAGCTGATGATCTCGATGAGCGTTGACTTCCCGGTTTGCGGCGCGCCGGTAATGATGTTCAATCCCGAGTGCAGATCAATTCGGCGTCGTTCGCCGCGTGCGTTCCAGACCGCGATGGTCCTGATCCACATCATGGTCGGAGCCCCCATAGCGCAAAGACAGTGGCGGTATTCCCCGATACCGCGCACCAGCGACCGAAGAACGTCGCCTTGGCGGCGCATGCTCGGAAGTCGTCGGTCGGCTCACGCCCAGCGACTCGCCCGCGTTCGCCGCCGCCGACGACCCGGAGCCAGTGTCAACCCGTCCCGGACCACCGTGCCATGGGCGAGGGAGAAGAGGAGCGCTTCGGTAACGAGTGGACGCAGCAACGGCGCGCGCTCGGCGACACCCTCCGCCAACAGCGGGTGGCTGCGACCCGCCAGGCATCGACCCACGAGTGTCCCGCGGAAACGCTTCACGGGTCTCCTTGTGAAGCACTGCCGCCAGCCCAACGTAGACGAGGGGCCATGGCAGACCCCGCCCAGTCAGCTCGCGATATCCCACCGCCATGCGATCGAATGTTAACGTCCCCAGGAATGCGGGGTCAGCAGGTTGCCCTCCTCCCGCGCGCGCGCCGCCCAGGCCAGCTCGAGGCTCGCGCCTGCCTCGCTGAGCAACGCTTGGAGTCGCGCAACCCAGTCGGGGTGCCAGCCGATCTGCTTCTCGTCGGCGAGCATGTGGAACGAGCCGCGCATCACGTAGGGCGCAACTACCTCGGGTCGGATGGGATCGACCTGCGCGTTTTCGCATGAGCGGTGCACATCGCGCCCGCGTGCCCGCGCCTCCTCCTCGGCGAGCGACTCATCTCCGTCTCGGGAAGGAAGATGTGCTGCCACTCCTCTTTCAGTCGGCGGTCGTAACTTGTGAGCTCGCCGGGATCAGCAGCTCCTCGCGGACCCACCGCGCGCGCTGAGCGTAGGCGCGGTTGTGATCGAGGATCGCGAGCGCAACCCGTTCGTTCGCGAGAGCGATAAGGCGCAGCTGCATTACAAAGACGCGCTGGTCGTCAGCGACCTCTTCGTCCGTAGGAGCCGGCAGATCCTGCAGATCGATCGGAAGGTTTTCGCTACTCAGCTGATCTCGCAGGTCGGCTATCTTCGACTCGATCTCCTCCCCGCGGATTCGGGTCTGAGCACCGTGAGCGATCGCGTCGAGGTGTCGCTCGCAGCGCAGCAACCACCATTCTCGCAGGCGTCTGATCAGGGCCAACCGGCGAGATGTCGGTGCTGCGTCGACGCAGCTCTCGCCCAAATGAGGCGTCCAAGTCTGAGATGACGGGCGCGTCGTCAGCGATGAACACACCAGCGATCATCTCGCGGCGCCTCCGGTCGTCTAGCGCTAGGAACGCTTGGACCGAGCGACGGAGCTCCTCCTATTTGCTGTCGCGCGAGCAACGGCGACGAGTCGATCGTGCGCCTCCGCAGGAGCTCGGGCAGCATCGTCACGTAGCAGCGCTGCGATCGAGCCATCTGCTGCATGCGCCGTTGTAACGAGAAAGAGCAGTGCCTCCGGATGCGAGCCGTCGGTCTCTGCCCAGACGCGCAGCGTCTTCCACAGTTTCGGGCTGCTGTTGCCGAGGGAACCGGGCGTGACTTCATATTTGCTCTGCAGCAATTCCGTTTGGGCGCCCTCGAACGCAACATCATCGAGCAGCTCGATGGAGATGTCTGCAGGTGGGTCGTCACGGCTTAGATAGCCGAGCAACGCGACCTCGCACTGATACGAGTAGCCGAGCGCTGCCGGCGCCGCGGGAGCTTCATCGTTCACGTCACGGGCCTCCTCCTACTCGTCAACCTTGGCGCATGTGACCTGAAGAGCACGCATCGAAAGCGTACTCGGACGCCTGGTTGGCGCCCATTTTTGGAGGCTGCTTGGACTGTGGCATCCCGACGTCGATGCGATGCTGCTACGCCGCGAACAGCTTCTAGCTGCTCGATAGCCTGTAGAGGCTCGACCTCGTCCAGGTGCATCGGTTGCGGCGGGAGCGCGATGACGTTCGTGCTCGCCTCCCACGCCGCGCGCAGCTCCGCCTCCGCGACCTCCTCGCCGGTCAGCGGAACGCCGCGGCGCCTGCAGCTCCTTGAGCACCTTCTCAAGCGAGATCGGCTCCTCGCGCTCGTCCATCAGCTGGCCGTCGAGCGCGAGGTCCGCGGCCGCGGCCTTCGCGGAGAGCAGCTCCCACTTCTTCTCGTCCAGCGAGCCCTTCGTGAGCATCACGTAGACCGTCACCGGCTTGCGCGAGGAGAGCCGGTGCGCGCGGGCGATGAACTGGTCGAACATCTCGTAGGAGAAGACGAGGCCGTTGACGACGACCACCGAGGCGGTGTCGAGGTTGTGCCCGAGGCGGATCGCCGGGATGCCGCAGAGCAGCACCTGCAGGTCGCCGTGACGGAAGTCGCGCATGACCCTCGCGCGCTTCTTCGGGTTGACCGTCGCCGGCCCTGCCGTTTCGCTCCTCGACGATGTGCCCGGCGCGCACGCCCTTCTCGAGCAGCCGCTCGCAGAGCCAGCGGCCGGTCTCGATCAGGTCGGAGCCGACGAGCACCTTCTCGCCGGCCTCGCGCGTGCTCGAGGATCAGCTCGAGCGTCTTCACGTTCTTCGGCGTCCAGTTGGAGTGCTCAAGGCCGGCGAGCCCCGGCCAGTCGCGGTCGGTCGCGGCCTCGGGCGCCGTCGTCGCGTACTCGAGCTTCGTGAGC
Organism: uncultured bacterium; assembly: GCA_963738355.1. Taxonomy (GTDB): domain Bacteria; phylum Actinomycetota; class Thermoleophilia; order Solirubrobacterales; family Solirubrobacteraceae; genus Palsa-744. Next base: position 53,260 of record CAVTWF010000007.1, read on the forward strand.
TGCCCGCAGGCGGCGGCGAAGCGCTCGATCTGCCCGCTCTGCACGAGCGGGTGATCGGGGTACTTCCACGCGAAGAACGACGCGAAGCGTCGACTTGCTCGAGCCAGTGCTCGTAGAGCTCGCTGCTGCGCGACGCCCATCGGCACGCGCACCGTCTTCAGCGTGCAGGGCACGATCGGCTCGCCGAAGTCGCGCTTTCGCCTGCGGATCATCGCCGCTGCCGAGAGCCGCCAGAAGCGGCAGACGTTCGTGATCTGCGGCAGCACCCTGCGCTTCTCGCGGCGGTGCGCGGTCTCCGAGCCCTGGCGGCCGTAGGTGTACTCGATCACGCAGAAGTCGGACTCGAACGCGGCGAGCCCGCCGCGGTAGCTGTAGGGGAAGCGCAGGCTCGAGTCCCCCAGGCACCACCACATCAGCCAGAAGATCTGGTTGACGTAGTTGGAGATCGGCGTGCCGGTCGCAAGCAGCCGGTTGCGCGCGCGCAGCCCGCGGATCGCCTTGCTGCGCTGCGAGCCGTCGCCCTTGATGAGCGTGCCCTCGTCGATGCAGATGACGCCGTCGCGCGAAGGCGCCCGCGAGGTAGTGCGCCGCGCTCTTGACGCGCAGGCGCTTGTGGACGTAGCCGCAGGTGCGCTCGCGGCCGGTGACCTCGTCGGTGTGCCGCGCCGAGCAGACCAGCGGGCTGTCGCTTCTGCCAGCCGTCGTCGTAGGAGGCGTGGCAGGCGGGCAGAACTCGCGAGGAGTGCAGCGATCACTCTGCCCCCGTCCGCGCCGCGTGGCGCGGATGTCACGCGGGGGCAGAGGCTCGTTCTTGACGCCGAGCAGCGAGAGCGACCTCGTAGTGGGTGATGTACCAGCCCTCGCCGCCGGCGCGCAGGTGCCGGGCGACCGCCGCGCGCCTGCGCGGGGCTCGTGATGTGCTCGACCTCGATGCCGAGCTTCTCGGAGATGTCGCGGCGGTACTGCGGGATCAGGTCCTGCGGGACGATGAAGAGCACCTGGTTTGCGCGCGCCGTTTCGCACCGCGCCCGAGCGCGTAGCCGGCGGCGCCGAGCGTCTTGCCTCCCCCCTGCTCCCAGCTCAGGATGAAGCCGCCGCCGGCGCGCGTCTTGGCGAGCGCGCGTGCGAGGTCCTCGCGCTGGAAGCGCTTCCACTCGAAGCCGGGGTCGCCGCCCGCCGCGCGGCCCTCCGCGGCGATCTGGTCGAGCAGCCGGCGCTGGCGCTCGACCTCGTCCGGGAATCGCGTCGCGATGTCGCCGGGGTTCGGGACCTCGAAGTGCTCGAGGATGTACTCGATGTCCTCGCGCCGACTCGGTGAACTCCTGCTCGGCGATCCTGATCACGAGCACCTTCGCTTCCTCCTCGTACTTGCGCACGACCGGCTCGCCGTCCTTGTTGCGCGTGACCTTCTGCCCCGTGGTCACGTTGATGCGCGAGTCGGTCCGCAGCGGGTAGCGCGTGCCCGCGCTCGAAGCCGCGCTCGGCGTCCGAGCGCGTGCAGAGGATCGAGTCGAGATCGGTGAGGTAGCCGAGGCGCATCTGCGGGCGGACCTCGTAGAGCGGGATCACCTCGCGCTCGGCCGCCGACGCGACGCTCGGCAACCGCCTCGCCGACCGCCGGGCGCGATGCTCAGTTCGCACTCGCTCCTCGAGCTCGCCGAGCAGCCGCCAGTCGAGCGCGTTCAGCGCGAAGTGCCCGACCGGCTGGTTGTGGAGCGTCTCGAGCAGCTTCAGCCGCCCGGCCTCGCGAGCGCCTGGCGCACGAACGGCGAGGGGCGAATCGAGAGCCGATCGCCGGCGCGCAGCTCGACGTCGTAGGTCGGGCGCTGGCTTCCGCGCTCGCGGCGCCGGCGCTCCAGTTCGCGGTCGACCAGCTTCCACGCGCGCGACGGGCCTGCGCTCGGTGCGGAGACCGAGCTCACGTAGTGCACCTGCCTCGCGCATCGCGTCCGTGATCTCCTGCGCAGCGCCGGCTCGCGTCAGCGCCGCCCTTGACGATCGCAGCGCGACCGCGAGGACGCCCTCCGAGTCCTCAGCAGCGGTTATCCGGCGCCGACGAAGAACGCGATCAGGCACGGCAGCGCCACGTCCTCGAAGAGGTCGTCGCACTCGACGGTGGCGAACACGCCGCCGGCGTCCTCGCGGGAGAGGATCTCGCGGGCGAAGCGGTCGCGCCCGCAGATGAACGCGCCGACGCCGTGGTCCTCGAGCAGCGCGAGGCTCATGCGCCACGCCGCCGCCGTGCTGCTCTCGGCGCGACCGGCGCCGTCGGTCCAGCGTCAGGCCGAACGGAGGGTTGGCGACGACGCGCGGGAAGCGGACGCCGAGCTTGACGAGCATCGGGAAGGCGCGCTGCACGTCGCCCCTGATGGCCTGGTAGTCGCCGGCGCGTACCTGGTCGCGCGTCGATCTCGATCCCGAAGCGCAGCTCGCGCCGCCAGGGCTCGAGCAGCGCGCCATTGCCCGCGGTGGGGTCGAGCACGGCGAAGCGGCCGTACGGGTCGAGGACCTGCTTGATCAACTCGGCCGCCTCTGGCGGGGAGAAGATACTGCTGGAGGCCGCGAGGGCGCAGCCCGCGGTGAGCTTGAAGGACGCTGCGTGACGAGTCAAGAGCTTCGTCTGAGAGCGCGCCACCGTAGAGCTCGCCACGCTTCCCACCGTCGACGGACTCCGTGAGGGCAACCGGCTGGGACATCGTCTTCCTTTCAGCAGGGGCCCCACCTCAATGTCAGGCTTCGAGGTGGGGCCCGGTTGATGGATATGGGCCGACCCGGTGCTGGACGCGGTGGCGTCCGGGGCCGGCGTTAGGTCCTCGGGCTGGCGGCGGACTGACTCTTGGTCCCGCTGTCACCCGTTCTGGGTTGACCAGCACAGGTTCTGTCGTCCGGCGCCGCCCGAGGATCTCCGGCGTGACCTGAGAGGAGCATGGCCCCCGCCTTCATTGAGGCTTGTCCGCTGGAGCTCCGCTTCCGTCCATATGCGAACGAAAGGCAAAGATGGCGATCGTGATCGGGGTCGACCCCCACAAGCAGACCCACACCGCAGTGGCGGTTCGTCGTGAGAGCGGCGAGCTCGTCGAGGAGCTGACGGCGCCGGCCAGGGCGCCCGGATACGACGAGCTGCTGGCATGGGCCACGGCGATCGACGGGGAGCGCAAGTGGGCGCTCGAGGACGTGCGTGCGGTCAGCCGCGGCCTTGAGCGCTATCTGCTGGCCTGCGGCGAGGACGTGGTCCGCGTGCCGCCGAAGCTGATGGCGGGCGCGCGCAAGAGCGCGCGCTCCTTCGGCGAGTCGGACTCGATCGACGCCCTTGCGATTGCCCGCGCGGGCCTGGCTCATCCGGAGCTTCCGGCCGCCTTCAGCGACTCCGCGGCGCGCGAGCTGCAGCTGCTGGTCAACCACCGCGACACGCTGGTGCGCCAGCGCCGCGAAGCCCAAGACCGGCTGCGCTGGCATCTGCACGAGCTCGATCCGGATCTGCAGATCCCCGCTGCGGCGCTTGACCGCAAGATCTGGCTCAAGCGCGTGTTGCGACGGCTGGCTCGTATGGAGCAAGGCGTCCAGGCCCGAATCGCGCGCGACCTCGTTCGCCGCTGTGGCGAGCTCACACGCGACGCCAACGAGTACGAGCGCGAGATTGCGGTGGCCGTCGCCAACTACGCGCCTCAGCTCCTCACCCTGAAGGGCTGCGGCGCGCTCGTCGCCGCGCGCATCATCGGTGAGACCGCGGGTGTCGTCCGCTTTCGAGGCGATGCGCAGTTCGCACGGCTCGCTGGCGTAGCGCCCGTGAACGCCTCCTCCGGCAAGCAGCTCCGCCACCGGCTGAACCGCTATGGCAACCGCCAGCTGAATTCGGCGCTGCACAAGATCGCCGTGGTGCAGGGCCGCTGGGACCCCCGCGCTCGTGCCTATCTCGCGCGCAAGCAGGCGGAAGGAAAAACGCGGAAGGAGGCGCTGCGAGCGCTCAAGCGGCACCTGGCGCGCGTCGTGTTTCGGCTGCTCCAGGAGGAGCTCGGAGCGCCGCCGGAGCGGATCAAGGTGCGCGGAGGCAAGGTCCGGCTGCCCGCGCGTGCTTGAGGCTTCGGTCGTGGCGCTCATGCCCGCCCGAACGCGCCCGCAGGGTGCGAAAATCGGCGGGCAGCGCCATGGCCGTGCCGATCGAGGCAGTGGCCTAATCCAAGACTGAACTGCTGCGTCGCGGCGCCTGCCGAGCTCAAGTTACAAGCGAAGCAACGCCGATACACCGCCCGAATGGGCAACAACGCAACGGCTTCGGACCAATTGCGGTACCGGCGCGAGGACGAGATCATCGCGGCGCTGCAGACTGAGGACCTGGGCATCAAGCAGCGCCGCAAGCTGGTCTCCGAGCTCCGCACGGTCAGCAGCGCGCGAAGCCTCGAGGTTCTGCGGGAAAACCTGGACTCGAGCGACAATCAGCTCGCCGTCCGCGCACTGTTGGGGCTGGAACATCTCGCGACCGAAGGAGCGATCGACGCAATCATCGAATGCCTCTGGATGGAGCCCGGCCCCCGGTTCACCTTTGCGGTGCGTGCCCTGATGAGAGGAAGAGTCCGGCGAGCGATCCCGAATCTTGTCGAGTGCCTCGAACGGCGCAGTGAGCTCGATCGCGGCGATCGGCGGATAATCGTCCTGGCCTTTGCCGAGATGCCCCACCGCTCTGAGGTGCCTGTGCTCGAACGCATGTTGAGGGAGCGGGGGCGTAGCCTGCGTTACGCGGCCGCTGCAGCGCTCACGCGTATTCGAGCGCCGGAGAGCCTGGCGGCCCTCGAGACAGCCGCGGATGAGCTCTCCTGGCTTCGTGGGCGCACGGTCCGTTGCGCCCTGCGTGTGCGACGGCAGATGGACGACGTCGCGTAGCCCCGAGTACAGCTCCTCAGCCGGATCGGGGGAGTTTGCTTCCAAACAAGACCTGACCGCAAGTTGTGCGTCTGGCGGGGTCTGATGGCCCCTACTGCGTAGAGACATGGCCGTTACCTGGCGGCAGTCCACGCCTACCGCTTGACAGAGGAGCAACCCGTGCGGGGCCGATGCCCAAAGCGCCGCACGCCCGACCGGGCGTGCGAGAGTGGCGCGGGCAGCGCCCGCACGGGCGGCAGGCTCAAACGGCTCTCGCGATCCGGGTCCTGCCCGCCGGGTCGCAGTGAGCTACTGCGCCCCGACGACACCTCAGTGCGTCTAGTGGCCGATTCCAGGACGCGCAACCGGCGCGACGATCTCCCCGGGCATCCTCATCGACGTCGCTGAGCTGTGCGAACTCTTTGTCCTGAACTGCGCGCGTCTCGAGCTGCCTGCCACTCTCCGAGTCGACCACGGCACGCGCGGGGACCGCAGCGACTACTTCATGCGAAGCGTTGACCTCAACAAGGCGATCGGCCGACTAAAGCCCGACCTGCTGATCCGCGCCGGCGACGCGGTCGTCGCTCTCCTCGACACCAAGTACAAGCGGCTACGAGACACACCCGAGCGCCCGCGCGCAGTCGAGCCCAGCGACCTTCACCAAATAGCTACCCATTCACTGCGCTATCGGCCCAGCTGGGGGGCGGCACTCTTGTGTCCGCTAGCCGAGGTCAGCGACGGCAGCGGGACCAGCTATGCCGATACGGCCCTTGGCAGAGCGAAGCGGCCACAATCAGCTTTCGGCAACTGCCCGTAGACGTTAATGGCTGCCGTGCGGCTATCTCGGCGCTTCTAAACGCCAGCGCCGACAATCCTCTGGCCGCCTGAATTCCGCGCACATCCGCGGCGACCGTGTCAATGGTGAGCACGCGCAGACTCAGAGCGCGCCCCGCGCGCGCTCACGCGGCGGAATCAGCATCTGCAGCTGAGGATGTAGGACCGCGGTGACTCGCACTCGCCGCTCCGGCTGGTGTGAGCGCCGCCGATGCGTCGCCAGTGTGGGAGACGGTTCGGATTGCGGAGGCACCGGCGCGGGATCTGTCTTCTGACCGCTGCGCTTCTGACCGCTGCGTTTGACCTCTTTCGCGGCGAGTCTCTGCAGGTCCTCGTCCGTCTCGTATGCGCGTACGCGGCCGCTGAGGTAACCGAGGCGGTAGTGCACACCGTCGCTCATCAGTCGCCAGTTGCTGTCGGCGAGCGCGCGGGTAACTATTTTCTTTAGACTCCTCCGGCTCTCGTCACCATCACGCTTTGCGTCGCTGTCGAGACAGCTGAAGGGCACCACCACCTCCCGTCCGACTTGAGGCTCGGCGAGTCGGAACTCGGTGTAGTTCGCCTTGGCGGCGGCCTTGCTCAGCTCGCTCGCCACCTGCGCGACCTTGAGCGTCTTTATCTCGCTGACCGCTCGGGTCAGCTCCTCGTCGGTGCCCTCACGATCGCCTTGCCCTTCTCGGCTCCGCTTCAGCAGATCGTGCAGATGCTGCAGATGAGCTCTGCGTTCCGAGAACCGCTTCCCGACGGAATCGTCGAAACAGAACCGCCTGCGATCGAGCTTGAATTGGGGATCAGGCTTCTCCTTCGGGCGCGCGAGGCTCAGGCTGCTCTTGTGGTGATGTCCGCAGCCGCACGTGTACGTCGTCGTGATGACGTTGCCCCGACGCCGATCGACCTCGTTACCGGCCGCCCACACTCCTCGCAGCGCGCTTGGTAGCCCTCCCATTCGCTCCCGTCCTGCCAGAGTGCAACGCGCTTGTGGCACGGCTTGCACTCGAGCATGAACAGGATGTCCTCCTCTGGCCCGTGCCGCCAGACAGCTCGCGGTGGGTGTACTCCTTGAACCTCACGCCCATGTCCTCGCCGCATGAGCGGCAGTAAGTCGCCGTGGCCGGCCGTGCGTCTGCTAGACGTCGGTCCCTAGCCTCGTCCTCAGCCATCCATCGGTTGATCGCCTCCTCGCGCTCCTGCCAGCGTCGGCCGGCAAGCGATTCCACCATCTCGAAGTAGATCAGGCTGTAGGAGAGGTACCGGTTTGGGAGACCGCCGTGCGCGTCCGGGCGCGGCTGCTCTCCCGGCGTGTCGCAGACGATTTCTCGCGAATGCGCAGACCTCAACGGTTGTCGTGTCGTAGCGATCCTCGTAGAATGGAACGAGCCTTGAGATCAGTCACCTGCCCACCGGACCCTTGCGCGCGAGCTGTTCGTCCGAGTAGACGACGTTGCGGTCCGCACCTGGGACGCTTTCACCAGCCGGTAGGCCGGTCAGCGACGATCTCGTAGCGAGGATCGTACTCCGGGCGAGCCGCCGCGAGTACCTGGCGCCAATCGGAGCGCTCCGCCTGAAACGCGGCGAATCCGAGATTGAGCCTCGCGAGCACCACGTCCGCGGCCTTGAGCGCCCACATCGCATGGTGTTCCGCGTTGGCGTCATGGGCCGCGCGGCCTTCCGTCAACAGTTCGTCAACGACGTCGAGCGCTCCCTGATAGCCACCTGAGAAGCGATCACTCTCGGGTTCACCGGAGACGATGCAACGCCGCAGGCACCGTTGACCATCATCCCCGCGCTCGACGCGGAAGGTCATCGGCACCGTGCCGCGGTCTCCGAGCATTCGGGATAGCACCTGGGCCAGCTTGAAGCACTCGGCGTCGTCGGGCACCTGCGCGAGGTCATGCTCGGCACGCCAGTGAACGGCGGGTTCTCGCTTGCTCAATGCCGAGATCAGCACGCGGGCGGTACTCGCAAGCGCCGCAGGCCCAGGCCCTGAGTAGCCTGAGGCGCGATCTGGATCAGGGACGAGCAGAACCCTCACGGGACCCGAGTGCTCGGCCGGCTCGCGACGCTCCGGCTCGCCGACGCGCAAGACTGCGCGCAGTTCGGCGTTCTCGGCGCGCAGGCGTGCTAGCTCGTCGTGGAGTCCGTCACCGGTGCGGTTGTGCGAGTCGACCATGTTCCTGAACGCCCGATCGGCCTCGAGTCGGGATCACCGGATGCTATTGCGGAAGAGGGCTTGCGACGTCGGAGGGCCCATCGGCCAGCTCTGCGCCGGACCTGCGCCCACGAGTCCAGCTTAACGTGGTCACGGTGCCGAACCATCGTGTTCGCGAGTTGTGGATGGGCGTCGAGGTCGAGACGCTCGAGGACCTGCTGGTCGAAAACCTGCCCGCCGTGTGCGTCGGCATCAACCCGTCGCCCGTCAGCGTCGCGGCCGGTCACTACTACCAGGGCACGGTTGGGCGGCGCTTCGTTGCCCGACTACGCAAGGCAGGCATATCGCGCCCGTGCCAGGCGAGCACGAAGACGACGCCGCGTTCGGCGCAGGAATCGGATTCACCGACATCGTCAAGCGCCCGACGCGCAGCGCCAAGGACGTTCAGCCGGCCGAGTTTTCGCATGGACGCGACCTGCTCGAGGCGAAGCTCGATCAGTTCAGACCTCGGCTCTTGATCTTCACCTTCAAGAAGACCGCCGAGATCCTGTTCGGCAAGTTCCCCGGGAACGGCTTTATGCCCGACCTTCGGCTCGCCTACACCGACGTGTTTGTCATGCCGGGGCCCTATGAGCGCGGCGCCAGCTCCAAGGCAACCCTCAAGCACCTCGCCGAGCGGTTCACGTAGCCGCGTCGGCCATCATGTACCGATGGGTTGGAAACGAGCACTTGTGCGTGGACTCGACGTCGCATGCCGGGCCGTAGATGACGTCGCGTATCGGCCGGCGACGGCTGGGGTCCTCCGGGCGCGAAGATCTATTGCACCTACCGAGGGAAGAAGCCGTATCCAGGCTGGAAGCCGTTCCCCGGATGCCGGAACATCCACTCGCTGCCGCCCAAAGGGACTGCGTAGCGGTCCCGAGTTGAGGCTCGTGGTGCCGACCGGAGGGGGAACATTTGGGGGCGGCTGAACTGGATCGGGGTCGCGAGCGCCTTGATCGCGGCGATAGGGCTTGTGCGCTCTTTGTAATCGTGCAGTTGCGCGGTGCCGCCGCCGCCTCCCGTGCGCAAGCAACCATCCAGTTTCAAGCGGCCTTCGTCCGCTCCCAAGAGGCTCGAGGGAGGTTGCAGACGGGTTTTCCCATTCACGTGTCCGTACTGGAGCAGTTGGTGCCAGAGGGAGGGCACGATGATTTCCGTACCTGGAGTGACCTCCACGAACTAACCCCTGAGGAGAAGGGCGATGCGAGGATGGTGGTGGGCGCGATGAACGACGTTGCGCAATACGTGGTGGACGGCTTGGCACTGCGCAGTGCGCTGCAGCAGTACCACACGATCTTTGTCAGGGTCGGCATGCTGCTACTGCCTTACATCGAGCGCGAAAACGCTCTTGTGAACGGTCGCCCGCAGGCCCGCTTTGGCTACCGGGTCGTCGATCTGTATAACGCTGGGATTACCTACCATCTGCGCCACCCAAAGCACCGCGGGCGTGAGCTCGCTCTGGAACGCCCATCGGCTCACGGGAAGGGCGATGTTCGGCTTGTGTTGCTACGCGCCGATGGCAGCGGAGTAACGCGGCATGCCGGCATCGGGAGCGAGCCGAGCCCGAAAGGGCTACGAGCACGGTATGGCGAGTGGCAGTTGCGGCGGCCGGTGCGGAATGCCGAGCGCGGATTGCGCCGATAGCTACCGAACTAGCCGGCGGCCAGTGCTTCTAGCGTGCTGCGCGCTCCGAAAAGGGCGCTGCGGATCTCCTGCAGAACGTTTTGAGGCCCGGTAAGGACTCCTCGCATCCAGGCCGGTGGGAAGCCGACGGCCTCCACAGTGCGAGGGTGCTCCCAGCCAAGGGCTTGCAGCGCTACAAAGAACTGGTACGGAAGGTAGATGCTGCTAGTCACCACCAGGATTGAGTCGGCAGGGCCAATCTCACTAATGTAAACGTCATAGTTGTCGCGGCTATTGGCGCGGCGGCTGGGATCGGCCGACGGTGCAGCGAGCACGAGCACGTCGCCGAGCCGCGCGAGTGCCGACGCCAGGTTGGGGTTTGGGTTCGGTGTGTGCTCCACGGTGACGTGAGATCCGCTAAAGAACTCGGTCGCCCGGGTCATGACGTCGAACTCCGTGCGCGGCGAGCCGTCCACGATTGCTGCGACCTCTGTCCGTTCTCGAACGATGAGGAGCTCCTGCTCGCCAATTTCACGGAGGGCGGTTAGAACCGCCGTGCGCCCGACGTCGAGTCCGTCTCCACGCAGTTCGTAGAGTCGCCGGAGCCGGTAGATGCTGGCCAAGGCGGTGCCCCCGAGGACGAGTGCGTGGTCATATCGGTTGTCGGCCGGGCGATCAGCGGCCGTCATTCCTAGCTCGGCCGCATCCGCCAGCAGGCTTTCGTCGTGGTGTTGGCTAGATGCCGGATCGATCTCCAGGCGCTCGACGCCACTGCGGAAATCCCAGCGAGCGCTGAATTCGTGCAGCGCTTCGACCTTCTGCTCGAGGGATCCTGACGGCCAGCGGCCTCCCTCGGCTTCTACGATCCGCCTGAGCGCCGGTTGCGCGATCCAGTCGCCGATGAAGGCGCGCACCGCCTCGGCGCCATTATCTTCGGGTAGCTGGAGACGGTAGCGCACGCCCGAAACCGTAATCCTCAGTGGGTGCCCGCGGCGCCTCGCCGAATCCCTGGTTCAGGCACTCATCGCCAAGAGTGCCTGAGTCGGCAACAATCGCCGACAATCCACGTGCATGCGGACTGATGTCGGTGCGATGGGCGCCTCGCAACTATCCTGCAAATGGGCACCTGTTAACGAGGAATCTGCGTGCAGATGGGGCGCATCGCACCCAGGAGGTCGCCGGTTCGACTCCGGCTAGCTCCACTTTCGGGAAGGCCCTGCACGCCGCCGACTATGCCGAGCTGGCGCCCACCTTCTTCGCCGCGGAGTCCACGGCCTGCGTGAGCGCCTGTTGGGATAGTCCGAATACCACGGCGTAGCCATACGCGGTCGAGGGATCGGCGCTCAGTCCGCTGATGAGGTTGGAGCGCACGAGGAGCACGCCTAGCAAAGCTGAGGCTGCGCCTGCTGGAATCTTCAGGGCTGCCTGCGCCGTGTCGATGGCAAACGGCCCTGTCAGTTGCGTGAGGTTGCGCCAGGCAAGCGCGGTCGTGAGGAGGCCGGCTACGGCGCCGACTGCCAGGTAGGCGAACCCAACTTAGTCAACGTCGATCGCCGCGAGCACAAGCGATCCGACGGTGAGGGCGCGCCGTGAGAAGCCAGAGGTTGTTACGGAAGCTTCTAGCTTCCTCGTGTGCCTCGTCCTGAGCCACGCGGATCTGCGTCTGTGCGGCGCGAAGACGCAGTCGCTGCTCGTCGGTGATCGCGCCTGTATTCGTCGCCACTTCTTTGACCGCTTCTAGATTTGGGTCGTGAGCCGGATCCGGCGAGACGCTCGCCGCCCGACGGGCGAGGCTCGGGAGCAACGCGCGCACCGCTTCGGAAGGCGCAATCGCCAAGAGGTCCTCCCTCGCGCTCTGGAGGTGGTTCCACGCGGCGTTGACCGAGTTGCCGGTCCACCAGCTCCGCAAGACCTCGAAGGGATCGTGCCTCGTGAGTTCGGCGATCTGTCGGGCCTCGGCGATGTGCCTTTCGGCCTGTTTTGCGAGCTCCGGCGGTGCGGTGGCCAACGCGTCCGCCGGGATCGCTTTCAACTCGTCTTCCAGCCGCTCGGCCTGCTGCAGAACTTCGGAGCGCCAGCTGCTGGTGCCAACTTGAGGTGGCTGGCTGTTGCGAGCCGACTCGCTAGGTGTGGTCACGGCCCGAGTATGTCGCGCGCCTCGGAGTGTTCGCGGGTTTTTCGATCACGCGGTTTACAACGATGAGACGACCGTGAACGAGACTGAGCGCTAGAAGGCTAGAGCTGGGTGCCGCCGAGATTCTTCTTCTCCGTCGCGCGGGCGTCTTTTGGTCGTCGCGACGGCAGGCCTCTGGAGGATGCCGACCACGGCGGGCTGGGCGCTCGTTCCACGTCTCTCGAAAGAAATTGGACCCCGTATTGGACCCCGTCGGGACGTTTGCGACAGGTGCACAACCCCCGATAACTGGCGATTTGCAGGCCATTCGTGAGGGGTGAGCGAGGGGACTCGAACCCCCGACCGCCTGGACCACAACCAGGAGCTCTACCAACTGAGCTACGCCCACCAAGTTGGCTGCGTCGGAGTCTAGCCCGCGCTCTCGGCAGCGTCTTTCACGGCTCGTTCACCTCCTGACCTGGCCGACCTGTATGCTCGCGCGGTGCCACGGGGACTGGGTCCAGTCTGGACCGCGACACGACGGGCTGCCACATGCGCCTTGGCGGCCCTCATGGGCTGCGTTTCGCTGCCCGCAATAGCGACCGGGACGCTCAAGCGCCACCGCAGCGCGCGAGGGCATGCCGCGCAGAAGCGGCGCGTATTTCGGCCGCGCACATGCGCGGGCGCCATGCTCGTGCCGGAAGCAAGCAACGTTGGCGTAGTCGAGGATGCGACGCTCTGCCTCGTCAACGACGAACGCGCCACGAACGGCCTCCCGCCGCTAGTCAACAACCGCTCGCTCGACGCGGTCGCGACGAACCACTCCTCGGAAATGGTCTCGCGCGACTACTTCAGCCACCGCTCGCCCTCGGGCAGTACCCCCGCGACCCGGATCTTGACGAGCGGATACGTGGGCTCGCGTGGCCGCATCGCCGTCGGCGAGAACGTCGCGACCGCAGGTGGCGGGCTCGCAACCCCTTCCAGCATCGTGCGCGGCTGGATGGCATCCCCGCTGCATCGGGCGAATCTCCTGCGCCCCGGCTACCGCGCGAGCGGCATCGGTGTTGCGCTCGGGATGCCCCTGCGCGTGGCGGACGGCTGGGCGGGCCCAGCCGCCACCTACACCGAGGATCTCGGCAGCTACAGATAGCGTTTGCTGCGTCGTCGCCGCGCGCGGCGCCGTGGCGGACTAGGGTAGGCGGCGATGGCCAGCGCGTACGAGCCCGCGCGCCGTGACCCTTCCGCGATCGACCGCCTGCGTCGTCGTCCGCGGGGACGCCTTCGCCACTACGCGAGGCTCCTGCTCGCACCCGACGCCGCCGCTGGAGCACCGCTGCTGCTCGAACGCGCACGTGCACAGCGGCTCGAGCGCATACGCGACACCGTCGCGGACGGGATTCGCGAGCGGTTGCGTCCTACGCGTCGGCGCATGCGCGCGCTGCAGGCGGCGCCCGGTGGTCGTTTGCGCTTCCGGGACGTCCCCGCACCGAGGGCGCCCGGTGCGGACGGCGCGATCGTGCACCCAATCGCCGTCGCGACATGCGACATCGACTGCCCGATCGTCCTGGGCAAGCTTCAGTTCCCCCTGCCCCTGCACCTCGGACACGAATGCGTGGCGGAGGTGCTCAGCGTCGGGGAGCGCGTCGGGAGCGTGCGACCCGGCGACCGGGTGCTCGTGCCCTTCCAGATCAACTGCGGGATCTGCGCGGCTTGCCGTATGGGACGCACGGGCAACTGCGAAAGCGTTCCGCCCGTCTCGATGTACGGGATGGGAATCCTTGCGGGCCACTGGGGCGGCGCGTTCTCCGACGAGCTGGCCGTTCCCTATGCGGACGCGATGCTCGTTCCGCTCGCGCCCGACGTCGATCCGGCCGCCGCCGCGAGCGTCGCGGACAACGTGTGCGACGCCTATCGCCACATCGCGCCACACCTACCGAGGCTCCTCGAGCAGGACCCTGCGACGGAGGTCCTCGTGATCGCCGCGACGAGCCGCGGCGTTCTCTTCGGCTCGAGCATGCCGCTGTACGTCGGCCTCATCGCGCGCGCGTTCGGCGCGAGCAACGTCTGCGTCGCGGACGCAAAGCCCGCGCTTCGTCTTTATGCCGAGAGCCTTGGGCTCGAAGCCGTCCATCCGCGTGAGCTTCGCCGCCGGTCGCGCTCCCGGCTCGTCGTCGACTTGAGCGTCAGCCAGCTTCCGCTGGCCGTGTCAAGGACCGCGCCGGACGGCGTGTGCACGAGCTCGGGCACGTTTCACCGGCATGCGCGCCTCCCCGGACTCGCGATGTACGTTCGCAACGTCGCGGTTCACGTCGGGCGCGCACACGTGCGTCCGCTCATGCCCGAGGTGCTCGAGATGATGGCCGACGGGCGGCTGCATCCGGAGGTCGTCATCACGAACCGCGGAAGTCTCGACGACGCGCCTGCGGCACTTCGCGAGCATTGCGCCTCGAGCGCGATCAAGACGGTGCTGACCGCTTAGCCCGCGAGCCGCTCACGGAGCGGACGCAGCTCCTCGGCGGCGGCTGTCGGCCTGCGCGCGAGGACGCCGTCCTCGCCAACGAAGTACGCGCCCATGCGCAGCAACGGTGGCGAGTAGACGTGGAGCGTCACGGCGGGATCGGAGCCCGCGTGGCGGACCCGATGGATGTCTGCGGGCGAGAAGTGGAAGGCTTCGCCCACCGCGAAGACGCGGTCGATCGGCGGCCCGTCGAGTCGCAGCCGCTCCTCGCGCACCCGTCCGCCCACCACGGCGACGGCCCCGGATGAGACGTCGTGGTCGTGAAAACCGGTGTCGTGATCGTCCATCCAGCAGATCAGCCATGCCGTCAGATGGTCGTCGCTCAGGAGCTCCTCATAGCGGCGCTGCCCGGGATCGTGGCGGACGAGATCGATCCACAGCTCCGGGGTGTCGGCGAGCGCGGCAACATAGACACCGAGCTCCTCCCCCGAGAGGTCGCGACCGAGCGGACGCGGAACGCCCGCGAACGCGGCGCTCCAGAGCGTCTCTTGCGGGCGGCGGTTCAGTGGTGCAGCCACGTCAATCCAATCCGACCACCGTCGACGGCTTGCGCTCGAGCGCGTCGCGCGTGCCCTCGGCGATCGCTTGCCAGTCGAGGGCTCCGGTCACGCCGAGCTCGCTCGGCTCGACAACCGGGCGGTCGGACCCGTAGAGCAGCTGCCGCCTTCCGACGACCGCGCCGAGCGCCGTCACGGCGGCCGGGCCGTAGGAGGAGGTGTCATAGAAGGTCGAGGGGTCCTCGGCAACGGCCGCAGCGCCCCCGCGCGCGTGCAGGCGCTCGAGTTGCAACGGTGCGAGCCCCGCGAGCATCGAGAAGATCACGCGCAGTTTGCGGTGCTCCGGACGGCCGGCGGTGACGAACGCGAGCCACGCGGCCTGCATCTGCGAGACGTAGCGCGTCAGCGCAGGCCACCACAGGGGATCGTTCAGCGACCCCTCCCCCACCTGCTCGCGCCTAGGACCGGGCCCGGGGTGCACCAGCACCGGCGCGCCCACCATTTCGAGCCGCGCGAGCACTAGATAGAGGCGCGCGACCGCGTCGACGCTCGCGAGCGATCCCGCGGGGAGCGCGATCCCCACGCATCCGCGGTCAAGCGCGCGGTCAACGTCCGCGGGGTTCGGACGGTCGAGCGGAATCGCTCCCCAGACGCCGAAGGGCTCCCCGAGCGCGAGCGCGCCAGCATGGTAGGCATCGAGCAGCGGTTCGGACTGCTCTCGCGGCAGCGACTCGATGCCGAGCGGGCTGGAGAGGCAGATGAGCGCGCGGTCGAGCCCGTCGGCCTGCAGCGTCGCCGCGCGGCGATCGGGCGTCTCGGAGCAAGTGTCGATCACATACGGGCGCTCTCCTGCGAGGAAGAGGACCGTGAGGCCGTTCTGCCGGCGCACGAACGGCAGCTCGTGGCGCTCGGAGAGCGCCTGCAGGAGCTGGTCTGTCCAGATGTGCTGATGAACGTCGAGCTTCGTCATGCTGCAACCCCTTTTGTCGGTGTCGAGTTGACAATAGCAAGAAACTTGATGGACTTACTGAACAATGTCCCTCATCACGGTCATCGACACGTCGGCAGCGAAAGCTTCGAGGCGTCGTGCGGCGGGCGTCTCCGCGTCCGCCACCGTGATCGGGCGATGTATGCGTCCCTGACGTCCGTCTCCTCCCGTCCGGCGTTGGACGTAGCTCGCCCTACCGGACAGTCCTCCCTGTCGCTGGGCCGGCGCCCGACGCCGGCCCAGCGACCCATTCCACTTCAGAAGCGAAGGAAGGCCAATGCCCCGAATCATTGTCACCAGTGACGAGACCGCGCCGGATGACGGCGCGGCAGTGCTCCTCGACCTGCGCGTGCGCTCCGCGCAGCTCAGCGAGGAGGACCACGCATCGCGGTTCATCGAGCGCCTCGGCTGGGCGATCAGCGACGCCGAGGATGCCCGCGGCACTAGCGACACCGCATCGGCCGCGTCGGCGCCGAGCCCAACGGCTGCGCCGCAGCCAGGCGCCGCGGTGGTGAGCCGAGGCGCGTTTCGCCGGACTGAGCCGGTCGCGCTGTTCGTGCCGAAGGCTGCCGCGTAGCGGCCGCTGACGGCGCTGCCTCGAGAAGAAGAACCGCCCCCGGGGTACCCCAACCGGGGGCGGTTCCTTGTCCGCGTACGCGGTTCTGCCGTTGGCGTCGAGGAGCTACTTCGCGCAGAGCGCGTAGGCCGTCACGCCAAGGTCACCCGACGTGCCGGTCACGGTCACGACTGCCGTCGCGATCCATGCCTGCGACGTTCCCGAGGGGTACGAGCTGGCGATCGACCCCTTGTATTCGGTGCCTTCGAACTTGGTGCTCGCCCCGCCACCCACGAGGGTCGTCCCCGCGGGGCAATCGGCGGCGGCTTCGCTGCTGAGCGTTCCCACCGGGCCGGTCACGGGGACTTCCGTGCCCGGCACGCGGGTGACTTCCGTGGGCCCGTGCGCCGGTAGCGCCCTTGCTGCCCGCGCACGCCGGCGGGGCCAGTGACGCCCTTCGACCCGGCGCTGCCCGCCGCGCCAGTGGGGCCGACGAGGCCGATCGGCCCCGGCAGCCCTTCGCTGCCGCGCTGTCCCTTTGAGCTCCACGAGATCTTTGATTCGCCGCTGCCGCATTTCGGCTTCTTGGCGAATATGTGGGTACTGCCGTCACCCTTCACGCACGCGTAGACGTTACGCGCCTGCGCCTGTGTGACTGCGATTATCGCGGCGACCGCGATACCCACGACGACGGCACCCACCAGGCCGACCTTACGGCGTGTGATCGTTGTTGACATCAATGTGCCTCCGTTCTCTTTCGTTACCGCCTTGACGGCACCGCCGTCACGATTTGCAGGCAGATTACCATATTTTAGACTGACAAACTGAAGATTGACCGCCGCGGCTGACATCACTCCGCGCTTGAGCACGGTTCCTTAACTGCGCCGCGCACCCTCACGCGTGCCGGCCTCGGCCGGCCGGCGCCGTCAAATGTGCACGGGCGCTTCCAGCTCCTTGGGTGGCAAGAGCCGCCGTGCGCTCGCTACTTCTTCTTGCCCTTGCCCTTCTTTCCGCGCTTGCCGCTCTTGCCGTGCTTCGCCTTGTGCGATCCGGCCGGGCAGCCCTTCGGCGTGCCGAGGGCGTACGGCCCTGAGATGTACTGCGTAACTTCCTTTTCCACGTACGCGTAGGTGACGGTCAAAAGCGGCTCGACCCGAGGCGTGGCGCAGAGCTTCGGGCCGATGTAGAACTGGCCACTGATCTGGTCGTTCGCGGCGTTCGCCGCGCCGACGCAGTTCAGCGCGAATCCCGGCACTTCGCCGCCACATGAGAAGGTTTCGGTCAACGGCTTGCCCTTTTCGTTCGCCACGAGCGGCGCGCTCTGCAATCCGACGAACTGCGCTCGCGACTGGATCTGGTATCCGGTGATCGGGCCGTCGCAGGAGAACTTGTACCTCACAGCGGTGCCTTCACTCCCGGCTTCCTTTTCGCCGCCCGTGATCGTTCCCGAGCAGCTGTTGGGAGTGGGTGGTTCGGCCTGGCTTATTGAGGCGGCTGCGAGTGAGATCGCGAGTGCGACGAGGATTGCGCCGAGACACCAGGTGATACGGCGCTGCGTGGGTAGAGCTGCGTGCAAAGGGATCTCCGTTTCTACGTGTGTATGTGGGTTGATTTATCTATTTGGCGGGGCTGCTCGTGTAGACCTTGGCTCCGAATTCGGCCAAACCGGAGTCGGCCGCATGGCCCAATGGCGGTACTCCGAACGCCCGCTCGATGTTTTTCAGAAGTGAGTAGTTGTCGTACTGCTGCGCAACGTCGGCGCCGTGGTGGACGAACGGCGAGAGCAAAAGAGCACCGACCGGCGTGGTTCCCGACGCACTTTCAAGCGCCGCGGGCGCGCTGTCGAAGGTGATGAGGATCAGGCCGTGCGACTGGTATTCGCTCGTCGCCATGATCGGTTCGACGACGCTGCGCAGGAATGCATCCGCCGGGGCGCTGCCGGTCGCGCCGCCCGACGATCCACATGGCGCCGAGGCCCCGTCGTCGCAGGCGCCGGCGATGATCCAGCTGAAGCCCGGCGCGCTCGCGGGATTCGCGAGTTCGGGCGCAAACTGGCTGAGGTCGACGACGTTGCTTGCGCATGTTCCCGATTCGAGCAGCGAGTCGAAGTACACGAACGGATCACGCGCGACGACGTAGTCCGTGCCCGTCGCGGGCGCCGCGGACGGTGATGTTTCGTTGAGTACGGGATGGACGCAAGTCTTCGTCGCGCCCGTAGCGGTCGAGGCCATGTCCTGCGCGTAGGCGCGCCAGCTCACCCCCGCGGTGGCGAGCTCGTTCGCGAGCGTCTGAACGGCGGAGGGATAGACGCAGCCGATTCCCGACGCGAGGCCCTCCGCGCCGCTCACGGTCGGCGGCTGGAGGGCCGCGTAGGTCGCGCAGCCGGCTTCGGTCGCGGCGTTCGGGCCCTGCCCGGAGAGCAGTGCGATGTCGTTCGCGAGCCCACTGTGAGCGACGAGCGCGTAATGGTTGAGCAGCGTCCCCTGCGGCGCGAGCGTCTTCTCGAGGTAGGGATAGAGCGTGGGGTCGGCTTCGGCCTGCCCAAACGTCCCCTGCCCAAGCGTTATCAGCCACACGCGCGTGATCGGCGGCCTCGGCACGGGCTTCTTTTCCGGCGCACGCGCGGCTCGAGGGCGCATGGCTCGTCGCGTGCTGCGTTTCCGTCTGCGCACCCGCTGACGGCGTCGATTCGGGGTGCTAGCCGCTGATTCTGTGCTCTGCACTGCGGGCCGACGCCGACGTCGATGACGCGTGACCGGCGTGCTCGCCGGTTGCGCGGGCGCTTCGGCTTGCGCGCTCTGCGTCGCGCTCGATGACGAACCGGCGGAAGATGCGACTGGCGGGGTCGCGCCGCCGCTTGCGAGGAGGCTACGCGTTGTGCCCGCGAGCGCCTCGCCGCTTCCGCCCGATGGGCCGATCGCGATCCCCGCAGCCAAGCCGACCGCCAGCATGCCCACCGCGAGCGCGCCACTTGCCCTGCGCGAGGGCACCCTGGAGGCGGGCCGGCCGTGTGCGACCGAAGCCCCCGGCCTACGCGCAGCGGCGAGCGTGGGCTTCCAGAACGCCGTGAAGTCGATGCGCGGCGCCCCCCGGCGCAGCCCGCAGTTCAGGCAGTAACGCTGGTCGTCGGCAAGTACCGCGCGGCAGCGCGAGCAGCGCTCAACGGCCGCCTCGTGCGGTCCTGATGGGCCTCGCGGCCCCTCCTGTTCGATGCCGTCCACCATCGCTTCGGAACTTCGACTCCGGCGGAGGGTTCCTCATATACTCCGCAAAGTCAACTGACATTATGCACATTATGGTAGCCTCCCACGCGTACACAACCTCGAACTTCAGAGAAGGAGTCCTCTAGACATGAGCCCAATCCGTCGCTCAACTGCTGTGCTCGCAGCGGCCGCAGCGCTCGCGCTGGCCGCCCCCGCGAGCGCGCTCGCGACCACGATCACGATCAGCGGGGCGACGGCCTCCTACCCGCTCGTCGCGCTGCTCGCGGCGAAGTACACGAAGCTCGTTCACCACAAGGTCAAGTTCCGGATCACGCAGGGTGGGACCCAGGTGGGCATCAACGAAGTCGCGGCCGGGCGCGTCTCGATCGGCGACGTCTCGCGGGATCCGCTGGGTACCGATCCGGCGGGGCTCGACTTCTACCCGATCGCGAAGTACGCGGTCTGCATCGTCACGAACTCGTCGAACAAGCTCACGAACCTCACGACCGCGCAGGCGCAGTCGATCTTCACCGGCGGAGTCCGGAGCTGGAGCGGAGTCCCGGGTGCGACCGCGTCTGGCACGATCGACCTGATCAGCCGGCAGTCGACCGCCGGCGTCATCACGAACTTCCAGACGCTACTGCTGGAAGGCAAGAAGGTCTCATCGGTAGCGACGCAGGAGCCCTCCGAGGGATTGATGCGCCAGCAGGTCAAGAGCGACCCCTCCGCGATCGGCTTCCTCTCGAACTACCAGGCGGGGCTCGGCGGGCTGAATGTCGTCTCCTACAACGGCGTCGCATGCAACCTCGAAAACGCGAAGTCGGGCGCCTATGCGGGTGTCGCGCGCTTCTACGAGGTGACAAAGGGTCGCGCAACCGGCCCCGTCGCGGCGTTCATCTCATGGATCGACCACAGTGGCGCCGCGCGCAAGATCATCTCGAGCCAGTGGATTCCGATCAGCTAGGCCAATGAGGCCTGCTGCGTCTCCTCGAGCGGCTGCGAAAGCCGTGGCCCGATAGCCGCGCCGAGCGCACGCTCGGCGCGGCTTCGCTTTTGACGTGCGTCGCCGTGATCGCGATGATCGCCTTCGTCGCCGTGCGCGCGTGGCCCACGATCTCGCACGATGGCCTCTCGTGGCTCGGTCCCGGCGGGGATGTGGACACCCAGCTGGGCAACATGGTCGGCTCGGGCACGCATCCCGGCGCCGCCGCGTTTCAGCTGCATGCGTGGACCCTCATCTACGTCACGTTCCTGATCACGGCGATCGCGATGATCCTCGCGGTCCCGATCGCGCTGCTCTCGTCGATCTTCATCGTCGAGTTCGCACCCACGCTGCTGCGCCGCGTGACGATCCCCGTGGTGCGGCTGCTGGCGGCGGTGCCGTCGGTGATCTACGGCCTCATCGGCGTGCTCGTGCTCGTTCCGTTCGTCGGCAACCACATCGTGACGGCCTCCGAGAAGACATCGCACGAGCGCTTCGTGCAGCTAACCGGGGCGAGCGTCGGGGTCGCCTCCGTGCTGCTCGCCGTGATGATCACCCCGATCATGGTTGCGCTCATCACCGAGGCACTCGCGACCGTGCCCACGTCGTGGCGCGAAGGCGCGGTGGCACTCGGCGTGCACAGGCTGCGCGCGACGCTCGCCGTGAGCCTGCGCGCGATCAGGCCCGCGATCGTGGCAGCCGCGGCGCTCGCGTGTGCGCGCGCGCTCGGTGAGGCGGTGATGATCTCGATGGTCTCGGGCGGACACTCCTTCGCGCCCAACCTCACCGAAGGACCCGTCGCGCTGCTCGAGCCCGGGCGTACGCTCGCGAGCGCGATCGTCGACAACAGGGAAGGGCTCGGCGGATCAACGGCACTGAGCTCCTCGCTCTACGCGTTCGGCCTTTTGCTCCTCTTCTCCGCCGTCGTCCTCTCGATCGGCGCGTACATGGTGAAGCTGCCGCTGCGCAAGTACCAGGTCAAGGCCTGAGCGCGATGGCCTCCTCGCTCTCCACCGACCTGCGCACCGAGACGCCCAAGCCCACGCGCGGGCGACGTTCATCGATGCGGAGCTGGCGCTGGAGTGACCGCCTGATCTTCCTCGGCACGTGGACCGCGGGGCTTGGGCTGTGCGTCATCGCGGGCGCGATCGTGGTCTACATGGGCGTGCGCGGCATCCAGTACCTGCGCCCACAGCTGCTCCTCGAGCGCCCACAGCTGAGCCTCGACCAGAGCGGCTCCGGCGGCTTCCTGGATCCGCTCGCCGGAACGGCGATCCTGACCGCGATCGGCATGGCGATCGCGACGCCGCTCGCGGTCGCTACCGCGTTCTGGATCGTCGAGTACGGACGTCCTGCGGGGCTCGCGCGGCTCGTCGAATCGTGCATCGAGATCGTCGCGGGCACGCCGGACATCGTGATCGCGATCTTCGGCCTCGCGGTCTTCCAGCTGAGCGCGCTCGGCGCGTTCTCCTCCACCTCCGAAGCCGGTGTCGTCACCGGCCACTCGTTCCTCGCGGCGGGCGCAACGATGTCGCTGATCGCGCTTCCGCCCCTGTTCGTGGCCACGCGCGACGGGCTGGAATCCGTGCCGCGGCATTTGCGGGAGGCCTCATTCGCTCTCGGCAAGACGCGGATCGCAACGATCCGGCGCGTGCTGCTGCCCGCGGTGCGGTCGAACATCGCGACCGGTGGCACGCTCGGTATCAGCCGCATAATCGGCGACACCGCGATCGTCGTCATCATCCTCGGGGACGCGTATCGCCTCGAACCACAGGGGTCCGTGCCGGGTGTGGGCCTGTTGCGCGGACTCGGCTCGACGCTCACGAGCTACGTCTACAACAACTCTCCCGCGGGCGAAGGCAACGCTTCCGAAAAGGCATACGCGGCCGCTTTTGTGCTGCTGATCTTCGTGCTCATCCTCAACTGGCTCGTGGGCCGCATCAGCCGCAGGACCGCCGACCGCATGGGCCTCGATGCGTTGAGTGGTCTGTGATGAAGTTCATTGACACGGTCGGTAAAGTCGATAAAGTGACCGACATGGGCGTGAGGCGGATCCAGCCCGATAGCGAGCCGGCTGCCCTCGACGGCGCGCGCGAGCCCGCGGCGGTGGCCTGGCAGGGACCGCTCGCGAGCGTTTCGGCGCTCAAGGTCGATGAGCGTCCGGCGTCCGGCGAGCGTGCGGACGCCGATGCTCTGGTACCGCCCGTTCGCACGATCGTCGTCGACCGCGAGCCCGTCCCCGTGCTGCCCCCTCCCGAGCGGGAGTCGATCCGGGTCGCCGGCGCTGCGGGGGCCGAGCGACTGCGACTGGAGAACGTGAGCGTCCACTACGGCGCCAAGCAGGCGGTGAAGTCGGTCTCGTTGCCGATTCACCAGGGCGAGGTGCTCGCGCTAATCGGCCCCTCCGGCTGCGGCAAGACGACGTTGCTCCGCACGCTCAACCGCCTCACGGAGCTCACGCCGAGCTCTGCGCGTGGCGGACGCGTGCTCCTCGACGGCAACGACGTTGACGACCTGCCCGACACCGCCCTTCGCGCACGCGTAGCGATGGTCTTCCAGCAGCCGAACCCCTTCCCGATGTCGATCTTCGACAACGTCGCCTTCGCGCTTCGCGAGCAGTCGCGCAAGCGCCCGCGCAGACGTGAGCTCGAGCCACTCGTGGTCGACGCGCTGCGCCGTGCCGCGCTCTACGACGAGGTGCGCGACGACTTCGCCGCCCCGCACTGCGGCTCTCCGGGGGCCAGCAGCAGCGCCTGTGCATCGCGCGGGCGATCGCGCAGCGGCCGGAGGTGCTGCTGCTCGACGAGCCCTGCTCGGCGCTCGACCCGATCTCGACGGGCCTGATCGAGGATCTCATCCACGACCTGCGACGGGACCTCGCGATCGTGATCGTGACCCACAACCTTGCGCAGGCGCAGCGCGTCGCGGACAAGGTCGCGTTCATGTACCTCGGCGACCTCGTCGAGTACGGGACCACGAAGCAGGTCTTCGAGGAGCCACGTGCGACCCGCACCCGCGACTACGTGCAGGGTGCCTTCGGATGAGCGTCACCCCCGTTCCCACGAGCCCCGCAACGACGAGCGCCTCGTGTCCACACTGCGGTGCGAGCGTCGCCGGCGACCAGCGCTACTGCCTGAGCTGCGGCCGCGCCTGCTCGCCCGTGCGGCTCGCATTCCTCGACGTCCTGCAAGGTGAGTACGCGACGCCGCAGCTCGCGCCCGGACAAGGCGAGAGCCTCGTCGCTGCGGGCACCATCCTGCCCCCCACGCTTACCTACCTGCCGGCGGTCGAGCCCGACGGACCGCGCAACTGGCTGCAGCGCCACTCGGGCCTGCTCGGCCTCCTGAGCGTGCTCCTGCTGGCCGGACTCATCGGGCTGCTCGTCGGACACTGGATCGACGGCAGCAGCTCGCCCTCCGGTCCCCAGGTCGTGAAGGTCGAATACCCCAACGGCGTACCTACGGCAGCCGGCGCCGCCGCGGCGGCGCCGAGCAGCGCGGCGAGCTGCGAGCAAGTCCCGCCCGCGAAGGCGAGCAAGGCAGCCTCGAGCGGCAAGGAAACCGAAGCGAGCGAAGAAAAGGAAGCACAGGAAGCCCAGACCAACGCGAAGGCGTTGCCGAAGCCGACCGTGAAGAGCCAGAGCGACCTCAAGCACTTCGAATCGTCGACGGGCAAGAAGCACGTCGAAGAAGCGAACAAGCTCGCCAACGGAACCGAACCGATCGAAACAGGGCACTGAGATGCAGAACGGAGCTGCGCCCGGTGCCGGCGGCGCTGAGCCCGCGCGCTCGCTATCGGAGCTGCGGCAGCGGCGCCTGGAGCTCGCAGAACGCGTCGCGGTGTTGACGTGGGACCTCGGCGGCCTCACGTACGAGATGGCCATCCGCGACCACTACCGTCTCGACGTGCTCGCGACACGCGCGGCCGAGCTTCAGCAGGCCGATGGCGAGCTCGGCGAGGTCGAACGTCTGCTTGGCTCTGCCGAGGCAGGCGTGCACGGGCAGTGCCGCTCGTGCGGAGCGGTCCACAGCCGCGGCGCCGCCTACTGCTGGCGCTGCGGTGCCGGGCTCCTCCTCGAGGCACGCCCGGCCGTCATGCCGGGCGCGACGCCCTCGAGCAACGGCGCCCATCGGGCAGAGCCCGCCGGCGCGGGCAGCGTGGAGCAGCCGCCGGAAGCTCAGGCACCGCGCGGCTGAGCGCGCGTCCGAGCGCGATTACGAGATCGGCGCGCCCGCGAGCGCGACCACGACGCCCACGGCTCCGGCAGCGAGCAGCGTGGCGACGACAGCGCGGCGCAGGATGAGCAGCGCGACCGCCGCGAGCACGAGCACGGGCACCTGCCAGTCCTCGCGAAGCGCCGCGGCGAGCGTCACCGAGGCGCCGAGGATCGCTCCGATCGCCGCAGGGCCCGCGCCATCCAGGAATGCGCGTGCGCGCGGGTCTTCCCGGATGCGTTCGAAGCGGCTGCCCGCGACGAGTACGAACGCGAATGACGGCGCGAACGCGACGAGCGCCGCAAGCACACCTCCGGGGAGCCCATGCGCCGCGTACCCCACCGCCGCCACCGTCGCCACCACCGGTCCCGGGGTCACCTGGCCGAGCGCGACGGCGTTCAAGAACTGCGCGTTGGTCATCCAGTGGTAGACGTGCACCGCGTCGCCCTGCATCAGCGGGACGATCACGAAGCCGCCGCCGAACGCGAGCGCGCCGACCTTGAACGCGGTCCACGCGAGCGCGCCGAAGCCGCCCGTGCCGGCGGCCGCGAGCACCGCGCCGCGCACGGGTCGCGGCAACGACGCGAGGCCAACGGCGTTTGCGCCCCGGACACCGCGCGAACGACGCCTGATCGCAAGCTCGATCAGCCCGCAGCCGAGGATCACGAGCACGAGGTAGGGGCCCACCGCGATCGCGCCCGCAGCGCCGGCGATCACGTACACCAGCCAGCGCACACGCACTCCGCTGCGCCGCCAGCTCGGGCCGAGCAGCGCGAGACCCGCGCTCAGGGCCACCGCGGGCACGGCCGCACCAGCGCCGTCGCCCGCGCCCCGCACCCACGTCGGTGGGTTGCTCGCCAAGAAGACCACCGAGAGCGCGAGGATCATCACGACCGCGGGCACGATGAAGCCCAGCCCGCCGACGATCGCTCCCACCGGCCCGCCCACGCGGTAAGCGCAAAAGATTGCTAGCTGCGTCGAGGACGGGCCGGGCAGCAGACCGCAAGCGGCATTTGCATCCTCGAAGGAAGTCGCATCGAGCCACCCTTCGCGTTCGACGACGAGTGCGCGAAGCAGCGAGATGTGCGCCGGCGGCCCTCCGAATCCCGTAATGCCGATCCGCGTCCACTCCCGCGCGACCTTTCCGAGGCCGACGCGCGTCGGCGCGGACGCCCGTTTCGTGCGCGGTTTCTCCGCGCTCGCAGCGCCCGTCGGTCGGCTACCCATCACCGGCCACGAGCCGCGGATCGCATAAATCCGATCTTACCGATCCACTTTCCGCTATTTTGTAGCGATAATGCTGATCCGACCGATGCAGAAAGTGGCTTATGTGCACAAACCCGCCTGGTAGCTCGAGCAATACACGCCGCCGTCCCCTCAGCCACCGCCTCACGCGAGCGCGCTCCGGGCGCCTCTTCGCTGCCGCGGTCGTTTTGCCGCTGCTGCTCGCCGCGTGCGGGAGCTCCTCGAGCTCGTCCTCGGGCCACGTCACCCTCGTCGCGTATTCGACGCCCCAGAGCGCCTTCGAAGCGCTCATCCCCGCGTTCCAAGCAACACCGTCCGGCAAGGGCACAAGCTTCAGCCAGTCCTACGGGCCTTCCGGGGAACAGAGCCGTGCCGTCTCCAACGGCCTGCACGCCGACGTCGTCAACTTCTCGCTCGAACCCGACGTGACGCGACTCGTGGAAAAGGGCCTCGTCCCGTCGAGCTGGAACGCGAACGCCACGCACGGGTTCGTCACGAACTCGACGGTTGTGATCATCGTCCGCAAGGGCAACCCAAAGCACATCACGACCTGGAGCGACCTCGTCAAGCCGGGCGTCGAAGTGGTCACCCCCAACCCCTTCACGAGCGGGAGCGCACGCTGGAACATCATGGCCGCCTACGGCGCTCAGATCAAGGAAGGGAAGACCCCGGCGCAAGCGCAGGAATACCTCAAGGCCCTCTTCCACAACGTCGTCAGCCAGGACAGCTCCGCGCGCGCCGCGCTGCAGACCTTCCTCGCGGGTCGCGGCGACGCGCTGCTCGACTATGAAGACGAGGCGATCTCGTACGTCAAGAAGGGCGAGCCGATCGAATACACGGTCCCCTCGAGCACGATCCTGATCCAGAACCCGATCGCGGCGCTTGGCACCGACGCGACGGCGCAGAGCTTCGTCAACTACCTGCTCTCGCCGGCGGGCCAGGCGATCTGGGTCTCCAAGGGCTACCGTCCCGTGATCTCCGGCGTCCCGGGCGCGAGCAAGTTCCCGAACCCGCCCGGGCTCTTCACGATCGAATCGCTCGGCGGCTGGAAGTCGGTGACGAAGAGCTTCTTCGACCCGACAAATGGGATCGTGACGAAGATCGAGCAGTCGCTGGGGGTCTCAACTGCCCCCAAGTAGCTCTTCATCGCTCGCGCTGCGACGCCCCGCGGCCCCCCAGCCGGGCGCTCGTCGTAGCCACGGCGGTGCGATCTCCTCGCACGTGGGCGCGGCGCTCGGCCGCGGCATGCTCGGCATCTACCTCTCGGTGCTCGTGCTGCTCCCCCTCGCCGCGCTCGTCGCGCGCTCGACCTCTGGCGGCCTGTCCGCGTTCTGGTCGGAGATCACTGCTCCGCAGGGAGTGGCCGCGCTCGAGCTCACGCTCGGGGCCTCCGCGATCGTCGTGCTCGTGAACGCGTGCTTCGGGACGCTCATCGCGTGGGTGCTCGTTCGCGATGCGTTTCCCGGCCGTCGCTACGTCAACGCGATCATCGACCTCCCGTTCGCGCTTCCGACGATCGTCGCGGGCGTCGTGCTGCTGACGCTCTACGGGAAGGGCGGTCCCTTCGGGGTGGACGTGACGTTCACGCGCGCGGCGGTCGTGCTCGCGCTGCTCTTCGTGACGCTGCCCGTTCGTCGTGCGTGCGGTTCAGCCGGTGCTCCACGAGCTCGATCGCTCGATGGAGGAGGCGGCGGCCTCGCTCGGCGCGGGGCCCTTCACGGTCTTTCGCAGGATCATCCTGCCGCTCCTCGTCCCCGCGATCCTCTCGGGCGCGGCGCTGAGCTTCGCGCGCGCCGTCGGCGAGTACGGGTCCGTCGTGCTGATCTCGGGCAACCTGCCGTTCAAGACCGAAGTCTCTTCGGTGTACATCTTCGGGCAGATCGGGAACGAAGACCTGCCCGCGGCGGCGGCGGTATCGATCGTGCTCCTGCTGGCGGCACTCGTCGTCGTGGCGGCGACGCGACTGCTCACGCCCCGGAGGCACGATGCGCACTAGTCGCTTCTTCACGACGCGCATCGCGGCGCGCACGATCGCGCTCGGCTACCTCGCGCTGCTGCTGCTCGCACCCGTGGTGATGATCTTCTATCGCACCTTCGAACACGGCCTCGCGCCCGTGTGGAACGCGATCACCTCGCCGAACGCCGTGCACGCCTTCTGGCTCTCGATCGAGCTGGTTGCGATCGCCGTGCCGCTGAACACCGCCTTCGGCATCGGGATCGCATTGCTGCTCGAGCGCAAGCGCTTTCGCGGCCGCGCGATCGTGAACGCGCTCATCGACCTCCCCTTCGCGATCTCGCCCGTCGTCGTCGGCTTGGCGCTCGTGCTCGCCTACGGCGACAGCGGGTGGCTCGGCAATTGGCTCTCGAGCCACGGGCTGCAGGTGATCTTCTCCGTTCCAGGGATGGTGCTGGCGACCGCGTTCGTGTCGTTGCCGTTCGTCGCGCGCGAGACGATGCCCGTGCTGCGCGAGATCGGAACGGACGCCGAGCAGGCTGCGGCGACGCTCGGCGCGAGCGGGTGGCAGACCTTCTGGCGCGTCACCCTGCCGGCAATTCGCTGGGGCGTCGTCTACGGCGTCGTGCTCACCACCGCGCGGGCGCTTGGGGAGTTCGGTGCCGTGAGCGTAGTGTCGGGACGGCTCGAGGGTCAAACGCAGACGCTCACGCTCTACATCCAGGACCGCTTCGAGAACTTCGACGCGACGGGCGCCTACACCGCCGCGCTCGTGCTTGCGCTCCTCTCGCTCGCGACGCTCGTTGCGATGAACCTCCTGACCCGACGCAGGAGCGGCGCGGAGCCGGTCTGATGGCGATCGAGGTCCACGGCGTCCACAAGCGCTTCGGCGACTTCGTCGCGCTGCACGACATCAGCGTGAGCGTCACCGACGGTGCCTTGACCTCGCTGCTCGGACCGAGCGGCAGCGGCAAGTCGACGCTACTGCGGGTGATCGCCGGCCTCGAGACTCCCGATCGCGGCACCGTGGTGATCAACGACGAAGACGTCACGCGCGCGCCTGCGCGCACGCGCGGTGTCGGTTTCGTATTCCAGCACTACGCGCCGTTCAAGCACATGACGGTGCACGACAACATCGCCTTCGGGCTCACCGTGCGCCGTCGCCCCAAGGCCGAGCGCCGCGCGCGTGTCGAGGAGCTGCTCGAGCTCGTGCGCCTCGGCGGGCTCGGCAAGCGCTACCCCGACCAGCTCTCGGGCGGCCAGCTCCAGCGGATGGCGCTCGCGCGCGCGCTCGCACCGGAACCGCGCGTGCTGCTGCTGGACGAGCCCTTCGGCGCGCTCGACGTGCAGGTCCGCGGCGAGCTGCGCGAGTGGTTGCGCAGGCTGCACGAGGAGATTCACGTCACGACGATCTTCGTCACGCACGACCAGGAGGAGGCGATGGACCTCTCCGGCCAGATCGTCGTGATGAACGCCGGCCGGATCGAGCAGATGGGGTCTCCCGTCGACCTCTACGAGAGCCCCGCGAACGAGTTCGTGATGTCGTTCATCGGCCCCGTCAACCGCTTGGGAGAGGCCTTCCTGCGCCCTCACGACATCCACGTCATGCCGTTCGCCGAAGCGGGCAGCACAGAGGCGCTCGTGCGGAGGGTCGTCCACCTCGGGTTCGAGGTGCGCGTCGAGCTCACGCTGCAGGACGGTCGCGAGATCTGGGCGCAGGTCAGCCGCGAGCGTGCGGAGGAGCTCGAGCTCAAGGAGGGCCAGATCCTCGCGGTGCGCTTCCCCGTGCCAAGGCTATTTGCCGCCTGAGCGTCTCGCTCAGCGGGTCTTCCAGGCTTCCTCCTGCTTTGTCAGCGCGACGATGTCCTTGGGCAGCTTGCCCGCGGCGACATCGGCGACGGTGACGTGCTCGAGGACCTTGCGGAGGTTCGCGCGCAGCGCCAGCCACACCTGCTGGAGGGACTGCGCGGAGCCGTTGTAGGAGACCTCCTCCGGTCGCTGACCGCGCACGCCCACCAGCGGGCCCTCCACGGCACGGATGACGGTCGCCAGCTCGAGCTCGTCAGCGGGCTTTGCGAGCCAGTAGCCACCCTCCGGCCCGCGCTGGCTACGGACGATCCCGGCGCTTCTCAGCTGCGTGAGGATGTTCTCGAGGAACGAAACCGGGATGTCCTGGGCTTGCGCGACTTCGTCGACCTTGCGCGGCGAATCCTGGCTTCCGGTGGCGAGCTCGATCGTCGCGCGCACGGCGTAGTCGGCCTTGGCTGTGACGTGCATACGGCGATTCTCGCTGAAAGCTCGGTCAGGACGTCTGTGCGGACAACGGTGCGGCCGCGGCCTAGAGGTTCACGGCGGCCATGCCGGCCTCGTCGTAGCGCGCGCCAGACGCCTTCGGAAGCTCGGCGTCGATCCGCGCAAGGTCTTCCCCGGTGAGCTCGATGTCCACCGCGGCGGCGTTCTCTTCAAGGTACTTGCGGCGCTTCGTACCGGGTATCGGCACGAGGTCCTCGCCCTGCGCGAGCACCCAGGCGAGGGCGAGCTGCGCCGGGGTTATGCCTTTCGACTCGGCGATCTCCCGCACCTTCGCCGCGATCGTGCGGTTCGCCTCGAGGTTCGCTCCGGTGAAGCGCGGCCCGTAGCGCCGGAAGTCGCCCGCGTCGAGGTCCTCGGGCGAGTTGAAGCGTCCGCTGAGAAAGCCGCGTCCAAGCGGCGAATACGGAACGAATCCGATCCCGAGCTCGCGACAGGTCGGTATCACCTCAGCCTCGGGGTCGCGCGTCCACAGCGAGTACTCGGTTTGCAGCGCCGTGATCGGGTGGACCGCCTGGGCGCGGCGGATCGTCTCCGGCGCCGCCTCGCTCAATCCGATGTGCTTGACCTTGCCCTCTCGGACGAGCTCCGCCATCGCGCCGACGGTCTCCTCGATCGGGACCTTCGGATCAACCCGGTGCTGGTAGAAAAGGTCGACGTAATCGGTCTGCAGGCGCGCCAGCGACCCCTCGATCGAACTGCGCACGTGCTCCGCGGAGCCGTCGAGCGGCCCGACGGTGGACATGTCGCCGGGCACGGCGTTGTCCATGCGACGCGCGAACTTCGTCGCGATCACGTACTCGTCGCGATGGCCTTCGATCGCGCGCCCGACGAGCTCCTCGTTGGTCAGCGGCCCGTACAGCTGCGCAGTGTCCAGGAAGTTGACGCCGAGCTCGAGCGCGCGGTGGATCGCCTCGACCGATTCCTCTTCGTCGGTGGACCCGTAGAACGCCGACATGCCCATGCAACCGAGCCCGAGCGCGGATACCTCGAGCGTTGCGAGTTTGCGGTGCTTCATCGAGGGCTCTCTCCCTGTAGGCGTTGACGCATCTGCTGAAGACCTTCCCGACTCTACGCCACCGTCTCGACCGGCACGTCGCGCTCGAGCTCAGCGCCCGCGCCAGCCACTTCGGTCTGAACACCGGCGCGCAGGCCGACGAACGCGACGACCGCGGCAGCCACCATGAGCGCGGCCATGACGTAGAGCACCGAGCGCGTCGCGTACGCGAAGTCGACGCGCACGTAGTGCGGCAGCAGGCCGCTCGTCGCTGCGGGCCGCGACTGGGAGAGCGTCGAGGCGAGCGAATGCGCGCGTGCGCCAGGGACGCCTTGCGAGATCAAGGACGTCGTCACTCGCGAGCGCAGCTGCGAGATGAGGATCGTGCCGAGGATCGCGAGCCCAAGGCTCGCGCCGTAGTTGCGCACCGTCTGCGTGATCCCTGACGCCTCCCCGTAGGAGAGCGTTGAGGCGCGGTTGATCGCGTCCGTGTTCGCCGTCCCGAGCATCATCCCCATGCCCGCACCCGCGAGGATGATGAACCACTGCTGAGCGCTGAAGCTCAGATCCGTGAGCTTGCCGGCCCACAGCCAGAAGCCGACCGCGGAGAGGGCGCAGCCGATGATCACGGGCCGCCGCGCGCCGCCGCGATCGAGCATTCGTCCCCCGATCTGCGCGGCGATGACGAAACCGATGAAGAAGTACAGGAGGTAGATGCCGGATTCCGACGGCTTCTTGCCGAGCGCGATCTGCGCGTACTCGCTGGCGAAGAAGAACACGGGGATGAAGACCATCATCACGAGCAGCAGCACGATGTTCTCGACGAGAAAGGCGCGAATACGGAAGATGCGCACCTGTATGAGTGGCGACTCGGTCACCCGCTCGAGGAAGTAGAAGGCGACGAGCAGCGCCGCACCGACGACGATCGCTGCCCAGACGGCAGGGTTGCTCCAGCCCCAGACGACTGACTGCTGGAACCCGAACACGCTGAGCGCCACGCCCCCCGCGATCAGCACGAGGCCGCGATAGTCGATGCGCGCCGGCCGGTACTGAGTCTGGGGCTTGGCCAGCACGATGAGGATGAGCGCGATGATCGCGACGGGGACGTTCACCCAGAAGATCGCGCGCCACGTCCACTGCGTGAGGTAGCCGCCGAGGATCGGCCCGAGCGCCGTAAGGCCGCCCGCGATGCCGAAGAAGAGTGCGAGCGCGCGCCCGCGCTCGCGAAGGGCGAATGTCTGCACCACGATGGCCACGGCGGCGGGGAACATGATCGCTCCGCCGAAGCCCTGCAGAACGCGGAAGAAGATGATCCACGCCTCGGCGATGCTCCCCTTCGGAGTGAGCCCGCACATCGCGGATGAGGCGGCGAACACGATGACGCCGATCGTCACCATCCGTCGGTGTCCGACGGTGTCCGCGAGACGGCCGCCGAACGCAAAGAACGCCGCCAGCGAGATCAGGTAGGCATTGATCGTCCACTGGACGCCCGTGCTCGTGAGATGCAGCTCGCGCTGGATCACGGGAGCGGCGATCGAGACGATCGTCTGATCGATGAACGTCATCGAGACCGCGAAGATCATCGCGGCGAGCACGAGGTTCCTGGAGCCGCCGTTGGCGTCACTCATCGCGAGACCCCCACTCGATCGATCGGGCAAGTGATCGACCGAGCATAACCAAAGAGGCGCCGGCCTTGCTGGCGCGCGATCGAGGCGCGACCGGCTCTGGAGGCGGACGATTACAGCCTGCCGCCCCGCGCTTAGACCCGCCGGAAGCGGGTTCACGGCGACCGAAACGCGCTTCGCTCGAAGCGGCGCGTCACCGCCGGTAGCTCGGGTCGCACACCGTCGCACTCCCACCGAGGTCGCGCGCGGCGTAAGGCACGAACGCGGCGCCAGCGCGAGTGAGGTGGGGCAGGTGGGATCGGGTTAGGGCACGCTCGGTCGAGTGCTTCCGTCGATCGCCGTGACGGTCCTTGAACCCACGTCGGGTTCTGAGCGTCCATCGCCGTGTGGGAACACCGCATCGGCAGCCTCCTCCGGCGTCACGTCGGGGTACAGAACCCTGAGGATCCCGACGGCCACCACGCCGCCGACGAGCTCGAAGACGATGAAGCTCGGCACCGACGCCGGCGCGATGCCGGCGAAGGTATTCGAGAACATGCGCCCGATGCTGATCGCCGGGTTGGCGAAGCTCGCCGAGCTCGTGAAGAAGTAGGCGGCGCCGATATAGGCACCGACCGCGGCGGGCGCCATCGCCGCTCGCTTGGTGCGCGCCAAGGAGAAGATCACGAGCACCAAGCCGGCGGTCGCGACGACCTCTGCCAGCAGATGCGCAGGGGACGCCCGATGGTGGGTGGAGATGCTCACCGCAGCCTTTTCGAACATGACGTTGGCGAGGATCGCGCCGAGGACGCAGCCGAGCACCTGCGCCGGGATGTAGGCGAACGCGTGGCGCCAGCGCATGCCGCCGAAGCTCGCGTCGACGAGCGAGACGACCGGGTTGAAGTGGCCTCCCGACACCGGGCCGAACATCAGGATGATCGTGAAGAGTCCCGCCGCCGTCGCCGCTGCATTCTCGAAGAGCTGGAGTCCTACGTCTCCCGGCGAGAGTTCCTGCGCGGCGATCCCGGATCCGATCACCAGCGCGGCGAGCAGCAACGCGCCGAGGAGCTCGGCGAGCAGCCGCCGCCAGAGCGCGGGCATCGCGGGAGCGGTCATGCGCTCCCCTCGAGCACGTCGCAGTGCTCTTCACTCAGGCAACGCCTCGCCTCCCGCTGTGCGAGCGCGACCACGTGCGAGCGAACGGGTGCGTCGTCGAAGTGGTGGAGCACGGCGTCCGCGCAGACTCGGATCTCCTCTGGGCTCCGCCGTCCCTCGAACTCGCTCACGAGGCCGGGCAACAGCTGCGCGAGTCGCAGCTGATGGGCCGTGGGGTCGCTGCGGATCTCATCGATGCGCTCTTCGATCAGCTCGCGGACGCGGGCGTCGATGCCGTCGCGGATCGCGCGGACCTCCTCAATTGGCCTTCCGGCCGGATCGGGGACGTCCCAGTCTTCGACCGCCGCGGGCACGTACGGACAGGCATCGCCGCAGCCCATCGTGACCGCCCAGTCTGCGTGGAGCTGCATCTCGCGCGTGAGAATCTGCGGCCTGCGGTCCGAAATGTCGATCCCGACCTCGCCCATCGCCGCGATCACCGCCGGCCAGATCGCCTGCGCCGGTTCGTTGCCGGCGGACTCGGCGCACACGTCCTCGGGCCCGAGGCGCTCGAAGAAGGCCTGCGCCATCTGCGAGCGCCCGGCGTTGTGGTTGCAGACGAACAGCACGTACCTCATCGCATCCCTCGCCCCTAGACCGCGACCAGGAGCTTCTCGGCGAACTCTCCCGGCAGCCCTGCCTCTCGGACCTCCTCCGCCACTGCTCCGGCGTCGTAGGCCACGCGCTCGATCCTGACGTCAACGCCGTCCGCTGCCGGAACAAGCACGGCGAAGGCGCCGCGCGCGTCGCCGTCCTTGGGCTTGCCTACCGAGCCGCAGTTGGCGAACAGGACGCCGCCATACTCGTGCACCCACGGCTTGTGCGTGTGGCCGAAGACCAACACGCGTGCCTCCTCGGCCGCCGCCAGGCGCTCATAGAGTCGTGCCGGCTTGTCCTCGTAGAGGTACTCGTTGACCTTGCGCGGCGAGCCGTGCACGAGGTGGACGGGGACGCCGCCCACCTCGAGGCGGAGATCGAACGGCAGCTCGCGCATGAACGCCTTCGAGGCGGCATCGGTATGGGCGAGTGTCCACTGCACCGATTCCTGACCGAGCGCGCGGTCGTGGGCCGTCACGTAGGCGCAGCCGCAGTCGTCGAGATCGCGCGCGATCGCATAGTCGTAGTTGCCGTAGATCGTGGGGATCCCCCGCTCCTGGATGAGCGCGCAGACCTCGTTGGGATGCGGGCCGTAGCCGACCAGGTCGCCGCCGCAGCAGATGCGCTCGATGCCGAGCTCGTCGATGCGCGAGAGCGTTGCCTGCAGCGCGGGGAGGTTGGCATGGATATCCGTGATAACCGCGACCGCGTCGCTCACGCACGGAACTCTACCCATTGACAGTCATCTGTTCAATTGATATACATATATTGATGGCTGTCAATCTGGAGCTGGCCCCCAAGCAGAAGCGCGCCGCAGGCGAGCGCTGCTGCGAGCCGGTCGTCTATCCCGACGTCGAGCGCGATGAGGCGGCACGCATGGCGCAGGTCGCGAAGGCGCTCGGCGACCCAGTGCGCTTGCAGCTCGTCGACGTCCTGCGAAGGCACGCCGGCAAGGTCTGCGTGTGCGAGCTCGTGCCACTGTTCGAGATCTCCCAGCCGACCGTCTCGCACCACCTGAAGGTATTGCGCGAGGCCGGAGTCGTCGGTTCCGAGCGCGAGGGACTGTGGGCCTACTACTACGTCATCCCCGAGGCGCTGAAGGAGCTGTCCGCATGGTTGAGCTGACCCACGCTACGAGCGCGTGCTGCACGCCAGAGCAGCAGAGCACCTGCTGTGAGCCGTCCGAGAAGGCCGGCTGCTGCGGGCGCGACGAGAGCTGCGGCTGCGAGGCGGAGACCACGGCGACACCGCCCGCCGACGTTCGAGAGCCGGTCCGGGAGCGCTATGCCGCCGCCGCCCGGGCGCTCGCCGAGCACCGGGACGAGGCGTCCGCGGCGTCCTGCGGCTGTGTACCCGCGGTGTCAACGACAGACAGATCGGGCGAGCAGGTCTTCGGCGGCGCGCTGTACACCTCCGGCGAGGCGGTGGCGGCACCAGACGCCGCCGTCGCGGCGTCGCTGGGCTGCGGCGTGCCGACGGCGGTAGCCGACCTGAACGAGGGCGAGACCGTCCTTGACCTGGGCTCCGGGGCGGGTGCCGACGTTTTGATCTCCGCCCGCCGCGTCGGACGCACCGGCAAGGCGATCGGCCTCGATATGACCGACGAGATGCTCGCGCTCGCCCGCAACAACGCCGAACGGGCCGGGGTCCAGAACGTCGAGTTCCACAAGGGCTACATCGAGGCGATCCCGCTCCCGGACGCGAGCGTTGACGTGGTGATCTCCAACTGCGTCCTGAACCTCTCCGGCGATAAGCCACAGGTGCTCCGTGAGGCCGCACGGGTACTGCGGGCGGGTGGACGCTTCGCGATCTCCGACGTGATCGCTGATCAGGAGATGGACGACGCCACGCGCGCCGACATGCGGCAGTGGACTGGCTGCATCGGCGGGGCACTGACCCGGCAGGAGTTCGAAGAGGCCCTCACGAGCGCCGGCCTCGTCGTCATCGAGATTCGCGAGACGCACCGGGTTCACGACCACGCCGCTGCGGCGATCGTGCGCGCGCGCAAGCCGAGCGCACCACTGGCATGAGCACCGCCACGCACGAGGTGCACCTATACGACCCGCAGACGCTCTACCGCCACTGGGAGGAGAGCCAATGGAGTCCGTGGGATGTTGACCTGTCCACCGACCGCAAGCACTGGGAGGCGATGGATGACCGCTCGCTCGTGCGCTTCGTCCTAGGCTCGCTGCTGGTCGCCGAGGAGCGAATCACGACGAAGTTCTCCGGCCTGGTCGGAGCCCGGGGCAGCGAGGAGGAGGTGACGTTCCTTGCCACCCAGCAGGTCGACGAGGCCAGGCACATGCAGTTCTACGCGCGCTTTCAGGACGAGGTCGTCGCAGAACCCGCGCTCATCGCGGCACATGTCGAGCACGCCCGTGAGCAGATATCGCCCGCGTTCAGAACCATCTTCGATGAGAAGCTCGTCGCGGCCCATGAGCGCCTGCTCGCCAATCCCGGTGATGCCGCCGCGAAGGTCGCGTTCGTGACCGTCTACCACCTCGTTCTCGAGGCCACGCTCGGGCTCACGACGTTCGAGTTCTCGACCCGCTTCCTTGCGCGCGAGGGCCTGCTGCCGGGATTCGTGGCCGGTTACACCAAGATCCACCACGACGAGCATCGTCACATCGGGTATGGCGTCTGGTTTCTGCGCGAGGCCGTGGCGAAGGAAGCCGCGATGGGCGACGTGATGCGCGAGACCCTGCGCGAGCTCCTTCCCGCCGTCGCGGAGTCCTTGACGCCGCCCGAGGGAGCCGACGCATCCGTCCTGGGGGCGTCGGCTGAGGAGATTCGCGGCTTCGCGCTCGACGGGCTCACGCGCAGGCTCAACGTCATAAGGGTGCCGCTCGACACGCTGTGAGCTACGCCCCCTGCGCGAGAGCGCTGGGAACCGATGCTCGGCCGGTACAAGGAGTGCTGTCAGGCCGCGCCTCCGCAGCACGAGACTGCGATCGGCAGCCCCTCCGCAATACCCCCGGCAGGACTCGAACCTGCGACCCTCGGATTAGAAATCCGACGCTCTATCCAGCTGAGCTACGGGGGCGGAGAGGTTCATCTTGGCGCACATACCGGCTTGACCCCGCGAAAGAGCGGCTAGCATCGTTCAGTCGCGCCCTTCAGGCAATCTTGAACTAAAAGCAGTAAAAATGACGCGATGAGCTCAGCGGGAGAAACAGGTCGTCCAACGCGCAAGGAGCAGCGCGAGCAGGCGCGTGCCGAACGCAAGGCGCTGGAAGATCAGGCATCGCAGACGCAGGCTCGCCGGCGGCGCTACATGCAGCTCGGCGGCGTCGCGTTGGTGGCGCTCGTCGTGATCGGCGTCGTCGTCGCGATCAGCGCCTCCAGCAGCAGCAAGACAGGAACCAAGGCTCACACCACGGCGGGCAACCAAGCACGCGCCGAAGTCGTCTCGCTGCTCTCAGGTATCCCGCAATCCGGAAACGTGCTCGGCAACCCGAATGCGCCGGTGACGATGCAGTACTTCGGCGACCTCCAGTGCCCGATCTGCAGGGACTTCACGCTCGGGTCGCTCAAGGGCGTGATCGAAAACTACGTCCGGCCGGGGAAGCTCAAGATCGAATACCGCTCGATGGAGACGGCTACCCGTGAACCCGCGATCTTCAACGAACAGCAGACCGCGGCGCTGGCGGCCGGCAAGCAGAACCTGATGTGGTACTTCGTCGAGCTCTTCTACCACCAGCAGGGAGAAGAGGACAGCGGATACGTCACGCCGACCTATCTGCACGAACGCGCGGAACAGGTCCCGGGACTCGACATCGCCAAGTGGGAAGAACAGCGCCACAACCCGAAGCTCGCCGAAACGATTGAAAAGGACAAGGAAGCGGTGGGCGAACACGGCTTCAACGGGACGCCCTCGTTCGTGCTCGGCAAGACGGGTGGCGCGAGCCACACGCTGACGAGCTTCACCTCCAGCCAGCTCGCCGAACCCGCCGCGCTCTTCGAACCCGAAATCGAGAAGCTGCTCAAGAGCTGACGATGAGTCCCCGCGCGGTCAGGATCACGATGATCACGCTTGCGACGATCGGCCTGGGGGTGGCCAGCTACCTCACCTACGTCCACTACTCGGGCGCGATTCCGCTGTGCGGCAAGAACGGCGGCAGCTGTCTCACGGTGCAGACGTCGGTCTACTCGAAGGTCGCCGGGATCCCCGTGCCGGTGTTAGGGCTCGTCGGCTACATCTCCATCATCGTCTCGCTGCTCATCCCGCAGAGCGAAACGACGCGCTTCGCGACGGTGGGATTCACGGTTATCGGTTTCGCCTTCTCCGCCTACCTCACCTATCGCGAGCTCTTCTCGATCCATGCGATCTGCGAGTGGTGCGTGTCAAGCGCGGTGATCATGACGATCCTCATGTGCCTCGCGCTGTGGCAGTTCCTGCGCGGCACCGGACCGGAGGCCGCGCTGGGCGGCCCTGCCGCGGACCGTCAAGAGCCGGCGTCCGATGGGCTCGCCGACGGCATCACCGCCGACGGCGCCCCAGCCGTCATCAACTAGGCATCGGGCGACGTCAAGCGGCGCGCGCGAGCTCGTGTTCGCGTGCCGCGAGGGGTCTTGAAAGCTGGCCGGGCGCGGGTCCGGGGTGTACAGTGTCAGCCAGCCACGGACGGGCGCGGGAGGCGTAGTGCGAACGTATCGCGCAGCAGGAGGTCGGCGCGCACGGGTGCTCACGTGCGCCCGCTTGACGCGAACATCATCTTGGTTAGCTCATCAGACCCACCGCGCGATCCCGCATCGGCGCGCACGCTCGATCGCGCGAGCGCCGGGACGGCGGGCGTCTCGATGACGACGCCGCAGATCACTCGCCTCTTCGAGCTCTCGGGCGACCTGCTCGCGACGATCTCCCCCGAGCTGCGGCTCGGGCTAATGAATCCCGCGTGGGAAGGGCTGCTCGGCTGGACACGCGAAGAGCTACGCGCACGTCCGCTCGAGACGCTCGTTCACCCCGACGACGCCGAGCGCACGATCGCGCAATTCCGCTCGGACGCCAAGCAAGGCGAGCGCTTCACGAGCTTCGCGAACCGCCTGCGCCACCGCGACGCCTCATGGCGCTGGCTCGTCTGGCAGGGCCACTACGAGGACGGCACCTGGTACGTCACCGCGCGCGACATCACCGACCGTCAGCATCTCGAGCGCCAAGCGCTGCACGATCCGCTCACGAAGCTTCCGAACCGCCTCTTGCTCATGGACCGCGCGCGCCAAGCGCTCGCGCGGTTACACCGCGGGCGAAGCCCCGTCGCGCTGCTCTTTATCGACCTCGACCGCTTCAAGGCCGTCAACGACACACTCGGCCACGCCGCGGGCGACGAGCTCCTGATACTGGTCGCGCAGCGGCTCGTGGAGGTGCTGCGCGACAGCGACACGGTCGCGCGACTCGGCGGCGACGAGTTCGTGATCCTCGCGGAGGACCTCGACGGCGACGCCGAGGCGATCGCGGTCGCCGAGCGCGTGCTCCACGTGCTCGAGGAATCCTTCCAGGTGGGCTCCGCGGAGATCTCGATGCGCGCGAGCGTGGGCGTCGCCGTCGCCCACGACGCATCCGCGGACGCGGAGGAGCTGCTGCGCGAGGCGGACATGGCGATGTACCGCGCAAAGGGCGCCGGCGGGCACGACCTCGAGCTCTTCGATGAGCGCCTTCGCCGACAGGTCGCAGAACGGCTCGACGTCGACGATCGGCTGCGCCACGCGCTCCCGCGCCACGAGCTGCGCATCGCCTACCAGCCGCAGCTTCGGCTGGACGGGAGAGGACGGGTCGGCTGGGAGGCGCTTCTGCGTTGGCAGCCCCACGGATCGCTGCAGGTCGAACCGTCGGAGTTCCTGCCACTCGCCGAAGAGAGCCGTCTGATGCTGGGCCTTGGAGAATGGGTGCTGGAGACGGCGTGCGTTCAGGCGTCCGCGTGGATGCTGCGTGAGCGCATCCGCCCGACGATGTCCGTCAACGTCTCCGCGCGCG
Organism: uncultured bacterium; assembly: GCA_963738355.1. Lineage (GTDB taxonomy): Bacteria > Actinomycetota > Thermoleophilia > Solirubrobacterales > Solirubrobacteraceae > Palsa-744. Next base: position 93,669 of record CAVTWF010000007.1, read on the forward strand.
AGCTCGCCGAAGGCGACGTCGCGGAGCGCGTTCGCGTGGCGCTGCAGGAGAGCAGGCTGCCGCCGGCAGCGCTCTGTATCGAGATCGGCGAAGACGCGCTCGTTAGCAACCTTCCGCGGGCGACGGAGGCGCTGGAGCGACTGAAGCGACTCGGCGTCCACATCGCGCTCGACAAATTCGGCGTCGGCGGCTCCTCGTTGAACCTCACGAGCACGCTCCCCGTGGACACCGTCAAGCTCGACCGCTCTCTCATCCAGGGCATCGAACACGACCGGCACAAGCGCGCGATCGTGGGCGCGATGGTCTCGCTTGCGCGCGAAACGAAGCTCCGCCTCGTCGCGATGGGGATCGAATCCGAGCGCCAGCTGAGAATCGTGCGCAAGCTCGGATGTCCTGTCGGTCAAGGCTTCCTGCTCGCGCCGCCGCAGGTTCCCGCCTAGCCTTTTCTCGCAACCTGTAGGCTCGCCGTTGTCGTGGCGGACGATCAAGCAAGCGATCCTCAACGCCCTTCGCAGGACGCGGTCGACGAGGTCGCAGCCCAGAAGCGCGCCGCGGCGTTGGCGGCCGCGGCGTTCGTGGAGGACGGCATGCGCGTGGGGCTCGGTACGGGGACGACCGCGGCATATTTGTTTCCAGCATTGGCGGAGCGCGACCTTCGCGGCATCCGCTGCGTGGCCAGCTCGCCCGCGACCGACCACGCGGCGCGGGAGCTCGGGCTGCCCGTGACGACGCTCGACGAGGTCGGCGGCGTGCTCGACATCGCGATCGACGGCGCCGATCAGATCGATCCGAATGGGTGGCTCATCAAGGGCCGCGGCGGCGCGCACGCGCGCGAGAAGATCCTGGCTGCGGCGGCACAGCGCTTCGTCGTCATCGCCTCGGCCGAAAAACGCGTGTCGGCGCTCGGGCCGCCGGTGCCACTCGAGATCATGCGCTTCGGCGTCGCGTACGCGCTCGCCGCACTCGTGCCGGCGCGACTGCGCGAGGCAGCGCCCAGCCCCGATGACAACCTCATCGCCGATTACTTCGGCCCCGTCGATGACCCAGAGCGACTTGCTGCGACGATGTCACGGACGCCCGGGATCGTCGCCCATGGGCTCTTCGAACCCGCGCTCGTGTCGGACGTCCTGATCGGGACACCCGACGGCGTGGAGCACGGCACGATATCCGCGAGCTGAGCGCCTACGAGAGGACGCGGCTTCGGAAGTTGCGCAGACCAAACGCGAGGAAGACCACGCAGAAGCCGAGGAGCACGGGATAGACGACGTAGAGGGGCATGTGCGAAGCGTGCGTGAGCCCCGCGCGGAGCCCCTCGTTGAGGTAGATGAGTGGATTGATGAGGACGAGTATCTGCAGCCAGTGCACGCCGTCGACCTGCACCGGCGCGAGCTTCGTCCACTGGTAGTACGTGCCACCGAGAAACGTCAGCGGGAGCACCACGAAGCCAAACATCAACCCGATGTTGCGCGGCTCGAACGCCGTGCCGAGCAGCAGGCCGAGCGAGGTCATCGCGATGCAGCCGATCGGGATCACGGTGACCAGCACCACCCAGTTGACCGTGAAATGGGCGTGCACACCGGGCGCGTGGATGACGGCGGCGATCGGGAAGACGATCAGCGCCGCGAGCAACCCCTGCGTCGCCCCCGAGAGCACCTTCGCCGCGGCGACGAGCCATATCGGGCAGGGCGCCATCACACGGTCTTCGATCTCGCGCGTGTAACCAAACTCCGTGGCGAGCTGAAGCGCGACCGCCTGGATGCCCTGGAACATGATCGATATCCCGACCACGCCCGGCACGAGAACCGTGGCGAATGCCGACTCCGAGCGCGTGCCGCCAACGCCGCCGACTCCCTGTCCAATGCGCGGAAAGACATAGAGAAAGACAAACACGAGCAGGAATGGCTGGATGAGCGTGCGCAGCACGAACTCCCAGAAGTTCTTGCGGAGCACCACGAGGTCGCGCAGGATCAGCGCGCGCAGCGCGCTGCGGCTCGCGACGAAGACCGAGCGGGTTGGCACCGGTGCGATGCCGGGCGGAGCAACCGCAGTCCCCGGAGTCGCGCTCACTCGCGCAGCTCCTTCCCCGTGAGGTTGATGAAGACGGTTTCGAGGCTCGGCTCCGACACGGAGATGTCGGCGAGATCGAAGCCGCCGCTCTCCGCGATGCCGACGACGCGAGGGACGAGCCTCTCGGCGCCCTTGACGTGCAACTCCACGCCGCCATCCACCTCGCGCGTGCGCGTGATCTCGGGCAGTTCCCGGCTGAGCAGCTCGCTGAGCGCAGCGCGGTCGCCGCCTGCCTTCACGGTGACGATCGTGTCGGCGCCGACGGACTGCTTGAGGACCTCCGGAGTGTCGAGCGCGAGGATCCTGCCGTGATCCATGATCGCGACGCGATCGCAGAGCCGGTCGGCCTCCTCCATGTAGTGAGTCGTGAGCAGCACCGTCTGCCCTTCGCGGTTCAAGTCGCCGAGTATGTCCCAGAGGGCGAGTCGGCTCTGCGGATCGAGGCCGGCGGTCGGCTCGTCGAGGAAGAGCACCGCCGGCCGGTGGAACATCGATCGCGCCATCATCAGCCGCTGAGCCATGCCGCCAGAGAGTGCGAAGACCGAAGCCTTCGCCCACTTCTCGAGCTGGAACTGCACCAGCAATTCATCGGCGATGCGCCGCGAGTCTGCGGCCGCGATGCCAAAGAGGCGGCCGTGGAAGTACAGGTTCTCCCACACCGTGAGCTGCCGGTCGAGCGTGTTCTGCTGCGAGACGATCCCAATCAGCTGCTTGGCGAGCGCGGGATGCGCGATGACGTCCACGCCGCCCACCGACGCGGAGCCCGACGTCGGCACGACGCGGGTCGTGAGCATCCCCGCGGTGGTCGTCTTGCCGGCGCCGTTCGGGCCGAGCAGCCCGAAGATCTCGCCCACGTGGACCTGCAGGTTGAGCTTGTCCACCGCCGCGAAATCGGTGCCCGCATAGACCTTCGTCAGGTCGACGGTGCGGATTATCTCGCCGCTGAACCCGTCCCCCGCGTGCTGCGAGTCGGGCGGCTGGCCAGGGGCAGTCGCAAGTTGCTCGACTCCCGCCATCGTCCCAATCTATCCGCCGCGCGGCGGTACTCGCTCCAATCGGGACGGCCGGATTTGAACCGGCGACCTTTCGGACCCAAACCGAATGCGCTACCAGGCTGCGCCACGTCCCGTCCGCGACCGAGTCTACTGCCACGTCGAGCGCAACCGATCGATCCACGCTTGCAGTCGCGCATGCAGCAGCGTGTCCTGAACCGTCACAGTGAGCACGCCGTATCGGGAGCGCCAGCGTCGCCCTCGCAGTTGACCGCTGTTCGATTTTCGCTGCAGACGGATCGCGTGGGGCTCTGCGCCCAACGTGCGGCCCCAAAACTCGACCAACTCGCCTAGGTCTTGGTCGGCGTGGTACTGAATCGAAAACCCAGCTGGCTTCGGCGTTAGCTTCCGCAACCAGCTCACAGCGACGTGCATGACCGCGGGATCTGAGTTACAAAGCGCGACGCGGTTACGGCATCGCTTCGAACCCTCCGCGATGTAGAGACAAACGAAGTCCCTGAACGTCGGATCCGTGCACAGCTCGTCGAACTCACGCCAGCCCTGCTGGTAGGCGTCGTCGCGAAGTCGCTTGTACTTGCGCTGCATCGCGCGGTTGCCCTTCTGCCGCGCGGACTCCGGGAAGACGCCGCCCGGCCCGGATCCTGGGATCGGAAGGTCGCGGACCCAGTAGTAGATCGTGCTTCGTGAGAGCGCGAGCTGCTCGGCGAGCTCGTCGATCGTGAGGCGGCGATCGCGCCGCAATGAGCGGGCCTTCTCGCGGAGGTACGCGGGATGAGCCATGGCGAACACATGTTCGCCCGCACCTGCGACGGAACGCTCGCGGCTGGAGTTCGGGGCCGCGGGCTGCTCGTGTGCTGCTGCTAGTGTCGCGCGGCGCCATGGCCGACATCCGCCCGCTCAGAACCCTGCGCTACGAGCCCGCCGTCGTCGGGCCGCTCGACCGCGTCGTCGCGCCTCCCTATGACGTGATCGACGCCGAAGAACGTGCGGAGCTGATGGCGCGATCGCCGTACAACGTCGTCGCCGTCGACCTACCGCAGCGCGAGGGGTCGGACGCCGACGAGTACGAGACCGCCGGGAACATCTTCGCGCGCTGGCGGCGCGAGGGCGCGCTCGTGCGCGAGGAGGAGCCCGCGCTGTGGGCCCACACTCAGGAGTACACCGGCCCCGACGGCGTCGCACGCACGCGCCGAGGCTTCTTCTGCGCCGTGCGGATCGAGGAGTACGGCCCGGGTCGCGTGCGACCGCACGAGCGCACGCATCCCGGCCCCAAGGAGGACCGCCTGCGGCTCACCCGCGCCACGCACACCAACCTCTCCCCCATCTTCTCGCTCTACTCCGACCCGCAGCAAGCCGCCTGGGCGGCGCTCTCGCCATTCACTGAAGGGGCAGCCGTGGGCGCAGGCCCGCGATGCGGACGGCACCGTGCACCGGCTCTGGCGCGTCGGGGACGAGGGGGCGATCGCCGCCGCGCGGGCGGCGGCGTCGGCGAGTGAGCTCCTGATCGCGGACGGGCACCACCGCTACGAGACCGCGCAGACGTACGCGAGGGAGGTTGACGCCGCGAATCCGGGCGCCGGGCCCGACGCACCCCATCACTTCGTGCTCATGTGCCTCGTCGCGCTCGAGGACCCCGGCCTCACGGTGTTCGCGACGCACCGTCTCGTCAGCGGGCTCGATGACGCGCGGCGCGCGGCGCTGCGAGAGACGCTCGAGCGCGACTTCGAAGCGGAGGAGGTACCGCTAGAGACGCTGGGCGAGATCGAGCAGGGCTCCGAGGGGATCCTCGAGCTCGGGTTCGTCGACGCCCGCGACCGTCGCGCGCTGCGCTTGCGGCTGCGAGACCAAGCGATCGCCGACGCGGCGCTGCCAGGTCACTCGCAGGCCTACCGGCACCTCGACACCGGCGTGCTCGAGGCGCTCGTCCTCAAGGGGCCGCTCGCGCTGAGCGAGGACGACATCTCGCATCTCAAGGGGCTTGGTTACGCGCGCAGCGCGTCCGACGCGCTCGCGCTGCTCGACTCCGGCGCCTACGACGCGGCCTTCATCATGCGCCCCACGCCCGTCGCGCAGGTCAAGGAAGTGGCCGAAGCGGGCGAGAACATGCCGCCGAAGTCCACGTACTTCTTTCCGAAGGTGCTCACGGGCCTGCTCTTCAACCCGCTCGACTAGGGCGAGTGCGATGGAGCAGCCGCTGGCGCGTGCGCTCGCCGCGGTGCTCGACGAGATCGCCGCCGTGCCCGTGCCCGCGCCGGGCGACCAGCCCGTCCCCGCCGCGGTGCTGGTCGCGCTCGACGCTCCCGCCGGGCTCGAGGCGCCCGCGGAGGCGCTCGGCGAGATCCGCGTCGTGCTCACGAAGCGGCGCGCCGACCTGCGCCGCCACGCCGGTGAGATCTCGTTCCCCGGCGGGCGTTGGGAGCCCTCCGATGGCTCGCCTCTACGACACGGCGGTGCGGGAGGTCGAGGAGGAGATCGGGCTGCCGGCCGCCGAGGTCACTCCGCTCGGCGCGCTCTCGGTCGTGAACACGTTCGTCACCAACTATGCGATTCAGCCCTTCGTCGGCCTCGTCGCGCTCGCCGGGCGCCCGCCCAGCGTCGCCGAGCGGGATAGCGACGCCGCGCCGCGCTGGCTCACATCCGCGCACGAGGTCGAGGAGGTGCTCGAGCTGACGCTCGCGGAGATCGACGCCGGTCGCGGGAGCACCGAGCTCGAGCGCCGCGGGATCCGCTTCTCGACCGACACCTTCAGCGTCGGTCCGCATCTCATCTGGGGCGCCACCTTCAGGATCCTCGAGGACCTGCTCGCGCGCCTTCGCTCCGGGATGTGAACGCCGGCGCCCGCATCCGGCGGGCGCCGGCCTCAGCAGTCCTACCCCGACCCTCCTAGGACGAACCCACCTCGATCGGCACGGCCACGAGGCTGCCCCACTCCGTCCAAGAGCCGTCGTAGTTCTTCACGTCATCGCGGCCGAGGAGCTCGTGCAGCACGAACCACGTGTGCGCCGAGCGCTCGCCGATGCGGCAGTAGGCGATGATGTCGGCGCCGTCGAGCGCGCCCTTGCCGCCATAGAGCTCGCGCAGTTCCTCTGCCGACTTGAACGTTCCGTCGTCCTTCACGGCCTGCACCCACGGGATCGAGAGCGCGCCCGGGATGTGCCCCGCTCGCTGTGCCCCCTCCTGCTCGTAACCGGGGGGCGAGATGACCTCGCCCGCGAACTCGGCGGGCGAGCGCACGTCGACCAGCTTCGTGTCGCCGTTGACCGCATCGAGGACCTCGTCGCGCTTCGCGCGGATCGCGCTGTCGCCCGGCTGAGCGGTGAACGTCGCCGGCTGAGAGCTCGGCACCTCCGAGGTCGTCGGCCGCCCATCGGAGATCCACTTTTCGCGGGGGCCGTTGAGCAGCAGCACCTTGTCGTGGCCGTAGTACTTCAGGTACCAGTAGGTGTAGGCGGCGAACCAGTTGTTGCGATCGCCGTAGACGACGATCGTGTGATCGTCGGAGATGCCGCGGCTGCCGAAGAGCTGCCCAAAGTCCTCGGGACCGAGGAAGTCGCGTCGCACGTGGTCCTGGAGGTCCTCCTTCCAGTCAAAGCCGATCGCGCCCGGGATGTGCGCTTCGGCATACAGCGCGGGGTTCTCATCGACCTCCACGATGCGGATGCTCTCGTCGTTCAAGTGCTCTTCGAGCCACTCCGGCTCCACCAGCACATCTTTGGCGTAATCGGACATAACACCTCGCTATGGCGAAATTCGATCGGTTTTTGGGGGATTAATTCGAAGAATAGCGGCCGAGGATTTGCGCGACTGCTCCGAGGGCGTGCTCGAGCCAAGGGCCCCCTTCGGAGGGGTCGGCGGTGAGGAATGCGAACGGGATCGCGTTGAAGGTGGCGAAGCGCTCGACGGTGGCGCGGCCGCCGGCGAGCGTCTGCTCCTCGACGCTGCCCGCGGCCTCGTAGACGAGGCCGCGAACCGAGGAGTCGAGCGTCTGCTCGAGGAAGCGCTCGAGGCGGGTGGAGTGCAGCGCGGCGGCGTCGCCCGCGCCCGCGGGCGGGGAGCCGAAGAGCCAGCACGCGACCGTCACCTGCGCGAGCGCGGGCTTCAGCGTACCGACGCGGCTCGGGTCTCCCCTGAAGGGCTCTACGCCGCGCGGCAGCGGAGCATCGGCAGCGTCGGGCTCGAGCACCACGCGCACCGCGTGGCCCGCATCGAGCAGGGCGCCCGCGAAGGCGCGCCCGCGCTCCCCGCCGCCGACGATCAGGACGCGCGCCATCGCGGCGACGAGCTTGCCATCGCGCCAAGATCGCACATCTCGGCGTCCCGTTGGACCGTGCTCGCGCGCGCGACCGCTAGCATCGCCTGCGGTGCCAGAGGCATTCATCATCGACGCGGTCCGCACCCCAATCGGCAAGTACGGCGGCGCGCTCGCGTCCGTGCGCCCCGACGATCTCGCCGCGTTCGTCGTCGAACGCGTGGTCGCGCGCAACGGCATCGACCCCGAGAGCGTCGACGAGGTGATCCTCGGCAACGCGAACGGCGCGGGCGAGGAGAACCGTAACGTCGGCCGCATGGCGGCGCTCCTCGCCGGCCTCCCCGACAGCGTCCCCGGTGCGACGGTCAATCGGCTGTGCGCCTCCGGGCTCGAGGCTGTCAACCAGGCCGCGCGCGCGGTGAAGCTCGGCGACGCCGACCTCGTGCTCGCGGGCGGCGTGGAGTCGATGACGCGCGCGCCGCTCGTCGCGCTCAAGCCCGAGAAGGGATATCCGCGGGGAGCGCTCGAGCTCGTCGACTCGACGATCGGCTGGCGCTTCACGAACCCGCGGTTGGCGGCGCACTACTCCACCGAGGGCCTCGGCGAAACCGCCGAGAACGTCGCCGAACGCTACGGCGTGGGCCGCCAGGAGCAGGACAGCTTTGCGCTGCGCTCGCACCAGCGCGCGGTCGCGGCGCAGGAGGCGGGCGCCTTCGCGCGCGAGATCGAGGCCGTGACGGTGCCGCAGGGGCGCGGCGAGCCGGTCGTGGTGGACCGCGACGAGGGTCCGAGGGCGGACACCTCGCCCGATGCGCTCGCGAAGCTCCCGCCCGTCTTCCGCGAGGGCGGCACGGTGACGGCGGGCAACTCCTCGCAGATCAACGACGGCGCGGCGTGCGTCGTGGTGGGCTCCGAGGCTGTCGCCGAGCAGCTCGGCAGAAAGCCGCTCGCGCGGATCGTCTCGATCGGCGTCGCGGGCGTCGATCCTGGCGTCATGGGCATCGGGCCCGTTCCCGCCTCGCGCATGGCGCTGCAGCGCGCGGGCCTCGACATCGCGGACATCGACCTCGTCGAGCTCAACGAGGCCTTCGCCTCGCAGGCGGTCTACTGCCAGCGCCAGCTCGAGATCCCCGACGAGCGTCTGAACGTCAACGGCGGCGCGATCGCGCTCGGGCACCCGCTCGGGTGCTCCGGCGCGCGGCTCATCGGGACGCTCGCGCACGAGCTGCAGGCGCGCGACGCTCGCTACGGGCTCGCGACGCTCTGCATCGGCGTCGGCATGGGCCTCGCGACGATCATCGAATCGGTCAACGGCAACTAGGCCCTCGCGCCGACTCGCCTGAGGGCTCGGGGGCTAGCCCGAGGTGGTCGCGGCGAGCTTCGGCGTCCGCCACGGCGCCCGCATGCGCTCGAGGAACAGCGAGGCGAGCGCGTCGATCTCGACGCGCTCCTGCGTCAGCGAGTCGCGGTCGCGCACCGTGACCGTGCGGTCCTCGAGGGTCTGGTGGTCGATCGTCACGCACCACGGCGTGCCGATCTCGTCCTGGCGGCGATAGCGCCTGCCGATCGCGCCCCCCTCGTCGTACTCCGTCATGCCGAGTCCCGCGAGGCCCCGCAGCGAGTCGTGCACCTCGCGTGCGAGCTTGGGCTGGGCGTCCTTGTTGACAAGCGGGAGCACCGCGACCTTCACGGGCGCAAGCCGCGGATGCAGGCGCAGCACCGTGCGGCTCTCCCCCTGGCCCGTGCCCTCCCGCGCGACCACTTCCTCGTCGTAGGCGTCCACGAGGAACGCGAGCGTCGCACGATCCGTGCCAGCCGCGGGCTCGATCACGTGCGGCACGTAGCGCTCGCCCGTTGACTGGTCGAAGTACTCGAGCTTCTCGCCCGAGTGCTGCGCGTGCTGTGTGAGGTCGAAGTCGCCCCGATTCGCGATCCCCTCGAGCTCCCACCAGTTGCCGCGCGTCTCGCCGTTCGAGGACTCCCGCGTCGCGCGCGTCGGCGGGAAGCGGTACTCGATATCGCTCGTGGCGGAGGAGTAGTGCGAGAGCTCGTCCTGCTCGTGCGCGCGCAGATGCAGGTGGTCTTCGCGCAAGCCCAGATCGGTGTACCAACGCATGCGCTCGCCCAGCCAGTACTCGTGCCAGCGTTCCGCGTCGGCGGGGGGCACGAAGTACTCCATCTCCATCTGCTCGAACTCGCGCGTGCGAAAGATGAAGTTGCCCGGCGTGATCTCGTTGCGAAAGGACTTGCCGATCTGTGCGATCCCGAAGGGCGGCTTCTTGCGCGCGAACTGGAGGACATTCTTGAAGTTGATGAAGATCCCCTGCGCCGTCTCGGGCCGCAGGTAGGCGACCGACCCCGAGTCCTTCACGGGCCCGATCGTGGTCTCGAACATGAGGTTGAACTCGCGCGCGTCCGTGAGGTCGCAGTCCTTGTACTCGCCGGGGTGAACGGAGGGCTTGTGCGGGCACTCCAGCTCCGAGAGCTGATCCGCGCGGAAGCGTTGGCCGCAGGCGCGGCAGTCGACGAGCGGGTCCGTGAAGCCCGCAAGGTGGCCCGAGGCCTCCCACACGCGCGGGCTCTGGAGGATCGCCGAGTCGAGCGCCACGACGTCGTCGCGCTCCCCGATCATCGCGCGCCACCACTCCGCCTTCACGTTGCCCTTCAGCAGAACGCCGTAGTGGCCGAAGTCGTATGTCGAGCCGACGCCGCCGTAGATCTCGGAGGAGGGGAAGATGAACCCTCGGCGCTTCGTCAGCGCGACGATCTTCTCCATGGTCACTACGTCCTCCATGCGCCGGACTCTACCCTGGGGTTGACTTTGGAAGGCGCCACGAAGGCGGGATCGCGCTTCCCCCGCTCGTGGTGGAGGGTGTTGGGCAATAGCCGCTCGAGCGCCGCGAGCCGCCTAATGCGGCTCTCGCTCCGGCTCCGCTCGCGCCGATCCCGGTGGACGCCTAGGTCGAGCGCTTGCGGGTGTCGAGCATCGCGCACCGCACCCGCGAGCGGCACGAACGGAAGCGATCAGCGACAATAGATGGCGTGCCGCTCTACGAGATTGCGCCCTCGGGCGACCTGCTCCCGTTCAGTCGGCTGGGAGGGGGCCCGGACCTGTATGAGCGGGAGATCGAGGGATTGTTCTGGGACAATCCTGACGAGTTCTGGGTGAGCCCCTGCTTTTAATCGCCAGGCAGCCCAACCTGGCGAGCGGTGGACGACCCGACATCGTCGCCCTCGCCAGCGACGCGCGCGTGGTGGTGATCGAGGTCAAACGGGCGGTTGATCGCTGACAGCTCGCCCAGTGTCTTGAGTACGCAGGCTGGGCGCGGACCACCAGCCTCGACGAGAGCTCGCATGTATCACCGGGGGCCGGATACCTTCTTTGCCGACTGGCAAGAGTTCACTGGCGCCTCGGCGCCGCCGGTGGTCAACCGCCGCCCACGCCTAGTGCTGATTGCCCGTGGCTTCCACGGCGGCGCCCACGCGGCGCTCGACTTCCTAGTGGAGAACGGTCTGCCAGTGCAAATTCTTGAGGTCGCCGTCTACCAAGACGCTCAAGGACGCAAATTCGCGAACGTCGAGAGTGAGCATGAGCCGGAGCTCCCCGTCGTGGTTAAAACGCAGAGCGAGGCGGTCCAGGAAACCACTGTCGAAGGCCGGAGAGTCACGATCTCTGATCTAATCGAAGCGGAGCTGCTCCAGCCCGGGGACGAGCTTGTCTGGGACCGTCCGCGGCTCGGGAACGTCTACCGGGCCAAGATCCGCGACAACGCTGCGATCGAACTGGAGGAGCGGGCGCAATTTCGCCACTCCGTCGAGCGCTGCCAAGCATGCTGCGGACATTCCTGCCTTTGACGGTTGGTGGGCCTGGCGCGTGGAGCGGCTCGACCGGAAGTTCCTCGGCAACGTGCGACGTGACTACCTCGCCCAGATGAATGGGAGCTCGTCGCCGGATACAGCATCCTGAGATGAATGGCGATCTAGCGCCGTCCCAGGTGGCGCAGGCCCTGTCGCGCCGATCCCGGTGGAGGCGTGATGGTCGAACTGTCCGGCGGACTCCCGTGCAGACGCGGCTAGGCACGCGACGGGCCGCTAGCTCGCGAAGAGTTCCGCTACGACCTCATTGAGGGCCTGCGCAAGACCCGCTTCGGCCAGCAGCTCGCGAATTATCCTTCGTGCACTCTGGAAGCCGCCGTACGCCGGCAAATCGACTTTGTCGGCGATGGCTTCTGCGTCGCTGGCGATTTTCACGAGTGCTCATGGAGCGGGTGGTGCGTGTCGAACGATGGGATTGGTGATCGCCAGACGTACTTGTCGAAATCGCGCGCTCCGAACGCGCCGACGGACTGGTAAGGGCGCACGAGCTCGCTGAGGACCGGAGCGTTGAGGACCGCGACCAGATAGCGCGCTTCGTCGAGTGTCTCCGCGCGGGCCCAGTAAAGCTTGTGCTCGATCACTCCGGCGTGATCCTGAATTACGGCGGCGGCTAACGTGCTCCCTGAGGCTGTGTAGACGACTGGCCAGGGCGCAACTGGGAACTGGGCGCTCAGCTGCTTCATGTAGTCGATCTGCTCAATGAGCGATCGCTTCTCCGAGGATCGGTGAGATTCCCAGATGGCTTCTGCTTCGCGCCACCAGTCGGCGAGACCTTGATATCGATCGATGCGATCGGAGGCACCGTGCATGAGTGCGGTGCCGTCGAACGGGATCACCGCTTCTGGTGCCGAAAGCATCCGGAATGGGGCGATAGACTCGCCGAGATAGGCAGAACGTATGAAGATTGACTCGACGACACCTGTGTGCTCGGGCAGATCCTTCCAGGGCTGCTTATCAGAGAGAGGTCTTACGCGACCGCACCGCACGGCGACCAACGGGCACGCCGAAGGGCGAAGCTGGTGCGTCAGTGACGAAGAGCAGCATCCGCGGAAAGAGCACGGCTCCCGCGCGAAAGCGCTCTTTGTAAGGCGAGGCGGTCTCTTCACCGGTGACGACCTTGACAGTCCCCGAGGCGCTGACGAGCGACCCAGGTTCGCCGTGCGTGGGCGCCATCCAGACCACGAGCACACCTCGGTGGGCATTGATACCGGCTGACTGGCTCGATGGCCGAAGACGACTGAGGACGGGACCGGGAAAGGGTCAGGTCTGACCTTTTCGAGATCCCAGGGCTCGCCGAAGGCAACGTAGCACTGAGATGTTGGGCTGGAATAGTCAGCGGCGCGGAAGCCAGCATAGGTCTGGCGAGACAGCACGGCGCGCGGCATAACGAATCCAAAGGTGCGCCAGTGCGGAGATACAGATCAACCGCTCGCGCGACGAAGTATGCCGAGAGATCTTGCTGAGTCGTGCGACCACGAGCGCCTCCGAGCCAGAGATTCGTTTCGCGGGCGCGCCGACGGTAGATCTCTTGGAGGGAGCCTGGCATGTATCGGTAGGCCAGCCAAGGCGGGTTGCAGACGAGCGCGTCAACCCGGTTCTCCTCGCGCGCGAGCCATGTCGGCCTCGCTTGATTGCGGATGTAGAAGCCCCACACATGATCCCGGCCGTTGTAGTGAAGGTCGCAGAGGACGTTGTAGTGGCCTCGACAACTGGGCGATCGTCCTCTGCTACGCCTAGGCGGCTCAGAAGGCCTGATACGTTGGGGCGCGGGGCGCCCGGTTGGCGGCTCGACGCCTTGGCGGCAAGTTCGTTGACGAGATGATCGAAGCGGCCAACATCGGCGACGACCGAGGCCGGGAACCTGATTTCCGACCCGAATAGCTGTCCCTGGGCTTCCCCAGCGGTGTGTAGAACGACATCGCCAGCAGAGGTAAAGACGTTTTCGGCGGCAGCCTCCCACCGCATAGAGTCGCCGAGGTAAACGGGAATATTGACAGTGTCAGTTCGCTGCAACAGGCGGTCTCTGCCGATTGCAAACAGGTAGGTCGTCTGTGCGAGCGTGACCGCGACGGGGTGAAGGTCCATGCCGAACACCGAGTTAGTGACCGTGGTGAGAGTCTCAGCTGCGGTCGCACCGGCGGCCTCGGCGGCCTCTAGGTGGCGTCGTACGGCATGGAAGAGGAAGGTCCCCGACCCGCAAGCCGGGTCGAGCACTCGATCGTGCGCTGGGTCATTGATGGCCTCTACAACGATGCGGTCGGCGAGCCAGTCGGGCGTGTAGTACTCGCCGAAGCGCTTCCGAACGTCTGGTGCGATCACCGATTGGTAGAGCGCCTTGAATACGTCGTGATCGACGTCGGTCCAGTCGAACGATGCCACGCGACGGGCGAGTCAGCCACGATCTCGTCGCCATTGTCGCTGTCGAGGATCAAGTCGAAGAAGCCGCCTGTCCGACGCCGAGCAGGCCTGTACGCTCAAAAAGCTGGCCCGATAGAAGAACGCCTGGTTCGTGACCGGCCTCTCTGACGTCAAAGCCCGCGACGGCATGACCGATAAGCGTGGCTAACAGCACGAGGTATGTGTGGTTAACGAACAGGTCGTCGATCCGTCGAACTGGGACCCGAGCGCGCTGCGAAGTAGCTTCGCCCATAGCTCTCGCTTCAGCTTCACGGCTGGCGCGTTACTGACGGACTCCCATGCCTCTTGCAGCGCGGCGGTGACAAGCCGGTAGGACGGGGCCTGCGCCCCGAGCCGTTCCTCTATCGCGACTGCAGTTGGTGCTACCTGGCGCTCGGTTGCGAGAACGGCGCCAAGCCACCACCGGAACCGGCGCTCGTCGATCGAGGAGGGAGCGAGCTTCAACTCGGCGATGAACTCGCTTTGCCCGTCTGCTGTCTATAGAGCCGCCAGATAGCGCCGTCGGTAAGAACGCCTGCGTAGATGCTCCCACTAGCCGCCTTCTCGGCCAGGTATTCACCGATCTGCGTCTCGGCCTTAAGGAGCTGCGACGGTGGCCGAAGGTCCTTCTTGCACTCGATCATGACGGCGCCAACCTCGACGTCGAGGCGGCGGTGATCATCTGTGGAACTCTCAAGCGCAACGGACTCGTCGCCTAGCTCGAAGCCCCGTAAAGCAGCACCTCGCGGACTTGCGCTTGGATGTCGGCCTCGCTACGTCTGGGTTCCTCGAGGCGAGGTCCTGTAGGGTCGCTCTGAGGTCGAAGGCGGCCACGGTCGGAGGAGTCTAGGGACGGGTCGTGGGCGGCGCGCAGCGGCCGGCGAACGCTCGGAACGCCGCCGACCGCGGTTCACTGTGAGTCGTGCCACGCACGACCAATCCGGTCAACCGCGACCACGCGGCAACGATGGACAGCCTGGTCCGCGACGCGCTCGGGGGCGGCCAGCACGCCGTGCCGCGCACACTGGCCACACCATTGGGAGAGCGGCTCAGCCAAGCACTCGACAACCTCGAAAGCGCGCAGCGGGGGAAGGACGACTTCGCAATCGATGTCTGCAAGCACGCGCTCAGCAAGCTCGTCAACGAGGCGCGTGCCGCGCGGTCGGCGCCAGGGTCCGCCAACGGTGGCGGTGAGCCAGCAGCTCCGGCGCCCGGCTTCGACGGTGGTGTGCAACGCCGGCCAGGGCCGCGCCCCGGCATACAGCCGCAGAGCGCCACCAGCCTGTTAGCGCAAGCGATGCTGAGGAGTCGCGAGCAGCGCGCCGAGCGCGAAGCCGAACCCGAACACTCGATCATCGCCAACTTCTAGGAGGAGAGGACGTTGAGACGCATCATTCTTGACCGCGACGACAAGTTCCGGGCGCGGCCGCAGGTGCCGCCGTACCAGGAGATCACCCACGAGGCGATCGCCGCGAAGGGCGCCGGGTACGACGCCGCGAAGACGGCACTTGCAGAGTCCAAGCGATCGCTCGTAGAGGCCCAGCAGGAGCTTCCCCAAAGCCAATGGAAGGACGCCGAGGCCGCAGAGACCGCGCGCGCCGAAGGCAAGCCGGAGCTCAAGACGCGCACGCACACGCAGCAGCACGAAAAGCGGATCGCCGACCTCGAGCACGAGCAGCGGGTGTCCAGCTCGCAGAGCAGCGCGCGTTTGATGCCTACAAGCCGCGCTAGATCAGCACCAGTCCGAGTGGGCCGAGCAGATAGAGCGCGAGACTGCCGCACTGGACGAGGCGTGGAGAGATGCAGTCGGCGCGCTGACCTCGCTTTACGCGCAGCGCAGACGGACAATCGCGATCCGCGCGCAGGTGATCGGCGACGGCCGCCGAGGCGTGCAGACCGTTCGCTCTCGCTCGCGCAGGCTCAGAGCAGGTCGATCGCAGTGGGCGATCTGCTCGCAGCGCTCACCGACGTCGGGATGCCGGAGCCGGAGCTCGAGTAGTCGCCTCAGCAGCAGCGTAGTGAGCAGCGCGAGAGCGAGCTGCGCGAGGAGCAAGCCGCCGAGTCGGCATCGTGGCGCGGGATACACGCGGCTGACGAGCAGCGCGCCTGAGCGGTGCCCGCGAAGCTGATCGAGCGCGTCGCCGCCGGAATGCGCGCGGTGCGTGTACTCCGATCCGCGGACGCGGTTGCAATCACCGACGACGACCACGAGCGCGAGGGCGCGACGGTCATCGCCACGATCGCTGATGTGACCGTGGTGCGCTGGTCGGAGACCGTCGCCGTCACGGATCAGCTCGACCAGACGGCACAGAACGGGTTGGTGATGCGCGTCGAACCAAGCGCGCGAGCTCGGAGAGGCGCTGCTACGGGCGACGGCGCGACCGAGAACCTGACAGCCAGACAGTAGAGCTAGGCTCTGGCAGATGCGCGATCAATACGTGGAGCAGACCTGGGAGAGCAGCGCCTTCACCTGCCCGCATTGCGGTGCCTACGCAGAGCAGTTGTGGCCGGACACGCATTACGGGGGCACGGCGGGGGCTGGGAAACAGTCGCGGGGTTGGCGGTGAGCGTCTGTAGTGTGTGTAGGAAGCGAACGGTGTGGTTCGACTACCGCGTAGTCTATCCCCGCGTGTCGCAGGCGCAGAGGGCGCACGCAGACATGCCGGACGAGGTCGCGGCAGACTACAACGAGGCTCGCGACATCGCGGCTCGGTAGCCTCGCGGTGCGTGCGCGCTTCTGCGGCTCGCGCTGCAGAAGCTCTGCATAGAGCTGGGCAGCGCGGCAAGAACCTCAACGACGACATCGGCGCGCTCGTACGCGATAGTGGGCTTCCTGCGCGCGTGCAGCAGGCGCTTGACGCGCTGCGTGTGAATCAGAACAACGCAGTGCATCCGGGCGAGCTAGACCTCCGCGACGACCAGGAGACGGCGCAGGCGCTGTTAAAGACGTTGAACGTGATAGTAGAGCAACTCCTCACGAGCGAGAAGGAGACGGACGCGCTCTATGCGATGCTGCCGGAGAGAGCGCGCGAGGCCATAGACAAGCGCAACAGCAAACAACAGTGAGTGTGCCTGCTGGGTGGTCGCTGAGAGCATGTGCGCGAGGCCCTGGGAGCGCGTGAGAGTGTCACGGTAGGTGCAGACCAGGGCAGAGGGCGCAGAGCCGCTGAGCATCTCGGAGACGCGCAGAGAGCAGTAGATTAGAGTTCAGCCCGGCCGAAGGTGTGAGAGGCCGAGTGTGAGCGAGCGTGTGAGAGCGTCAAGAGCCTGAGTGTGGCGAAAGCAGGGCGCGGGTGAGACAGCGACACGACCTGAGTGTGTGAGCGCGACAGTTCTGACCAACGTCGATGAGCGCAGAAGGGCGCTGGTGCGAGTGAAACCCCCCACCCAAGCGCGCGCGCGCGCACTCGTACATCCAGGCCCCCCCGCCACACGACATCGCGAAATTGCGTCATTTTTCAGTGAGCGGACCGCGTGACCCGCGTGGCCCGCGTGTGACCGCGGGCGTAGAGCGCTTTACCAGTACACAGTCGGGAGCCTACGTGGTGTCGCTGGCGATGCTTAGGGCCGCATAGTGTGGTCGGGGCAAGGCCCGTTATAGGGCCGCGATGTACCGCACATGCCCGAGCTGCTAGAGCGGCAGTAGCTGATGGTGCAAGGCGAAGAAGAAGAGTGAGTGTGTCGCCGCGCTGGTCATCACAGTGATACATCCCCACGAAGGCGACGGCCGCACGTGAACGTGCTTTCGCGCAAGTGACGGCGGCGGGGACGCCACTACAGTGAAGCGCGCGTACATAGTGATCACTTCGACAGGTTGCTTAGGTTCTGTCCCGGAGCAGGCTTCGCCGAAACTCACGACTCCCACAGCAGGTTCGTGAGTTCGACCTCACCGCTGCGACGCGAGTTGGGTGGGGGTCCCCGTCCCTCGACCGACCAGTTCCGCAATCGCGCGCACTTCGGCTGCGCTGAGCAGCGGTACGGCTCTTGGGCCGCTATGCGTGATTACGAGCGACGCGACGATCACAGCCACGAGGACCACAAGGAGAAGGAGGGGGCGTAGAGCCATAGCTGTGAGAACATCGGCGGTCAGAGCAGATTACGTGAGCAGTGCGGCGCGCTCAGGCGTACTCTGGCAACCATGTCTGGAGCGTTCCCGCGGTAGTGGGATGTGGGTGGTCACGCGGAGGCGCTGGACGCCGACGAGGCGCTGTGCCGGCTGTGGGACGCACTGGAGGAGAGCGCGGAGAACATGACCGACTGGGACACGGTCGAACCCGTCGTGAACCCGCTGCTAGACGTGCTAGTGGAGGCCGGCTACGTCGAAGCCTGGGGGCACTCCGATACGGGGTGCATCTGCGCGATCAAGTTTGAGGGGCACGAGCAGCTACGGGCTCTCGGCCGGGACGCCTGAGCCTTCTCTCGCCGAGCACGGACGCAGACGAGGCGCGGTCACTGACGTAGTGAGTGGAATAGCGTGTGAAGCGAGCTCGCGGACTCGGTGTGTACTCCCAGGAGGCGCGCCACGCCTCTCGCAAGGCTTCGAGGGCCTCCTGCCAGCAGCGCTGCGTCACAGACGCAGGGCAGCGTCCCACGCCTCGTGGAAACAGAGACCGGCCTGCGGATGCTCACGTAGTCTGTGGGCCAACGGCTCCGCGGTGAGGGCTTCATCGCTCGCGAGTATGGAGGACGAAGCGGCCGGTGCGACCGCTACTGTGCGTCGCCACGTCGGTTCCTATCGCGTGAATTTCTCGTCATCGTCGGCGCCGCTTCGGGGCGGCGTTTGACATTTAGAGGGTGTTCAGTACTGGACCAGTGGTCTACTCAGCGGCAATGACGAAGTTCACGCGCTTTGGGGCAGACCCCGTTGTTCCGCAATCGGTTGACTCGGCGGGCACCCACCTAGACGGTCTTGGCGCGAGTGCAGACGGGCAGCGAGAAGGTGTGGCTACAGCTCCCCGTCTCTCTCATAGCCGCGCCGCGGGCTGATGAGGGAGCCCGACCGTTGAGGCAAAGCTCTGCTGCTGGCGGGGCACCCGAGCCACACCGACCCATATGTGACCGCCTGCGGGCATGAGAAACCCCGCCAGGCGTGGAGAGGCTCTCGGAAACTGGCCAGCGCGAAACGGAGTCATGGGCGCGCTCAACTCCACGCAGTGTGCACACGACACGGAAACCTCAGCCGATCGGACGTGCGCTCAGCCCCTCGACAAGGGGGGGCTGTGTGCGCCGAGCCGTTTCTCTGCCGCTCGGACAGGGAGTGCAAATGTGTGATACGCCGCATTCCACAAAACGGCACTCTCATACTTGCCGCCGGCGCCAATGGCTGTCACACAGCTACAACGTGGACCGCCAACGTTGGCGGTGGGCTCGGCCGTGTCTAACCGGCGCTACCGCGACGTGGGCGTGAGGGCTTTACGACGCGCGCGTACGTCCCACCAGCGAAATGAGGCTTCCAGCACGATCCGCTGGGCTCGCTGCACGGTTCCGAGATAGACCGAGAGCATCTGCGGGAGCGGACTAAACACCGATGGTGTCCCGACTCGTCGACGCGTCCTCTAGGTCCGAATTGCGGCCTCGGGCGAGGCTGGCCATGCACTGGAACGCTGAGTCGACCGTCGCAAAGCGCTCAGTGTTCAGAACATGGGTGAGGCGGTCGCGATATTCGCTCCATACCGCGCGTTGCGCGTCCAGTCGGTGATCATGGCTTCCCAATTGCGCAGATCTCTAAGGGTTGCGACGGCGGCTTCGCCATCGTGGAGTTGCACGTAGAGCACACGGGCGGCGTGGTGTCCGTCGCGGCGGCGGTCAGCTGGGATAGATACGCCTGGACGCCCCCGCTTCCGACGGCGCCGACCACGAGGCCGCCCACTCCGATCAGGGCCGTCGTCGTGGTGTCGGTCACCACGCATCGTACGGGCACCGGGTACCGCTCGATCTCTATCTGGCCAGTGGCCATTACGAAATATGGCCAGTGGCCGGATAGGTGCTCGGGCGCGTCCAACGTTGGACGTACGTGCAGTACTCGAATATGCTACACTTGAGTATGGACTCGAATCCGACCCGTGCGCGCCGCAAGGCGCCCAGGTATGCCGCGATGGCCGAGGCACGAGCGAGCTTGAAGCGCACTCAGCGCGCTCTCGAAGCCGCCGAGCGGCGCCGGGACCGAGGGCGCGTCGCGGCTGCAGACGCGGGCGTTCGCTCGCCGGAGCTGCGGACGGTGCTCGGCGGCAACATCAGCCGTGCCACCCTGCACCGCCGTTTGAGCGCGGCGCGCGAGGCGGTTGCGTGACCGACCTTGCGATAACCCACTCAAGTGCCCCCGCGCCGTTGGAGCGGCCGGGGGCGTGGCACCGCGGACACAGGCCGCGGCGCGACGGCTACGATAACGCGGCTGTCGCCCACGCGCGTACCTTCGGTGCCGACCGACACAGGAAGTACCGAAGTGACCGGCGAGAAGTGCAAGACGATCGAGTGCGCCGTACTGACGGCGTTGCTGGACAACGACAGCCGTTGCATGGGGCAGCTCGAAACCGAACTCGACCACCATGGCCCGCTCGCCGGTGCGTGAGGCGATGGAGCGTTGAAGGACGATGGCTGCGTGGAGCGCGCAGATTGCGATCAGACTGTCACGCAGCCCGTGCGCTACCTTGACATTCTGGGCGTGCTCGCGATATGAACGTGAGCGTGATGAAGCTCGCCGTCATCTACGCCGCCAAGAGCACCGAGGACGAGCAGGCTCGATCCGGACGCAGATCGAAGACGGGCGCGAAGCTCGCGCCGAGCGCGGGCTCGAGGTGGTGGCCGAGTACGAAGACGAGGCAGAGTCCGCCTACCACGGCGATCGCAGAGGCGGGGCTGACGCTGGCGCAAAGGCCGCGTGCGAACGGCTGTGGCGGAGCATGGCTCGCTGCGTGCTGATCGTTCAACACTCCGACCGTCTGGCACGCGGTGATGGCAAGCAGGCACGCGAGTCTGGTCGAGATTGTCGCTATGGGCGATCAAGCAGGACGTGGAGTTGAGACAGCGTCAAGGACCGCGAGATACACGCCGGAGGCGACCTTACGGCTCTGATGGGGGCGAGCGGGAACATGAAGAGAGCACGGTGAAAGCAAGGTCAAGAGCGAATCAATCAAGGCTGGCATCGAGCGCCGGGCTCGAGCGCGGCGGAGCGAACGGTGCGGTGTCGTTTGGGTATGTCGTGCGGCACATGCTCGACGCCAACGGCGAGCCGGTGACGAGGCGCGTGGAAGACCGGCAGGTGGGCCCGGTGTTGGTCGAGCTGTTCGAGCTGATCGCTGACGGAAAGGAGCGCAGCGAGCGGTTGCACGTTGGTTGTCGGACCAGGGCATGACCACGACGGAGGGCAAAGGCCACACCTACCGCTCGGTGAAGCGCATAGTCAGAAACGAGGCGTACGCGGGAGCGAAGGGCTACCCGGCGCATGGTCAGCAGAGAGCTTGTTCGATGCGGCGAACGCGGCGCTCCGCGACCAACCCCGCGCTTCAGCGGAGCAAGGGCGGCCGGCAGCAACGGGACGAGTCGTACTGGCTACGGAGTTTCAGCTTCTGCATGAGATGCGGAGGCGCCCTGTGCACGAGTACGGAAATACAAGCGGCGGTGAGCGGTGCTACGTCTGCCGGGAGAAGGTGCTGGGCACCGGAAGGCACAGAGACGCTGAGCCGATCCCGGCGGCGGTGGTTGAGAGACCATGTGATGAACCACCTGGACAAGTTCATCGAGGCACAGTGGAGGCGTGGATAGCCGAGCCGACGTCGCGGAACGGGACGGCGAGCGAAAGCAACGGGAACGGGCACTCGGCCAGGAGCGGGCGGCACTCGACGGACTTGGAAGCCCGACGACGAAGCCGCATGGCCGAGCTGGAACAGGTCGGCGTCGACGGAAGCGCGGGCAGATCGAGCTCGAAGCTGATTGAGCGCATCGACGAGCCAGATGCCGGAGTCAGGCGCAACGCATCGCAGAGGCGGAAGCGGTGCGTCGCGGAGTGGAGCCGGACGCCCGAACGTAGATGAGGCACTGGACTTCTACAACGGGCTGCTCGATCATGATTGAAGGTCGGGTGCGCAAGGCCAAGAGGTCGCGCGCGAGTTGAACGAAGCGCTGGCGGGCGTCCTGGAACGGCATGTGGTGCGAGATTAGGAACCGATGGTCGAGCGCCTGGTTGTCGAGTTCGAGCTCAGGGCGCCAGCCGGTCATAAGCGGCTGTGGCTGGCCAGCGGAAGCCCGCGCCAGCTCTGGTGGCCTCGTGAGCGCGGCGAAGCTGGCCGCGGCACAGGCCGGCGCCGAGCTGACCGAGGACCAGGAGCGGGTCTCGAGGCCTGCCCGAGCTGGTCGAGGCTTCCAAACCGGACTCCAAACTCTAATCTGTGGCGTCCGACAGAAGGAGCCAGATGGATTTCGATCTCACCGACGAGCAGCAGCTCATTCGCGAAACGGCGGCCGAGTTCACCGACAAAGAGGTGATCGAGCGCTCGCGCGAAAACGCCCGCAACCACCACTTCGACCTCGAGCTCGTGCGACAGGTGGCCGCGCAGGGCTACCTCGGCGCGATCGTCCCGCAGGAGTACGGCGGCGCTGGGCTCGACTACATCAGCTACGGACTCATCGTCGAGGAGATCGGCCGCGGCGACTCCGCGCTGCGCACCGTGATCTCCGTTCAGACCTCACTCGTGTGCTCCGCGATCCTCAAGTGGGGCACCGAGGAGCAGAAGCACAAGTACCTGCCGAAGCTCTGCTCCGGCGAGTGGCTCGGGTGCTTCGGCCTCACCGAGCCCGAAAGCGGCTCCGACGCGGCGAGCCTGCGCACACGTGCGACGCGCACGGATGACGGGTGGGTGCTCAACGGGTCGAAGATGTGGATCTCCATGGGCAACCACGCGCGGCTCGCGCTCATCTTCGCCCAGACCGATCCGAGCGAGGGCCATCGCGGGCTCGCCTGCTTCCTCGTGGACACCGACCAGCCCGGCTTCCAGGCGCAGGAGATCGAGCACAAGATGGGCCTGCAGGCGTCCGACACCGCGTCGATCTCGCTCGAAGACGTGACGGTCGGCGACGAGGACATGCTCGGCGAGATCGGGGAGGGGTTCAAGGTCGCGATGAGCGCGCTCGACTCCGGGCGCTATTCGGTCGCCGCCGGCTGCGTCGGCATCTGTCAGGGGTGTGTGGACGAGTCCGTGCGCTACGCACAGGAGCGCGAACAGTTCGGCCGCCCGATCGCGAGCTTCCAGCTGATCCAGGCGATGATCGCCGACATGGTGCTCAAGGCCGACGCGTCGCGGCTGCTCGTCTGGCGTGCCGGCTTCCTCAAGGACAAGGGCCGCCCGAACACAACCGAGACGTCGATCGCGAAGCTGCACGCTACGGAGTCCGCACAGGAATGCGCCAACCTCGCGATCCAGGTGCACGGCGGCGCGGGCTACGTCGACGACCACCCCGTCGAGCGCTACTTCCGCGACGTGCGCGTCACGACGCTCTACGAGGGCACCTCGCAGATCCAGAAGCTCATCATCGGGCGCGCGAAGACCGGCATCAACGCCTTCGTCCCGGCCTAGGCGGGCCCGGGTAGCGGTGGGCGCAGAGCAGGAACGGGAGCGGGGCGCCGCGCAGGCGTCCCCCGCGAGCGTCATCGGCGTCATCGGCGCGGGCACGATGGGCGCGGGCATCGCGCAGCTCGCATGCCAGGCGGGAGCGCGGACGCTCCTTCACGACCCCATCCCCGAAGCGCTCACGCGCGGCGCGCAGAAGGTGCGCGACGGGATCGAGCGCGAAGCCGCTCGCGGGCGCATGACGCCCGAGGATGCGAGCGCCGCGACTGCGCGGCTCGAGGTCGCCCACGAACTGCGGGGGCTCGCGCCCGCGGAGCTCGTGATCGAGGCCGCGCCCGAGCGAATCGAGCTCAAGGCCGACCTCTACCGCGGGCTCTCGGAGATCGTCTCGGAGGACTGCGTGCTCGCCACGAACACCTCCTCCCTCCCCGTGACCGCGATCGCCGCCTCCGCCACGCACCCCGAGCGAGTCGTGGGCATGCACTTCTTCAACCCCGCCCCCCGCATGCGCCTGCTCGAGGTGATCGCGGGCATGCGCTCAGGCGAGCGTGCGCTCGCGATCGCCGATGCGACGGGCCGTGCGATGGGCAAGGATGTGATCCGGGCCACGGATGGCCCGGGGTTCCTCGTGAATCGCTGCAACCGACCGTTCGGGCTGGAGGCGCTGCGACTCCTGCAGGAGCAGCTCGCGGACGTCCCCACTATCGATCGAATCATGCGCCAGGAGGGCGGATATCCGATGGGGCCCTTCGAGCTCTCCGACCTCGTCGGCGTGGACACGGGGTTCGACGTCTCGCGCAGCTTCTACGAGCTCAGCTTCGGCGAGCCGCGCTGGCGTCCCTCGACGATCCAGGCGCGCATGGTCGCCGCGGGGCTTCACGGCCGCAAGACCGGGCGGGGCTACTACGACTACAGCGGCGACGGCCCGTACCGCCCCGAGGACCCGCCGCCGCCGCAGGCGGCGAAGCCCGAGGTCGGCAGCGGGCTGCTCGTCATCTCCGGCGAGGGCGTCCTCGCGAGCGAGCTTCGCGAGGCCGCGAGCGCCGCCGGCTACAGGGTCTATGCGGACGAGAACCGCGCCCCCGACGAGCTGCCCGCCTTGATCGTCGAGTGCGATAGCTCCAGCGAGCTGCCTACCGACTTAGGTGGCCCGCGCCTGTTCGCGCTCTCGCGCGGGTCGCTCGCGACGCTCGACCCCGGCGGGAGCTCGGTGGGCTTCCATGTCCTCCCGCCCTTCGAGGAGGCCTCGCTCGTCGAGCTCACGCGCACCGAGAGCTCCTCGCCCACCGTCGTCGCGCGAGCGGAACACTTCTTCGGGGTGCTCGGCAAGCACGTCGTGTGGGTCGGCGACGCGCCCGGGCTCGTGCTCGGGCGGATCGTCTGCCAGATCATCAACGAGTCCGCGTTCGCGCTCGGCGAGGGTGTCGGGAGCGCGCGCGACATCGACACCGGGATGGTCCTCGGCCTCAACCACCCGCGCGGCCCGCTCGAGTGGGCCGACATGATCGGGCTCGACCACGTCCTCGCCGTGCTCGAGGCGCTCTCTCGCGAGTACCGCGAGGAGCGCTACCGGCCCGCGCCCGCGCTGCGTCGTCTAGTGCTCTCCGGACGGCTCGGCGTGAGCACCGGTCGCGGCTTCCTCGGCCACGCGCGCGCCCAAGGGTCGCTCGTGAGCATCGCCCCCGCGGCGCCCGAGCCGCCGCCGCGCACCGCCTAAGGTCGCGTCCGCGCTAGCGCTTCGGAGCTACGGGCGCGTCGGCGCCCACTGCGCTTCGGCGAGATCCACCTCGAGGACCTCCTTCGGAAGGACCTCCATCGGGATCTCCGGTGTGTCACGGAGGTACCACTCCGCGTCGAGCGCCGCCTGACAACCCGAGCCGGCGGCCGTCACGGCCTGCCTGTAGATGCGGTCCACGACGTCGCCCGCGGCGAACACGCCCGGGCGGTTCGTGCGCGTCGAGCCGTCTTCTGTCTTCACGTAGCCCTCGTCGTCGAGGTCGATCTGGCCCTTCACGAGCTCCGACTGGGGCTCGTGGCCGATCGCGATGAACGCCGCGGAGGCCTCGATCTCGATCCGGCCATCCCCCGCGTCCTCGCCCTCATCCCCAGCGCGGTCGAGCGCCACCCGCGCGAGCGCGCCGCTCTCGCCCGCGATCAGCTCCGCGACGGTGTACGGGGTGAGGAACTCGATGTTCTCCTGCTCGCGCGCGCGCTCGAACATGATCTTCGACGCCCTGAACTCCTCGCGGCGGTGCACGATCGTGACCTTCGCGGCGAACTTCGAGAGGAAGATCGCCTCCTCCATCGCGGAGTCGCCGCCGCCGACGACGATCGCGTTCGCGCCGCGGAAGAAGGCGGCGTCGCAGGTCGCGCAGTAGCTCACGCCGCGGCCGCCGAGCAGCTCCTCCCCGGGCACGCCGAGCTTCTTGTGCTCCGCGCCCATCGCGAGGATCACGGTGCGCGCGCGGTACTCCTCGTCTTCAACCCACACGCGGTGGATCCCGCCGCGCTCCTGCGCGAGCTCCACGCGATCGGCCTGCGTCGTCACGAGGCGCGCCCCGAAGCGCTCGGGCTGGTCGCGGAAGCGCTGCATCAGCTCCGGCCCCATGATGCCCTCCGGGAAGCCCGGGTAGTTCTCGACGTCCGTCGTCTGCTGCAGGAGGCCTCCCCACGCGAAGCCCTCGATAACGAGCGGCGCGAGGTTCGCCCGCGCCGTGTAGAGGGCCGCGGTGTAGCCCGCGGGGCCGCTGCCGATGATGATCACGTTCTCTACCGGTTGCTCTGCCATGTCCGCTCCGATTCTGACGCTTCCCATCTCACCTCACCAGTGGTTACTTTACTTTTTATAGTATAGCCGACGGGCACCGCCCGGGCGCTCACGCGAGTGCCGGCGCGGATCGTCGCGATCCCAGCGGTGCACGCTGCGGCGCAGCTGGAAATATGCCACCCCGCCGGGGATCGTCGGTAGCCAGAAGGCGAGCAGACGGTACGTGAGCACGGCGATCAGCGCAACGTGGAAGCCCACGCCGAGCGCGACCGCCGCCGCCGTCATGCCGCCGTCCACGACGCCGATCCCGCCCGGCACCGGGAGGAGGTTCGCGAGCATGCCCACGAAGTACGCCTGCGCGACGACCGCGACCGGTGGCGCGTCGCCGAACGCGCGGAAGCTCGCGTACAGGACGCCGACGTTGAGCGCCCACCACGCGATGCACCCCATCACCGCCCAGTCGGGGTGCCTGAGCTTGTGGCGCGCGTAGCGGACTCCCGCGACCACTGACGCCGGGCCTGCGGCCACGCGGCGCATGAGGCGCCTTCGCGCGGCGTCGCGAAGGCGCTGCTCGAGGCGTTCGGGGAGGAGCGCGACGCCCGTGAAGAGCGACATCACGACCGCGCCGAAGATCGCCGGGACGATCGTGATCGCAAACCGATGCGGCCCCGCGAAGAGGCCGATGTAGATGCCCACGCCGCAGATGATCATGGCCGCGACGTAGACGCCGTAGAGGAGCACGAGGAACGCGATCATCCGCGTCGCGACGTCGCGGCGGCTCATCCCCGAGCGCCGAAGCGACCACGCCGTGAGCGCGACGCCCCCCGCTCCCCCGGCGGCGAAGAGGCGCGTCGCGGCGAGGCTCGCCATCGTGATCTTGTAGCTGTCGCTGCGCGTGATCGGCGAGCCCGGCGGGACGTGGACGGCATGGAAGATCGCGACGTAGCTCGCCATCGAAGCGATCTCGAGCGCGAGCGCGACGCCGATCCACCAGGCGTTGCCGTCGTGGAGCCCCTCGAAGGTCGACTGCACGCCCGGCAGCTGCGGGACGACGATGTAGAAGACCGCGAGCGCGACGAGCAGGAACAGCGCGACCGCAAGCAGCTGCCTGCGGTTTCCGGGCACGCCGAGCCGAGGATGATCCTCCCGCGCGCGCCCGAGCGTGCCACGACGCAAGCCACGAGGTGGGCGCGGGCTCGGCGCCCCTTCGGAGGAGGTCTGCGCGGCGCCCTCGACGCGGAAGGCCTGTCCGCCGCTCGTGCCCTTGGCGCCCGCCCCCGGCATCTGCTCAGCGCTCGCCAGTCATGTGCCCTCGTGCGCCTTAGCCTCGAGCGCCGCGAACGCTCGCGCGAGCGCGTCGAGCGCCGGCGCCGCGCGAGGACCGAGGCGATAGACGCCCGCGGTGAGCGCCGCGCCACCGAGCAGGTCGACGACGTAGTGCTCGCCGAGGTACACGAGCGCGAACGAGAGCGCCGCCGCGTAGCTCCAAGCGAGCCCGCCCTCGAGCGGCCCCACCTCCGAGAGCAGGAGCGCCGCCATCAGCGAGGTCGCGACGTGCAGCGAGGGCATCGCCGCGAGCGGATTGCCACCGAGCGCGCTGAACAGCGGACCCCAGCGCTCCTTCCAGTAGGTCTCTCCGTACTCGACCATCATCCTGCGCACGAGCAGCGTGTCGCTCAGCCGCACCGCAGCGTCGCTCAGCCCCTTTGCGCGCATGCGCTCGCGAGCCGCCGAGGCGCCGTCGAGCTCGTCCGCCGCGGCCAGTGCGGGCGCACCGCCCGCGATCGGCGGCAGGCTCTCGGCGGCCAGCAGGGCGGCAAACCACGGCGGTGCGGTCGGGAGGATCCAGTAGAAGCACGCGCCGATGTCGAAGACGGCGTATGTCATCACCGCGGCGCGTGGGAAGCGCTCGGGCCTCCGCGCGAGGACGTACGCGAGCGCGCTATGCGGCACGAGGAACCAGATCCAGTGCGTCCACACGAGCGCGCCGTCCAGCGCACGCCATTCCGGCCCGTCCCGGCCTACACGCGCCAGCGCGCGCTGAAGGCGCACGGTCGGCAGCTCGCCGAGGCCCAGGACGCGGTCGAGCACGATCGGATAGTCCACGTGGACCCGCTCGCGCTGGCGCTCTGGCTCGTCGTGCGGGGTCTCATACGCGGCGAGGTAGGCCCACATCTGCAGGGCGCACGCGGCGACGTCGCGCGTGCGCGAGCGTCGCATCGCGACGCACAGCCCCGCGGGCGCCGCAAAGGCCACCGACTGCATCACGATCGGCGGCGCCTTCACGCGCTTGCGCGCGATCGGCGCGATCACTCCCGCCGCCACAACCGTCCAGGCGGCTGCTCGAATCGCCTTCGACCGCGACACGCCCGCCAGCTTATCCTGCGCCCAAGCGGCCACATCGGTGGGCGTCGGCGCGCGAGCCCGAGTTTGCGGGCGCTAGCCGGCTGCGGGCTCGACCTGCGGGCGCGTGGGCTTGCCCGCCTCCTCGACAAGCGCGCCGACGACGCAGCTCTGCTCATCCGCCTCCGGGTGCCATTGGACGCCGAGGACGAAGTCCTTCTCGGGCATCTCGATCGTCTCCACAAGCCCGTCCTGCACGGCCCGCCCGCTTACGACGAGTCCCTCGCCCACGGAAGCGACGCCCTGGTGGTGGTGCGACTTCGTGACGTGCAGCGTCTCGCCCGCGACCCGCGCTGCGAGCGATCCGGGCACGAGCTCGACGTCGTGCTCGGCGCCATCGAAGGACCCGGGGACGCGCCGGTGGTCTTCGTGGCCGAAGAGCTCGGGCAGGTGCTGGTGCAGCGTGCCGCCGCAGGCGACGTTCAGCAGCTGCATGCCGCGGCAGATCCCCAGCAGCGGCATGTCGCGCTCGATCGCGCCGCGCGTCACCGCGATCTCGAACGCGTCCCGCTCGGGCGTCGTATCGCTGGTCTCCGGATGCCTCGGCTCGCCGTAGCTCGCGGGATCGATGTCAGCGCCGCCGGCGAGCAGCACCCCGTCGACGAGCTCGAGCGCGTCTGCGGGGTCCTCGACGAGCTCCCCGTCCGGCGCGAGGATCAGCGCGATTCCGCCGGCCCGCTGGACCGCCGCGATGTAGCTGATCGGCAGCAGCACCGCCTCCTGGTCCCACACGCTCCAGCGCGCACGCTCCTGCGGGGGGCAGATGCCGATGAGGGGTCTCGAGGCCACGGAGGACACGATAGGCGCTGGCCGGCCGCAACCGCGACTTCGCCACTCCCAGCGCCGACTCTGAATAGAATCGCGCGCCGTGGCCCACCTGCTCTCCCTGCCGCTGGCCTTCAGGATCACGCCTGAAACTGGTGGCTCTCCGAACGCGGATCACATCCACACGATCTATGTGGTCACGCTCTACTTCGCGTTCGTCATCTTCGTCGTCGTCGAGGGCGCGCTCGCGTACGCGCTCATCCGGTACCGTGCCCGCAAGCACGCCGTGGCGGCGCAGATTCACGGCAACACGCGGCTCGAGGTGAGCTGGACGCTGGGCGCCGTCGCGGTGCTCGTCCTGCTCTCCGCGTTCACCTTCGTGAAGCTCTCCTCGATCATCAACCCGCCGAACTCGAGCGCCGCCGCGGAACGGCTCCTCGGAGACGGCGAAGGCCCCCTCTACGCGACCGCCGAAAAGCGCCTCCCGCCCAGCGGGAAGTCGCTGGAAATCAACGTCGTCGGCAGGCAGTACGTCTGGCAGTTCGTCTATCCGGGCGGCGTGGGCCGCGAAAAGTTCGCCGCGCCGTACTCCTACGAGGAAATGGTCGTCCCCACCGAAACCACGGTCGTCATCGACGCGACCTCCGTTGACGTCGTCCACGGCTGGTGGGTGCCGCAGCTCGGAGGCAAGGTGCAGGTGGTCCCGGGCTACCACAACTACACCTGGTTCAAGATCCCCGCCGCCGACGCAGGGAAGTCCTTCCACGGCCAGTGCGCGAACCTCTGCGGCCGCGGCCACGCGCGAATGATCGCGACCGTGCGGGCCGTGCCGCCCGCGCAGTTCGAAGCGTGGCTCTCAGAACGCAGGCGGCTGATCGCCGAAGCCAACGCTGAAGCCGCGAAGGCGCGCGCGAGGCTCTCCGCGGGCAAGGGATCGGAAACGGTCGAACACCCCTGATCGACGATGGCAGCCACTGCGACAGCCACAGCGACCGCGACCGCGACGCCGGTCCCCGAGATCGTCGCGCACCGCGTGGAACCCGAGCCGCGCGGCTGGGTGAGCTGGATCACGACCACCGATCACAAGCGGATCGGGATCATGTACATGGTCACGACCTTCGCGTTCTTCGTGATCGGCGGCACGGAGGCGCTGATGATGCGCCTGCAGCTCGGGGTGCCCGAAAACACGCTCGTCACCCCGCAGACCTACAACCAGCTGTTCACGATGCATGGGACGACGATGGTCTTCCTCTTCGTCGTGCCGATGATGGCGGGCTTCGCGAACTACTTCGTGCCGCTCATGATCGGCGCGCGCGACATGGCCTTCCCGCGCCTGAACGCGCTCTCCTACTGGCTCCTGCTCGCGGGCGGTATCGTCTTCTACGGGTCGCTCTTCTGGAACCCGCCCGAAGCCGGCTGGTCGAGCTACCCGCCGCTCTCGAGCGCGATCTACTCACCCGGCGGCGGCCAGGACGCGTGGATCTACCTGATCCACCTCACGGGGCTCTCGTCGCTGCTCGGCGCGCTGAACTTCTACGTCACGATCGCGAACATGCGCACGCGCGGCATGAGCTGGGGGCGCCTCCCGCTCTTCCTGTGGACGATCCTCGTCTACGCGATCCTGCTGATCCTCGCGCTCCCAGTGATCGCGGCGGCGGTGACGATGCTGTTGACCGACCGCCACTTCGGCACGCACTTCTTCGACCCCGCCAACGGCGGCTCGGCGCTGCTCTGGCAGCACCTCTTCTGGTTCTTCGGGCACCCGGAGGTCTACATCATGATCTTGCCCGGCTTCGGCATCATCTCGGAGATCCTGCCCGTGTTCGCGCGCAAGCCGATCTTCGGCTACAAGGCGATCGCGGCGTCGACGGTCGCCATCTCGTTCCTCAGCCTGCTCGTGTGGGGGCACCACATGTTCGCGACCCCGCTGCCGCTCGCGATCCTCGTGTTCATGATGCTCAGCTCGATGGCGATCGCCGTCCCCACGGGCGTGAAGATCTTCAACTGGATCGCGACGCTCTGGCGCGGCACGATCGAGTTCAAGACACCGCTGCTGTTCGCCGCGGGCTTCGTCGCGCTCTTCATCATCGGCGGCATCTCGGGCGTCTTCCTCGCGCTCTTCCCCGTCGACTGGCAGCTCAACGAAACCTACTTCGTCGTCGCTCACATCCATTTCGTGCTCGTCGGTGGCTCCGTCATGACGATCTTCGCGGGCATCTACTACTGGTTCCCGAAGATCACCGGGCGGATGCTCTTCGAGGGCCTCGGCAAGCTCAGCTTCTGGCTCATCTTCTGGGGCATCCTCGCGACGTTCCTGATCCAGCACGCGATGGGCCTCGAAGGGATGCCGCGTCGCGTCTACGAGTACGCCGACGTCGGCTCCCTGCCGATCGAGAACCTCGTCTCGACGATCGGGTCGTTCATCCTCGCCGCGGGTGTGCTCGTGACGATCATCAACGTCGCGCGGAGCCTCAAGGTCGGCGCCGTCGCGGGCCCCGACCCGTGGCGCGCGAACACGCTCGAGTGGTTCACGACCTCGCCGCCGCCGGCACACAACTTCGATGTCGTGCCACGTGTACGCTCGGTTGAACCGATGAAGGACATCCGCCGCGAAGTTGAGTTGCGCAATGCCGGCGCGCCGGCTCGCGGCCGCGCCACGGTCCCGTCCGGGGCGACGCAGATAGGCATCTGATGAGCACGCGCACGCCAGCCGGGGCGCACGCCGTCGAGGTCAAGGGCCTCGCCGCCCCGCGCTTGCAGCAGCTCGTCTCGGACTACATCGAGCTGACAAAGCCGAAGGTGCAGTCGCTGCTGCTCCTGACGACGATCACGACGATGTACATCGCGGGTGACCCGTCGCTCGCGCTCGTCGCGCTCACGTGCCTCGGCGGCTACCTCTCCGCGGGCGGCGCGGGCGCGATCAACCACTACCTGGACCGCGACATCGACGCGCAGATGCGAAGGACGGCGAACCGCCCGATCCCCGCGGGCAGGCTCGCTCCGCGCGCGGCGCTCGCGTTCGGCTGCACGCTCGCGGCCCTCTCCGTGCTCGAGCTCTCGCTCGCGGTGAACCCGCTCGCCGCGGGGCTCTCGTTCGCGGGATTCCTCGGCTACGTCGTCGTGTACACGGCGTGGCTCAAGCGCCGCACGCCGCAGAACATCGTGATCGGCGGCGCGGCGGGTGCCGTCCCGCCGCTCGTCGGCTGGGCCGCCGTGCGCGGGAGCGTGAGCGGCACCGCGGTGATCCTCTTCTTCATCGTGTTCTTCTGGACGCCGCCGCACTTCTGGTCGCTCTCGCTGCTCATGAAGGGCGACTACGAGCGCGTGGGGGTGCCGATGCTCCCCGTCGTCGAGGGCGAGCGCGAGACCAAGCGCCAGATCCTGCTCTACGCGGTGCTCCTCTACATGGTCACGCAGCTTCCCTTCTGCGCGGGCGCGTTCGGCTCCTTCTACCTCGCCGCCTCCCTCGTGCTCGGCCTCGGCTTCATCGGCGGCGCGGTGCGGCTGTATCGCGCGTCGGCGTCGAGCACGCGGCACGCGGCACTCCAGCTCTACCTCTTCTCGCTCGCCTACCTCGCGGCGCTGTTCGCCGCGATGGTGATCGACGCGAAGCTCTAGCCGGTCCATATAATCCGCTCGCCATGATGACGCGCAGGCTCGCCCGCAAGAACATCCGCACGGCGCTGATCGTGAGCGCGGTGTGCATGTTCATGTTCGGGCTCGCGTTTCTCGCGGCCGCGATCTACGTCTCCTGACCCATCGCAAGCGCACGATCCATGACTCTCGAGCCAGATCCACCGCCGGTAGGAGAGGAGATCCACCTTCCGGGCCCGACGATCCTTCCGCTCGTCACGGCGGTCGGGATCACGCTCGCGCTCGTGGGCATCACGACGATGATCGAGCTCACGATCGTCGGGGGCATCATCACGATCGTTTGCGTCTATCGCTGGATCAAGACGACGCGTGAAGAAATCGCCGAGCTCCCGCTCGACGCGCACGAGTAGATCGACGGGGTCGAGCGCTGACTTGAGCGCGCTGCTCGCGCGGCGCGTGAGCCCGCGCGCGCGTGGCGGCACCAGTCAACCGCCTGCTCAGGCGTCCCACACCCGCCGCGGCTCCGAGCCGCGGCGGGTGTGGTGTGGCGTCTCCTCCTGACGGGAACCCCGTCTCCTCCTGATGTGAGCCCGTTCCTACGGTTCGATCGTGAGCGTGAACGGGTTGCTTGGGCCCGAGAGCAGGGCGGTGAGTACCGGGCTGAACACCGAGCCGAGCAGGCCTCCGTTGCACTTGAAGGCAGGGAGCGTGACGGTGCCGCTGAACGTGGCGCCGCTCGCCTTGAGCTGGCTGATCGTCTCCGATGCTTCGAGCGGGAAGCTCACGGGTTCCTTGGTGGCGCAGGACGTCGGGAACTGAGAGCCCCATGAGCGTCAGCGACGTGATCCCGATCGTGTCCTTCGCCGTCGCCTTGATCAGGACGTTGCCGGCGTGCGAGGGGTCCGCGGCCGTCGTGCCCTTCACGGGGCCCGCCTCGGTGAACGTGTAGCCGACGGTCACCGGAATGAAGCCGAAGAGCTTCGTCGTGGTCGTGAACGCAGGCACCGAGGTGTTGCCTTCGAGTTCGCCCGGGATGCTCGCGTGCCCGTTGAACTTCGAGCCCGCGGGGAGCGAGAAGAGCGTCGCGCCGAAGAGCTTGTGGTCGCTCAGCGAGCCCTTCAGGATCCATTCCTGAACTGCACGAGGATCGGCGTGACGATCACCTTGAAGCTCGCTTCCGCAGTGTTTCCGTGGGAGTCCGTCGCGGTGCACTTCACCGTCGTTTCCCCGATCGCGAACGTCGAGCCGGAGGCCGGCGTGCAGACGACCGGGACCGAGCCGTCGACGATGTCCGTCGCCGTCGGGCTGGTGTAGGTCACTTCGGCACCCGAGAGGCTCGACGCTTCCTTTTCGATCGTCGACGGGCACGCCGCTGATGACGGGCGGCGCCTTGTCCGTCACGATGACCTTGATCGAAGCGGTGGCGGAGTTGCCGTGGCCGTCCTTCGCGGTGCAGGTCACGGTCGTTTCGCCGATCGGGAACGTCGAGCCTGACTTGGGCGTACAGCTGAAGCTGCGAACACCCGCGACGGCGCTCGACGCGGACGCGCTGTAGCTCACAGCCGCGCCGCTCGGCCCCGTTGCTTCCTTCGTCACTTCGCTCAGGCGCCGTGATCGTCGGCGCGGTGGCGTTCCACTCATCGGCGCCGATGTCGCAGGGAGTGACAGGCACGTCCGGCCGCGGCTGGCCCTCCTGATCGATTGTCGTGCACGTCGCGGTGTCCCCGGCATCGATCGCAGGGCTGCCCGGCTGAAGCGAGTGCAGCTGCGTTCCCCCGCCGTTGTTGAACAGCGGGCCGAGAATCGGGTTGGCGTTGCTGATTTCGGCGCCGCACGAGCCGTCGCTCGAGAGGTTGTGGTCGTTGATCGCGGCCGCAGCGCCCGATGCAGTTCGAGCCGCCGTTCTCAGCGATGATCGTGTTCTCGAGGTTGAGCGTGCCGACGTTTTCAAGTCCCCCGTTCTTGTTGAACGCGACGGTCGTGTTGGAGAGGCTGGTCGTCCCGACGTTGACGAGTCCGATCGACGCGCCGTCGGAGATCGTCGAGTTGGCCACGTTGGCCGCGGCGCCTGGCTCGACCACGAGATCGGCTCCGTGGTTGCCCGCAACCGTGGAGGCTTCGAGCGCCGAGCGTCCCGAAGTCTTCGATCGCGGGTGTCGGCCCGCCGCCGCCGTGGTCGATCACGACATCCTTGAAGGACGCCGACGCGTGTTCGTCGATCACGATCAGTTCCGGATGTTCAGACTTCCTCGTTGCCGCCGTCGATCAGCGCTTCGGGCGCGTGTGCGGGCCCTTCGACGTCTGCGCCCCGCAGGTGTCGGTGAACGTGAGCGCCGTGGCCGGGAGATAGTCGCCGGCACCGAGCACGATTGTGTTCGCGGCGCAGTCGGCGTTCGCTGTTGGCAACGGCTTCTTCGAGCTGGCCCGTGCTGCTCACGTGGAACGTTTCGGCGCTCGCCGCGCCCGCCTGCGCGAGCAGCAGTCCCGTGGCCGAAACGAGGGCCGCCGCGCAGATCCGCGAGCGTGCCGAGAATCGCGTGACTCATGAGTCCTCCAGTCCAGTTAAGAGTCTTTAGATCATCGTGCTCGAGGGCGCCGGTCCCGCCTCATCGGGAGGGTCGTCATTGCGCAACCGACCTCAGCGCCTCCTCAAGTGTCCGGCATGAATGTCTACCATGGCGCCGCGCCGCTCGGCAAGCGTCTTTACTGCATCGTCACCAACGTTCACCGCATGGTCACGGGTTGCGTGCGGCGAGCCTACGAGGAAGCGGGGCCGCTGCGCGCGGCCCCGCTCTTGCTCCATCGGAGTTTTGGCCCGCTCTACTGTGGGCCTGGATGAGTTCGGTGTTCGCGAACCCGACGTTCTTGACTTCGCCCGTCGCCGTCCCTTCGTCGTGAAGGTCGTCGATAGGTGAAGCGCGCCGGATTTCGCGCCTTCGAACTTCCACGTTGATGCGTTCAGCCCGCTACCGAAGCCATTGACGGCCGTCGGGCGAAGCGTGCCTTCGAACTCGGTTTCGAGGCCGAGCGAGGGCTGCACGACGTTGACCTTCACGCACCCGGCGGGCACCGTCGTCGCGTAGCAGCCCTTGCGTTCTGTTTCTTCCTTCGTGATTTCGGCTGCTTCTGCTGCTTCGGACTGGCACGCGGGCGTCGGCGTTGTTCCGCTCGGAACACCGAGGCGGATGATCGGCACCTGTTCGGCTTCGCGTTCGCCGCAGCGCAGTTCGATGTCCCACGGGACCGTGAGCTTCGTTGCCGAGGTCCTGGGGCCGCCCGCGAGCGAGGTTTCATCCGTCGCCCACGCTTCGACCGAGGAGGTCCCCTTCTTGAACTTGCATTCGCGGCTGAGCCCCGTACCGGTGGCGGTGCCGTTGCCGCTCGCGCTGAAGCCGAGGATTTCGCCGTGGCCGGAGGGCACGGTGCCTTCGTTCCACGCCGACCCGAAGGCGACCTGGATGCATTCGATTTCCGTTTCGAGCGCAGGCGCGGAGAGCTTCACGGGTCCCCAGCCCACTACGCCATGGTGCGTCGTCGTGAGCTTGACGAAGTTCGAGTAGAAGACCTGCGGCGACGTGACCGTGACGGTGAACGACTTTTCGGCCGTCGCTTCGTGGCCCGACTTTGCCTTGCATGTCACGGTCGTGGTCCCGACCGGGAACGTGGAACCCGAGGCGGGCGTGCACTTGAATTCGCGCACGACGTCCGGTGAGTCCGTCGCCGAGGCGGCGTACGTGACGACGGCGCCTGAGGTGCTCGTCGCTTCCGCGTGGATTTCTGCAGGGACCGTGATCACGGGCGGGATGTTGTTGTACTCGTCGGCGCCGATGTCACAAGGCGTACTGGCGACGTCCGGGCGGGTTGCTCCACGCTGGTCGGTGGAGGGGCACTGAGCGGTTTCGCCGGCGTCGATCGCCGGGCTGCCGGGTCTCAGCGAGCGAAGCAGCGTCGCGCCGCCGTCGTTGAAGGCGGCGCTGAGCAGCGCGCTCACGTTCTTCTTTTCGGCGCCGCAGGATTCGTCGCTCGAGAGGTTGTGAACGTTGGTGCTCGCCGCCACACCTTCGCACTGGGGCGCCCCGTTTTCGGCGATGATCGTGTTGGTGAGGCTGAGCGTTCCGGCGTTTGAGATGCCGCCGAGCTTGTTGAACGCGATCGTCACGTTCCTGAAGGTCGCCGAGCCATCGTTGACGACCCCGAGCGAAGACCCGCTGATGATCGACGCGTTGAGCGCCGTCAGGCTGCCGCCCGGCTGCACGGTCACGCCAGGGCCGATTCCCGAGAGCGTGGAAGCTTCGACGTTGAGTGCTCCGAAGTCTTCGATCGCGGCGGAGGCGCCGGACCCCGCGTGGTTGACGACGACGTTC
Organism: uncultured bacterium; assembly: GCA_963738355.1. Taxonomy (GTDB): domain Bacteria; phylum Actinomycetota; class Thermoleophilia; order Solirubrobacterales; family Solirubrobacteraceae; genus Palsa-744. The sequence goes on from CAVTWF010000007.1 coordinate 130,727, forward strand.
TTGAGCTTCGCCGAGACGTGTTCGTCGATGACGAAGAAGTTCCGGGTGTTCGGCTTCGACGTTCGCGCCGTCGATCAGCGCTTCAGGCCCGGCTGTGGGGGGCGTCACCGTGGGCCCTTCGATCGTCTGCAACCCGTGTGTATTCGTCAGGGTGAGCGCCTTGGGCCCCGGCAGATAGGTGCCGCCCGCCAGCTTGATCGTGTTCGCTTCGACGTTCCCGTTGACCGTGATCACACACGCTTCGAGCTGTTCGGTGTTGCTCGCGGTGCAGGTCGCCGCACTGGCGCCGCCTGCGGCCGCCAACGACAGCACCCCCATCGACGCCAGCGCAACCGCACACGTTCGCACGCGCGCCAAGTTCAGAAAGCTCATGGTCCCTCCAAGTACACGTAGCCGGATGTCGTTTCGGTCGACGGCACGACCAAGGTCCCGCTAGGGCCACCGCCGCCGTCTCGGGTCGGCCATGTTTACCAGGCCCTTATCCGTCGAGGCAAGCGTGTTTACGGCATCGTCACGTTCGTTCACCGCATGGTCACTCGCCCGGCGTCACAGCCCGTTTACAAGGCGCCCGCGCATGGTTCACGTTCCGTTTACATCGCGTGTCTGTGTAGCGTCCGCCACGTTGCGCCACATCGCGTACCCACGTAGCCAGGGCCGATCTGCTCGAGATTGTGCGGACGACTTTCACGAGTCCTTCACGACTGCGGGGGCACGATCGCTGAGAATGCCGCCGGGGGTGAGGGCCGCCGTCGCCGAGGGTGGCCGCACCAGCCGCTCCTCCAGCTACACGCATGACGACCTCGCACCCACGGATTCCCGACGGCTTGCGCCGTCTGCTCTCGAAGCCGCCCTTCAGCTGGGTGCGCGAGGGCGCCTCGACGCTCGCGACGATCGCAAGGGAAGCGCCGCTGCTCACGACGCTGGCGTGCACGGCGGTGCTGCTGGTGATCCTGTTCTTCGTGGGACTCTCGGTCATCGCCCCGCACTCGCCTGGCCGGGAGGTCAACCTCACCGCGGCGACAGAACTGATCTCCGAAGGACGCGTCGAGCGCGCGACGCTGCTCGACCAGGATGCGCGGCTCGAAATGCACACGGGCAGCGGCCAGCAGCTGTGGGCGAACTACCCCCACGCTGACTCCTACACGGGCACGCTGCTGGGGCTCCTGCAACGCGAGCACGTGCCGGCGACGGTCAACTTGCAGGTGGGGAAAGCGGCCCTGCACGCAACCGTCCAGTTCCTGCTGCCGATCCTGATCCTCGTGACGCTGTTCGCGTTCTTCATGACGCTCGTGCGCGATCAGGGCGGCGCGGCGTTCGCGGCGTTCTCGAAGTGGACGGGCAAGGGCACGAAGCCCGGTGAAGGGCGCTTCACGTTCGCCGACGTCGCGGGCGCGCCGGAGGCCCTGATCGAGCTGCGGGAGATCTGCGACTACCTGGAAAATCCGGCGCGCTATGCGCAGCTTGGCGCGCGCGCGCCGAAGGGCGTGCTGCTCGTCGGGCCGCCGGGCACCGGCAAGACGCTGCTGGCGCGGGCCGTCGCGGGCGAGGCCACATCGAACTTCTTCTCGCTCTCGGGCTCCGAGTTCGTCGAGTCGCTCGTCGGCGTGGGCGCCGCGCGCGTGCGCGACCTCTTCCGTCAGGCGCGCGACATGGCGCCGGCGATCATCTTCATCGACGAGCTCGACGCGGTGGGCCGGCAACGCGGCGCGGGCATGGGCCAGGGCAACGACGAGCGCGAGCAGACGCTCAACCAGATGCTCGTCGAGATGGACGGCTTCGGCGCGGAGTCGCGGCGTCGTGATCATGGCGGCGACGAACCGCCCCGACATCCTCGACAGCGCGCTGCTGCGCCCCGGGCGCTTTGACCGCCAGGTCGTCGTCGACGTCCCGGACGTCCACGGGCGCGCGGAGATCCTCACGCTGCACGCCAGCAAGATCCCGATCTCGCCGCACGCCGACATGATGCGCATCGCGCACCAGACGCCGGGCTTCACGGGCGCGGACCTCGCGAACGTCATCAACGAGGCCGCGTTGCTCGCGGTGCGCGCGAACCACCCGCTCGTCGAGCAGGACGAGCTCGAAGAGGCGATCGACCGCGTGCTCTCGGGGCCCGAGCGCCGCAGCCACGTGCTATCGCGCGATGAGCTCTGGCGGATCGCGATCCACGAGTCCGGCCACGCGATCGTCGCGCGCGCGATCGGCAACACCGCGGCGCTGCAGAAGCTCTCGGTCGTCGCGCGCGGCCGCGGCCGCGGCGGCTCGACGGTCTACGCGAGCGACGAAAAGCTGATGCTCACGTACCTCGACCTGACGCGCAACCTCGTCACGACAATGGCGGGAGTCGCGACCGAGGACTACGTCTTCGGGATGCTCTCGACGGGCGGCGAGGCCGACCTCGACCAGGCGACCAGCACAGCCCACGCGATGGTCGCGGTCTATGGCATGAGCGACGCGATCGGCCCCGTGACGGTCGGCGAGAAGCCCGGCGAGGTCTTCATCGCGCGCGAAATGGCGAATCCGGGCAACGTCTCGGCGGCGACGCACGAGCTCGTCGACAGCGAGACGGCGCGATTGGTGCGCGAGGCCGAGGAGACGGCGAAGCGGGTCGTGCAGATGAACCGCCAGGTCCTCGAAGAACTCGCGAACGCGCTGATGGACGCCGAGACGCTCGCGGGACCCGCGCTCGAGGTCTACCTGGCGGCCGTTCAGCCGTGGCCACATCCGCTCGTGCCCGCGCTCAACGGCCAGACGCCGGTGCTGATGCGCGAGCCCGCCGTCGTCGCGGAGAGCGACGACGGCGCGTACACCGACGAGTTCGACGCTCCAGCCTCAGGACACCGTCCGCGCGCGATTGCGTGGGGCGCCGCGGGCCAACGGGAGGGCCTAACCGCCCGCAGCCCGGTGGGGTGACCCTGCGAACAGCGGTTCGAAACTGCGACCGATGATCTTCTCGACGCCCACTTCTGCGATCGGGTTGTGGTTGTTGCCCGCTGCGTAGCGGCGTTCGCCGAGCGCGACGCCCTTCAGCGTGATGCCTCGCGCCAGCGCTTGCTCAATCGCACTCGGGTTCGCGGTGTGCGCTTGGCCGGCTGCTTGCGCGAGCAGGCGGACGGTTTCGAAGCCGAGACCGGGAAGGCTGCCGACCGGGACCCTGCCGAACTGATTTGAATAGTCGCTCGAGAACCGCTGCGCGGCGCGGTTTTCGCGCGCAAAGCCGTAGGACCCGAGGACCGTGTTTTCGAGGCCCGCGGAGCCGCCCGTAAACGTGAACGGCCATCCATGACGGAGGTGCCGAACAGCGTCACCGGCACCGCTTGTGCCTTGAGCGAGGCCGCGAGCTGATTGACAATCGGCGGCGGAAGCGCCGTGAAGACCGCCGAGGGCTGCGGTTCGGTGTGCTTGATCGTCTGCGCCAGGCCGATGAAGTCCTGCGTCGCTTCGACGGAGGCGCTCCCGACGATCCGAAGTTGCTTGGCTTTGCGCCGCCTGCCGGAACTCGTTGGTCACGGCTTCTACGTAGCGGCTGCCGGGAGCGTCCACGATGAAGACGTGCAGATAGCCCTCAGCGTGCATGTAGTCGACGAGCTCCGCGACTTCCTCACTCGCCGGCGCGCCCACGGGCCAATAGGTCGCGTAACGTTCCGCCGCCGCCGGTTCGTAGTTGCAACTCGCGAGCATCAGCGTGCCGTAACGGGCCGCGGCTGCGGCGAGGCTCAGCTGCGAGTCGGTGTCGCACGGCAGGATGAGGACGCCCGCGGCGTCGGCGGCGAGGCGTGCCTGCAGGGCGCTGGGGAGAGCCCGTCCAAGCTCTGGTGGATGAGGTTGATCTGGACGTGGCCCGGAAGCCCTCCCGCAGCATCGAGCTCTTCGGCCGCCACCTGCGCGCCCCGCGCGATCGTGCGGTTCTGTTCGGCGTAGGCGCCGGTCGTGGGCTCGTCGAGGACGACGTTCAGCTGGCCGTGTCGCAGCGCGTTCGCGACCGCGGTCGCGTTTGCCGACGGTGGCGGAGAGTGTGCGGGCACCGGGGGGGCGAGAGTGGCGAGTTGAGCTATCTGCGTGGCTACTCCCACCACCGCTCAGGGACAGCACGAGCGCTACCGCGCATACAACGATCGCTGCGCCTGCGAGGCCGACGGCCTCTGAGCGCCGCAGCCAATGCCCAGACCGCGCGCCGCGCCAAGCGCGGACGCGCTCGCCCAATCCGTCAGTCACCGACGATGCTGCTTATGCCGGCTCGAGTGACCGTGCGAATGCTTGTTCGAGCCGCCGTGATGATGGTGATGAAGCGAGCCGCAGCCGACCTGGCTCTCGATGGCGCGCGCACTCGTGACCCATGCCTTCGCGAGCGCGGAGGGGATCTTGGGCTTGTGCGAGCGCTGGTCGTTCTGGATTACGTCGACGAACCTCTCGAGCGCACCACACGCCGCTGCCGGCACGAAATGCTGCGAAGTCGAGACCGTGGCCGTGGCGAGGCTGTCAAGCGGCGCGAACGGCTACTGAACCAGGGTCCAACCTTGCTGGAACGCGAGAGCCTGCAGTTGGGAAACCTGCGCGGCACGCCACTCAGCCCTGTGACGCCGTGCAGCGCCTGCTGGAGGAGCTGCACGAGCTCGTGGCGTAGCCCGGACGGGATCTTCGACCCCTGGACCTCGTTCAGGAGCTGACTGTAGCTCTTCGGCCGGCGTTTCTGGCGGCACGTGCGAGCTGGTCGTCGTCGTCGTGGTCGTCAGCGTCATCGTCGGCGTCGGCGTCGGCTGCGTCGTTTCAGTCGTCGTGGTGACCGCGGCTGTCGTCGTGGTGGTCGTCGGCGGCGTCGTCGTGGTCGTCGTCGTGGTCGTCGTCGTCGTCGGGGTCGTCGTCGTGTGTTGGCGTCGTGGTCGTCGTAGTCGGCGCCGTCGTCGTCGTCGTGGTCTTCGACGCCGTGGTGGTGGTCGTCGTCGCGGCGCCGTAGTGGTCGTCGTAGTCGGCGCGTCGTCGTCGTAGTCGTGGTAGTCGGCGCCTGGTCGTCGTAGTCGTCGGCGCCGTGGTCGTCGTCGTAGCGCCGTCGTAGTCGTGGTGGTCGGCGCAGTCGTGGTGGTCGTCGTGGGCGCCGTCGTGGTCGTGGTCGTCGTCGTGCCGCTGCCCAAGATGACTTCTACTTCGAAGGATTTTTCTGCCGTCGCTTCATGTCCCGTCTTGGCCTTGCACTTGACGGTCGTGACGCCGATGGGGAACTTGCTGCCGGACGCCGGGGTGCACTTGAATTCGCGTATGGCGTCCGGAGAGCTTTCCGCAGAGGCCTGATATTCGACGACGCTTCGGTTTCGGTCGTTTCCTTGACCACCTTTGTGGCTGGGACGTTGACGGTCGGCGGAAAGTCGTTGTATTCGTCCGCGCCGATGCTGCAGGGATGTCCGGCAACTGTCGGGCGGGTCACGCCACGCTGGTCAGTGGACGGACAAGCGGCCGTGTCGCCCGCTTCGATCGCCGGGCTACCGGGCCTCAGCGAGCGAAGCTGCGTCGGGCCGCCGTCGTTGAACGACGAGCTCAACAGCGGCGCTCACGTTGTTCTTTTCGGCATTGCAGGTTGCGTCGCTCGAGAGGTTGTGATCGTTGGTCGTCGCGCCGGGCCTTCGCACTCGGGTTCCCCGTTTTCGGCGATGATCGTGTTGGTCAGGCTGAGCGTTCCGTCGTTTGTGATGCCGCCGAGCTTGTTGAATGCGATCGTCGCGTTCTTGAAGCTCGCGCTGCCCCCGGGGTCATCGATGACCCCGACCCCAGACCCGTTGATGATCGACGCGTTGAGCACCGTCAGGCTGCCGGTCGCCTGGACGGTGATGCCCGGGCCGGTGCCGGCGATCGTCGAGCCTTCGACATCGAGTGATCCGAAGTCTTCGATCGCCGCGGATAGGACGGCGCCCGCGTGGCTGATGACGATGTCCTTGAACTTGGCCGAGACGCCTTCGCCGATGATGAATAGTTCCGGGTGTTCGGTTTCGACGTTCCCACCGTCGATCTCCCTTCGGCGGTTGTGCCTTCGATCGTCTGCAACCCGTGCTTGTTCGTCAGGGTGATCGCCTTCGGTCCCGGCTCGTAGGTCTTGTTCACGAGCTGAATCGTGTTCGCTTCCGCGTTGCCGTTGATCGTCTTCACGCACGATTCGAGCTGTTCGGTGGTGGCCGCGCTGCACGTCGCCGCGCTCGCCGGAGCAGCCGCGAGCGCACAAAGACCGCCCGCGAGACGGCGCAGCACGCGGCAGGCGCACATACAGGCGGCGCAACGGTTTTGGCTCGGGAGCGCTCATCAGGAAGCCCCTTTTAGCAAACGCGTGGGGAACTAGGAAGCCAGCCGAAATGTTCACGGATTAGTCACAGGCCCACCACAACTCCGTAACAGCCGAGGATTCGAAGCCGACGGCGACGAGATTCGGTCCGTGATCAGAGGCTCCGGGCGCGCCTAAAGAGAAAGGAGCCGGCTAGGCCGGCTCCTTTCTCTCTTGACGGATCCGTGACGGCGCATCCTCGCCGTAACGGCGCCGTTGCGCCTGCTGGGTCGCGTGGACCCTCTACCCAAGCGGACAGGACGCGCTGGTTGCGCCGAAGCAGGCTCTGGAATCCTTCCCGCAGCGTGGTGAGCCACGAGGCCGGCAGGCCCGCGTAGAAGGCTTCACCGAGGAGCTTCTGCGCTTCTTCGTCGAGGATCCACGACTCGTAGGCGTACAGGGTCATGCGCTGGTCCGCGGTCATGCGCTTGATCGCGACTTCGGGATCCGTGGCGCTCGCGTCGTGCGTGTAGACCAAGGCCCACGTGAGGCCGCATATCGGGTACTTTTCGCCGAGCAACGTGGCGACCCCGTGTTGGGGCTTTTCGTTGCCGCCTTCACCCTTCGGCTTGTGGTTGTTGTTGCTCCAGTTGTCTTCGAGGTTGAGGCCGACAGCTTCTTCAGCGTTGAGCCCCGGGAGGCTGAGCGAGCTGTAGCTGCAGTTGGCAGCCTTGCCAACGGCCGGCGTCTGATACGTCTTGCCCGTCGCGTTGCGAACGCTCGCGAGCACGAAGTGGTCTTCCACGACGCCGATGAGCTGTGCCTGCGAGAGGTCGGCGTAAGTGATGCCGTTCGGCACCGTGTTGAGCTTCGCGATCGTTTCGGCGTTGCCGCTGTTGGTGTTGTGAACGGCTTCCGGCGAGCAGGTACCGCCTTCGGATTCCTTGGGCCAGTTCGTGTTCGGCGACGGGTAGTAGGCTTCCCATTTCTTGCCCGGTGGCGCACGTGCCGTTGGTGCCTTCGCGGTTGTTCAGGATGGCGCCTTCTTCGAACGGTTCCGCTGCGCCCTTCGGCCTCGGCAGTTCGTTGACGAACGTGTTCTTCGTGATGTTCGTCGTCCCGGAGTTGTCCTGACGCACGACGCGCTGGATCGCAGCGGTGCACGGCGACAGCCCGGGGTTGTTCTTGACGAGTTCCGAGTCGTTCCAGGTCAGGGCGTCGCCGCCAAAGATGCGCGAGAGCTCGTAGGGCGTGAACTTGAATTCTCGTCGGCGGCGCGGTCCCCCCGCAGCTCGAAGCGAAGCAGATGCACCATGATCCCCATCGACGAGCCGCCGATCGGGAACGACATGACCTTGGCTTCATGGTCTTCCGAGCTCGGCCACGGGCTCTGCGGCTGGAACGGCGGGTTCAAATCCCGTCGCGATCGTACAGCCGCCCTCGTTACCCGGGGCGCCATCGAGGAAGGTCGCGAGTTCGGTGTTCGAGTACGGGAGGTCCGAGCCAGCGAAGTCGTCGGTCCGGCAACTCGCCGCCCTGATCCCTGCGCCGGAGCCGGTCACGGACTTTTCCCTAGCGTTCGGGTAGTTGTAAGCCACCATCGGTGTTCGGCGGGGTCGCCGGCGCCCTCGAGCGGGACTTCCTTCCCGCAGGTGGCGTTGGTGAAGGCCGGCGCGAACGTCTTTTGCTGCGCTTCTTCCGGGTAGGTCGCGCCACGACCGTTGATCTTGCCGTCAGTGGTGTTGCAGTTGATCCCTAACGGCGGCAGACCAGCCGGAGCCTTGTAGGCCATCGCGCTCGTGCTGGCAAATGCCAGGCAACAGAGCGCACTCGCGACCGCGCTTAGCCCTGCTGGAGGGCAAACGGTCCCGAGATTCGCTTGCGAGAAGAGATGTTCATTGTTTGGTTTCCACCTTGCTCGAGTCGAGATAACGAGAATCACTGGCCGAGTTGCTCCGAACCGCTAGCCGGTTGTCGCCCTCCTCCTGGCAGTGCGCCAGCAACGGGTAGGACTCGCATCCTGGCTCTGAAGCTTCCCAGGCTGAGGGGCATTCTCCGCGGCCAGCGGGGCGTTGATGTTGCCCGTTGGTGAAGATCCTTGTTCTTTATTGGTGAACGCCGTCACACCGTTGTGAACCCGATGTGTGCCTGATGTGAAGACACCGATACTGCCCTGTGTACGCTCGGTGTACGGGGTGTTTAATGGCGGCGGCGCAGGCCGTCCGACACGCGTCGGGCCGATTGGGGCGGTTCTCAGCGGCGTCTGCGGCGCCGGTCGGAGCCAGGCAGCCTGTTCCAGCAACGCCGGGCGTGGGCGCCCTGTAGAACGCAGCCCGCGCGCACTGAAAAACAATGCGAGCAGTGTCGTGACACCGACGCCCCAGTAGTACCAAGAGGGTTCCGAGCCGTTGGTGACAGCGACCGGGCGACAGCGGGGGCGCGTCGTGAACGCTGATTGGCTCGCCTCCTTCTCGGCCTTTTCCTTGCGCTCGGCGGCCGACGGGCTTTGTGCGTAACCGCTCGCGCCGGGCGGAATGGGCTCGACCGGCGGCGTCGGCGTCGGCAGGATCGCGGGGACGCTCACCGGTTCCAGCGGCGCGGCGGCGGCGGTTCGAGGGGCGCGGCTGGACGCGGCGCCGGCTTTGGCGCGGGCGGTTTCGCGGCCACCGGCGGCGCAGGTGTCGGCGCAGGTGGCGGCACGGGCGCGGGCGGCACGAGGGCGAGGTTGGTGGGGAGGGCGCCTGCGAGCGGGGTCGGCGGCGGCGGCGGGGTGGCGGCCGGGCGGATCGGGCTCCGGCGTGCTGGAACGTGGATGACTTCTTGGCGGTACCCGCCCGGGGGTTCCACGGTGCCGCAGGGCAAGCCGAAGCCCCCGGGCTGCACCGTGACTGGCTCCGAGTAGGTCAGCAGGCCGGTTGTGATCGACACGATCGTCGTGCCCGGGTTGTAGGCGCAGAAGAGACCGGAGCTGACGGACGGTATCGGGTGCCCGTGGCTGTCGAGCTTCGGGTACGGAGAGCCGGGCCCGCTCGCTTCGACGAAGTTGCCGATCGCGGGTTCGGAGCTCGTGAACGCGTAGCTCGGCGAGACGCATTCGGTGCACCCCGCCGCGGGGATCGCTACGTAGTTTTCGTAGCCCGGAGCGGGTGGGCTCTGTTTTTTCCATCGTTGCCAGCGAGCCTGAAGGCCGTCTCGCAATCGCTTCGAACTGGAGCGTCTGGCTGCGCTGAGCGTTCAAGCCGCTGAGTGGCTTGAGCGCGAGCGAGTTGACCACGGGCACGCCGCTGACCTGCACTTCGCCCGCTCAGCGTGTTCAGCGTCCACGAAGTACCACAGCACGCCGTTGTTGCCGGGCTGCTGGTAGGAGAGCGACGCGCCTTCGTACTCCGCTCACCTGCCCTTCCCCCGCTACGCGGGTTTTCCGGGACGAAATGGCGTTCGTCGCGCTGCGTCGGGCTGGTCGTGAAGATGGCCGCGACTCCGCGCCGCGCGAGCAGCGAGGCCACCCCTTCGCCGTCGCTCGCGCCGATGTCGGGCAGCGGCAGCGCCGTTATCACCACGACGGGCATGTGCTGGCCAAGCGCCTGTTCTTCGGCGGCGGCCTGGTTCAGCTGGCGTTCAAGCCATTCGAGCTGTGCGGAGCGCGGCTCTCCGTCCGGCTGCGGCGCTTTCTTGCAGCGAGGACCTCGAGTTGTCGAGCACGATCACGCGGATCCGTGCCCGCCGTTCTGATAGGCGTTGAAGGAGTAGTAGCGATGGGCGTCGCCATTCGGCGTCGGCGCTTCAGGCGGACACCGGGCCGATGTTCCCGGCCGCCGGCCCGGACCCAAAGGGCGGAGGTGATTCAGCGAACGCTTCTGCCCATGAGTCCGCCGCTTCGGAGTCGCGCGGCCCCAGCGCTGAGAGCGTGGGGACACCCGCGAGCGGCGAGAGCAGTTCCGGAATGTGCGCGAGGTCGGGGCCTCCGTGGGGGTATTCGCCCTCGAGCGTGTCGCCTCCCGAGATTGCAAAGGCCGGCCCGCCGGGCTGCGCCGCCAAGCTGCCGATCTGGGCCGGCCGCCGCGTTCAGGTTCACGTCGGGCTGCGCGCCGACGGTCGCCGCGCACGATTCGAAGCACACGGGGCTCGAGAAGAAGGCGAACGAAACCGTGTTCGGTTCGGCGGACAGGCTCGGCGCGCTCGAGGTTAGCGACGGCGGCGTGGCAGAGCCACCCGCGTCATAGCGCCAGATCGACGCAGTCTGCCAGCCGCTCGAGCGGACCGCGAGCGATTCGATCGTTCCCTGCCTGACGGCGTCGACCGTTCCGGCGTAGCCGCCGACGGCCCAGCCGTGTTCTCCGCGAGGGTCGGTCGCGACCGCGAGCACCGGATCGCTCTTGAGCGCGCCGTCGAGGCCGACTTCGCGCCCCGCGAACTCACCATGGCTCAGGTCTTCCCACCCGCTCGCCGTCTCGCGCATCAGCTCGCCGTCCCCGGTGGATACCCCGCCTACTTCCGAGCGGTTGTAGGCGGGCGGGCGACGGAGGCGAAGGCTCGGAGCCGGCCGTCCGCGTCGCGGAAGGGTGCGAGCGCGACCGCGATGCCTTCGAGCGGCTGCGCTGCGGGTTCGAAGGCCTTTGGCGGAGGCCCTTCGCGAACCAGCAGGAGCGAGCGCCCGGCCACGACCACGCCGCCGTCCGGAAGCCCCGCGACGAGCCGCGCCGCGCCCTTCGCAGATTCGGGCAATCCGCCGACTTCCGTTCCATTTTCGCTGTCCGATTTCGGATGGGCCGCCTGCTGTGTGCGTGATGAGATTGCCGCCTGCGACGGCGAACACTTCCGAGCCCGCGACGGCAACCGACGTGACACTCGCCCCCGACGGAAGGGTTTCGAGCCTCCAGCCGCTGCCGTTGTAGTGCAGGATCGCTCCGTTGTTCCCTACCGCCCAACCTTCGCCCGAGGGCGCGAATGCCACCGCGTTGAGCTGCGAATGCGTAAGCGAGGAAGACTGCGGGTCTTGCGACCACGCGTAGCCGTTCCAGTGCAGGATCACTCCGCCCTGACCGACCGCGAAGGCACTTCCGGTCCCGGCGTATGCGACACCGAAGAGGTTCGCCCGGCGGGCGGATCCCGGCGTGGCCTCCGGGAGCCAACCCGACAGACGGTTCGTAGATGAGCGTTGCCCCGTCGAGCCCGACCGCGAGCGCGCCGGCTTCGCTGAGGCGGCCGGGGCCGCCTGGTGGTATCCCTGCGGCGGGGGGCAGAGCGAGGCTCGTAAGCGTGAAGCGATCGGGGACGGGCCAGGAGCGTGAGCGCGCCCGCGGCTGCTTCGGGTGACCAGTGTCCGAGCGCGTGCGTACCGCCAAGCCATCCTTCGCCGGCATTGGTGAACGCATCGCCGCCTTCGTGCTGAGCGGCGCTTTCGCGCTCCCCGACATAGCCGGGAGCGGCTGCGCTGCTCCAGCGCTCGTGCGAGAAGACGTGAACCGATTCGTTCTCGAGCGCCACCGCAGCCTTTTCTTTCGGAAACACGGCGTCGGGTACCGTCGCCGCGCCGAGTTCTTCCCCGCAGTTGTTTTCGATCGTTTCGGGCAGCGAGCACCAGGAGTTCGTCACGGTGCCAGTAGTGCGGTCATAGCGGGCGATGACTTCATGGGGCTGGAAGTCGACTGTCACCCTGCGCTCCGATCCACACAACGTTTCCTTCGCCAGAGTTGCCTTCGGCCTTCAGCGCGAGCGGAGTGACATGCGCCTTGTGTGCCTGGAGGCCCCCGGTCAGGTCGAATGCGTCGAGGCCCGTCGGCGCGAAGCTCCAATCGCTGTCCCGCCGGCCGGCGTTTCGAAGTGCCCCAGGACGAGGCCCGACCCGGTCCCGCATGAGTTGACGCAGAGGGCGCCCCACCCGGCGCCTGGGCCTTTCGGCGTCCCCGGCTTCCAGCTTGATTTCCGCGCCGGCGCCGATCGACGGGAACGCGGGCGGCAGTTCGCCCGGCTTCGGTGGCGTCGCGGTCTCGGGTTTCCATGTGCCGCCGCCGAGCTCGAAGTACGATGTTTTCTCGAGGACGCTGATATTCGCGAGCCGCCGTCAGGGCCGGGCACCTCGGCTGCCTTCCCGGCTGTTCCGGCGGCGGTGAGCATCCCGTACGTTTCCCCGCCTTCTTCGCCGAGGTGTAACGACACCTCAGTGATTGGGAGGGCTGCTCAAGGTCTGCTTCCATTCGAGCAGCGTCTGGGCACCATGCCTTCGGTGTTTCGGTGTCGCGCACGAACGGCTGGTCCGCCCCGGCTGCGCGACGAAAAAGGCCGTAGGTTGGCTTGCCGTGTTCCTTCGGGATCTCCACAAGCCACAGCCAGCCTTCCCCCGAGGGCGCGACCGCGCCGGCGACTTCGGTCGCTTCGACTCGCCGGGTGCTTCGAGCGCGAACGCTTCCCCATTCGGTTCTTGCAGCACTCCGCTGATCTGCCAGCCTTCGCGCTTCGTGTTGCGCAACAGCACGAGCTGGTTGCCGGTGGCCGTGTACTTGAGCCCGGGCGGCGCGAGCCCGCCGGTAAAGCCGTAGGCCACGTTTCCGGTTCACTACCCTGTTGCGGAGTACCCAGGATCGTGATGCGCCGCGCCGGCGGGGTCACGCCCGTGACATGCGAGGAGATCGTCGCGCGGATGACTGGTTTTGCACTTCGACGACCGGTGTGACGTTGGAGATCGTGGATTCCCGACTCGGTCGAGCGCCTTGACCCTAAAGTCGTAGGCGCCGTTGGGGACGGCTTCGCTGTGGAACAGAAACGAGTAGGTGCCGCGCCGAGGGAGCCGTCACGACGCCGATCTTCTGGAACGCCTGACCGCCCGCGCGTGCGCGTTCGAAGGTCACCGATCGATGCTTGGTTCTTCGCCGTTCGGCAGCTTGACGCTCGCGTGCGCGACGAGCGATACATCACCGGTGACGGGCGACGCGAGCGGCTGCATCGTCACGCTCGGCGGCGTGTTGTCGACCAGCAAATCCGCAACGGCGCCGAGACGAATTCGTCGTTCCCGGCGTTTCGGGTTCGGCGGCATCAACCGGAAGTCGTAGCGGCCACTGGCGAGCGGGCGGTATTGAACGGCGCGCTCAGCCGATAGCCGTATTCGTTGCGGCCGCGCAGCGTCACCGGGACCGTTTCGATCGGGATCCATTCGGCGCCCTTCACGCGGGTCGGTATTCGAAGGTCGCCGGCGTCAGATCAGGAGGTTGCCGCTGGTGACGCCCTTGCTTTCGAGCGTTACCGCCCCACGAAGCGCGGCGGACGGTTCGACCATGAGCACCGCGGGGTGTTCATTGGCGATGACCCGATCGTGGACGGCGCGACGTGCTCGACGCCGGCGTGCCCGACTGTTCGAGGACCAGCGCACAGGTCGTAGTCGCCATCCATGAGCGCTTGAGCTTTCGAACGACGTTGCGACCGCGTTTTCGCCTTCGCCCTGTGCGATTTCGGTCCAGTGGTCTTCTTCAGCAGGGGAGATGAAGAACGTCGCCGTGACCGGCCCGGACACCCCTTTGACCGTCGCGTTGAGCGCCACCGAGCCCTTGAGGACCGTCGCGTTGCCCACGACTTCGAGCGCCGTGTCGCGGTCGGCGCGGCGCAGGCGCGAGGGTTGAGCGTGGTCAGGGGGGCGACGAGCGCCGGCGACGTTGAGGTTGAGGTTGAGGAACTCGTCGTCGTGCTCGTCGACGCCACGTCCAAGAGGTTGCCGGGGCGCGCGGGTTGTTCGCGGAGCCGTCGATCGCCACCGCAGGCCACGCGCTCGCGCACGCGAGGAACAGAGAGCCGATGGCGATGACGAGAGCAGGCATACTGCCGGCGAGGTTGCAGGCGTATGGACATCGGCGTGTCCTATGCGACGAAGCGCACCTTGGTCGGCCAGTGCTTGCGATTCAGCGGCAGGGTCAGCGAACCCTTGCGGCCCGCGAAATGACGTGCGCGTGCGCTGCTCACGACGTGGCCATGGCGAAGCGCCTGGGCGCCTAGCGTGATCGGCCGGCGAACCTTGAAGCTGAGGTAGAGGTCGAACCGTTCCCGCTGCGCCGGAGCTCGCCTTCACCCGATAGATCGCCGGGCGCAGCTTGGTCGTCTGCGTGCTGGTGATCGGCGGAGGCGCGGGCGGCAGCGGGTTCTGGCGGTTCCACTTCGAAGACAAAGATCGGTGGGTTTTCTTCCAGTTCCAGCGGCCGCGTTTCTTCGTCGTTGCCCGCCGGAGCTTTGGGTTCGGTGGTGTCGGTCAGGTGGTAGAGGCGGGGGGCTGGTGGAGCCGCTCATATCCCGGTGGCGGGGGCGCGGAATTCTTTTCGCCGAACACCCTGCCTTCGCTGGTCGCCGCCCACGCGTCGTTTTCGGCGTTGGCGGCGATCGCGGTGACCGTGCCGTTGCGATCCGCGGGGACCGTTCCTCGCCGTGCGTCCGCGGACTTCTTCTTGCACCCGAAAGCGGGTCGTGCTCATCTGCCCGTCGCAGCCCGCGCGCACGATCACCGGCTCGCCGGCCGTCGTTTCGTTCGGCCCGCTGCCTTCGCCACTCGGCGGGCGGATGAAGCCACCGGCCAGCGCTTCGCCGGAGCCCGGGATCACGCCGATCGTGGACCACAAGAACGCTCCCCTGCGGGCTCGTCTCAGCTTCGGACGGGGTGTAGCCCAATTCCGCTGGCGGAAACGGAGCGTGTCGCCCGCAGGACCGTGCAGGTCGCCGTCTTCGCCAGACGAGGATGAGACTGGGATCAGCGGCGCCGGTTGCGGTTCTTCAGTCGCTTCGAAACCTCGGTTACCGCTCTCGCACGTGGGCTCGCACGACGCTGCGTCTTCTCCCGTGGAGCGCAGCCCCGCGGGATTGCCCGCCACCCAGCCCTGCCCTTCCGCGTCGAGGCCCACCGCAACGAGATCCGTGCGGAAGGGGTCGTTCCACCCGCTCCCTGGGTCGCTCGTTTGCCCATGCGTCGCGGGGCTTGAAGGGCAGCGCCGAGGAGAGCCCGATCGCGCCCAGAGCGAATTCCGCGCCAAGCCCAGCGCCAGGGTCACCCCCCACTGAGCGGAAGAGCTCGGGGGGCGAGGGGCCACGCTGCGCGGGGACCAGTTCGCGTTCGTGTTCGGCGCTCACCGTTTCGGCGGTGCTGCTTACGGCCATCGCGAACGGAATCCCCAGCGGGTCTTCGCTCGTCGCGGCGTCCAGGTATTCGCCCGAAAGCCAGCGTTCAGATGCTGCCGGCGTGGCGTCGGTGAGCACCTGGCCGTTCCAGTGCACGGCCACGCCGTAGGTGCCGAAGAACCAACAGTCGTTCCATGCCAGGCAGGTGCCCGAGGTGATGCCGCCTGGCCTCGGTTGGGCGTTTACCACTTTGGCCGCGTTTGCGAGCGACGCTGGAGGTGCTCGTGAGCCCCGGGATCGTCGGCTTGGTGACGCGCTCGAGCGTGGCCTTCGGGACCGCGAATGGCTGCCATTCGTGTTCGACGCCGTCATAGCGGCATAGGCGGGGCCAGTTCTCATCCTGGGAGCCGCCGGTCGGAGAGCCGCCGACGAGCCAGTAGTCGAGCTTTCCCGCCCACAGGATCGTGTGCCCGGGGCAGACCTTGCGACCCGGGAACGTCGGGTCCGGAAACCACTTTTCGCCGTCGTAGATCCAGACGCCGATAGGGGTTCTTTTCGGCTGCGGTCACGGCGCCAGCCTCGGAGGGATAGGTGGCGGCGAGCCCCCGGTTCCACGACCTGAACGCCATCGAGGTCACGGTGAGGTAGCACTCGAGTTCTGCGCGGCCTCGTTTTCGCCGCTGCCCGGTTCAGGACGCCGCCGCGCAGGCACTCCGGGTGTTCGGCGAGCCACGTTCCGGGTTTTCGACGTTCCACCGGGCCCGCTTCTTCGATCCCCGCGAGGCTGGTGAAGCTGCCGAATGGATATGGCTTGACGTCGACCCAACAGGGCGTTCCCGGTGCTGCGTGTTCCGGGCGTCGCTCCGGGCGGTTCGACGCCACCGGCACGCGGCGCGGCGCACGTCGTCGAGGAGCCCTGCTGGCTGGCCGAAGGCGAGCGCAGGCATCGACGCCGCGGCGAGGACCACGAGCGAGCAGAAGCAGAGCGCGGCACGGCAACGCACGGACGACGATCCTAACCGCGGCTGAAGCCCTTGCCGGTAGCGTGTTCACACTCCGGCAACAACTCCTCCCCGACGGCGCATCAGAGTGTGCTTCCGCGCTCAGAACGCTGGGCCTGCCCACCTACAGATTTGAAGAAATCGGGAGCGATATGTACTCGGCGCTTGCGCGCGACCGGCTCGCCATGAGCCCGTGCCGGCGGGTCGCTGCTGGCCTTCTCGCTCGCGACCGCAGCGTCGCTTGCGGCGAGCGCATCTGCGTCCGCGTACGTGACCGCTGGGCAGCTCTTCAACCCGCGAACACATGCGCCGCCGAGACGTTCCTGCAGACCGGCGTCGCGCCCGGCAGCAACGGCTACACGATTCAGAGCTACGGTGCGATCACCTCGTGGTACTTCTGGACGAGTGCGGAAGCGGTTCCCGGTCTCGCGCTGAAGGTCGCGCGCCCGCTCGGGGGAGGCGCCTACACGATCGTCGGGGAAAGCGTGGCGGGCACGCAGCATCCCGACGAGATCAACACGTTCAAGGCCGACATCCTCGTCGAACCCGGTGAGGTGATCGGCATCTACACGAGCGGCGGCTCAGCTCCGGATTGCGGCAGCGTATTCGCCGAACCGTTCGACACCTACGTCTACGCGGAAGGCAACTGGGTGCCGGAAAACACGACCATCTTCCAAAGCCCCGCGCCCGAAGGGACGGCGCCCAACTCGCTGTTTCCGGTCGCGGCGAACATCAGCGAACCGCCGGGGTCCTCGCTGCAGGTGCCGCCTTGCTCGGGCGTCGGCTTCGCGGCCTTCATCGGGACGGATTACGGCACGGCCCCGAAGGGCGTCCACTACATCATCGACGGGGAAACCGAAGGGTTCGCAAAGGCGAACAGCGAAGGGTACGCGACGGTGAAGCCCGCGACCGTGGGCATGCACACGATCGAATACTGGGCCGAAGACAAGGCGACGGATCTCGAGCGTGATTCGCCACCTCGCACACGTGTTCGTCGTCAAGATCGGCCCGAAGGTCGCGATGACGAGCGAACAGAACACCTCCTCGTACGGCGTCGGCCAAAAGGGCTCGATCTCGATCAAGGCCTCGAGCCCATACGGGCTCGCGGTCGACCCGTCCGCGGTCCATGTGCCGATCGAAACCGCCACGCCCGGGCTTCTTCACGGTGCCCGCGCCGGCGATCGACAACTGCGGCAACACGACGAAGGAAACCTTCCAGTACACGGTGAGCCCGGTCGACCGCAAGCTCGCGGTCGCGAAGGCCGCGTTCGTCGCCGCCAAGAGCGGCGCCTCGACCGCGCGCGCATCGACGGGCGCGACGGTCAGCTACAGCTCCTCCGGACAGGGGACCACGAGGTTCACGATCGCCAAGAAGACCGCCGGGATCGAACAGGAAGGCGAATGCGAAAAGCCGCACAAGCGGCATCAGCGCGGCAAGCGCTGCTCGTTCTACGAACTCCTGGACGGCGACTTCGCACGCGAAAACGAACCCGGCGGCAACAGCTTCCACTTCACCGGACGCCTGAACGGACGCACGCTCGCGCCCGGCACATATCGGCTAACGGCGACCCCCGAATACGAGAGCATCTACGGGTCGCCGATCAAGCGGAAGTTTCGGATCTGCCGTGAGGCGGACGCGTGTTAGGGGATCCGCGGGACGAGCGCGACCGCTCACGCTTGCGCGCGAGCGGCCTCGCAGCGCTCGTCGTGCTCGCGGCGCTCGTGGCGACGGCATGCGGCAGCTCGTCGAGCGGCACCGCGACCACGAGCACGTCGGTAGCGCCCGCGGCGTCCGCTGGTCAGGCGTCCTCGCGGCCGGCTCGGCCAGGCGCCCGCGAAGCATCCGACGGGTCGTGACATAACGCTGAGCCCGGCGCTACGGGCGGCGCTCGTGAAGTACGCCGGGTGCATGCGCGAACACGGCGTGAGCATGCCCGAACCGAACATCAACGGGCCGGGACCGGTCTTCGACCCGAAGCGCGTCGATGCGGCGAGCCCGCAGTTCGCGAGCGCCTCGAAGGCGTGCCGCTCGACGCTTCAGTCGCTCGCCGGCAGCAAGTAATCCACCGCAGCAGGAGGTCCAAGCACGTGGCGAACGCCAATCCCCGAGGACTACCCCCGCCTCGCGCCATACCTGTTCGTCGATGGGGCGAGCGCGGCGATCGATTTCTATTGCTCCGTGCTGGGCGCGAGGGAGCGGATGCGCATGCCCGGCCCCGACGGCAGGATCTTTCACGCCGAGCTGGAGCTGGGCGACTCGATGATCATGCTGGGCGACCAGAACACCGACGTGGACGTGCTTGGGCCCCGGGCCATCGGCGGCACGCCAGTGATGCTGCACGTGTACGTCGAGGACGTCGACGACGTGTTCGAGCGCGCGATCGCGGCGGGCGCGCAGGCGCTGCGTCCGGTCGAGGACCAGTTCTACGGTGATCGCTCGGGGCGCTTCGAGGATCCCTTCGGTCACCGCTGGGACGTCGCCACGCACGTCGAGGACGTGCCGCCCGAGGAGATGGAGAAGCGTGCCGCTGCGGGGTCGGCCGCGGCCTGAGTCAGGCCGAGCACCGACTGCGCTACGGCGGTCCGCTGGCCTAGCCGCGGAGTCCTCGCCGAGCCGCCTAAGCCCTCACGAACCGTCCGGCACTCGGCTCGGGCACAGGGCAGATCGCGCCCTCGTCGGTCCAGCAGCGCACGATGTCACGCACCGAGATGACGCCGATCACCGCGCCCGCCTCGACGACGAGGAGGTGACGGAAGCCACCCCGCACCATCGCGGCCGCGGCCTCCTCGAGTGACCACTCCGGCGCCGCGAAGACGACGTCGCTCGTGAGGTGATGCGCGACGAGCTCGACGTCGGGGTCCCCCCCTTCGCCCACCGCCTTCAAGACGTCGCGCTCCGTGAGGATGCCCGGCCCGCTTCCGTCCGGGTCGATCACGATCGCCGCCCCCACCCCGCGCTCCGACATGAGCTTCGCGGCCGTCCTCAGGCTGTGCCCCGGCCCGACGCTCAGGACCACCTCGTTCATTCCGTCATGGACGCGCATGGGTGTTCGCTCCCTTTTCGAAGATTGCAACGATTGCCTCAATGTAGTGGGGTCGGCCGCATCCGTCAACCCCCCTCCGCGCAGACGCTCCTTCCGCCGGCCAAACTGAATAGGATCCGCGGCCGGAGACGTAGGGATGCGTAGGCGCTCGCTTCTAATAACGATCGTCCTGTCGGTGGTGGCCATTGCGGCTGGCATCGCCCTGTCGTACGTCATCCACTGGTTCCCGAAGGCGGCTTCGACCCAGGCGCACAACACGGACACGCTCTACCGCGTGCTCGTCTTCGCGACGATCCCGATCTTCGTGCTCGTCGTCGCGACGGTCCTCTACTGCGCATGGGCGTTCCGCATGCGGCCGGGCGAGGAGGAAAAGGATGGGCCGCCGATCCACGGCCACACCGGCCTCGAGGTCTTCTGGACCGCGGTGCCCGCGGCGCTCGTGATCGGCCTCGTCGCCTACTCCTTCGTCGTCCTGCACGAAAACGAAACGCGGCCGAAGGGCCCGGAGATCGTCATGAACGTCACGGGCAAGCAGTTCGAGTGGAGGTTCCAGTACCCGACCTCCGTGACGCGAGGCGCGCCGATCACGAGCTACGAGCTCTACCTCCCGCAGAACGAGGCGGTGCTCTTCAAGATCCACTCGGAAGACGTGATCCATGGTTTCTGGATACCCGCATTTCGCGTTCAGATCGACGCCGTGCCCGGAATCACGACGAGCTTGCGCGCGACGCCTGACCGTCTCGGGACGTACCCTGTCGTCTGCACGCTCCTATGTGGCGCCGGCCATTCGTTGATGCGCACCCACGTCCACGTCCTCAGACCCGCCGCGTTCCGCGCCTGGCTCGCGAGCCAGGCGAGCACATCCGGCGGCGCGGCCTCAGCCCCTCCGAACCAGCCCCCGGGTGAAGGCGAAACCGGCGAAGGGGGCGCTTAGATGGCGGCGCGCCTGAAGGCTCCTGGCTTCTACCGCGCGGGGCTCTGCGCGGTGCTCGGCATCGGCTTCGCGACGTTCCTGACGTGGCTGATCCGCGCCTACAGCGGGCACGTCTCCTACCACCACTATCTGAGCGGCGACGCGATCGTCACTGTCTCGCTGATCACGGCGCCGCTGTTCTTCCTCCTCGGGCTCGGCGCGTTCGACTACTGGCTCTACTGGGCGGCGGGGCGCCCGACGCGCCCGGAGGACCACGCCAACCACGGCGCCTACACCTGGAAGGACTACTTCAAGGTCAACACCGACCACAAGGTGATCGGCATCCAGTACGTCGTCACCTCGTTCTTCTTCCTCTTCGTCGGCGGCATGCTCGCGATGCTCATGCGCGTCCAGCTCGCGCAGCCGGGCGCGCAGTTCGTCGACGCGAACACCTACAACGGCCTCTTCTCGGTCCACGCGTCGCTGCTGATCTTCTTCTTCGTGATCCCCGTCTTCGCGGGGCTCGCGAACTTCGTGCTGCCGCTGATGATCGGCGCCCCCGACATGGCCTTCCCGCGGCTCAACGCGCTCTCGTACTGGCTGCTGCCGCTCGGCGGCCTCATGATGCTCGGCAGCTTCGCCGCGCCGGGCGGCGCGTTCGCGAACGGCTGGACGGCGTACGCGCCGCTCTCGGAAGTCTCGCCGATCGGCCAGAACTTCTTCTCGCTCGGCGTCCAGTTCGCGGGCTTCTCCTCGATCGCGACCGCGCTCAACTTCCTCGTCACGATCATCACGATGCGTGCGCCGGGCATGAGCTTCTTCCGACTGCCCCTGCTCGTGTGGGCGAACTTCTCGACGTCGCTGCTCGTTGTGATCGCGACCCCGTTCGTGGCGGCGTCGCAGTTCTTCATCCTCCTCGACAGGGCGCTCGGCTTCAACTTCTTCAACGCGGCGAAGGGCGGCGACGTGCTGATGTACCAGCACGTCTTCTGGTTCTACTCGCACCCCGCGGTCTACATCATGATGCTGCCCGGGTTCGGGATCGTCTCCGAGATCATCGCGGTGAAGGCGCGCAAGCCGATCTTCGGCTACCGCATGATGGCCTTCTCGCTGCTCGCGATCGTCGGCCTCGGCTTCACCGTCTGGGCGCACCACATGTTCACGTCGGGGATGGCCGAGTGGATCCGCATCCCGATGGCGATCACGACCGTGATCATCGCGGTGCCCACGGGGATCAAGATCTTCTCGTGGCTCGCGACGCTGTGGCGAGGCGTGCTGCACCTCGACACGCCGATGCTCTTCGCGCTCGGCTTCATCACGATGTTCACGCTCGGCGGCATCAGCGGGATCATGCTGGCGATGGTGCCGTTCGACATCCACGTCACGGCGACGTACTTCATCGTCGCGCACATCCACTACGTGCTCTTCGGCGGCTCGCTGATGACGATCTTCGCGGGCGTCTACTACTGGTTCCCGAAGATGACGGGCCGCATGTACGACGAGCGCCTGGGCAAGCTGCACTTCTGGACGACCTTCGTCTTCTTCAACCTCACGTTCGCGCCGATGCACGTGCTCGGCATGGAGGGGATGCCGCGTCGCGTCGCAACGTATGCGACGCAGTTCGCGGACCTCAACCTGATGATCTCGATCGCGAGCTGGTTCCTCGGCCTGAGCACGCTGATCTTCCTCTACAACATGGTCACGAGCTGGCGCGGCGGCGCACGCGCGGTGGCGAACCCGTGGCGCGCGCTGACGCTCGAGTGGCAGGTCTCCTCCCCGCCGCCGGTGTTCAACTTCGACGCCGTGCCAACGGTCGTCGGGAGCCCCTATGAGTACGGCGTGCCGGGCGCGAAGCACGGCATCCTCGCTCCTCCGCCGGTTCCCGCGGAGGTCTCCACGACGCCGGCGGGGAGCATGGCGGGGGCGAGCGAGTAGATGGGCGAGATCCTCGTCGTCGCGAACCGCACGGTCACGGGGCGAAAGCTCCTCGACGCGATGCTCGCGCACGCGGCCTCAGGGGAGGCGACGTTCAACGTCGTCGTCCCGGCGACACCACCATCGTCGGGGCTAGTGATCTACGACGAAGCGGTGCGCCAGTCGGCGCAGGCACGCGTCGACCTAGCGCTCTCGATCTTCAAGGAGGCGGGGCTCGCGGCGGGCGGCGAGGTCGGCGACCCGGACCCCTTCATGGCCACGATGGACGCGGTCGCGGAGCGGCGCCCCGAACGGATCATCGTCTCCACCCAGCCCGTCACCCAGTCGGGTTGGCTGCGCCGCGACCTGATCGACCGCATCCGCAACGCGACAGGGCTGCCCGTCGAGCACGTCGTGACGGATGTCTCGGGCGAAGGCCTGCCGTTCCACGCGACGCTCGTCGTCGCGAACAAGACCTCGACGGGCGAGGAGCTGATCGAGCGCCTGCAGGCGAAGGCGGCCGGGGACGACGAGCGGCACGTCTTCATCGCGGTCGTGCCGCTCGAGGACGGCTCGGGCGCGGCGACGCGCCGTGCGCACGCGCGGCTCGATGCGATGCTCTCGCGCCTGCACGACGCGGGCCTCGTCGCGTCGGGGATGATCGGCGATCCCGACCCATACACGGCGGTGATGAACGCGCTCGAGCTGTTCACGGTCGTCGACGACATCGTCATCTCGACGCTCCCGGACGAGCGCTCGGGCTGGATGCGCGCGAACCTCGTCGAGCGCGTGCGCTCGCACGTGCAGGTGCCCGTCGAGCACGTCGTCGTCCCCGACTCCTCGGCTGACGCGAGAGCGACGGCGAGCGGGGTTGGGAGCTAGCGATGGAGGCCGCGAGCGTCGCGCACGCAGGGGGGGTCGAGCATCACGGCCCGCCGCCCGCGAACCAGAGCTCGCGCGTAGACGCGCGTCTGCTCGGGATGCTGCTTTTCATCATCTCCGAGGTGATGGTCTTCGGCGCCTTCTTCACCGCGTACTTCTTCATCCGCGTCGCCGAAGGCGAGCCGTGGCCGGCGCCGGGCACGAAGCTGCCGGTGATCCCGACGCTCGTGAACACGTTCATCCTCTTCTCCTCGTCGTTCACGATGCACTGGGCGGAGCTGGGCATCAAGCGCGGCAACCGTCGCGCGCTGAAGGCGGGCATCTTCGTGACCTTCCTGCTCGGCGCGACCTTCCTCTTCCTGCAGGTCAACGAGTACATCCACCTCGGCTTCGCGCCGCAGAACGGCGCGCAGGAGACGATCTTCTACTCGCTGACGGGGTTGCACGGCGCGCACGTGCTGGTCGGCCTGGTCCTGCTCCTGATCGTGAACATCCGCGCCTTCCGCGGCCACTACTCGCCCGAGCAGCACCGCGGCGTCGAGATACCAGGCATCTACTGGCACTTCGTCGACATCATGTGGCTCGTCGTCTACACGACCGTCTACGTCATCTGAGTGCTGAACCCGCTGCGCTCCGAGGAGGAGGCGTTCCGCACGCTGCTCTACGGCGCGGTGGTGATCGTCGTGATCGTGGGCATCGTGCTCGCCCTGCGCGCCCTGCTCTGAGCGCGACGCGCGGCGCGGGCGGGCGCTACTTCTTCTTGCCTTCGGTCGCCTTGATCAGATAGGCGACGAGCGCCGCGAGCTGCTTGCTCGAGAGCTTCGAGCTGAAGTCCGCGGGCATGACGCCGGCGGAGTAGCCGCTGGGCAGGAACTTGTAGGGGTCGGCGATCGCAGTCGTGACGCACTGCTTGAGCGTCGCCCCACGAATCGGCTTCGACGCGGGGCTTTCACAGTCGCTGCGCAGCCGTTCGTCGAGGTTCGGGCCGATGGTGCCCGTACTGGCCGCATCCGCGAGCGTATGGCACGAGCTGCAGCCCTGGGCGAGGAAGGCTTCCTTGCCTTCCTTGAGTTCAGGTGTCGTCGCCACACCCGCGCCCACCTTCGGCTTCGTCGCCTGCGCGAGCAGGCCTTCGTCGGAGCCAGGCAGCGCCGCGGCGTGCGCGACGTAGGCTGAGACGTCCGCAACGGTCGCGCCGTGCACAAGGCCCGCGGGCATCACGCCGTGCGAGTTCGGATATTCGATCTGATGTTCGACGACACCTTGGATCGCGCTGCGCCCGTGCGCTTCGGCGATGCCGGCGCGGAAGGCTTCGTCGAGGTCCGGGCCGACGGTGCCCGCGGTGCCGGCGCGCGCGAGCGTGTGGCAGGCGCCGCATTTCGCGACGAACTGCTGCTTGCCGACGATGAGGTTGGGGGCAGGGGAAGGCGTCGCGGAGCACGCGCTCAAGAGCAGCGCGAGCACCCCGAGGGCAAGCGGCAGCCGCAGTCCCATTCCCGACATGCGCGCGGAACTCTACCCGAAGGTGCCGGCGGCTCGGGGTGCTTCGAGGCGCTCGAGCTCTCCGCGCGCGGCCGCGAGCACCCCGCGGGCGACTCCCTCCCAGGAGTAGCGCTCGCGCACCGTCGCGACGAGCGCGGCGCGCGTTTGCGCCTGCAGCTCGGGCCCCGAGCCGAGGAATGCGCTGACACGATCCGCGAGCGCATCCACCGCACGCTCGTCGAGCGCGAACGAGAGCCACTGCGCCGCCGCCGCTGGCAATGCACGCGCGAGGACGGCGCTCACCTCCGCGAGGCCCGAATGTGCGGCGCTCACGGGAAACGCGCCGCAGGCGGCCGCCTCGACGGCGATCATGCCGAAGGACTCGGGGAAGGTGCTCGGCACGACGACGACCTCGCACGCGGGCAGCAGCAGCGCGAGCTCCTCGTGCTCGAGACGCCCCGTGAGCGTCGTGCGCTCCGAGAGCGCGCGCGCCGCCTCCAGATAGCGCTCGCGCCGCTCACCCGTGAGCGAGTGCAGGAACGCGAGCAGGTAGCGAAGCGACGCCGCCTCCCCCTCCTCGGCGCTCGCGCGTCTCGAGCTCGCGGCCGCGGTTGGCGATCTCCAGGGCCGCGTCGAGGTCGCCGCGGGTGAGCACCGCGATCAGGCGTTCGAGCGCCTCGCGGTAGGACCCGAATCCGACGACGAGCAGGCGCGCGTCGGGGAAGCGCTCGAGCACGAGCGGCCAGGCGGCGATGAGCAGGTCGACGCCCTTGCTGACGATCAGCTTGCCGACGAACGCGACGAGGCGCTCGCGACTGGCGTTCACATGCTCGAGCGCTCTCGCGGCCGCGAGCTCGTCCGTGGCGAAGGCGTCCTGTGAGCGCTCGGCGGGTTCGCTCGCCGCCTGCGTGCGCAAGCGCTCCTCGAGCAGCTCGAGCAGCCGCTCAGAGACGGTCCCATCGTCGCCATCATCGCCGCCGCCAGCCTCGGAATGCTCCTCGCGCGGCTTGAAGCGCGCGACGTCGACCCCGGGAGGCCCGAGGCGCGTGCGCGCCACGAGCGCAGGGTCCTCGAGCGCCGCCCAGAGGCTGCTCGCGGTGTGCCAGGAGCCCACGAGCACGCCGCGTGCCCTCGCGAGCCCCTCACGCGCGGCGGGCAGGAAGCGCTGCGGGCTCGCCTTCACGGTGTACTCGAGCGCGCTGCCGTGGATCTTCACCGCGTATGGCACGGCGTCCTCGAGCGCACGCGCGAGGATCAGCGGGCCCATCACGAGATGGTTCGCGAGCGCGACGTCGGGCCGCACGAGCTCTGCGACCTCGCGCACCGCGCGCACATTGGCGGCAACGTAGTGCTCGATCTCCGCGTCGCTGCACTCCGTGAACGTGCGCGCCCGAAGGCCCTCGTAGCGGTCCGCGACGTAGACGGGCAGGAGCTCTCCGATGTCCGGCCGGTAGGTCGTGCAGCGGACGGGCTCGCGGAGTACCCGCACCGCGAGCGCCCCGCCGTCCCAGTCGCCGGCCGCGTCCACGAACGGCTGGCGCTCGGGGTGGCGATCCTGCGCGAAGAGGTGCACCTCGTGGCCGAGGCGCACGAGCGCCTCGGCGAGGCGCGCGTTGTATACGTTCGAGCCCGTGCCCGCGAGCAGGTAGCCGTGGAAGACGAGTACGCGCATCGGCCGGCCCAGCCTATCCGCGGGGAGCCCGCGCTAAAGTGCGCGCGTGAGCGCGATGCAGAGATACCGGCTGCGCAACCCCGCCACGGGGCGCGAGCTCATCATGGAGGCCGAGCCGGGAGAGGTCTACGTCGATCACGAGGACGGCGAGCCGCTCGAAGTCGTGGGCAAGCTGATCCCCGTCGCGCCTTCGGAGTCGAAGCTCCCGTGGGCGCCCGAGAACCTGCGATTCTGCCCCTGGTGCGGTGAGCTCGCGCAGCGCGACCTCAATGACTGCCCGACGTGCGGACGCCGCATGGGCCCGCTGGGGCCGTGAGGCGCGCACCCCGCACGGCCACCGCGATCGCGCTCGCGGTCGCGCTCGCGCCGGCGCTCATCCTCGGCGGCTGCGGAGGGGGCGCGAAGGTCTCGGACGTCGCGCCGCACAGCACGCCCGAACTCACGCCGCCCGAATCCCAGACGCCCGAAAACGCCGACGCGAAGAAGACCCATGTGACGACGTTCTCAGCGACCACGAGCGCCAGCGGCGAAGCCTCGCATCAGGAAGCGGGTGAATCGGCGGCCGGCGGCGAAGGCGGCTCGACGGGCAGCGAAGGGGCGAGCAAGGCAGGCGGCTCGGAATCCGGCGGCGGGACGGCCGCGAGCGAAAAGTCCTCGGAATCGGGCTCGAAGGCGGCGGGGAAGCGTCGGGCGGCGCGAGCGCGCCCTGAGCGCTCAGGGCGTCGACGCTCAGGGCGTCGAGATCAGCGTGGCTGAGTAGGTCAGCCGCGCTTCGTGGTACTGGCAGGCGTAGGGGTCGGTGGACCCGAGCTGCGTCTGCGTCGTCTGCACGCTCGTTTCTTCGCAGCCCTTCTTCGTCGCGGGCCTGCTCGCGCGCCAGCCCGTCGTCTTGGGGAAGCCGAGCGTCAGCGCAGGCGCCCAAGTGGGCACCGTGAGCGCGACGATGTCGCCCTTCTTCACTTCGATCGTCTTTTCGAGCGCGAACTGCGCGGTTTCGCCGAAGTACGTTTCGAGCGGCACCACGGGGCTCTGAGCGACGAGCATGTAGGCGGGCGTGGTGGTCGTGGTCTTCTTCTTGGAGCGCGTCTTGGGGACCGGCTTCTGGCGCAGGATCGCGATGCCCGCGGAGGCGGCGCCGCCCTCGTGTTCGTTGAAGTACTTGATCTGCGTCGTGCTCGGCTTGCTCAGCGTGATCGTCCAGGCGACGATCCTGCCGGGGCGGGCGATCATCTCGGGGCCCGTCAGCGAACCGACGTTCACCTGGAAGCCGGTCGTGCGGCTCACCGCGAGGCACGGGTTGCCCGGACAGCTCGGCGCGGTGGGCGCCGTCGTGCGCGCCTTCTGGCCGACTTCGAGCAGCGTCGCACCCGCGAGCGCCGGCAGCGCGAGCGCGCAGGCGATCGCCGCGGCGATCGCCGCAAATGGCCTTGCCCCCCCACTTCTGGCGCGGGTCATGTTCATCGGAAACACGAGAACACGGGGAATGTATCGGTGCTCGCGGATCGACGCCCTCGTTGGGCGCCGTCCGCCTAGCCCCGAGCTGCTCCGCCGCGGCCGCGATCTCGCCCGGGTCTCCGGGCGCGGGCAGCCACGGCAGCTTCAGCGGATCGTCGTGATAGCGCGGGATCACGTGCACGTGGAAGTGGAAGATCGTCTGCCAGGCGGCCGCTCCGCAGGAGTTGATGAGGTTGACGCCGTCGGCGCCGAGCCGCTCGCGCGCTCGGCGCGCGAGGCCCCGCGCCGCGAGCGCCACCGCCTGCAGGTCCTCGTCGTCGACCTGCAGGAGGTCCGGGGAATGCTCCCTCGGCACGACGAGCGCGTGGCCGCGGGTGGCGGGGTTGATGTCCATGAAGGAGATCGTGCGCTCGTCCTGCGCCACGATCGTCGCGGGCAGCTCCCCGGCGATGATCTTGCAGAAGAGGCAATCGGGGTCGGCCGCCATCGGGCCGTAAGCCTACGCGGGTCGCGCCTGCGATGCGAGCAGCCCGCGCGCGTGCTCGAGCGCCTGCTCGCGCGTCGCGACGAGCCCCGCGTACTGCGCCTCGCGCAGCGCCTCGAGCAGCTCGCCGAGCCTTGGACCAGGCGCGATGCCGAGCTCCGCCGCGAGCTCGTCACCGCGCCACAGCGGGCTCGGTGCGCCGCTCTCGCGCCACCGCAGCGCGTCGTCGAGCATCACCCGCGCGAGCGCGAGGTGGGCGTCGATCGCCTCCTTCGCGCGGTCCCCGCGCGTCGCCAGGCGGTCGGCGACCGAGAGCACGGTGACATCGACCTCCACGGGCTCGCTCGCGCGCAGGTACGCATAGACGATCCGGCGGTCGAGCGGCTGGCGCTCGTGGACGAGGAAGCCGAGGCGCAGGTGGTGGCGCACGAGCGCGGCGACGTGTGCCTGCAGGCGCGCGCTCGTGCGCAGTCTCCCGAGCACGCCGCTCGCAATCTCCGCCCCGAGCACGTCGTGCCCCACGAAGGTCACGCGTCCGTCCGGGCGCATCGCGCGCGTCGGCGGCTTTGCCGCATCGTGCAGCAGCGCCCCCCAGCGCAGCGCCCCGCCACGCGTGATGCCGTCCGCAAGCGGCTCGCGCAGCAGCGAGCCAAGCGCATCCGCGTGGCGCTCGCCGAAGACCGCGCCCGGGTCCGCGGCGAGCATCGCGCTCTGCTGCACGACCTCCATCGTGTGGCCGAGGACGTCGCGGTGGTGAAAACGGCTCTGCTCGACGCCGCGCAGCGCCGCGATCTCGGGAAGCACGGCGGCGGTTGCGCCGAGGTCGTCCATCAGCCGCAGCGCACCCACCGGGTCGCGCCCTCCGATGATCAGCTTGAGCTCGCCGAAGACGCGCTCCGGCGAGACCGACCGCAGCGCGCCGACGGACTCCCGCGCGAGCGCGAGCGCGCCCTCGTCCGGGCGCATATCGAGGTTGACCGCGAGGCGCACGAGGCGCAGCACGCGCAACGGGTCTTCCTGGAACGCACCGGCAGACACGGCGCGCAGCCGTCGCTGGGCGAGGTCGCGCATGCCGCCGAGCGGGTCGAAGGTCTGCTCGCCGTCGAGCGACTGCGCGATCGCGTTGATCGTGAAGTCCCGCCGGCGGAGGTCCGCCTCGAGCGTCTCGCCGCGCAGGGGCTCGACGTCGATCTGCCAGGCGCCGTCGCGCGCAACGACCCGCCACGCCCCTAGCTCGGCGGACAGCGCGAAGCCCGCAGCGGACCCCGCGCTTGCCAGCTCGCGGGCGACCTCGGCTGGGTCCTCTGCCACGACCACGTCCACGTCGAGCGGCCCCTCGGTGCCGGTGCCGAGCTGCGCCGGCGCCACCTCGTCCGCGGCAGCGATCCCCGATGCGGCGCGAGCCGCGAGGTCGCGCACGAGCCCGCCGACGAGCCAGGCCTCGCGGCCGGCGAGCACCCGCCGGACGAGCGCGAGCGCCTGCTCAGGCTCTGCCGGCCTCATCGCGCTCGCGCGCCGAGGCGAGCCCGGCGGTACCCGCGGAAGCCGCCGCCGTGTCGTTCAGCCGCGGCACGCGCGCAGTTATGCCGCACGTGATCTCGTAGTTGATCGTCTCGATCCGTCGCGCGAGCTCCTCCGCGGTGATCCGAACTCCCGCCTGCTGGCCGATCAGCGTCGCCTCGGCGCCGAGGAGCGACCGGCCAGCGTCCTCCGCGCCGAGCTCGACCGTGACGTTGTCCATGCTGACGGTGCCGACCACCGGATGGCGCGTGCCCGCGATCAGGACGTCGCAGTTGTTCGAGAGCGCGCGCCTGAAGCCGTCGCCGTAGCCGAGCGGCAGCACCCCGATCCAGGTGTCGCGCGCGGCGAGGAACCTGCGTCCGTAGCCGACGCTCTCGCCCGCACGGCAGAGCTTGACGTCGGCGACGTAGGAGCGCAGCTCGAGCGCGGGCTCGAGCCCGCGCTCGAGGGGGTCGACGCCAAAGGGGTCCATCCCGTAGATCGCGATGCCGCAGCGCACCATGTCGAAGTGCGCGCGCCGCTCGCGGAGCGTCGCGGCGCTGTTCGCGGCGTGCACGAGGACCTCCGGATGACGCGCGCGCATGGCCTCCACGAAGCCCTCGAACACCGCGAGCTGGGCGTCGAAGAAGCCTTCGTCCCCGAGCTCGTCCGCGGTCGCGAAATGCGTCATCAGGCCGGCCAGCTCGACGCCGTCGGTGCCCGCTGCGAGCTCGGCCACAGCTGCGGCCTGCGCGCGCTCGCGCGTCCCGAGCCGGCCCATGCCGGTGTCGAGCTTCACGTGCACGCGGCCGCCTCCCGCCGCGGCCACCTGCTCCACGTCGCGCTCGCGCCAGACCACGACGTCTGCCCGCACGGCGAGCGCGAGCTCGAGCTCGTCGTCGCTGAGGGCGCCCATCACGAGGATCGGCGCCTCGCGCAGCCCCCCGGAGCGGAGCCCGGCGGCCTCCTCGGCGCTGGCCACCGCGAGCCACGTCGCGCCACCCGCGATCGCGGCGCGCGCGCTCGCGGGCGCGCCGTGGCCGTAGCCGTCCGCCTTGACGACGGCGCACAGCTCGCCGCTTGCCGCGAGCTCGGAGCGCAACCGCGCGCAGTTGCGCGCGATCGCCTCCACGCTCACGTAGGCGGTAGCGCGCCGCGGGCTCATCGTGCCCCCTTCCCGCTGCGCACCGCGGGGAGCGCGGCGATCACGTCGGTCGCGATCACGCCCTCCGCGGAGCCCTCGCGTCGCGCCGCCTCGCGTCCTGCGAGCGTGCCCATCCACACCCCCGCCGCGGCGGCCGTGAACGCGTCGAGCCCACCCGCGAGCAGCGCGGCGATCACGCCCGCGAGCACGTCCCCCGTGCCGGCGGTGGCAAGCGCGGGGCTCGAGCCGCGGCTGACCGCCGTGAGTCCGTCGGGGGCGACGACGAGCGTGTCGTCGCCCTTGAGCACGACAACCGCCCCCGAGCGCTGCGCGGTGACACGCGCGTGACGCAGGCGCTCGCGCTCGATGTCGGCGCTCGAGAGCTCGAGCAGACGCGCGAGCTCACCCGCGTGCGGCGTGAGCACGGTCGGCGCCCCCCGCTGCGCCAGCGCCTCGGGCCTCCCTGCGTGGGCGTTCAGCCCGTCAGCGTCGATGACCATCGGCACCTCCGCCTGGGCCGCCAGCGCCTGCGCGAACGCGAACGCGCCTTCCGCGCGCCCGAGCCCGTTCCCCAACGCGATCGCGCCGCCGCGGGCACTCGCCTCGAGCACCGCGTCCAGCGCGCCTTGCGCGATGCTGCCGTCGTCGTCGGCGATCGCGCGGGTCATCATCTCCGGCGTGCCCGCGCTCGCGAGCACCGGCTGAAGCGACGCGGGCACGCACGCCGTGACGTAGCCCGCGCCCGCGCGCATCGCCGCATGCGCCGTCATCTGCGGTGCTCCCGTGAGCCCGCGGGAGCCCCCGACGACGAGCACGTGGCCGCTCGAGAACTTCGTCGAAGCTGGCCCGCGACGCGGCAGCTCGCGCGCGAGCACATCCTCGATCAGGCCGACCCGCGGTTCATCCGCCGCATCCGCGGTCGCTGCGATCGCCTCCCGCGGGATGCCGATGTCGACCACGTGCACGGCGCCGGCGTGGGCCTTCCCGGGGTTGATCCAGAGCCCGGGCTTTGCGAGCTGGAAGGTGACCGTCACCGCGGCCCGCACCGCGTCGCCTGCGACCTCACCCGTCGAGGCCTCGACGCCGCTCGGGATGTCCACGCTGATCACGCGCGCGCGCGCCGCGTTGATGGCGGCGATCGCCTGCGCCGCCGCGCCGTGGGGGGTGCCCTGGAAGCCCGTTCCGAGCACCGCGTCGACGAGCACCTCTGCGTCGCTGAGTCCCCCGTCGCCGAGCGTCTGCGGCGGCTCGCCGGGAAGGCGCGCGAGGTTGACGGCCGCGTCGCCCGTGTAGTCCTCGGCCGGCGCTGTGCAAAGCACCCGCACGCTGCGGCCCTCCTCGCGCAGGAAGCGCGCCGCGACGAACCCGTCGCCGCCGTTGTTGCCCTTGCCGCAGAGGACCACCACGGGCCCCTCCCGCGATGCTTCCTCGACGGCGCGCGCGACGCCGAGGCCCGCGCGCTCCATCAGCTCGAGCCCCGGCACGCCGAGCTGCTCGATCGCGTAGCGATCGACCGCCCGCATTCGCTGGCCCCCCGCTAGCAGCGCGCACCAGTCAGGTAGTGGTCCCACGCGTTGCTCCTATGTCAAGCAGGGCACGGAAATTGCGGCATTGACGTCGATCCGTGCCCGCTGATCGATGTTGCCGGATGGCATTGAGAGAAGGCGGTGAACGCGGCGCGCGAGGTGGCGCTTGAGCGCCCGCAGCGCCTCACTGCGGGTCTTGCCCTCGGCCACGCGACGAGCGAGGTAATCCCGCGCCGGCGCGTGCACCCGCGCCTGCGTAATCGCGATTCGATGTAGCGCCAGGTTGAGCTGTCGGTTGCCTGTGCGGTTCAGCCGATGGCGCCGCTGCTTGCCCGAGGAGGCATCGAGCGGGGCAACGCCTGCGAGCATCGCGAGCTTCGCGTCGGAGGCGAAGCGCCCGGCGCCGGCGACCTCGGCGATCAGCTTCGCCGCTGTCAGCGCTCCGCACCCTGGCAGTGAGAGCAGCTGCGGTGCCTCGCGCGCCACGCGCACGCGCAGCTCGCGCTCGAGCTCGTTCGCGGAGCGCGAGAGCCCCGAGGAGCGCCGCACGAGCTCGCGAGATATACGCACCTGCGTGGTCTGCTCCATGCCCCGCAGACGGCGAGCAAGGCGCACGAGCGTGCGCGCCTGGCCGAGCGAGCGCTCGGGGACCTCGAGTGAGGGGTCGATGTCATGCAGCAGCCAGCGCAGGCGCTGCTGGATGCGCGTGCGCTCAGCGACCAGGTCCTCGCGGTGGTCGAGCAGGAGCGCGATCTCGCGCTCGGGACCCGCAAGCCGGGCTGCGGGAAGCGCGTCGATGCCCACACGGATCGCGGCACGCGCTACCGCGTCGGCGTCCAGTGGATCGGACTTGCCGAACTCGCGCGCCGACCTGCGCGCGCCGGCCATCAGCTTGGGCGCCACGCGCACCACCCGCTCGCCGGAGCGCACCAGGAAGCGCTCGAGGCCACCGGATACGTGGCGACAGTCCTCGATCGCCCACACGCGCTCGACGTCCAGTGCTCGTCCCCAGGCCAGCAGCCGTTCGTGGCCTTCATCGCGCGCCCTGACGGTGAGCCCGTCGACGTGCGTGGCTGTCCTCGCATCGAGCGCCGCCGCGGTGTGGCTCTGCTTGTGTGGGTCCGTGCCGATCACGATCATGTGTCCCGTCCCTTCGTTTGAGTGACCACCTGCGAAGCGGATTGCCGGTGGACATGCCTCAGTCGGGGCGGGAGCCAAGCTCCTATCAGGTCACGCCGGCGATCCTCGGGCGGCAGTGGGCGACACAACGCATGTCGGTCAGTCCGAACTGGACGACAGCGAGCCTAAGAGTCAGCCCACTGCCAACCCGGGGACCTACCGGCCGGATCGGACGCCACCGGCCCGTGAACGCAGACAGTGACACTGAGGCGATCCTAGTGACAGGTGCCCCGTACCGGTGGGCCCGGCGAGCGGCTACTCGACGGTGACGGTCTTCGCGAGATTGCGCGGCTGGTCGACGTTCAGCCCGCGCTTGCGCGCGATCGCGTACGCGAGCATCTGCAACGGAATCACCGCGAGCACCGGCTGCACCATCCAGTCGACCGCGGGCACCGCGATCACGACCTCCGCGTGCGGCGCGACGTCCTCGTTGCCCTCGCTCGCCAGCGCGATCACATGCGCGCCCCGAGCGCGCACCTCTTGCATGTTCGAGATCATCTTCTCGAGCACGGGCGAGTCGGTCGCGATCGAGACCACGGGCGTGGACTCGTCGAGCAGCGCGATCGGGCCGTGCTTCATCTCGCCCGCGGCGTAGGCGTCGGTCGCGATGTAGGAGATCTCCTTGAGCTTCAGGGCGCCCTCGAGCGCCACGGGGAGCCCGACGTGCCGCCCGATGTAGAGGAAGAATTCCCTGCTCGCGTGCTCCTCGGCCACGCTTGCGACCTGCTCGCGCACCCTGTCCGAGCCGAGCACCTCCGCGATCCGATGCGGCAGCCGCCGCAGCTCGCCCATCAGCTCGGAGACGCGCTCCGCCGAGAGCGTCCCGCGCAGCTCCCCGAGGCGCACCCCGAGCAGATAGGCGACCGCGACCTGGCAGACGAAGGTCTTCGTGGCGGCGACGCCCACCTCGAGCCCGGCGCGCGTGAAGAGCACGCCGTCGGCTTCGCGCGTCGCCTGCGAGCCGGCGACGTTCGTGACCGCGAGCACCTTGGCGCCGCGCTTGCGCGCCTCGCGCATCGCCGCGAGCGTGTCGGCGGTCTCCCCGGACTGTGAGATGCCGACGACGAGCTCGCGCTCGCCGATCACCGCGTTCCGATAGCGGTACTCGGAGGCGATGTCGAGCTCGACGGGCACGCGCGCCCACTCTTCGATCGCGTAGCGTCCGACGAGGCCGGCGTGGTAGGAGGTCCCACAGGCCACGATCACGATCCGCTCGACGTCCGCGAGCTCGCGCTCGTCGAGCGCGCCCTCGATCCCGAGGCCGAGGCCGCTCTCGTGCTGCATGTGTCCGGAGATCGTCTCCGCGACGGCGTCGGCCTGTTCGTAGATCTCCTTGAGCATGAACGTCTCGAAGCCGCCCTTCTCGACGGTCTCCTCGTCCCAGTCGACGGTCTGCGGCGCCCGCGCGACCTCCTCGCCGGCCACCGTCGTGATCATCGTGCCCTCAGGGCGCAACGTCACGATCTCGCCGTTCTCGAGGTAGCGGACCGATCGCGTCTCGGAGATGAACGCGGGGACCGCGGAGGCGAGGAACTGCTCGCCCTCGCCGCATCCCACGACGAGCGGGCACTCGCGACGCGCGCCGACGAGCGTCCCGGGCTCCTCGGGGCTCATCGCGACGATTGCGTAGTGGCCCTCGAGCTCGTCATATGCCGCACGCACCGCGGCAGCGAGGTCGCCGTCGTAGTGGCGCGCGATCACGTGCGCGATCACCTCGGCGTCGGTTTCGGAGGTGAACACGTTCCCTTCCTCCAGCAGCCGCCGCTTCAGCGCGAGGTAGTTCTCGACGATCCCGTTGACGACGACGTAGATGCGCCCCGCGCTGTCGAAATGGGGATGCGCGTTCTCCTCGCTGACGCGCCCGTGGGTCGCCCAGCGGGTGTGGCCGATGCCGGTGCCGACGGGAGGCTCGGCGAGCGCCACGGTCGAAGCGGCGCGCCCGTGCAGCGCGGAGCCATTGCCCTCGCCCACCGTGACCGGCGGATCATCTGCGCCCGAGCCGTTCGTGCCGGCGCCGGCCGCGAGCTTCGCCTCCAGCGCGTCGAGATTGCCGACGGCGCGCGAAGCGTCGACGCCGTCGTCGGCGAGCACCGCGATGCCGGCGCTGTCGTAGCCCCTGTACTCGAGCTTGCGGAGACCCGCCAGCAGCAGCTCGCGCACGGGGCGGCCGCCCACATAACCTACGATTCCACACACGCTCAGGCGAGTATGACAGCCCCTCTTTGCCGCTCGTACGAAGCGGCTCAGGCCAGCTCGCGCTCGACGAGCGCCGCGATCCGCTCGCAGATGGCGGCCGCATCCTCCGCGGTGGGCGCCTCCACCATCACGCGCACGAGCGGCTCGGTGCCGCTCGGACGCACGAGCACGCGTCCGTGGCCGGCGAGCGATTCCTCCTCGGCGCGGACCGCCTCGTGCACCGTGTCGGCGTTCGTGAGCGCCTCGCGGTCGCGGACGCTCACGTTGACGAGCCGCTGCGGCAGCTTCTCGATCGCGCTGCGCTCCGTGAGCGAGCGCGAGCCGAGCGCCTCGAGCACGAGCAGCGCGCTCGCGATCCCGTCGCCCGAGCGCGCGAAGCTCAGATCGATGATGTGGCCGGACTGCTCGCCGCCGAGCACGAAGCCCCGGGCGCGCAGCTCCTCGAGCACATAGCGATCGCCGACGCTCGTCGTCGCGACCTCGATCCCCGCCTGCCGCATCGCGACATGAAAGCCGTGGTTGGTCATCACGGTCACCGCGACGCCGCCACCCTCGAGCCTTCCCGCGCGCTGCAGGTGGAGCGCCGCGAGCGCGACCAGCTCGTCGCCGTCGACGAGCGCGCCCGTCCTGTCAACCGCGAGCACGCGGTCGCCGTCGCCGTCGAACGCGAAGCCCGCTTCGTGGCCGCCCGCGAGCACCGTCTCACGCAGCGCTTCCATATGCGTCGAGCCGCATCCCGCGTTGACGTTGCAGCCGTCGGGCTTGTCCGCGAGCGTCGTGACGCTCGCCCCGAGGCGTCGGAAGATCTCCGGCGCGACGCGGTAGGTGGCGCCGTTGGCGCAGTCGAGCACGAGGTCGCGCCCGCTCAGATCGAGATCGTCGAAGCGCGTCTGGAGCGCGCGCAGGTAGTCCTCCTCGGTTCCGTGCAGGGCGCGCACCGAGCCCGGCCGGGCCGGCGACGAAACCTCGTCGCGAACGCGCGCTTCGATCCGCTGCTCGGTGTCGTCGCTCAGCTTGAAGCCGTCGGCGCCGAAGATCTTGATGCCGTTGTCGCGGTAGGGGTTGTGCGAGGCGGAGATCACGATGCCGAGCTGCAGCCCATAGCGGCCGACGAGCAGCGGCGCCGCGGGCGTCGGCAGCACGCCACCGAGGAGCGCGTCCCCGCCGGCCGCGCTGATCCCCGCCGCGAGCGCGGCCTCGAGCATCTCGCCAGACTCGCGCGTGTCGCGGATCACGAGAACCTGTGGTCGCGCCTGCGCACCGGCGCCGGCCTCGGCACAGATGCTCGTCGCCGCCTTGGCGATCGCGAGCGCAAGCTCGGCGGTCACGAACTCCCCCGCCACACCGCGCACGCCGTCCGTTCCGAACAGCCTCGCCGGCGCCGCAGCGCGCGGGCGCGCTCAACGCTTGGAGAACTGCGGGCGCTTGCGCGCTTTCTTGAGGCCGGCCTTCTTGCGCTCCTTGACGCGCGAGTCCCGCGTCAGGAAGCCACGGCGCTTGAGCTCGCCGCGCAGATTCGGGTCGGCTTCGAGCAACGCTCGCGAGATCCCATGCCGCAGCGCGCCGGCCTGCGAGGAGACGCCGCCGCCGTGCAGGCGTGCGACCACGTCCATGCGCTCCTCATAGCCGACCGCTTCGAGCGGCTGGCAGATGTTGCGCTGCAGCGTCGCACGGGGGAAGTAGTCCGCGAGCGAGCGCCCGTTGATCGTGTACTCGCCCCCGCCCGGCCGCAGGATGACGCGCGCGACGGAGGTCTTGCGCTTGCCGGTCGCGCGGTAGCGCGCCCCGGCGGCGAGATCGATCGCGGCGCTCACGATCGGCTCCGCCGCCGCTTCCTCCTCGCCGGCCGGCTGCTCGCGCCCCTCGGGCGCAGCCTCCTCCTGCTCCTCCTCGTCGTAGCTGGCGGCGTAGAGGTCCTCGGGCTGCTCGTGACCCAGCGCGTCTGCGCCCTCGGGAACGATGTCGACCTCGAGGTGCGCGCCCGGGATCTCCGGCTTCGCACGCCCTGGGGCGCCCTCGGCGGCCGGCTGCTCGGCGTCCTGCGCCGCCTGCTCGGCGGGAGCGCTCGCCGCCGGCGTCTCGGCCGCCGGCTCCGCCGCGGCCTCCGCCGTCGAGCGTCTGCGCCTCGGCGGCCTCTGCGACGGGCTGCGGCGCATCCGTGTCGGCGGCCTCCGCCGCCTCCGTCTTCGGCTTGCGCTTGCGCTTGGGGGCTTGCGCCTTCTCGGCGCCCTCCTCCACCGCCGCCTCCTTGGCGGCAGGCTGCTCGGCTGGCGCCTGCGCGTCGGGCGCGCCGGCCTCGGTCGCCTCCTCGTCGGGGCGCTCGTCGCTCTCGTGCTGCTCGGGCTCGTCTGCCATCAGGTGTCTATCTCCACGGCTTTCGGTTGCTGCGCGGCATGCGGATGATCGGCGCCGGCGTAGATCTTCAGTTTCGTCAGTTGCTTTCGCGCGAGGCGGTTGCGCGGCATCATGCCCTTCACCGCAAGCCTTATGACCTCCTCGGGGCGACGGTCGAGCATCTGCTGGAGCGAGCGCGAGCGCAGGCCGCCGGGATATCCCGAGTGGCGGTAGTAGCGCTTGGCCTGCCGCTTGTTGCCCGTGACCGCGATGCGCTCCGCGTTCACCACCACGACGAAGTCGCCCGTGTCGATGTGGGGCGTGTACTCGGGCTTGCGCTTCCCGCGCAGCATGTCCGCGAGCTGGGTCGCGAGGCGCCCGAGCGTCTGCCCGCTGGCATCGACCAGCAGCCAGTTGCGCTCGCGGTCACTCGGCTTTGCAACGTAGGTCTTCATAGCGTGAAAAAGGCCACGCGGAATGGCGCGCGGCTCGCGCACATGATAGGCCAAGCGCTGGGCACCCGCTAGCCGGTGCCCACGCCGCTCACTCCCACTCGATCGTGCCCGGCGGCTTGGAGGTGATGTCGAGGACGACGCGGTTGACCTCGCGCAGCTCGCCCATCATGCGCGATGCGACGGTCTGGAGCAGCTCGTAGGGCAGGCGCGCCCAATCCGCGGTCATCGCATCATCGCTCGTCACGGCCCGGATGACGACGACACAGCCATAGGTGCGCTCATCGCCCTGCACGCCCACCGTGTGGATGTCGGGCAGCACGCAGAACGACTGCCAGAGCTCGCGATAGAGCCCCGCGCGGCGAATCTCCTCCTGCAGGATGTGGTCGGCCTCGCGCAGCAGCTGCAGCCGCTCCTTCGTCGCTTCGCCGCCGACGACGCGGATCGCGAGCCCGGGTCCCGGGAAGGGCTGGCGCCACACGAGCCGGTCGGGCAGCCCCAGCTCGGTGCCGACCGCGCGCACCTCGTCCTTGAAGAGCATCCGCAGCGGCTCCACGAGCTCGAGGTCGAGGTCCTCCGGCAGGCCGCCCACGTTGTGGTGCGATTTGATCGTCGCGGCGCCCGCGCCGGCGCCGGACTCGATCACGTCCGAGTAGAGCGTTCCCTGCACGAGGTAGCGGGCGGGCTCTTCCGTGCCCGCGATCTTCGCCGCCTCCTCCTCGAAGACCTTGATGAACTCCGCGCCGATCGCCTTGCGCTTGGCCTCGGGCTCGGTGACGCCCTTCAGGCGCGCGAGGAAGCGCTCGGACGCGTCCACCGCCACGAGCGGCACATTGAACGTGTCGCGGAACGCGCCGATCACCTGCTCGCCCTCGTCCTTGCGCATGAGGCCGTGGTCGACGAAGACGCACGCGAGCTGCTCGCCAACCGCGCGGTGCACGAGCAACGCCGCGACGGAGGAGTCGACGCCCCCCGAGAGCCCGCAGATGACGCGACCGTCGCCCACCTGCTCGCGCACTCGAGCCACCTGTTCGTCGACGATCGAGGCGGCCGTCCACGTCCGCTCGCACCCGCAGATGTCGGTGAGGAAGCGCAGGAGGATGTCGCGCCCGTAGGGCGTGTGGACGACCTCGGGATGGAACTGGATGCCGTAGATCCCGCGCTCCACATGCTCGATCGCAGCGACCGGCGAAGCGCTCGAGGACGCGAGCGTGCGGAAACCGGACGGCGGGTCGAAGACGGTGTCGCGGTGGGACATCCAGCACGTCTGCTCAGCGGGGGTGCCCGCGAGCAGCACGCCCTGCTCGATGACGTTGAGGTCCGAGCGGCCGAACTCCCCCACCTCGGCCTGCTCGACGCGGCCGCCGAGCTCGTGCACCAGCAGCTGCATGCCGTAACAGATCCCGAGCACCGGCACGCCCAGCGCGAGCAGCTCGCGCTCGAGCCGCGGGGCGCCCGGCGTGTACACGGATGCGGGGCCGCCGGAGAGGATGATGCCGCGCGGCCGGCGCCGCACGATCTCCTCCAGCGGCGCGCCATGCGCGATGAGCTCCGAGAAGACGCCGCAGTCGCGCACGCGCCTCGCGATCAGCTGCGAGTACTGGCCGCCGTAGTCGAGGACGACGATCTCGCCCGTGGAGGTGGTGGGCGCGCCCTCGCGGGCAGCGTTGTCGAGCGTTCCTGTCCTGGAGCTGGGAGGCGCCGTTACGGCCAGCTCAGTCATTGACGAGGACGGCGGCCTTGCCGTTCGAGCCCATCCCCACCGACTGCTCGCGCTGGAGCTGCTTGCCCTCGGTCTGGAGGGCGGGTGCGATCACGACCTCCGCGCGATTGAACTCCGCGAGATCCTTGTGGCCGCAGGTCGCCATCGACGTGCGCAGGCCACCGAACAGGTTGAAGCTGCCGTCGTTCTCGTGCGCCGGCCCGACGAGGATCTCTTCGAGCGTCCCGTTCTGCGCCACCGCGACGCGCGTGCCCCGCGGCAGCGTCGGGTGGAACGTCGCCATGCCCCAGTGAAAGCCGCGTCCGGGGGCTTCGTAGCCGCGAGCGAGCGGCGAGCCGATCATCACCGCGTCGGCGCCGAGCGCGATCGCCTTCGCGACGTCGCCGCCGTTGCGCATGCCGCCGTCGGCGATCACCTGGCAGTACTCGCCGGTCTCGAGCATGTGCGTCGAGCGAGCCTCGGCCACGTCCGCGATCGCCGTCGCCTGCGGCACCCCGATCCCGAGCACGCCGCGCGTCGTGCACGCGGCGCCCGGGCCAACGCCCACGAGCACGGCCGCTGCGCCCGTGCGCATGAGGTGCAGGCCCGTGTGGTAGGAGGCGCAGCCGCCGACGATCACGGGCACTTCGAGCGTCGGGATGAACTCCTTGAGGTTGAGCGGCTCGGACACCGAGGAGACGTGTTCGCCGGAGACCACCGTGCCCTGGATCACGAGCACGTCGAGGCCGGCCTCGAGCGCCTCCTCGAAGTGGTCGCGGACGCGCTGAGGAGTGAGCGACCCCGCGACGACGACCTTCTGCTCCTTGATTTCACGGATCCGCTGCACGATCAGCTCCGATTTGATCGGTTCGCGATAGATCTCCTGCATCTCGCGCGTCGCGCTCTCCTTCGGCAGCCCGGCGATCCGCTCGAGCTGCTCGTCCGCATCCTCGTAGCGCGTGAAGATGCCCTCGAGGTTCAGGACCGCGAGGCCACCCAGCTTGCCGATGATCCCCGCCGTCGTCGGCGACACGACGCCGTCCATCGCGGCCGCGAGCAGCGGCAGCTTGAACTGGTGCGGCCCGAGCTTCCAGGAGATGTCGATGTCGTCGGGGTCGCGCGTGCGGCGCGAGGGGACGATCGCGATGTCGTCGAACCCGTAAGCACGCCGACCCTGCTTGCCGCGACCGATTTCTACTTCCATCAGCGCATCCTACAAGCGCGGGCGACGACACTCGGCGGGCCCGCGGGGGCGTTCGCGCTATCTCCAGGAATCGGCTGCGCCACGCGAGCGCCGCGGCGCGGCGCGATCAGCTGAGCTCCGCGGCGGGTTGGGGCTCGGTGATCTCGACCCCCGGGACCAGGCGCTCAACCTCTCGCGGGTCAACGAGCCCC
Source organism: uncultured bacterium (assembly GCA_963738355.1). Lineage (GTDB taxonomy): Bacteria > Actinomycetota > Thermoleophilia > Solirubrobacterales > Solirubrobacteraceae > Palsa-744. Next base: position 172,333 of record CAVTWF010000007.1, read on the forward strand.
GCGCCGAGCCGCGCCGTCGACTCCGTGCCGCATGCGACGCCCAGGCGCAAGCACTCCTCCGGGCTCGCGCCGTCGTAGCGGGCCGCGACGTAACCGGCGAGGAAGGCGTCGCCCGAGCCGACGGGGGCGACGGGCTCGCGCTGCTCGATGTGCGCGCGCATGAGCCGCGGGGCCCCCTCGACGAGCAGCTGTGCGAGGCATCCGTCGGGAAGCGTGATGATCGCCTCGCGCGCGCCCATCTCGACGATCTCGCGAACGCCCATCACGCGTTCCTGCTCGTCACCCCACTCGTGGCCGACGAGCTCCTCGGCCTCGGTGAGGTTGGGCGTCACGACGTCCGGCTCGGCGCGAACCGCCTGCAGCAACGGGTCGCCGTCGGTGTCGACGATCGTCGTCAGCCCCATGCGATCGAGCTCGCGCACGAGCGAGGAGTAGAGGTCCGGCCCGACGCCGCGCGGAAGCGAGCCGGCGAACACGACCATCGCGGCGCCGCGCGCGAGGTACAGGAGCTTGTCGCGGAAGGTCTCGAGCTCGCGATCCGAGACGAGCGGGCCGCGCTCGTTGATCTCGGTCTGCTCGCCGCTGGCGGGATCGAGCACGGACGTATTCGTGCGCGACTCTTCGTGGATGCGCACGAAGTCGTTGAGGATCGATTCCTCGGTGAGCTGCTCGACGATCCGGGTTCCCGTCGCGCCCCCGGCCAGGCCCGTCGCGATCACGGGCCTTCCGAGCGTCTTCAGCGTACGCGCGATGTTCACGCCCTTGCCGCCGGCGGTCGTCTGTTGATCGACGGTGCGATGCCGCCTGCCGACCCGGAAGCTCGGCACCGACAGCGTCTTGTCGATCGCCGCATTCAGGGTGACGGTGATGATCACGGGGCCTTTCCTAGCACACTTGCGAAAGCGCCGGATTAAAGGAGCGACCAGGCCTGCGCTCGCAGGCGCTCGGCCTCGGCGCGCGCGGCCTCGCCAGGCGCGAGGGTGCTCTCGCGGAAGGCCTCCGCGATGCTCCGCGAGGCGGCGATCAGCGCGGAGGCGCGACGCGCCGCCGGGGCGCCGTCGGCGAAAGCCGCCGCGAGGCTCTCCACCCGCCCGCCCTGAGCGCCGACACCTGGCAGGAGGAAGACCGCGTGTGGCATGAGCTCGCGCGCGCGCTCGAGGTGTCCGGGCTGCGTTGCGCCCATCACCGCTCCCACGTCGCTCAGCCCGGAGCTGCCGCGCCCCGCCTCGCCGAGCTCGTTCACGATCCCTGCGAGGCGCTCCCACAGGGGGCGCTCCATCGGCGAGGGTCAGGTCCTCCACGTCTGCGGCCCCCGGGTTCGACGTGCGAACCAACAGGAGGACGCCCGCGCAGCGAGCGCGAGCCGCCTCGATGAACGGCTCGATGGAGTCGCGCCCGAGCAACGGGTTGACCGTCGCGAGGTCCGCGCCGAGCCCTCCCACGAGCCCCTCCTCCACGGAACGCCGTCGAACAGCGCCTGCGCGTATGCCCGTGCGCTCACGGGCACGTCGGCGCGCTTGCCGTCGGCGATCACGAGCAGCCCGCGCTCGCGCGCATGCGCAACGAGCGTCTCGAGCGCCGCCCAGCCGAGCGCCTGCAGGCGCTCGAAGCACGCGAGCTGGAACTTCACCGCGACGCAGGCTTCCGCGGCCGCATCGATCAGCGCACGGCAGTGGGCCTCGACGCGCGCGGCCGCCTGCTCAGCGACGGAGCGCGCCGGCGCCGCGCCTCCTCCAGGGCCGCCTGGCCACAGGGCGCCGGGATCGGGGTCGACACCCAACACGAGCTGCGATTCGCGCTCCTGCACCCGCGCCGCGAGGAGATCGCCGAAGGACTCCCCGCCGCCGTGGGCACCAGGCGCGTTCGCCCCCGTGAGGGCGATCCCCCGGCCCGCGTCTTCCGGCCAGGCTCCGCTCAGCCGACTGCCTTCTTCAGGCCGCTCCCGGCGCTGAAGCGCGGGACCCGCGACGCGGCGATTTGAATGCGTTCGCCCGTCCGGGGGTTGACCCCCTGGCGCGCGCTGCGCTGGCCGACGTGGAACTTGCCGAAGCCCGAGAGCGTGACCTCACTGCCTCGCCGCAAGGCATCCTCGACCGTCGCCAGAACGGCATCGACGGCACGGATCGCGTCCTGCTTGCTGATTGTCGCGCGGTCGGCTACCTGATCCACCAACTCCGACTTGGTCACTCGAGAACCTCCTCGCTTTCGATGGTACTGGGGAGCCGCCGAAGCTAACAGCGCGCGCGGACGACCGTCCGCCGCGAAAGCGGCGATACTTGGGGCGCCGATGTCGATGCCGTTCTCACGCGCCGCCTGGATCGTGACCGTGTTGATCGCGCTGCTCACCGCGCTGCTGCTGCTGCTCGGCGGCTATACCGGGTACGCGGCGCTCAGCCTCGCGGTCGGCGCCTCCGCCGCGATCAACCTGACCTAGCTGCGTCGCCGGCGGGCATCTCCGAGCTCGTCGCGAGCCACTCGGCGAGCGCTCGTGCCGCGTTCCCGCGATGGCTGATCGCGTCCTTCTGATCGTCCGAGAGCTCGGAGAAGGTGCGCTCGTCGGGACCCTCGTCGGGCACGAAGACCGGGTCGTAGCCGAAGCCGCGCTCGCCGCGCTCCTCGCCCGCGAGGCGGCCGGTGCAGTAGCCGAGGAAGACGCGCTCGACCCCGCTCGCGGCGTCGGCGTATGCGAGCGCGCACACATAGCGCAGCCCGCTGCCAACGGGTGCTTCGCGCCGGAGCTTCGCAAGGTTCTGCTCGTCGGAGGCGTTCGTGCCCGCCCCGCTGGCGTAGCGTGCCGAGCGCACGCCGGGGGCGCCCCCAAGCGCTGCGGCCTCGATTCCGGAGTCCTCGCCGATCGCTGGCTCTCCCGTGGCAAGCGTCACCGCGCGCGCCTTCGCGAGCGCGTTCTCCTCGAAGGTCTCGCCGTCCTCGGGCGGCAGCGCGATGGCGTCGCCAAGCTCCTCGAGCTCGTGTTCGGGCATCAGCCGCGAGAGCTCGCGCCGCTTGTGCGCGTTGCGCGTGCCGAGCACGAGCTTCAAGCGCTGACGCCGATCTCCGCCGGTGCCGCGGCGAGCGCCGCGCGCTGGGCCTCGCGCAGTGCTTCGATCCCCCGCGCCGCGAGTGCGAGCAGGTCGTCGAGGTGTGCTCGAGAGAGCGGCGTGCGCTCGGCAGTCGCCTGCACCTCCACGAGGCCGCCGTCGCCCGTCATCACGACGTTCGCGTCGACCTCGGCGGTCGAGTCCTCCGAGTAGTCCAGGTCGAGCAGCGCGGCGCTGCCCACGATCCCACAGGACACCGCGGCCACCGAGCCGACGAGCGGCGAGCGCTCGAGCGCGCCCTCCTGCTCGAGGCGACGGCAGGCCAGCGCGAGGGCGACGTAGGCGCCCGTGATCGACGCGCAGCGCGTGCCGCCGTCTGCCTGGAGCACGTCGCAGTCGAGGTAGATCGTGCGTTCGCCCAGCGCCTGCGTGTCGACGACGCCGCGCAACGAGCGGCCGATCAAACGCTGGATCTCCACGGAGCGACCGTCGAGGCGCCCCTTCGTCACGTCGCGCGTCCGGCGCTCGCCCGTCGAGGCCGGCAGCATCCCGTACTCCGCGGTCACCCACCCGCGGCCCTGGCCGACCAACCAGCGCGGGACGCTCTCCTGGGTGGAGGCTGTGCAGATGACGCGCGTCTCGCCCGCGGAGATCAGCGCCGAGCCGGTCGCCGTACGGACGAACCCGGGGTCGATCGTCACCGGGCGCAGCGCGTCCGCGGCGCGCCCATAGCTGCGTTCGACCACGCCCGCTTCGCTCACGTGGCCGCCCCGCGGACCGCGTCGAGCGCCGGATCGCCAATGCTGACGTGCTCGATCGGACCCAGCGGCATCTGCAGAAAGCGGGTCCCGAGTGCCCGGAAGCTCTGCGCGTCACCCGTGCAGAGGAAGCTGTAGTCGCCCTCGCCCGTGCGCGTGTTGCGAAGGTGGCGCGCGCTCAGCGCGTGCTCCACCTGACGCGCAAGCGCGGCGCCGGAGCTCACGAGCGTCACGTCGGGGCCAAGCATCCGCTGGAGCATTCTGCCGATGAGCGGGTAGTGCGTGCAGCCGAGGATCACGGTGTCGACCTCGGCCTCTCGCAATGGCGCGCACGCCGCTCGCACCAGCTCCACCGTGCCGGCGTCGAACTCGTGGCCCTCCTGGATGATCGCGGCGAGCCCGGGGCAGGGCACGGCGAACAGGCTCACGTGCGGATCGATCATCGCCACCGCGTCCTCGTAGGCCCTGCTCGCGACCGTCGTCGGCGTCGCGAGCAGGCCGATGCGCCCCGTGCGCGTCGCCGCGATCGCCCGCAGCGCCTCCGGGCGCACGACCCCGATCACGTCGACGCCCAGCGTCGTTTCGAGCATCCGCCCGCGAAGCGCCGGCAGCGCCGCGGAGGTGGCCGCGTTGCATGCGACGACGAGCAGCTTCGCGCGCCGCTTGAGGAGCTCCTCGGCGAGCTCCACCGCGAAGCGCTCGAGCTCATCCGGCGCCCGTTCGCCGTATGGGAATCGCGCGGTGTCGCCGAGATAGATGTAGTCCTCCTCGGGGAGCATCACGAGCAGCTCGTGCAGCACCGTGAGGCCCCCCACCCCGGAGTCGAAGACGCCGATCGGGCGCTCGCGGGGATCGGTTGCGAGCGGCCGCGGGCCGGGCCCCGGGTTCGCTCTCGGCGCGGCGTCACTCATCGCACCTATGATCCCAGAGCGCCCGGGGCGACGGCGACCGCTACGTTGCGGCGATGCTGCGCGCTCTCGTTGTGTCGAACATGCGACCGCTCCCGGGCCACCCCGAGCGGGGCAGCTTCGTGCGCGATCAGTTCAGCGCGCTCCAGCGCGTCGAGGGCGTCGAGCTGGAGCTGTTCGAGTTCGCGTCGGGCCCGCGGGCGCTTGTGGGCGCCGCGGCCCAGCTCAGGCGCCACTACGGAGGGCAGCGCTTCGACGTGGTGCACGCGCATTTCGGCCTCAGCGCGTGGCCCGCGCTGGCCGTGCGGGCACGCGTGCGCGCGCTCACGCTGCACGGGACGGATCTGCGCCATCCGCGCACTCGCCTCCTGACCCGGCTCGCCCTCCCCTTCATCGACGTCCTCGGCGCCGCCTCCCCCGCTCTGGTGGAGGAGATCCCGGGGAAAGCGGCGCGGCTGCGAGCGCAGGTGCTGCCCTGCGGCGTCGACCTCGAGCGCTTCCGCCCGCTCGCGCGCGAGGCGGCGCGCCAGGAGCTCGGGCTGCGCGCCAACGGCCCCTACCTGCTCTTCGCCGCGGATCCAGCGCGACCGGAGAAGCGTCACGACCGCGCCGTCGCGGTGGCGGGCGGCACCGAGCTGCTCACGCTCGGTGGGGTCGACCCCGACCGCGGTGCCACTGTTGATAAACGCCGCGAACGCAGTGCTAGTCCCCTCCGAACGCGAGGGGTTCGGGCTCGCGGTGCTGGAGGCGCTCGCCTGCGATGTGCCGGTGCTCGCGACGCCCGTCGGCATCCACGGCGAGGTGCTCGCGGGCGTGGCCGGAGCGCTCTGCGCCGAGTTCGACGCGGATCGTTGGCGCGAGGCGCTTGCGCCGCACCTTGCGGATCCGGAGCCCCGCATCGACGGCCGAGAGCGGGCGTCGCGCTACTCGACGACGGCGATGGCCCGGCGCGTGGTGGACGCATGGCGCAATGCGCTCCTGGCCGCTGAGTAGCATGACGGAGCGACAGGTAATGGCATCCGCGCCGCAACCACCTTCATCGGGTCAGCCGTCGGATCCTGCTCGTGCAACGGCCTCGGGCGAGGGCTCGACACCAGATCAGCCCGCCGCGCAACCCCCGGGGCCGGCGCAGCCTCCTGCTGCGCGGGCGCAAGCGCCGCCGCCTGTCCGGGGCGCAAGCGCCGCCTCCTGCCGGGGCCGAGCCGCCGAGCGGAGGCGCCTGGCTTCCGCTCGCGCGGACGAATGCGCCGGCGGCTTCGCTATCTGCGCACTGTGCGGGAGCTCTCATACCGCGATCTCGGCGGCTTGATGTTCGACCTGCATCGCTTCGGCGGGCGCCGGGACGAGTTGCTCGCCGCGAAGCTCGGGCGCCTCGGCGAGGTGGACAGCGAGCTGCGGGCGATCGAGAACGTCCTCGAGCAGCGCCAGCCCGTGACGGTGTTGCGTGAGGCCGGCGTGCTCGCGTGCTTGCGCTGCGCCGCGATCCACTCGAGCGAAGACAACTACTGCCCTCACTGCGGGCTGAGCGTGTCACCGAGCGCCGAGCGGCCGCTGAGCACCGCCCCGGAGGCGCAGCCGGGCGCTGCGCCCGCTCCCGCCGGGCGCCACGGCGCCCTCTCTCGCGCCCACGGCACCCCCGCGCACACCTGCGGCGCCTGCGCCCGCCCAGCCGCCAACCCCGCCTGCGCCGCCCACGTTCGTGCAAGCCGCACCGGCCCCCACCCCCGCGCCCCCTCGCCAGCCGCCGGTCGCCGCCCCAAATCCCGCGCCGGCACGAGCACTCCGGGCAGCGCGAGCATCGCGACCTCAGCGACGCCTCCCGCCGCCGCTCGAGCGCGGGCCCGCCCGCCGGCACCGATGGCGTCGGCGACGCCGAGCACTCGGATGAGATCGAGAACACGGTGCTCTCGAAGCCTGCGCCGAGTCCGAGCGAGGACATCGAGAACACAATGCTTTCGCCCACGCCGGCGGAGCAGCCAGACGGGGCGACGAGCCGACGCAGGTGATGAGACGGCCCGAGCCGCCGGAACGCTCGAGCGCTGAGTGAGCGAGCGCACCGAAGGCGCGTCGACTCCGTCTGACGCCACGCATACCGGAGCCGAGCAGTGCCCGATCTGCGGCGCCCCGATCCGGGACGACCAGGACTGGTGTCTCAACTGCGGCACCGCAGCGCGCACGCGCCTGGCATCGGTTCCACGCTGGCGCGCGCTGCTGGTCGCCATCGTCATCGTCGCGGTGCTCTCGCTCGCCGGCCTCACCGCCGCGCTCGTCAAGCTCACCGAAGGATCGGGGTCGAACGGCTCCGCAAACGCCGGCAGCCCGCCGCCGAGCGCGCCTGCCGCGAGCACTCCGCCGGTCGTGACGACGACGGCTACGACCGCGGCGATCATCCCGCCGACGACCGCGGCGGCGGTCACCGCGACGACGCTCACGAGGACAACGAGTCCGCACCCTCGCGGTCACGACTTCCACGCGCCACACAACGCTCTCAACCGCCACCCTCTCGACGCGGACGCCCTAGGCTCGGCAGCCGTGGCCACGGGCGAGGAGCGCTCCGCGACCGACCTCACGGCGGATCTCGCCATCGTGGGCGCCGGTGCCGCGGGGCTCTTCTGCTCGCTGCGCGCAGCGCAGGAGGGCGCCCGAGTCGCCTTGATCTCGGCGACACCGCTCGCGCAGACCGCCAGCTACTGGGCGCAGGGCGGCCTCGCGGCGGCGATCGGCCCTGGGGACAGCGCGCACCGCCACCTCGAGGACACCGAGCGCGCGGGGCGCGGCGCCGTGCGGCGCTCGGCCGCAGAGGTGCTCGTCGCAGAGGCGCCGGGGCGCTTGCGCGACCTGCAGGAACTGGGCGTGCGCTTCGACGGCGACCGTCTCGGAGCGCTCGCGCTCGGTCTCGAGGGCGGACATTCTGTGCGCCGCGTCGTTCACGCGGGTGGCAGCGCCACGGGACGGCGCATTCTCCGCCAGCTCTCCGCGCTCGCGGTCGAGCAGCCGCTCGTGACGGTCTTGGAGGGTGAGAGCGCGCGGGTCGAGAGCCTCCTGCTCTCCGATGCGCGATGCGTAGGTGTCCGCTGCCGTGACGGGCGCAACGTGCGCGCGCGGGCGGTTGTCCTCGCCACGGGCGGCGCCGCCGCAATGTGGTCTCGCACCACCAATCCCCCGGGGTCGTTCGGCATGGGCATGCTCCTCGCGCGCTCCGCGGGGGCGGCGCTCGCGGACCTCGAGCTCGTGCAGTTTCACCCGACCGCGGTCACCGGGGTGCACGGACGCGAGGGGTTTCTGATCACCGAGGCGATTCGCGGCGAGGGCGCGACCCTTCACGACGCGGATGGCGAGCGCTTCGTCGACGAGCTCGCGCCGCGCGACGAGGTCGCGCGCGCGATCCAGCGGCGCATGCGCGAGACCGCTGCGGATTCCGTCGGGCTCGACATGCGTGCGATCGACCCGGGGCTGTTCCCCAATGTCTTCTCGGCACTGCGCGAGGCGGGCCTCGACTCGACGCGCGTGCTCGTCCCGGTCGCCCCGGCGGCGCACTACACGATCGGCGGCGCCGTGACCGACCTTCACGCTCGCTCGAGCGTCGCCGGCCTCTACGCGGTCGGCGAGACCTCGTGCACGGGCCTCCACGGCGCCAACCGGTTGGCGTCGAACTCGCTGAGCGAGTGCTTCGTCTTCGGCGCGCGCGCGGCGGCCGCCGCGCTTGATGAGCCGAGCGCCCCCGCGGCAGGAGGCGTCGAAGCGGCCACGGCCGCTCCGGGAGACGTCTCGATCGTGCCGCCGTCGCTCGAGACTCGCGAGGCGGTGTGGCAGGGGGCGGGCATCGAGCGTACGCGCGAGCAGCTCGAGTCACTGGCGAGGCACCCCGATCCGCTGGCGGCGCTCATCGCTCGCTTCGCGCTCGAGCGCAAGGAGAGCCGAGGGGTCCATCAGCGCGTCGATTACCCGGACACCGATCCCGCGCTCGCGCGCTGGCACCTCGTCCTCGAAAGCGGCGAAACCCCCGAATGGCGGCTCTGGGAGTGACTTCTCGCTAACGACGCCTAACAATCGGGTGCCCGTCCGTTCACGCGCGCTTTAAGTGCTCGCGGTTTCCTTGAGGGCGATGAAGCAGCGCTACGACACCCACAGGCGGCCCGGCCGCAGGCATGGTTCCTCGGCCGACGCTCCTTTGGCGCCCGCGCGGTGTTTCCTCGGCGGGAAGGCAAGGAGAGCAGCTCGGCGTCTTTGACCAATGGCGGGCGTGCTCCGGAACTTCCATGGACAGCTGAAAGCAGGATCGGAGACCACGATGTACCAGATAAGCCGCGCCATCTACAGGGAGCTCGCACCCTACGTCGAGTGCCCGAAGCCCAGTGACGTGGCGGGCACGAGCGCAAGGCACGCTGAGCTGCTGCGCGCGTGTGAGGCCGTCGTCGAGCGTCTGGCGAAGGAGCCCTACAACTTCTCCGACCCCGCGCGCACGCTCTTCTACGACATCCGCTCGTACTTCCCGATGAACGCCCAGGAACGCGTCCATCGGGTGGTGTCCGTGTACATGGAGATCGCGCGCCGCTTCGTCGCCGAACACCCCCTGCTCGGCTACACGGCGATCGCCGGCGAGGCGCCGCGCTGCCGCGCCACGACGCGCAAGGGCGCGACGTGCAGGCGCACGCCGCTTCCACAGAACGGCTACTGCCCCTCCCATCAGCACCTCGCCGAAACCGAGGATCACGAACTCGAGCTAGCCGCCTAGCGCAGGGCGGCCACTCGAGGGCGCGCGCAGGTCCCCTCGATCTCCTACGCTCCCGCAGATGCTTCTTGGCGTCGACGTGGGCGGCACGTTTACCGACGCCGTGCTCATCAACGGCTCGAGGCTGCACACGGCGAAGGTCCCGACGACGCCGGCGGAGCCCGCGGAGGGAGTGCTCCAAGCAGTCGACGCGGTTCTCGCGAGCGCGAGCGCGAGCGCGGCGGACGTCGTGCGCTTCGCGCACGGGATGACCGTCGCAACCAACGCGCTGCTCGAGGGTCGATTCGCCCGCACGGCGCTCGTCGCCACAACCGGCTTCACGGACGTCGTCGAGCTCGGGAGGCAGGCGCGGCCGCAGCTCTACCGCCTTTGCGAGGCGGGGCCACAGCCGCTCGCGCCGCCCGGTCGGCGCTTCGGCGCGACGGAGCGGATGGGACCGCGTGGGGCCCTGCAGGCGCTCGAGCGCGACGACGCGCTCTCGCTCGTCGAGGAGCTCGCGCGCGCGCAGCCCGAAGCGGTCGCCGTGGTGCTGCTGCACTCATTCGCGTACCCGGAGCACGAGCGCGCGATCGGTGAGCTGGTCGCCGAACGGCTGCCGGGTGTTCACCTGAGCCTCTCGCACGAGCTCGTCGGCACCTTCCGCGAGTACGAACGCGCCGCGACGACGGAGGCGGACGCCGCGCTCTCGCCGCTCGTCGGCGGCTACCTGCGCAGCCTCGGCACAGCGGCGCGATCGAAGGGGCTGCCGGAGCCGGAGGTGATGCAGTCATCCGGCGGGCTCACCGACGCCGCGCGCGCGGCGAGCCATGCCGCGCTCACAGTGCTCTCCGGCCCCGCCGGGGGCGTCGGCGGCGCGGCACTGCTGGCTTCGCTCTCCGGCGAGCGCGACCTCTTGTGCTTCGACATGGGCGGCACCTCGTGTGACGTCTGCGTGATCCATGGCGGGACCGCGGGCGAGACCGCCGAGCGCACCGTGGCAGGCCGGCCCTTCGCGCTGCCCGCCCTCGACATCCACACCGTCGGCGCGGGCGGAGGCTCGATCGCATGGCGCGACCCGGGTGGCGCGCTGCGCGTCGGGCCGCAGTCCGCGGGAGCCGTGCCCGGACCAGCGTGCTATGGCCGCGGCGGCGATGAGCCGACCGTGACGGACGCCAACCTCGTCCTTGGCAGGCTGACCGTCGACGCGCCGCTCGGTGGCGCGGTGGCGCTCGACCGCGACGCCGCGTGGGGCGCCGTTGCGTTGCTCGCGCAGACGCTCGGGCTCGAGGTGCTCGCGTGCGCGGAGGGGATCGTGCGCGTGGCGGAGGCAGAGATGCTGCGTGCGCTCCGTGTCATGACGGTGCAGCGCGGGGTCGACCCGCGCGGCTTCGCGCTCATGGGCTTCGGTGGCGCGGGCCCGCTGCACGCCGCCGCGATGGCCGAGGAGCTCGGCATCACGCGTGTCCTCTGCCCGCGCGCGTCGGGCGTCCTCTCGGCGTTGGGCCTCGCGGCTGCGCCCGCGCGCCGTGACGTCTCGCGGTCGGTGATGCTCGCGGGGTCTGAGCTCAACCCCGAGCGAATTGGACAAGCGCGCGATTCGCTGCTCGCCAGGGCGCACGAGGAGCTGGGAGCGCGTGGCGGGCAGGCGACGCGCAGCCGGGTGCGCTACGAGCTGCGCTACGCAGGACAGTCCTTCGAGCTTCCCGTCGAGATCGGAGATTCGGCCGACCCCGAGCGCCTCGTCGACGCCTTCGCCGCGGCCCACGAGGAGCGCTACGGCTACCGGGAGGACGCCGCCGACGTCGAGCTCGTCACGATCCGCGCCTCGGCCTGGAGCGCGTCGCCCACCCCGGAGCCGGCCGCACGTGTCGGGGAAACGCCGGCCCGCCACAGTGCCACCGCGGTGATCGGCGGACGCTCGCGCGAGGTCGACTGGCTCTTCGGAGAGCTCCCGTCGGGCACGACGCTGCGCGGCCCCGCGCTGTGCGCGCTGCCGGAGGCGACGCTGCTGGTGCCCGAGGGATGGGACGCGCGCGTCGACGAGCAGGGCACCGTGAGCCTCGCGCGCCCCGTGCCCTCCTCGCAGCGACGCGGTGCCGCATCACCCGCGCCGCTCGACCCGATCGAGCTCCAGGTGCTCAGCGGCGCCCTGCGTGCAGCGTGCGAGGAGATGGGCGCAGTTCTGATCCGCTCGGCGCACTCGGCGAACATCAAGGAGCGCCGCGACGCATCGACCGCGCTGTTCGACGCCGATGGCGAGATGGTCATGCAGGCCGAGCACATCCCCGTCCACCTCGGGGCGATGCCGGATGCCGTCGCGGCGGTCCTCGGCGAGAAGCACCGCGAGGGGCGCTCCTACATCCTCAACGACCCGTTCGCCGGCGGGACGCACCTGCCCGACATCACCGTCATAACGCCCGTCTTCGACGGCGAGCTGCTGCTGGGTTTCGCCGCGAGCCGCGCTCATCACGCCGACGTGGGCGGCCGCTGGCCGGGCTCGATGCCGGCCGACAGCCACAGCCTCGAGGAGGAGGGCGTCGTGATCCCGCCGCAGGTCCTCGACGACGCCGCGCTCGAACGCATCGTCTCCAAGATGCGCCAGCCCGCGGAGCGCAGGGCCGACCTGCGAGCGCAGCTGGCGGCCAACCGCGTCGGCGCTCGCCGACTCGTCGAGCTCGCGCACAGGGTGGGAGCGACGGCGCTTCGCGAGGCGACCGGGGCGGTCCTCGACTATGCGGAGCGGCGCACGCGCGCGAGCTTGCGCGAGCTCGAGAAGGCGCCGTCGGGGCCGCGACGCGCCGAGGACGTGCTCGAGGCCGCCGAGGGCGATCTCCACCTCGCGCTCACCGCGACGATCGAGGACGGGCGCCTGAGCCTGGACTTCAGCGGCAGCGCTCCCCAGCACGCGGGGAACCTCAACTGCCCGCTCGCGGTCACGCGCTCGGCGTGCTACTTCGCGGTGCGGGTGCTCACCGATCCCGACATCCCGCCGTGCTCCGGCGCATACAGGCCGATCTCCGTGAGCGCGCCGACCGGGTCGCTGCTGAACGCGCGTCCGGGCGCGGCGGTCGCGGCGGGCAACGTCGAGACCTCCTCGCGGGTCGCGGACCTCGTGCTCGCGGCATTCGGGCGCGCGCTCGGCCAGGGGACGATGAACAACCTCACGCTCGGCGACGAGCGCTTCGCCTACTACGAGACGCTCGGCGGCGGGCAGGGTGCCTGCGCCGATGCTGACGGGCCGAGCGGCGTTCACGTCGCGATGAGCAACACGCTCAACACGCCGGTCGAGGCGCTCGAGCGCGATTTCCCGCTGCGCGTCACGCGCTATGCGATGCGACGCGGCTCCGGGGGCGCAGGTGAGCATCGCGGCGGCGAGGGCGTCATCCGCGAGCTCGAGGCGCTCAGCGAGATGAGCTACTCATTGATCACCGAGCGCCGCCGCCACTGCCCGCCGGGTGCCCAGGGCGGCGACCCGGGCGCTCCCGGGCGCAACCTGCTCGCGGCCGCCGACGGGGAAGATCGCGAGCTTCCGGCGAAGAGCTCCGGGACGCTGGCGGCGGGCGAGCGGCTGCGGATCGAGACCCCCGGCGGCGGCGGCTTCGGGCGACCGCCCGCAGTCAGGTAGGTTGATAGCTAACATTTTTGTTGCCGGCCGGCGGCCCCCCACCCACCCCCGTCGGCCGGCTCTTTCACTCCTGGGCCGGACGCGCCCTCCGGCCGAGGCGTCGCTCTAGACGACCTTTTCGGCGAGGCTCTTGGCGCTGGCGAGGTCTTTGAGGGCCAGCTGCTCGTCCGACAGCGCGAGCCCTAGCTCGTGCTTCTGCTCGCCCTTCGCGTGGCGGCCCTTGCCTGCGTGCGTCGCCTCCGCGTTGTTGTCCTGAGCGATCGTGATGAGCTCACTGAGGATGGAGGCGCTCTGCGCGCTCAGCTCCCCCTGCCCCGCGCCTTCGTTGATCGCGGCGCTCACGAGCTTGTCGATCCCGAGCGCGCCGTCGAGAGCTTTGTTCCTGCCCGCGTTGCGACGCGCCTTCTCGGCGGAGTCGTCGAGGTTGATCGCCTTGCGCAACTCCATCGAGGCGCTCTGCAGCTTGAGGACCGGGACCAGCGGCTCGATCAGCCACTGCACGTCGAGCTCGACATTGGGGTGCGGGATCGGGCTCCACAGCATGCCGGGGTTCTGTTGCAGGCCCGTGCCCGCCGCGGAGTCGACGCTCGACCCCGGTATCGAGGAGAAGATCGACCACGTGCCGCCACGCGTGTCGAAGCTCAGGATCTCGCCCTTCATCACGGGCATCGCGAACTGCGTGTAGGGCGGCCCCACCCAGAAGTAGTAGAGGCCGCTCGTGCCGGGCAGCTCGAACGGCGGGTTCGACGTCGAGATCACCTTCAGCTGCCCATTGGTCTGCGGTTGCTCGATGCCGACGCGGAAGGGCTGGCTGCCACCCGGTCCGGGCATGTCGCCCGAGACGGCGTTGCCCTTGACGTAGACGCCGGTGATCCAGCCGTCGCCGGGGATCGTCGGCGAGAGGTCGACGCCGCCGATGCCGGCGGCGGCTGCATAGAAGGCGCCCCAGAACTCCGCGTCCTCTTCGATCTCCCCGAGCAGCGGCGCGGGCGTGCCCGTCAGGCTGCTGCCGAGCTTCCACGGCGGCGGCGCCCCCGGCGGCGTGAGCGGCGCGGTAAAGGGGTTCAGGAAGTGCTTGGCTTCCTCGGTGCCGATCTGGGTGAGGATCTCCTGCTTGAGTTCGATCGCGCGCTTGATGTGCCGGTCGCGCTCGGTGACCGAGAGATCGGCAGCCTCGGCGTCGCGGTCCTGCGCGATCGCTTCCTTGAGGAGATTGTCGATCGCGCTCGCTTCGACGGTGCCCAGCGCTCCGAAGTCGAAGGCGTCTTCGATGTCTTCGCGTGCATCGATGAGCAGTTCGACGGCCTCCTTGAGGTGCGGGAGCGCCTTCGCACGCGTATGGCCGCTCGCTTCGTCCTCCTCCTTGAGCGCCTCTTCCACTGAGCCGCCAGCGTGGTCGAGCGCTGCAAGCCCGGACGCGTGCGCCGAGGGGACGCTCGCGAGCATCAGCGCGAGCCCCGCGAACAGCGCCGCGACCAGCAATCCCACGCGGGTCCGGTCCCACCCGACTCGCGGCGTCGCCTCCGCTCGCAGCATGCGCTGAGCTTATAACCGCGAGCGGCGCACGACCCGTACCACCGAGCGGCCCGCACGACGCGCTCTGCCCGCGCCGTTGTGCCCGCAATTTGCAGGCCATTTGGGATTTTGCGGCCTATCCCCTATTGTTAACGCCCCCGCGGCGACCAAATCCGCCATTTCGGCGGCGCGGCGGGAGCAGTAGCCGTTTGATTCCTCCTCAGTCCCTCTCAGCATATGCCGATTGCTCTTAAAGAATGGGCGGTGACCGTCCGTGCGCTCGCAGAAGGCGAGCAACTCGTGACATTGCGCAAGGGCGGCATCCGCGAGACGGACAAGCACTTCCGCCTCGAGCACTCCCGCTTCTTCCTCTATCCGACCTTCGACCACCAGTCCTACGACCTGGTCCGCGAGTCCCACCGCCCCGAGCTCCAGCGCGCGCTCGAGGAGGGCGTGTGGACCGACGGCGAGCCTTCGCTCGCGATGCTCGCGCGCCGCGAGCACGTGCCGCAGCCCGATCGCGTGCGCATCCGCGCGTGGGCCGAGGTGGCAGACCACTTCACGATCACCGACGGTCGCTGCGTCGACGCGCTCTCGCCCTTCTACGTGTGGACGACGGACTACGCGGAGAAGCGCCTCGCCTGGAAGCGGCGCCATCCGCTGCACGTGCTGCTGCTCCGCACATACCGCATCCCGCGCCCGGTGACGGTGAAGGTGAAGGACGAGCACGGCATGTGCCGCTCGTGGTGCGAGATCCAGCGCGAACTGCCATTCGAGGGCACGCCCGTGCTCTCCGACAGCGAGTTCGAGCGCGCGGCCGAGGAGATCGAGTCGATCACCCGCGAGGCCGGCCAGCCGGTCCTCGTCTAGCGCTCCTCGCTTAGATCGGTCTGCAGCAGGACTTCGCGCGCCGCCTGCAACCCTGCCTCGGGCACCATCACGTCGCACGGGCCGGGCATGTAGCGCACGCCGACGCCGGATGATCGCTGCAGCAGGCTGGGCACGCCCGCCTCGAGCAGCAGCCCCTGGATCAGCTCGGCCTCGGGCTGGGTGCGCGCCCCCACGACGCGCACGAGCCGGCCGCCGGTGTAGGCGGGCTTCACCTTCCGCGCCTGCCTGCGCAGTTCGCTCACGGGCGCGCCCGTGGCGCCTTCGAGCGCCGCCGGATAGACGAGCGGCACGCCGCAATCGGCGCAGAAGCGCTCATCCGGCGCATACGCGCGCCGGCAGCTCGGGCAGACCAGCTCGTTCTCAACGCTCCTGGTCAATGGCGGGTCAGGCGTCGGCGTCGTCGAGCGACACCTCGCTGATCCTCCCCTCCTCGATCAGATATGAGCGCACCTCGGGCCCGCCGCCGTTGAGGCCCACGATGATCCACTCGACGCCGGGCCAGTTCGCGGCGAAGTTGACGTCTGTCTGCGAGGGGTAGGGCGCCGTGCGCGTGTGCGAATGGTAGATCGCCCGCAGCTCCAGTCCCTCGCGCTCGATCTCCTGCGTGAGCGCGAGCACTTCTCGCGCGTCGATCTCGAAGCGCAGCGGGCTCGCGGCGGTGTTCCGCGCACGGTGCACCGCGACCGCTTCGACGGGGGTGCCGGGGCGCGCCGCGACGACGCCACAGCACTCGTTGGGCGCCTCCTCGTTTGCGTGCCGCACGATCTCCTCGAGCAGCGTGGGAGCGATCCTCATCGCAGCGGGTTCGTGAACGGAGCCGGGGCTCTACCACCAGACGGTGGCGTCGACGTCCGTGAGCTCCTCCATCGGGCGCGTGTAGATGCCGCTCGAGAGGTACTTCCATCCGTCGTCGGCGACGAGGAAGACGACGTTGCCCTCGTCGAGCTCGTCCGCGATCCGCACGGCCACGCGTGCGACCGCACCGGAGGAGGGGCCCACGAACAGCCCTTCCTCGGCCAGGAGCTTGCGCGTGAAGAGGATCGCGTCTTCGTTCGTCACGAAGATCTTGCGGTCGAGCAGGGAGAGGTCGATGATCGGCGGGATGAACCCCTCGTCGAGCGAGCGCAATCCCTGCACGGGCTCACCGGGCATCGGCTCCGCGGCGACGATCTTCACCGCGTCGGCGAAGGTCTCTTTCAGACGCCGGCCGCAGCCCATCAGCGTGCCACCCGTCCCCAGACCCGCGACGAACGCGGCGACGTCGTCGAGCGCCTCGAGGATCTCGACCGCCGTGCCGTTGTAGTGCGCCGCCGGATTGGCCTGGTTGCCGTACTGGTAGGGCATGTACCAGCGCGGGTCCTGCTCCGCCATCTCGAGCGCCTTCTCGACCGCGCCGTTGGATCCCTTCGGGCCCTCGGAGTAGACGATCTTCGCCCCGTACATCTCGAGCAGCTGCGTGCGCTCCGGAGTGACGTTCTCGGGCATCACGACGGTCAGCGAGTACCCCTTGCGCGCGGAGATCATCGCGAGCGATATGCCCGTGTTGCCGGAGGTCGGTTCGAGGATCTCCTGGCCGGGTTCCAGCGCGCCGCGCTCCTCCGCGTCCTCGATCAGCGCCCGCGCGATGCGGTCCTTGACGGAGCCCGTCGGGTTGCGGCACTCGAGCTTCGCCCACAGGCGAACGCTCGGCTTCGGCGAGAGTCCCGGCAGCTCGACGAGCGGCGTGTTGCCGATCGACTGCACGATGTCGCCGTAGCGACCCCCGCACGGCTTGTTGCGCAAGCGCTCCACCGCCATACTTCACGAAATATAGCTTGACGATGCGGTGTGCTTGCGTACTCATATCGACGGTCGTGCTCGCGGCGTGGCCGTTGGCCTCCGGCTCCTCCGGCTCCTCGGCGCCTGCGAGCGCCGCGGCGCCCGCAGGCCCGCTCCAGGCCCGCGCCGCAACCGCCGCCGGACCTCGTCGCGCTGCTCCAGAAGATGGCAGCAGCTAAGCCAGGGGCAGGGCGGTGCGTCTCGTCGGAGGAAGCGGTCGATCTTGCGGCTGAACCTCACCTCACAGCGGGCAGCAACGGCGGCGTATTCTATCGCGGCGCCTCGCGAGCACGCGACGCAGACCGAAGAAGCCCCCGCATGCGAGGTTTGCGATCTTGCGCCGGCGGCGCGGGAGGAACAGCACCTGATCCGCGGGACGACTTCTGCATTGTGTCTGGTGCCAGTAGCGGCGTGGCGAGCATGACCTTGGGATGCTCGGCGATGCGGATCTTCGCGAGCTCTGACCGGGGCGTGCACGATCGCGTGGAGATGCCCGAAGTCTGGCGAGCGGATGAGATATAGGCAGCTAGGACGATTGATGCTCGTTGACGACGCCTGGGCGTTGTAGCCTGCACGCAGCCTCTCGCGTCTGCAAGTTGTGAGAGTGAGGATCGGTGGGTTGATCTTTCCGCTGGGCTCCTGCGGGGGCAGGATAAGGTTTCGGCGGGCCGCCGAAGCGCGCGACGTCCTTCATGCGCCCTAGCGCGCGATAGTGCTCATAGGTGTGGTTAGCTTGTTTGTTGGACGAGTAGGTCTTGGCGCAAGGCGACGCTCGGATTCGAAGAGTCGACTTCGCCGTGAGCGCGGGATAGGCTAGGGGTGCAGCCGAAGATGCTCGACCACCGATGGGACGCTTCAAGCTCTCTGGCGGCTGTTGGGACGGTCGCGCGGACAGCAAGGACGAGCGCCCGCCTCGTGGGCTCGCACGTCTACGTGAAGCTGCCGGCCTAGCTGGCGCGAGCGCTCGAGCTTAGCCTTGGCCGCTTTCAGTGTGGCGCGGCGAACCTCAGCGGTGAGAAGCTGCTCGGGCAGCTATCGCCGCGGCATCGTAGAGCTCGTCCTCTGGAGTAGATAAGCTGGGCTTCGTTGAAGATCGCTTAGGAGAGGCGTTGATAGTAGAGGTTGGAGTGATGAGAGGAGTTGGCGTGAATCTTGGTGCCGTCGACGCGATCACGCAGACCTGAGCAAACCCCGCGTGCGCAGAGCGAAAGGACACCGGTGAACAGGTCCGCCAGAGCGTACTGGTGACGGAGAAGGAATCGGCAAGCTCGAGCGGCGGCCGCCCGTGGCTGCGAACCGAGAACGTGAAGAGCAGCGGGCAGCGCTCGATCCGCGTGAGGACGATCCGTGACGCGAACCGAGAGCAGGAGTGACATCCCGCGGGCAACGCGGACGGGGGCCGTCGGCGCGATAGACGCCGTAGAAGACGTCAGATCATCTCTGAGACGCGTAGAGGATCGTACGCAGGTGATGGTGGTAGCTATAGAGCAAGGACGGCGGCATCAAAAAGTTGGTTCGATGCATGCAATGAAGTGCTGGGGCATGCCGAATGGTTTGAAAGAGTAGGTCGGCCGGCTTCCACAGCACCTCAATAGGAGACGTACGGCCTCGGTGTCGCAATGCCGGCAGACCAAGAGTCTGCGGACCAGCGAGGCGCGCTGGCGGATGAACGAGAAGCATCGGCCGAACGCACACGGAGGTTAACGATATGCGGCACGTTAAAATATAGTGTGAGGGAGGTTGATGTGCTCGCGTGTAGTGAGCAACACCAGTATGAACCGTCGAGCTACACGATGCGCGATGCGCTTGAGCTCGACCGACAGGAAAGAGATTCGTCGAGCGCCACTGCAAGCGAGTGGATGTTCTGTCAGTGATCGCCCGTGCTCCTGGGCGCGTTTGTGCTCTCGGTGAGAGCTCGGCGCAGGCCGAACGAACAGCTCGAAGTGCAATACAGCAGCACCGGCTCCGAGATGACCTTTGTCGTGCCGGAAGGCGTCTTTGGGATCTACGCTCGTGCTGTGGGCGGGCATGGCGGCTGGCGGGGCCTGGTCCAGGAAGCCGGCGCCGCCGCGGAAGTGACAGGCAACCTGAGCGTCACGCCCGGCGAAACGCTCTACGTCGAGGTGGGTGGCAACGGGGAGTCTGGATTCAGCGGCTACGAACCGGGGGGCTTCAACGGAGGAGGAGCAGGCGTTACTCCGGGTGGCGGCGCCTCCGACATACGCCGCGCTCCGCGCAAGGACGGCCTCGCCCCGGACACCCGCCTGATCGTGGCCGGGGGAGGCGGCGGCAAGGGGGACAGCTCCTACGTTGACAACGACCAGCACGGGGGCAACGCGGGGACGTACGGCGCGGCGGAATCAGGCGGGAAATTCCAGGTCGGCTACGAACTCGGCCTGACTCCCGAACTGAACTTTGGAGGGGGTGGCGCCACCCGTAAGGCCGGCGGCGCCGGCGGCGCCGGCGAATGCGGAGGCGGTACCGAAGGCGAACGCGGCAACGGCGGCGAAGGGGGCACGGGGCTTGGGGAACGCGAGACGCCCGGCGCCGGTGGCGGCGGGGGTTACTTCGGTGGTGGTGGCGGTGGCGGCGGGTGCAAGGAGGGCGGCGCTGGCGGTGGCGGAGGATCTTCACTGGTACCACCCGGCGGCACCGCGACAATCGCGCCAGCCGGCAGCGCACCGACGATTCGGATCACCTATCCGGCCGGCGGCGGACAGCCCTCCGAAGAATCCGGTCCCACGGGTCCGACCGGCCCCGAGGGCGCGACGGGAGCGACTGGCCCCACGGGGTCCACGGGCGCGAGCGGAGCCGAGGGACCCTCTGGCCCGACCGGTGTCACGGGGGCGACTGGTGCGACCGGCGCTACGGGACCGCCTGGCGCGACGGGCGTCGAGGGCCCGACCGGGGGCACCGGGCCCACTGGGCCGACAGCCACGGCGGACATGAAGCACGTCTACATCGCGCCGAGCGGCGGCGGAAGGGAACTCGGAGCCTCAGCCTGATCGCGCCGGTCGGCCAGTACGCCGTGACGGCCAACGGGCTCGCGACGGTGCGCGGCGTGACCTCGCCGATAACGTGCGCGGTGACGGTGGGCCGACGAGCCTGCAGAGCGTGACGCTTGATTTCGATCCTGCGCAGGTCGAGTTCAGCCTTCAGGGGGCGGGCGTGCTGTCGAGCGGAAGCGTCAGGCTAAGCTGCTCGAGCCACAAGCCGGCTCGACTCGGTTCGCAATCTGAGCCTCAAGGCGTACGTCGAATCCGCCATAACTGACGCGCCAGGCGCCGAGCAGCGGCGGGCGCCGCAGATCGCTAACGCAGTTCCGCCGACGTCTTGCCCAGTAGCGCCGGGCGACGATCAGCAGCTGGATCTGCTGCGTGCCCTCGAAGATGTCGAGGATCTTGGAGTCGCGAGCCCACTTCTCGAGCAGCGAGCCCTCGCCGTAGCCCAAGCTGCCGCAGAGCTCGACGCACGAGAGCGAGACGTCGACGCAGGTGCGGCCGGCCTTCGCCTTCGCCATCGATGCCTGCAGCGAGTTCGGCTTCGCGTTGTCGGCCATCCACGCCGCCTGCATCGTGAGCAGCCGCGCGGCCTCGTAGTCGGCTTCGAGCGAGAGCAGCTCCGCCGCCGCGGCGTGCTGGGCATTCGCGGGCCGTTTGTGATCCACGGCGATGCCCGCCGCCTCGAGGCAGGCCTGCGTCTCCTCGAGGCATGCGCGCGCGAGGCCGACCGCCATCGCGGCAACGAGCGGGCGCGTGTTGTCGAACGTCTGCATCACGCCCGCGAAGCCCTCGCCCGCGTTTATGTCGGGGCTGCCGAGGAGGTTCTCCTTCGGTATACGGCAGTTCTCGAGCCGGAAGTTCGCCGTGTCCGAGGCGCGGATGCCGAGCTTGTGCTCGAGGCGCTCGAGGATCATCCCGGGCGCGTCGCGGGGCACCACGAACGACTTGATCGCCGCCCTGCCCATGCTCGGATCGAGTGTCGCCCAGACGACGATGAGCTCGGCGCGCGACCCCGACGTGACAAAGATCTTCTCGCCGTTGAGGACGTACTCGTCGCCGTCGAGGACGGCGGTCGTGCGGATCGCGGCGGAGTCCGAGCCCGCGGCCGGCTCGGTGATCGCCATCGCGGCCCACATGCCGTCGAAGCGCTCGCTCTGTTCGGCGTTCGCGACGGACGCGATCGCGGAGTTGCCAAGCCCCTGGCGCGGCATCGAGAGCAGCAACCCGACGTCGCCGTAGCAGAGCTCGATGATGCCGAGGACGGTCGCCATGTTCGAGCCGTTGCGGTTGCCCTGCTCGCGGCCCTCGCCGTCGCGCCGCACGCCGGACGCGCCGGCGCCTGACATCTCGCCGCTCGCTTCCATGCCGTCCATCAGCGCGGCGAGCATGTCGAGCTCCTTCGGGTACTCGTGCTCCGCGCGGTCGTACTTGCGCGAGATCGGCCGGAAGACCGACTTCGCGACCTCGTTCGCCTGCGCCGCAAGTGGCGCGAGCTTCCTGGGTGTCTCGAGATTGATCATCTGCCTCTCCTAGACGAGCAGCGCGCCCTCCATGATTCCCGCGGCGCGCAGGTCGCGATACCAGCGCTCCACGGGGTGGTCCTTGACGTATCCGTGGCCGCCGAGCAGTTGTACGCCGTCGGTGCCGATCTTCATGCCGTTGCGCGAGCACAGCGAACGCGCGAGCGCGGTCTCGCGGGCGAACTCCTTGCCCTGGTCGGCTCGGCTCGCGGCGCGCCAGGTCGTCAGGCGCATGCCTTCGAGCTCGATCGCCATGTCCGCGACGCAGAAGGCGACCGCCTGGCGGTTGGCGATCGGTTCGCCGAAGGCCTCGCGCTCCTTGACGTAGGGGGTGACGTAGTCGAGGACCGCCTTCGCCGTGCCATTCGCGAGCGCCGACCAGGCGATACGAGCGCGCTGCACGCATTCGGCGTAGGCGCCCGAGTCGCCGTCGCCGAGCATCGATGTCGCGGGAACGCGGAGGTCCTCGAGGATCAGCCGCGAGGTGCTCGCGGCGCGCAGTCCCATCGCCGGCTCAGCCTCGCGCGAGAGCCCGTGCGCGCCCGCCTCGACGACGAACAGGCACGGACCGCGCTCGGCGGTGTCGGCGGCGATCACGAACAGCTCGCAGCTGGCGGCGCGGGGCACCAGCGACTTCGTGCCGTTGATCAGCCAGTCCTCGCCGTCGCGGCGCGCCTTCGTCGCCAGCGTGAGGGGGTCAAATGCGGCGCGCGGCTCGAGCAGCGCCAGCGCCGCGGCCGGTGCGCTCTCGCCCGCGAACGCGGGGAGGTAGGTCGTCTGCTGGGCGGCGTCGCCCCAGAGGCCGATCGCGCTCGCCACCGCGGCCGGCGCGAGCGCGGCGAACGCGATCCCCATGTCGCCGTGGGCCAGCGCTTCCGCGGCGAGCACGGCGGTGACGGCCGAGCGCTCCGCCATCACCCCGCCGAGCTCTTCGGGTATGCCGAGCATGCCGAGGCCGAGCTCCGCCGCCTGCTCGAGGAGCTCCGCCGGCGCCTGCGTGGCCGCGTCAGCATCCATCGCCGCGGGGCGAACGGCGGCGCTTGCGAAGTCGCGGATCGCCTCGCAGAGCATCGTCTGCTCGTCGTCCGGGGTGAGGTCGAAGAGCCCGCGTCCCTGTGCCTTTCCCTGACGCGCGGGGGCCGTGAGCCTGCTCGCAGCCTTGAACGTCCGCCCCGCCGCGACGGCCGCGCGGAAACCGTTCTTCGAGCCCCTGTAGAGAGCGCGCTCGACGCGTCCGCGCATACGCGTGCGGTCGAGGATGTCCGAGCCCGCAAGCCGTGTGAGCGCGCGCAGCCCCGCGGTGCGCCCACGCTCGGCGACGCTCATCGCACACGCTCCATGCTCGCGGCGGCGAGCCCCTCGGCGACGCCCTCGTGGAGGCTCCCCGCGAGGTGAAGCTGCTCGCGCGACTCGCTTCTGAGCATGAAGCGAATCGTGCCCTCGTGGCGCGCGCGCTCGAAGCTCGCGCTCGCCGGGATCACCACGGGGCGGCGGAAGCGCACGTTCACGGTCAGCGCGTCGGGCAGTTCGGCCTCGAGCGCGGCGAGGCACCGGGCCTTCGTCCACATGCCGTGCGCGATCGCGCGCGGGAAGCCGAAGGCCTTGCCACCGAGGGCGTGCATGTGGATCGGGTTGCGGTCGCCCGAGACGGCGCCGTAACGGCGCCCGATGTCGCCCGGGACGCCGATCTTCGAGCGCGTGAGCGCAGCGCCGGACTCGTCGTGAGAGCGCGGTCGCCGCCTCCTCGGATCCGCCGTCCTCGGCTGCGTTCGTGGGTGCGCCCTCGCCGGCCCATGGCGCGCCCCGGCGCAGCATCGTGGAGCGCTCGCTCCACACGAGCTCGTCCCCCACCCGCGCGGTCGTGAGGAGGGAGAACGTGCGTCCGCGCGGGTGGGGCTCGAACGGCGTTGCCTGCACGAGGAAGTCGAGCCGCTCGCCGACGCGCAGCGGACGCGTCTGCCGGATCTCGTTCTCGACGTGCACGAGGCCCACGGCGGAGAACGGGAACTCGGGCTCCGCCATCAGCGCCATGTGCAGCGGGAAGGCGAGGATGTGCGGGAATGTGGGCGCCACCAGGTCGCGGCCCTGCGCGAAGTCGCAGACCGCGCGGTAGGCCGTGAGGCGCTCGCGCTCGATCGGCACGTCGCGAAGCGTCAGCTCGAGCGGCGGGATCGACTTGCCGTGGCCGGGGACTCCGGGGAGCACGCGCGCGCCCGGCACGAGGGACGCGGCTGTCCTCAGGTAGAGCGGCAGGATGTGCGGCGGGCGTGGCAGCTCACGTGTCGGCATCACGCCCCCAGCAGGCTCTGCCCGCAAACGCGCACGACGTTCCCATTGAGCGACGCCGATGCCGGGCTCGCCATCCACGCGACGGTCTCGGCGACATCGACCGGCAGCCCACCCTGGAGCAGGCTGTTCATGCGCCTGCCCGCCTCGCGCACGCCGAAGGGCATCGCCGCCGTCATCTTCGTCTCGATGAAGCCGGGCGCGACCGCGTTGATCGTCGCATCGTGCTCGGCGGCGAGCGCGGGTGCGAGCGCTTCCACCATCCCGATCACCCCCGCCTTCGCGGTCGAGTAGTTCGTCTGGCCCGCGTTGCCCGCGATGCCCGCGATCGAGGACACGCACACGATGCGCCCGTTGGGCCGCAGCGTGCGCCGCGAGAGCAGCTCGTCGTTGATCCGCTCCTCGCTCGAGAGGTTGATCTCGAGCAGCGTGCTCCAGCGCTCCTCGTCCATCTTCGCGAGCGTGCGGTCGCGCGTGACACCCGCGTTGTGCACGAGCACGTCGAGGCCGTCGCCGAAGTGATCGGCGATCTGGGCGGGTGCTTGCGCCGCGGTGATGTCGAGCTCGAGCGCCTCGCCGCCGAGGCGTCCCA
The DNA here is from genome assembly GCA_963738355.1 of uncultured bacterium. Taxonomy (GTDB): domain Bacteria; phylum Actinomycetota; class Thermoleophilia; order Solirubrobacterales; family Solirubrobacteraceae; genus Palsa-744. Next base: position 196,997 of record CAVTWF010000007.1, read on the forward strand.
TGAGCGCGCGCAGGTCCTCGCGCGCCGCGGCGACGTCGAGCCCCACGACGCGCGCGCCGTCGCGTGCGAGGACTTCGGCGATCGCCGCGCCGATGCCGCGCGCCGCGCCCGTGACGAGCGCGGCCTTGCCCGCGAGCGGAGCGGTCCAGTCGAGGCTCGCGAGCGCCGCCGCGCCTGCGCTTGCGGGAGCGCTCAGCCTGATCACCTGACCCGACACGTACGCGCTGCGGGGCGAGAGCAGAAAGCGAAGCGTCGAGTCGAGCGCGTCTTGGGCGCCCGTTCCGACGTATACGAGCTGTGCCGTCGCGCCGCGGCGCCCGACCTCCTTGCCGAGCGCGCGCACGAAGCCCTCGAGCGCTCGCTGTGCGGTGTATTCGCGCGCCGTGGAGGTCTGCTCCGGCCGCGTGCCGAGGACGACCACACGCCCGTTGCGCGCGAGCGACCCGAGCACCGGATGAAAGAAGCGCTGCAGCGCGACGAGCTCGCCCGAGGCGGCGACGCCGCTCGCGTCGAAGACGAGCGCCTTGTAGCGCTCGGACGGCGCCTCGGAGGTCTCATCCCCGGTCGCGATCGCGGCGCCGGCCAGCGTGAGGCAGCGCGCGACGGAGGCCGCGAGGCGCGCTCCGCCGGCGGCCCCGAGCAGCACCTCGCCGTCGATCACGGGCGCACCCGGCCGGTAGCGCGCGATCGAAACCGGTCGCGGCAGCCCTGCCCGCTTGGCGAGCTTGCCGACGATCGGCGTCCTCATGAGCCTTCCGTAGGCGTCGCTTCCGCCTTGCGCGGGCGCCGCGCCCCAGGTGGCCGTGCTCTCGACCTCCGGTGATCTTGTTTGCGTCGCGTTCATCGTGCTCCTTTCATCGCTCCAGAATCGCCACGACTCCCTGACCGCCGGCCGCACACACGGAGATCACGCCGCGTCCGCCGCCACGTTCGTCGAGTGCCTTCGCGAGCCCCGCGACGAGGCGCCCGCCGGTGGCGGCGAAGGGATGGCCCGCCGCGAGCGAGCCGCCCTTGACGTTGAGGCGCTCGCGGTCGATCGTTCCGAGCGGCTCGGCGCGGCCGAGGCGCTCGCTGCAGAAGCGCTCGTCTTCCCATGCCTTCAGCGTGCAGAGCACCTGCGCGGCGAAGGCCTCGTGTACCTCGTAGAGATCGAAGTCCTGCAGGCGAAGCCCCGCGCGGTCGAGCATCCGCGGCATCGCGTACGCCGGCGCCATCAACAGGCCCTCGCCCTTCGTGACGTGGTCGACCGCCGCCGTCTGCGCCTGCGTGATGTAGGCGAGCACCGGCAGCCCGCGCTCGCGCGCCCATTGCTCGCTCGCGAGCAGGACGGCGGAGGCGCCATCGGAGAGCGGCGTCGAGTTGCCCGGCGTCAGCGTCCCCTCGGCGCCGCCGAACACGGGACGGAGCTTCGCGAGCCGCTCGAGGCTCGCGTCGGGACGCAGGTTCTGGTCGCGCTCGAGCCCGCGATAGGGCCGCACGAGGTCGTCGAGGAAGCCGTTCTCATAGGCGGCCGCGAGGTTGCGGTGGCTGCTCAGCGCGAGCGCGTCCTGCTCGTCGCGGCCGATGTCCCATTCGCGCGCCATGATCGCGCAGTGCTCGCCCATCGAGAGACCCGTGCGCGGCTCCTCGTTGCGTGGGGGCTCGGGGACGACGTGTCCGGGACGCACGCGGGTGAGCTCCTTCAGGCGCGCCTTGAGCCCCTTCGCGGCGTTCGCGCGCACCAGCACCGAGCGCAGCTCGTCGCTCAAGGTGATGGGCGCGTCGGAGGTGGTGTCGACACCGGCTGCGACGCCTGCGTCGATCTGGCCGAGGGCGATCTTGTTGGCAACGAGGATCGCGGCCTCGAGGCCGGTGCCGCAGGCCTGCTGCACGTCGTAGGCGGGCGTCTCCGGCGCGAGCTTCGTCCCCAGGACGGACTCCCGCGTGAGCCCATGATCGCGCGGATGCTTGAGGACCGCGCCCGCGACGACCTCGCCGAGTCGCTCGTCGGCGAGGTCGAAGCGCTCCACGAGCGCGTTGAGGGCCGCGGTGAGCATGTCCTGGTTGGTCGCATCCGCGTAGGCGCCGTTCGAGCGCGCGAAGGGGATGCGAACGCCGCCCACCACCGCCACGTCGCGTGTCTTCGTGCCTGCCATTACGCGGCCTCCTCCGTCCTATGCGCGGGCAGCGCCGCGCCACCGCGCGCGCCGCGCGCGCGCAGACCCGGCCCGAGCGTGTCGATGAGCATCTGCGCGGCCACGTCCGCGGAGGTCGCGTCGGTCCGAAGCCACCAGCGGCCGAGCGCCTCGGCGGCACCCAGCACGGCGATCGAGATCGCACTCACCTCGATGCTCGCCTTCGCCCTGCGGGACTCCGGAAGCTGGGCGAGGAGCGTCTCGCCGACGAGCTGCGTGAATGCGCTCGCGGTACTCGCCGATGCGCTCCGCCACCTCGCCGCCGCGTGGCAACGTCTCATCGAAGAGCACGCGCCAAGCGGCGCGGTCCTCCGCGAGGAAGGCGAAGAACGAGCGCAGGCCCGCGTCGAGCGCCTCCGCGGCGTTCGTCGTGCCCGCAACCGCGCGCACGACGGTCGCGACAAGCGCCTCCCCCGCCGGCTGCATGCAGGCCAGATAGAGGCGCTCCTTGTTGCCGAAGTAGTTGTAGAGCAGCGGCTTCGTGATGCCCGCGGCGGCCGCGACGTCGTCCATCGTGACCGCGGAGTAGCCGCGCTCCGCGAAGAGCTCGCGCGCCGCGGTGAGCATCTGCTGCTCGCGCTCGACCCTCGGCAGCCGAGCCCGAGGGCCGTGCCTCCGGCGGTCGCGCCGCTTTGCCAGTCGCGTCATCCCGCGCGATGTTACCCATATATAAATTTATATGCAAGTAACCACACGCGCAGGGCAGTCCACGGGCTCGCTCGCCTGCTGCAGGCGCCCTATTTCAGGGCTTTATGAGGCTCTCGATGTAGGGGCCGAAGAGGGCCGCGATCGAGTCCGCGGTGACGCTCGTGGGGTCCCGCGGCAGGGCGATGTAGCTGATCGCGAGCCGTACGAGGCATTCGCTCAGCAGCTCGCACCCCTGCGCGTCGGCCTGCGCCCAGCCGCTTCGCATGACGGCCGCGAGGCGGTCGACCGCGTGCTCGACGAGCGGCTTGCCGCGGATCGTGACGAGCTCGAGGAACTCCTCGCCGCCGCCGCGAAAGACGGCGAGCACGAGCGGGTTCTCGGCGGCGGTCGTGAGGAAGAGCCCGAACGCCGCGGCGAGCGCCGCGGTGGGATCGTCGAGGTGGGCGCGCACGGTGTCCTCGACGGCAATCAGGAAGCGGTCGGCCTCGCGCAGCGTGAGCGCGCTCGCGAACTCGTCGCGCGAGCCGAACTCCTTGTAGAGGGTCTGCCTGCTCACGCCGGCCGCGCGCGCGACGTCCGCCATCGTGACCTCCGACCACGGCCGCGCGCGGAGCTCCTCGAGCGCGGCGTCGAGCAGGGAATCGCGCAGCAGTTCGCGCGCGGCGATCGGATACGGCGAGCGTGCGGATGTCGGCGGCATGACCCCTTCGCGCCGCGACGCGTGGATCGGCGAGAGCGCCGTGCTCACTCTTGCGGCTCGAAATCGACCTTATCGCGCACGCCGCAGTCCGGGCAGGCCCAATCGTCGGGAACCTCGCTCCAGGGCGTGCCCGCGGGGAAGCCCTCGCGCGGGTCGCCCTGCTCCTCGTCGTAGACGTGTTCGCAGACGGGGCAGCGGTAGCTTGCCATCGCCGCGAGCGCCCTAGCGCAGGGGCGCCGTCGCGGCGCCGTAACGTGCGCGGATGCGCCGCCGCTTGCGCGGGTGGATGTTCGCGCGATCGACGTCGCCGCGGTAGTGCGCGAGCACTCGATGGTCCATCACGCGGCGCCACAGCGGTGGGCAGAGCGCGATCAGGATCATGCCCGCGTAGCCGCTCGGCAGCTGCGGCGCCTCCTCGACGTGGCGAAGCGCCTGGTAGCGGCGCGTGGGGTTCGCGTGGTGGTCGGAGTGGCGCTGCAGGTGATAGAGGGCGACGTTCGAGGCGATGTTGTTGCTGTTCCAGCTGTGCTCCGGGCGCGTGCGCTCGTAGCGGCCGTCCTCGCGGCGCTGGCGCAGCAGGCCGTAGTGCTCGAGGTAGTTGACGATCTCGAGCAGCGAGAAGCCGACGACCGCCTGCAAGACGAGGTATGGGAGGACCGACGTGCCGAAGATCGCCGTCAGCACGATCGCGAGCACGAGCGTCATCGCCCACGCGCTGAGGATGTCGTTGCGAAGCGTCCACGGCCGCTTGCCGAGTCGCGAAAGCCGCAGGCGCTCGAGCCCCCACGCCGATTGCAGGCTGCCGACGACGGTGCGCGGGAGGAACTCCCAGAAGCTCTCGCCGAGCCGCGCGCTTGCGGGATCCTCGGGCGTCGCGACGCGCACGTGATGGCCGCGGTTGTGCTCGATGTAGAAGTGCCCGTAGGCGCTCTGCGCGAGCGCCACCTTCGAGAGCCAGCGCTCGAGCTGATCGCGCTTGTGGCCGAGCTCGTGCGCGGTGTTGATCGCGACGCCGCTCACCATCGCGACCGTCAGCGCGAGCCCGATGTCATCGAGCGTCGAGAGTTCGCCGCTGGACCACAGCCAGCAGGCGAGGACGAGGCCCGCGTACTGGAGCGGGATGAAGGCGTAGGTGCAGCGGCGGTAGTAGCGGTCCTCTTCGAGCGCCTTGATGACCTCCCGCGGCGGGTTCGAGGGGTCCAGGCCGCGCCAGAGGTCAAAGAGCGGAAACAGGCCGAAGATGACGAGCGGTCCCGTGAACCAGAAGACGCCGAGCCCCGTCGCGCTCACGAGACCCCACGCGATGAACGGAAGCAGCGGCACGACGAGCCCAACGAGCCACCCATAGCGCTTCGGGTCGCTCCACTCGAGCTCCGCGGGCTCCTCGCCCCAAGCGGGCAGCCCCTGCGCGTCGGCGAGCTCTCGCTGGCCGGCGACTGCGGCTTCGTTACCAGCGCCGCTCGTGCTCATGCGCGCATCGACCTCATGCGATCCGCCAGTTTACATGATGTGCCCTCCGTGTCAAGTAAGCGGACAACGCAACGGGATTTGTCGCGGTCCCGGCGAGCACGACGAACCTGCCGCATCGGCCATCCTCAAACGCCGGTCCGACCGGCTACCGCGGGCCGAGGATCAGGTGGTTGTCTGGAGCTAGCGGCCGCCGGCCATCGCGGGCAGGATCACGAGCGTGTCCTGCTCGGCGACCGTCGTCTCGAGCCCGTCGAGGACGCGCACGTCCTCGTCGTTGAGGTACACGTTGACATAGCGGTTGAGCTCGCCTTCCGAGGAGAAGAGCTGGTCCTCCGTCCCCGGGTGAGCGCTCACGAACTCCTGGAGCACCTCGCCTACGGAGCCGCCGGGGGCGCTCACTTCCTTCTCTCCGCCCACCGCGGGGCGGAGCACAGGAGGGATCTTGATCGTCGCCATGCGCGGAGGCTACCCGGCCGCCGCGCAGAAGGCCTCGTAATCGGGGAAGACCCCCATCTCCTCGTCGGCGATCTCATGCGGGTCGCGCGAGCAGATCGGGCACTCCGGGTCCCGACGGACCTTCACCTCGTGCAGCGTCGCCGCGAGCGCGTCGTAGAGCAGGACGCGCCCGATGACGGGCTCGCCGATGCCCACGATGAGCTTCACGACCTCGGTCGCCTGGAGCAGGCCCATCGTTCCCGGCAGCACGCCGAGGACGCCGTTCGCGCCGCACGAGGGAGCGAGCTCAGCCGGTGGCGGCTCGCGGAAGAGGCAGCGGTAGCAGGGGCCCTCGTAGGGCTTGAATACCGAGAGCTGGCCCTCGAAGCCGAGGATCGCCGCCGAGACCACGGGGATCTGCAGGCGCACGCTCGCGTCGTTGAGGAGGTAGCGCGTGGGGAAGTTGTCGACGCCGTCGACGATCACGTCGTAGCCCTCGATGATCTCCATGATGTTCGACGCGTCGAGGCGCACGGGGTACTTCACGACCTTCACGTCGGGGTTGAGCGCCTTGATCGATTCCTCCGCGGAATCGACCTTCGGGACGCCGATGCGGTGCGTGTCGTGGATCACCTGCCGCTGGAGGTTCGAGAGGTCGACCGCGTCGTCGTCGACGATCCCGAGCGTGCCGACGCCCGCCGCCGCGAGGTAGAGCGAGGTCGGCGAGCCGAGCCCGCCCGCGCCGAGCAGCAGCACCTTCGCGTCGAGGAGCTTCTGCTGGCCCTCCGCCCCGATCTCCGGAATGAGGAGGTGGCGCGAGTAGCGATCGCGCTGTTCGGCGCTCAGCGCACGCGGAACCTCGACCTCGTAGCCGCGGTCCTTCCAGAGCGTGATCCCGCCGATCATCGAGCGCACGTCCTCGTAGCCGAGGTCGTCCTTGAGCGTGCGCGCCGCATACGCGGAGCGGTTGCCGGACGCGCAATAGAGGATGAGCTCCGAGGAGCGGTCGGGGGCGGCGGTCTCGATGCGCGACTCGAGGTGGCCTCGCGGGACGCTCTTGGCGCCCGGGAGATGGCCCGTCGCGAACTCTTCGCTGCCGCGGACGTCGACGATCGTGACGCCCTCGTCGATCAGCTCTTTGACCTCGGCGGGGTCCACCTCGTCGATCTGGCTCTTGACCTGGCGCAGAAGCTCGGCGCTGGAGAGGGTCATGGCAAAACTCCTAAACGGCGGTCGGGATTCATGACTTCATTAAGTGTAGCGCGCGCAGCGCGGCCTGGTAAGGGCCGCGGCGCGAGTTTTTTTGGCCTCCTTGGGGACCTAGGAGACTGGCAGGTAGGTGAAGCCGATGCCGCTCGGGCTCGCCGTGCGCGAGCCGTGGTAGGAGGCATCCGCTCGCCATTCCCCGACCGTCGGCGGGGTGAAGGGGATCTGCGCGGCGCCTTCGCTCACGGACGCCTGTATCTGACGGTAGAACTGCCAGCCGAAGACAGGGTCGAAGCGTTCCATCTCCACGGTCACCGGTCCCGAGGCGCGCGCCGAGACGTGCACGTTGATCGACACCGTCTGTCCCGGGTGTGCGCCGAGCGGTGAGAAGAAGATGCTCGTCTTCGTGATCGTGCGCGACTCGCGGAAGAGCGAGTAGTTGCCGGTGGTCGGCCCGCGCGTCGAGACGACCGCGTAGTAGCGACCGGGGAAGAGCCTGCGCACGATCGTCTGCGACCCGCTGCCGTTGCATTGACATTCGATCACGTGGCCGTTCTGTTCGCGCAGCTGGAGGTTGAACTGCGCGGAGGCCGCCGCGCGTAGCTCGAGCTTGAGGTTCGAGTGCGAGTGCACCTGCACCCGGTAGAGCCTCACCACCGCACCATCGCGGCTGTCGAGGCGACCGCGCGCGGTCGCGTAGTTCGGGAGCAGCACCCCCGGAGCCGTTTCGGCGGGGCCCGCGCGGATCACCTGCACGTGGAAGTGCTGCACCCCCTCATAGGACTGGCGGGGCGTGATCTCGATGCTGTAGAGGCCGCCTTCGCCGGGGCGCGGCGTGAACAGCCGGTAGCCGCTGCAGCGAATGCGGAACAGTGGCGAGGACCCTTCGAAGGACTTCGTCCCGGGCGGGAAGAGCGCGGCGCTCACGCACGCGCCGGAGGTCTCGTTGGCGAGGTTGATGAGGTAGCTCACGCCCTGGTGCAGGACCACGGAGTACGCCGCGTTGACGTTCTGGATGCGGTCGACGAGCCCGCTTGCGCCGTTCGCGGGCAGCCGCGCGCCCGGCGGGTGCACTTCGGGGGTGGGCAGGAAGACCTCGAGCTGGAAGCCCGCGTTCTGCGAGCCCGCGGTCGCCGCGACGCGGATCTCGTAGGTGTCGTTTTCGGACGCCTGGAAGCTCAGCGAAGCCTTGCCGCGCGCGCCCGTGCGGTGACAGGCGACGGGCACGAGCTGCGAGCGCACGACGCGGTAGACGTCCACCGCCGCTTCGAGGGCGCCTTCCGCGGCGAGTTCGATCGCCACTCGCTGGTTGCTCGGCGCGCGGTAGCTGTACCAGGACGCGTTCGCGGTGAGGCCCGCGCACGAGGACGGCGGTTCGTTCGCTTCCGGGGTCTGTGTGACGGTGTTTCCCTTGAGAACCGCGGGGAGGCTGCGGATCTGCTCGGGATGTTCGCGGCCGTTCTTCGACGCCGTCGATGCCGCGAGCGCGGTTGCCGCGAGCGCCGCCGCAAGCACGCATACACACCCTCCCAAGGTGACCATCGACCTTCCCGCCCGCAGGTAGCTCGCCACATCGCGCTTTTCGCCGCGCGCCTGCGAACTCCTGCCGCGCTCCTGCCGCGCGGGCCCAACGCTGATACCCTAGCTGCCAGGTAGGTATTAGACGATGATGTTCTCTAGCAAGTCCGAGTACGGCGTTCGCGTGATGGTCGAGCTGGCACGCCGCACCGGTCCCAAGTCGGTCGTCTCGCTCGCGGAGATCGCGGAGCGCAACGAGATGCCGCTCGCCTACCTCGAGCACCTCGTCGCACGCCTGCGCAAGGCGGGGCTCGTCGACAGCCGTCGCGGCGCCCACGGCGGCTACCTCCTCGCGCGGCCCGCCGAGGAGATCACGATGGCCGAAATCATCGAGGCGCTCGAGGGCTCGATCGCGCCGATCGAGTGCATCTCGCTCGGCCCGGATGGCAGCATCGTCTGCTCGCGCGAGTCCGACCCCGAGCACGTCTGCCCAACGAAGCTTCTCTGGACCCGCGTGCGCACATCGATCGTTCGCACGCTCATGGAAACGACGCTGCGCGACCTCGTCGGCTCACGCGAGCCGTCCGTCGCGCTGGAGGCCGGCTCGGAAGCGGTGCCGGCGGCGGTCGCCCGCGAAGCCCGCAGAGGCGCCGTCTCGTCGCGCTCGCGCAAGCGCCAGCCGCTCGCGACGGGGGCGTAGGAGGACTCGATGGCCGACCTCGAGATTCGCGACCTGCACGTCCGCCACGAGGACCTCGAGATCCTCAAGGGCGTCGACCTCAGCATCAACCGCGGCGAGATCCACGCGCTGATGGGGCCCAACGGCTCGGGCAAGTCGACGCTCGCAAACACGCTCCTCGGCCACCCCGGCTACGAGATCACGGAGGGCGCGATCATCTTCGCGGGTGAGGACATCACCGAGGCGGAGCCGCACGACCGCGCGAAGGCGGGGCTCTTCCTCGCCTTCCAGTACCCCGTCGCGATCCCCGGCGTCTCGGTCGCGAACTTCCTGCGCATGGCGATCAACGCAAAGCGCGAGGAGCCGATCGGCGTGAAGGACTTCCGCTCGAAGCTCGAGCACGCCGTGCGGCTGCTCGACGTGGACCGGAGCTTCACCTCGCGCTCGCTCAACGACGGCTTCTCGGGGGGCGAGAAGAAGCGTGCGGAGATCCTCCAGATGGCGATGCTCGAACCAGAGATCGCGATCCTTGACGAGACCGACTCGGGCCTCGACATCGACGCTCTGCGGACCGTCGCAGAGGGAGTCGGAAGGCTGCACGACGAGCAGGGGCTGGGAGCGCTCATCATCACCCACTACCAGCGCATCCTCCACTACATCCAGCCGCAGTTCGTCCACATCATGCTCGAGGGGCGGATCGTGCTCAACGACGACGCATCGCTGGTGGAGCGCCTCGAGCGCGAGGGCTACGACCAGATCCGCAAGGAACACGGCGTCCTTGCCTGAGGCCGCCGCCACGCCCGTCCGTCATCGCGAGGCATCGCTCTACAGCCCGCTTGCGGGAGCCGGGGCGCGCGAGGCCGACGGCGCGAGCAATGGCTCGCCCGCGAGCACGCTGGAGTCCCTGCGCGAAGCGGCGCTGAAGGCCTACGAGGCGGCCGAGCTGCCCGTCTGGCGGCGCTCGGGCTTCTGGACGACCTCCTTCGCAGAGGTCGATCTCGACGCGCTCGAAGTGCGCCATCACCAGGCCGGTGAGGTCCCCGAGATCGTCGTGCGAACGCTCCCCGATCGCGAGCGCGCGGGGCGCATCGTCCAGCTCGACGGCTCGGTCGTGCATGTCGAGCTCGACCCCGCGCTGCGCGAGCAGGGCGTCGTGCTCTGCGAGCTCGAGGAGGCCGCGCGCGAGGGCGAGGAGGCCTTCGAGCGCCACTTCTCGCAGCGCCTCACGATTGACAGGCACAAGCTCGAGTCCGCGAACGCGGCGCTCTGGAGCGGCGGCGTCTTCCTGCACATCCCCGCCGGCGTCGTCGTCAAGGAGCCGTTCGAGATCGTGCAGGTGCTCGGCGGCACGGGCACCGCGCAGCACTCCCGCGTGCTGATCGTCGGCGAGGAGCAGAGCGAGTTCCGCGTCCACGAGTACGGGCTCGCAGAGGACTTCAGCGGGCAGGCGCTCCACACGGAGGCCTTCGAGCTCTACCTCCGCGACGGCGCGCGCTGCCGCCTCGCGCACTTCCAGGACTGGGGCTCGGGCGAGGTCTACGACTCCACCACGCGCTACGTCGGGGTGGCGCGCGACGCCTACTGCCATTGGCTCCCGGCGCTGCTCGGCGGGCACCTCGTCCACCAGCACCTCGAGCTCGCCATCACCGAGCCCGGCGGCGAAATGGCCTTCCGGGGCCTCTTCTTCACCGAGGGCGACGAGCAGCTCGACGCGTTCGCCGTCGACCTGCACGAAACGGGGCCCTCCCAGGGCGACGTGCACTGGCGCGGTGCGGCTGCGGGATCGAGCCGCGCGAGCATGGAGGGTCTCATCAAGATCAACGAGGGCGCGCAGCAGAGCCACACGTACCTGCAGATCCACTCGATGATGCTCTCCCCCCACGCGCGGATCGACACGATCCCCTCGGTGCTCGTCTCCGCGGACGACGTCTCCGCCTCCCACGGGGGCTCCGTGGGCGAGCTCGACGAGGACGCGATCTTCTACATGCAGACCCGCGGGCTCGACCGCTCAGCGGCGGTGCGCGTGATCGTCGAGGGCTTCTTCGAGCCGCTCCTGCACGAGCTCGACGACGAGCCGCTCGAAGAGCTCATGCGCTCGCGGATCGCGGAGAAGCTCGCTGCGGCGCGCGAGGACATCGAGGCCTATGCCGCCAGCCGTTAGCACCGCCTCTCATGCGTTACTCGCACTCGACGTCCGCGGCGACTTCCCGATCCTGACGCGCACGTTCGGCGGGCACCCGCTCGTCTACCTCGACTCCGCCGCGACCTCGCAGAAGCCCGCGCGCGTGATCGAGGCGATGAGCGAGCATCTGCGGAGCCACAACTCGAACGTCCATCGCGGCGTCTACGCGCTCGCGCAGGAGGCCGACGAGGCATACGAAGGGGCGCGCTCGCGGATCTCCGCCTTCACCCGCGCCGACGCGCTCACGACGATCTTCACGAAGAACGTCACCGAGGCGATCAACCTCGTCGCCTTCGCGTGGGGCCGTCACAACCTCGCACCGGGCGATGCCGTGCTGACCACGCAGATGGAGCACCACGCGAACATCGTCCCCTGGCAAGTGCTCTGCCGCGAGCGCTCGGCGGAGCTCCGCTACCTGGAGGTGGACGAGCGCGGCGAGCTCTCGCTGGAGCAGCTCGACTCGGAGCTCGCGCGCGGCAACGTCAGGCTCGTCGCCTTCACGCACGTCTCCAACGTGCTCGGCACGATCAACCCCGTCGCGGAGATGGCCGCGCGCATCCGCGCCGCCGGCGCGATCTCGGTCGTCGACGGCGCGCAGGCGGTGCCGCACATGCCCGTCGACGTCGCGGCGCTCGGCGCCGACTTCTACGGCTGGACGGGGCACAAGGCGCTCGGCCCCACGGGCATCGGCGTCCTGCACGGACGAACCGAGCTCCTGGAGGAGATGGAGCCGTTTCTCACCGGCGGCGACATGATCGCCTCCGTGGACTTCCAGAGCGCCACCTGGAACGAGCTGCCGTGGAAGTTCGAGGCAGGGACGCCGCCGATCGCGGAGGCGGTCGGCCTGGGCGCCGCGGTCGCCTACCTCGACGAGCTCGGGATGGAGCGCGTGCGCGCACACGAGCGGGCGCTCACCGCGTACATGCTCGAACGGCTCCCCGAGGTGGGGGGCCTGCGCGTCGTCGGCCCTCCCGACGCCGAGCGTCGCGGCGGTCTCGCGTCGTTCACGATCGAGGGCATGCATCCGCACGACGTCGCCGAGCTCGCGAGCCGCGCGGGCGTGTGCATCCGCGCGGGGCACCACTGCGCGCAGCCGCTCATGCGCTGCCTCGGGGTCGGCGCGACGGCACGCGCGAGCGTCGGTGTCTACAGCGAGCCCTCCGAGATCGACGCGCTCGTCGACGCGCTCCAGGCCGGGCGCGCGGTCTTCGCCGAGTGATGAGTACCGCAGAGCCGGTGATGGACGACCTCTACCGCCAACACATCCTCGAGCACTACAAGCGCCCGCGCAACTTCGGCGAGCTCGACCCGCACGACCTCGCGGGCTTCGAGCACAACCCGCTCTGCGGCGACGAGCTAGGCGTGCACATCCGCGTCAAGGACGGCCGCATCGAGGACCTGCGCTTCCACGGCCAGGGCTGCGCGATCTCGCAGGCGGCGGCGTCGATCGCCTCCGAGGAGCTCATCGGCATGGAGCTCGACGAGGCGGGCACGCTCGGCGCGGATTGGATCCTCGACCTGCTCGGGATCCCGATCTCCGCGACGCGGCGAAAGTGCGCGCTGCTCGGGCTGAAGGTGGTGCGCGGCGCGGTCAGCGGCGATCACTCCTGGCCGAACGGCGCGAGCGCGTCGTGAGCACGAGGCGCTCTTCACGCCCGCGTTCGCGAGCGATAGAATTCCTATCTGGCAGCACGGGATTCTCGGTGGTGTTTCCCGCAAACCCTGTAAACGTCCCCAGTTAGGTTCGTGATGGCCACGATTGACGCAACCCGCACCAAGAAGAGTCTCGCCAAGAGCAGCCCGATCGTCGAGGACGATCAGGGCCAGTTGCGCGCACGCAAGGGCATCTCGCGCGAGGTCGTGCAGGAGCTCTCGCGCGTCAAGGACGAGCCCGACTGGATGCGCGAGCGGCGCCTGAAGTCGCTCGAGATCTTCGAGCGCAAGCCGCTCCCGAAGTGGGGCGTGCCGCTCGAGCGACTGAACTTCGACGATCTCGTGCTCTACTCGCCGCCCACGACGGGCCGCTTCAACTCCTGGGACGACGTGCCCGAGGAGATGAAGAGCACCTATGAGGAACTGGGCATCCCGCAGGCCGAGCGCGAGCACCTCGCGGGCGTCGTCGGCGTCTGGCGCCAGGAGCCCGTCTACGAGGGGCTCAAGGAGGAGTACCGCAAGCTCGGGATCCTCTTCTGCTCGATGGACACCGCGGTCAAGGAGTACCCGGAGCTCGTCCAGCGCTACTTCATGACGAAGTGCGTGCCGCCGCAGGACAACAAGTTCTCCGCGCTCCACGGCGCCGTCTGGTCGGGCGGCTCGTTCGTCTACGTCCCGAAGGGCGTCAAGGTCGACCTCCCGCTGCAGGCCTACTTCCGCATGGAGGGCGCCGGCGAGGGCACCTTCGAGCACACGCTGATCGTCGCCGACGAGGGCTCGGACGTGAACTACATCGAGGGCTGCACCGCGCAGACCTACTCGGTCAACTCGATGCACTCCGCGGTCGTCGAGATCTTCGTCCACGAGGGCGCGAAGGCGCGCTACACGACCGTGCAGAACTGGTCGAAGGACGTCTACAACCTGAACACGAAGCGCGCGATGGTCGACGCCGAGGGCACGGTCGAGTGGGTCGGCGGCTCGATGGGCGCGAAGTACGTGATGCTCTACCCCGGCTCCTACCTGCTCGGCGAGCACGCGCGCGCCGATCACCTGAACGTCGGCGTCGCCTCGGGCGACGTGCACAAGGACACGGGCGCGAAGGTCGTCCACCACGCGCCGAACACGACCTCGAACATCCTCGCGAAGTCGATCTCCAAGGACGGCGGGATCATGGGCTACCGCGGCCTCGTCAAGATGAGCCCGAACTCGCAGGGCTCGAAGGCGCGCGTGCAGTGCGACGGCCTCATGATGGACGGCCGCTCGCGCTCCGACACCTGGCCCGACATCCAGATCCAGAACCCGCACGTCACCGTCGCGCACGAGGCGACGGTCGGGCGCATCTCCGACGACCAGCTCTTCTACATGGGCTCGCGCGGCTTCACCGAGGACGAGGCCGCGGCGATGATCGTGAACGGCTTCATCGAGCCCGTCACGAAGGAGCTGCCGATGGAGTACGCGGTCGAGCTGAACCGCCTGATTCAGCTCGAGATGGTCGGCAGCATCGGCTAGCGCCGGGCAGGCGAGCTAGACCGCAGCGGCAGCAGCGGCCGCGCGCAGTTGCTCGTGCGAGCAGTCGGCGAGCAGCCGCTTGACGAGCGGCGGGCCGTCGTCCTCGACGACGACGCAGCCTCCCGGCCAATACGGGTTCTCGCCCGGCGATCCCCCGCGCAGGAACGCGCGCTCGTAGGTCCAGCAGCCGGTGTTCACGAGTCGCGCGCCGAGGCGCCCGCGCCACTCCTTCGCCTCGTCGCCCGCCAGCGGGCCCGCGCGATGGGTGTGCCCGAAGATCACGTACGCGTCGCCGAGCCCCAGGCGCGCGGCGACCTCGCCGATCGCGCAGAGCCCCGCACGGCGCAGCTCGGGGCCGGAGATGTCCGCCTTCAGCGGCCCCATGCCGGCGCGGTTGAGGGCCGCGACGACGAGCGGGAACGCGTGCAGCAATGCGCGCCGGCGCACCGCCGGCACGACGCTTGCGAGGCGGCCACGGACGAGCGCGCGCGAGCCGTCCTTCGCGAGCGCGCTGTGCGTGCTGTCGTCTCCGCCGAGCGCGTGCCACGCGCGCACCGTGATGCTGCCGTCCAGCGCGGGGCCGGTGGGCCCCTGACGGGCGACCGCGTCGATCCAAGCGAACAGCGGCCCGCTCACCATCTCGTAATCCTCGACGCAGCAGAGCGACTCGGCGGGGCGGCTCAGCACACGGCTCATCGCGCCGATCCCGAGGCGCTCGAGCGTCGGGATCGTGACGTGGCAGTCCAGATAGTGGCCGTGCATCGCGTAGACGTCGGGGCGCACCCAGAGCCCCGGGTAGGCGACGCTCAGCGTCGCCGGGGCGATCCACTCCGCGAGCGTCGCCAGCACCGGCGAGGCATCCTCGGGGGCGACGCGCTGCTCGACCGCGAGCGGCGCAGGACGGTCGATCTCCGAGCGACGCGTGAGGTACCCCGCGACGAGCGCGTAGTCGTGGTTGCCGGGACAGATCACGACCTCGCGAGCGCCGAGCGCCCGGCCGAGGTCCTCGAAGAACGGGCGCGCCGCCGCCATCGCGACCCGCGCGGGCCCATGGCGCAGCTCGAGCGCATCGCCGAGGAGCACCAAGCGATCCGCGGCAGCGATCGCCTCGAGCAGCGGCACGCGCAACGCCTGCGCCCGCAGCAGGTCCGCGCGTGAGCCGCTGCCGAGGTGCAGGTCTGAGATGAGAAGCGTGCGCAACTTGCGCGTGAGGTGCCGCTAGGCGGAGGCCGTCGCGAGCGCCTCGCGCATCTCCTTGGGCAGCATGAAGCGCACGTCCTCGGGGAGCGCGTGAATCTCGGCGATGTCCTCCACGCCGCCCGCGCGGAAGAAATCGACGAGCTCGCGCACGAGGTGCTCGGGCGCGCTCGCGCCGGAGGAGACGCCGACCACGCGCTTGCCGGTAAGCCACTCCTCACGCACTTCGGCGACGCTGTCGATGAGGTACGCCTCCGTGCCGCAGTCGCGCGCGACCTCGACGAGGCGGGCGGAGTTCGAGGAGTTGCGCGAGCCGACGATCAGCACGAGGTCGCAGTCACCCGCCATCCGCTTGACCGCCACCTGGCGATTCGTCGTCGCGTAGCAGATGTCGTCCCTGCGCGGACCGACGATCTGCGGGAAGCGCTCGCGCAGCCGTTCGATGATCGACGTCGTTTCGTCGACCGAGAGCGTCGTCTGCGTGATGTAGGCGATCTTCTTCGCGTCGTCGACCTCGAGGCGGTCGACGTCGTCCTCGTCCTGCACGAGCACGATGCGCTCGGGCGCCTCGCCCATCGTCCCTTCGACCTCCTCGTGGCCGTCGTGGCCGACGAGCACGATCGTGTAGCCCTCCTGCGCGAACTTGCGCGCCTCCACGTGCACCTTGGTCACGAGCGGGCACGTCGCGTCGATCGTGTGCAGGCTCCGCGTGCTCGCGTTCGCGCGCACCGACGGCGCGACGCCGTGCGCGGAGAACACCGTCACGGAGCCCTCGGGGATCTCGGTCTCCTCGTCCACGAAGATCGCGCCGCGCCCGCGGAGCTCCTCGACGACGTTCTTGTTGTGCACGATCTCCTTGCGCACGTAGACCGGCGCGCCATAGAGCTCGAGTGCGCGTTCGACCGTCTGCACGGCGCGGTCGACGCCCGCGCAATAGCCGCGCGGCGCGGCGAGCAACAACCGTTGCACGCTCGCGGGAACGGTGGCGAGCTGCTCGATCTTCGCGTCGGACACAGGGCAATTGTACGGGCGTCGGCTCCTACGAGGTCCGGCTCGCACGCTCCGTGGCACTCGCGTGCCGCTTTCATGTGCAGGTCGACGCAATCCGTCGTACGCTTGGGAGGATGAATCAGCAGCACCTCGATCGCCTCACTCCCGTCGACGCTTCCTTCCTGCACCAGGAGGGACCGAGCTCGCACATGCACATCGGCGGCGTGATGGTCTTCGAAGGCCCGCCGCCGACGCTCGAAGAGCTCCACGAACACATCCGCGGGCGCCTGCACCTCGTGCCGCGCTACCGCCAGAAGCTCGCCTCCACGGCGCTCGACAGCGGGCGTCCCGTGTGGGTCGACGACCCGAGCTTCAGCGTCGAGTACCACGTGCGCCACACCGCGCTGCCGGAGAGCGACTGGGAGCACCTGCAGAACCTCACGGCGCGCATCTTCTCGCAGGCGCTCGACCGTGACCGCCCGCTGTGGGAGATGTGGCTCGTCGAGGGACTCGAGCAGGACCGCTTTGCGCTGATCTCCAAGACGCATCACTCGCTGGTCGACGGCATCGGGGGTATCGACCTCGTGACCGCGCTCGTGGACCTCTCACCCGAGCCGCCTGCGCCGCTGCACTCCTCGCTGCGCCCATGGCGACCGAAGGCGGAGCCGAGCACGGGCGAGCTGGTCGCCGCGGCGATCCGCGGGGCGATCCGCACGGAGGCGCGCGCGGCGGCAGCGGTCGTCGACGCGATCGGCCGGCCGGAGCGTGCGTTCACCCGCGTCCGCGATGCGCTCGAGGGAGTGGGCGAAGTCGTCTGGGCGCTGCTGAACCCCGCGCCCCCCACGCCGATGAACGTCGACATCGGCCCGCACCGGCGCTTCGTGGGGCTAGCGAGCAGCCTCGATGACTTCAAGCTCGTCAAGAACACCTTCGGTGGCACCGTCAACGACGTCGTGCTCTCGGTTGTCACCGGCGCGCTGCGGACATTCCTGGTCTCGCGTGGCGTTCGCACCGAGGGGCTCGAGATGCGCGCGCTCGTCCCGGTCTCGGTGCGGACCGCGGGAGAGCACGGGGAGATGGGCAACCGCATCCTCGCGATCCGCGGGCCGCTGCCCGTGTTCATTGCCGACCCGCTCGAGCGGCTTCGCTACGTGAGCGCCGAGATGGCAGGGCTCAAGGAGTCAAAGCAGGCGCTTGGCGCCGAGGTGATCTCGGGCGCGCAGGAATTCGCGCCGCCGACGATGCTCGCGCAGGCCTCGCGGCTGAACTTCTCGACGCGCCTCTTCAACATGATCGTCACGAACGTGCCGGGGCCGCAATTCCCCCTCTACCTCGGCGGGCGCCAGTTGCTGCAGGCCTATCCGGTCGCTTTCCTGCCAGCCGGGCAGGCCCTCGCGATGGCGATCATGTCCTACAGCGGCCAGCTCAACTTCGGCCTGCTGGGCGACTTCGACGCGATCCCCGACATCGACCACATCGGCGATGACATCGCGGTCGAGCTCGCGACGCTCGTCGCGCTCGCGAAGGGCGCCGCCACCACAGCGCTCCCGAAGGCGCGGGTGAGCTCGGAGAACGTTCGCGCGAACGGAGGAGGGGCATCCTCGCCGCGCACCAGCCGCAACGGCGGCTCGCGATCCCGCTCGGCTCGTAACGGGCAGCGCACCGCCGCGCGCGCACCGCGCACCAACGGGCGGCCCGCGGAGAGCGGCACGCGCTCGGATCACTCCCCCACCTAGGCGCGAGAGCGGGACGATGGAGGCCTGGGACGCCATCACCTCGCGCCGGGACGTCCGCGAGTTCGAGGACCGGCCGTTGCTGACCGAGTCGCTCGACCGCATCCTCGAGGCCGGGCGCCGCGCGCCCTCCTCGCGCAACTGGCAGCCGTGGGACTTCGTCGTCGTGACCGACCGCGCGCAGCTACAGGAGCTGGCGAAGGTGTGGCGCGGCGCGGGTCACGTGGCGCACTCGGCGGCGACGGTCGCGCTCGTCATCGAGCGCACCGACGACCTCCAACAGCGCGAACGCGCGCAATACGACCTCGGGCAGGCGACGATGTCGATGATGATCGCGGCCGCAGACCTCGGCATCGGCTCGGGACACGCGGTGGTCGCCGACCAGGACCAGGCGCGTCGCGTGCTCGCGATGCCCGAGGACCGCGAAGCCGTCTACCTGATCGACTTCGGCTATCCCGCCCAGAGACCGCTGCGACCGATCCAGAATCCGAACCGCAGGCCGTTCGACGAGGTCGTCCACCGCGGGCGCTGGTAGCGCTCCATCGCGATGATCATCATCGATGCTCGGGGGGTTCGCGCAGCGTTGGTGCTCGCGATACTTGCAATCGGCTTGCCGGCGGCGAGTGCTCGTGCGGAAGTCGTCGCGCTCGAAGGACAGAGCGTGAGCGCCCCCGCCCTCTGGAATGGAGGCGTCGCGTGGTGGGGCCGGGGCGGCATCCGGGCGGCCACGCCGGGTGCCTCTTCGCGGCTGCTCGCGAAGTTCCCGGAATATGGCTCGCTCGCGTACTCCCGCGTGCTCGACGCCGGCTCCGGCGCGGGCACGCCGAGCGGGTCGCTCGCCTATGGCTGGGAGGAGGCGAACACGCAAACGCCGCCGATGGGACCCGGCGACACAAAGGTTCCCACGCCCCCGATCCCGTACGAATCGAGCGTCGACCGCAGGGGCCTCGTCGCGAGCAGCGGTGCGGCGATGCCGCTGCCGCAGTGTGACAACGAAGACTCCTTCACCGTGCTCGGGTACGGCGTCTCGCTTGCCGGCTCGAGCCTGGCTTACGGCTGCGTGGAACCGAACGTCATCACGCCGGCAAAGGGGAACCTCTCCTACGTCGCCGTCTCGAACGTGGGCGCGCTCGCCGCTCCACCTACGAAGCTCAACTCGCCCAACGGCACGTTCCAGCTCTCGGGAAGCTTCGCCGCCTTCCAGTTCGGCGAACCGTTCGGAGCGAGCAAGGTCGTCGTCGAGAACCTCGCCACGAGCTCCGTCGCCTACGAAACGCCCTCTGCGCCCGACACCACCGCGACGACGATCGCGCTGCAGTCGGACGGGACGGTGGTGCTGCTCGGCCAGGGCACGAGCGCGTGCGGGACGGCGACGCAGACGTCCGAGCAGTCCTACCCCGCGGAGTGGTTCTCGGTGGCCAGCCCGACCCCGCATCAGCTCGGCTGCTTCTACGACGGCGCGCTGCGCCCGGTCGGCGGCCACTGGGTCGCGCTCGCGCCGGGCCCCGGCAGCGAGGCCTCGCTGGTGCTGGTCGATCTGGCGTCGGGGACGCAGCGCCCGCTCGCGAGCTTTCCGGATGCCGGCATGGTGGAGCCCGCGCAGCAGCCGCTCCTGGCGGCCGAGGACTTCGACGGGATGCGGCTGGCGTGGACGCAGGAGACATGTGGCGGTGACGCGGTGGAGCTCGCGCCGGAAGTCGGCGCACTCACACCGGGGGCCCTGCCGTCTCTCCGCTGCCCGGTCCGGCTTCAGATCCACGGAGCGCTGCGCCCGAACAGGAAAGGGGTGGTGCGCGTGCGCGTCGCCTGTCCGCTCGGGTGCCAGGGCGTGGACCTGACGATCAGCCACCCGCGCGCGTTGCGCGACGACTTCTTCACCTACTTCTCGCTGCCCGCCTCGGCGGCGGCGAAGGTGCGGACGTTTCGCCTCTCGCCGCGCGAGCTCGCGTACGTCAAACGCCACCACCGCGTGCCGATCACGCTCGTCCCCACGATCCCCGCGCTCGGCGGTGTGAAGATCGTTCGCTTCCCCGTGCGCGCCGTGCTCGCGGACTGATTGGCCGTGCTCACTTCACGATCGTGAAGCCGAGCGCGTGGCGGATCGAATGCTGCCCCGCGGAGTTGCTCGCGCTGACGAACACCGTGTAGGTCCCCGGTGCGAGCCTGCTCGAGCGCGAGATGCGCCCCTGGAACGCGACCCTGTTGGTGCCGACGTGTCCGCTCACCCTCAGCTCGCCGCGCGTGACGCTGAGCGTGCACACCTTGCGCTTGACGCTATTGCCGCTGCTCGCGACGCACTTGCGCCCCACGAGGCGTCCGCTCGCGGATTGCGTAAACAGAAATCGCACCGACGCCTTCCCGTTGAGCAGGTATGAGAAGGTGGTGCCGACCCGCGGTTCGCGCATCGTGGCTGGCTTTCGCGCGCTCGTCCTCGGAAGCTTCGCGCCCGCGCGCCACTTCTTCGCGGACTCGTGGACGCCACTCAGCACGAGCGGGTAGCCGAGCGACGTGCGCGGCGTGACGAACGTTGTGACAAGCGACGCCGAGGTGCCCGTCGGGTTGATCGCGATGACGCGCGCCGCGTAGGCGGTTTCGGGTAGCAGCCCCGTGAGCACAGCGGCGACGGGCATGTTCGCGGCGCTCGCGGGAAGCGCCTGCGCGAGGGTCGTGAGCGTCGAGCCGCCGAGCGGTCCATATTCGATGTATGCGGTCGTCGGCTGTGCGTGCCCATTTACGACACCCGCGACCGATGCCGAGCTCGCATCGAGCGCGCCCGCGTTCGTCATCGCGGCTGCCGGCGGCGTCGTGATCTGTCCGATCTCGTTGGCCCCGAACTCGGTGAACCAGATGTTCCCGTCCGGTCCCACGGTGATCCCGTCGGGCTCGCTCCCAGGGGTGGGTAACGGGAACTCTTCGACCGTACCCGTCGCGGGGTTCAAGCGACCGATGCGGCCGGGGCCGGAGGGTTCGCTCGCCTCCGTGAACCAGAGAAACCCATCGGGGCCCTCGACGATGTCGTGAGGATCGCTGCTCGCGCTGAACCCTGGGCTCGTGCCGCCGCTCGCGACCTCCGTTATCGACCCTTCGGGCGACACCTTGCCGATCTTGCCGGGACCGGCCGCCTCGGTGAACCAGACGTCGCTTTCGGGCCCGGCGGTGATCCCGAAGAGAACGCCCGCGGTCAGTCCCGACGAGAATTCGGCGACCGTGCCCGTGAGCGGGCTCACCGCGCCGATGAAGCTCGTGCCGCCTCTGGACGCCGTGAACCACATGTTGCCGTCGGGCCCGGCGGTGATCGCATGCCGTTCGCTTTCCGCAGTCCCGCTGGCGTGAAACTGTTCGAGCGGCGCGCCCGAGGTCGGCACGCGCGCGAGCGCGCGCGGGTTGCCGTCCTGCGTGAGCCAGAGCTTGCCTTCGGGGCCCACCGCGAGCGGTTCGAGCAGGCGGTCTTCGCTCACGCCGGGTTCCCCGAGCGACACGACTTCGGCGACCATGCCCGTGGTCGGGTTGATCCTCGTCAGCGCGCTGTGGGTCTTCTGCTCGATGAACCAGAGGTTCCCGTCGGGTCCCGCAACGAGCCCTGCGGGGTGACCGTCTTCGATGAGTCCCGGCGTGAGCCCACCCGTCGCGACCTGCGTGATCGCGCCGGCGAGGGTGATCCTCGCGACGCCGCCGGGGTTCGCGTACTCCAGAAACCAGAGGTTGCCGTCGGGCCCGGGCTCGATCGCCGTCGGCTGCGCGTTCGGCGTGGGGTTGGAGAACTCGTTCAGCGCCGGCGTGATCGCCGCGGCGGGCGCGGCGCCGGCGAGCACAGCGAGCCCAGCGGCCAAAGCCGCCGGTGCAACACGGATGCTGGTGTGTGCGAGAAGGTCCATGGCTGCCGGGTTTGCGTCGGCTCGGTTATACCGGTAACACGGGTGGTATATGTGGGGTGCGCTGAAGCCTTGCTGACAGACCTCGGGGTCGCTGCACGTCTCGCCGATATGCTTGCTGACCCGGCGCCGGGTCGGATGCGGCGTGCTTCGTTCCACGACGACGACGCACCTGAGAGGAGCGCACGGATGAGCCTGATGCAGAACTCCTTGAGCGACGTGGCCTACGCTCCGCGGCGGCTGAGTCTCGGCGCGCGAAGCCGAGCAGCGTATCTAGTCGCAGCCGTGCTGGGAACGCTCGCGATGATCGCCCCCGGCGCTGCCATCGCGGACCGCCTGGGGCAAACCGGCGGCGCGGTGGCCTGGGGCGGGAACAACTTCGGCCAGCTCGGAGTCGAACCGCAGCCGCTAGCCGAAGGGGGATTCTTTGGCCCCGAAGGATGCGAAAGACACCCGCTCGGGCACACCACGCACGTCGCCTGCAGCAGGGCGCCCGTGGCCGTACCCGGCTTGAGCGAAGCGACCGCCGTCGAAGCCGCCGAAGAAGGGCATAGCGTCGCGCTCCTGCGCAACGGCACGGTGATGGAATGGGGCGGCGGCCGCGGCGGAAGTGCGACGCCGAAGCTGGTGAGTGGACTGAACGACGTAAAGGCGATCTCGCGCGGCTGGTGGGGTGGCGCAGCGCTCCTCCGCAACGGCACCGTGATGGAATGGGGGCCAGGCACGGCGCCCGCTCCCGTGAGCGGTCTCGACGAAGTCGCTTCAATCGCACCACACGGACAAAAGCTGGCGGTCTTGCGAAACGGCACGGTGATGGACTGGCGTGGCGCCGCACCGACGCCGATCAGCGGGCTGAGCGACGTCCGGTCAGTCGCAGAAGGCGACTTCTGCGTCGTCGCGCTGCTGCGTAGCGGTGCTGTGGTGGCCACGGGCTACAACGGGCACGGCTGCTTGGGGAACCCCGGATATCAATCGACGAGCCAGTTCGTGCCGGTGCTCGGTGTGACGCGAGCCGTGGCGATCGCCGTCGGCGGATCCAGCCTGTCTGGGGAGCACGGGTACGGCGTCCTGAGAAACGGTACGGTCATGGAATGGGGCGGCGGCCAGGCCGAAGTCCCTCACCGCATGGCAGGACTGCACGACGTTGTCGCGATCACGGTGGCGCCGACCGGACCGCTGGGCCTGGCGCTGCTCAAGAACGGGACCGTGATGTCCTGGTTGTTCGGCAGCGGCTTCGGTGGAAATGCGGAAGGCGAACTCGGCGATGGCACGAGCACCGCCCTGCCTCCTGTGCAGGTGAGTGGCTTGTCCCACGCGACGGCTATTGCCGCGGCCGGGCATCACGGCTCCGTCGAAGACAGCGACGTGTGGGGGCTCGCCGCGTGGTCACGTGGCCACGGCCGTCCGTAGCCGGAAGCCGCTCCTGGCCTCGTGCCTGAGCCGGATTGTGACTGATCGGCCCTAGAAGCCGAGCGCGAACTTCGCGTCCTCGCTCATCCGCTCGGGCGACCAGGCCGGCGTGAAGGTGAGCTCGCTCTCGACGCTCTCCACGCCCTCGACCTCGCCGACGAGCTCTTCCATCTGTTCGGCGACGTGCGGGCCGATCGGGCACCCGGGTGTCGTGAGCGTGTAGGTGACGTGGACGCGCCCGCCCTCGATCTCGACGCCGTAGATGAGGCCGAGTTCCACGAAGTCGAGGCCGAGCTCGGGGTCGATGACGTTCGCGAGCGCCTCCATGACCTCTTCGGCATCGATCGTCGTGGCGGGGATGTTGGGGTCGGTCATTCTTGAGCTCCTCGGTTCCCGAGTCTAGCTCTGTCCATGTGCCCGCGTGCCGGCGAGGGAATCAGTTGATCGCGCCGAGGCGATCCCAGGCGTAGATCCCGATGCACTCGTGCGCAAGCTCGACGGCGCGGGCGCGAGAGAGCCGCGGCAGGAGCTTCTCGAGCGCCTGCTCCTCGGTGGGGCGCTCGCGGGAGGGGGCCTCACCCTTGAAGCGGACGGCGATCTTGAGCGCCTCGCGGCGATTGTCGCCGAGACTCCCGAAGACACCCGCGAGGAACTCGGTGTTCGGGACCGGCTGCCCGACCTCGAGCGACGCGTGCCACGCGGCGAGCAGGTGAAGGTCCTCCTGGTCGAGCTCCGCGATCGCCTCGAGATAGTGGCTCGAGAGCTCCTGCTCTGGGAGGTCGTCGATCCACGCGTGGAGCACCTCGTCGACGAGCTGGCGGCGTGCCTCGCGGCCGACCGAGTCTGCGATCACGCGAATCGCGTCCTGGGGTTCGATGAAGCAGAGCGGCACGGTCTGACTTGACGGACTTTAGGCGCCCCCACGGACGGCATCGCGCGCCCCGTGCGACCGTGTGCCGTCACGCCACGTGCCCGCGTCCGTTGCAGCACGCGCCGGCCTCAGTGGCCGCCGACCCGGGCGACGGCATGCCCACCCAGCTGTGGGCGGAACCTGACCCCATGCCGTTTTTGCCACACCGCCATGACCTTCCGTTCGGCATCGCGGCTGGCGTCGTCGAGGATGATGGTGGCGCCGGGCGCGAGTCGATCCCAGAAGAAGTCGAGTGCGGGCTCGCGCGCCATCTCCAACCCGCGTTGGTACGCCGGCGGCCCGTCGATCACGAGCAGGTCGATATCGCTGCACTCAGGCACCCGCGTCCTGTCGTACCACCCGTCCACGAGCGGGGCGTGGGTCACCGTCGCGAAACGCTCGAGCTGCTCGCGGGCGATCGCGCGCGCCGTGAGCGCCGCCCAGTCACCATCGTGGTCGAGGCTGTGAACGTGGCCGTCGATCTCGTGCTGGGCGAGCACGCGCGCGACAAACACGGTCGAGTTGCCGCTGCCGCACTCGACGATCGTGCGCCGCCGGTTGATGACGATCTCGCTGACGACGGCGAGGATCGCGGCGGGCCGCATCGTCGAGCTCGTCCAGGGCAGGAACGCGCCGGCAAGCGGCGCGAGGCCATGAAGCGACCGCGCGTCCAGGGTGTCGTCGAAAAGCTCTCGGCAGCGTTCGATCACCTCGCGCGGGCCCAAGCGCATACGCGGGTGACGTTACTTCACGTACATACGTCGATACGCCGGTTCGCCGCACACGCCGGTTCGCTCCGGGGGCTCGCCGATGCGCCCGACGAGCCCCCGAGGAGCGGTGTTTTGCCGGCGAGCCCCCGACCGACGTTCGGATCAGTTCAGCGCCGAGACGACATAGGCGTTGAGGCTGAGATTGGACGTAGACGTTCCCGGGCCGTTGCACGTGAGCGAGATGCTTCCGCTCGCGAGCTTGCCCGCGGCGTTCAGGCTCATCGGGAACGCGGTGGTGCGCTGCGCGGGGATCGGGGGATAGGGCTGCGGGTTCAGTTCGACCGTCTGCCCGGGGTTTCCGCCGAAGCTGAGCGTGCAGACCACCTTGCGAGGCGCGAACGGCGAGACCGCTTCGGGCGGTTCTTCGGGGTTCGGGAAGATGAAGCCGTCGAGGCTCGCGACCGCGACGTAGATCTGACCCGCGGGTGCCCGGAGCGTGAGCGTGCGGCCGCTGCCGTCGTTGCGGCGCGCCGGATCGGTGGCGGCGTAGGCGTGCTGCGAGCCGGGCGCCCCTTCGGCGCCGGTCGGCCCGGTCGGGCCCGTGGCGCCCGTCACACCGCGCGTACCGGTCGAGCCCCCGGCGCCGGTCGCGCCGGCGGGGCCCGTCGCGCCGGTTGGCCCGGTTGCGCCGGTCGCACCCGCGGGGCCCGTCGCCCCCGTTTCACCGGTTGGGCCTTGCTCGCCGGTGCCGCCGGTCGCTCCCGTGCTGCCGGTCGAGCCCGTGCTGCCGGTGGCGCCGGTCACTCCCGCGGGCCCGGTCGGTCCGCTCACCGCGGCGGCCGTCGCGCCGGACTCGATCGCGCCGATATCGCACGGCGTGCTTGGTTCGTCGGGCCGCGCAAAGCCACGCTGGTCGTCCGGCGGGCAGCTCGGTTCGAAGCCCTTGTCGATCACGGGGCTCGTCGAGGCCGGGAGCTCGTTGAGCGTCGTGCCGCCGTTGTAGGCGAGCGGCCCCAGCAGCGGGTTGGCGGTAAACGCGACTCCGCAGGTGCCGTCCTTGTCGAGGCTGTTGAACGTCGGCGGCGTCGCCGGTCCCAAGCAGTCCATCGGGGCGTTGTCGGCGACGATCGAGTTGATCAGTTCCAGCGTCGCGGCCGCGTCTCGCTCCACCCCGAACATGCTGTTGGACGCAACGGTCACATTCTTCAAGAACGCGATCGCAGCGCCTTCCAGATCGATGCCCTGGAGGCCGTTTTCGGCGATCGTCGAGTTCACGATGCTCGCTGTGACGGGCGGGGCCGACCCGCCGCAGAGGCGCACACCGGCGCCGCCATTGCGCACGATCGCCGTGTATTCGACGCGCAGGCTCTTTTCGCCGCCGCAGTCGAGGATCGCGGGGACCGTGGGCAGTGTGGCGGTGATGTTGAGGTGCCTGAACGTCACCTCGTTCACGCCCCACAGACCTTCGACGATCGTTATCAGCGGAGCCCCCGAGGCGACGGCGCTGCCGTTGATCGTCGTGATCCCGGCCGCCGAGGTCGGTTCGACCGTCTGACGCCCGGTCTTGTTGCTCGAATTGCAGCGTTTTCGTAGGCGTGTAGGTCCCGCCTTCCAGCAGGATCGTGTTCGCGCCTGGGGTCGCGTTCGCCGCTTCTACCGCCGCTTCGAGCGCGGGCGTGGCGCTCGGCGGGACGAAGAAGGTCGCGGCGTCGGAAACGCTGGTGAGGACGAGCGATAGGGCGCCCGCGACCGAGAGCGCAAGCGCGAGAACGCGCAAGCGCACGAGAGATGCACCATCCATGAGGCCTCCAGTCGAGTCGAGTCTTGAAGCTTCGGGCCGGTTTCGTGCGCGGTCTGACTGACGCCGGGCACGCCCACCTTCACACCCGTGGACGCTTATACCAGAGCCCCTCGGGCGGGGCTAGGGGGATTTACCGCATCGTCACTCGGATGCGGGGATGCCGGGAGTGGCGTGAAGCGGCGGGCCCTCCGGCCCGCTGTCGGCGTCGGCGTGGCCGAGGAGCGCCTGGTCTTCGGGAAGCGCTGCGCCCGCGTCGCCGTTGCGCAGCGAGGAGAGGTAACGGTCGACCATCCGCGCGCATTGGCGCCCCTCGTTGATCGCCCACACGATGAGCGACTGTCCTCGCCGCGCGTCACCCGCGGCGAAGACGCCTGGGATGGTGCTCGTGTAGGGCGTGGGCGTCTTCACGTTCGAGCGCTCGTCGCGCTCCACGCCGAGGCCCTCGAGCAGCGTCGGCTCGGGGCCGAGGAAGCCCATCGCGAGCAGCACGAGCTGCGCGGGCAGCTCGCGCTCGGTCTCCGCGACGGGCTTGAAGGGCGGCGCGGGTTCCGCCTGTGCGATATGGAGCGCGCCGACGCCGCCGTCGGGCCCGGCTGAGAACCGGGTCGTCGCGATCGAGTAGTCCTGCTCGCCGAGCCGCAGCGCGAGGGCCTCGTCCATCGCATAGGAGAGTCGCATCTTGAGCGGCCACTCGGGCCAGGGCGTGCGCTCGTCGGGGCGCTTGGGCGGTGGCTCGGGGAGGAGCTCGAGCTGAACGACCGAGGCGGCGCGCTCGCGGACGGCGTTGCCGACGCAGTCGGCGCCGGTGTCGCCGCCGCCGATCACGACGACGTGCTTGCCGGCCGCCGTGATCTCGCTCGGCGCGGGCGGCGCGGGGGCGTCGGGCGCGGGCCCGAGCTCGCGCGCGACGAAGCGGTTTCGCTGGTAGAGGTAATCCATCGCGAAGTGGACCCCGTCCAGCTCGCGCCCGGACACGGGGAGGTCGCGCGGCACGCGCGCGCCCGTCGCGATGACGATCGCGTCGAAGCGCTCGCGCAGCTCCTGCCCGCTGATGTCCGTGCCGACGTCGACGCCGTAGCGCAGCTCGACGCCCTCGTCGGCGAGCTGTTGCACGCGGCGTTGGACGATCCACTTCTCGATCTTGAAGTCGGGGACACCGAAGCGCACGAGCCCGCCGGCGGCCTCGTCGCGCTCGAAGAGGACGACGCTGTGACCGGCGCGGCGCAGCTGCTGCGCGGCCGCCATGCCCGCGGGCCCGGAGCCGATGACCGCTACGGCCTGCCCGGTCTCGTGGCGCGGCGGCTGCGGCTTGACCCAGCCCTCGTTCCAGGCGCGGTCGATGATCGCCTGCTCGATCTGCTTGATCGTGACGGCGTCGCCTTCGCGGATCTCGAGCACGCACGCGGCTTCGCAGGGCGCTGGGCAGAGGCGGCCCGTGAACTCGGGGAAGTTGTTCGTCGCGTGGAGCTGCTCGATCGCCGCGGACCAGCGCTCGCGGTAGACGAGGTCGTTCCAGTCGGGGATGAGGTTTCCGAGGGGGCAGCCGTTGTGACAGAAGGGGACGCCGCATTCCATGCAGCGCGCGCCCTGCGCGCGCAGCTCGTCGTCGGGAAGCGGCGCGAGGAACTCGCGGTAGTCGCGAGCGCGCTCGGCGGGATCGCGATAGCGGGCCCCGTGACGCTCGATCTTGAGGAAGGCGCCGAGCTCGCCCATCAGGCGGGTTCCGGCGCGGCCGCGGGTGACTCGGGCGCGGCGGAGGGGCCGGGCCCGTTCACGGCGCTCGTGGATGCCGCGGCTTGCGCTTGCTCCTGTTCGGCTAGCTCTCGCAGAACGCGCTTGTAGTCCTGCGGCATGACCTTCACGAAGGCTCCTTGCGCGATCAGCTGCTCGAACTGATCGAGCACACGCGCGGCGACGGGCGAGGCGGTGCGCTCGAAGTGCTCCTGGATCATCTCGCGGAGCTCGATCGCGTCGGCCTCGGCGGGCTCTTCGAAGCCGACCATGCCCATGTTGCAACGCGTCTCGAAGGTGCGCTCCTCGTCGAGGACGTACGCGACGCCGCCGCTCATGCCGGCGGCGAAGTTGCGGCCCGTGGGCCCGAGGACGACGACGCGCCCGCCGGTCATGTACTCGCAGCCGTGGTCGCCGACGCCCTCGACGACGGCGGACGCACCGGAGTTGCGGACGGCGAAGCGCTCGCCCGCGAGCCCGCGGAAGAACGCCTTCCCCGCGGTCGCGCCGTAGAGGACGGTGTTGCCGATGATGACGTTGTGCTCGGCGCGGAACGCCTCGGGAGTGCCTTCGCGCGGACGTACCGCGAGGACGCCGCCGGAGAGGCCCTTGCCGGTGTAGTCGTTCGCGTCGCCGTAGAGCGTGAAGGTGACGCCGGGGGCGAGCCATCCGCCGAAGCTCTGGCCCGCGGAGCCTTCGAAGGTGACGTCGATCGAGTCCGGCGGGAGGCCCTCGGCGCCGTGGGCGCTCGCGATGTGACTCGAGAGGATGCCGCCGACGCAGCGGTTGACGTTGCGGATCGGCATCCGCAGGTTCACGCGCCCGTTGGAGCTCGCTGAGACCGCGGGGTGATGGCCGTCGAGGCCGGGCACGCCGGCCTTGGAAGGGCCGCTCTCGGCGCCCGATAGCAGTGGGCTTGCGCGCTCGACGAGCTGCCAGTCGAGCGCGTCCTCGAGCACCTTCGGCGGCGGTTCGACGCGGCGCCGCGTCGTCCCCTCGGGGAGCTCGATGTGCGTGAGGATGTGGGTGAGGTCGACGCCGCGCGCCTTCCAGTGCTCGATCGCCTCTTCGGGCGCCAGCAGGTCCACCCGCCCGATCGCGTCGTCGAGCTTGCGAAGCCCGAGCGAGGCGAGGATCTCGCGCACTTCCTCGGCGAGGAAGAAGAAGAAGTTGATGATGTGCTCGGGCGTGCCGGCGAAGCGCTCGCGCAGCTCGGGGTCCTGCGTGGCGATGCCGACGGGGCACGTGTTGAGGTGGCAGGCGCGCATCATGATGCACCCCGCCGCGATCAGCGGAGCCGTCGAGAAGCCCATCTCGTCGGCGCCGAGGAGCGACGCGATGACGACGTCACGACCGGTCTTCAGCTGGCCGTCGGTTTGCACGAAGATGCGCGAGCGCAGATCGTTGAGAAGCAGCGTCTGCTGGGTCTCGGCGAGCCCGATCTCCCATGGCACACCGGCCGCTTGGATGGAGGAGAGCGGCGAGGCGCCGGTGCCGCCGTCGTGTCCGGAGATGAGCACGCGGTCGGCGTTCGCCTTGGAGACACCCGCGGCGACGGTGCCGACGCCGACCTCGGAGACGAGCTTCACCGAGACCTGCGCGCTGGGGTTCGAGCAGCGGAGGTCATAGATGAGCTGCTTGAGGTCCTCGATCGAGTAGATGTCGTGGTGCGGCGGCGGCGATATGAGCCCGACGCCGGGCGTCGTGTGGCGGATCCAGCCGATGTACTTGTCGACCTTGTGGCCGGGGAGCTGGCCGCCCTCGCCGGGCTTTGCACCCTGCGCCATCTTGATCTGGAGCTCGTCGGCGTTGACGAGGTAGTGGATCGTGACGCCGAAGCGCCCGGAGGCGACCTGCTTGATCGCGGAGCGCCGGCGGTCGCCGTTGGCGTCTGGCTTGAAGCGCACGGGATCCTCGCCGCCCTCGCCGGTGTTCGACTTGCCGTGTAGACGGTTCATCGCGATCGCGAGCGTCTCGTGCGCCTCGCGGGAGATCGAGCCGAGGCTCATGGCGCCGGTACAGAAGCGCTTGACGATCTCGCTCGCGGGCTCGACCTGCTCGAGCGGAATCCGCTCGCGCCCCTCGGTCCGCAGCTTGAGCAGCCCGCGCAGCGTGGAGTTGCGCGCGGCTTCGTCGTTGACGGCGCTCGCGTACTCGTGGAACTTGGCATACGCGGGGCTTTCGCGCACCGCCTCGTAGGCGTCGCGATCGCCGCCGATCGCCTGGGAGACGTGCCCGTTGCCAGCGCGCACGGCGTGCTGGACGAGCGCGATCGTCTCGGGGTTCCAGATGTGCCGCTCGCCGTCACGCCGCCACGCGTAGACGCCGCCGACGGGAAGGACGCTCTCGAAGGTGCCGCCGCTGCCCGACGTCGCGCTGCTCGCACGGTCCGCCCCGGAGTGGGGGTAGGCGCGCGCGTGGCGCTCGAGCGCCTCTGTCGCGAGCACGTCGAGGCCGACGCCGCCGACGCGCGAAGCGGTACCGGCGAAGTGCTCGTCTACGAGCGCGCGCTCGAGCCCGACGGCCTCGAAGATCTGCGCGCCGGTGTAGGACTGGATCGTCGAGATGCCCATCTTCGAGATCGTCTTGAGCAGACCCTTGCGAATCGCCTTCACCGCATTCGCGGACGCCTCGGAGGGGGTCAGGAATGGCTCCGGGCGCGGGGCGCCCTCCGCGGGTGTGCGCCGGGCCCCATTGCCCTGGTTCGCGCCGCTGGCGCCTGCCGAGACGCCACTCGCGGACTTGCGCGGAATCTGCTTGGCCCACGCGAGCTCGTCGAGCGTCTCGAGCATGACGTATGGGTTGATCGCGCTCGCGCCGTAGCCGATGAGCGTCGCGAAGTGATGCACCTCGCGCGGCTCGCCGGACTCGAGGATGATCCCGCAGCGCAGCCGCGTGCCGGAGCGCACGAGATGGTGGTGCACGCAGGAGACGGCGAGCAGCGATGGGACCGGCGCGCGCGTCGGCGAGAGCTGGCGGTCGGAGAGGATGATGATGTTGACGCCGTCGTCGATCGCGCCCTGCGCCTCAGCGCAGATGCGGGCGATCGCCTCGCGCATGCCGGCGACGCCGCGCTCGACGGGCCACGTGATGTCGATCGTGCGCGCGGCGAAGATGTCGTGCGAGACGTTGCGGAGCGTCTCGAGCTCCCAGTTGAGGAGCACGGGGCGCTCGAGCACGAGCTGGTGGGCGTGCTCGGGGGATTCGTCGAGGAGGTTACGCTCGGTCCCGACCATCGTCGCGACGCTCATCACGATTTCCTCGCGGATGGAGTCGATCGGCGGGTTCGTGACCTGCGCGAAGAGCTGCTTGAAGTAGGAGAAGAGCGGCGGCGCTTGGTCGGAGAGCATCGCGAGCGCGAGGTCGTTGCCCATCGAGCCCACGGGCTCTTCGCCGTCGCGCGCCATCGGCGTCATGAGCACGCGGAGGTCCTCCTGCGTATAGCCGAACGCGAGCCGGCGCTTGTGCAGGGGCTGCGAGGAGAGCGTGACCTGATCCGAGCGCTCGAGGTCGTCGAAGCGCACGGAGCGGCTCTCGTACCACTCGCGGTAGGGCTTGCGCGTCGCGAGGCGCTGCTTGAGCTCGCCGTCCTCGATGATGCGTTCCTCGGTGAGGTCGACGAGGAAGAGCTTGCCGGGCTGGAGCCGCCCGAGCCTCACGATCTCGTGCGCGGGGATGTCGAGGAGGCCGATCTCGGAGCCGAGCACGACGTGGCCGTCGCGCGTCTGCACCCAGCGGCCGGGGCGAAGGCCGTTGCGGTCGAGCGTCGCGCCCGCGACGCGGCCGTCGGTGAACGCGACCACCGCGGGGCCGTCCCAGGGCTCCATGAGGCAGGAGTGGTAGTCGTAGAAGCCCTTGAGGTCCTCGGAGAGGTCCGTGCGGTCCCGGT
The DNA here is from genome assembly GCA_963738355.1 of uncultured bacterium. GTDB lineage: Bacteria > Actinomycetota > Thermoleophilia > Solirubrobacterales > Solirubrobacteraceae > Palsa-744. The sequence continues at coordinate 229,414 of CAVTWF010000007.1, forward strand.
AGGCCTCGGGGATCATCATCATCACGGCGTGCGGCATCGAGCGCCCTGCGAGCGTGAGCAGCTCGAGCACGTTGTCGAAGGTCGCGGAGTCGGAGTTCCCCGGGGGCACGACGGGAAGGAGCTTCGGGAGGTCCTCGCCGAACAGCTCGCTCGCGAGCTCGCTCTCGCGCGCACGCATCCAGTTGACGTTGCCCATGAGCGTGTTGAACTCGCCGTTGTGGCAGATCATGCGGTAGGGGTGGGCGAGCTCCCAGCTGGGGAAGGTGTTCGTGGAGAAGCGCGAATGCACGAGGGCGACCGCGCTCTTCGTGCGCTCGTCGCGCAGGTCGGGGTAGAACTCCGCGAGCTGCCAGCTGATGAGCATGCCCTTGTAATTGATCGTGCGCGAGGAGCTCGAGGCCACGTAGAGGCCCCCCTCGCCTGACGCTTCGCGGGCGAGCTCGCAGACGCGGCGGATGACGTAGAGCTTGCGCTCGAAGGCGTCCTGCTCGAGCCCCTCGGCGGCGCCCACGAAGAGCTGGCGGATGACGGGCCGGCATTCACCTGCGACGCGCCCCGTGTGCTCAGGCCGCACGGGCACATCGCGCCAGCCGAGCACGCTCTGGCCCTCCTCGCGGACCGTCCGCTCGAGCAACTCCTGCACACTTGCGCACGCGCCCTCGTCGACGGGGAGGAAGCACACGAGGACGCCGTAGCGGCCGAGCGCAGGCAGCTTGAAGTCGACGACGCCGCGCAGCAGCTCGTCGGGCATCTGCAGGAGGATCCCCGCGCCGTCGCCCGTCTTGATGTCGGCGCCGGAGGCGCCGCGGTGCTCGAGGTTTTCGACCGCTTGGATCGCCTTCTGGACGACCTCGTTGGTCGGCTGGTTGTCGAGCCTCGCGACGAGGCCCACACCACAGGCATCGTGCTCGTAGCGCGGGTCATACAGCCCCACGGCCTGGGGTGGCTGAGCGGTTCCCGCCGTAGGTGCCGTCTTGTTTGGCTGCATGAGCTTGTTCTCCGCGGTCGCCTCATCCCTGGGGAGGCGTAAAGAAGCCACCTCGACCAGCGCAGATCGACACCCGAGACCAGCAAAATCGTAGCATCGGAGAGCCTTCGTAAACGCGGAGAATCCGCGTTTCGCCTGTACCTATCGCGGCCGCAGGCGGCGCGTTTGCGCTTCGCTCCAGGAGCAGAGCGTGCCGCGGCCGGGACAACCCGCGCAGAGCTCGCGATGGGGCTCCGCGCTGACGTCGTAGCCGCGGCCTCGCACCGCCTCGATCCGGAGCCGCAGCTGCGCTTCGAGCGCCCCACGTTGTGCGTTCGTGAACAACGCCGCGGGCGCCTCCTGCGGGCGCGCGAGAAACCAGTGCACGACCTCGACTTCGTGCGCGCCGTCGTGCAATGCGGCGAGCGCGTAGACGAGCCGCTGGACCGCGTAGTCCGCCTGCACGCGCGCCTCCAGATCCTCGGACTCGCCCACCGCATCACTCTTGTAGTCGACGACGAGGTAGCGCCCGTCGCCCGCCTCCGCCAGCGCGTCGATCACGCCGGAGATCATCGGCTGCGCGGGGTCGAAGACGAACGCGAACGGCTGCTCGCGCCTTACCCCCCTGCCCGCGAGCCTGCACGCGAGCTCGCTGCGACGCAGTCCCGAGACCATCTCCGCGAGCTCCTTGCGCTCGCGCTGCGGGAGCGACTCGCCTAGCTCGCGCTCCACGCGAGCAACCTCCGCGACCGCGAGGGGCGCCTCGCCGGCGAAGTCAAAGCGCTCGAGCAGGCGGTGAAGCACCCTCCCGCGTGCTCGTCCCGCGCCCTCGCGACGCGCGCCGTTCGCTACTTCCGGCAGGCGAAGCTCGTGCTCGAGGTAGTAGCGGTAGCCGCAGCGCTCGAGCTGCGTGAGCGCGCTGTAGCTGAGCGCCGCGGGCATCCTGATCGCGCCCGCGGCGGCCGCGCCATCCGCCACCGCGTCGGGTGCGGCCGAGACCTCGCGCGCAACCCGCGAACGGGACGGGCGCTCATGCGCCTTCGCGAGCGCGCGCAGCGATCCCTCGCGAAGCGCCCTACCCAGCGTGGGCGGGCTGTTCAGCCAGCAGCGCACGGCGCCGGCGTCGCCGTGTGCGACCCACACAGGCTCGCCGTCGCTTGCCTGCGCGACGCGCGTGCCGACGTCCTGCACGAGTGCGGGGCCGAGCCACTCGATCGGGGCGCACCCCGCCTTCGCTTCGGGCCAGCGCTTGAAGCTCACGACGCCGCTCAGCAGCAGCCGCTCGCGCGCGCGTGTGAGCGCAACGTAGAGGATGCGCTCCTCCTCCTGTGCCTGCGCCTCCTTGCGCTGCGCGCTGAGCTGCTCGAAGTCGAGCGCGGGGACGCTCTCGGGACTGCCGAGCTCGAGCAGCCGCAGGCCGATGCGCTTACCCTCGACCAGCAGGTCCGGCGTGCGTAGGTTGGGACGCGCGCCGAGCTCGGGGACGCACACGACGGGAAACTCGAGTCCCTTCGCCGCGTGAATCGTCATGAGCCGCACCGCTTCGAGCTCCTCGTCGGCCACAGGGGCGTGCGGCTCGGAGCGTCCGAGCACCCGCTCGGCGTGCATCGCGTAATCGACGAAGGCGCGCAGGTCCGCGCTCTCCTCGCGCTCGAAGCGCGTCGCGATCCGCACGAGCTTGCGGACGTTCGCGATCCGTCGCTCGGGCGCGCGGCATCGCGAGCACATGCCGCTCGTACCCCGTCCTCGCCAGGACCCGACGGAGCGCGCCGGCGGCACCGGCCCACGCCGCCTCGCGACGCTCGCGCTGCACCAGTGAGCAGAAACGCTCGAGTCGCGAACCGTCGCCGTCGCCCAGGGCCGCGGGGTCGGCGGCGAGCCTCCGTGCGGCCTCCCAAGCGCTCGTACCCCACCCTTGCGAGCGCGCCCGATCAGCGCGAGCCCGTCGCTCGAGAGCCCCGCGAGCGGCGAGGCGAGCGCGCCGTAGAGCGCTTCCTCATCGCGCGGGTTCGCGAGCACGCGCAGGTATCCAACGAGGTCGCGCACCTGCTGGTGGCTCCAGAAGCCGCCGACACTCGCAAGCGTCGCCACGCCCTGCGCCTCCAGCGCCCGCGCATACGCGTCGATCCCGGTCGTCGCGCGCATGAGCACGGCGATGTCCCGCGCGCGCGATCGCCCTTCGGCGATCAGATCCGCGATCCGCTGAGCGAGCATCTGCGCCTCCGCGCGTCGCGAGCCGCTCGCATCCCCCCACTCCGCGGCCTCCTCGCCGCTTCGCTCCGCGCGATCCCACTCCCGGTCGCTCAGGAGCAGCTCGACGGCAGGCGTGTCGGCATCGGGTCGCTCCTCGTCCCGTCCCGCTTGCAGCGGCGCGTAGCGCTCGCCAAAGCGCGGAGCGAAGACGGCATTGACGGCGTCGAGCAGCTCAGGGCGGGCGCGGAAGTTGTATGTGAGCTCGAGCGCTCGCCCCTCCGCGGCGAGCTCGCGGCGCCGCGCGCGGAAGAGCTCCACGTCGGCGTGCCGGAAGCCATAGATCGACTGCAGCTCGTCGCCGACGGTGAAGAGGTTCTCGCGCTCGAGCGCCTGTAGCAGCGCGAGCTGGCGGGGATTCACGTCCTGTAGCTCGTCGACCATCAGGAGCTCGAAGCGATCGCGCCAGTGGCCTCGTATGTGCTCGTGCGCGTCGAGCAAGCCACGCGCACGTAGCTCGAGATCGTCGAAGTCGAGCGTCCCGCGCGTCCGCTTGAGCGCCTCGTAGCGACTCGAGAACTCCGCGAGCAGCGCGTTCACCACCGTGCACGTCGCAAGCGCGCCGCCTGCATCCGCCGCTCCCGCCGCTCGCGCGCCGAGGTCGGGCAGGCGCGGATCATCCTCGCCCCTGCTGCGGAGCTCGCCATAGACACCGAGGACCATCTCCCGCAGCCGTGCGGCACCGTAGGCTGCGAGCACCTCGATCCCCGCGTCTCCCTCGCGCCTCACCGTGGCCGCGAGCGCGTCCGCGAAGGCGGCGCTGCGCAGGCGTGTGGCCTGCGCTTCCTCGATGACCCTGAAGTCCGGGGGGACGCCCGCGGCGAGCGCGTCAAGGCGCAGGAGTCGCGCGCAGAAGGTGTGGAAGGTGCCGACGAACGCCGCCTCCACGTCGCGCGCGTGCGCGCGCTCGCCAAGCTCGAGGAAGCGCTCGCGAAGACGCCCCGTGAGCTCGCCGGCGGCGCGGTCCGTGAACGTGATCGCGAGGATCCGTGCGGGCGCGATCCCGTCGCTCACGACCGCGCGCACGAAGCGCTCGACGAGCACCGCTGTCTTGCCGCTGCCCGCGCCCGCTGTGAGCAGCAGCGATCCCTGCCGGCGCCCGACCGCGCTCTCCTGCTGCTCGGTGAACGCGCGGCTCTCAGCGATCGCGAGCTCGGGTGCATGAGGCGCCTGCACCGCGTCCGTCGGCAACAGGAGCGTGAGCTGCTCGTCGCCGAGCTTGCTCATCGCTCGCACCTGCAGATCGAGGGGTACATGCACCCCTGGCCGGAGGCGGAGCACGTCTGCGGCCGTGGCCCCAGCCAGCCCGATCCCGCCTGTGCGGCCGCCTCGCGCGCGAGCGCAAGCGTCTCCTCGACGAGCGCGTCGAGCGCCTCGGGGTCATAGCGGTCGCCCTTCATCGCCGGCGCGTCCGTCCCCTGCGCGACGGCCCCGCGCGCGCGGAGGTCCTCACCCGTGACGGGCTGGTAGAAGCCGCCGGCGACCTCGAGTCCGAGCAGATCGCGCACGGCGCGCATGTAGATCGCGACCTGCACGCTTCGCCGCGTCAGCCACTTCTCGCCCGGAGCAGCCCCGCGGCCGGCGCTGCGCTTGTAGTCGTAGACGACGGCGCGCCCATCGCCACCGACATCGACGCGGTCGATCCGCCCCCGCACGCGCACGCCCCCGCCGAGATCAAGCGCGGCAAGCTCGTCCCCCTCGAAGCCGAATGAGCGCTCGAGGTAGGAGGGCTCCATCGAGCCGCCCTGCTCGGCGGCGTGCTCGAGGTAGCGCCCGAGATCCGCTTCGAGGCGCCTTCTCAGCGCGGCCTGCTGCTCGGGGACCACCGACAGCGTCTCGCGCTCGCACCGTCGCGCAATCGCGTCGCGCATGAGCCCGCGCGCGCTGTCGAGTTGCTCGGGCCCGAGCCGCGCCGATCCCGTGGCGCCTCGCAACTCCTCGAGCACATCCGTGAGCACCGCATGAATCACGCGGCCGGATGCGAGCGGCTCGCTTTCGGGCTCCAGCCGCTCCGGCGCCAGCAGGTGCTCGACGAGCCAGCGCACCGGGCAGCAGGCGTAGGCGCCGAGCGAAGAGGCCGACCACATCCGTTCGCTGCGAAGCTCCTCGAGCAGGCGCTCGTCGCGCAACCCCGCTATGGCCTCGGGCGCCGCAGCGAGCTCGCTCTCCGTCATCAGCGGGTCGGCCACGCCGAGCGGCCGCCTCTCGCGCTCGTCGAAGAGGCGATCCTCGAAGAGGTCGCAGACGTCGTCGACGAACAGCGAGCGCGCGGTCGGATTGCCGTCGTCGTCCGCGGCGTGCCAGCTGAGCACGAGCAGCTCCTCGGGACGCGAGACACACGCATAGAAGAGGTAGCGCTCGCGCGCGAGCCAGTCCGGCTGGCGTTCGAGCACGAGACCGGCGCCTTCGGCGAGGCTCCTGCGCTCCTGCTCGCCGAGGAAGGCGGGTGCGATCGCGGGAGCTGGAAACACCCGCTCCTGCAGCCCGCAGAGAAACAGCGCGCGCACGCGGCGCGCGCGCAGCTCGAGCGGCCCGAGAACCGGCACAGCGCCGCCCCGGCTATCGCGCGCCTCCTCGACGGTCAGCTCCCGGAGCAGCGCGACGAGCTCCGCGGGCTCCGTGAGGATCGACTCCGGCGAGCGCGCCGCGATCTCTCGCACCTGCAAGAGCGTCTCGCTGGCACAGCGAAACGCCTCCGCCTCGTGGCGCTCCGCGTCCGAGAGCTCGCGCGCCGCCGCCTTGCGTGGCTTGCAGAAGAGCCCGGCGAGCTCGCGTTGAACACAGTCGATCAGCGCGAGCGCGCCTTCCGCGGCCGCGCCCTGCAGCCGCTCGAGAGCCGAGAGTGGCCAGCGCTCCTGTTCCCAGAGGCTCCGTGCTTCCGCGGCGCTGCGAACGCCGGTGCGGGCGAGCTGCAGCTCGAGCTCGTCGACGAACTCCTGGCGCTCGACGACGCCCGGCGTGCGAAGCCAGCGCACGAGCTCCTGCGCTTCTCCGTCGAGCAGCGCGCAACGCAGGAGCGCGAGCAGCCCGCGCCCGAGGGCGCTCTGCTCGAAGCGCTCTGCGCTACCGAGCGCGAACGGCACCCCGATGCTCGCCGAGGACATCGACGAGCAGCGGTGCGAGCGACTGCGGCGAGCGATGGACGAGCGCAATCTCATGCGCCTCCGTGCCGCTGTCGAGGAGGCTCCTGATCTGCTCCGCGACGAGCTCCAGCTCGGCGCGCTCACCGCCACCTTCGAGCAGCTTCACGGCCCCCGCGGGATGGACCCGCGCCTGCGTCGAGCGCTCCCCGCTCGGCTCGAAGAGACGGCGCTCCAAGTGGCCCAGCGGGGCCCGCGAGGCGTCGGCGTAGTAGCGGGTCGCGGGTGCGACGACGACGTGCTTGCGCGCCCACGGCAGCAGCGTTTGGAAGGCCGCCGCGCGCTCGGCAAACGCAACCCGTCCCGCCTCGAAGGTGAGCGCGACCGTGACGGGGGCGTCGATGACGCGCGCAAGCGTCTCGATCGCATCGAGCTGGAGCGCCGTGAGGTCGTCGAAGCCGTAGAAGAAGATCGCCGTCCTCCCCGCGCCGGCCTCGCTCCAGCTCGCCGGTGAGCGGCGAAGCCCGTCGAGCGTGCTCGCGGCGAGCAGCTCCGCGTCCGTGCACCCGAGCTCCGAGAGGAGCCTCTGATAACGCGCGAAGAGCTCGCCCACCTTGCGTGCGTGCGCGCTCGCAGGGCGATCGCTGTGCTCCCAGACGGAGAGCGCGCGGCGCACGCGGGCGGGCGTGAGGTGCAATCGCTCCAGCTCGCCGACGAACCTGCCGAGCTCGCGCACGTACCCGCGCTCGGGCGGCGCACCCTGTGCCGCCGCGACGAGCGTCGCGAGGACCCGCTCGCGCGCGAGCGCATCGATGCGTGTGGTTGCGAGGCCCGCGCGACGCGCCATCTCCTCGCTCAGGTCCGAGAAGCGCGCGACGCGAGCGCCCATGACGAGCCCGGTGCGCGCCAGCTGCTCGCGATAGTGGCGGACGTCAGCGCTGCTCGGCACCACCAGCCACGGAGCGCCGTCGCGCCTCAGCTCGGCGCGCAAACCGTCGAAGACGAGCTCCGCCTTGCCCGCGTTCGCGGGACCCGTGATGAGCGTGAGAGGCACCGCTGCATGGTGGCGCCGGCATCCGACATTTGTTTGCGCACGCCTCCGACATCTGTCCACGGACGACCGCGAACCTGGAGTTTTTCGCCCTCCCGAGCGACAACTACGGGCGTAGGGACCAAGCGCCAAACGGCGGGCAACGGAGACGAAGGATCGTCTGCCGCAACAGAAGAGGAGACCTGGTTAGCGGGGCTGTAGTGATGGGGATGGTGTACGCACGGACGCACAAGATGGGGAGCGGGCAATGCGCCCGATGATCCCGCTTTTCTCGCCCGGCTCGGGCGGGTCGGCCGCGAAGATCGGCCGTAGGGCGGCGCGCAAGCTCGCGACCGCCGGCGACGAGTCGTTCGACCTCGGCGCCGAAGGAACGACGATCTCCGGTCTGCTCGATCGCGACGAGCTCTCGCGGCGCCTCGAGGAGGCGATGCACCGCGTCGAGGAGGAGGAGCGCATGCTCGCGCTCGTCTGGCTCTCGGTCTTCGAAGGCGACGGCAACGGCGGCCGGCGCTGGCCCAATGACAGCTTGCTTCGCCACTGCGCCGAGCGGATCGCGGCGCGACTCACCGAGACGGATGTCCTCGCGCACCTTGGTGGCGCGGACTTCGCCGTCCTCGTGAACTCAGTCGAGCATCCCTCCGACGCCGTGCGATTTGCTCGCGACATGCTCGACGCCTTCCGCAGGCCGTTTCTCGGCGGCCCGGCGACGGAGCAGGCACGCGTCACGATGGGCGTTGCGGTGCATCCGAACGACGGTCACCTCCCGGGTCGCTTGCTGCAAGCCGCGCGCGCGGCGGCCGAGCGCGCGGAGAACGGCGTTCCCGACCGCCGCAGGCTGCTCGCGTTCAGCTCCGCGAAGCTCAACGTCGAGGCGCGCCGTCAAGAGCAGATCCGAACCGGCCTCGCGGATGCGCTCACGCACGACGAATTCATCCTTCACTATCAGCCGATACTGCACCTGCCCGGGGACGAGGTCGCCGCCGTCGAGGCGCTCATCCGCTGGCAGCACACGGACCTCGGGCGCATCGCGCCGGACGAGTTCATCCCGACTGCCGAGCACAGCGGCGAGATCGTCGCCATCGGCAAGTGGGTGATCGCGGAGGCGTGCAAGCAGGCACGCTCGTGGGAGCAGGACGGCATGCCCGTGCGCGTCGCCGTGAACCTCTCGCCGCGACAGCTTCAGGAGCCCGACCTCACGGAATACGTGAGCAGGGTCCTTCGCGAGACGGGCCTTCACCCCGAGCTCCTCGAACTCGAGCTCACAGAGAGCATGTATGCAGAGCCCGAGACCGCGATCGCCGTGCTCAAGCGCCTGCACGCGCTCGGCGTGAAGGTCTCGATCGACGACTTCGGAACGGGCTTCTCGTCGCTCAGCTACCTCGCGCGCTTCCCGCGCGACACCCTGAAGCTCGACCGCTCGTTCATCGCGCAGACGACGCGCGACAACGACGTCGCCGCGGTCGTCGGGAGCGTGATCCTGATGGCGCACGAGCTCGGCGTGCAGACCGTGGCGGAGGGCGTTGAGACCGAGGAGCACCTCGACTTCCTCCTGGAGCACGACTGCGACCTCTCGCAGGGTTACCTGCACAGCCCGCCGCTGCCGCCGGATGAGGCAGAGCGCTGGCTGCGCGCGCACGGCGCACAGGAAACCGTCGAGGTCGCGGGCCCCCCGGACCCCTCTGACACCCTCGTCCTGGCCACGGACGCCGGCCCCGAGACGCTCGCCAACGGCAACGGAATGCTCGACCCCGCGCACGTGAACGGCAACGGCCACCGCAACGGGAACGGGAACGGGAACGGGCACCACAAGGGCAACGGCGAGCTCGACCTCGCGACGCTGCACCTCAAGCACGCAGCGAGCAACGGGAACGGCAACGGCAACGGCAAGTACGCCGTCAAGCCGTCGAGCGCGCCGAGCGCCTCCTAGCTCGAGAGGCTAGGCCGCGCTGCGCGTGGCAACGGCCGCGCCGTCGCCGGTCCGCGACGCGGTCTCGGTCTCGCCCTCGGCCTCGTCGGGCGGCTTGACGCCTTCCTTCGCCCACGGCTCGTCGAACTCGACGCGCCACTTTCCGTCCTGGCTCTGGCCGAGCGCGAGCCGGGCCCGGAAGCTGCGCCCCGAGCGATTGCGGAATCCCGTGACCTGCTGCGCCGTGTAGCCCGTCTTGATGAGTTCGCGCGCGATGCTCGCGGGCAGCTGCTTGCCGACCTTGTTCTTCCAGATCACGAAGCCGCACCCGGGGTCATCGCGCGACCAGCACGAGTAGCCCTTGCGGTTCTCGACGATGTCGCGGCCGCAGACCGGGCACGGCCCGAGGTTCGCGCGCGGAATGCGCGCGCCGTTGAGCTTCGCGTCCAGCTCTGTGACGGTCTCTCGCGCGAAGCTCGCGATGTCGTTCATGAAGCCTTTGCGCGAGTCCGACCCACCCTCGATGTTGCGCAACCGGTGCTCCCACTCCCCCGTGAGCCCGGGGGACGTGAGCGCGTGGTGGTCGAGGAGCGCCACGACGTTGATGCCCTTCTCCGTGGCCACGAGCGAGCGCGCCTCGCGCTCGATGTAGCCGACGTCGATCAGGCGCTCGATGATCGCCGCGCGGGTGGCAGGAGTCCCGATCCCGGAGTCCTTCATCGCCTCTCGCGACTCCTCGTCGTCGACGAGCTTGCCCGCGGTCTCCATCGCGCCGAGCAGCGACGCATCGCTGTAGCGACGTGGCGGCTTCGTTTCCTTGCGCAGGCTCTCGATCTCGCGCGTGTGCGCCTGCTCGCCCTCCTCGAGGCGTGGGAGCCGCTGGGGCCCGCCCTCGTCGTCGTCGTCCGCGCCGCGCTGCCCGCGCGGTGCAGCCGCCGGCGCACTCTCCTCACCGCTCGTATCGCGCCCATCCGCGCGTGACGGCGCTCGCTCGCGTTCCTCCTCGCTGAGCTCGCCGTAGACGCCGCGCCACCCCGCGACGACGAGCACGCGGCCGCTCGTGCGGAACACATGGCCCGAGACCGTCGTCTCCACACGCGTCGCCTCCAGCTGAGCATCCGGATGAAAGATCGCGAGAAAGCGCCGCGCGACGAGGTCGTAGATGCGCCGCTCGTCGCTGCCCATCTTCTCCAGGCGGTGCTCGGAGCGCGTGGGGATGATCGCGTGGTGGTCTGAGACCTTGGCGTCGTTGATCACGCGGCCGAGCGGCAGGAGATCGAGTCCGCTCACGTACTTCGCAGCCTTCGCGTACTCGGTGTTCGCCCCCACCAGCGCGGCGATCGGCTTGATCTCGCCGACCATGTCGCTCCCGAGGTACCGCGAGCTCGTACGCGGGTACGTGAGCGCCTTGTGCTCCTCGTAGAGGCGCTGCGCAGCCGCAAGCGTACGTCGGGCCGAGAAGCCGTAGCGGGTGTTCGCCTCGCGCTGCAGCGAGGTGAGGTCGTAGAGCAACGGCGCCTGCTCGCGCTGTTGGCGACGCTCCACCTTCGTGATCGCGCCGTCCTGCTCGCGACAGGCCTCGACGATCCGCAGCGCCTCGCGCTCGCTTGCGATGCGCGGGCCGCGGCCCGTCGCCCCCGCGCCCTCGCCCACGACGTCGCCATTGCCGGCCGCGAGATCGTCGTTGTCTTCCACACCATTGCCGTTGCTTGCCGTGGCCTCGCCATCGGCGCCGCTGCCGCCGTTGCTCGCGGCGCTCGCCTTCGCCGCCGCCTTCCTGCCGGGCGCTTGGTAGCGGCCGACGTAGATACGCTCGCCCGGGCCATCCTTGCCGGGCTCAGGTCCGGGGGTGGCGAAGGTCGCCTCGACCAGCCAGTAGGGCTCGGGCTTGAAGTCACGGATTTCCTGCTCGCGGCGAGCGACGATCGCAAGCGTCGGCGTCTGCACGCGGCCGAGGGAGACCGCGCCGTCGAAGGAGCTGCGCAGTCGAATCGTCGCGGCGCGCGTCGCGTTCATGCCGACGATCCAGTCGGCCTCCGAGCGCGAGCGAGCGGCCTGCTCGAGTGACTGCAGTTCCTCGGCGGGCCGTAGCCGCGCGAACGCATCCTTGATCGCGGTCTGCGTCATCGAGCTCAGCCACAGGCGGCGCACGGGCTTCTTCGCCTTCGCCTGCTCGTACAGGTAGGCGAAGATGAGCTCGCCCTCGCGCCCGGCGTCGCATGCGTTCACGACCTCGTCGATGTCGTCGCGATGAAGCTGGTTCTTGACCACAGTGAACTGCTTGCGCGAGCGCTCGTCACGCACGACGAGCTTGAAACGGTCGGGGACGATCGGCAGGTCCGCCATCCGCCAGCGCTTGAACTTCGGGTCGTATTCTTCGGGTTCCGCGAGCTGCACCAGGTGCCCCACCGCCCACGTGATGACGTGTTCGGGCCCCTCGAGCCAGCCCTCGTGCTTGGCGAACGGACCGGGGAGCACGCGCGCGAGGTCGCGCCCGACGGAGGGCTTCTCGGCGATCACGAGAGTCTTCGCCATGGGGCGCAGAGTAGCTAACCAGCCGGAGAGCGCCCGGCCCGCGGGGCCCTAGCCGTCGCACGGCGTCGAGCCGACCGGCGCCTCGGGCGCGGCGAGGAACCGTGCGACGGTGCGGTTGGCGACGCCGTAGCCGCCGTGCGGCCCGTTGCCGGTCGTCCCGGCGAACACCGTCGTCAGCACGTCGCCGTTGCTCGCGACGACGGGGCCACCGGAGTTGCCCGGGCGGACGAGGCCCCGCAGCGGCGTCAGCAGGCGCGTCACCGGCCCTTCGCCGTACGCGTTCTGCGTGATGACGTCCTGCGTTTCCCCGATGCGCGCGGAATCCGCGGTGAAAGGCCCGTCCTCGGGGTAGCCGAGGATCACCCCCGGTGTCCCCTTCCCGGGGTTCGCGACGAGCGAGAGGGAAGGCAGGTTGAGCCCCGGCACGCGCAGCAGTGCGATGTCGTCTTCCTTTTCGAAGAAGACGACTTGGGCGGGAAGTTCCGGCGGTTCCCCACCGGGCTCCACGACGGTGTCGCTCTCGCCGGCGACGACATGCGCGTTCGTGACCACGAGGTCTTCGCGGGCGACCCACCCGGAGCCCTCGATCGCAAGGCCGCACGCGGTCCCCAGCACACGCACCACCGAGCGCGCGTCCGTGCGCACCGCGGGCGAATGCGCGAGCGCCGGCTCGGGAGGAGCAAGGCTCGCCGTGCTGGGCCCTGCGATGTGAGGCAGCGGATCGAGACGCGCGAGCGCGTCGAGGACCGGGCCCGAAGGCGGTAGCGCCTCGTCGAGCGTCTGCAGGATCGCGGAGCGCTGGATCGCGGTGCGCAGCGAAGCCATGCTCGGCGCCTGCGCGACGACTGCGGCCGCGATCCACACGACGCCGAGGCCAACGCCGACGCTGAGGATCGCGCCGAGCAGGCCGTCGAATGCGCTGAGGCCCGGGATTTTGAGCGTCCGTCGCAGACGCACGCCGACGCCCTCGAGTCCGGTCGCGAGGATCGCTCCGGCGAGCAGCGCGCCGATCAGACCGAACGCCGGCGCGTAGGGAGACGCCGAACCCTGGGGCAGCAGAAGGGGGCCGACGCGGGTACCGATGAACGCGCCCACGATGAACCCCCCGAGCGAGAGCACCCCCACGATGAATCCGCGGTGAAACCCAAACAGGCCGAGCAGCACGAGCAGTCCGACGATGATCCAGTCGAGCCCCGTCATTGACTGTGGAAGCGGTTATAGCCGAGCGGCGCTCCCATCCTCTACGCTCCCCCCACCCGTCCCCCGAGCACACGCACATGCGAGAGACCAGCAGGACCGGCGCGTCCGCGGCACCACCCCGCCGCACGAGCGCCCGCGAGCCGGACTGGGGTGACGGCGATGACGTCGGGGAGCGAGAACTCGTACACGGCCGCCCGCCCTACGGGCCGCCGCACCGCTACCGCCCGCGGGCGGTGGCGCGCAGGCGCCGCGGCGCACTGCTCGCGCTGATCCTGCTCGCCGCGGTGATCGTCGCGATCGTCGCGCTGACGAGGGGCTCTTCGTCGGCAAACGCGCTCGCCATCTCTTACACGCGCGCGTGGGCTCACGGCAACTACGGCGCGATGTACGCGGACCTCGATGCGTCCTCGCAGGCAAGGATCTCATCGGCAGCGTTCGCACACGCCTACGCGGCGGCCGCCGTCACCGCGACTACCACCGGGATCGTCCCGAGCAAGCACGTGCAGGACGAATCGGGCGACATCGTCGCCGTACCCGTACGGGTCCACACCTACCTCTTCGGCACCCTGGAGGGGAAGCTGCGCGTGCACGTGCGCTCCGAAAGCGCGGGCACGCGCGTCGTCTGGAGCGAATCGCTGCTCTTCCCTGGCCTGCGTGCGGGTGAGCGCCTCACGCGCCACACGACACTGCCGCCACGGGCGCAGCTGCTCGCGCGCGACGGCTCGGTGCTCGCGGAAGGCTCACCCGCGCCCGGCGCGCCCGAAGGCGAACGGATCTCGCCGCTAGGCGCCGCCGCGGCCTCCGTCGTGGGAAAGGTCGGGCCGATTCCCGCCTCCGAACGCACGCAGCTCGAATCGCACGGCGTGCCCGCGAGTGCGACGGTCGGCCTGAGCGGGCTCGAGCGCGCATTCGACGCACAGTTGCGCGGCGGGCCGGGTGGCCAGCTGCTGGCGGGCCAGCGCGTCCTCGCGAGCGCCAATCAGCAGGCCTCCTCGGCGGTGCGCACCTCCATCTCCCCCGCCGTGCAGCAGGCCGCGGTGGTCGCGCTGGGTGGACAGCTCGGAGGCGTCGTCGTGATGCGGCCCCGAAGCGGCGAAATACTCGCCGTCGCGGGACTCGGAATCGACGACCTCCAGCCGCCTGGATCGACGTTCAAGCTGATCACGCTGCCGGCCGCCCTCGAAGCGGGCGTCGCGCACACGACGAGCACCTTCGAATACGCGACGGGCGCCGTGCTCGACGGCGTCGAACTCCACAACGCGGGCGGCGAGTCCTGCGGCGGAACGCTCACCGAAGCTTTCGCACAGTCATGCAACTCGGTCTTCGCACCGCTCGGCGTGAAGGTCGGCTCCGCGCGGCTCGTCGCGATGGCAGAACGCTTCGGCTTCAACCATTCCTCCGGCATCCCGGGCGCCGCCGAGAGCACGATTCCGGCGGCCTCGGCGATCAAGGGCGAACTGGACACGGGATCGACCGCGATCGGCCAGGGGCAGGTACTGGCGAGCCCACTGCAGATGGCGACTGTCGCTGCCACCGTCGCGGACGGCGGGCGCCGCGCGCAACCCACCTTCGTGCTGGGTGCGCCCGCGGGCGCGCGCCAACAGGCGATCACCCCGGCGACAGCGCGCACCGAGACGGCGCTGATGCTCGACGTCGTGCGCAACGGCACGGGGACCTCCGCGGCGATCTCGGGCGTCGAAGTGGCAGGCAAGACGGGCACCGCTGAACTGGGCGGCGCCACCTGCTCCGGCGGGTCCTCGGAAACGGGCTCCGCCGCGGAAGGAAGCGGATCCTCGGCGGCGGGCTGCGCGGCGGCCGAACGCAACAACACCGACGCTTGGTTTGCCGCCTTCGCACCCGCGGGTCATCCGCACCTCGCGATCGCGGTGATGCTCGTACACGACGGCTACGGCGGCGAAACGGCGGCGCCGGTCGCGCGTCAGGTGCTCGAAGCGTCCCCTGAACTCACGTCTCACCCGTAGGCGGCCGCGGAGGCCGCGCGGGGGCTGCGCGCCGCAGCGAGCGCCAGAGCACGATCGGCACCGCGAGCACCATCACGTACCACGCCGTGGCGCCGAGCGCCGCCACTGCCGCGGTGAGGCCGAGCGCGAGCACGGCGCCCGCGGCGGTCAGCCAGTCGTCGCCGACGACGAAGCTCCAAACGGCGAGCACGGCTGCGCGGAGCGCTCTCATGCGTGCTGCACCCCGGCGAGCTCCTCGGCGATCGCGGCGCCTGCTTCTTCCACGCGCTGGCCGTGAGCACGACGCAGCAGCGCGACATACGCGAGGGAGCAGGCGAGCACGGCTGGGATGAGAACGAGCAGCGCCGCGTCACCCCCTGGCCACGACGCGCCCGCGCCCTCCGCGCCCCAGAAGGTGCCGAACGACGTGAGCATCACGCCCACCGCGAACTTCATCGTGTTCTCGGGCACGCGCGCGAGCGGCGCGCGCACGACGACGCCGACGATGCTCACGAACGCGACCGCTGCGATCGCCGCGATCGCGGCCACGTCCACGCGCTGCTGGTTGGCGCCGAAGGTGAGCACGATGAACACCACCTCGAGACCCTCCAGGAGCACGCCCTTGAACGCGATCACGAATGAGTATCCGTCGAAGCGCGCGTCGCCCGCGGAAGCGAGCTCCGCCGCGGCCGTTTGCGCAGCGAACTCCTCCTCCTCGTGGTGTCGCGCCTTGAGGCCCGCGGCGCGGAGGATCGCCTTGCGCAGCCACTGCAGCCCGAAGATCAGGAGAAGCGCCCCCACGACGACCCGCAGCACTCCAAGCGGCAGCGCCGTGAGCGCCGGGCCGAGGGCGGCGACGAGCACCGCGAGCGCCAGCAGCGCCGCGGCAACTCCGGCGAGCGCCGAGGACCAGCTGCGCGTGACACCCACGGCGAGGACGATCGTGAGCGCCTCGACGGCCTCGACGGCACAGGCGAGGAAGACGGCACAAGCGAGCCCGAGCGTCGCTCCGTTCATCGCTCGCCCACTGTTCGCGGCATCGCCACCACAGTAGCCGTGCGGGGCGCCCGCGCCGCTACCGCTATGCCCACTCCGACGCCCTTGTCGAGGTGTCGAAGTGTCCCTCTACCACTAATGCGGCAGCCGCCAGTGGCCGATGCCAGTTTCGATGGCTCATGCCAACTCGTGCCCTTGCCGCAAACGCGCTGATCGCGGACGCCCCCGCAGCGCGGAGTGCACGGTGGCCCCTGCACACGAGATTGCGCACCGCGCGACGTGACGCAGCTCCCGTTCACCCCCACCCGAAAGGTCGCACGCCTTGTCCGCATCCTTTGACAGCATGGGCCTCATGCCCGATCCTCTCGACGACGCCTCGGTAGACCCCGGTCAGTACCCTGATCACACTGTCCAACTGGCCGCCGAGGCGCTTCTGCGCGAGCACCCGGACGCGCTCGTGTGCGCGCTCGGCGCCGATGGCCTGATCGTCCCGGTCCCGCGCTCGATCGGCCTCTGGGGTCAGGCGGCGATCGAGGGCCGTGGGCTGGTCGACAACGTCGTCTCCGCCGACCGCAAGGCAGTGATCGACACCTGGCGCGAGATGCAGACCGAAGGCGCCGCGAAAAGCCGCGTCCGCATGCTCAGGGAACCGACGCGCTGGATGACGCTGCACTTCCTCGACCTCCAAGAGCACTATGGCGTGAACCTCGGGATCGTGATCCCCACCGACGAGCTCTCCGCGGACCGCGAGGTCATCGAGGAGGCGGCCTCCGCGAAGCCGCGCTTTGCGACGCTCCGCGAGGACGAAACCGGCCTCGTCCTCGATTGCGACGACGCCTTCACACAAATGCTGGGCTACGCCCCGGAAGACGTGCTCGGGCACCACGTGCTCGACCAGATCCACCCCGACGACCAGGCGCGAGCGCTCGAGGGCTGGCTGACGATGCTCTCCACGCGGCGCATGCAGCAGTTCCGCATTCGGCGCAAGCTCAAGGACGGCACGTGGATGTGGGTTGACAGCACGGTTCACAACTACCTCAACCAGCCAGATCGCAACTACGTGCTCGTCGAGCTGATCGACGTGTCTGCCGAGATGACGGCGCAGGAGGAACTGCAGGAACGCGAGGAGCTTCTGCGGCGCCTCATGGATGCGATGCCGGACGGCGTCATCCAGATCGACACCGACCGCAACGTCGTGTTTCGCAACGCACGCGTGCTCGAGATCCTGCGTGTTCCCAGCCAGCCGGGCACCCACGGCGAGGCTGGAGGTGATGGGACCGCGCACGGGGCGCGCGCTGCGAAGGCGCCGCCGATCTCGATCGGTGCGCTGCTCGCGGCCGTCACGGAACGAAGCAGCGCTGCGTTTCACATGACGCTCGCGCAGGTCCTCGACGAAGGCGTCGACCAGGATGTCGAGCTCGACGTCGTGCCGGCGGGGGCGGAGCCGCGCCGCGTGCTCTTGAGCCTGCGCGCGCTGTTCCGCCAGAGCGGCGAAGTCAGCGGCGCGATCGCGACGGCGCTGGATATCACCGACAGCGCGCGGGCGCGCGAAGAGCTGGAGCGTCGTGCGACCCTCGACTCGCTCACGCACTGCCACAACCGGGTGTCGATTCTGACGGTGCTGCAGAACGAGCTCGATGCGCCCAGCCGCAACGAGACGGCTGTCGTGTTCGTCGACCTCGACAGGTTCAAGCAGGTCAACGACACCCTCGGCCACGCGATCGGCGACGAGGCGCTCGTCAGCGTCGTGGAGCGCTTCAAGAAGGCGACGCGGGCAGAGGATCGCGTCGGCCGTCTCGGCGGCGACGAGTTCCTGCTGGTGATCCGCGGCCTACCCGAGCCCGAGGTGGCGATGGGCGTCGCGCAGCGGATCTGCGACTCGCTGCAGACCCCGCTTCAGCTCTCCTGCGGCGACGTCGACCTCCGCGCGAGCATTGGCGTGGCGTTCGTGGGCGAGGGGACGATCAGCGCCGACGAGCTCGTCAAGCGCGCGGATGAGGCGATGTACCGCTCGAAGGAACAGCGGCAGGGACTACCCGTCCTCGCCGACCGGCCCTAGCCCTGATCTTCGCCAGGTCCCGCTCGTCTATGGACGCGTAGCCGGCGGCCGTGAAGAGCGTCGTGAAGTGCTCCGCGATCTCCTCCGCGGAGACATCGAGGTCCCCGTTGATCCAGTCCACGAGGATCTCCATCACACCGCCCATGAGCGCGCGCGAGATGAGCACGGGGTCCAGGCGCAGCCGGATCCCCTCACCGGCGAGACGGCGACCGTTCTGCGCCACGAGCTCCGCGAACGCGTGCCTGCGCTCGCGTCTGAGCCGTTCGAGGCTCTCGCTCACGCCGACGACCTCGATCGCGACGATCCGCGCCTTGCGACGATCCGCGGTGATCATCGTCCACCCGGTGCGCAGGCCCGCGCGCGCCTGCTCTTCGAGCTTGGACGCGCGACCCGTCGCGTCAAGAATGGCGATCGCGAGTTCGGTGACGATTCGTTCGTAGACGGCCAGTAGTAGCTCTTCGCGGCTCGAGAAGGACTCGTAGAAGTAGCGGGAGTTGAGCGATGCCGCGGCGCTGATCGAGCGCACGGAGCTCGAGGCATAGCCCTGCGTGCCGAACACCTCGAGGCCCGCGTCAAGCAGCTGCTCGCGGCGCTTTTCGCGCCGCTCCGCAGCCGTGATGCCCCGATACCGCCGCGGTGCTGGCGCAATTGCGCTCATTGGCACATTCTCGCAGGCGCCGACTCGTCCGCCAAACGGGCTCCGAGCCGCCCCGACCGAGCCGTGCATGGGCGCGTTTGCGCAGACTTGGGCCGGTCTACGGAGATATGGACGCTTGACAAAAAAGTTTGGTGTGCCAAAATCTTTTCATGCCTGACACCGATCTGCTTTCCGCACCCGTCCAAGATTATGCGAAGGCCGTCTACGCGCTCGAGCGGCGCGAGGGCGGTGGCTCCGTCTCGATCACCGACCTTGCAGAGCGTCTGGGCGTCACGTCGGGGTCAGTCTCGGCGATGGTCCGCAAGCTCGCGGACGTCGGTCTGATCGAACACGAGCGCTACCGCGGCGTGCGCCTCACCGAGGAGGGGCGCAAGGTCGCGCTGGAGGTGCTTCGCCATCATCGCCTCCTCGAGCTCTTCCTCGCCGAAGAGCTCGGGATGCCGTGGGACCGCGTGCACGACGAGGCCGAGGTGCTCGAGCACGCGCTCTCCGAGGAGCTCGAGCGGCTGATCTCAGCGCGCCTCGGCAACCCCACCGTCGATCCCCACGGAGACCCGATCCCGACGCCGGAGCTGTCGATCAACGAAGGGAACACGCGCAGCCTCGATGACGTGCCGGTGGGCGCCAGCGGGCGCTTCGTACGCGTCTCTGACTCCGACGCAGCGATGCTCCGCTACCTCGCCGATCAGGGAATCGCGCTCGGCGATCATCTCGAGGTATCCGGCCGCCAACCCTTCGGCGGCCCCGTCTTCGTCCGCTTCGGCGAGCGTGAGATCCCGCTCGGCGGCGAACTCGCACACGCGATGCGGATCGAGGTCGAGGGGCCCGCCGGGTGAGCCCACCGCCGCCTCCGCTCGAGCCCGAGATCACCGGCGGCGCCGTCGCGCTGCCCGATCCCGGGCTCGCGATCCCGAGCGCACTCGAGCAGCTCCTCGCGAAGGGGCGGCTGCGCGCGACGCTCGCGATGTTCGGCCCGGCGTTCGTGGCATCGATCGCGTATGTCGATCCGGGCAATTTCGCGACGAACATCGAAGGGGGCGCCCGCTACGGCTACCTCCTGCTGTGGGTCGTGCTCGCCGCGAACCTCATGGCGATGCTGATCCAATACCTCTCCGCGAAGTTAGGGATCGTCACCGACCACAACCTCCCCGAAGTGATCCGCGAAAACTTCCCGAGGCCGTTCACGTGGGGAATGTGGATACAGGCGGAGATCATGGCGATGTCGACCGACATCGCGGAGTTCCTCGGCGCCGCGATCGGCCTCAACCTGCTCTTCGGCGTGCCGCTGCTGCCCGCGGGCCTCATGACGGGTGCGATCGCGTTCGCAATCCTCGAGCTTCAGACGCACGGCTTCCGGCGCTTCGAGCTCGCGATCTCCGCGCTCCTCGGCATCATCTTCCTTGGCTTCCTCTACGAGACGCTGCGGATCGGACCATCAACACACGGCTCGCTGCACGGCCTCCTCCCGGGGCTCAGCGGCGCGACGTCCCTCTATCTCGCCGTCGGCATCATCGGCGCGACCGTGATGCCGCACGTGATCTACCTGCACTCTGCGCTCACGGACGGGCGCATGCCCTGCCGCAACGATCGTGAGCGCGGCCGCGTCCTGCGCTTCGAGCGCACCGACGTGATCGTGGCACTCGGCCTCGCGGGGATCGTGAACATGGCGATGCTCGCGGTCGCGGCAAAGCTCTTTCACGTTCATGGCCTCGCGGGCATCTCGACGATCCAGCAAGCGCACGCGCAGTTCGGACACCTCGTCGGCGGCACCGCGGCGCTCGCGTTCGCGGTTGCGCTGCTCGCCTCCGGCGCGTCGTCTTCGAGCGTTGGCACGTATGCCGGCCAGGTGGTGATGGGCGGCTTCATCAACGTGCGTATCCCGCTGCTCGCGAGGCGCGCGATCACGATGCTCCCCGCGATCGCTGTCCTCGCCGTCGGCCTGAGCCCGACGGGCATCCTCGTGCTCAGCCAGGTCGTGCTCTCGTTCGGCATTCCCCTCGCGCTGATACCGCTGGTGATGCTCACACGCCGCCGAGACGTGATGGGCGTTCACGTCAACCGCCTGCCCACGACGATCCTGGCGTGGGGTTGTGCGTCGCTGATAACGGGACTGAACGCGTTCCTGATCTATCAGCAGCTCTTGGCGTAGTACGGCTCGGGACCGCGAACGCCCAGACGATCACCTGGCGGTCATCAATTCGACCTGGTCAGCGCCGAACATGTGGAGGAGCCCGGTTATCGTGCCTGCGCCCCCGAGGCCTTCGCTCGAGAACAGTTCGCCCGCCTGAACGAATTCCAGACGCGACGCGTTGAGACCGTTGCCGAAGCCGTTCAGGTAGAGGATTTCGAGCGTTCCGTAGAAGACGTATTGAAGCGGTATCTGCGGAATGATCACGTCGAGAGCGATGCACCCCGAAGGCACTTTCGCGAAGCTAGCCGCCCGTTCGACTTCCTCTCCTTCGACCACGGCCTTTTCCTTCGGATAGCACCTCCCGCTCTGCCCTGTCCCGCTGCCGCTTTCGCCGTATTCGTGTATCCCCACCTTCTGGAGGACCGCCGGTTCAGCTTCGCGTTCTCCCCGGATCAGTTCGGATTTCCAAGGCAGGCTCGCAACGCGACGCCGCACGGCGGCGAGCACCTTCTTCGGCGCCCGTTCAGAGGGGCTCGGGCATTCGGAGAGCTTTCGCTTGGATTCTTCCGTGCAAACGACCGCTTCCCTTGATTCCCGTTCGATCGGCGGTTCGGCGGAGACGAAGGGCGTGAGCGTTCTGGGTTCTAATTCGAGTTTCAGCTGTAGCGGTTCACAGGAGGCACCCAGTCCGACGACTTCCCCGTACCCCCGGGGCGGCGGCTTGCCCGTTGCGCCGTGATCGCGTTCGTTCCAGGCATAGCCGTACAGCGAGACCACGCAGTGGATCTGACCGAGAACGGTGCTGTCAAGGTCGATCCTGCCATCCGCGATCGTCGGAACCTTGGTGGTCGTCAATTCGCGCAAGTTGTCGTAGCTCTTCGGCGGCGGTTCCGCAGCTTGCGCGATCGAGGGCGGGCCCACGAGCCCGATGGCCAGGACGACTCCGGCCACCAGGCCGCGTATCTCCCGCCTCCTCGACACAGCAGACTCCTCCCTCGTTGTCCGTCTCCCGAGCACATCATACGCCTCAGCCGCATCCGGTCAACTCCACTGCGGCTGGCGCTGCACCGCCTGAGGAGCGCTCGGCGCCCGAATACTCGCTCGCGAGCGGGTGCGGCAGGCCTGCTTGGTGCCCGTACCTTCAGTGAAGAATCGCCGAGCGCGTCACGCCGGCGTCGATCCAGGTCAAGGTCGAGCCGGAGAGGTGAAGCGATCCGGGCACGATCGCGGTGCCCGTGTCGAGCACGTGAAGGCCCGTGTGATCGTGCGCGCGCACTTCGATCACGGGCCCCGGCGGGTGCGGGCAGCCCGAGTTGAGGAAGTTGGTTGCGATCCAGGCGACCGCGCCGTCCCGCGTCACCGCGAGCGAAGTCACTTCAGCGCAGATGGCGTGTTCGATCGGCTGCGCCGATTCGTATTCGTGCTTGGCGCCGGTCCGCATGTTGAGCACGAACACGTTTCCCGGAACGGCCTCGATCGTCGGCACGTAGGCAACGAATGGCGCCGCGAAGCGCACGAGCGGGTATTCGTAGTGCTCCGTCGTCGAGAGATAGCGCGGATGACCGTTGCGGTAGAGGCACGCGTAGTCGTTGCCGTTCCGGTTGTCGGAGAAGACGCGCGCTTTACTCGTGTGCGCGATCGTCGTCGTCCCACGCGCCGGGCGACACGGAACACGCGGGCGCGCCGACGCCTGGCTCGCGAACGCCATGCCGGAACCGACCGCGGCTACGCATCCCAGCGCGCCGAGTCCGGCTCGTATGTGCACTTGACCGCGCATCGTCGACACTCTCGCAAGATCCGCCCCCGCCGTGCCGCCCGATAATGATTTGGCACGGCAGGGGCGCTCCTGCGAGAACACGCAGGCGGCAAAGTAGTTGCGCGCTCTGGTGGCGGTCTACGGCCGGATCGCGAACGTGAACGGGTTGTTCGGGCCCGAGAACGCGGCCGTCACGACCGGTCCGAGCGCGACGCCGGCCAGGCCTTCGCAGCTCACTGATGGGAGCGTCGTTTCGCCCTTGAACGCGGCGCCAGTCGTGAGCGAGACGCTCGGCGCTTCCGTTTCGAGCGCGAACACGACCGGTTCCACCGTCTTGCACGTCGTCGGAACTCCCAGCCCGAGGCCCCCGACGTGGGTGATTTCGATGATGTCCTTCGCGGTGGCCTTGAACAGCAGGTCGCCCGCGGTCTTGCCCGTCGTGATCGTGCCCTTCACAGGTTCTGACTGGACGATGTTGAGCCCAACCTGCGAGGGAACCAACCCGAGCAGCTTCAAGTTCGCGGTGAACGGCGGGCAGAACGTTCTTCCTTCGAGCTTCCCGGGAAGCACCGCTTCGCCGTTGAAGGTACACCCTTCGGGAAGGTCGATCGTTTCGTTCAGCTTATGATCGGTGAGCGACCCCGCGAGCGTCCAGTTCTGGAAGCTCACGCGGAGCCCTTCGCTCGTGCTCGTGCTCGTGCTCGAGGAGGTGCTCGTCGATGCTGTGCTGGTCGTTGTCGAGGTCGTGCTGCTCGTGCTCGTGCTGCTCGTGCTCTCGCTCGACGAGCTCGTCGTGGTGCTTTCGCTCGTCGGGCTCACCGGTATCGACGCCACGACGACGCCTTCGGGCGCAGTGCACGCCACGGTGAGGGGGCCGATGATGTGAGTGCCTTCCTTGCGGCCTTCGACTTCCGTCACGATTCCTTCGCCGGTCGACGTTGTAGTAGCCCGGTTCGGTTTCCGTGAAGCCCGGCGAGTCGTCGACGGTCGCGACGACGTTCCCCGACCTCGCGGTGACGGTCTCGGGGCCAAAGGTGTAGGTGAGGCCGGTTTCGCCGAGCTTCAGCGACGGGATGTTGAAGACCTCTTCCTTGCCCTTTTCGACCGGCGCGTAGAACGGCAAGCCCTGCGGGTATTCAGATGGCTTGGCGACGTTGAGGCGGTCCGGTTCCAGGCCGCTCCCGTCGAGCGCGAAGTTCAACACGGTGCCCTTCACTTCGTTGGCGCCCAGGTTCGAGAACGCTTCCGTGAGTTCAGTCGGAGAGGTGATCGTCGAGCTCGCGCCGTGGAAGCTCACTGCTTCGCCCGCCGAGACTTCGGCGGGGCCCATGGCCCTCGTCGTCACCTTGACCTTGGACTTGATGTTCAGCACGCCCGGCGCGACGACGCAAGTCGGTTCGAACGTCGCGACGTATTCCTTTTCCGTTGTCTGTGCGTCCCCCGGCGCAGCGAGCACCAAGCCCGCGAGCAGCGCCCCCAGCGAGCCGAGGACGACAAAGCAACCAACCACTCTCACTCGCAACCGCCTGGCGTGCATATCTCCCTTTCCGTTCCGATCGCCCGATTGATCCCCGCGCCGCCCAAGCGTTCACGCACCCGCGCGGGCACTCTTCTTGGCCGTGGTTACCCGCGCGCTTCCTTTCTAAACGCGGCCGCGCGCTGCGGAACAGGGGAGCAGACGTGAGAGGGGCCCGCGTACGCGGGCCCCTCGGTGCTGCGGAGATCTCGTCAGGCGACGCCGGCTACGGCGAGGGGATGCCGCTCGTCGGGGGCGGCGGCTGGGTTCCCGAATACGTCGAGATCGGCGTGCCCTGGGTCGGTTCGGTCACCAGCGGCTTGCCGAATTGCACGACCTTGCCGCCTTCGACGCGACCCATCTGAACGCCGCTGAAGCCGCCGTGCTGGTCGGTCGAGTAGCGGTACGGCACGAGACCCGGGCCGGTCCACTTCGCGCCGTTTTCCTCGATCGCCTTGACGACGTCTTCGCGGTTGACGTTCTTGCCCGCGGCCTGCAGCGCCTGCACGAGCGTATACGCGTTGGCCATTCCGTAGAGCACGTTGCCGTCGAACGGCGCGCTCGGGTCGTACTGTTCCTTGATCTTCTTGAACATCGCGACCCATGGGTTCGACGTGTCCGCGACGGACGGCAGATAACCGTTCGTGTACGTGCCTTCGATCAGGCCGGTGCCGCTCGCCTTGCCCTTCGAGACGGTCTTCAGCAGGCCCGCCACCGTCGTCGGGTCGATGCCGACGTTCGAGACGAAGAGCTGCGGCTTGTAGCCGAGGGTGAACGAGGTGAGCTGCCCGATCGCGGTGTAGATCGGCACCGTGAAGTCGACGAGCACTTCGGCGCCCGCGGACTTGATCGCGGTGATCTGCGGCGCGAGCGTTTCCGTCCCCGACTGGTAGGCCTGCGCCGAGACGATCGCGCTCGAGGGGAGCTCGTACTTGATGCCCGCGAGCCCGCCCTGGCCGAAGTCGTCGTCCTGGTAGAGCACGCCGACCTTCTTGCCCGCGAAGTGCTGCGCGATGTACTGGCCCATGACCTTGCCTTCGATCGTGTAGTTGGGCTGCCAGCCGAACGTGTAGGGGTGTTCGGAGCCGTTGTCCCAGCACGGGCAGCCGGACGCTACGAAGAGATCGGGAATCTTTTCCGAGTTCAAGAAGCCCACGACCTTCGTGTGGGTCGGCGTGCCGAGACCCTCGAAGATCCCGAAGACCTTTTCCTGAAGCACCAGCTGATGGACGACGTTCACCGTGTTCGTCGGGTTGTATTCGTCGTTCTTGATGATCAGGTGGATCTTGCGGCCGAAGACGCCGCCGTGGGCGTTCACGTATTCGAAGTAGGCCTGGGAGGCGGGCGCGATCTCGCTGTATCCGGGAGCCGCAGGGCCCGTGAGGGGCTGGTGCGTCCCGAACGTGATGCTCGAGTCGGTGACCCCCACGGTGCTGTTGCTCGAGGACGAGCCGCAGCCCGCGCACACGAGCGCCACCGCCGTGATTGCCGCCAACCACCCGAATGACCTGCTCTTCGTCACTTTCATCGTCCCTCCTGTTGGTTCGGCCATGAGGTCAGGACTTCGCCATCTGACGCCGCAACCCTCCACGCAGGCGGTTGCCGAGCGCCCGGAAACCGCCCTGAATCCCAGTCGGCCAGGCGAGCATTGCAACAATCAGCATAAACCCATAGATCGCGAGAGGAAGGTTCGCGGAGACCTTCTGCGGCAGCGAGAACGAGTGCGCGATGTCGTTCGTCCAGTTCGGCAGCAGCACGAGGATCGCAGCGCCATAGGCGGCGCCCAGCAGCGACCCGAGCCCGCCCACGACGACCGCGGCGAGCAAGTAGAAGGACAGCACGAGCGGGAACGCGCCCGGCTGCGCGAGCTGGAGCACGACCGTGAGCAGCCCGCCCCCGAGCCCGGCGCACGCGGCGCTCAGGACGAACGCGAGCGTCTTGACGCGCCCCACGCGCAGCCCACAGAGCGACGCGGCGATCTCGTCGTCGCGAACCGCGCGCAGCGAGCGCCCCGAGCCGCTGTGCATGAAGTTGTAGAGCACGAACGCCACCAGCAGCGCGCCTGCGCCGGCGATCCAAGCCTCCCAGCGCTCGAGCGGGAAGCCCGAGCCGAGCGCCGACGGGCGCGCCGGGGGTTCGATCGTGAGCCCGTTCGCGCCGCCAAAGAGCGAGGAGTACTGGTACGCGAGGCCCGGCAGGCCGACCGCGAACGCGAGTGTCGCGCCCGCGAGGTAGGGCCCGCGCAGGCGCGAGGCCGCCGCACCGACCCCGATGCCGACGACCACGCTCACGAGCACCGCGGCGATCAGCGCCGGCACGAGCGGCCAATGTTCGTCGGCGACGAGCAACGCGACCGTATACGCGCCGACCATCATCAGCGCGCCCTGGCCCAGTGAGATCTGACCGCTCATCCCGATCAGCACCGTGAGGCCGGCGAGCGCCGCGAAGTAGTACTCGCCGTCGGCGAGCTGCAGGTCGCGGTATTCGCTGATCCCCTCGCTGATCAGCACGAGCACAACGGCCCCACCGATCAGCAGCGTGAGCGAGCGCACGAGCGTGTGGCGGCGCCACCACTGTGGAGCCTTCGGCCACTGCCGTCCGCCGGTTACGCCGAGCGTCGGCACCGCGGGCCGCTCGACCTGCTCGCGCGCCTGCGCCACCTCACACCCGCCGTTCGCGCACCGATGAGAAGAGCCCGTTGGGCCTCACCATGAGCGTCGCGACGAGCACGACGAGCGCGGCGAACGGAGCGAGCGCGGAGCCTTCGTAGCCGGAGACATAGGACAGCACGAGGCCGAGGATCACGCCGCCCACGATCGCGCCGAGAGGGCTGTCGAGGCCGCCAAGCACGGCGGCGGTGAAGGCGTAGATCAGGATCGGGTCGAAGTTCGTCGGCCCGACGAAGACGGTCGGCGCGACGAGCACGCCCGCGAGCGAGCCGACGGCCGCCGCGAGCGCCCAACCGAGCGTGAACATACGCCCCACGCGGACGCCGAGCAGCCGGGCGACCTCCGGGGCGAACGCCGCCGCGCGCATCCGCAGCCCGAGCGTCGTGCGCCGGAAGAGCAGCATCAGCCCGAGCGCGACGGCGAGCACCGTGAGCACGATGAACAGGCTGTTCGGGGAGAACAGCAGCGTCGTGCCGCCGACCTTGTAGCCCTGAATCGAGAAGGCCGCCGGGAACGACCGCGGCGTGTTGCCCCAGATCATCCCCGCGACCGCCTCCAAGAGCACGAGCAGGCCGAGCGCGACGATCACGGCGTTCAGCGCAGGCGCGTGCTCGACATGGCGGATCAGCGCGCGCTCGACGAGCGCGCCCATCGCGAGGCCGCTGGCGATCGCGACGAGCAGGCCGACCCAATACGGGCTCCCCGCGTCGATCACCGCGGAGGCGATGAAGGTCGTGAACATCAGCATTGCGCCCTGTGCGAAGTTCACGATCCGCGTCGCGCGCCAGATCAGCACGAGCGCGAGCGCGACGGCCGCGTAGATCGCGCCCGTGGAGATGCCGTTCAGCGTGAGGTTTATGAACTGCGTCATCGACTCATCCCCTCAGAAGCCCAGATACGCATGTCGGAGCTCCACGTCGCCCGCCAGCTTCTCGGGGCTCTCCGCTGCGACGACGTGCCCGAGGTCCAGCACGACGCCCTCGTCCGCGATCGAGAGCGCGCTGCGCGCGTTCTGCTCGACGAGCAGCACCGCGAGCCCCTGCGCGTCGCACTGGCGCCGCACCATCGCCATGATCTGCGCCGAGATCAGCGGCGCGAGCCCGAGCGAGGGCTCGTCGAGCAGCAGCACGCGCGGGCGTCCCATGAGCGCGCGCGCGAGTGAGAGCATCTGGCGCTCCCCGCCGGAGAGCGTCGACGCCGGCTGGCTCCGGCGCTCCGAAAGCGGAGGAAAGAGCTCGTACATCTCCGTGAGCGGCGCGCTTTGCTTGCCGCGCCAGAGCCCTCCGAGGCGGAGGTTCTCCTCGACAGTCAGCTCGCCGATCACCCCTCGCCCCTCGGGCACATGGGCGAGCCCGCGGCGCACGATCTCCTCGACCGGCTCGCGCGTGATGTCCTCACCGCCCAGCGAGACCCGCCCAGCGCTCGCGCGCACGAGTCCTGAGATCGTGCGCAGCAGCGATGTCTTGCCCGCGCCATTGGCGCCGAGTACCGCGGTGACGTTGCCAGCCTCGACCCGCAGCGAGACGCCGTCGACGGCCCGCACGGGACCGTAGTCCGTGACGAGGTCCTGCACGTCAAGCATCGCCCGTCTCCGTCGTCGCGGCGTCCCCGAGATATGCCTCGAGCACGCGCGGGTCCTGCTTTACGACCTCGGGCGCCCCGGTGGCGATGACCTGTCCGAAGTCGAGCACCGCGACGCGGTCGCATACGGAGGTCACGAACTCCATGTGATGCTCCACGAGCATCACGCTCATCTTCCCTCGCATGCTGCGCACGAGCTCGGCCAACCGCGCGAGCTCCTCGCTGTCGAGTCCACCGGCCGGCTCGTCGAGCAGCAACAGCGCGGGCTCGGCGGCCAGCGCGCGAGCGAGGGCGACGCGCTTCTGAGTCGCGAATGGAAGTGCGGAGGGCTCGCGGTCGGCGTCCCCCTCGCAGCCGACGGTCCGCAGCGCCGCGAGCGCGCGTTCGCGTAAGGCACGCTCGTCGCGCCCGGAGCGCGGCAGCGCGAGCAGCGAGCTGAAGAGACCCGCTCGTCGGAAGCGCTGGGCGCCGGCCATCACGTTCTCGACCACCGTCAGGCCCGAGAACAGGCCCACCCCCTGCAGGGTGCGCGCGATCCCGTGTGTCGCGAGGCGGTCCGGGCGCTCGCGCTCCAGGTGCGCGCCGTGCCACGAGATGGCACCGGACTGCGGGCGGACGAACCCGCAGATGCAGTTGAAGAGCGTGGTCTTTCCGGCGCCGTTGGGGCCGATGACGCCGAGGACCTCGCCGCCCCGCACATCGAGCGAGACGCGCTCGAGCGCGGTGATTCCCCCGAAGCGAACGGTGACGTCCTTGACCGCGAGCGCGGCGTCGCCCGAAAGAGGCTCCCTCTCGACCTCCACGTCGGTCATGCTACCCCCGCTCCTGGCGGCCATAGCGCGCCGGCGCGGGCGCGATTTCCGTCCGACGCCCCTGCGATGTTTATGTGTTCGTGGAGGCGATACTCGTCATCGTCGGAGTACTGCTCGGCGCCGCCGTTGCGGGCACCCTGCTCGGGCGTCGCGTTGGCGCGCTGCGCGCGGAGGCCCGCGCGGCCGAAGCACAACGGGAGGCCGAGCGCGGGCTGCGCAGCAGTGCAGAGGAGCGGCACTCTGCCGAGCTCGCGCAGCTGCAGGCGCACCATCGGGAGCAGCTTGCATCCGCGAAGGAGCAGGTGGAGCTCGTGAAGGCCAACAGGGAGCAGCTTCGCGATGAGCTCAAGTCGATCTCGGCCGACGTGCTGCAGGCGACCGGCGAGACGCTCACCGAGCGGCTTGCGGAGCAGCGCCGCGCCGAGCAGGAGCGCTCCACGGGGGAGATGGCGAAGCGCACCGAGGAGATTCGCGGCCTCGTCCAGCCCGTGCAGGAGAAGCTCGGCCGCATGGAGAGCGAGATCGCGCGCCTCGAGCGTGAGCGCCGCGAGTCCCAGGGACAGCTCGCGCAGATGATCCGCCAGCTTCACGAGGGTGTCGGGACGCTCCGCCAGGAGACGGGCAACCTCGTCTCGGCGCTCAAGCGGCCGACGACGCGCGGCTCGTGGGGCGAGATCCAGCTGCGCAACGTGATCGAGATGGCGGGCATGGTCGACCACTGCGACTTCATCGCCCAGGGCACGATCAGCACCGACGAAGGCGCGCTGCGCCCCGACGTGCTCGTGCGGTTGCCCGGCGAGAAGGTGATCGTGGTCGACTCGAAGGTGCCGCTCGACGCCTACCTCGCGCACCTCGAGTCCAAGACCGACGACGAACGCGAGCTGCACATCGCCCGCCACGCGCGGCAGACCCGCGACCACATCACGAAGCTCGCCTCGAAGGGCTACCAGCGGCAGTTCGACTCGAGCCCGGAGCTCGTCGTGATGTTCGTGCCCTCCGACGGCATCTACCAGGCGGCGCTCGCGCAGGACCCGTCGCTGATCGACTACGGGGTCCAGCAGCAGGTGCTGCTCGCGACCCCCACGACGCTGATCGGCCTCCTGCGCGCGGTCCACTACGGCTGGCGCCAGGAGCAGGTCGCGCAGTCGGCGCGGGAGCTCGCGCACTCCAGTCGCGAGCTCCATCACCGCCTCGGCCGCTTCGTCGACCTCTTCGCCAAGCTCGGCCGGCGCCTCGACTCCGCCGTCGGCGCCTACAACGAAGCTGTGGGCTCGTTCGACCGTTCGGTGGTCCCGCAGGTCAGGCGGATCGAGAGGGCTGGCGCGCAGTCCGATCGTGAGCTCGCGGCTCCGGCGCCTCTCGAGAGCGCCGCACGGCCGGTAACCGCCCGCGCGCGAATCGGGGCGGACGGCGATCACGAAGACGCTCAAGTCGTGGAAGCCGCGACACCAGCGAGGGCACCCGTACTGCCGGCGGGAGCGAATAATGGTCGCTCCACGGAAGCCGAGGAGACAAAGGCCGCCTAGCAGGCGCCTCGGCCCCCGGCTGCAGGCCCTCCCACAGCTCGCGCACGCGGCCGAGGACGTCGTCGGCGGCCTCCTGCTGCTGCTCGCGCGTGCTCGTCCCGAAGGCGAGCGCTGTCTCGGCGTAGCGAACGGGCGCGCCGTAGCGGATCGTGACGCGCGGAAACTCGAGCCGCCGCCAGTTGCGTGCGCGCTGCGAGCCGTGAATCGCCACCGGCACGACCGGCGCGCCGCTCTCGAGCGCAAGCCGTCCCACGCCCGGGCGCGCGCTCTCGCCGATGTGGCCGCTGCGCGAGCGGCCGCCCTCGGGGTAGATGACGACCACCCCGCCGCGCGCGAGGATCTCGAGCGCTGTCTTCATCGCCTCCTCGTCGCGATGACCGCGACGCACGGGGAAGGCGCCGGCGTGGCGCACCACCCACCCGAGCAGCCCTCGGAAGAGCTGTGACTTCGCCATGAAGTTCACGCGCCTGCGCAGGTATATCGCGACGAAGAAGTGATCGAGCGTCGAGAAGTGGTTTGGCGCGATGATCACCGGCCCCGACGCGGGCACGAATGCTGCATCGCGCGCGCGAGCGCGGTAGAAGAGCATCGAGAACGGCACGACGGCGAGCCGCAAGAGGTCCTGCACCCAGTCCGGGCCGTGCCTACGCGCCCAGCGGTGGGCGGCGTCGAAATACTCCGCCGGGCGTTCATCGAGATAGACCTGTGGCTTCATCGCGGGGTGTGACATTCCTGCTGAGAATTACCCCCGTACGCCCTCGGCGGTTACCCCTCGCACCCCGCGCCGCCAGGACAGCGTCCGCCTCGCCTCGAGCCGCCGCCACGCGAACAGCAGCACGAGCGCCAGCGCCACGGGCACGGTCGCGGGCAGCTCGTTGACGAAGAAGAAGAGCAGGTCGAAGGCGAGCGCGAGCGCGACTGTGAGGATCGCCGCCGCGCGTTGTTCGCGACGCGTCACCACGCGCGCAAGCAGCCCCCCGAGCGCGCCCGCGATGAACAGATCGCCGTAGCCCATCACGGCGGAGCCGAACGTCGCCGCCTGCAGTCGCGGCAACTCCGCCGGCGGACGAACGGCGTTCAGCACGCTGTTGGGCTGCTGCAGGAGGTCCGTGATCACGAGCGCGCTGTCGGCGGCCGCCATCGCGATGATCCCGACTGCGAGCCAGCGCGGCGGCGTCACACAGGCGATCAGGACGCCCAGCGCGACGCAGCTGAGCGCGCTCAGCGCGACCGCTGCGGCCTCGCCCGCGAGCCCGCTGCCGTCGGCCCACGCGAGCGCGAAGAGCGGCACCACGATCAGCGCAAGCTCCGGGCGCGCGCGGGGTGTCATGTAGGCGAGCGCGAGCGCCGCGAGCGGCGGGACCGCGACCAGAGCGATGTAGGTGAGCGTCCGCGCGCTTTCCCCGCCGAGCGCGCGTACCACGATCACGAAGAGCACGACCGACGCCGGCGGCACGAGCGCCCACGCGCGGCTGCGCAGGTGCCCGAGCCGCGTGATCGGCGCGCGGATCACCGGCACCGCGACCACCGCACCCTGCGCGATCGAGAGCACGCCGATCGAGAGCCAGAAAGGCAAATGCACACGGACCACGATATTTGACGTGCACGCGCGCGCCCACGGCTATCCGACCTGCCCCGCGGCGAGAATCGCGGCAACCGAACTTCGCTAGCCTTCCGCCCTCGCTCTCTATGCCACGCTGGAACTGGACCTGGGAGGAAACTCCCCGCACGGAGGATCCGCGTGCGCCGCTCGGCAGCGAGCCCGACGGCGCCGTCAAGGGCGACGCGGCGCCGTCGGAGCAGCCACCTGCGGGCGGCGCGGGCGGCGGTGGCACGGTGCGCCCGACCGTCGGCGACCCCGTGGGCCCGAACTTCCAACGCCGCCGCGTAGGCGCCGCGATCGGAATCGTGGCTCTGCTCGTCGTGATCATCGCGCTGATCGCCTCGTCGGGCGGCGGCGGCACGAGCGCCCACGCGCGCGCGCTCGCGGCGGCGAAGGCAAAGGTGAGCGCCGCCGCGAAGGGGAAGCCGGCTTCGAGCGAACCGACGCCACAGGCCGAGGAAGCGGCGATCAATCGCGTGCTCGCCTACACGCCCGCGGTCACCTCGGGCGGCAACCACGGCAACGAGGTCGCGCTCACCTTCGATGACGGCCCCGGCCCCTACACCACGCGGCTCGTCGCCACGCTCAACCGCCTGCACGTACACGCGACGTTCTTCGCGATCGGCGAGATGGAGCGCTACTTCTCCGAAGGCACGCGCGACGAGCTTCGCTCGGGCGACGCCGTCGGCGACCACACAGAGACGCATCCGATGCTCGCGACGATGTCCGCCTCCGAACAGCACGAAGAGATCCTCGACCAGATGCTCCACATCGAAGTCCTCGGCGGCCCGCGCCCGCGGCTCTTCCGACCCCCATACGGCTCCTACAACGCGACGACATGGCGCGAACTGGGCGCGCTTCACCTGCTGACGGTCCTGTGGTCGACCGACACCTCCGACTACAGGCTTCCGGGCGTGAACGCGATCGTGCACAGCGCGCTCGCGGGCGCTCACCCTGGCGCGATCATCCTCATGCACGACGGCGGCGGCGACCGCTCCGAGACGATCGCCGCGCTGCCCGCGATCATCAAGGGCCTGCGCAACCGGCACCTGCGCCCCGTGACGATCCCGCAGCTGATGCTCGACGACCCGCCCCCACACGGGCAGCCGATACCTGAAAACCTCGCCGGCGACTAGCTCAGCCGCCGCCCAGCTGCACGGCCTTCACGAGCAGCAGCACCACCGAGACGAGCAGGTAGGCGCGCAGCGTCAGCATCGCGACCTTGCGGCCGGTCGACCACTCGGGTCGCGCGAGCAGTGCCAGGGGCGGCATCGTCCACTGCTCCTTCGGGATCTCCTCCTCGTCGATCACCGTCACCGCCTCCGCGCCGCGCCGTGAGCGCAGGGCGCCCAGGCCGAAGAGCAGCAGCCCCACCGCGAGCACGCCGCCGCCGACGAGCGAGAGCGTCGTGACGTCGACCTGCGGGAAGAGCGTCGTCGCCATCAGGATCAGCGATAGCAGCACGAGCGTCGCGATGATCACGCTCGCGAGTGCGTTCAGCCACGGAGGGTTGCGCCACGGTCCGAGCACCTCGCGGTCGTTGCAGAGCAGCAGCAAGAAGACGCTCGCGCTCGGCAGCAGAACGCCCGCGAGCGCCTGCACAGCGAGCGTGATCACGCCGAGCGGCGCGTCGGGAATCAGCACGATCGCCGCCGCGCCGATGATCAGCAGCGCGAAGGTCAGGTAGAAGAGCCGCGCGTCGCGGAAGCTGCGATGCAGCGAGCTCTTGATCCCGAACACGTCGCCAAACGCGTAGCTCGTCGAGAGCGTGAGCGCGCCCGCGCCGATCAGCGACGCGTTCAGGAGCACGATCGCGAAGAACACACCCGCGGTCTTGCCGAGGACCACTTCGAGGTCGCGCGCGGTGGTGCCCGCGTCGACGAAGTGACCGAAGTACGGCGTGCCCTGAAACGCGAACGCGGAGATCCCGATCAGCGCCGCGGCGCCGACCGTGACCACGATCGCGCCCAGCCAAGTGTCGAGCCGCTCGTAGTTGATCCAGCGCGGCGTGATCCGCTTGTCGATCACGTTCGACTGCTGGAAGAAGAGCTGCCATGGCGCGACGGTCGTGCCGACCATGCCGATGATCAGCAGCACCGACGTCGAGTTCGCGCCGCCCTCGATCCCGGGCACGACGAGGTGCTTGAAGAAGTCGCCCATATGCGGGTTGGCGAGGATGAACAGCGGGATCACGAGGAAGTTCGCGAACACGAACACGAACATCGAGCGCTCCCAGGAGCGGAAGCTCCCGGAGACCGTGATCGCGATCAGCGCGATCGCGGCGATCGGCACCGAGAGGTACTCCGAGACCCCGAGGAAGGAGAGCGCGAGGCTCACGCCGATGAACTCGGTGACGATCGTGAGGAAGTTCAGGAGGAACAGGTCGCCGACCGAGAACAGGCCCCAGAAGCGGCCGAAGCGCTCGAAGATGAGCTTCGCGTGGCCGACGCCCGTGACCGCGCCGAGCCGCACCACCATCTCCTGGTTGACAAGGAGTACGGGGATCAGCAGCAGGAGCACCCACAGCAGGCTCGTGCCGTAGTTCTGTCCCGCCTGCGAGTAGGTGGCGACGCCGCCCGCGTCGTTGTCGCCGACCATCACGATCAGGCCGGGGCCGATGATCGCGAGCAGCGCGAGCAGGCGCGAGCGTAGGCTCCAGCGAGCCTCGTCGTGCTCGCTGATCGTCCCGAAGGCGCCCTTGATGTCGCCGACGTGCGCGGAGTCGAGCACGGCGCGCGTGCGCGCAGGCGTCGACTGCGCCGGCCTGGTGCGATGCCTGCTCGCCATCTGCTCGACCTCCTTTCTGCGCGCGCTCGCGACCTCGCCGCGGCGGCCGATGGAGGCCCTCAGCCCGCCGGCTCAGATTCCGGCGTGCGAGTGGGCGCCCGGCACGGCAGCCGCGGCCCAGCTACTTCGCGGCGGCTCTGAGTCTTGATATCCGGTGTGATTACCCATCGCGTAAAACCTGAGTGTGCCGCCCAAAACAGGCGGCAAGACGAGGGTATCAGCGCTCACCCGAGCGCCCCAGCGACGCATCTAATCGCGCGCGCTGCCGAAGCGCCGACGCCACTCCTCGGGCAGCAGCAGCTCGAGGATGTCATCGACCGCGAGCACCCCGATTGGGCGACCCTCGCTGTCGATCACGGGCAGCGACATGAGGTTGAAGTCGGTCATCACGCGCGCGATCTCCGGCACGTCGGCCTCGGCGGAGACCGCGGGTGCGTTCTCGTCGACCAGCCCCGCGAGCGCTTCGTGGCCGTCGGCCCTGATCAGCTCGGCGACCGGAACGTCGCCCGCGAGCTTGCCCTCCTCGTCGAGCACCATCACGGTGTGAACCTGCTCCGCGGGCACCTCGCTGCGGCGCACGGTCTCAAGCGTTTGCTCCACGGTGGAGCGCCCCGGGACGGCGACGAAGTCGGGGTTCATCAGCCCGCCCGCGGTCTGCGGGTTGTGGCCGAGGAGCGTGCGCACCTTGCGGCGCTTCGCGGGCGGCATCAGGTTGAGCACGGGAATGCGGCGGTCCTGGTCGAGCTCCATCAGCAGGTCCGCGGCGTCGTCGCTCTCCATGCGCCCGAGCAATGCGGCGACCTCCTCGTCGGAGCGCTCGCGCAGGAACTCGATCTGGTGCTCGTCGTCGAGCTCCTCGAAGATGTCGGCCTCGAGCTCCTTGTCGTGTCCGAGCGCCTCGAGGATCTCCTCGCCCTCCTCGTGCGAGGCCGCCTCGACGAGATCGGCGATCTGCGCGGGGTGCAGCTGGGCCAGGCGCCGGTGCGCGAGGCGCAGGCGCGATGTGGGGACGTGCGCGACGAACGGCTCGAGCTCGGACCACGCGACGAAGTTCTCGTGCTCGCCTTCGTGCTCGCGGAAGCGGCGCGGCAGCAGGCGTCGCAGGCGCGCGCGGAAGCTCGGGTCGATGCCGACCACGCGCCAGACGCCGTCCTCGCAGCCGAGCTCGACCTCGCGTGCGGTCACGAGGCGCGCGGTGCGCACATCGATGAGGCTGTGGCCGAGCAGGTCCGAGCGCAGCAGCACCTCGCCGGGGCGGCGCTCGAACGGCGCGAGGTTGAGCTTCGTCGTGGCCGTCCGCGCGGCGGCGGGGTCGATGCGCTCGATGCGCGCAATCGGGACGAACAGCTCGCGACCGCCGATACGCGACTTGAGCCCCGCCACGAGCGGCCTCTGCTCCCCCATGCCGAGCCGCGCGACTACGTCGTCCACGCGTCCGAGCCGGGCCCCGCCGGAATCAAGGAGCGGACTGCCCGCCACCGAAGATAAGTGGACAACCCTTTCGGCCATACGGCTGGTGTGAAGGCTAGCGCGTGCAATCCCCGTGCCGCTGCGGCGGGCGCTTTAGCTGCTCTTTCGGTTGTTCTTTGTACTTCCTTATAGGTCGCGCTCAATATGCACGTAGAAGCACGGACTTAAAGCAACCGACCGATGACGCCCGACGAGGACACGAGAACCACCATGCGGGCGCGCCTAGCCGGAACGGGACGCAACGGGCGTCTGCGCCAGAGGGGCCGGCGCGGGCTCCCCGCGCGCGATCCGCTGGGCGCTCCGCGTGCCACGAGGCGCCGGCCGATCGTGATCGTGCTCGCCGTGCTGTGCGTGGGCGCGATCGTCGCCGCCGTCCTCCTCGTCGGGCCCGAGACCTCGCAGAGCGCCGCCCCCACACGCACCGTCAGCGCGGCGCAAGGCGTCGTGCAGTCCACCGTCTCGGGCTCGGGCAACGTGCAGCCGATCAGCCAGCTTGACCTCGGCTTCAAGACGAGCGGCGTCGTCGATCGGATCCTCGTCGCGGAGGGACAGCACGTGAGCGCGGGCGAGCTGCTCGCCGAAGTCGATCCGAAGAGCGCGGAAGTGACGCTCGAACAGTCGAAGGCGACGCTCGAGGCCGCTGAAGCGACGCTCGTGCAGGAGGAAGAAAACGGCGGCGAAACGTCCTCGGGTCAGGGCGCGGGCTCGACGGCAGGGGGACACGAGCAGGCTGCCGCGCCATCGGGGAGCTCGGGTACCTCGGGCGCGAGCGAGGTCACGAAGCAGAGCGCCGCGACCCGCGAAGCGAACCTCGCATCGGCTCGCGCTGCGGTCCGCAGCGCGCGGCTCGCGGTCGAAGGCGACGAACAGGCGCTCACGAACACGCGCCTCTACGCACCTGAAGCAGGCACGATCGTCGCGCTCGACGGCGAGGTCGGCGAAACGGTCGCCGGCAACGGCACGAGCAAGGCGCAAGCGAGCTCCGCGAGCGGCAGCGGATCCACGAGCAGCGGCGCCGGCTCCTCTGGGGCCGGGCGGGCGGGCGGCGCCGGCTCGGGCTCCACGGGCTCGGGCTCCACGGGCTCGTCCGGCTCCTCGAGCTCAGCCTTCGCGGTGCTCAGCAACCTCAGCGCGATGCAGCTCGTCGTCCCGCTCAGCGAGTCCGAAATCGCCCATGTGCGTGCGGGACAGCCC
Organism: uncultured bacterium; assembly: GCA_963738355.1. Lineage (GTDB taxonomy): Bacteria > Actinomycetota > Thermoleophilia > Solirubrobacterales > Solirubrobacteraceae > Palsa-744. The sequence continues at coordinate 267,122 of CAVTWF010000007.1, forward strand.
GCGACGGTCACCGTCGAAGCGCTCGAAGGCACGAAGCTCGCGGCGCACGTCGTGAGCGTGGCGACACTCGCGACGACGAGCAGTGGCGTCGTGAGCTACGACGTCACGTTCCAGCTCGACCAGAGCGCGCCGGGGCTGAAGCCCGGCATGAGCGCATCCGCCGAAGTCGTCGTCGCGCAGGAAGAAGGCGTGAACGTCCCCTCGAGCGCAATCTCGGCGCGCACCGTCACGGTGCTTGCGAACGGCAAGCAGGTGCGCCGCCGTGTCGTGACCGGCCTTGCCGGCAACAGCTCGACGATCGTGCTCTCGGGCCTGCAGGCGGGCGAAGCGGTCGTGCTTCCGACCGCGAGCAGCACGAGCTCGGCGACCAACCTGCTCTCGCGGCTGGGGAGGCGCACGGGCGGCTCGCTGGGTGGCGGCGCGCTGGGTGGCGGCGGCCTGGGCGGAGGGGGCGGCGGAGGCGTCTTCCCGCGGGGAGGCGGCTGATGCGCCGTCCGCCCGTGATCCAGGTTCGCGCGGTCTCGAAGACGTACTCCCTCGGTCGGATCGAGGTGCACGCGCTCAACGGTGTGACGCTCAGCATCGCGCGCGGCGATTTCGTCGCGATCATGGGCTCCTCGGGCTCGGGCAAGAGCACGCTCATGAACATCCTCGGCTGCCTCGACGTGCCGAGCAGCGGCCGCTACCTGATCGACGGCACCGACGTCTCGCTGCTCGACGAGGACGACCTCTCTGACCTTCGCAACCGCAAGATCGGCTTCATCTTTCAGAGCTTCAACCTGGTCGCGCGCACGAGCGCGATCGCGAACGTCGAACTGCCGCTCGCATACGCGGGCCTGTCGCGCTCCGAGCGCCGGCGCCGCGCGCTGCACGCGCTCACGGCGGTCGGGATCGCGGGGCGGCTCGAGCACCAGCCATCGGAGCTCTCCGGCGGCGAGCAGCAGCGCGTAGCGGTTGCCCGCGCGATCGTCGTCAACCCCTCGCTCGTGCTCGCCGACGAGCCGACGGGCAACCTCGACTCGCGCACGACCAAGGAGGTGCTCGGCATCTTCGCGAGCCTCAACGATGAAGGGCGCACCGTCGTGCTGATCACGCACGAGCCCGACGTCGCCGCGCAGGCGAGGCGCGTGATCAGGCTCCAGGACGGCGCGATCGTCGCCGACGAGGTCGCGGCATGATCGGCCGGCAGACGCTTCGCATCGCGTGGGGCGGGATCACCGCGAACAAGCTGCGCTCGAGCCTCACGATCCTCGGCATGACGATCGGCGTCGCCTCCGTGATCGTGCTGATCGCGGTCGGCAACGGCTCCTCGCAGGCGGTCCAGGCGCGAATCGAGAGCCTCGGCACGAACGTGCTCCAGGTGATCGCGGGCGGCGGCTTCCGCGGCGCCGCAGGCGCGGGCAGCGCCGAATCGGTGTCGCTCACCAAGCCGGACGCCGAAGCGCTCCAGAACCCGGCGCTCGCCCCCGACGTCAAGAGCGCCTCGCCGGTCGTCGAGGCGCCCAGCGTGACGCTCGTGCACGGCAGCGCGAGCGCGGAACCGTCGTCGTTCGTAGGCACGACGCCGGCGTACCTCGAAGCGCGCAACTACAAGCTCCAGGAAGGGTCCGGGATCAGCGCGGAAGACGTCGCCAAGCACCACAAGGTGCTCGTGATCGGCCAGACGGTCGCGCAGGAACTCGGGCTCGGCGCCGAAGGCGCGGTCGGTCAGACGATCAAGGTCAACGGCTCCAACTACGAGGTCGCGGGTGTGCTCGCGGCGAAGGGGTCAAACGGCGTGAGCAACGAAGACGCCGTCGTGATCGCCCCGATCACGACCGTGCAGGACACGCTCACCGGCTACGGCGCGATCGACTCGATCACGGTCGAGGGGCGCTCGCCGTCGACGCTCTCGCGGTCCGAAGCGGAGGTCTCGCAGATCCTCGAGGAACGGCACAAGATCAAGGACACCGCGGAACCCGGATTCCAGGTGCTCAACCAGGGCTCGCTGCTTGAAACCTCGAGCTCCACGAGCAACGTCTTCACGACGCTCCTCGGCGAGGTCGCCGCGATCTCGCTGCTCGTCGGCGGGATCGGCGTGATGAACATCATGCTCGTGTCCGTGACCGAGCGCACGCGCGAGATCGGCATCCGCAAGGCGATCGGCGCGCGGCGCGCGGACATCCTCACGCAGTTCCTCACGGAGGCACTGCTGATCTCACTCTTCGGCGGGCTCGTCGGCGTGCTCGTGGGGATCGTCGGCAGCCAGTTCCGGATCGCCGGCGTGCAGCCCCAGATCGCGACCTACTCGCTGCCGCTCGCGTTCGGCGCCGCGGTCCTCTCCGGTCTCTTCTTCGGCACCTACCCGGCGGCGCGCGCCGCCGCGATGCGCCCGATCGAGGCACTGCGCTTTGAGTGAGGAAACCCCCTACGGCAAGGAGGGCTCGATGCCCGACGACGACCCCGGCGAGCGGCAGTTCGAGCCCGACGGGCCACTGGCGGGGGAGGACGACCTGCGCGGCGGAGGACGACTTCGTGGAGGACGCGGAGGAGCTTCCGCGCAGGCCGCGCAACCGCCTGCTCACGCCGCTTCCCGTGGCGCTGTTCGTCGTACTCATGACGGCGTGCGGCTTCATCGGCGGCGTGCTCGTCGAGAAGGGCGAAGGCTCGAGCGCGAGCGCGAGCGCGGCGACGGGGTCCGGTCTGGCGAGCCGCTTCGCGGCGCTGCGAGCGGCCGCGGGCGGGAGCACGGGCGGCGCCGGCGCTACCGGCGGCGCACGCGCGGTCGGCGGCCTCGGTGGCGGCGCGACGGTGGGCCAGGTGGCCTTCATCCACGGCGGCACGCTCTACGTGACGACCTCCGAAGGCAACACGGTCAAGGTCTCAACGTCCGCCGGCTCGGCGGTGACGAAGACGGTGAAGTCGGACGTCAAGCAGATCCACCCCGGCGAAACCGTGATCGTCACGGGGAGCAAGGGCGAAGACGGCGCCGTCGCGGCGGAATCGATCCGCGTGAGCGAAGGCGGCGAAGGCGCCGGCCTCGGCGCGCTCTTCGGCGCCGGCGGATCGCGGGCGGGCGCAGGCACGGGCTCGCGCGGCGGCGGCGAAGGACAGGCGCTGTTCGGCTCCGGCGGGGGCTAGGCAAACAAGTCATCGAAAAGGAGATCCATGTCAATCAAGAATCCTCGTCACCCCCTCCTGCTGGCCGCGCTGCTCGCCGTGGGCGTGACCGTCGGAGTGGCGGCGTGCGGCGGCAGCTCGAAGAGCTCGAGCACCACAGCGGCGGCCAGCGCCGGTGCGGTTCCGAGTCCGAGTGGTGCAAGCGGCCCCAGCGGCGCAAGTGGTCCGGGCGGGCCCGGCGGGCGGGCGCGCTTCGCCGCGGTCCGTGAATGCCTCGAAAAGAACGGCGTCACGCTGCCGAAGCGCACACCGGGTGAGGCTCCCCGCGGCGGCTTCCCCGGCGGCGGCTTCGGCGGTGGCCGGCAACTGCCAAACGGCGTGAGTCGCGAAAAGTTCGAGGCGGCGATGAAGAAGTGCGGCGTGCCGCAAGGCCGCTTCGGCGCGGCTGGCCGCTTCAACAGCGCGCGGCGCACGCAGGCGCTGACGAAGTTCGCCTCGTGCATGCGCGAACACGGGATCAACCTCCCCACGCCGAACACGTCCGGCGGCGGTCCGGTCTTCAACACGAAGGGCCTCGACACCGCGACGCCGCAGTTCAGGGCGGCGCTTGCGACGTGCAGGAGCGAGCTCACGACGCTCTTGCGCCCCGGCGCGCCGACAGGGAGCGGCGGCGAAGTCAAGACCGACTGACGCTCGCTGGCGACTCAGCGCGCGCTCTGACCGATTAGGCTCCGTGGAAGTCATTCAAAGGAGGAGATTCCGTGTCCATGCCAACCCAACCAAAGCGAAATCGCCTGCGAGCCGCGGGCGCGCCGCTCGCGGCCGTGGTCCTGTGCGCCGCCGTGAGCGCTTGCGGCTCGTCGAACAAGGCGAAGACGGCCACCAACTCGACGAGCGCGGTGACGTACGCGAGCGTGAGCTCCGCGGCCGCCCCAAGCGCCGCCTCCGGTGCCACCCATCCGTCGGGCTCTACGGGCGGCTCGCCGAACGGCGGAACGCCGAGCTCGAACGGCAGCTCGCCCACCGGCGGTAACTCGGGCTCGAGCAAGAACACGCAGAACCCGCCGACCCAGCAGAAGCATTCGAACATCAGCTCGAAGTACCCGCCCGCGCTCGTGGCGGCGCTGAAGTCCTTCGCGGGCTGCGTGCGCTCCCACGGCCTGAACATCGGCGAACCGAACCTCTCCGGCCACGGAGAAGTCTTCAGCAGCAAGGGCGTCAACTCGAACAACCCCTCGTATCGCCGTGCGCTGGAAGGCTGCGAGGCGCAGCTGCTCGCGATCCTGCGAATCGCCTCCGGCACGCACTCGCACCTCCCCGGGGTCGGCTAGCTGTAAGACCCAAGCACGTTGTTCAGCTCGGCTAAGCGAGCTCCGGGAGGCTTATGGCTGAGGGCGCCGTGTGGTCGGCGCCAGTTATAGAACTCGAGCCAGCCGGAGAGCGCCGCGGTCCGCTCGACCGACGAGCGGTAGATCGCGCCGTAGGCCCAGCCGCCGAGCAGCGTGCGGATGAACCTCTCGATTCTCCTATGTCAAGAGATTCATGCTCGGAGCGGTGTTTGCCCATGCGTGCAGGCGGCGGTAGAGGACATTGGCGAGGTGACGCTTGAGCGCCCTGCGAGCCTCTCTGGGCGTCTTGCCTTCGGCGACCTTGCGAGCGAGATAGGTCTTGGCTTGGGGATGGTGGCGTTGCTGGACGACGGCGATGCGGTAGAGCGCCGCGTTGAGCTGGCGATTGCCGCCGCGGTGTAGGCGGTGACGGTTGGCGGTCTGCCCTGAGCCGCAGGGGATCGGTGCAGCGCCACAGAAGCGGGCGAATGCGCCGGCATTGCGGAAACGCCGGACGTCACCGGCTTGGGCGATGATCGTGGCGGCGAGGTTGCTCCCGGCGCCGTGCAGGTCGGCGAGCGGGTTGTCGTGCTCTGAGAGCAGCTGCGCGATCTCGCGGTCGAGCTCCGCGATGCGCTTGTTGAGGTCGGTGATGTCTCGGGCGAGCTCGCGGATGCAGCGCGCCGCCGTGCGAGCGGCGAGGCCCTGACCGAGCTGCAGCCTTCTGAGCCTCTTGAGCTCGCGCTGGCGGTCGCAGCGGATGACGCCTGCCTCGGCGACCGGGTCGTGCTGGGTCCAGTCGGCACGCAGTCGCTGGATCGCCTGCGTGCGGTCGCGCACGAACCGTTGACGCTGCAGCTCGAGCATCCCCAGCGCCCTGACCAGTTCAGGCTCCTCGGCGGGCCCGAGGTCGGCTCGCTTGGTGCGCACGACGTGCGCGATCGAGATCGCGTCTCCGGGGTCGGTCTTGCCTGGCCCGCGGCGATGGCGCTCGCGGTGTGTGCGCCACGCAGGGACCTGCAGCACCTCGAAGCCGGCGCCTGCCAGGGCGGCGACCAGGCAGCGGCCATAGCTGCCGGGACTCTCGACGCCGATCACCGCCGCCGCCGCGCCGTGCTCGACGAGCCAGTCGATCAGGCTGCGGTAGCCCTTCGGAGTGTTCGGGATGATGAGCGTCGCGATCTCACCGCCGCGGTCGTCAATCAGTGCGGCGGCGTGATTGTGCTTGTGGACATCGATACCGACGATCAAGGTGGCCTCCTGTCTGGTGGTTAGAGTCGAGGCCGGGTCGGCGAGCGACGCTTCTGTGTCGATGCAGCCACATTGACGCGAGTCTCCTATCAAGTCAGCTTCGCCGGCCCGCCCGCAGCCCGCCGGCCGACAAATCGAGCGCAGGCCACGGACAGCAACAGGGAGCCCGGCCCGATCGGGCCGGGCTCCCCACCAGTCCCGGCACGCCTTTCGCCTGAGTCAGACCAGCAGGTGCGGGGAGCCTCGCCATCCAAGCGGACGGCAATCCCAACCTAAGACACATGCCTTCCCGTTCGTGCGCGGCCGGTAGGGCCTCGTGCGCAGGTGTCGGACCCGAAGCGCCCGGCAGGCGATCGCGTGGATCGCCGAGCGGTAGGCGGAGCCGTTGTCGGTCATCACTCGCTGCACCTGAATGCCGTGGGCTCGGTAGAAGGAAGTAGCCCTCCAAAGGAAAGCGACAGCGGTTGCGGCCTTCTCGTCGGCGAGCACCTCGACGTAGGCCAGGCGAGTGGCGTCGTCGACACAGACGTGGACGCACTCCCAGCCAACCTGGCGCCGGCGAATGCCCGAGCCGTCGGTTCTGGTGGGGTTGCCGCGCGGCCTGCCAGCGATGCGGTGGCCCGCCCCACGCTCGATCCGCCCGAGCTTCTTGACGTCTATGTGCAGCAGCTCGCCCGGCCTGTGACGCTCGTAGCGGTTGTGGGGCTCGAGAGGCTCAAGCCGCGAGAGCTTGCCGAGTCCGATGCGCTGAAGGACCCCGGAGACGGTGGAGAGAGCCATGCTCAGGCATTCGGCGATCTCGGCGCCGGTCATCCGCAGTCGTCTAAGCGAAGCGATTGCCTCGATCGTGCGCTCGTCGGTCCGGTTGGCGACGGTCTTCGGCTCCGAGGAGCGGTCGAAGAGTCCGGCCTCGCCTTCTGCGCGGTAGCGACCGACCCACTTGCAGCAGCTGCGCTCGCTGACTCCGGCGGCTCTCGCCGCCTCCGTCAGCGACCAGCCCTCTCGCACGACGCGGCGAACCATGAGCGCCCTGCCCTTCGGGCCGAGGGGCGCGTTAGCGTGGAGCTTCATCCGGTGACCTCCTTGGGTCTGGGTGGCTTTGACACCCCCAGCCTCCAGGGAGGCCCGGATGAACAACGTGGTCAGGAACTACAGCTAGCGCGCCCTCGCGGCGCGGCGCATCAGGGCGCGGCGCGCTTCGGCGCTGCCGCGCCGCAGTGCTCGCTAGTGATGCGAGCCGTTCGCGCGCTGGTTCGCGGTGCTCTTCGGGTCGCGGATCGCCGAGGAGCTCGGCTTCGTCGCGACCTTCGGCTGCTGCAGCGAGCCGATCCGCGAGAGCAGCTGGTTCCACTGCGCTGAGCTGAGGCCACTCGTGTTGCCCGCGGCGCCCAGGCCGAGGCTGACGGCGAACGGCGACGGCGCGGTCGCGCCGGGGCCCGCGGAGTGCGCGGCCGCCGCGCTTGCGCCCTGGCCCGCGAGCGTGGGATGCGCGGGCAGGAAGCCGATGCCGATGTAGTCGGCGTGGTCGGGTCGCGCCTGCGTCGTGGGCGCGCCCGGGTAGCGCATCAGGCTGATGATCGAGTGCGGCGCGAAGCGGCCCTGCAGCGTGAGCAGGGTGCGGATCGTCAGATCGGTGATCGTGCCCGCGCCCTGGTGTTCGGCGATCGCGACGCCGTTGATCTTCGAGACGTCGACGCCTTCGCCCTTTTCGAGCGCGGAGCGCGCGCTCGCGGCGGCGGCGGTCGGCGAGGCGCAGCGCACGGCGCTCACGGTCGGCTTGAGGCCGCTGCGCGAGAGGAAGAGCAGCAGCGACAGGACGCGGCCGTCGACGTGGCCGCCCGCGACTTCGTGGCGCGCGCAGGTCGGCAGTTCGATGCCGGGGTCGGCGAGCACGGCGCGCTCGAGTTCGCTCTGCGAGAGCAGGAAGACGTCGCTCGCGGTCGCGCCCACGAGGCCCGAGTTGCCCTTCGCGCCCTGCGGATGCAGCGCGTGCTGGAGCTGATCCCAGTTCGCGAGGACGGGGCGCGGGTCGACCGGGTTCGAGTCGCCCGCGGGGCGGATCGCGAAGCGAAGAAGCGCGCTGTGGGAGTTCGCGGGGGCGCTCGCGCTGCCGAGCGTGACGCCCTGCGAGACGACCGCTCCGACGCGCAGCGGCGCCCAGCCCTTCGGATAGCGCGTCGAGTGGCCGCCGAGGCGCGCGGCGACCGCGCGCTCGTCGGGGTTGTTGTGCGGGTGCGCGAACATCAGCACCTTCCCGGCGCTCGAGCTCGCCGCGGGTTCTTCTTCAGATACCGGAGCGCTCGCGGCGTTCGGCTTCGTCGCCGCCGAGGTCCTCGCCTTCAGCGTCTGCGGGGTCTGCGAGCCGGCGCTCGCGGGCACGCTGGGCGTCGGGCCGGCGGCCGTCTGCGACGCCGCGGTGATCGCGGTCGGGGCGAGCGCGCCGGTGTTGGTACCGCTGACGCGGTAGCGGGTCGCGACGCTGCCGAGGCCCGCGTAGGTGAAGACATCGCCGTAGACGTCTTCAAGCGCGATGTAGTCACCGAGCTTCGGCGAGTGGCCGAGCGCGATCACGCGGCCGTTCTGAACCGCGACGACGGGTGCGTTCGTCGCGCCTTCGAGCTGGACGAACTGGTTCGGCGCGGGCAGCTTGTTCTTCGGCGTCGAGGCCGAGTGCGTGTTCGCGTGGCTGTTCTTGGCGCCCGCGGACGCGGCGTGCGCGGCCTGGCTCGGCGTGGGCACCGGCGTCGCGTTGGCGGTCGCGGTGCTCGCGCCTGCGGGGAAAGCGCTCGGGTCGACGGAGCTCTGGATCACCTTCGCGCCGCTCATCGGCGGAGCGCCCTCGACGAGCCCCGTGAGCGTCGCGATCACCGACGGCGGATAGCTCGCGAGCAGCCGCGCGCGCAGCAGCACCGATTCGACGTACGCTTCGGAGTGGTTGTAGGAGAAGATCGCTGAGCGGAGGTTCTTGGAGGCGCCCGCCGCGGCGAGGTAGCGGCCGGCGGCAAAGATCGCGTCGACGGGGTTGTAGGGGTCCGCGTAGCCCGCGTCGAGCGCGTCCACCCCGTACTGCAACCACGTCTGCGGCATGAACTGCATCCACCCGATCGCGCCGGCGGTGGAGACGGAGAGGTCGTTGCCGTAGTCCGTCTCGACTTCGTTGATCGCCGCGAGCACCTCCCACGGGATCCCGTACTGCACCGCCGCAGCCTGGTAGATCGGCAGCAGGAAGGGCGGCACCTGGTAGAAGAGGTCGAGCGCCTGCGTGGAGACCGTGAGGCCCTTCGTGAGCGCTGCGAGTACGCCCGAGGAGCCCGCGACCATCTGCGGCGCGCCCGTGATGTTGCTCGGGACGTTCGCGGGCGTGTGCGAGCCGCCATTGCCCTTCGCCTGGCTCCCGCCGCTCTTGCCCTTCCCCTTCTTGTTGGAAGGCTGCGGAGCGGTGCTCTGCTGGGTCTGCTGCTGCTTGACGGTCGGGCCCGCCGGGGTGCTCGGACGCGAGCGGTGGGTGTGGCCGTGGTTCGTCGAGCCGCCCGAGCCGCCCGAGGAATGCGGCAAGGTCGTCCCCGGCGAGGGGGACGGCGCCACCGAGGACGAGCTCGGGGGCGAGGACGAGCTCGTGGTGCTCGTCGATTCGCTCGAGGAGGAGGAAGACGAGGAGGATGACGACGAGGACGTCGTCGTGCTCGTCGATTCGCTCGCGGATGTTTCGCTCGAGGACGCCGGGGGGTGGATCGTCGGCGCGGCCGCCGCGCCGCTCAGGGGCCAGAGGCTCACCGCGGCGCCGCCGCTGAGCGCGACGGCCACTCGGCGCAACAGGCGCTTGGGCGCCCTCATGCTTTTCCTCCCGGATATGCAGTCATCTGCGGCTGGATCCCTCTCATGCGCTCGCGGCAAACCCGCTCGTTGCGGGAACCCATCCGCGAGGCGTCGCGAGAATACTTGACCAGGCGCCCGTAAAGCGTCGATAAGCGGGCACGCGGGGGCCGCAGCACGGGGCTGCTCTCAGCGAATGGCGGCGGTGCGGCTCTTCCATATGCACGGGAGCGGCGAGACTGGACACTTGCCCGAGGCCGACCGCTCCAGGATGGCCGAATAGCGCATCGTGCAGGCGTCTTTGCTCGCTAAAGCAATCGGTGCGGAGCCTACCAGCCTGCATCCCTGCAACCGCGCTCTCCGCGGATCCTGCAATCCCGCTGTCGCCGCGAGGCGTCGCTGGAGGCCCAAATCCGTTGTGTCCGAGATGTGATCCACCCGTGTCCAGGATGTGAAGCTAACCCTCGAGTTGACCGTTAGATCGGCCCTAAATTGGTCTGTCGGGGCGTCTTGGCGAAGGCCCCACCAACCCCATTACTACCCGGATCAACCCCGGCCGCGCCGCCCTCGGCGCGCGCCGGTTATCCTTGAGCACATGTACACGGTGCTCTCAGTCGTGCAGATCGCGATCGCGGTCGGGCTCGTGCTGCTCGTGCTCATGCACTCCGGCAAGGACGCGGGCCTCTCGGGCGCGTTCGGCGTCGGCAGCGGCACGGGACCGCTCGGCGGCGGCTCGCTCGTCGAGCGAAACCTCAACCGCTGGACGGTCGTCTTCGCCGTGCTCTTCTTCGCGAACACGATCGCGCTGCTCAAGATCTAGCGCCGCGGGGCCGCGACCCGTGCGCTCGAGCTCGTCGAGGATCTCGAGCGCCTCGCTGCGCAGCGTGTCACGGATCGCCTCGTAGTCGGCGGCGGAGAGCTTCCCCGTGCGGTAGTCGAGCTCCGCCTCGCGCAGGTCGCGGTACTTCGCCTCGCGCGCGGCTTCGAGCGCCGCGGCCTCGCGTGCGGGTTGTGCCTCGGCGATCTTCGCCGGTCCGTTCGCGGGCGCGACGCCGTCGCTGCGGCGGTCGCTCGCAGCCGCGCGGGCACGCAGCGGCCCACTGATGATCACGATCACCGCGACGAGCAGAAGCAGCGTGAGCATGCTCGCGGCGAGGCTCATCGCACTCCCATCTCAGGCGCCCGCGAGGCCACGCGCCGCGCGCTCCTTGACCGCGCGCGCGGGGACGCTCATACGCGCACGCCTGCGCGCCGCGAGCGGCGCCGGCCAGATCGCGATCAGCGCGCCGAAGAGGACGATCAGGCCGCCGAGCCAGATCCATTCGACGAGCGGCGATGCGATCAGGTTGAACTGCGCGGGCGGCGGATGCCTGAGGTAGTCGCGCGCGAGCACCGCAAGCGCGACGAGCGCCTCGTCGGAGCGGCCAATCGGCACGATCCGGTTGCCCGCTTCGAGCACGCGCTGCAGCTGCGGCGTCTGGATGTTCGGTTCGATCGCGCTCCAGACGTTGCGCGTGAAGCCCGAGTCCATGCTGATGTGGCTCACGGCCTGGCCCGCGATCAGGTGGCCCACCGAGCCCGCCGCCGCTTCCGGCGATTCGTAGTAGCCGCGCGAGGGCTTGAGCGTCGCGACGTGGTGGCCTTCGCTCGAGACGTCGAGGACCGCGCCGAGGTTCAGCGCCGAGCCCGTGTGCGCGGGGTCGCTGAGGACCGCCGCTGTCGGTCGCACGTAGCGGACGCGTGTATGCGCCAACCCGCGTCGACTGCCCGGGCGAGAGGAGGCGCTGGGATTGGTGCACGAAGGACGAGGAGGCGGCGACGCCGATCAGCAGCACCGCGATGCCGACGTGCACCGTGTAGCCGCCGTAGCGGCGTCGGTTGCGCTGCACGAGACGCACGAGCGCTCGCGCAGGCGCCTCGCCCGCCATCGCCATGCGGGCGCGCGCCCCGCGCCAGAGCTCGCCGGCGATCACCGTGACCGCGAACGACGCGAAGCAGAACATCGCGAGCGCCGACGGGCGCTGCGCCGCGCCGGCCGCAATCAGCGCGACGAGCACGGTCGCTGCGACGGCGAGCGGCACGAGCAGGTGCCGGCGCAGCCCCGCGAGCGACGTGCGCCGCCACGGGATCACCGGCCCGATACCTGAGAGCAGCACGAGGATCAGGGCGAGCGGCACCGTGTAGCGGTCAAACCACGGCGGGCCGACCGAGGACTGCTGCCCCGTGAGCGCCTCCGAGATCAGCGGGAAGAAGGTCCCCCAGAAGATCACGAAGCAGAGCCCCACGAGCACGAGGTTGTTCGCGAGGAACGCGGACTCGCGGCAGAGGATCGATTCGAGGCGGTGCTCGGAGCGAAGCAGCGAGCGCCGCGAGACGACGAGGTAGATCGAGGCCGCGATCAGCACTCCGATCAGCGTCACGAAGGGCACGCCGAGCGTCGAGGCGCCGAAGGCGTGGATCGAGTTGAGGATCCCCGAGCGCACGAGGAACGTGCCCGTGATCGCGAGCGTCCCCGTCGCGAGCACGAGCGACGCATTCCACACCTTCAGCATCCCGCGCTTTTCCTGGATCATGATCGAGTGCAGGAACGCCGTGCCGCAGAGCCACGGCATCAGCGACGCGTTCTCGACGGGGTCCCAGCCCCAGTAGCCGCCCCACCCGAGCTCCGAGTAGGACCAGCGCGCGCCGAGCAAGATCCCGATCCCGAGGAACAGCCACGAGGCGAGCGCGAAGCGCCGCGTCGCGCGGATCCACTCCATGTCGATGCGCCGCGCGATCAGCGCCGCCATCCCGAACGCGAGCGGGATGATCGCGAGCGTGTACCCCGAGTAGAGGATCGGCGGATGGATCATCATCGTCGGGAAGCGCAGCAGCGGGTCGAGCCCGACGCCTTCGCGATAGGCGGGGTGCACCGTGTCGAAGGGGTTCGCGTAGAAGACCATCAGCGACACGAAGAACGCGCCGAAGCCGAGGAGGATCGCGATCGCGTACGGCGTGACCTCGCGCAGGCGACGTCGCGTGAGGAAGAGCACGAGGCTCGACCACAGCGAGAGCAGCCACGCCCACAGCAGCAGCGAGCCTTCCTGCGAGGCCCACACGGCGGCCGCGCGGTAGAGCTCGGGGGTCGTGCGGCTCGAGGTGTCAGCGACCGTCGAGAAGCTGAAGTCGTTGCGCAGGAAGGCGACCTCGAGCACCGCGTACGCGACAGTGAGGATCAGCGCGAGCGAGTAGACCGCGCGCCGCGCGGAGTCGACCCACCCCTCGGAGCGCTTCTGCGCGCCGTAGAGCGCGGCGCCGATGCCATACGCGCACACGGCGAGCGCGAGCACGAGGCAACCGCGTCCGAGGCCAGCCATCGCTAGAGCCTGCGTGCGGCGCCCATCAGCTCTGCTTCGGGCTGGTGGGCGCTTCTTTGTACTTCGAGGGGCATTTCGTGATCAGCGAGTTGCGTTCGCCGACGAACGGGGCGCCGTTGCCCGAGCGCTCGACCGTCACGATCACCTCGCGCCCTTCGCGGAAGGGGTCGGGCACGGAGCCCGAGTAGCTCACCGGCACCGCCGCGCCGCCCGCGCGGTCCGCGACGCTGAACCGCAGCGTTTCGCCGGCTTGGCTCACCGAATGGGGCACGACGACCCCCGTCAACTCGTAGCTTCGTCCAGGCTGCGCCTGGCGCACTAGTTCGCTCGGCGAGAGCGCCGGGTCGGCGGCGCTGAAGCTCGTGTAGATGAGCGCGGTGGCGAGCAGCACGGCCGCGCTGAGCGCGGCAACCAGGCGCATAGTTCGCTTCCGCGCAGGATCCATGCGCCCGGTAGTATCTCAAAGGCCTGCGCAGCCGCGCCGCACGCGTCGCAGCGCCGAAAACACCGCGCTGGTTGCGAAGTTGGGGGGATCCGCGGCTAAAGGCTTCGGGGAGGCCCGCCGTTACACATAGGGAAGGGCACCGAGGTTCCGGCCGACGAGGAGATTAGCGTTGGAAACCGAAACCTTGGAGTACAGAAGGACTTGAGTACAGAAGGAGTCTGTAAAGCCGCAACAGATTTTCGAGGCACGCGATGAGACCCACACTCACTCACTCACTCACCGATCGCCGCCGCCGCCACATCGGCGCGCCGTGGCGTCGCACCAGAGACATCGAGCTCCAGCCGCTTGCCGGGGCGAGCGCTCCGCCGGTCGGGGAGAGCGAGCGAGTACTCGCGAGCTCGCCCGAGGCGTCCGTCGACTTCGACCCCAACGTCCGCCGTGCGCGCGCCGCGGGCGGCCCCGTGGACATGGCCTCCTACAACTGCCAGTGCGGCCTCGTCTTCTCGGCCCCGGTCTCGACGACCGTCGCTTGCCCCCACTGCGGCGCCGAGCAGGCCTGGTAGCCCGAGCCGGCGCGCGAGCGCGTCGTCTTGACGTCGTCGACGGGCGCTAGTCCGTCCCGCGCCAGGTGATCCACGCGAACATGCCCTGCAGCGGCAGACGCGCCCACAGGAGCGGCTTCGGGATCGTGGGGAAGCGAGCGGGCGCGAGCGCCATCCAGATGTTCGCGGGGTAGATCGCGATCAGCGTCGCCAGCAGCCATGCGCGCGCGAGCCGGCGCGTGCTCTGCGGCACGACCGCGACGCCGCCGGCGATCTCCGCGACGCCGCTCGCGAGCACGACCGCGCGTTTGTGGCGCCGTAGCGGCGGCGGCACGATCGCTTCGTAGAAGCGCGGCGCGATGAAGTGCATCGAGCCCGCGATCACCCAGAAGAGCGCCGTGCCGTAGCGGGTGGCGCTCGCGCGGATCATGTGCGCACCCTATCCGCCGGGTGAAGTCGCCTCAGTCGAGCTTGGCGCTGCGCGCTTCCGCTTCGCCGTCGATCCAATGCAGCGTCGATCCCGCCAGCTGAAGTGACCCCGCCTGCGCCGTGCGCGTGGCGTCGAGCACCTTCGTGCCGTGGCGGTCGTGCCTGACGACATCTGCCGGCGTGTGGCTGGTGAGTTCCGATTCGCTTTCCCCAGGGAAGTCTTCGGTCCACGCGAGCGAGCCGTCGGGCTTGAGCACGATCGCCCCGAGTTCCCGCGTGAAGGGCGAAGGCGAAGCGCCGTAACCGCCGAGGCCGCGCCTGTAGATGCGCCGATCGCGCTGGAGGTCCACGACGACGAGATAGCTCGGCGAGTCCCGGAACTCGAGCTCGACCGCGGCGTCGCGCCCCGCGAAGACGACGCGGCTGAAAGTCGTATCGCCCGAGTAGCCGTCGCCGAGGTCGTAGGTGCTGCCGCCGGCGAACGAACAGACTTCGAGCTGATCCGTCTTCTTCACTTCGTAGATCGCGCCTCCGGGAGAGGACCCGTGGGGCCGGACGATCTTCCTGTATGGGTTTTCCTTCGCCCGCGCTTCGCAGCTCGACGAGGCCGACGCGTACGCGCGACGGTGCGAGGGCGAGTGCGGCGCCCGCGAGCGCGAGCACGGTGAGTCTGATCTTGAGGCTGTGGTGGCTCATGGGCGCCATGCTCGCCGACGGGAGCGCGCTTCGCATCGGGAGGGGCACCTGATCTTTTCCTCGCCCGGCGATGATTTCTGCGACCCTCGGCGGTCCGAGCTTCTGATTGACCACACGAACGAAGGAGCCGAGAGGAAAGAGAAGATGGACTTCAAGCCGACGCTCTACGTATGCCACGGCGACGAAGGAGGGCCGCGGCTGCATCCCTGCCGGCGCGTGCAGGAAGCGTTCCACGAGGCGGGCATCGAGTACGAGAAGGTGATCGCCGCCCACGGCAGCCCGATCCCCTTGCTGCGCAAGGGCTCGCGCGATGAGCTCGCGGCCGCGACGGGCTCGAGGAAGCTGCCCGCGCTCAAGCTCGAGGACGGGAGCGTGCTGACGCACTCACGCGCAATCCTCGGCTGGGTGAAGAAGCAGCGACCCGCGGCGACGAGCTAGAGCTTGCGCGCGCGGACCGCGGTGCCGTAGGCACAGATCTCGGTCCACGTCCCGCCGAGCTCGGAGGTGTCGAAGCGGAACGCGAGAACCGCGTTCGCGCCCTTGCCCTCGGCCTCTTCGACGAGGCGTTCGGTGGCGTGTTCGCGGCCTTCCGCGAGCATCTTCGTCATCCCCTTGAGCTCGCCGCCGACGAGCGACTTGAAGCCCGCGCCGATCTGTGACCCGATATTGCGTGAGCGCACGGTGAGCCCGAAGGCCTCGCCGATGACCGCTTCGATCTCGTAGCCCGGGAGGTCGTTCATCGTCGAGATGAGCATCGGACCTCGAGACTAGCTCGCTATTCGTTGCGAGCGCATTCCGTGAGGCCATAGGGGTGTGCGATGGCCGCGAAGTTCGCGAACGGGTGCGCGCTTTCCTGCGCAAGTGCAGAGGGATTGCTCTTCACCTTGTCGAGGTCTTCCTGCGCGACGTCGAGCATGTGGCTGACCGTGGCCTCTTCCCCGGACGGCGCCCCGAGAGCGCGTATCGCGTCGATCTGCGACTGAATGCCAGGGATGAGCGTCCCGGTCACGAGGGCCTCGATCTGCGCCTGCGAGGGATGTTCGCCGAGGGACGCGGCGGCGGCCTGCTGCGTCGCGTTGCCGTGAGCGCAGATCGCGTTGCCCTTCTTCACGTATTCGGCCTTCGTGATCGTCGGCTTTGAGCTGCTGCCACACCCCGCCGCGGTGGCCGCGACGAGCGCCGTCGCCACAAGCGTGAACGGGAGCCCGCGGGCGGTTATGCGTGGAGCTACCTCTTTCGCGCGCGTACGCACGGCTGCAAATCGCATCAACTGCATCCTCCATCTCTGGCCGCTTAAGAACGCCCACGGAGCGCGGACGCACGTCGGCCTCAAGAGCGGGATCGTATTGCTCGGCGAGGACGCTTCGGGGCCGCGCCTACCAGCGCACTTCGATCGACCAATTGCCCCGCGTGGCGACGTGCACGTTCGCATAGCTGCCCGTGGCGACCGTCGCGGCGCCGTTCGCTGCGCCGCCGGAATCGATCTGCAACGGCGGCGAGCTCGTGATGTGGATGGCCCCACCGTCCGTGTGCCAGAAGATCTCGGCAAAGCGCGGGACTTCAACCGTGCCGACGGCGGTGTTCCCGTGTCCGCCGTAGCGGTGCACGTGAGTGAAGCTTTGCGGCGCCGAGTCACTCGGGGCGCCGTTTCCGCCACCGCCGCAGGCGGCAAGCGAGATCGAGGCGATCGCGGCAGTTAATACGAACGCGCGTAGCGCTCGAGGTGCATGTCGGCCGCTGGGCGAATCACTCGTCGTCATCGGGGGCGAACCCTACGCGATGGGCGAGCGCCGACCCGCCGGGTGTCACTTCCGCGATCGGAAGCCACCTACCAGGAATCGGGAGTGGGCGCGCGCTGTCGAGCGAGGGCACGCTCCGTTCAAGCGCGCGTCCCTCACGACCGATCACGGGTGCATGTCCCCTGCCGCCACCTCAAGCATACCCCTGCCCGAAGACACTCCTCAACCGATGCGTGCGAGCGCGCTCGACGTGGCGAAGGCGCGTACTCGCGCGCAGCGCGGCCACCGGGTCGCTGGTGCTCGCCGTGACCGGCGTCCTCGGCGCGAGTACGAACGTCGCACAGGCGGCGACCTGCCAGACGGGCAGCGCGGCGTTCATCGCCATCGGCGCAGAGCAGTGCTACGAAGTGCCCGCCGGCATCACGAGCGTGGAAGTGCTCGCCGTGGGCGGTGCGGGCAGCGCGGGCCTAACGGGGGGCTCGAGGCCTGGCGAAGGCGCCGACGGCGCTCAAGTCAGCGGCACGATCAGCGTGACGCCAGGTCAGACGCTTTACGTCGAGGTCGGCGGGCGCGGTGCGGGCGTAGGCGGCTGGAACGGAGGTGGCAACAGCATCGGTGGTTCCGGTGGGGGCGGCGGCGCGAGCGACGTGCGCTCCGTCTCCTGTGCCGGGTCGTGCCCGGGCGGCGGAGAAACGCTCAACTCGCGCTTGCTGATCGCCGCCGGCGGAGGAGGCGGCGGCTCTGCGTTCGGCTCGGCAGCGGGCGGCGATGGCGGCGGCTCGGGGCTCGGCGGACCGCCGCAAGGGCTGGCTGGTCACGTCGGTGAAGGCGGCGCCCAAGCTGGCGCGGGTGGCGATGGTGCCACGCTTAGCAGCGGTGGCGCGGGCGGTGCGGCAGGCGGGTTCGCACCGTGTCCCTTCTTCGGCTTCCCCGGTGTACCCGGTACGGCGGGTAACGGCGGTGCGGCTGCATTCGGGCTGGAAGCGGGTGGAGGCGGCGGTGGCGGCTACTACGGAGGCGGGGGTGGCGGAGGTGGTACGTGCGCCGGCGGAGGCGGCGGTGGCGGCGGCTCGAGCTTTGGCCCGGCAGGCACGACGTTCACCCAGGCTGTGACGAACATCGCGTCGGTCGCTATAACGCCCGTCGTTGCCGCGGGGGTCCGGCTGAGCGCATCGGCCCTGAGCTTCGCGGCGCAATCACAGACCACCGTGAGCGCCCCGCAGATGGTGACGATCACGAACAACCCGAGCGCGACGCGATCGCTCGACGTCACGGGGCTGGTGTTCGGCGGCTCCGACCCCGGTGATTTCTTCATTGGCTCCTCGTCATGTGGCGGGGCCCTCGCGCCCGGCCAGAGCTGCCAGGCGACGGTGCGCTTCGCTCCGCAGGCTGCGGGCTCGAGGCAGGCGAAGCTCGAAATCCTGAGCAACGACCCTTCGAGTCCCGCGACCGTCTCCCTCGTCGGCACAGGCGCCGGGGCCATCTCCAGCGGCGCGCAGGGACCCGAAGGCAAGGCGCAGCTCATCACGTGCCTGACCGTCACGAAGAAGGTCAAGCGGGCGGGCAAGGCGCGCTACGTCCACCACCGCAAGTGCACCGCGGTCCCGGTGACCGGCAAGCTGAGCATCGCCGGCACCAGCATCGCCGGACGCGCGATGCTAAAGCGCGGCGGCGTGATCTACGCGACGGGTACGGGCGTGCGTAGCCATGGACGCACGAGGCTGCTCTTGGTCGAGCGCCGTCCGCTCGTGGCGGGGCGCTACACCCTGCTGCTGCGGCGCCGCGAGGGCGGTCGCTGGGTCTCGCAGCATGAGAGGGTCACGATCGGGACCCTCTGACGGCCGCTACGCCTTCTTGCACTTCAGCGGTTCGATGTCCGCGGTGCCCGAGGTCTTCCCGTACTTGTACTTCGCGCTGCCGAAGTAGCTGCGCCCGTCCTTGCAGCGAACGACCTTGGAGAAGCGCACACTGCCGGGCTTCGTTTGGAACTTGCCCGCGGCGCAGTTGGGTGTACACGTGTTGAGATGGATCGTCCCCGTTGCGCTGGCTTCACGAGACCCGTACGACGAGTACTTCAGCTTCGTCGCGTAGAGGTTCCCGTCGGCGCAAGCGAACACGACGCTCGTCGGCTTGTAGCTGGAGCCAGTGCACCCTTTCGCAGCGATGTAGACCTTGCTCGCGCTTGGTGCTTTCGCGACGGAGGCGGCGGCGCTCGCAAGTGCAGCGCATGTGACGCCGGAGACCGCGAGCAGAACCGCAGCTCGGTAACGGACTGTGTGTGACCTCATTAGCATGCGGCCACCATAGAGCGTGACTCCGGACACCACCGCAGCGCCGGCCTCTCAGCGCGAGTGCCGCTCGGCCTCGGCCAGGCGCACGGAGATCAGTCGCTTCACGAGCTTCTTCGGGAGCGGCTTGTCGATCGGAAAGTGAAGCGAGCTCTTGGTCATCTTGTAGCCCTCGAGCTCGTCGGCCAAATCCGACAGCACGGATCCGCTGAACGGCAGGTAGGCGAGGTGATCATTGAATGCGGCAAAGCCGGCGACGGTGCTTCCGCCCACGCGGAAAGCGGGGATCTTGTAGGAGATCACCTGCTCTGCCTCGGGGATGAACTCGAGGATCGTCGCGCGCAACGCTTCCAGCGTCTTTCGCTTGCGGTTCTTCGACGCCGTGCAGGTACTTGTCGACCTCGGGCGCGCTCACTTCACTTCTTCTGACCAGTCCGCGCGCCACTGGTTCTTGTCGTAGACGAAGAGCGTACGTTCGTGCGGCGCGTAGACGGTCGCGCTGTCACCGCTGACGGCGATGTGGCTTCCCGGCTTGAGCACGCCGATGAGGTTCGCCTCGTTGGCGCGCGCCGCCTGTTCGTGGAGCAGCTGCGCGCAGCTCTTGCCGCGCGCGACCGTTTCGATCACGGAGCGAAGGCGCGAGGTGAGGTAGTTCTGGCAGAACGCTTCGTAGTTGCCGGCGCGGAACTCCGCTTCCGACGCGCGGATCGTGGCGCGGACGCCGGCTTCGGAACGTTCCTGAGCCTTGCTGGACGTCGAAGAGCCGCAGCCGCAGAGCGTCGCAACGAGCACCACCACCGCGCACGCGGCGCCCGCTCGGAATCGGGCTACTGGCCTGTCGCCATGTCGCACTCCGTCAGACAACCACATTGCTCGCGCAGTTGCCAGTCCACAGTCAAGCGCGAGGCGGCGGCAGGAGCGCCGAATCCCAACCAAGCTCTCGAGGGCCGCGGCGTCAGGGGCCCCTCACCGTGCGCCGTGGGCGCCTGAACCCGTGGGTGGATAGGCATGGACTGCAACGTCACCGACTACGACGTGACCGCCCTCAGACCCCGGCGCCGCGCAGCCGATAAGCCCTGAACTCCTCGATCGCCTGTTCCTCGTGGAGTCGCTTTCGATCAAGCTGCCCGATCCAGAGGTCATGCTCGGCATCGCGACACCAGAACTGTGGGTGCCGCCGCAACCAGCGCAGCGCGTCACGCTTCCCCATCTCGATCAGTGCAGCGATGAAGCACCGGTCGAAGAGCAGGAACGAGAGGAACTCTCCGCGCGAGCGATTCCGCGCGCCGAGCACGCGGGCCATCACCGCGAAGTCAACATCGCGTAAAGCGCGGATCCCCCCGTACCGCTCACTGAACGATCTCTCGGCCAGACGTCCGATTTCTCCCGCTCGCTTGGGGGCGACCAGCGCGTAGGAAATCCGCCGATAAGGCGCGAGCCCACGTGCGATCCGATAGGTCCTCGGCGAGCCGATCGGTCCGACGCTTTGATCCTCGACGAAGAAGGAGTTGATGGCAGCAACGCGCCGCAGATCATTCCCAACCTGATCGACGAGCAAACCGTCGAGGACGTTGACGGCAACATCGGCGATGCTCGGTTGCCGGCGAGCGGGCACGGACGCCTCAGGAGCACGTCTGAACGGCTCAAAGCCGATCACGATCACCTTCTCGGCGCCAAGATCAACGGCGGGCTTGATTGGGCTGTTGAGCCGGGTTCCGCCATCGGTGTAGTGGCCAGCGGCCGCTCGCGGAGCGGTTACCTCTACGGTAGGGAAAAGCACCGGGATCGCTGCGGACGCGCGAACGTGCTCGCAACCTAACCGGGTCTTGACGTACCGGATCTCGTGTCCCGCGCGGTCCGGCGTCGCGCGAGATGTCGCAACGAAGCCGACCGAAGTCCCCGTTGCGAGACGCGTGGCGACTACGCAGATCGCATCGACGTCTCGCGCCCTAACGTTGCGCGCAAGACGCCGCCAGTCGATCCAATGATCGAGACTGCGAGCCAACGGAGCCGGGTCGAGCACGCTGGCGAGACCCACCCCCGGCAGCCCGACTGCGTGGCCAACGAGGCGCAACGCCATGCGCGCGCCGCCCGGGCCCACCATCCTCGCGATGACGTCTTGCTTTCGCAGCCCTTCCCACGTCGCCAGAGCCCGCCGAACCTGCTCCTCGGCCGGAAGATCGGCGAGCGACGCGAGCACGGCCGCGTTGATCGCGCCGACGCTCGTTCCGCACCAGATCGACACGCGCTCGCCGCGTGCCTCCAGAGCGGGCAACAGTGCCGACAGAGCCCCCACCTCATACGCCCCGCGGGCTCCTCCGCCGGGCAGGACGACCGCGACCGACATCTGACGCATATGTTGGCCACCCGCGCTGCCTGGCGCTAGGGCCATTGGGCCAAACTACGGGCCGCTGTGCTTCGACGTCTGGACCGGGGTGTGAGCGCCGATACGGCTCGTTCGTCTTTGGACAGATTGTCCACGGAGCGGGCGCCGATTTGGGACTTGCGTCCATCCGGAGCGGCGCGAACCTCGACGAATATGTCCGCAGTTACGTAACCATCAGCCGGATCGGGTTTGCTGCTCGGGTCAGGGGAGTCGCCGGCGCGCAGTGCCTACGGTGTTAGCGATCTGCAAGTGCCGACAAGCGTGCGGAGCGTCTTCCTGTGCCGGCGTGGCCCGTGCGGCCTGTTTGATTGATAGGCAGGTAGATGCCATGCCAAGCCGAGTAGTCCGCGAATCGCCTCTCGACGAGATCAGCGCGTTGCCTCGGAACTCGAGCCGGCGCTCGCGGCGGAACGGGTGGGACGGGGCGGATGGCGTGCTCCTGACCGGTGCCACGGGGTTTGTGGGGATGGAGGTGCTGGCGCGCTACTTGGAGCGCACAGACCGGCGTGTGTACGCGCTCGTGCGCGGCGCCGACGACTGCGACGCCGCGGCGCGCATCGCGCGTACCTTGCGGTGCCTCTTCGGACTCGATCACCCGTACGCCGAGCGGGTCGTCCCAGTGCGTGGTGACGTGACCCGTCGCGCACTCGGCCTGGGGAGCGACGACCGACGCGCTGGCCGAGCACGTGAGCGAGGTCGTGCACTGCGCCGCCACTGTGTCATTCGGCCTCAGCCTGCGTGTTTCACGCGCAACCAACGTCGGTGGAACTGAGCGGATGCTTCGCTTCGCCAGGCTCTGTCAGCAGCGCGGCGGCCTGCGCCGCTTCTCCCACATCTCCACGGCGTACGTGGCCGGCGAGCACGCTGGATGCTTCAGCGAGGACGAGCTCGAGCTCGGGCAGCGCTTTCGTAACCCCTACGAGCAGTCCAAGTTCGAGGCCGAGCGCATCGTCGGCCGCTGGCGGTCTCGGCTCCCGATCACCGTGATGCGGCCGAGCATCGTCGTGGGCGAGCGCGACAGCGGCTGGACGGCGTCGTTCAACGTCCTCTACTGGCCGCTGCGCGCCTTTGCACACGGCGCCTACGCGGCGCTACCGGCGCGGCACGAGGCGCCGGTCGATGTCGTCCCGGTTGACTACGTGGCCGATGCGATCTTCGCGCTCAGCCAAGCTCCCGAGACCGAGGGAGGCACGTTCCACCTCACGGCGGGCAGGCACACCAGCAGCGTCGGCGAGCTGGTGGAGCTCGCGAGCGAGTTCTTCGGCCGTCGGCGGCCTCGCCTGGTTCACCCAGCGGTGTACCGGCGCGTCGTGCACCCGCTCTTGGCGCTTTCAACGACCGACGAGCGCCGCCGCCGCGCGCTTACGCGAAGTCAGCTGTACTTCCCTTATTTCGCGATGAACGTGAGCTACGACGATCGTCGCTCGCGCGTGGCGCTCCGTGGCACGGGCATCAGGCCCTCGCCGCTACGAAGCTACTTCGACCGCTTGGCGCAGTTCGCGATCGCTGCAAATTGGGGACTGACGCCGATACCCCGAGCCGGTGCGATGCGCACTCAGTCGCCAACACTCGCGAGGAGGACGCCCCGCGCGCCGCGAGTTCGAGTTCGGCCGGTACCCGTTTGATGAGCGCGGCGCGGCTCTCCCCACTCGATGCCTCGTTTCTGGCGATCGAGTCGCCTACCGCCCACATGCATGTGGGCTGGATAGCCCTATGCTCAGCGCCCGCGCAGCATCCGGTCCCGAGCTTTCGGGACCTTCGCGACCACATCGGCGCGCGCTTGGGGCGCGCCCCGCGCTACCGGCAGAAGCTCGCGCCCGTCCCGCTTGGGCTACGCGCGCCCGAGTGGGTTGACGATGAGCACTTCAGCGTCGAGCGTCACGTTTACCCGGCGAGCGGCCCGCTTCGAGAAGTTGGTCGACGAGGTGATGTCGATGCCGCTGCGCCGCGATCGTCCGTTGTGGGAGATGTGGATCTGCCATGACATCGACGAGGCAAGCTTCGCGATCGTGTGCAAGGCCCACCATTGCATGGTCGACGGACTCGCCGCCGTGGAGTTGGGCTCACTGCTCTTTGACTCCACGCCCGAGGTTGGTGCGTGCGAGCGCAACAAGTGGCATGCGGCGCCTCGGCCACGTGCCGAGTCGTTGCTGGCTCGCGGCGTGTGGGAGCTCGCGGGCGAGTCGATCGGTCTCGCCACTTGGCCGCTGCGCGCGCTGGCCTCACCCCGGCGGACGTTTCGGCAGACGCTTGCGGGAACCGTTCGGCTGACGAAGGCGCTGAACCACTCCATGCAGGCGGCGCCGGCGAGCGCATTGAACGCTCCACTCTCGCCTGGGCGCCGAGTCGCCTGGACCGAGCGCCCATTTGCGGACCTGCAGGCGATCCGGCGCACCCACGGCACGACGATCAACGACGTGATCCTGGCCGCGGTCGCCGGTGCCCTTCGCGCCCATTTCATCAGCCATGGTGAGCGGCCGGTCTCGCTGAAGGTCATGGTGCCGGTCAACGTCCGCAGCGCCACCGACGTCTTGGGCAACCACCTCTCGTTCGTGTTCACCGAGCTGCCCTGCGACCAGGCCGAGCCGCTCACGCGCCTTCGCCAAGTGCACGCAGCGATGAATCGCCGCAAGCGCGACGGTGTGGCGGAGGGAGCCGACATCGCGCTCAAGCTGGCCTCGCACACTCCGGTCGCCGTGCAGCACGCCGTGTCCCGGATCGTTGCCAGTCCCCGCACGTTCAACCTCACCGTGTCCAACATCCCCGGTCCCAGCGAACAGCTGTACCTACGAGGCTCGCCGCTTCAATCGGTCTTTCCGGTCGTGCCACTCGCCGACGGCCACGCGGTCTCTGTCGGCATGACGACGATCCACGAGCGCGCCTGCTTCGGGATCTACGCCGGCGGCGAGGCCGTTGCGGACGTCGACACGCTCGCACGCAACGTCGACGACGCGATCACGGAGCTTCTGGCTCCCGTGCGTCGACCACTTACACCGCGCCGGCAGATGGGGACTGCCGGCACTGTTGGGGGCCAGCCGCTTCGGCGAGCGGCCCGACGTCGATTGGTCGCCGTCCCTTCGCCGGCTATCACCCCTTCGACGTCGCCAGCGTGGGAGCACTGACGGGCGCCGCGCGAACGTCGACGCTCGTCTCGCGCGGAGCCAGGCTCAGGCGAGCGCTCGCACTGGCTGCACTGCTCGCCTGAGCCTCGTCGACATGGCGCTGCAGCCAGAGCTCGAGCAGGGCAACCTGCCAGAGCTTGCTCGCCTCGAGCGTCGTCCGATGGCGGTTCGGCGCGGCGAGGAGCATCTTCACGTAGCCCTCGTCGAACAGGCCACGGCGCTCGACGCGCTCGGGCGTCAGGACGTCGCGCACGAGCGAGAGCACGTCGCCCTCGAGGTGCGAGAGCGCGGGAACCGGGAAGTACTCCTTCGGGCGGTCGATGACCGCGTCCGGGAGCAATCCGCGCGATATGCGCTTGAGGATGCCCTTGCCGCCGTGAGCGAGCTTGAGCTCCGGCGGGCAACCGGCCGCGAGCTCGACGAGCTCGTGGTCGAGGAACGGCGTTCGCGCCTCGAGCCCCCACGCCATCGTCATGTTGTCGACGCGCTTGACGGGATCGTCGACGAGCATCAGATCGCGGTCGAGGCGTAGCGCCCGATCGATCGGCGTGCTCGCGCCCGGAGCTGCGAAGTGGCGCTCGACGAGGGCGCGCGAGGGATCTTCGGCGACGCGCATGCGGGGATGCACCATCGCGCGCGACTCCTCCTGAGAGCGATCGAGGAACTCATCGATGTACACGCTCGCGCCGGTACCCGGAGCGTGCGCGAGAGGCGGATACCAGGAGTAGCCCGCGAAGATCTCGTCGGCGCCCTGGCCGGACTGCACCACCTTGATGTGGCGCGAGACCTCCTCACCGAGAAGGTAGAACGCGACGCAGTCGTGCGAGACCATGGGCTCGCTCATCGCGGCGACCGTGGCGTCGATCGCCGGGAGCAAGCGAGCCGGATCAACCTCGATGCGCACGTGCGACGTGCCGAAATCGCTCGCGACGAGGTCGGAGTAGTGGAACTCGTCGCCGCGGCGCCCACCGACATCGGCGAAGCCGATCGAGAACGTCGCGAGGTCCTCGCTGGCCCGCACGGGCAAGGAGCGCCACGATCAGACTCGAGTCAAGGCCGCCGGAGAGCAGC
This sequence comes from uncultured bacterium, assembly GCA_963738355.1. GTDB lineage: Bacteria > Actinomycetota > Thermoleophilia > Solirubrobacterales > Solirubrobacteraceae > Palsa-744. Next base: position 292,687 of record CAVTWF010000007.1, read on the forward strand.
ACGCCCACCGGGACGTCGGCGACCATGCGGCGCTGCACGGCTGCTCGCAGCGCCGTGAGCATCATCGGCTCCCAATCGCCGCTCGGGTACGCGCGCTCGTTGCGCGTCGGCGTCCACCGACCAGTAGCGACGCGAGCGGCGTGAGCCGTCGCGCTCGACCGTCAGCAGCGTCGCCGGCTCGAGCTTGCGCACTCCCTGCAGGATCGTGCGGGGGGCCGGCACGACGGAGTGAAAGCTGAGGTAGTGGTGAAGCGCAACAGGATCGATCTCCGTGTCGATCCCGCCCCCGGCGAGCAGCGCGGGCAGTGTCGAGGCGAAGCGCAGTGCGCCGTCCACCTCGGCGAGGTAGAGCGGCTTTATCCCCAGCCGGTCGCGGCCCAGCACGACCCTCCCCGACTCCCGCTCGAGGATCGCAAACGCGAACATGCCGATCAGGTGATCGACGAAGCGCTCCGGCCCCCAGTGGTGAAAGGCCTTGAGGATCACCTCGGTGTCCGAGGCGGAGCGAAACACGTAGCCGGCCGCGATCAGCTCTGCGCGCAGCTCGTGGTGGTTGTAGATGCACCCGTTGAAGACGATCACGAGCCCCAACTCGCGGTCGACCATCGGCTGGTCGCCCCGTGCCGTGAGGTCGATGACCTTCAGCCGCCGATGCACGAGCGCGACGTCGGGCCCGTGCCATTCGCCGGCGCCGTCGGGCCCGCGCGGGGCGAGCGCGGCTGACATCCGCGCGAGCGCCTCGAGATCTGGAGCGCGGCCGAAGGCGAGCTCGCCGCCGAGCCCGCACATCAGAAGGCGTCAGCCAGCGAAGCGAGCAGGCTCGCAAGCCCGCCGGGCTCAGATGCGCATTCGCGCTGGCGATCGGTGCCCGGGTGTCGTCCGAGCTCGCGCGCGCCCTCGAGCTCGTCGCGGCACCCCAAACTCTCCGCGTGCGGCGCTAACGCATCCAGAGTGAGCGAGAGCACTTCGCTCGCGGAGACCTGCCCCTCGAGCTGAGGATCCAGGAAACGCGCGTGCATGCCGTCTCGTGCCGCGAGGAACCGGTTCTCGGCGAGCACCTCTGGAGCCTCGTGGGAGACCGCGCCAGAGCCCTCTTCGATCTGTGCGTGGACGAGCGACTGCACGAGCGCGACGAGCGCGCCGGCGTCCTCGACGGTGATCTGCGCATCCATGATTCGCACCTCCACGGTTCCCCAGCGCGGCTGCAACCGCACGTCCCACCACAGGAAGGTCGGCTCCGGAAAGGCGCCGCAACGCAGCAGGGTGTCGATGCTCTCGACGTAGTCGCTGTAATCCGCGAAGGCGCGCGGCAGTCCGACGCGCGGAAACGCGCCGAACATGGGCGTTCGCGTCGAGGCCAGGCCGGTCTCGCGTCCCTGCCAGAAAGGAGAGTTCGCAGAGAGCGCGAGCAAAAGCGGCAGGTGCGCGCGCAGCCCGTTGAGCGCGTGCACCGCGTCCTCGGGGTCCGGCACCGCGACGTGGACGTGAAGGGCGAAGGTGGGCTCGCGACGCGCCAGCTCGCGCAACGACTCGTAGAGCAGCTGATAGCGCTCGCCGCCGGAGATCCGCGTCTCGTGCCAGACGGTCGTCGGGTGCATGCCGGCGGCGGCGGCGCGCAGCCCCCTTCGCGCGAGGTCTTCGCGCAGCTCGCCGCGGAGCGCCGCGAGCTCCGCGATCGCGGCGGGCACGTCGTCGTGCACTCCGGTACGCAGCTCGAGCGCCGAGCTGTGGGTCTCGGCGCCGACGTGTCGGGCGAGCGAGGGAGCGAGGCTCGGAAGGATGTCGTCGATCCAGGGAGCGAGCGAGAAGTCGCGGGAATCGAGCAGCATCACCTCCTCCTCGATCCCAACCGTCCACGGCCGACTCACTTCGGCCGACGGCCAGCGGCACCAAGCTGGGCGAAAGCGCGCTTCGAGCGGGCTCACCACTCAGGCCGCGCGTCCATTCGTGGCCGCGAGCCCCTTCGCGGGCTCTCGCTCGCGTTCCTCGCCGGCCGCGACCAAGCGGCGGAAGAGGGCAAGCTGCGCGGGGTCGTCAACGAGCGTCTCGGCATGCCATTGAACCCCGAGCAGGAGCGAAGCCCCGGATCCCTCGATGCCCTCGACGATGCCGTCGTCCGCCCATGCCACGGCGCGCAGCCCGTCGCCGAGTCGGTCGACGCTCTGGTGGTGAAAGGAGTTAACGGCCGCCCGGCGACTCCCGATCACGGTTGCGAGTGTGCTGCGGCTGGCGATACGCACGTCGTGCGTGACCTGCGTCCCGGGCTCACGTTGGCGATGAGCGATCGATCCGTCCGTGAGCTCGGGGATGTGCTGGTGGAGGGTGCCGCCGCGCGCCACGTTGAGCGCCTGTGCCCCGCGACAGATCCCGAGGATCGGTAGGCCGCGTGCGTCGGCCTCGCGCGCGAGCTGCACCTCGAAGGCGTCGAGCTGCGGCTCGGTTCGGCCCAGCTCCGGGTGGCTCGTGCGCCCGTAAGCCGCGGGGTCGAGGTCGGGTCCGCCGGACAGCAGCACACCGCTGAGACGATCGAGCAGCGGCGAGATCCGGTCGAGTGAGAGCGGCGGCAGCACGACCGGCAGCCCGCCGGCGCGCTCGATCGCACGCAGGTAGGGCAGCCCGAGCGCCATCTCGACGCGGGCGGGCTCGCCGTGACGGCGCCGGCGCACCTGTCCGGCCGCGCGCAGCTCCGACGTCGTCACGCCGATCAGGGCCGGCGGCCCATTCGGCGGGTGCAGGAGCCGAACCTCGGTGTCCGCCGTCATACGAGCACCCACGTGTCCTTGGCTCCACCGCGCTGCGATGAGTTGACCACGAGTGACCCGCGCTCGAGTGCGACGCGCGTGAGCCCGCCCGGAAAGACCTCCACGCGGTCGCCGATCGCGAACGTGAACGGCCGCAGATCGACGTGACGCGGCTCCAGGTCGCCGTCGCAGACGGTCGGCTGGCGCGAGAGGCGGACCGTCTCTTGGGCGATGAACCGTCCCGGCGCGGCCGCCAGCTCGCGCGAGATGCGCTCGAGCGCCTGCCTGCTGGCGCGGGGACCGACTACGACGCCGACGCCGCCGTACCCGCTACGCGGCTTGATCACCAGCTCCCCCACGCGCTCGAGCGCCATCTCGAGCATGCCGGGCTGGGAGAGGTCGTAGGTCGGCACCGACGCCAGGAGCGGCTCCTCCTCGAGGTAGAAGCGCACCATCTCCTCGACGTACGCGTGCACGAGCTTGTCGTCTGCCACACCGGTCCCGAATGCGTTGGCGCAGCCGACGCGTCTGAGCTTCGAGCGGTCCGAGCAACGCCTCCCCCACGCTGGTCGGCTTCCCGGCGGCGTCGAAGAGCCGGTCCTCGTCGGTCCGCCGATAGACGACATCCACCGGGAGCACCCCGGTATCGGTGCGCGCAAAAAGCCTCCCGAACCGCACGAGGAGGTCCCGCATGCGAACGAGCGGGAGCCCGAGTCGGCGCGCGATCGCGCCGTGCTCGTAGTACGCCGAGTTCGACGGCCCGTCGGTGAGCACGACGACCGACGGGTCATCGGCGGCCTGCGGCGGGGCGGCCGCACGCAGCGCCTCCCCGAGCAGCTCGTACGCCGGCTCGAGCGAGCGTACGCGCATGCCGTTGGGGACCGACAGGTGAGCGCTGAGCGCCTCGCGCGCAGCCACGGCGTAAGCGATCCCCGAAGGGGTGCGGACGTTGTCCTCGAGCACGGCGAACGGGCCGTCGCCGTCGCGCACGAGGTCCAGACCGGCGATCACGATCCACCGACCCGACGCCGGCTGGATCTGGGTGATGCGCGGCTCGAAGTACTCCGCGCTCTCGACCGCCGAGAACGGCACGCGGCCGGCGGCGAAGATGCGGCGCTCGCCGTACACGTCAGCCACGAACCGATCCAGGGCCTCAGCGCGCTGCGCGAGGCCGATCGCGAGCGTGTCCCAGTCATCACGCTCGATCACGCGAGGGACCGGGTCGACGACGAACGCCTCCATATCCCCATTATCGGCTGCGCCGAACGTGACCTTTCGCGCTCGGAGCTCATCAGACAGGGACCGCGAGAGCACGCGCAGGTCAACCTCGTTCAGGGCAGCCAGCACGCGTCGCGACGCGCGCTGACCTTCCGTCGCGGCCATGGGGACATTACATCCTCGACACGTGGTCCCCGCTATGGCCACACGGCCAAGATCAGGGCTGCAAAATCGGCATTTGTGAGCTCCGCGAGATCGAACCCACGACCGCCGCAGCGGGCATCTGGGCGCTACCCGATGGGGCACGATCGGCACGATGCGCCCCGGGCCTTGGAGGAGGGAGGAGAACACGCGGCCCGGGGCGTCGTGCGTTATCTGCGTTGCCGGCCACTGTACGGCGAACGCACACATCGTCCGCGATCGCGGGCCGGCCCCGTATGGGCCAGAGTCCAAACATCTGCGTCCCGCGTTGTTTGGTCTGCGCAAAGCGTTCTGGGGAGTGAGATCGCTGGCCGTTCGCAATCCGAGCCGGCTCAGTGGCCCTTCCGGATCCTGCCGCGTCATTGGCTGCGTTGGCCCCGCGCGGCGCGTGATAACCTTTAGGTTATATTGGCCTCTGCTTCTGGCATCCCTGCGCTACTGCGCGCGCTGCGCCAACAGGCAGACATGACGCAGGCCGACCTCGCAGGCCGCCTAGGGGTGAGCCAGGCGGCCATTGCGAAGCTCGAGCGACCCGGGGCCAACCCGACCGTGGACACGCTCGACCGAATCCTGTGGGCCACTGGTCATCGCCTGCTCATCGACGCGCAAATTCGCGAGCCCAGCGTCGATGAGAGCCTCATCCGCAAGCAACTCGAGCTGACGCCGGCGGAACGGATCCGGGGCATCGAAACGATGTACAGGCAGACGCAGAGCCTCGCCGACGCCGGCGCACGCAGTCGTGAGCGGCCCACCTGAGTTCGCCCTCAGTCGTCTACTGGAGCTCCTGGTGGGAGCGGGCGTGGACTTCGTGGTCATCGGCGGTGTCGCCGTGATCGTGCAGAGCAGTCCACGCTTCACCAAGGATCTCGACATCTGTTACGCCACCGACGATGCAAACCTCGACCGACTCGGACGGCTACTGGTGGACCTGGACGCCCGGCTGAGAGGCGTCGACGAGGATCTGCCGTTCGTCCCGGACGCACCTACGCTCAGGCAGACCGCGATGCTGACCCTTACGACACGCGACGGAGATATCGACCTGCTCTCCGACCCGCCCGGGTCGCCCGGCTACGCCGCGCTGAAGCGAAGGGCCAGCCGTATCGACCTCGATGGGAGTGTCGTGCTGGTGGCGTCGATCGACGACCTTATCGCCATGAAGACCGCGGCGGGCCGGCCACAGGACATCGTCGACCTCGAATCGCTGGAGATAGCCCGTCGCCGCCTGCGACACCCCCGCTGAGTTCCACGGGCAGACCCTGCCGGATCGTCGATTCGCTTCCCTGTCTCACGCGGATTCAGGCTCGACGCAATCGCCTCCCCGAGCCAGCCCGGCGCGACGGTTGCCGGCCGCACCATCGCGAGGATTACCCCTCGGAGTTCAATGAGCTCGCAGGACGACGGGCGATGAGCGTCTCCCGCGTTGCGGGTTGCGCGGCCGCAGCGAATGAGCCGCGAGCATTCCCCGCGCACCAGCGCGCAAAGACCCTCCAGCGCGCTTAGCGCCGGCGGGTCTATGACATCAGCGGGACCCGCTACTGGTACTGAATCGCCCAGGTAACCGTCTTTGGTGTCGGGGCACTACCGGCGTTCGCAGCAACCTGAACGTCCACCAGTTCACCGAGTCCAATTGAAACACTCAAGCCGGTGGCGTTACACGTCGTAGAGGCCGAGGCGGCGGGAGTACACGTCGCCGAGGTCGTGGTGCCGTTATGGCGAAGAGTAAACGTCAGCTTTTCGTTGTGACCTCCGGTCGCGCTGAAGTTGACGTAGAACGCCTTTACTGTTCCCCCGACCGGCATGGGCACCTGCGTCGTCGGTGATTCACTTGCGCAGGACGCCGCCACAGTTGTCGCGGCGCCGACGCCGATGAAGTCGCACGTTGTTTGCGAGACCGCCGCGAGCGTAGCGTTTCCTCCACTGCCCAGGAGGAGTCCATTAGCGGGGCCAGTGGTCCCGGTTGAGCCAGTCGCGCCGGTCGACCCGGCCGCGCCAGTGGCCGCAGCGCCGGCCGCGCCAGTGGAGCCCGCAGCGCCGGTTGCGCCAGTGGAGCCCGCAGCGCCGGTTGCGCCAGTCGCGCCGGTCGACCCGGCCGCGCCGGTTGAGCCCGCAGCGCCGGTTGCGCCAGTGGAGCCCGCAGCGCCGGTCGACCCGCCCGCGCCGGTTGAGCCCGCGGCGCCCGTTGCGCCAGTCGGTCCCGTTGCCCCAGTGATCCCTGTCGCGCCTACGTTGCCAGCCGTTCCCGTTTCGCCCGTAGAGCCCGTGGCTCCAATGGGCCCGGTTGCGCCGGTGACACCCACCGCCCCATGTTCACCCGTCGCGCCCTTTTCACCGGTGACGCCTTGCTGCCCGGTGGCACCCTGCTTGCCTTCGGATCCAGTTGCGCCGGTTGCGCCGTGTGCGCCACGTTCACCTTCCGGGCCCTGCGGGCCGAGTTCGCCCGGTTCCCCTGTTGCGCCAGTGGCGCCGCGGTCGCCGTTTTCGCCAGGCGAACCCGGTTCACCTTCTGGCCCGCGTTCGCCCGGTTCGCCCTGAGCGCCCGGTTCGCCCTGCAGGCCCTGCGGACCAGTGGCGCCGCTCACACCGGCAGCGCCTGTAGCGCCCTGAGCGCCGGTCCCGCCGGTTTCGCCCTTTTCGCCTGTGGCGCCCTTTTCACCGGAGGCACCCTGGGAGCCAGTCGCGCCCTGCGCGCCGGTCCCGCCGGTGGCGCCCGGGGAGCCCGTGGCACCCTTTTCACCGGAGGCGCCCTGCGACCCGGTCCCGCCGGTTTCGCCCTGGGAGCCGGTCGCGCCCTTTTCGCCTGTGGTGCCCTGCGGGCCAGTGGCGCCGCTCACACCGGCAGGGCCTGTGGCGCCCTGCGCGCCGGTCCCGCCGGTTTCGCCCTTTTCGCCTGTGGTGCCCTTTTCACCGGAGGCACCCTGGGAGGCCTGTCGCGCCTTGCGCGCCGGTCCCGCCGGTTTCGCCCTTTTCGCCTGTGGCGCCGGGAGAGCCGGTCGCGCCTTGCGCTCCCGTGCCGCCGGTTTCGCCCTTTTCACCGGAGGCACCCTGGGAGCCAGTTGCACCTTGAGCGCCGGTCCCGCCGGTTTCGCCCTTTTCGCCTGTGGCACCGGGAGAGCCGGTGGCGCCTTGCGCTCCCGTGCCGCCGGTTTCGCCCTGGGCGCCGGTCCCGCCCTTTTCGCCTGTGGTGCCCTGCGGACCAGTGGCGCCGCTGACACCGGCAGGGCCTGTAGCGCCCTGAGCACCGGTCCCGCCGGTTTCGCCCTTTTCGCCTGTGGCGCCGGGAGAGCCGGTCGCGCCTTGCGCTCCCGTGCCGCCGGTTTCGCCCTTTTCACCGGAGGCACCCGGGAGCCAGTTGCACCCTGAGCGCCGGTCCCGCCGGTTTCGCCCTTTTCGCCTGTGGTGCCCTGCGGACCAGTGGCGCCGCTGACACCGCCAGGGCCTGTCGCGCCTTGCGCGCCGGTCCCGCCGGTTTCGCCCTTTTCGCCTGTGGCGCCGGGAGAGCCGGTCGCGCCTTGCGCTCCCGTGCCGCCGGTTTCGCCCTTTTCACCGGAGGCACCCTGGGAGCCAGTGCACCCTGAGCGCCGGTCCCGCCGGTTTCGCCCTTTTCGCCTGTGGTGCCCTGCGGACCAGTGGCGCCGCTGACACCGCCAGGGCCTGTAGCGCCCTGCGCGCCGGTCCCGCCGGTTTCGCCCTTTTCGCCTGTGGTGCCCTTTTCACCAGAGGCGCCCTGAGCGCCGGTCCCGCCGGTTTCGCCCTTTTCGCCTGTGGCGCCCGGGTGAGCCTGTGGCACCCTTTTCACCAGAGGCGCCCTGAGCGCCGGTCCCGCCGGTTTCGCCCTTTTCGCCTGTGGTGCCCTGCGGACCAGTGGCGCCGCTGACACCGGCAGGGCCTGTGGCGCCCTGCGCGCCGGTCCCGCCGGTTTCGCCCTTTTCGCCTGTGGTGCCCTTTTCACCGGAGGCACCCTGGGAGCCTGTCGCGCCTTGCGCGCCGGTCCCGCCGGTTTCGCCCTTTTCGCCTGTGGCGCCCTGGGAGCCGGTCGCGCCTTGCGCTCCGGTGCCGCCGGTTTCGCCCTTTTCACCTGTCGCGCCCTTTTCACCGGAGGCACCCTTTTCACCGGAGGCGCCTTGCGACCCTGTCCCGCCGGTTTCGCCCTGGGAGCCGGTCGCGCCCTTTTCGCCTGTGGTGCCCTGCGGACCAGTGGCGCCGCTCACACCGGCAGGGCCTGTGGCGCCCTGCGCGCCGGTCCCGCCGGTTTCGCCCTTTTCGCCTGTGGTGCCCTTTTCACCGGAGGCACCCTGGGAGCCGTCGCGCCTTGCGCGCCGGTCCCGCCGGTTTCGCCCTTTTCGCCTGTGGCGCCGGGAGAGCCGGTCGCGCCTTGCGCTCCCGTGCCGCCGGTTTCGCCCTTTTCACCGGAGGCACCCTGGGAGCCAGTTGCGCCCTGAGCGCCGGTCCCGCCGGTTTCGCCCTGGGAGCCGGTCGCGCCCTTTTCGCCTGTGGTGCCCTGCGGACCAGTGGCGCCGCTGACACCGGCAGGGCCTGTAGCGCCCTGCGCTCCCGTGCCGCCGGTTTCGCCCTTTTCGCCTGTGGCGCCCTTTTCACCGGAGGCACCCTGGGAGCCAGTCGCGCCCTGAGCGCCGGTCCCGCCGGTTTCGCCCTTTTCGCCTGTGGCGCCCTTTTCGCCTGTGGCGCCCTTTTCGCCTGTGGCGCCGTGGGACCCGGTCCCGCCGGTTTCGCCCTTTTCGCCTGTGGCGCCCGGGGAGCCGGTGGCACCCTTTTCACCAGAGGTGCCCTGCGGACCAGTGGCGCCGCTCACACCGGCAGGGCCTGTGGCGCCCTGAGCGCCGGTCCCGCCGGTTTCGCCCTTTTCGCCTGTGGCGCCCGGGGAGCCTGTGGCACCCTTTTCACCGGAGGCACCGTGCGCTCCCGTGCCGCCCGTTTCGCCCTGGGAGCCGGTTGCGCCCTGGGAGCCGGTCGCGCCCTTGGTGCCAGTTGCGCCGGTGGCGCCAGTGACGCCGATTGGTCCGGTGACACCCTGCTTGCCTTCGGGTCCGGTAACACCCGCCGCGCCGGTAGCACCAGTTGCGCCCTTACCGCCAGTCGATCCCGTAGCGCCGGTCACGCCGGCAGGTCCGGTGCCACCCGTTGCGCCGTTCGTTCCGGTTGCTCCCGTCGCGCCTTTCCCGCCCGTCGCACCAGTACCGCCGGTGGCTCCGGTCGTGCCCTTCGCGCCAGTTGCGCCGGTGGGTCCCGTTGGTCCGCCCTTCGTTGGGTCGCAACCGATGACGCGGCCGCCGCAGTCGGAAGGCTGCGCGGACGCAGCCTGCGCGGCCATGCCCTGCAGCCCGAGCGTGCCGATTACGCCCGCGAGCAGGCAGGCTGAGATGCGAACACGAGTTGCGGCTGAGGCAGCTGACGCAGCAACGGTGCGTCGGCGGGCTTCCGTGCGCCAATCCATCTTTCTATCGCTCTCCTAGCTAGGGATCACCGACGGGTCGAAGCGGTACGCGTTCGACGCCGCGGGTGACAAGAAGGGCCCAAGACTGTGCCAGGCACCCACATGGCTGTCAAGGATTTACCGACGAGAATGTGTTCAGTGAATTGAACGCTCCCTGAGTGCGACAGCCAGTCGGTAGTGCGATCGCGACCGCTCAGAAAATTGAACGGGACGGAGACCGAGAGTGTGCGAGCCCCGCGGCGCGCGCCGCTCAGACGAGCGAATCGCGGACGGCGCGCACGGCGGCCTGCAGACGGTTCTCCGCGCCCAGCTTCGCAAGGATGTTCGAGACGTGGTTCTTGACCGTCGCGGGGCTGACGAACAACTCCCTCGCGATGGCTGCGTTCTCCTTGCCGTCCACGACCATGCGCAGTACGTCTCTCTCGGGGCGATAGGTCGGCCACGGTGCGGCGCCCGCCGAGCTGGGCGCTCGCACGCAGACGCTCCAGCAGCGCGGAAGTCATTCTCGGCGAGACCATCGAGTCTCCGCTCGCCGCCGCGCGCACACCGGACACGATCTCCTCTGCCGAGGCGTCCTTGAGAAGGTAACCGCAGGCTCCCGCAAGCACTGCATCCGTGAGGTCCGACTCGCTCGTGGAAATCGTCAGCACGAGCACTCTCGTGCGCGGCGCGCTGGCGACGATCCGGAGGATCGCGGTGTGTCCCGATACGCGCCCGAGACCCAGGTCGACGATTGCGACATCTGGTGCGTGACGCGCGATCGCCCTCAACCCGGCGTCAGCGCCAGAGGCTTCTCCGACTACACGAATGCCCTCTTGCTCGAGGAGCTCCCGAAGCCCGGAGCGAAAGAGAACGTGGTCGTCGATCACCACGACCGTGATAGGAGCAGACATACTCGCCCGAGTGTAGGTCGCGGGGCTGGACGTAGCGCGACGGTAGTGTTACGATCCCGGGTGCTGGCGGGGGGCGTTTGCCGGCTGGGACGAGAAGGCCCCGTTTGTGGGGCGCCCGGTGCTGTCAGCGACGGATCGCGGCGATTGGCACCGGACAGAATGGATTCCTTAGTACCACCGACGGGCACCTACGTGCGCTCGCGCTCCTCCGGGCGGCGCGTGGTGGCTCACGCCGACAGGACGCTGTTGCCTCGCGTGCGCGGATTGACCCGTACAGCGCGGCAGGCAGAGCCGTTGGGCGACTCGCACCGCCTCGGGGCGACTGAGCGTCGCCTGCGATTCCGAACGTTGCCGCAGGCGGTGAGCGTCGCTAGGCGTGTGCTGCAGGAGTGGGATCGCGACTTCGAGCCGACATTGTTCTACGACCTCTCCCTGTGTGTGAGTGAGCTCGTCACCCTCATCGTCCAAGAGCGCTCTCGCGCGGACGGTGACGATGCGGAGCTGACGGTACGACTAACTGGCACGATGGCCCAGGCGCAGGTCAGGAACCTCTGGCGGCGGCACTCTGCTGCAGCTCCGCCGAGGCTCGAGGACGGAGCGCTCGCTGCTGTCATCCTCGATCGTGTCGCCGACCGATGGGGCGTCGGCAGCGGTGACGCGACGCTCCTATGGTGTGAGATCGATCTCGCTAGCGACGGCCGTTCACGGCGCCGACCGCTCATGATCGGCGCGCGCGCGAGCTGACGCCGAGGGCAGGGTCGCTCGCGTCGCGGACGTATTCGCGCTCCCGGGCCGTGCTCCGTCCGCTGTGAGGCGCAGCGCTGCCTCGCGGTCGCCCACCTGCAGCTTCCGCAGGACCTCGGAGATGTGCCTGCGGACGGTGACCGCGGATATCGCGAGCTCGTAGGCGATCTGCTTCGTGGTCAGCCCGTCTCGCAACAGCTCCAATACCTGCAACTCTCGCCCAGAGAAGGTGACGAGGGCGCCCTCAGAGTCGCGCGCCTCGCGCTCGTGGCCATGGCGGCGAAACTCCACGATCAGGCGTGCCGTCAGCGCCCTTGGCAGCGGAGCCTCTCCAGCCAGCACCGAGCGCAGCGCTTGCGGCAGGACCGCCGGATCGGTGTCCTTGAGCAAGTAGCCCGACGCGCCCGCGCGCAACGATTCGAAGAGGTCCTCGTCGCCGTCGGAAACGCTGAGCATAACCACGGCAGCGGAGGGGAGGACCTCGGTCAGCTCGGCCGCGGCGGCGACGCCACCGCCGCCCGGCATGTACACGTCGAGGAGACAGATGTCGGGACACTGCTCGCGCGCTGCGCGCACCGCTCCGGGCGCGTCGCTTGCCTCTGCCACGACCTCGAAGCCGCCGTGCTCGAGCGCAAGCCGCACGCCGAGCCGGGTAGCCGCGTGGTCGTCGGCGAGCACGATGCGGAGCTTCTCGCCTATGGCAGCTCGACCTCCACCGCGGTGCCTGCACCGGCGCGCGACGAGATCCACACGCGTCCGCCCAGTATCTCGGCACGTTCACTCATGCTCGTCAGGCCGAGCCCCCTGCGCATCTCGAGGGCCCCGCGCACGTCAAACCCGGCGCCGTCGTCTGTCACGGTCAGGCGCGTCGCGCGATCCGCGGCACGCAGCTGCACGAGGATTCGCGTTGCCCCGCCGTGGCGCACGGCGTTCGTCAGGGCCTCATGGAGGATGCGCAGCAGCGCGTTGCAGTGCTCGTCGTCCACGAATAGATGCCGCTCGAGGTCGACGTCCACATCAACGCCGAACCGGGCCCTAAACGTGTCGACGGTTCGAGTCACGAGCGTGTCCAGGGATATCTCGCCCGCCATCGAGAGGACCGCGAGCGCCGTGCGGGACTCGTGCAGAGCACGCTCCGCTGCCGAGCGCAGCTGAGCCGCGGCCGCGCCGTCGTCCTCGCTGCGCCCGAGCTGCTGCGCGTAGATCGTTATGAACGCGAGCTCCTGCGCCAAGCCGTCGTGCATGTCTCGGGCTATGCGTCGGCGCTCGCTCAGCGACGCACGCCGCTCGATCCCGGCTCGCAGGTTCCGCAGCTCGACCACGCATCCCCAGAGCATGAGCGCCCACGCCGCCAGCTTGAGGGCGTCGGCTGCATACAGTCGGTCCCCGTAGGGGCCGCTAGTCACGAGCGCAACCGCGTTGCCGCAGGCCAGGATTGCGATCCCCGCCGTAACGGCAGCGGGCGGTGCGGCGACGCGACGGTGGTCTCGGCGCGGGTATGCGATCGCCGCGAGCACGACGACGCTTCCAGCGAACCCCGCTCCGGAAATTACGAGGCGCCACGAGTCGGCTGCGCTCGCGCTGGCTGGGCCTGCTGTGACGAATAACAGGTTCGCGGCGGCGAGGCCGACAAAGACGATCGCAGCGATGAGGTCGCGTCGCTCGTGCGTGTACCGCATCCGCTCGGTGAACATGAACGCGACGAGCACGCTCACCAAGCTGCCCGCGGTGCCGGCCACGGTGTACGCGCGAGGACTGTGAACGGACACCGAGAGCGCTTGCAGAACTGCCGTGGCCAGCGCCAGCGACGTCACCACGAGGATCCACTGCGCGCTCATTCTTGAAGCGAGCCGACGCCGCGCGCGAGGATCCGCGCGAACGCGGCGCGACGCCGGGCCCGTGCGAGCGCAGCCGCAGTCGCGAGTCCCCCGAGGATCCGTCCAAACGCTCACCTGTGGCCTCCACCCAACGGGCATTGGCGCGTGAGCTCCACGCGTCCATGTCCGGGTAATCGTAGACGTAATCGCGCCCCCCGCACGGCGATCGCGCGCGCGCCATTCGTCTGCTGCGTGCTTTAGCGCGCGCTGGCCTCTATCAGACATGCGTCCACCAACGGGCGCGCCGACTGGGTGCGCCCGTGGAACGGTCGATTTACGCGAGACCTGTCCAACAGTAGGCGTCGTCTCAAACAGCCGAGAGCCCGTGCTGCCGAGGCAACCGACGAGCGACGCCGGGAAGGAGCCCGAAGATGCCGAAGCGCCTGTGTCTGTTGCTGCCCGCAGTTGCCGCCGCACTCGTCGTGGCTCCACCGGCGATAGCCCGCACCCATCACCGCTCCGCACGAGCCTACGCTTGCCGCACGAGCACATCGAGCTCGCGTCACTCGCTCGGCCTCGCGAAGTCGTGCGGAGCGGCGAGCCCTTCGCCGACGCTGGTGCAACACCGCGGCGAAGCGCGTAACGCGCGCGGCGCGCCACCGCTCTGGGGCGCCGACCGCGACGACGGGCGCGGTCGCGAACGTGACCGCGTCATCCGGACTCCTCGCCGGCGATGTTGGCCCGAACGGCTTTGCGACCGCTTACGACTTCGAATACGGGCCCTCCGCGTTCTATGGGTCGCACACCGTGATGGTGAGCGTCGGCGCGGGAACATCGATGCTGAGCGTGCGGGCACAGGTGGCGGGCCTGCTGGAGTCCGCCACGTATCACTACCGGCTGGTCGCATGGAGCTCCGCCGGCAAGGCATACGGAGCCGAACGCACCTTCACGACCCCGTACAGCGGTACGCCCATCACCACGCTCACCACCGCGACCGAAACCGCCACCGCGCCCACCGCGACCAGCACCACCACAACCGCCGCGCCGAGCACGAGCACGTCGTCGAGCACGGTCACGAGCACGACGAGCGCGAGCACGAGCAGCACGAGCAGCACGAGCACGAGCACGAGCACGACGTCGTCGGCCTCCTCCTACGACGCGACGGTCCTCGCGGGTCGACCAGTGGCCTTCTGGAACGTCGATGTCGCGGGTGGCGCCGAAGCCGACCTGAGCGGCAACGGGCACACGGGCACCTACGAGGGCGGGACGCCCACGCTGACGAGCATGCCCGACGGCGAACAAGCCTCGAACTTCAACGGCTCGAGCGAGTACATGACCGTGCCCGCGAGCGCTTCGCTCTCGATCCCGACCACAGGTGAGCTGACCTGGGAGGCCTGGATCCGCCCGAACGTGTTGCAGTTCTCCGCGGCGAGCGACCCCGAAGCCCAGGGCTACGTCGACTGGATGGGCCGCTGCCAGGAATACTCGCCGAGCTGCGAGTGGGAGGCGCGCATGTACAGCAGCGTCAACTCCGAAGGTCGCTGCAACCGCCTGAGCGCGTACGTCTTCAACCCCAGCGCCGGCTATGGCAGCGGGGCGTTCTTCCAGCCGCAATGCAACACGCTAGCCGCGGGCCAGTGGCTGTATGTCGTCGGCGAGTACCAGACGCAGACGACGCCGTCCTCGTGCAGCGCAGCCAACCCGGGCACGATCAGCATCTGGGTCAACGGCGTGCCGTGGGACGCCGGCGAACACTACCCGACGGGGTGCATGAGCCAGTACAACATCAAGCCCAAAGCCGGCAGCTCGCCGCTCGACATCGGCACGATGGCGATGGACAGCTGGTTCCCCGGTGCGATCGGCAAGGTCGCGATCTACGACTACCTGCTCAGCCCGGCCCAGATCGGCGCGCACTTCACGGCGATGACGGCTGCGCCGCCGTCGGGCAGTTGCGCGTCGACATGCACGATCCCGGTGCCCACGCCGTAGGCACGGGCGAACGTACTGACGCGCGGCGCCGCGAGCTCTCTCGAGGGCGGAGCCGTGCTTGATCGCGAGGCAAGCGGGTACAGTCTCCGACGATGGTCCCCGCGATCCGGAGCGCCGGGGCGCATCGTGGCGGCCCCGTGCGGGCTCAGCCGCGTGCCCTCTTGAGTGGCGTCCTCGCCGTGGTCTTCGCGAGTGTGCCGGCCGGCGTCGCGGGTGCCGCCACGACCCATGATCGCGTGCTTCGCTGCCGCCACGTACGGGAGCACGCCGCGCGCAACGCGCACCGCGTCCTACGGCATCGGGTGGGGTGCGGCTTGCGCCGCGTCGTGCGACGCCGACCTCACCGCAACAACCATGCAGCACTCGCCGTGCCGGGCTTCCAGAGCCTGGGGCCCGGCCTGTCCCCACTGCTCGAACCGGTCGGGCCCGCTTCTGTTCCAGGTTCGTGGTCCGTCCAGGAGCCGACCACCGCGTCTCCCAACCCAGACCCGACGACGACGACGAGTTCGAGCACCGCAAGCACGACACCTCTGACGACCACCACCGAGACCGCCACGACCATGTCGACCCAGAGCGCCACGACCACCGACACCGCGGCAAGCACCGTGCCGATCACGACGACTACGCCAAGCACGACGAGCACGACCACCAAGCCCACCGCGACCACAGGCAGCGCCGCGCCTACGGCCACGAGCACGGCGACCACTACCACGGCAGCCACTACATCGACGCGCCCGACGACTCAGACTGCGACGGCCACAGAGACCACCACGGCGCTCGCGACTACTACGACGACCCAGGCAGCGACGCCGACCGTGACAGCGACCAGCACGACGAGTGCGACCGGCTCGCCCACCGCGACGAGCACGACCACCAAGACGGCCTCGACGACAGCGAGCGCTACCGCCACCGCGCCAACCACGACCGACAACCGCCACCGCGCCCACCGCGACCAGTACCACGCACGACCACCGCGAACCGAGCGACGAGCACGTCGTCGACCAAGGTCACGAGCACGCCACGCGAGCACGAGCACGAGCAGCAACGAGCACGACGAGCACGAGCACGAGCACGACGTCGTCGGCCTCCTCCTACGACGCGACGGTCCTCGCGGGTCGACCAGTGGCCTTCTGGAACGTCGATGTCGCGGGTGGCGCCGAAGCCGACCTGAGCGGCAACGGGCACACGGGCACCTACGAGGGCGGGACGCCCACGCTGACGAGCATGCCCGACGGCGAACAAGCCGCGAACTTCAACGGCTCGAGCGAGTACATGACCGTGCCCGCGAGCGCTTCGCTCTCGATCCCGACCACAGGTGAGCTGACCTGGGAGGCCTGGATCCGCCCGAACGTGTTGCAGTTCTCCGCGGCGAGCGACCCCGAAGCCCAGGGCTACGTCGACTGGATGGGCCGCTGCCAGGAATACTCGCCGAGCTGCGAGTGGGAGGCGCGCATGTACAGCAGCGTCAACTCCGAAGGTCGCTGCAACCGCCTGAGCGCGTACGTCTTCAACCCGAGCGCCGGCTATGGCAGCGGGGCGTTCTTCCAGCCGCAATGCAACACGCTAGCCGCGGGCCAGTGGCTGTATGTCGTCGGCGAGTACCAGACGCAGACGACGCCGTCCTCGTGCAGCGCAGCCAACCCGGGCACGATCAGCATCTGGGTCAACGGCGTGCCGTGGGACGCCGGCGAACACTACCCGACGGGGTGCATGAGCGAATACGGGGTGCGGCCGCAGGCCGGCAGCTCGCCGCTCGACATCGGCACGATGGCGATGGACAGCTGGTTCCCCGGTGCGATCGGCAAGGTCGCGATCTACGACTACCTGCTCAGCCCGGCCCAGATCGGCGCGCACTTCACGGCGATGACGGCTGCGCCGCCGTCGGGCAGTTGCGCGTCGACATGCACGATCCCGGTGCCCACGCCGTAGGCGGCTTGCACGTGGCTCGCTTCATCCTCACGACAGAGGATCGACGGAGAGCTTCGTAAACGAAGGTGTCGGGCTGTTCGGGTACGCCCGCCATGAGCCCAGCCCGATGCCGCCATGTGTCGAGCCTGCCACGGCCGCCTCGCTCGCGCCGCGCCCGTCAACGCTGACCTGCAGGTGGCCGCTCTGGAGGGTGACGATGAGACGATGCTGCGAGGCTTCGCGGATCTTCGACACCATGAGCGTGCGCGAGCGACCGGCACTCGCGACCGCCGCGACGGCCATCCGGCCCGCGGAGATGCTCACGGCGTAGCCGCCCTCGCCTGCGACGCCGACGAGCAGCGTCGCGCTGGCGCCGGAGCCCTCGCGCGCGAGCCCCTGTATGGTCACACTCGCGCGGTAGGCATGCCACAGCACTGAGCGGCCCGGACCCCAATACGCGGCGTCCCAGCGACCCGGTGGCACGCGCAAGGTGAGCACGTGGCCGCGAATCTCGAGCGTCGAACCGCTCGCTCCGCCGCTGCCATTGACCCACGGCTGGCCCGCGGCGATCGCATCGTCAAGGTGGGGCGCAACCGGCGCGAGCGCCGCGAGGTGATCGACGAGCGCTGACGCGGTCGTCGTGCCTTCCACCACCGTTGCCGGTAACGGCCGTGAAGAGGACCGGTCGTAGCGATCGATGAAGCGGGACGACGGGCCGTCGGCGAACGAGACCGAAAACCGCCGCGCGATGAGCGCTTCCGTCGCTCGCGCCGCGCCCGTGTCATCGCTGGGCAGCGCCGACGGCGCGAGAGCGTAGCCGAGCATTACAGGATCTGCGCCGAATGCGCGCAGCGCCTCCGCGCTCCGGTCCAGCTCGCCGGACACGCGTTCGGTGAATTCCGGCGCGTTCTCGAGGCGTCCGGCTCGCGCAACCCATAGTCGCCTCGTCAATGTGGAGCCCAGATCTCCGGATGCGTCGATCGCTCCCCGCGGGTCACCGGCCTGGACCTCGATGTCCCATCGACGAGACCGCACCATCGCGCGCAGTTCGTCCGCGCCGAGGTAGTAGTAGCCGTGCTTGCCGACTCGTTCGTCGTCGACGAAGCTCACGGCGCGGAACCCGAATTGCTGGAGGATCGGGTCCGCCACGCGCCAGGCGGACGCGAGACCGTTGTAAAACACGATCAGGATCGGTCGCTTCGGAAGCGATCCGCTGCCGTCCAGGAACGCGAGCATCTGGGCGGCGGAGATGGTGTGAAAGCCGGCCAGGTGCAGGGCATCGATCTGTTCGGCGAATGTGCGCGGGGCGACGGCGTAACGACCGGGTCTCGACGAGATGTCGTGGTAGGCGAGGACAGGAACGGCGGCGCTGTACGGCGGGACCGCCGCCAGCGACGCTGCAGCGACCACGACGCGCGGCGGGTCGGCTCGTCCGGGCGGGTGTGGGGCGTGAAGCCGTACGAAGAGGTAGACCGGAGCCGCGAGCACTGCAAGCAGCACCGCCCCACCCGCGAGCCGTGCGGGCACACGCAGCATGGCTCGCGGGGTCATTCCTGTGTCACCTGAAACCCGCCGAACTCGAATTCCGCGTTGTCGCCGCGGATGCCGACGCGGCCCGCTCTGAGGATCGCGGGGCCACCGCTGCCGGCGTCGACGGCGGTGGCGAGCAGACGACCCCCGACGAAGGCTTTGATGACAACGCTGTCGCCCTCGGACGCGATCGTTGCCTTGACGGTCTCCCAGTGGTTGAAGGGGAACGGATGACCCGTCACGCGCGTGAGATCGACGTATCGTCCGCCGGCGCCGTCCGGCAGCTTCTTGCCGATCACGATGCTGCCGTCTCGTCGAGATACGCTCGCGAAGTAGAGCCAGTAGGGGCTCTGGTAGCGAAGCCACACGTGCACGCCGTCATGCGCCTGCGCAGGAGTCCGCGGAGTGACAACAAAGCGCCGGAGGAAGAGGCGGAACGAGACCGCGACGTCGGCGAAGTCATCCTGGCGTGTGCGCACGCGCAGCACTGCCGAGTCAGTCGCGTGCGCGGACGCGATGTCGGCAGCCGCGCCGTCGGGCACGCCCGTCCAGCCGTTCCCGTCGATTGCGAACAGCGACCCGCTCGTCACTTCCCATGCCGGTGATCGTGCGGCTCGCACGTCGCGCGGGTTGTAGAACGCGTATTCGTTCGTCACCAACCCGCTGTTCGCAAAGCTCGCCCGGAACAGCTGCTTGCCGCCACCGCTCTCGGTGCTCTGGCTGAGCGCAAGATAGACGCCGATCGCCGAGCCGCCGATGACAGCGAGGGCGAGCAAGCGGGCAACACGCGGCCGGCTGCTCTTAGCTTGCTTCGACGCCCGCTCGGCGAGGCGAGGTGCCGATGCCTCCCTCATCAGCCCGCCTACGCCGGCGCCGGCTCGAGCTCCGCGTCGCGCGAGTTCCCGGTGCCGGCGTCCTCGGCTGGGGGCTTCGGCGCTGCGGGGCGTGTCCCCCAGCTGCCGTTGCGCAACCGCAGGATCGCCCAGATCAAGAGCGGCGAGAATGCGACGTAGAAGAAGCTTCCCAGGATCGCGAACTTCCAGACGCCGTCGGCTCTCAACGCTCGGTACAGCAGTGCGTAGCAGAGGGTCAACAGGTACAGACAGAGCAGATAGAAGATCGGCGCGAGGCTTAGAGCCAACGGTGCCCAGAGCACGTTGAACATCGCAACGAACGGGCTGAGCAGTCCGGACAGCGTCGCTATGAGCAGGGCCGGAAACGCGATCGGCCGCGAGCGCCACACGTGAGAGACGAGGATCGGCGCCTCGCGCGCCCACGACTTCTTCCACCGCAGCTGCTGCTTGAAGAAGATGCGGTAGCTGTTGGGCGCATCCGTCCAAGCCTCCGCCTCGGCGTCGTAGGTCGCCCGCCAACGGGCTCGCAGCACCATGTTCGTGAGCGCGCGATCGTCGCCATACGTGCACGGCGCTCCGAGGAACCGCTGATGCTCCCAGCGCTCGAGCACCGGCATGATCGAAGCTCGGCGATACGCAGCGAAGCAGCCGGAGCAGCATGCGACGGCGCCGACAACCGCTTCGCCGGTCTTGAGTAGCTGGAAGCTTATGTAGTAGCGCGCTGCCTGCATGCGCGTGAGGGTGTTGTCGTGAACGTTGCGTACATAGGTCAGCCCACTGACCGCTCCCACCTTGGGGTTTGCGAACCCCTGCACGAGCTTGCGAACGGCAGCGGGTGCCGGCATCGAATCGGAATCGATGAACACGAGAATCTCCGCGTCGGTCCTCCGAATGCCCTCGGCCATCGCGGCCCGCTTGCCCTGGTTGGAGCCGAGGTCGACGCACCGCACGCGGCCGGGCGCATAGCAGGAGGCGGCGCGTCGCATGTGCTGCCACGTGTCGTCCGTCGAGCCGTCGTTGACGACAACGAGCTCCAGCCGGTCGGGCGGATAGTCGAGGCCGACGCACGAATGGATCGTGCGCGCGACGGCCTCGCCCTCGTTGTACGAGGGCACGACGATCGCGACGCTCGGCTCGATGCCCGCGTCCGGGGGCGGCCGATAGATGGCCGCGAGCACGAAGCGGCTAAGAACGTAGCCGGTGACGAGGATCGTGTAATAGCTCCCGAAGCCCTGGAGGCCGTCGTTGCGGAGCTTGCCCACGATGTGCCAGATGATCAAGCCACAGAGCGCCCCCACGGCGAGCGCCGCGGTCCACCTGACGCCGCGACCCAGACGGCCATCCGGAGCGCGCTCCCATGGCGCGTCCTCGAGCGGCGGCGCGCCCGTCGGTCCGTCGGTCGCGAGCCGCGGTGCTGCGAGAGACGCAAGGTCTGGCTGCACGACGGGCTCGGCCGCGGGCGCAGGCCCCGTGTCGGTATCGCTCCTTCGCGCGGCGCCGCGCGACGACGCTCGCCCGGGCCGCCGCTTTCGCCGGTGGACAGCCAGAGCCAGGATCGGCCCCAGCCATGCGGCTAGCTTCAGCACTGCTAGATGAGGTGTCGCGCACGGCCGTGCGCGGTCCCGTATGTGCAGTCGAGTACTCGCGCGCACCGATCGAGCCACGGCGGCTCGTGGCCTGGGTGCACAACGGCGACGATCACGAGGTCGTAGTCGCCTGGGTCAGGCTCGTCGACCGAGCTTGCAGGCAGACTCGGCTCCGCGCTCAGCGCGGGCACGTACGGGTCGTGGTATTGAACGTCCGCCCCCAGCTCGCGCAGCCGGCACAGCACCTCGTGGCTCGGCGACCCGCGGAGGTCGGCGACGCCAGGTTTGTACGCGAGACCGACGACGAGCACTCGCGCGTCCTTCATGTCGATCTCGTCCGCTGCGAGAACGGCCGCCGCGCGGTCGACGACGCGGCTCGGCCGGGCGTGCAACGCGCGCATCGACTCGCGCACGATCGGCGCCTTCGCGCCGAGGCTCCGGAGCGGCTCGAGCAGGTAGTGCGGGTCGCACGGAATGCAGTGGCCGCCGACACCCGGACCGGGGTGAAAGCGCATGAAGCCGTATGGCTTGGTCGCTGCGGCGTCGAGGATCTCGATCGCGTCCAGGTCGTGCGCGCGCGCGATGTCGGCGAGCTCGTTGGCGAGCGCGATGTTGACCGCGCGGAATGTGTTCTCGTACAACTTCGCGAGCTCGGCCGCCTCCGGTGAGGAGACGACGACCACGCGTGTCGTTATCTCGCGAAGCACCGCGAGCGCGGCGTGTGCGCACGCACGGGTGGCTCCGCCGAGGATCCGCGGCACCGTGTGCTGGGCGTGCTCGACGCTCCCCGGATCGATGCGCTCGGGCGAGAACGCGACATGCACGTTCTCGCCTGCGACCAGCCCGCGCTTGCGCAGCGGCTCCACGAGCAGTTCGCGCGTCGCTCCGACATGGCTCGTGCTCGTGAGCACGAGCACCTGCCCGGCGCGTGCGCTCTCGACGACGGAGGCGCACGCACCACGAAGCGGCTCCAGGTCCGGCCGATGGTCGTCGTCGACCGGCGTCGGCACGCAGATCAACGCCGCGTCTGCCGCAGCGATCGCGCGCGCGTCCGACGTCAGGACCACGTGAGGATTTGCGAGCGCCTCCTCGAGCCGTGCCATGTCGTCCGGCACGAGGTCGACGTCGCGGACTCGTATCTTCCCGAGCCGAGACTCGCTGAGGTCGAGGCCGATCACACCAAGGCCGGCGTGCGCGAGTGCGAGACTTGTCGGCAGCCCCACGTAGCCCAATCCGACGACGACGACCGTAGCCTGCGGCGCCGCAACGCGCGGCGCCGATCCCCTAGCATCGGTAGCAATCCCTTGCACTGCCTGCATATGGGTGCGGCCCCCTTTGAGCTTTTTTCTCCGCTAACTGCGGAGTCGGCCGCCCACCCTGGCGGCCAGCAAGATGTTCAGGCGCCTGCCTGGGCGATACGATCGGTGTACACGTAGTTCAGATCAGCGCTGCGCAAGCTTCAATAGTCCGCGCGGGTAGTCGCGCGTTCAGCGCGCTGAACGGAATTGGTGTTGTGTTCCTATTGACCGGCTGTTGAATGCTGGTCATTCTTGGCCGAACTCGCGGCAAGACCGCCTCGGCATGCCGGACGGATCCGGCTGCGCGGTTGACGAGTCGGACGGCCACCGTCTAGTGGCCGATCAGCCAGATCATGCGGATGTTTCATATTCTTCGGTCCTCGCGAACGCGCCTGAGCGCTGCGATCACAACGTTCCTCTGCGCTCTCGCCGTGGGTGCAGTCGCATTGCCCGCGCTCGCCGCCGCGCACACGGTCGTCTCGATCGAGTTCGATGACGGCGACGTGGAGCAGTTCGGGGTGCTCCCGATGCTGGAGTCCCACGGGATGCACGCCACCTTCTTCGTCAACAGTGGCGTGATCGGCCTCGACAGCGGCAACATGACCTGGCAGCAGGTCACCGAACTGCAGGCGGCCGGGAACGAGATCGGCAGTCACACCGTAACCCACGCCAACCTGCCGACCCTCGAAGTGGGCGAAATGGAACGCGAGGTCTGCAACGATCGCGTCACCCTCGCCAACCACGGGATCACGCAAACCGACTTCGCCTATCCCTACGGCGCCGTCGACGCCACCGCTGAAGAAGTCGTCAGGGGGTGTGGTGACAACAGCGGGCGCGGGGTCGGCGGCGTGGACAGCCCGGGATGCACGGAATGCCTGTTCGCGGAACCGATCCCGCCCGTCAACGCCTACGACACCGCCAACCCTGAAAGCATCGAAGAAACCACAACCCTGGCGACGATGGAGAGCTACGTCACGGAGGCCGAAGAACACGGCGGCGGCTGGGTGCAGATCGTCTTTCACCACATCTGCGAAGCATGCGGCCAGCAGTACTCCACGACGGCCTCAAACTTCAACGCCCTGCTGTCCTGGCTGCAGCCGCGCTCCGCGCAGGGCACCGTCGTCGAGACGGTCCACGAAGTGATCGGCGGCTCGGTGCAGCCGCCGCACTCCGGTCCGCTGCCGCCGCCGCCGTCAAACGAATCGAACCTGGTGGCAAACCCTTCGTTCGAGGAATCCGGACTGCTCAGCGCAAACACGGTCAGGTGCTACGACCTCGCGCAGTTTGGCTCCAGCACGGTCGCAACCACGCGCACGAGCACCGCGCATAGCGGGGCGCACGGGCTCAAGCTCACGGTGTCCAACTACGTCAGCGGCGACGCCAAGATCCTCACCCAGCAGGATCTCGGTGAATGTGCGCCCTACCTGAAGGTTGGCCAGCGCTACAAGATCAGCGGGTGGTATCAGTCCACCGCGCCCACGCTGTTCATCATCTACGGCCGTAACCCGCAGGGAGGCTGGGAATACCTCACCGAGAGCCAGCTGTACAGCGCCTCCTCGAGCTGGACGCAGGCGACCTACGTTACGCCTCCGCTGCCCGCGGGCTACTCGGGTATCAGCTTCGGCCTCGGGCTGGTGTCCAACGGCACGTTGACGGTTGACGACTACGGGATGGCCGCACAGCCTTCCGTCGCGGCCGGTGAAAACATGCTCCAGAACACCTCGCTGGAGGAAGCCACCGACCCGGAAGGGATTCCGAACTGCTGGGGGACCGGCAGCGGCGGCGGCACCAACACGGCGACCTGGTCGCGCACCCACGAAGCGCACTCCGGGGAATGGGCCGAGCAGGTGGAAATCTCGTCCTACACCAGCGGCGACGAGAAGCTCGTCAGCCGCCAGGACACCGGCTCATGTGCGCCGACGGCTAAGCCCGGTCACACCTACAACGCGTCGGCCTGGTACGAGTCAAACCAACCCGTTCATCTCGTCGCCTACGACTACATCCCCGAAGGCACCGAAAAGGGGTGGCACTTCTGGGCGCAGAGCAACCCGTTCGCGGCGAGCTCGACCTACACGCAGGCGAAGTGGACAACGCCCGCGTTTCCGGCGGACGCCACGCTGATCTCGATCGGCGCGTCCTCTACGCGCGGTCGGGAAGATGACGGTCGACGACTTCTCGCTCTCAGACTCCGACACGATTCCGCCGAACGTGAAGGTGACCTCGCCCGCAAGCGGTGCCACGGTCTCCGGCACGACCCCCATCGACGTCGAAGCGACGTCGACCGACGGGGAGGTCACCCAGGTCGAATGCCTCGTCGATGGTCACGTGATCGGCGTGTCGTTCACGGCGCCATATAGCTGCGAATGGAACTCGACGACGGCGACCGAAGGGAGCCACACGATCACCGCGCGAGCGGAGGACTGGGCGGGCAACGTATCTGAATCAGCTCCTGTCACTGTCAACGTCTCGAGCGGTACGCCGCCTGACACGACTCCGCCGACGGTCAAGCTGCTCAGCCCGGCCGCGGGGGCGGACGTTCACGGCACGATTGACCCGCTAGCGGAAGCGTCGGACAACGTGGCTGTGGCGCGGGTCGAATTCCTCGTCGATGGTGAGCTGATCGAAACGGTCGATCTTCCGCCCTACATGGCCGTGTGGAATACCGCGAGCGTCGCCGACGGGCTCCACGCCATAACGGCGCGCGCGGTCGACACGTCCGGCAACTTCGCCGAATCGATGCACAAGGTGCTGGTTGACAACACGCCGCCGACCTGCTCCGCGAGCTCGCCCGCCTACAGCAAGAGCACGACCTGGACGGTCTCATATACGGCGTCCGACAACGCGGGTGGGTCCGGCCTCGCCGAAGTCGCCCTCTACGCAAAGGGGCCCGGCCAGTCCACGTACACGAACGTCGCATCGACGAGCTCCGAAAGCGCCTCGGGGAGCTTCAGCTACACCGCGAGCGCGGGCGAAGGCAGCTACTCGTTCTACACGATCGCCACCGACAAGGCGGGCAACGTGCAGGCGACGCCAGGTACGCCGAACGCCACCACGCTGCTGGACCGGCGCGTGCCCACTTCAACTGCAAGCTCGCCCGCGTACACCAAGAGCCCGGCCTGGACGGTCTCCTACAGCGCCTCCGACAACTCAGGCGGCTCGGGCCTCGCCGAAGTTGCCCTCTACGCCGAGGGCCCCGGCCAGTCCAGCTACACGGAGGTCGGCACGACGAGCTCCGAAAGCGGCTCCGGGAGCTTCAGCTTCACGGCGAGCGCGGGCGAAGGCACCTACTCGTTCTACACGCTCGCGAAGGACAAGGCGGGCAACGCGCAGGGCGTTCCACTGCGGCCGCAGGCGAAGACGCTGCTCGACGAGCAGGCCCCCACATCCAGTGCGAGCGCCCCCGCGTATGCCAAGGGCACGAACTGGACGGTTTCCTACAGCGCGTCCGACAACGCCGGAGGCTCGGGCCTCGCCGAAGTCGCCCTCTACGCGAAGGGCCCCGGCCAGTCGACGTACACGAAGGCGGCCTCGAGCACGTCGGGCATCGGCTCGGGCAGCTTCAACTACACCGCGAGCGCGGGCGAAGGCGCCTACTCCTTCTACACACTCGCCACCGACCAGGCCGGCAACACGCAGACAGCGCCCTCCCAGCCGAACGCCACGACGGTCCTGGACATGGTGCCGCCGAGCGCGGTAGCGGTGTCCACCAACAACGCGAGCGGCGAAATCGTCGGCGTCGCTTCGCCCGGTGACTCCGTGACGTTCACTTACAGCGAGACGATGAAGCCGAGCTCCATCCTCGCTGGCTGGACCGGCGCCGCCACCGCGGTCCGCGTGCAGCTCTCACGAACGACGGGCAACACCTCGCTCAATGTCTCGAGCGCGAACGGGAGCACCGTGCTTCCGCTTGCCAACCCGTTGTCCCTAGGTGGCATCTACACCACCACCGCCACCGCGGTCTTCGCCGGCACGATGGTGCAGACGGGTCCGTCGATCACGGTGACGCTCGGCCCGCTGCTCAGCGGAACGGTCTCGCCACTGCCGGTTGGCGCCGGCTCGATGGTTTGGACACCTCGAGCCGCCGCTACGGATCTCGCCGGCAACGCGTGCTCCACCACACCCGTATCAGCGCCGGGCCCAGCTTTCTAAGCCTTCGGGCGGAGCCCGGGGGGGCACGCTCAGGACCTGGGGTCTCGAAGACTCGGCGCCTTAGAGTTGGTACATGTCAGACGGAGGGCGGTTTGCCATGACTGCTCGGGCGCGAATCGCGTGCTTTGCGATCTCCGTCGCCATCCTGGCGGCGCTGTGCGCGCTGGCAGTCGAGACCTCGCCGGTCTTCGCATCTCGCTCGCGGACGGGCGCAACCGGCCCCTGCCTGATGCCGCTGGTCGGCAAGCCGCTGGATCAGATCTGGCGACCCAACATCCTCTCTGCGATCGGATACCAGCGCCGCCGGCACGGCGAAATCGCCTTCGCAGTCCGCACCCCGGGGGCGTTCTACGGCTACCGTCCCGACCACCAGGAGTGGTCGGCGAGCGTGCTGAAGGCGATGCTGATGGTCGCCTACCTGAACATGCCATCGGTCTCGGGGCGAGCGTTGAATGCCTACGACAGGTCGCTGCTCTACCCGATGATCACGAGGTCAGACAACAGCGCCGCTGACACCGTGGACGAGATCGTCGGCGCCCGCGGGCTTCAGGCGCTCGCGGCCCGCGTTGGGATGACCCATTTCGCGCCCGCGGAGCCGATCTGGGGAGAGTCGGAGATCACCGCGCGCGACCAGACCAAGTTCTTCTTGCACATCGACAGCTACATCGTGCCGCGACATCGCGCCTACGCGATGCAGCTACTGGCCAGCATCGTGCCCTCTCAGCGCTGGGGCGTCGGCGAGGTCGCCCCGAAGGGCTGGACGCTCTACTTCAAGGGTGGTTGGGGGTCCGGTACCGGATTGATCGACACTCAGGTGGCGCTGCTCACCCGAGGCTGTGCGCGAATCTCAATCGCTGTGCTCACGATGAACGACGGCTCGCACGCCTATGGCAAGCAGACCCTGAAGGTGATCTTTCAGAAGCTGCTGAGAGGCCTACCGACCGGCCCGGACACTCGCTACCCGTAAAGCGCGGCCTTTGCGTGCGGTGCCACCCAGCCGCGCGCCGGCACCGCAAGTGGTCGTCGGTCGTCCGGTCCAGTCACAGCAGTACGGTTCGGAGATGAAGGCGTGGCGAGTGCATCGTGGCTCCCGGGTCCGGCTTCCTCTGCGGCCTGGCGTCTCCATGATCGCGGCGGCCGGGGCGACCCTGATCGGCGGGTCGCTCGCCGTCCCCTCAGGGCTCTTTGCCCACGGCGCGACGCCGCCCGCAGCGGCCCCTACCGAACTCGGTGTGCTCCCGCTGAATCCCTGCTCGCGCCCACGCCTTCACCTACGCTGCCCGAACCTCGTGATGTCAGCGCCGGCCGAACTGCATGTGGACCAAACCACTCGTCCGGGCCGGATCTTGCTTCGCGCCACCAGTTCCGTCAGCAATTTGGGTGCCGGTCCGATCGAGCTGCGTGGGCACCGGGGCTCGCGGCGCAGGTGGGTCGTGTATCAGGCGATCTACGATCGTCATGGGCACAGGCGTTTGTTCCGCACCCACGTGCGGCTCGTGTTCAAGTACATCCCGGGTGATCGCTACGAACAGGGATACCTAGGCTCCGCGAGCTATTGGAAGGTTCGCCACCTCGCCGCGTTCCAGCTCTGGTCGGTCGATTCGGACCGTCATCTGAAGCGTCTGGTGCGCACGGGACCGAAGGTCGACTACTGCATGCGCGACCTCGAGCGCACTCATCCCTCGCGGCGCTCGCCGCCCAACGCGGTGTACCCCGCGTGCAGCGAGGAACCGAGGCTCAGCCACCATCGCTTCGGCATCTCGATCGGGTGGTCGGACGTGTATCCGTATAGCTATCCGGAACAGTGGATCGACGTGACAGGGCTGCACGGCATCTTCGCGTTTGTGCAGCTCGTCAACCCGAACGGGCTGTGGCTTGAATCGAACACTCAGGACAACGCCTCGATGGTCTTCGTGGCCCTGCCCTCAGGTCGCTCACTGGGACAGCGGGTTGGCGTTCCCATACCGACCGGTGCGGGTCCGCTCCCGGCCGTCGGCTGACCGTAGCCGGCGGCAAAAGATCAGGTGCCCTTCCTGATGCGAAGCCCAGGACGGTCGTGGGAAGATCGCCGCAATGAGTGCAGGCGTCCAACGCATTACCCTCGAGATCGAGCACGGCGAGCCGATCCACGGGCGCCTACTCGACAGCGCGGGAGCAAGCCATGCATTCCATGGCTGGCTCGAGCTCAGTGCGACGCTCGAGCGCGCCCGCGAGCACAGCGGTAATGAGGCCGAGAGCACAAGCCAGCACATCCAAATGGAGGAACCATGAGACCGCTCCGAAGAGGCATGCAAGTCCAGTTCTCACCTGTGTGGTTGGTATCCACGCTCGTCGTTAGCATGATGGTGCTCGTCGCGTCGGCGCTACCCGCGAGCGCGACGGCGGCCAACCTCTTTACGCTTGACTCGCAGCCCGATTCGATCGGGCCTGTGGTTGTCGATCAGAGCGGCAACGGCTACGTGGCATGGCTGCACAAGTCAAGCCCCACGGACACCGTCATGTTCTGCAAGCTCGCCCCCGGCGCCAAGCATTGCGCGCACCCACTCGGGCTTCCGGTGACGCTGCTTGAAGTCGGCTCCGTGACCGACACGCCGTTCCCGGTGCTGGGGCCGGGGAGCACGGTCTTCGTGGTGGCACCCAGCTACGACACGAACCAGATGGTCGTCTGGGAGTCGGGCGACGGCGGCGCGAGCTTCAGCGCACCGTGGGTTGCGACGGCCGGCAACGGACAGGCATCGGTGTGCCGAGTTGAGACCAACCTCGACGACGTCGTGCCCTTCAACGCCGACGGCGCCGAATACAACCCCAGCCAAGGTACCGCCACCCTACCCGGCGGCAGCGCCAACAACCTCGAGTTCGAGATGAGCTCGGCGAACCCGTTCATCAACTGGACGTTCGCGTTCTACGGCCAGGGGTGCGTCGAGCCCTACTCCGCTCTGGAACACTCAAACCCCGGGCAGATCCCGTACCAGTACTTTCCCTTTAGCGGCGGCGCAGTCGGCGGGCAGGAGTCGAGCCTCGGCTGGGCTGGCGGCGGCAGCGCAGCCTGCGCACGCGTTGCGCCGGGCGACGAGGTCGAGGCCTTCGCCGGCGAACGAACAACTCCGCCCACCGTCCGTTTCTATCCGCTGGAGCGCGCCCACCGGTCCGTGCTCGATCACGGGCACGAACCTCGGGCCCTCGGGAGCCCACAACTGGGTCGGCCCGACCACCGTGTCCCAGGGCGCACTCCCGCGTCTGGCCGGCGGCGCAGCCGGGCTGTTCATGCTCTCCGGCGACGCAGTGACCACCGGCACTGAACAGCCCACGGCCGTCGACGTTCGCCATTACGAACTGGCCAGCCACAGCTTCGGTGCAGCCCAGCGGCTCGCCGTCGTCACCCACGAGGACTTCGGCACCGGTGGTCCCGCTGGGGGGCTCGGGGAGAACTACACGACCGGCGAGCTCGCGGCAGTATGGCCGGACACAGAAGGCGAAACCGGCCTCATGAGCCTGTACATCTCGACCGACGGGGGCGCGCACTTCTCGGCCGCGCAGGACATCGCGCAGATCGGCTTCGGCTACGCGATCCTGGACAACGCGCGCGTCGCGGTTGCCGCAAATGGCACTGGCTTCGTGACCTACGAGGACGCGGGCGGCCTTCACGTCGCCGACCTGAGCACGCTGGCCGTGGCGTACAAGCGGCTGGTCGTACACCATCACAGGACGCTCGAGATACCAGTCACGTGCGAGGCGCCGAAGGGCACGTGCAAGGCGAGCGCCAGCGTCAAGGCCAAGGGACTTACCATCGCGAGTGGCCATCGCAAGGTCCCCTCTGGCGTCACCGAGATCCTGCGGCTCGCTTTGAGCAGCAAAGGCAAGGAACTCCTCGCGCACGCGAAGGGACACCTCGGCGCGACACTCAAACTGACGATCACTCACCGGGCCAGCGGCGGCTCGTGCTGCACGGAGATCGGCTCGTAGGCCTTTGGCCGATACGCCGAGATCACATCGCGAGATGGAGCACCATGACGCCCACCGATCATCGACCCACACCTAGAAGGCGACCTCTGGGGGTGTGCCGGAGCGCGGTGCTCGGACTCCTGCTCGCGGGATCGCTGACGCTGGCGAGCGCCTCCGGCGCGCTGGCATTTACTTTCCCGTACACATTCACGCCGATCACCGGCTCGCCGTTTAGCGAGCAATATTTCCCGCAACACGTCCTCTTCAGCCCAAACGGTGGACTGCTCGCGACCGACTCGGTGTACGGGTTTACCGTGCAAACAGTGTCGACGAGCGGCAGCGTGAGCACAACCGGAACCAGCGAAAACGCTTTCACCTGCCCCTCGAAGGGCAAGCCGGCGGAACGCAATACGTCGGACTCGATTGCGATCAGTCCCGACGGCAAAGTGATCGCCGAGGTCGAGGAGCTGGGAACGCACAAGGGGACTCTGCGCACGTACTTGGTGTCAACGAGCGGTTCGCTGACTCCGAAGCAGTGCCTGACGGACATCGGCAACGCGCCACAAGGCGAGATCCCCGGCGGAGGAATTTACTCAGACGCCTTCAGTCCCGCCAGCGAGGGCGGGCTGCTCGCCGTCACCGACGCCGACGAAAACAAGTTGTGGGTGTTCACGGTGACAGGCGCGGGCAAGGTGCACCCGCTCAAAGGGTTTCCCGTCTACACGGGCAAGCAACCGCGATCGGTCGCGTTCAGCCCGGACGGGTCGTCGTTCGACTTCCTGGCGATCGCCAACGCGGCCGAAAACAGTGTCTCGATGTTCACGGTCGGGAGTGGCGTGGTCGCGCCGGTGCGCAGGATCGCCGTTCGCGATCGGCACATCCCCGACGGCGGTAGCGTTCAGCCCGAGCGGAGGCCTGCTCGCGACCGCCGACTCAGTGAGCGGCGAGGTGTCGATGTTCTCGGTGGGCTTCACGGGCAAGCTGACGAAGGTCTCGGAATCGCCGCTCGCGCCTGGCCATCAACCGTTATCGGTTGCCTTCAGCCCCGACGGCACCCTGCTCGCGACGCGCCGATATCCACGGCGCCGTCGGCAACCCCGGAAGCAACGAGCTGTCGCTGTTCTCGGTCTCCACAGGGGGAGCGCTCACACCGCTCTCGAACTCCCCGCTGATGACCGGATCGGGGATCCGACTCGGTCGCGTTCAGTCCGGACGGTTTTCTGCTGGCGAGCGCCAACGCATTCGGAAACTCGACGTCGGTCTTCTCGTACGGGCTTTCACTCGCTGCCCCGCTGCCACCATGGCTCTCGGCAGGGATCAGCGGGATCCTGCCGGCGCTGGGACTGGGGAGCGAGGAAGGCCCCATCAAGGGACTGATCGGCCAAGCGCTCGAAGAAATCCACTGGGGCACGAGCCTCAAGACGGCGACGGTTCACCTGGTCTCCAAGGGCACGCTCCCGGGCCGCGAGGTCGGGGGGGCTTGCGTGCGAGCGACCCAGGGCAGCATCCAGGACCCTCGCTGCCTGCGCACCGTTAGCGTCCCCGTGCTGACCCTGGTCGCACACAGCGTCATCCAGAAGGTGCGAATCATCAGGCGTCACCGGTTGAGGCCCGGGTCGCATGCGATCGTGGTCACCGCGGCGGCGCCGGGCGTGAGCTCTACGCCGCAAGCGCTCCAGGTCAATGTTGTCGGGTGAGCGAGCTGCGAGCTAAGAAAGGTGCATCTTCGAGATCGCGCGGGCGATCACGAGCTGCTGGATCTCCGCGGTGCCCTCGAAGATGTCGTAGATCTTCGCGTCGCGATGCCAGCGCTCGACGGGGAACTCGCGCGTGTAGCCGTTGCCGCCGAGGATCTGGATCGCACGCTCGGTCACCCACACGGCGACCTCGCCCGCCTTGAGCTTGCTCATCGAGCCCTCGGCGTTCTGGAAGGGCAGTTCGTTGCGGCCCATCCACGAGGCGCGCCACACGAGCAGCCGCGTCGCGTCGATCTCGAGCGCCATCCGCGCGAGCGTGAACGCGATCGCTTGATTCTCGACGATCTTGCGGCCGAACTGTTCGCGCTCCTTCGAGTAGCCGAGCGCATACTCGTAGGCCGCGCGCGCGATGCCGAGCGCCTGTGCGGCCACCGCGGGGCGCGTGCGCTCGAAGGTCGCCATCGAGACGTTCGAGCGGGTCGGGGCGTTGCCCGCCGCCGCTTCCTGCGCGCGCTCGCGCGCACGCGCGAGACGCTCCTCGAGCTTCTCCTTGCCGCCGAGGACGTAGTCGGCGGGGATCCGGCAGTCGTCGAGGAAGACATCGGCGGTGTGCGAGGCGCGGAGCCCGTGCTTTGAGACCTTCGGCCCCTGCTCGATGCCCTTCGCTTCGCTCATCGGGATGACGAACGCGGCGTGCCCGCGCGTGCCGAGCTCGCGGTCCAGGGATGCGACGACGACGTGGACGTCGGCGATGCCGCCGTTCGTCGCCCACGCCTTCTGGCCGTTTATCACCCACTCGTTCGCGGCCTCGTCGAACTTCGCGCTCGTGCGAATCGCGCTCACGTCGGAGCCCGCGTTGGGCTCGCTCGAGCAGAACGCCGCCACCTTGACGTCGTCGGCGGAGCCGAAGCAGCGCGGGATCCACTGGCCGATCTGCTCGCCCGTGCCCTGGCCGAAGATCGCTGCGACCGCGAGCGAGGTGCCCATGATCGCGAGCCCGATGCCGGCGTCTCCCCAGAAGAGCTCCTCGCTGACGATCGGCAGCGTGAGCCCCGTGGGATCGGCGTAGAACTGCGCGAGCCCTTCGTAGCCGTAGAGGCCGATCTTCGCGGCCTCCTGGATGATCGGCCAGGGGGTCTGCTCCTTCTCGTCCCACTCGTGCGCGGCGGGGCGCATGACGTCGGCCGCGAAGCCGTGGACCCATTCGCGGACGTCCTTCTGGTCCTGGGTGAGCGCGGCCGAGAAGCCAGCTTCCGTTGTGCTTGCGTTCTCGATTGCCTCGACAGCGGCCTCCGCGGCCTCGGTCGTCTCAGCGTTGGCGGTGGGTGTCGTTGACATCGGTGTCGGATCTCCTACGTGGTTGGGTGAAGATGAGTGTAGGCCCAGGCGCAAGCGCGCGCGTGCTCAGAACTCGAACGCCGTGCGCCCGCCGGAATCGATGAGATCGCGCAGGAGCTCGCGGCCGTTGCCGATCACGGGACCGCCGTGGGCGAGCAGAAGATGCTCGAACTCGAGCTCGTCCAGCAGCCGCTCGAAGGAGGCGAGCAACCCTTGCTTCGTCGCGGGCGGGTCGTCCATGAGCGAGTCCGGCACGAAGCCGAGCGGCCCGTCTCCCCCGTACTCGCCCCCGCGCACGAGGCCGTCGGCGAACACGAGCGCGCTTTTCTCGGGCAGGTGCAACGCGGAGTCGTCGGGGCAGATCGCGTCGACCTGGTGCGCGACCACGCCGCCTGGCAGCGAGTCGCCGAAGTGAAAGCCCTCGACGGCGCGGCCGTCGGAGAACTCGTGCAGCCCCGGGCGGCAGCAGTGGACCGTGACGCCATAGCGCTCCACGAACTCGCCCGAGGCGCGATAGTGGTGGCGGTTGGAGAGCAGGATCGCCTGCGGCTCGCTCGAGCGCTGCGGCGAACCACTCGATCCCCTCCTCTTCGGGCACGAGCGGGTCGATCAGCACGCCGGAGTCCTCGAGCCACCACGAGGAGACCTTGACGTGGATCTTCGGGTGGACGGCCGCCCAGTGAAAGACGCCGGGTAGGACCTCCTGCACGGCGATGAATCTACCCAATCGCGGGCTCGCCGAACAAAGCTGCGACCCGGCCCGAGAGGACCCGCTCGGATCTCAGGCCGAGCAGATCGCCTGCGCGGTGACGCTCATCTTCGTCGTGAAGCTGAACGGAGGCACGAAGACCTGACCGCTCGCGCTCCAGCTCCCGCCAGGTCCTGCAAGCGTCGCGTGCGATTCGATGACACCGATCGCGCCACGGTGGTTGGAGCTCGTCACGACGGCGCCGCCTCCCAGCAGGATGTGACCGGGGGCGCACGTCGCGGTGGCAGGACCGACCACCGTGTTCATGGCCGGATTCGTAACGGACGTGCTCGCCGTGCTCGCCGCGCAAGCAGCGCTCGCGGTACCCGAGCAGATCACGGAGCTGCCGAGCGCGCCGGTGGGGCCGGTCGGGCCGGTGGCACCCGTGGGCCCGGTGGCGCCAGTGACGCCTGAGGCCCCCGCGACGCCAGTGGCGCCTGCTTCACCCGTCGGGCCGGCCCGGCCGGTGGCACCTGTGGGCCCCGTGGTGCCCGTGACGCCTGAGGGCCCGCCGGGCCCCGTGGCACCCGCTTCACCCGTAGGACCGGTCGAGCCGGTGGGCCCCGTCTGGCCGGCGCCGCTGATGGAACTGATTCGCACTTCCGGTTCGGGGTAGGCGGCGTAATCCAGTTCAACGCTGCCGTTGGGCGGAACCAGCGAAGATCCCCGCCGCCGCCGGCAGCGAAGCTGTGGCACGCGCCACCACCGCCGCCGCCGCCGTAGTAACCACCACCGCCGGCACCGCCCGCGACACCTTGTTCGGTGAGGGGGTCAGATGGTGGATGCTGTTCGCCCCCTGCGCCGCCGACTGCGAGGGTCCCGGGTTGGCCGTTGCGTTCCTTGCATCCCTTGCCGCCGGCGCCGCCACTGTTTTCGGTGCCGGCGCCACCACCTATGTTTCCGGTCGTGCCGGCGGTCTCACCCGCATGTCCGGCGTTTCCGCCCAAAGCTCCTCCCTGTTCGCCATCGCCCCCCGAACCGCCGCCACCACCCGCCACGATCAGCCTGTCGTCAGGGGACAACCCGTCTGCCAGCGGTGCCGTGCGCACGTCGGAAGCACCGCCGCCGTTGCCGCCACCGTCGGCTTCGTCGCCCACACCGCCGCCGTTGAAGCCGCCCTTGCGCCCCAGACCTCCGACCTCGACGTAGAGATCCTCCCCCGGACTCACCGCGAGTTCGCCCTCGACTTCCGCCGGCATGCCCCCGATACCGCCGCCTCCGCCCAGCGCGCCGACAGCGATGACCTGCACCCTCGACACTGTGGAAGGCACGAGGTATACCTGCTCGCCACCGGTGTAGGTAAAGCGCGACGGTCGTCGCGAGCGCTCGCGACGCTGGCGCAAGGAAGACGCAGGACAAGCTGCACAGCGCTATCGCGGTCAGTCCTCGCGTGCAGGCACCGCACGACGAGAACCCCTCGCCCAAATCACGCATCCTGCGTCTTGCTGTCGCCCCACACCACTCCATCTCAGCCTCTCGTGGCGCCGATCCGTCGGCGCGGCCTCTAGCCGCCACCCCGCTGCAGCCGAAGCTACCAGCGCGGTCCGTCGCGGTCAAGCCCGACACCCGAGTCCGGCGCGATACGGAATCGACGCGGCTTCAGACAGGGCGACGGCCGGGGCAGTCCGAGCCCCGGCCGCATGTCGCCCCTGCACCTGGGAGGAGGGATGCCGCTTTTGAGAGAGAGGGAAGAGAAGGTGCGCTGGAACTGTAGCACTCCCTAACCAGATTGTGCACTACCCCCGATTTACTCGTCGCGAAGTGCGGCGATTTCCGCTTGCAGGGCGGCTACCTGCGCCTCGAGCGTCGCGACGCGCTCGGTCAGCTCATCGCCGTTCGTGGAGGGCGGCTCGAGCGGATCCTCGGCCGCCGGCTCGCTCGGAATGTCACCGAGCGCGGGCCCCTCTTCGGAGCGGATCGCGGGCTCGAGGCCGTCGGGGGAGTGCGGCACGCTCGGGCCCTCCTCGGCTTCGCCGAGCAGATGTTCGAAGCGGTCCTCCTTCTGCCCGGGCCTGCGGTGAAGGCGGCGCACATAGCTGCGATCGGAGAGCGCCTCCAGCACCTGCTCGACATCCGCGAGCGACTCGAGATGCGTCATGCGCTCGCTTCGCTGCTTGAGCTCGCCGGGCGTTTGCGCTCCGCGCAGCAGGAGCACCGCGAGCACTGCGAGCTGCTCGCTGTCGAGCCCGAGCGCTTGCTCGGCGAGATGGCGGTATTTGATCGCGCGACTCGTGTGGCCGCTCGCGAGCCGCGCGAGCCCGTGCCTGCAAAGCCGCTGCGCGGCCTCGCGCACCGTTGCCTCGTCGTAGTCCGTGACGGGATTGCGGTTCGTCGACTGGTTGCACGCGAGCCGCAGCGAGTTGAGCGAGAGCGGGTACTGGTCGGGCGTCGTGAGCCGCTTCTCGACGAGGCAGCCGAGAACGCGTTGCTCAGGTGCAGTGAGCGAGACCTGCATCGCCGCGAGCATATTCGCTGCGGTGCGTCACGGGTTGCGTAGATGAGGCCGTGTGTCGCACCCCTTGACAGATACCTCGCGAAGATATATCCTGCCGATGCATGGGCGGTCGTCGAACAGCAGCGCCGAAGACCTCGCGCAGGAGCCGCACGAGCGCCTCCAACGGCGACTCCCCCGTCGAGCTCAGCCCCACCGCGCGCGTGATCCTCGGGATGATCTCGCTGGGCAACCGCACGGGCTACGACATCAAGCGCGTCGTGGACAAGTCGACGCGCCACTTCTGGGCGGCGAGCTACGGCCAGATCTATCCGGAGCTCGGCCGTCTCGAGCAGGCGGGCCTCGTGCGCGGGCGCCCCGAGCCCTCCGGTGGCCGCGCGCGCACCGTCTACGAGCTCACCGACAGCGGCCGCGAGGCGCTGCGCGGCTGGCTCGCCTCCGACGATGAGCCGACCTACGAGCTGCGCGACGAGGGGATGCTGAAGCTCTTCTTCTCCGACAGCCTGCCCGAGCGGCGGATCGAGAACCTGCGCGCGATGCGCAAGCGCCACGAACGCAAGCTCGCCGAACTCTCCGTGCTCGCCGAGAAGGCGGCGGAGATGCACACGGGGCCGCGCCTCACGCTCGAACTTGGAATCGCCTACGCGCACCTCCTGATCGACTGGTGCGAGGCGACGGAGAAAGCTCTCACTGCGAAAGGAGTCACGGATTAGCGATGTTCACCACACTCGCCTCATTCCTCCACGCAAACGGCCGCCGCGTGCTCTTCGCGGCGGTGATCGGCGCCGCGGTCGCGGGCGTCTTCGGCGCGGGCGTCGCGAAGCGCCTGAGCCCATACGGGTCGAAGGACCCCGCGACGCAGAGCGTGCAGGCGACGCAGCGCTTCGAAGCGGCGACGAACCGCCAGATCGACGCGGGCGTGATCGCACTCGTTCGCTCGGGCGACGTCCACACGCAGGGAGCCGAGCAGCGCGTCGGGGCAGTGGCCACACAGCTTCGCGCGGAGCCGCAGATCGCGAAGGTGCTGACCTTCTACGAAAGCCACAACCCCGCGATCGTCTCGAACGATGGGCGCTCGACCTACGTGCTCGCCTACTTCAAGCCGATCGAAGACAAGCAGCAGGCGGAAGTCGCGAAGAAGATCGAGCACGACTTCGCAGGCGAGCACGACGTCGCGCTTGGCGGTCAGGCGATCGCAAACGCGCAGATCAACGCACAGGTGGGCCACGACCTCGCGTGGGCGGAGCTCCTGGCGTTCCCGTTCATCTTCCTGCTCTCGCTGCTCTTCTTCCGCTCGCTAGTCGCCTCCCTCCTTCCTCCGCTGCTCGGCGGCCTCGCGATCCTCGCGACCTTCTTCGCGCTGCGCCTCGTCTCGGGCGTCGTCGACCTTTCGGTGTTCGCGCTGAACCTGACGACGGGGCTCGGCCTGGGGCTCGCGATCGACTACAGCCTGTTCATGGTCTCGCGCTACCGCGAGGAGTCCGCGCGCGTGGGCTTCGGCTTGGAGTCCCTCACGCGGACACTCGCCACCGCGGGCCGCACGATCCTCTTCAGCTCGCTGACCGTCGCCGCGGCGCTCGCCTCGCTCGTGATCTTCCCGCAGCGCTTCCTCTACTCGATGGGCATCGCGGGCGCGCTCGTCGCGCTGCTCGCGTCCGCACTCGCGCTCGTCGTCCTACCAGCGCTCCTCGGGGTACTCGGGCCGCGCGTGAACGCGCTCGCTCCGAAACGCCTCGCACGCGCCGCTGACCGTGAGGCGCGCCCCGAGGAGCACGGCTTCTGGTACCGGCTCTCGCAGCTCGTGATGCGGCGCCCGCTCGCGATCGCGCTCTCGAGCGGGGCCGTCCTGATCGCCCTCGGCATCCCCTTCTACGGCATCAAGTTCGTGTCTCCGAACGCGAACGTCCTGCCCCCGAGCGCAAGCGCAAAGCTCGTGAGCGACGCCCTCGCACGCGAATTCCCGCCCAACCGCTCGGCGCCGCTCGAGGTCGTCATCGGCCAGCCGGCGAGATCACCCGCGGTGGCGGGGTTGGCGACGCGCATCTCCCACCTCTCCGACGTCGCGGCGGTGTCGGCGCCAGCGCCCGCGGGCCCGCAGAACTCGCTGCTCGCGGTCGCGCCGGTGCACGAACCGCTGAGCGGGCAGACGAAGACACTCGTGCGCGCGGTGCGAGCGCTGCACGAGCCGTATTACGTGGGCGTCGCGGGTGAAACGGCGTCGTTCCTCGACCTGGAGCACAGCCTCGCCGTGCACATCCCCGCGGTCCTCGCGGTCGTCATCGCGGCGACGCTGATCGTGCTGTTCCTGATGACTGGCTCGGTGGTGCTGCCGCTGAAGGCGGTGCTCATGAACGCGTTGAGCTTGAGCGCGACGTTCGGAATCCTCGTGTTGATCTTCCAGGACGGGAACCTCGAAAGCCTGCTCTCCTTCCACAGCGTCGGCGCCCTCGACGCGACGCAGCCGATCCTGCTGTTCGCGATCGCCTTCGGCCTCGCGACGGACTATGGCGTCTTCCTGCTCTCACGGATAAAGGAGGCGCGCGATGCGGGCGCGGAGAACTCGGCGGCGGTCGCGATCGGCCTGGAGCGCTCGGGTCGCATCGTCACCGCGGCTGCCCTCCTCTTCGCCGTCGCGGTGCTCGCGTTCGCGACCTCGAAGATCGTGTTCATCAAGGAGCTCGGCGTGGGCACCGCGATCGCGGTCCTGATCGACGCTTCGATCGTCCGCGCCCTGCTCGTGCCGTCACTGATGGAGCTGCTGGGCGAGTGGAACTGGTGGGCGCCGCGGCCGCTGCGGAAGCTCCACGAACGCATCGGCCTGCGTGAGGGTGAGGCCCGAAGGGCGCCCTCGCCCGGCGCCACGGTCCTCCCCGCCCCCTAACCCGAGACGCTCGCGCGCGCGAGCACGTGCGGATGCCCCGCGTGCTGAAACTCGCGCTCGCGCGTCATCGCGAGCTTCTCCATGACGCGCAGCGAGGCGACGTTGTCGACGCGCGTGAACGCGACCACTTCGCGCACCCCCAGCTCGCGAGCGAACGAGATCGCCTTGCGCCCGATCGCGGTCGCAACGCCCTGGCCCCATCGCGGCGCGACGACCGCCCACGCGACCTCGAGCTCCGCGCGTCCGTTCAGGACCCGGTAGCGAAGCCCGCCGCGCCCGACCACCTCATGTCCCTCGAGCACGACCCACGGCCCGAAGCCGTGCGCCGCCCAGTGTGCGGCATCCTCCACCGCGCGCGCCGCGCACTCCGCGAGCGAGAATGGCGCGGGGTTGCCGACCGGCCGCAGCCAGCGCGCGACCTCCGCCTGGGAGAGGACGACGGCGAGGCTCGGCCCATCGTCCGTGCTCACCGCGCGATACGTGAGCTCGGCCATCGCTAGGGCCGCGACGCAAGCACGTCCCACCCGTGCTGCGAAGCGAGCTCCCCGAGGGCGTGCCAGTCGAACTCGTCGTGCGGTCCGGCCGCACCCGCCTCGAGAAAGAAGCGCTCGACACCCGCGGGACTGAAGATGACGATTCGCCGCCCTTGAGCATCGCCGACATTGCCGCCCGCGTGAACGGCGCCGCGGGGCACATGGATCGTCTGACCGGCGGCGAGTCGCGTGGGCGCCCCATCGATCTCGATCTCGAACTCGCCCTCGAGGACGTGAATCGTCTCGGACTCGTTGAGATGACGATGCGGGGGAAGCGACCACCCCGGGGGTGGCTCGTCGAGGAGCAGGCAGAAGGCGCCGGCGGTGTCGGCCGCGGTGAGATGCACCTCCGTTCGAACGCCGCCAGGCATCCACACGACGCTCGGAGCACCGTTCACACGGCGGACCCTAGCGTTGCGTCCGCGCGCGCGTTAGCCTGGCGCGCGACACACGAGACGCGGAGGTACGAGCACTGTGAGACACGTACGAAGGCGAGCGATCGGCCCAATTCTGCTTTTGAGCATCGCGGCGATGCCTGTGGGCTTCGTCGCGAGCGCGCAAGCGAGCAACGCGAGCATCAAGCAGGTGCTCAAACGCGCGCTGCCTCAGATCATCGAAGAAGAAGGGCACGTCGTGACGGCACTCGGCGAATACAAGAAGACGGGCAACCTCAGCCCGGTCGACGAAGCGGTGAACAAGAACATTGCGCTGCTAAAGGAAATACGCGGGAAGATCGCAAAGCAGCACGCCTCGAACGCAAGGGGCAGGCGGGGGAAGACGAAGCTCGAGCGCGGTCTGACGCGCATCGCGCGCGCGTACAAGAAGCTCGAGACCGCGCTAGGCCTCAAGCACACCCACCCGGCCGCGTCGAAGAAGCTCGCGCGGAAGGCGTTGCGCGCGATCCAGAAGGCGGACAAGGAGCTCGAAGAAGGAACCGCGCTGCTGAAGTAGCGACGCTCAAAAAAGAAAGTTAAACGGCCCGCGGCGCTGGGCGGCGCGCCGGGGCCATCTGAGTTCGCAACTACGTGGGAATACGCATCGGTGCAGGTGGCACCGAACGGCGACGGTTGGGCGTTGCGCGTGGGCACCGGCGCGCTCTACCGCTTTCACGTCTGAGCGACCACCCCACGCACGCCCACGACGCCGAGGCCGCGGGGTGCCGCGATAATCCGCGGGAGATGCTGCGCCTGATCACGATCCCGATCTCGCACTACTGCGAGAAGGCGCGCTGGTCGCTCGACCGCGCGGGGATCGAATACCGCGAGGAGCGCCACATCCAGGGCATCCACAGGGTCGTCGCGAGGCGTGTTGGAGGCGGCATGACCGTTCCGGTGCTCGTGACGGAGGAGCGCGTGATTCCGGAGTCAGAGGAGATCCTCGAATGGGTCGACGCGCGCACGCCCGAGGATGAGCGGCTCTTCCCCGCGGACCCCACGGAGCGCGCGGAGGTCGACGCCCTGTGCGCCCGCTTCGACGAGGAGTTGGGGCCGAAGGGGCGGCGTCTGATCTACGTGCACATGTTTCCCCAGCAGAGCCTGGTCCTCCGTTACAACGGCCAGGGCGTCCCGACGTGGGAGCAGCACTTCTTTCGCTACTCGCGACCGCTCGCCGAGCGCCTCATCCGCCGCGTCCTCGATATCCGGCCGGGCGTCGAGGTGCAAGACGAGGCGGCGGTCTTCCGCGAGTTCGATTTCGTCGCGGAGCGCCTCGCGGACGGTCGCCCATACCTCTGCGGCGAGCATTTCGGCGCGGCGGACCTCACCTTCGCCGCGCTCGCGGCCTCCGTCCTCATGCCGCCGCAATACGGGGTACGCCTGCCCCAACCCGACGAGTTCGTACCGGCGACCGCGGATCTCGTGAACCGCACCCGCGCGCACCCGGCAGGGCGCTTCGCGATGCGCATGTTCGCGGAGCACCGGCAGCGAGCGAGCGCCTGAGCGCGGCCGTCAGATCTCCTCGGCCATCTCGGCGAACCGGCAGAGCCCGTTGGCGAGGCGCATCTGGTCGATCGTGCGGCAGTCGATCTCGAGCAGCTTCGGGCTGCACACGAGGTACGCGAGGCACTGCGCGCGGGAGATCGCGACGTTGAGGCGGTTGCGCGAGAGCAGGAACTCGAGCCCGCGAGGGACTTCCTCGCCGCTGGAGCTCGCCATCGAGTAGATCGCGACGAGCGCCTCCTGGCCCTGGAACTTGTCGACCGTGCCGACACGCACACCCGCGGGCAGGCGCTGGCGAAGCAGATTGACGTGCGCGTTGTAGGGGGCGAGGACGATGACTTCGTCCTCCCCCACGCCGGCCTCGCGCAGCCGCTCGACCTCCGTCGCGACGCGCTCGACCTCGGCGGGCGACTCCTGGCGGCACGCGTCGTGCTCGACCGGGCAGAAGCGAAGCCCGGTGCCGAGCGGCGTCGTGCGCTCGGCAGTCATGGGCGCCGCGCTGAAGGCGGCCGTCGTAGAACTCGCGCGAGATGTAGCGCGCGATGTCGGGGTGGAGACGGTAGGTCTCCTCCAGGAACAGGCCGGCGTCGGGCGGGATCGTCGCGTGATCGCCCAGCAGGTGCTGCAGGACGGATACGTCGACGCCCTCGGGATGCGTGCCCTGGATCACCTGCGCGAGCTGCTGCGGGTCGCCGACGAGCACGACGTTGCGCGCCGCGGTCGCCATCGCGAGCGCGTCGGCGAGCGAGACCTGACCCGCCTCGTCGATGAAGAGGTAGTCGAGCTGCGAGTCGAGGTCCTCGTGCGCGTATAGCCACGCGGTGCCACCGGAGAGCGGCGCTTCGATGCAGGCGGCGCGCTCGTCGCTGTTTTCGATCCGGTTGCCCTCCTCGTAGAACGACTCCGGATTGCCGGTCGTGGCTTTCTTGACACCGGTGACGTCGCCGTCCGCGTCTTCAACTTCGCGAAGGAGGTTGTGGATCGCCTTGTGACTCGTGGAGGCGACGCCGACGCGCTTACCTGCGCTGAGCGCGCGGGCGATAAGGCGTCCGGAGGTCCAGGTCTTGCCCGACCCTGGCGGTCCCTGGATCACGAGGTGGCGTCCATCGAGCGAGAGCAGCAGCTCGGCCATCTCATCGAGGTCGCTCGTCTGCACGTCGCGGCCGAACGTCTCGCGCCGCAGTACCGATTCGACGGCCGGGTAGCGGCGGTCACCGTCGAGCAGCGATCGCCCGATGCGCTCGAGCGCAGCCTCCTGCGCGTTCGTCCGGTAGGGCCCTCCGGGCACGAGCATGCGCGGAAGCGCGACGCCCTCGAGCTTGGGACCGCGCTTCAGAGTGAGCGTCCGAGCCTCGCGGTCGAGCTCGACGATCTTCCCGGCATCGTCTTGCGTGATCGGGTCCTTGGGTTCCGCGCCCGCGCCAAGCTTGTGCTCCTGGGGCGGATACGTGAAGCGATGGAGCAGCGAGCGCGCTTCGGGCACCGGCTCTCCGACGGGCTCGAGCTGGCTTATCGCCTCGGCGTCTTCGAGCAGCTCCTCGGGCGTGCGTTCGAGGCGGTCGAAGTACGCCCACCAGACCGGCTTTCCCTCGCGCGCGTGGTAGTAGAGGAGGCCAGCGGCC
Organism: uncultured bacterium; assembly: GCA_963738355.1. Lineage (GTDB taxonomy): Bacteria > Actinomycetota > Thermoleophilia > Solirubrobacterales > Solirubrobacteraceae > Palsa-744. The sequence continues at coordinate 336,217 of CAVTWF010000007.1, forward strand.
AACTGCAGCACGCGGTCCCCGCGATCGACGAGCTCCTGCGCGCAGCCGCTCGCGCCGCTCCTTCTTTTCGTCAGGCGGCGTGGCTTCCTTGGGCTCGGGTGCCGGGAAGCTCGCCGAACTGCTCGAGCGCCTCCGCCCGGCGCTCAAGCAGCCAGTCGCGCAGCTCGAGCGTGGCGACGCAGTCCTCCTCGGTTGTAGTGGGCGATCTCCTCGAGGATCGCCGGATCGCGCGTCTGCGTGTAGCGCTCGTATTCGACGACCGAGCTCCCGCCGTCGCGGATCTCCGCGGAGCGCTCGAAGTCGAGGAACGCCTCCATCTCCTTGAGCCCGTACCGCGGCACCGATGCGGTGAGGCCTCCGCGGACGACCTTCAGCAGGTCGACCATCACGCGGCGGCGGAGCAGCTCGTCGACCTCGTGTTCGCGGGTCTCGTAGCGACCCGCGAGGCGCCGGAGCACCGAGACCTCGTAGGCCGCGTAGTGATAGACGTGCATGTCCGGGTATTCGTCGAGGCGCGCGTGGATGCGGTCCACCAGCTCCTCGAACGCCGCGCGCTCGGAGTCGCGATCGCTCGCCGAGAGCGCCGTGTAGTGCCGGTCGCCGTCGACGAAGCCCCACAGGTACTCGAGACTCCCCTGCCGGTCCCAGAACGGATAGCCCTCGATATCAAAGAAGAGGTCTCCGGGAGACGGCGCGGGAAGGAGCGCAAATCCGCGCTCGGGCTCCAACGGCTCGAGCAGCCACTTGAGCTGGCCGTCCTCACGACGAACAAGCTGCAGAGCCGCCTGGCGCTGCAGCCTCGCGAATGTCTCCGGGTTCATCCCGGGCGGACGGATTTGCCGGGTCGGCGCGCGCGAGCGAGCGCAGCGTGTCGATGCCGGCCGGCACGAGGCGCGCAAGCTGATCGCGACGGAGACGTGCGACGCGGGAGAGGTGGTCAACCTCGTCCCACCAGGCCTCGCACATCGGCAGGTAGTCGCAGATCTCGCAGTGCCGGCATGGGATCGGCTCCGTCGGCGGCGGGTTCGCGACAAACTCCTCGAGGCGCCGCCGCATGCGCCGCGTGTAGGCGTCGAAGTCCCGGGGCGGAACGACTCCCTCTCGCCCGACCCCAGCAGGACGTGCATGAGCTCGGGTTCCTTGCCCTGCAGCCGTCCGAGCGCTTCGCTGTAGAAGCAGAGCTGGAGGATGTAGGCGGGCTTGGCGCGATGGGCGAGCTTCGTGTCGAGCGCCTCGTACGAGCCGTCGTCGGTCCGTTCGAGGAAGTCGGCTATCCCGCGCCAGCGGCCGTCGATCAGGACGCCCTGGTAGATGACGTCGACGCCTTCCGCTACGGCGCCGCGCGTGGCTCGCGGCCGCGCGCCTCGAGGCCGTCCGACGGTGCTGATCTCGCGGACTTCCCGCCCTTCGCGCACGCAGCCGCTCGAGGTAGGCGGCCTCGTGGGCGATGCCCTTTCTGCGCGAGGAGCTCGGCGTCCTCGCTGCGCTCCGGCTTCGTCAGTCGCCACGGGCGGAGCGGAGCTCGAGCGTGGTGAGGTGCTCGCACGCGAGGTATGAGGTGAGGTCGGTCGGAGAGAGGCAGAAGGGCGCCGTCGGAGACGTGCATCACGCCATGCATTGTGGCGCCGCGCCTGCTCGATGCTCGCCCGCGCATGGGCGATAAATGGCGAGGCGTGGTTTCAGAGTTCTGAGCCCGGCAATCGCAACCGAGCCAGGGGGTTCACTGCCGCGAGGCGGCGCGTCGTTACTGCCTGGTTTGGTCCACGGAGGTCGCCGGTTCGAGTCCGGCTAGCTCCAAAGCGGCGAACGGGTCTCGAACCCGCGACCTTCGGCTTGGGAAGCCGACGCTCTACCAACTGAGCTATCGCCGCACGGGCCGCGCCTCATGGGTGCGCGGCCGACGAACGCCGGATTTTACGCCCGGCTTCGCAGCGGCGCCAGAGCACTACCCTTGCTCTCGTGCTCCGGCGCGTTTACAAGCCCCTTCTCGCCTGCCTCGGCGGCGCCGCGCTCATCGCGCTGCTGATCTTCGGCGTCGTCGCCGCGGGAACCAACCGCACGCTCGACCAGGCGCTTGCCGACGGCCAGCATCCGCAGGCCCCCGAATACACGCGCAAGCTGCCGCCGCTGGCCGGCGGCGCGCCGGCGTCGCTCGCCCAGTACCGCGGCCACGTCGTCCTCCTGAACTTCTGGGCCTCGTGGTGCCCGCCCTGCCGGCACGAGGCGCCGCTCGTCGAGACCGCTCAGCGCAAGCTCGAACGCTACGGCGGCACCGTGGTGAGCGTCAGCACCCAGGACACCGCGTCGGACTCCGAGAGCTTCCGCCGTCAGTACGGCCTGACGTATCCCGACCTACGTGACGTCACGGGCTCCTTCGTCCACGCCTTCGGCACGATCGCGCTGCCGGAGAGCTTCATCCTCGATCCGCAGGGCCAGATCATGGCGATCTCCCGAGGCGAAATCGACAAGGAATTCGTCCTCAAGGCCGTCTCGCTCGCGGAAAGCACGCGATGACTCGCTCGCGGATCGCACAGGCCGCGACGCTCGCGCTGCTCGCCGCGTTGCTGCTGGCCTCCTCGTCGTACGCCGCCGCCCCCCAGACCTCCGCCACCGCGATCGAAAAGCAGGCGATGTGCGTCACCTGCAAGATCCCGCTGCAAGAGGCGAACTCGCCGCAGGCCGAACGCGAGAAGGAATTCATCAAGTCTCTCGTCGCCGAGGGCAAGACCGAAGGTCAGATCAAGGCCGCGCTCGTCGCCGAATACGGACCCGCCGTGCTCTCGCTGCCGAAGGCGAGCGGCGTCAACCTCGCCGTCTACATCGTTCCGCCGGTGATCGTCCTGCTCGCGCTCGCCGGCGTCCTCGTAGCGTTGCCTCGCTGGCGCAAGCGCGGCCGCGAACAGCCCGGCGGGTTTGGCGCGCCGGTGCGCCCGCTCAGCCCGACTGACTCCGCGCGCCTCGAGGACGACATGGCGCGGTTTCGCGGCTGAGCGTTCGCGTCTCTACTCGCCCGGCCGGGTCGGCGGTGGCGAGAGCCGCTCGGGCGCCTCGATCCCGAGCTGCGCCAGGCCGAGCGTGATCGCCCGCGAGGTGAGCTCGCACAGCGCGAGACGGGAGCCACGCACCGGTTCCTCGGCGCTCAGCACCGGGCACGCCTCGTAGAAGGCCGAGAACGAGACCGCGAGCCCGTAGAGGTAGCCGCAGAGGCGGTGCGGCCGGTAGTCGCTGAGCGCGGCCTCGATCGCCGCGGGTAGCCGCAGCAGCGCGAGCGCGAGCTCGCGCTCGGCGGGCTCCTCGAGCACGATGCGATCGCCGGTGCTCGCGCCCTCCTCCTCGCCGCGGCGCAGCACCGAGCGCGCGCGGGCGTTCGCGTACTGCAGGTACACCGACGTGTTGCCCTCGAGCGAGAGCATGCGGTCCCACGAGAAGACGTAGTCCTTTTCGCGGTCGCTCGAGAGATCCGCGTATTTGACGGCGCCGATTCCGATCGCGCGCGCCAGCTCGAAGTCGGGTTTCATGCCGCGTTCGTTCAGCACGGCTGCGGCGCGCTCGATCGCCTCGCGCAGCAGGTCGACGAGGCGCACGGGTTCGCCCGTGCGCGTGCGCAGCATCTTGCGGTCCTCGCCGAGCACCGAGCCGAACGTGACGTGGTGCGCGCTCGCCTCGCCGTCGATCCACCCCATTTCGCGGGCGACCTCGAAGATCATCTCGAAGTGAAGGCGCTGCGGCGCGCCCACGACGTAGAGGAGCTCGCGCGCGTGGAGCACCTGCACGCGGTAGCGGAGCGCCGCGAGGTCGGTCGTGTCGTAGCCGTAGCCGCCGTCTGACTTGCGCACGATCAGCGGCACCGGCTCGCCCTCGCGGCCCTCGAAGCCGTGCGGGAAGACGCAAAGGGCACCCTCGCTCTCGACGGCGAGGCCGCGCTGCTCGAGCTCGCGCGTCACTTCTGCGAGCTGCGACTGGTAGGTGCTCTCGCCCGCGATGTCCGCGTCCGTGAGCTCGACCCCGAGGAGCTCGTAGATCTCGCGGAAGTGGCGCTCTGACTCTGCTCACGAGGTCGCGCCAGAGGATCGTCGTCTCGCTGTCGCCGCTCTGCAGGGCGACGACGCGGTTGCGCGCGCGCCGCGCGAAATCGGGGTCATCGCGCCATTTGGCGTTGGCGGCCTGGTAGAAGGCGTTGAGGTCGGCGATCGAGTGGGTCTTCCCGTTGCCGTCGTCGTCGGGAGACCAGCCCTCGTCGACCATGTGCTCGATCAGCATCCCGAACGGCGTCCCCCAGTCGCCGATGTGGTTCTGCGCGAGCACGTCGTCGCCGACGAAGCGCAGGAGGCGCGCGATCGCGTCGCCGATGATCGTGCTCCGCAGGTGGCCGACGTGCATCTCCTTGGCGACGTTCGGCGAGCTGTAGTCGACGACGACGCGGTGCGCGTCGGGGGTGGTGGGAACGCCGAGGCGCGGGTCCTCGAGGAGTCTCGCGACGCGCTCCTCGAGCCACTCGCGGCGCAGTCGGAAGTTGATGAAGCCCGGGCCCGCGACGCTCGGCGGCTCGGCGATGTTGGCGAGGTCGAGGTTCTGGACGAGCTCCTCGGCGAGCTCGCGCGGCGGGCGGCCCAGCTGCTTCGCGAGCGCCATCGCGGCGTTGCTCTGGTAGTCGGCGCCGTGCTCCGGCGTGGATTCGCGGATCTGCGCCGCCTCGGGGGTTATGCGCTCGCCCGTCGCCTTCTGCACCGCGTCCACCATGCGGAGCGCGAGCTCGTTCGCGATATCCGCCTGGTTGGTGGGCGTCTGCGGCATGGCCGCTGAGATTAGCCCTGCGAGGCGCCGCTGCCCTCCCAGGTCGGTAGTTGCCCGAAAAGCGGCTCCTGGTGTCATGACTGGCCGGAGGAGTTGCGATACTAGGCCGCGTGAATGACGAGGATCAAGCCGCAGAGCGGCACATAAACATCCATCTCGCGCCCGAGCTCATGGGCGGGGCTTACGCGAACTTCGCGAACGTCAGCCACTCCGACTACGAGTTCACGATCACCTTCGCGCGGGTGGACCACGAGGTGGAGGCCGATGAGGTCCCCGGCGTGGTCGTCTCGCGGATCAACCTCTCGCCGCGCTTCACGCGCGAGCTCATCGACGCGATGGAGGACAACTACTCGAAGTGGCGCACGCGCGAGGGCATCAAGAGCCTTCCCGAGTACGGCGGAGCCGAGACACATAGCCAGGACGCGCAAGACGACTGAGCCCGGAGCGACAGGCGGGCGATGAAGGTTGCCGTGCTATCCGACGTCCACAGCAACCGGCAAGCATTCGAAGCGGTCCTGGAGGCGATCGCGGCGAGCGATGCCGAGGAGATGTGGTGCCTCGGCGACCTCGTCGGCTACGGCGCCGACCCCAATACCTGCGTCGAGCTCGCACGCGAGCACGCCGCGGTCTGCCTCGCGGGCAACCACGACATGGCCGTCACCGGCGAAATCCCGCTCGAGGACTTCTCCCACGGGGCGAGCCTCGCCGCGCGCTGGACGCAGAAGGCGATCGCGCGCGAGAACCGCGAGTTCCTCGAAAGCCTCGAGCCCCAGGGCGCGGAGAGCGGGCTCGGCATCTACCACGCGAGCCCGCGCGACCCGATCTGGGAGTACGTGCTCTCCGCGCTCCTCGCCGAGCTCTGCATGACCGCGCAGGATCACCGCGTGTGCCTCATCGGCCACTCGCACGTCGCGCTCTCCTTCACGCGCACCGACGAGCAGGTCGCGACCGGTGAGCCGCGCAGGAAGGGCGACGAGCTCGAGCTATCCGAGGCTCAGTGGCTCCTGAACCCGGGCAGCGTCGGACAGCCCCGCGACGGCGACGCGCGCGCGGCGTGGATGATGCTCGACCTCGACCACTGGGAAGCCTCCTACCACCGCGTCGACTACGACATCGCGGGCGCTCAGCAGGCGATCCGCGACGCCGGCCTGCCCGACTCGCTGGCCGAGCGCCTGGAGTACGGTCAATGAGCATGCGACGCGCCCTCCGCCGCTTCTGCATGGCCGCGCTCGTTCCCTGCGCTGCCCTCCTGCCCACCGCTTGCGGGGGCTCGGGAGCCGGCCTCATCCCGACCGCGAACGCGGGGCCGCTCGTGCACGACTTCGAAGAAGTCGCGAAGGCCGCGCGCAGCGGGAACGGCTCCTGCACGGCCACGACGGAAGCGATCGAAAAGACCGAAGCGGACTTTGCGAGGGTCTCTGCGCAGCTCGCGAGCCCGCTCGCGCAAGAAGCTCCAGCAGGGCATCACTAACCTGCGAAAGCAAGCGCTCGAAGAGTGCACGCAAGCGACGTCGAGCACCTCCACGACGACCACCACGAAGACGCACACCACCGAAGAGCTCGCGCCCCAGACGACGCGCACCGTCGAGACGACGCAGGCGCCGCAGACGAGCGCTGCCCCGCCCGGCGAAGAAACGCCCGGTGGCGGGGGCACACAGGCACCCGAACCCGGCGGTAACAACCCCGGCGGGGCCGAAGCCGAAGGTGGTCTAGGCAACGAAAACGGCGGCGCGAACGGAGGCGGGCATTGAGCGCCGTCAACGCACCTGAGATCGCCGGCCGCTACCGCCTCGAGCGCCGACTCGGTTACGGCGGCATGTCGACCGTGCATCTCGCGCTCGACCTGCGCCTCGAGCGACAGGTCGCCGTGAAGCTGCTCGCCGAGCACCTCGCCGAGGACCCCGCGTTCGTCTCGCGCTTCCAGCGGGAGGCGCAGGCGGCGGCGCGTCTCGTCCACCCCAACATCGTCCAGATCTTCGACTCCGGGCTCGACGAGCGCTCGGGCCAGCACTTCATCGTCATGGAGTACATCGAGGGCCATTCCTGCGCGGAGATCCTGCGCGACCACGGCTGGGTCGAGGTGCCCGAGGCGGTCTCGATCATCGAGCAGGCGTGCGAGGGGCTCCACTACGCCCACCGCCATGGTGTCGTTCACCGCGACGTCAAGCCCGGCAACCTGCTGCGCTCGCGCGAGGGGCAGGTGAAGCTCGCGGACTTCGGCATCGCGAAGGCGACCGAGCAATCGAGCATCACGCAGGTCGGCTCCGTGCTCGGCACCGCCGCCTATCTCGCGCCGGAGCAGGCGCGGGGCGAGGAGGCGGGACCCTCAGCTGACATCTATGCGCTCGGCGTCGTCTCCTACCAGCTGATCTCGGGCAGGCTCCCCTACGAGGCGACGTCGCTCACGGAGCTCGCGCTCAAGCAGCAGCAGGAAGAGCCAGCGCGGCTCGACACGATCGTCGCCGCCGTCAGCCCAGAGCTCGGCGAGGCCGTCGCGATCGCGCTCGCGCTCGACCCGAGCGAACGCTTCCGCAACGCCCGCGAGATGGCCGGCGCGATCCTCGATGGCGGCCACGGGATGCCATTGCAGGCGCACCTCACCGCGCCCTCCGGCGCGCGCACCTCGCAGCCGACGCAGGCGACGAGCCTGCTGAAGCCCCAAACAGGGCGCAGGCAGCCACCACGAGATCGCGGCGCAGCGGCCGCCACTCGGCCGCCGGCACAGACGCTCACCCCGCGAGCGCCCCAGCGCGACTACCGCCCGCCCGAGAGCGCACCCGTGGCTGCAGAGGCGCCCCCCAAGAACCGCCGCGGACGACGCATGCTGACGGCGGTCCTCGCCTTGCTTGCGGTCGCCGTGGCGGCGATCGCGATCGTGCTCGCGACGGCGCCGACCTCGACGAAGGTCACGCTCCGCAACGTCGTCGAAAGCGAAGCTCAGAAGAGCGCCGGCGCGCTCAGGCAGCTCGTCGAAGAAAACACGAAGTAGCGAGCCAGATAGGAGAAGACCCCGCTTTTGGCGGGGCCCCCCTCGAACCAGTTCGCCGTCCTCGCGAACGCTCCGTCCTTGCCACGGCGATCCTTGCCGTCGCCCCCTCGATCGGGGCTGCGGCGGCTGCTATCCGAGCGCAGCGAACAAGGAACAGCTGTCCGTGTCGTCCTTATACCAGATCCACTCTCCGCCGGCCAGGGGTGTTCTCACGTCCGTTACGCCACGCCAGGGCCACGTCCTCCAGATGCCCCGCGATGATCGCCAGGCGCATGTCCGACATCAGGCGCGCGATGAACGCGAGGTTGTGCGCGGTGAGCAGGCGGACACCGGTGAGCTCCTTCGCGCGCACGAGGTAGCTGAGGTAGGCGCGCGTGAGCCCCGTCGAGCACGCCGGGCACGGGCATCCCTCCTGGAGGGGGCGCTCGTCCTCGAGCCAGCGGCGCTTCGTGAGGTCGATTCGCCAGCGGTGGCCGCCGTTCTCCGAGGGCGGGGCGTCCGTCACGAGCGCGCTCCCATGGCGGCCGAGGCGCGTGGGCATCGCGCAGTCGAAGGTGTCGATCCCCAGCTCGACTCCCCTGATGAGGTCGTCGATCTCGCCGATCCCGAGGAGGTGGCGCGCAAGCAGCTCGTGCCCGCCGCCGAGCTCGCAGAGCGCGAAGCCCACCACCTCGTACATCTGCTCCCGCGTCGCGCCCAGCGAGCCGCCGATCGCGATGCCGTCGCAGCCGCTCGCGGCGACCGTGCGCGTGGAGGCGCGGCGGAGGTCCTCGAAGACGCCGCCCTGGGAGATGCCGAAAAGGAGCTGACCCGGCGGGCCGTGCTCGCCGTGCCAAGCCAGGCAGCGCTCGAGCCAGCGGTGGGTGCGCTCGGTGGAGCGCTGCGTGTACTCGCGCTCGACGTGGAAGGGGGTGCACTCGTCGAAGGCGAGCGCGATGTCCGAGCCGAGCGCCGCCTGCACGGCCATCGAGCTCTCGGGAGTGAGCTCGAACTCGCGGCCGTCGACGTAGGAGCGAAAGCGCACGCCCTCCTCCTCGATGCTGAGCACGGCGCCGGAGCGCTCCGGGTCGCCGTTTTCGCTCGCGGTGTTGCCGTTGGGGTCGGGCGCGGGGCCGCGGTGGCGCGAGCCCTTGATCTCGTCCGCGACCCGGCCGTGGCCCATCGAGAAGACCTGAAAGCCGCCCGAGTCGGTGATGATCGGCCGCTCCCAGCCCATGAAGCGGTGCAGGCCGCCGAGGCGCTCGATCGCCTCCGGGCCGGGGCTGAGGAGCAGATGGAAGGTGTTACCGAGCACCATTTCGTAGCCCAGCCCGGCCACCTCGCCCGGGAGGAGGCTCTTGACGGTGGCCTTCGTCGCGAGCGGGACGAAGGCGGGAGTGCGCACTACGCCGTGCGGGGTATGAAGAAGACCAGCGCGCGCCCCCGAGGAGTGATCGCGCGCCTCGATCGTGAACATCTCCACCGCCGCATCCTAGGTCGCTGCGAGGGTGGATTCCCTGCTGCCCCTACAGTCGTGTGATGAGCCTCTCCCTGACGCTCGCCTCGTTGCTCAACGTAGCCCACACGGTGGGCTATCCCCTGCTCTTCGTGCTCGTCATGGCGGAGTCCGGTGGCGCGCCCGTTCCGGGCGAGACATCGCTCATCACGGGCGCCGTGCTCGCGAGCCAGGGCAAGCTCAACATCTTCGTCGTGATCGCGATCGCGGCGTGCGCCGCGATCGTCGGCGACAACATCGGCTACTGGATCGGACGCAAGGGCGGCCGCTGGCTGCTGCAGCGGCCGGGGGCGTTCCAGAGCCACCGCCTGCGCGTGCTCGAGGTCGGCGAGCCGTTCTTCGCGCGGCACGGGCCCAAGGCGGTCTTCTTCGGGCGCTTCCTGCTCGGCCTGCGCGTGTGGGCGTCGTGGCTTGCCGGCGCGACGCGCATGCCCTGGCGCTCATTCCTCCTCTGGAACGCGGCCGGCGGCATCATCTGGGCGACGGTCATCGGCGTCATCGCCTACGAGCTCGGGCGCGCGGCCGAAAACGTCACCGAGGCGTTCGGCTTCTACGGGCTGGCGGCGTTCGTGCTCGGCGCCGCGGCCCTCTTCATCGCGCACTACCGGCACCGGCGCAGCCAGAGCGCAGCGGCGGGAGAGCTAGCGCGGCGCGAGGCGGAGCGGCGGCCGGGTGAGCCGCTCGTCGCTTACGCGGGGAGAGGCGAGGAGAGCGGTCGCGACCCGTATGGGCCCATCACGAATGAGAGCCGACCTGTTGGCCGGCTCCGTTGTGATGATGACCGTTCTGACATGGAGCGATTCGGTTCCACATCTCGGTGAGCGTCGAGAGCTCGCGTTCCGAGAAGCGCGAGAGGAAATGCTCGCGGACGACGCCCAGATGCGTGCCGCGGGCTGCGTCGACTCGCGCTCTGCCGATCTCCGTCAGACACGCGTACGCGCCGCGAGCGTCGTGAGCGCACGAGCAGCGCGAGACCAATCCCTCCTTTTCGAGGCGATCGACGAGGCGCGTCAAGCCGCTGCGTGAGAGCTGCGCCTGCTCGGCGAGGTCCGACATGCGGATCTTGCCCTGCGGCGTGTCCTCGAGGAAGTAGAGGACCTCGTACGCTCGGAGCGGAAGGCCACACGTGCCTTCGAGGGCCGAGTCAAGCCGTTTCGCGAGCGAGGAATGCGCTCTCAGCAGGCCGCGCCACGCTTCGATCTCCTCCTCACTTAGGCTCTGCTCCCCGGGAGCGCTGGATATAGCGGTCGCGATCGACATAAGCGAATCGGTAGGAAACGAACCTGTTCAACCGAACATAGCAGGCCGCGCGATCAGCCCCCGGAGGGTCCCAGAATCAGGGATTTGCCGGACATTTGCGCGGGTTGCGGGACGCCGAGGAGGGCGAGCAACGTGGGCGCGACGTCGGCGAGGATGCCGCCCTCGCGCAGCGCGATGTGGGCCACAGCCCAGACCGGATCGGGGGTCACGACGATCAGCGGGACAGGGTTCAGCGAGTGCGCCGTGTTCGGGCTCCCGTCGGGCTCGAGCATGTTGTCCGCGTTGCCGTGGTCGGCGGTGATGAGCAGCGCGCCGCCGGACGCGACGACGGCGTTGACGACCTCGACGAGGCACGAGTCGACGGCTTCGATGGCGCTCACGGCGGCGGGTATCACGCCCGTGTGGCCGACCATGTCGGGGTTCGCGAAGTTGATGATCGCGAAGCGCGGCTGATCCTCGCTCCACGCGCGCACGAAGGCGCCCGCGGCGGCGAGCGCCGACATCTCCGGCTTGTGGTCGTAGGTCGGGACCTCGCGCGGCGAGGGCACGAGCTCGCGGCGTTCCTCCCCGTAGGGCGCCTCCTCGCCGCCGTTGAAGAAGTAGGTCACGTGCGCGTACTTCTCCGTCTCCGCGACGTGCAGCTGCTTCGCGCCCGCGGCCGCGAGCGTGCTCGCGAGCGTCACCTGCGGGCGCTCCGGCGGGAAGGCGACGGGGTAGGTCCAGTCTTCCTCGTACTCCGCGAGCGTCGCGATGTGCTCCACCGGGCCGCGCTCGCCCCGCCCGCGCCAGCCGGGGAGCTCCTCCTCCCCCGCTCCGAATCCCGGCTCCGCGAGCGCGCGCACGATCTGGCGCATGCGGTCGGGGCGGAAGTTGAAGCACAGCACGCTGTCCTCGGAATGGATGCGGCCGTCCGATGAGGAATCCGTGCCGACGGTGGTGGGCGCGATGAACTCGTCGGTCTCCCCGCGCTCGTAGGCGGCCTGCACGGCGGCGCGCGCGCTGTCCGCGTGGTGCGGCGCCGAGCCGTCGGACCATCAGGTCGTAGGCGAGCTGCGTGCGCTCCCAGCGGTGGTCGCGGTCCATCGCGTAGTAGCGGCCGACGACGCTCGCGACGCGGAAGGAGCCGTCGGGGCGCGCCGCGGCGCACCAGCCTTCGACCTGCTCCACGAAGCCCGCGCCCGCGTGCGGTTGCGTGTCGCGGCCGTCGGTGAAGCAGTGCACGAGCAGCTCGCGGACCTCGAGGCGCGCCGCGAGTTCGATGAGCGCGTGCAGGTGCTCGAGGCTCGAGTGCACGCCGCCGTCGGATGTGAGGCCGATGAGGTGCACGCGCGGGGAGACGGTGAGGGCGTCGCGGATCACGGCGTTCGACGCGAGCGAGCCCGAGGCGACGGCTTCGTCGATGCGCACGAGGTCCTGGCGCACGACCGCGCCCGCGCCGAGGTTCAGGTGGCCGACCTCGGAGTTGCCCATCTGGCCTTCCGGGAGACCCACGGCGTTCCCGCTGGCGCGCAGGGTGGTGTGCGGGTAGGTCGACCAGAGACGGTCGAAGACGGGGGTGGCAGCGAGCGAGATCGCGTTGCCCGGCCCCGGCTCCGCGAGCCCCCAGCCGTCCAGCACCACGAGGCACGCGGAGGGAAAGCGAGCTCCGTCCGCGGCCTGCTCGCTCATGCCGCGGCGTTCACGATCGCCATGAAGGGGTCCGGCTTCAGCGAGGCGCCCCCGACGAGCGCGCCGTCGACGTCCGGGAGCGAGAGCAGCTCGGCGGCGTTCTCCGGCTTCACCGAGCCACCGTAGATCACGCGCACGCGTTCCGCGGCGGACGTGTCGCGCGAGGCGATCAGCGCGCGGATGAACGCGCTCGCCTCCTGCGCCTGTTCCGCCGTCGCGACGTTGCCCGTCCCGATCGCCCACACCGGCTCGTAAGCGATCACGACGCTCGCGAGCTGGTCGTCGGAGACGCCCGCGAGGTCCTCGCCGATCTGGTGGCGCAGCGTGCGCTCCGTCTCGTGCGCGTTGCGCTGGTCCTCCGTCTCGCCCACGCAGAGGATCGGCACGAGGCCCGCGATCAGCGCGACGGGCACCTTCAGCGCGAGCGCGCGGTCGGTCTCGTTGAACAGCGTGCGCCGCTCGGAGTGGCCGAGCACGACGCCCTCGAGGCCGATCTCCTTGAGCATCTCCACGGAGATCTCGCCCGTGTACGCGCCCTCGCGCTCGTTGTGCATGTTCTGCGCGTAGACCTGCAGGGGCGAGTCCGCGGCGTCCTCCGTGACCGCGCGCAGGTCGGTGTAGGGGGCGCAGATGCCGACCTCGACGTTGTGCGCCTGCTCGGAGGCGGCGAGCATCGGCAGCAGCTGCGCGACGTACTCGCGCGCCTGCGACTCCGTCTTGTACATCTTCCAGTTGCCCGCGACAAGCGGCGTGCGCCGCGCGCCGTGCGCGCTCATGCGACGCCCGCGCCGTCGAGCGCCCGCACCCCCGGAAGCACGCGACCCTCGAGCAGCTCGAGCGCCGCGCCGCCACCCGTCGAGAGATAGTCGACCGCGTCCTCGAGCCCGAACTGCGCGAGCGCAGCGCCCGAGTCGCCGCCCCCCACGACGGTCATCCCCGGCGCCTTCGCGACGGCCTCAGCGATCGTGCGCGTGCCGCTCGCGAAGGGCTCGAGCTCGAAGGCGCCCATCGGGCCGTTCCAGAAGACCGTCCCCGCCTTCGCGATCTCCTTTGCGTAGCGGGCGGCCGTGGCGGGGCCGATGTCGAGGCCCATCCAGCCCGCGGGCACCTCGACGCCGTCGATGACGCGGTGCTCCGCGTCGGCGTCGAGCCGGTCGCCGATCACGAGGTCGCTCGGCAGGAAGAGGCTCGCGCGCGTCGCGCCGGGCACCTTCTCTTCCTCGAGCAGCCGCTCCGCATGCGCCACGTCCTCCTGCACGCACAGCGACGTGCCGGTCTTGTGGCCGAGCGCGGCGAGGAACGCGAAGCACATCGCGCCGCCGATCAGCACGCTGTCCGCGATCGCCGTGAAGCGGTCGATGACGCCGATCTTGTCGTCCACCTTCGCGCCGCCGATGATCGCGACGAGCGGGCGCTGCGGGTGTTCGATGATCTCCGTCAGCGTGTTCACCTCGCGTTCGAGCAGGCGGCCCGCGGCGCTCGGCAGCAGCTGCGCCACGCCGGCGGTGCTCGCGTGCGCGCGGTGCGCGACGCCGAAGGCGTCGTCGACGTAGAGGTCCGCGAGCTCCGCGAGTGCCTTCGCGAGCTCCGGGTCGTTCTCCGTCTCGCCCCGCTCGAAGCGCACGTTCTCGAGCAGCAGGATCTCGCCGTTTTCGAGTTCCTCGGTGAGCGCGCGCACCTCGTCGCCCACGACGGCGGGGGCGAGCGTCACGTCGGCATCGATCAGCTCACGCAGGCATTCGGCGACGGGGCGCAGCGAGAGGTCGGGGTCGGGCTTGCCTTCGGGGCGGCCGAGGTGGGTCACGAGCACGAGCCGCGCGCGGCGCGCGCGGAGCTCTTGAATGGTGGGGATCGCGCCGCGAATGCGGGCGTCGTCCGTGACCGTCCAGTGGCCCGACTCGTCGCTCAGCGGGACGTTGAAGTCCACGCGCACGAGCACGCGCTTGCCCGCGACGTCGAGGTCGTCGAGGCTCCTCACAGGACCTTCTGGATCAGGTCCACGAGACGGTTCGAGTAGCCCCACTCGTTGTCGTACCACGAGACGACCTTCACCATCGTGCCGTCCATCACGGCGGTGAGCTTGCCGTCGACGATCGAGGAGAAGGGGGAGCGCACGATGTCCGTCGAGACGATCTCCTCCTCCGTGTACTGGAGGATGCCCTCCATCGGGCCCTCCGCCGCGGCTTTCAGCGCGCCGTTTACCTCCTCGACGCTCGTCGCGCGCTCGGCCTCGATCGTGAGGTCCACGACCGAGCCCGTCGGGACCGGGGCGCGGATCGCGATGCCGTGCATCTTCCCCTCGAGCTCCGGGACGACGAGGCCGATCGCCTTCGCCGCGCCCGTGCTCGCGGGGATCAGGTTGATCGCCGCGGCGCGCGCTCTGCGGAGGTCCTTGTGCGGCATGTCCTGCAGGCGCTGGTCCGCGGTGTACGCGTGCACCGTCGTCATCAGGCCGTGGCGCACGCCCAGCGTGTCCTGGAGCACGCGTGCGACGGGCGCGAGGCAGTTGGTGGTGCACGACGCGTTCGAGATCACGTCGTGCTTCTCGCGGTCGTAGGCGGAGTCGAAGTTCACGCCCAACACGACCGTCGCGTCCGGTTCCGTCGCGGGCGCCGAGATGATCACCTTGCGCGCGCCCGCGTCGAGGTGCGCCGCCGCCGCCTCGCGCTTCGTGAAGAGGCCCGTCGACTCGACGACCACGTCCACCCCGAGGTCGCGCCAGGGAAGGTTGCCCGGCTCGCGCTCGGAGAGCACCTTCAGCTGCTTGCCGTCGACGACGATCGCGTCGCCCTCGACGCTCACCTCGCCCTTGTAGGGGCCGAGGATCGAGTCGTACTTCAGCAGGTGGCCGAGCGTCTTCGGGTCCGTGATGTCGTTCACCGCGACCCACTCGATCGCGCCCGCGTCCGGGCGCTCTGCGGCGGCGCGAAACATGTTCCGGCCGATGCGGCCGAATCCGTTGATGCCCACTCGTACGGCCATTTACCGCCTCCTGAGGCCTATCGCTGTTTCACACTGCATGCCGCACTTTCACCACGAAAAACACCGAGCCCGGGAGTTCCCTCCTGCACTCGGCGCCGCGGGGAAGGCTATCAGCGCGTAAACGCCTGGGCAGCTTGGGTCCGCAGAGGGGTCTACGAACCGGGCACGGAGGCCCGGTGGTGGTGGGGTTCGTGGGCGCCCGCGGCGCGCGGAGGCGACCCTAACCGTCGCGGCGGCGCTTCTCGAGGTCGCGGTGGGTCACCGCGACCGTGAGCTCCTCGTCCTCGCTGTAGCGCTTCGCGAGGTGCTCCGCGATCGCGACCGAGCGGTGGCGGCCGCCCGTGCAGCCGATCGCGACGACGAGGTGCGCCTTGCCCTCGCGCACGTACTGCGGCAGGAGGAAGTCGAGGAGGCCGTGGATGTGGCCGTAGAGCTCCTCCAGGCGGCCGTCGCGCCCGACGTACTCGACGACTTGCGGGTCCGTGCCCGTGAGCTCGCGCAGGGACGGCTCGTAGTGGGGGTTCGGGAGGAAGCGCACGTCGAACGCGAGGTCCTCGTCGCGCGGTGGGCCGTGCTTGTAGCCGAAGCTCATGAAGGTCACCGCGAGCTTGTGCGCCGGCTGGCTCGGGAGCAGCGCGTCCGCGACCTTCGCGCGCAGCGACGCCGCGCTCATCGCGGTCGTGTCGATCACGAGGTCCGCGCGCGCGCGCAGCTGCTCGAGCACCTCCCGCTCCCCCGCGACGCCCTCCGCGACGCTCCCCTCGGGCGCCATCGGGTGGCGCCTGCGGGTCTCCTGGTAGCGCGTCATCAGCGTCTGCTCGGAGGCCTCCAGGAAGACGACGCGGTGGTTGATGCCGAGGCGCTCCAGACCCTCGAGCACCTCCAGCAGCGCCTCGAAATAGACGCCTCCACGCACATCCGAGACGACCGCCGCGCATTCCACCTTCGAGCCCTTGTGCACGAAGAGCTCCACGAGCGAGCGGATCATCTCCGGCGGCAGGTTGTCCACGCAGAAGTAGCCCGCGTCCTCGAACGCGTCCATCACGGTCGACTTCCCCGCGCCCGAGAAGCCCGTGATGATCACGAGGTCCTTCAGGCGCGAGTCCGCCTCGTCGCGCTTCTCCGCCGAGCGCCCGAGCCTGCCCCCCGTGAGCCCATTGCCGCCGCGCGTGTGCCTCGAGCGCGGGGACCGGAGAAGGTTCATGTCTCGATTGTGGCGGGTTTGCAGGACAATCCCGCAGGTCGTGTGACGAAGCTGTGAAGACTCACCCGGCGCGATGCAACGCCCCGTATAAGTCCCGCGCGACCTTCGGCGGCAATCCCGGCACGGCCTGGAGCTCCTCGCGCGAGGCCGACACGATCGAGGCGGGCGAGCCGAAGTGCGCGAGCAACGCGCGCTTGCGCACCGGGCCGATGCCCGGAAGCTCGTCCAGGATCGAGCGCGTCATCGCGCGGCTCCGCCGCTCGCGGTGGTGCTCGATCGCGAAGCGGTGCGCCTCGTCGCGGATGCGCTGGAGCAACTGGAGCTCAGCCGTGTGGTGGTCGAGCGCGAGCGGCCTGCGCGCGCCCGGCTCGTAGACCTCCTCGAGGCGCTTCGCCAGCGAGATCACGCCCACGCCGCGTTCGCGAAAGCCGCGCAGGGGAGCGAGCGAGGCGCTCAGCTGGCCCTTCCCGCCGTCGATCACGACGAGGCCCGGGAGCGTCGCGAAGCTCGCGTCGTAGCGCGGGTCGTGCGGCGAGATGTCCGCCTGGCGCTCGAAGTTCTCATAGCGGCGCGAGAGCACCTCAGCCATCGACGCGTAGTCATCCGAGCCCTCCACCGTGCGGATCTTGAAGCGCCTGTAGTCCGACTTCTTCGGCGCCCCGCCCTCGAAGACGACCATCGAGGCGACCGTGTGCGTGCCGCCGATGTTCGAGATGTCGAAGCACTCGATCCGCACCGGCGGCGCGTCGAGGCCGAGCAGGCGCTGCAGGCCCTCCAGCGCCTCCGCGCGGGATTGGCGCCGGTGCTCCGCGCGCAGACGCTCCTGCGCGATCGCGAGCCGCGCGTTTCGCTGCGCGAGCTCGAGGATCCGCAGCTTGTCCCCGCGCTGCGGGGAATGCACGTGGACGGGGCCGCCGCGCTCCGCCGCGAGCGCTTCCGCGAGCACGCCGCGGCCCGTGAGCTCCGGCTGGACGAGCAGCATCGAGGGGATCGACACGCCCCCGCCGTCGCCCCCGTAGTACTGAAGGATGAACTGCTCAACGACCTCATCCACGTCGCGCTCGCCTTCGTTGGAGAGGTAGAAGGACTGGCGGTCCGAGAGCACGCCGTCGCGCACCTGGAAGACCTGCGCGTTCGCGTCCTTCCCCTCCACCGCGACCGCGACCGCGTCGAGCGTCCCCACCGACTCGTTCGCGACGCGCTGGCGCTCCATCAGCGACTGCACCGCGCGCAGACGGTTTCGCTCGATCGTCGCCTGCTCGAATTCCTGCGCCGCCGATGCCGCGCGCATGCGCTGCTCGAGCTCGCGTTCGATCGTCCTGAAGCGCCCCTCCAGGAAGTCGATCACGGCCTCGATCCCGCGGCGGTACTCCTCCTTGGAGACATAGCCCACGCACGGCGCCTGGCAGCGCTTGATGTAGTAGTCCAGGCAGGGGGAGCCGCTGCGGCGGCCCGGCTCCGGCCCCGTGCACGAGCGGAACATGAAGACCTTCGTGAGCACCTCGAGGGTGCCCCGCACGCGCTTCGCGTTCGAGTACGGGCCGAAGTACGCGCGGCGCGGGAGGTGGCGCTCGCGCGTGAAGTAAACGCGCGGGAAGTCCTCGTCGAGCGAGATCGCGATGAAGGGGTAGGACTTGTCGTCGCGCAGCCTGATGTTGAAGCGCGGGCGGTACTGCTTGATGAAGCTCTGCTCCGCGAGCAGCGCCTCCGCCTCGCTCGTCACGACGACGCACTCCACGCTCTCCACGCTCGCGACCATCTCCGCGTGGCCGAGGCTCCCGCGGTGCTCCTTGCTCGAGAAGTGCGACGCGACGCGCTTGCGAATCGACTTCGCCTTGCCCACGTAGATCACGCGCCCCTTGCCGTCCCTGAACAGGTACACGCCAGGGGCGTCCGGCAAGCGCCGGCGCTGCTCCGCGAGGCTCTCCTTCGACGCCGTCGTCAATACCTGCGCGCGAAGCGATAGATCGCGACGAAGCTGTAGATGCAGAGGCCCACGAGCAGGAACCAGAAGAACTCGCCCAGGCTCGTCTGCCACATCCGCGGCTGCGCGATCACCGTCACGACGAGCACCGCGATCGCGCCGTAGAGCAGCGCGCGCCGGGCGTCGCCGAGCGAATACAGCGCGAGCCGATGTTCGCGGTACTGCCTGACGCAAACGAAGAACACGCCGCAGCCGAACGCCGCGAGGATCGCGGCGTAGAACGCTTCCGCGACGTTGCTGCCGCCCGGGATGAAGTCCACGGCGGCCGCGACCGCGAAGATGATTCCGATCTCGATGGGAACTCTGAAGCGCGCCAGCACGCAAGCCATGTTAGGGGCTCCTCTGCGTGCGCCCGCTTCGGTAGGATTCCCTCCTGTGCGGCACGCCCAAGGACGCTCTCGCAAGGTCATCGCGCTGCTCTTCGCGGCCTCGCTCGCGTTCGCTATGAACGCGCCCGCAGCGCTTGCGAGCGACGGGCACGGCCTCTACGGCGACACCGACGACAAGATCGTCACGCTCGCGGGCTTCTGCATCATCGGCTTCTTCACGCTCTTCGTGATCGTCATGAGCACGCTCCAAGGCCGGCTCGAGCGGCGCAAGGAAGCACGCAAGGCCGCGCACGCGGCGCTCGCAAACGGGCGCATGCGCGGCGGCTGGTGAGCGACTCCCCCATCCGCTACGAGCGCCGTGACGCCGCGGCGCTCCTCACGATCGTCCGCCCGCAGCGTCGAAACGCGATCGACGGGCCGACCGCGGTGGCGCTGCACGAGGCCTTCACGCGCTTCGAGTCCGAAGACGACGCGCGCGCGCTCGTCATCACCGGCGAGGGCGAGGACGCCTTCTGCGCGGGCGCCGACCTGAAGGCGCTCGAGACGCTCGGCGACCGCCTGCAGGGCGGCGAGGGACCGCTTGGATTCACGCGGCTGACACCCAGCAAGCCCACGATCGCCGCGATCTCCGGCTTCTGCCTCGCAGGGGGCCTCGAGCTAGCGCTCTGGTGCGATCTGCGGATCGCCGCCGAGGGCGCGACGCTCGGCCTCACCGAGCGCCGCTTCGGCGTGCCCCTCCTCGATGGCGGCACGCAGCGCCTCCCGCGGATCATCGGCCTCGGCCGCGCCCTCGATCTGATCCTCACCGGGCGCATGGTCGGCGCGCGCGAGGCACTCGCGATGGGGCTCGTCAGCGAGGTCGTGCCCGATGGCGCGCCACTCGAGCGCGCGCTCGCGCTCGCGAGCAAGCTCGCCGGCTTCCCCCAGCAGGCGCTCATCGCCGACCGCCGGGCGGTGCTCGCGGGCATCGGCCGTCCCTTCGAGGAGGGACTCGCGCTCGAGGCCGCCGCAGGCCCAGAAGTCTTCGCCGAGGCGCTCAGCGGCGCCGCGCGCTTCGCGGCCGGGGAAGGCCGCGGCGGCGCTCCGGTGGCCGCGGTCGCTCGCAACAACGGCGCCGGAGGCTAGGCGATGGCCTACTTCGTCACCGGCGCCACGGGCTTCATCGGGCGAAACCTCGTCTCGCGCCTGCTCGCGCGGCACGACGGCGACATCTACGTGCTCGTGCGCAAGGGCTCCACGGGGCGCCTGCGCGAGCTCACCGAGCACTACTGGCCGGCGGCGCTCGCCACGCCCGCGCTGCGCAAGGGCGCCAGCCGCGGCCGCGCCGGCGCCACGGGATCCGGGCACCGCTCGGGATCCTCGACGTCCGCGAAGGCGCGCGCGGCCGAAGTCGCGGAGCGCATCCACCCCGTCGTCGGCGACCTCCACGAGCCGCTCCTAGGCGCCTCGCCGGAGGCCGTGACCGAGCTGCGGGGCACGATCGAGCACTTCTTCCACGTCGCCGCGCTCTACGACATGACGGCGTCCTCGCGCCTGAACACCGACACGAACGTCGCGGGGACGACGCACGCGATCGAGCTCGCGCGCGCGCTTGACGCAGGGCGCCTTCACCACGTCTCCTCGATCGCCGTCGCGGGCACCTACAAGGGGCGCTTCACCGAGAGCATGTTCGACGTCGGCCAGAAGCTCCCCTCGCCGTATCACCGCACGAAGTTCGAGGCCGAGCGGCTGGTGCGCGAACAGCCCTACGTACCCTGGCGCGTCTACCGCCCCGCGGTCGTCGTCGGCGACTCGCGGACGGGCGAGATGGACAAGGTCGACGGCCCCTACTACTTCTTCAAGAGCATCCAGCGCCTCTCGCGCGTGCTTCCCGAGTGGGTGCCGCTCGTCGGGCTCGACCTCGGCAAGACGAACATCGTCCCCGTCGACTGGGTCGCGGACACGCTCGAGCACCTCGCGCACGAGGACGAGCTCGACGGCCGCGCATTCCACCTCGTCGACCCGAGCGGCCAGCGCGTCGACGACGTCATCAACGAGTTCGCCTCCGCTGCGCACGGCCCGCACCTCGCCGTGAGCGTCGACAAGCGCCTCATCGACATCGTCCCCACGGGGCCGCTCTCGCTGCTCTCGCAGATGCCCCCGTTCCGCCAGGCGCGCCAGGTGGCGTTGCGCGAGCTCGGCATCCCCGAGCAGGTGCTCGCGAACATCACGCTCGTGCCCGAGTTCGACACGCGCCAGACGCGGCGCCTGCTCGAGGGCTCGGGCTTCGAGCGCCCGCCCGCGCTCGCGAACTACGCGCAGACGCTGTGGGAGTACTGGGAGCACGAGCTCGACATGCCCGCCCACCCGGGCCGCACCTTCCAGGAGGCGGTCGCGGGCAAGCACATCCTCATCACCGGCGCCTCGTCCGGCATCGGGCGCGAGACGGCGCGCAAGATCGCGGACGTCGGCGGGGTGCCGCTGCTCGTGGCCCGCGACGTCGAGCGCCTCGAGGAGGTGCGCGCGGAGATCGTCGCCCGCGGAGGCACGGCGTACGTGTACGCGGCGAACCTCTCCGACATGGACGACATCGACCGCCTGCTCGCGCGCGTCTTCGCCGACCAGCCCGCGATCGACGCGCTCGTGAACAACGCGGGTCGCTCGATCCGGCGCTCGATCAACCTGAGCTACGAACGCTTCCACGACTTCGAACGCACGATGCAGCTCAACTACTTCGGCGCGATCCGGCTGATCCTCGGTCTGCTCCCGCACATGAGCGAGCGCCACCGCGGGCACATCGTGAACGTCTCCACGATCGGCGTCCAGACGAACCCTCCGCGCTTCTCCGCCTACGTCGCCTCGAAGGCGGCGCTCGACGCCTTCACGCGCGTCGTCGCCTCGGAGGTGATCGGAGACGGCGTCACGTTCACGACGATCCACATGCCGCTCGTGCGCACGCCGATGATCGAGCCGACGAAGATGTACAAGGCCTTCCCCACGCTCTCCCCCGAGGAAGCGGCGGACATGATCTGCGAGGCGCTGCGCTCGCACCCGAAGCAGATCGGCACGCGGCTCGGCACGACGAGCGAAGTGCTCTCCGCGCTCGCGCCGAAGGCCGTCGACCGCATCCTCCACATGGGCTACCGCGTCTTCCCCGAGTCCGCGGCGGCGCGCGGCGAGCGGGAGCACGACGAGCGCGCGACGTTCGAGCAGATCGCGATGGCGACGCTCACGCGCGGCGTGCACTGGTAGAGCGGCGCCTTCGCGGCTCGTCGCGATGAAGAAGCTCGCCGACGACCTCTACATGCTCAAGGGCTTCCCGCCCAACGCGATCAACGTCTACGTCGCCGGAGACGTCCTCATCGACGCCGCCACGCGCCAGGCCGAGCGGCGGATCCTCAGACAGATAAAGGGCGTGCACATAAGCGCGCACGCGCTCACCCACGTGCACCCCGACCACCAGGGCTCGAGCCACGCGGTCTGCCAGCGGCTCTCGATTCCCCTCTGGTGCGGTGAGCAGGACGTCGCCGCGATGGAGACGCCCGGCGCGGTGGTCGCCGAGAAGGCGCCCTCGTGGCTGCGCAGCGTCCAGGAGCGCTGGTGGGTGGGCGCGCCGCAATTGGTGGACCGGGCGCTGCACGAGGGCGACGAGGTCGCGGGCTTCAAGGTGCTCGACACCCCGGGTCACTCGCGCGGCCACATCTCGTTCTGGCGCGAGTCCGACCGCGTGCTGATCGCCGGCGACGTGCTCAACAACATGAACGTCCTCACGGGTATCCCCGGCCTGCGCGAGCCCCCGGACGTCTTCGCGATCGACCCCGTGCAGAACCGCAAATCGATTCGCAAGGTCGCGGCGCTCGAGCCTGAGCTGGTGCTCTTCGGACACGGCGGGCCGCTACGCAACCCGGAGAAGCTCAAGAAGTTCGCGGCCGCGCTGCCGGAGGACTGACGATTAACGCTTTTGCGGCGCTCGGCAAGGGCTGCGACAGCGTGCGTGCCGCTCGTGCATGAGCTCGCGCGTCTGCAAATAGCACAACGGCGCCCTCCCGGAGGAGGACGCCGTCGGCTGATCGGGTCAAACCGGTCGCGCCTACCGTGCCTCGGTGGTCGGAGGAGACACTACGACCACCGTACGCGGGAGGCTGTCAGGCGATCCGGTTACTTGCCGTGCCCCTTGGCCTTGCCCTTGCCATGGTGCTTGGCGTGTCCTTTCGCCTTGTGCTTGCCGTGGCTTGAAGTTGAGGCCTTCTTGCCCTTCGAGGGACATGCAACCTTGGTGGAAGCGGTGACGGTGCCGGCATTCAGGAAGGTCACTTCGACCTTGCCCGGGAAGCCGCCCTTCGGGCAGCTCTTCGGGACCTGGCCGTAGTAGGTGACCTTGCCGTTCTTCTTCTGCGCGCCGCCGAGCTTCGTGACGATCTTCGTCGCGGACGCGTCGGGCGCCCCTGGCAGCGTTTCGATCAGCGGTACTTCGACGGTGATCACCGGGCCCGAAGACGGGAACTTCCAGCTGCCCTTCGCGAGCTTTTCGATCTTCACCGGCGAGTTGCCTTCGATCCAGAAATTGAGGCCGCCGCCGGAAGCGAGGAACGGCGAGACCTGCACGGTCTCGGGAACGCGTTCGCCGCCGAGGCTCACGAAGCCGTTCGTGGGCGATGACGGGCCGGCCTTCGACTTGCCCGGGCAGCCTGCCGTGCCCTTCGCTTCGAGCGATGTGCCGTTGCACGTCGTGAAGCCCTTCGTGTTGATCTTCGTGCCCTTCGGGAGGTAGCCCTTCACCTGCGTCACGGGCGGTGGGCCGCCGGAGTATTCGGTGCCCGTGATCGTGATTTGGGTTTCGAGCATCGCGCCCGCGCCGAGGATGTTCCCGGTGTTCTTGTAGCCCGGGATCGGCAGGATCTTCGCCTTCAGCGAGACCGTCGGCGTCGCCGAGGCGACCGAGGGCACGGCCAGCGCGGCCACCCCCGCGCCCGTGATCAACGTCGCACAGAGCGCTCGCATCGCGCGCGCCCTGCGCGCGCGCAAGCCGCGCGTGTTTCGCGCGGAATATGAAGAGTGTGTGTTCTTGTGATTGTGTGAATGCAAAGCGTCGCCGTGCTTTCCTGGGTAGGAGTGGTTGTTCATAGGCTTGAACACCCCTAGCCGACGATAGTTCCGGCAAACGGCGCGGTCAGGCGCGAGCGAGGCCGCGCAGGGGCGGCATGCGCGTGACACGCCACGCGGGATAGACGCCGCCGAGCACGCCGATCCCGATGCCGATGAGGAGCCCCCGCACGAGCGCCCAGACCGTCACCGAGGGTGAGATGTAGGCGCCGACGCCGAGCGCGTTCACGAGCGCCTGGCTGCCGAGCACTCCGAGCAGCAGCCCGAATGCCGCGCCGATCACGCTCACCGCAACCCCCTCCCCCACGATCAGGAGGCCGACCTGCAGCGAGCTCCAGCCGACGGTCGAGAGCAACGCGAGCTCACCCTGGCGCTCGACGGTCGCCATGAACATCGTGTTCGTGACGCTGATCCCGCCGACGATCAGCGCAACCACGATGATTGCCGTGACGGCGTTGTCGATGAGCGCGCCGTTGGCGCCCGCGCGCACCGCCTGTTCGGGGTCCGAGATCACCGTCGTCCCCGGGAAGGCCCGTTCGATCGCGCGGCCCGCGCTCTGCGCGCGCTTGCCCGGTGCGAGCTGCACGGCGACGAGCGTCGTCTCGCCCACGCGCCCCGCGAGCGCCTGTGCCTGCGCGAGTCCCATCACCGCCCCCGAGTCCTCGTAGTTGATGCCCGAGTGGTAGATGCCCGCGACCGTGAACGGATGGCCCTTCACCGCGAGCCTCCCGCCGCCGTGGATCCTGTGTGCGCGCGCGAGCCGTTCGCCGACGACGACCTGTCCCGCTCCGGGGAGGTGTCCGGAGACGAGCACGAGGTTGCGCATGAAGAAGCTCCCTTCCTGCACGCCGAAGACGACCGCCGCGGGGTCGGCGCGGACGCCTTCGACGAGCAGCACCACCGACGTGGCGCGCGCGACCGCGGGGTTCGAGCGCAGGCGTTCGGGCAGCGACGCGGGCAGCACGGATGTCGTGGGGTCGGAGGTGCCCGCCTGGAACACGCCGAGGTCCGAGCCCCCGAGGTGGATGAAGCCCGCGGCCGTGTTCTGGAGCCCCTGTGTGAGCGAGAGCAGCGCGACGATCATCGCGATGCCCAGTCCGACGCCGAAGGCCGTGAGCACCGTGCGCCCGCGGCGGCGCGTGAGATTCGTGAGGATGAGCCCCAGCAACTAGTCCATCCCGAGCGGGCCGCTGGCGGAGCCGCTCAGGAACTGACGGACGAAGGGGTTCTCGGAGGAGAACATTTCCGCGGCCGTCCCCGACTGGACGATCTTGCCGTGCCAGAGGACCGCGATGTAGTCGCCGATCCGGCGCGCGGAGGCGATGTCGTGGGTGACGACGATGTAGGTGCCGCCGTAGGTCGAGTGCATCTCCCGGATCAGTTCGCACAGCAGCGCGGTGCGCACCGGGTCGAGGCCGGAGTCCGGCTCGTCGAAGATCACGATGTCCGGTTCCATCGCGAGCGCGCGCGCAAACCCGGCGCGCTTGCGCATCCCGCCGGAGAGCTCGTTCGGGTAGAGGTGTTCGAAGTGGCCGAGGCCGACGTCGCCGAGGCGTTCCTTGACGATCTTTTCGATTTCGCCCTCCGTGCGGTCGGTGTGCTGGCGCAGCGGGAACGCGACGTTGTCGTAGAGATCCATCGAGCCGAAGAGCGCGCCGTCCTGGAAGAGCACGCCGATCCGCTGGCGCAGCTTCAGCAGCGCGGGCATCGGCAGGTGCGGCACCGACTGCCCGTGCACGACGACGTCGCCGGAGTCCGGGAACATGAGGCCGATGAGGTGCTTGATCGTCACGCTCTTGCCCGTACCCGACGGGCCGAGCACGACGGTGATCATTTCGTCGGGGATGTCGAGGTCGACGCCGTCGAGCACCGCGACGCCGCCGAGGCGCTTGTGCACGTCGAAGAGGCGGATCGACCAGCGCCCCTCGTCCTCTTCCTGCGCATCGAGCTCGCGGTAGCGCTGCTCGACGCTTCCCTCCGCCGCGCCCTCGTCGGTCCGCTCGGGATCGGCCATCGGGCTCTCGCCCGTACCCGGCTCGCGCTCGCTCACGATCTGACCCTTCGCATCGCTCTCACATCATGGTATGTAGCACGGGGATCGACCGCCGCCGGCGAGCCCACGCTTACCCTTCCGAGTGCAGCTGCGGGAACTGGCTCGTCCTGCCTTCGACCGTGAACGGCCCCTGCTGCTTGCAGGCCGGCGCGACGACTTCGTTGGCGTGCCCGGGCTTGTTCACGACGGGCTGGCCGGGCGGGAAGGTCTTGTGTTCGACGATCTTGCCTTCCTTGATTTCGACTTCCACGGGTTCTCCGCGCAGCTGCTTGAGCGTGTCTTCGGAGACGTATTCGTTTGGCGGCCCGCTCGCGGCCGGCGCGGAGTTCGCACAGAAGGCGGAGCTGAAGACGGGCAGCCCGCTGAGCAGCGAGGCGAAGATCCCCGGCGGCGAGGTACGCGTTCGCGCGGTTCGTGCCCACGGGCGAGGGATAGACCGCGAGGCTTTCGGGGAGGATCACGTTCATCGCACGCAGGTAGTGTTGGCGCGGCGGCGGGCCGCTGCCGGCCGACGACACGTTCTGGTTGTTGTTGTTCGCCTGGCTCGACGCGGTCGCGTTCGCAAAGAACGCCTGCAGCTCCGGCTCGTAGGTGCCGAGGTACTGCAGGAAGGGGTTGAAGTTGCGAAGCACGGGCGTCAGTTCCTTGAGCACCGGCTGCGTCAGCGAGAGCACCTGTTCGAACGCGGGCAGCCCGCGCTCGGAGGCGCTGGCCCAGCCGCCGAGGCTCGTGAGGAAGTGGTTGAGGACCGGCGAGAACGGCACGAGCGCCTGCACCGTGGGCGTGAGCTGGCGCTCCGTCGCGCGGAACTGTTCGTAGTAGGGGTTCGCGGCGTTCGCGAACGTGTCGAGCTGGCGCAGCGCGGTCGTGGAGGAGCTCTCGAACGCGGGCAGAGCGCGGAAGGCCGCGGCGAACGCCTGGCTCGCTTCGGCGGCGGCGTGGAAGGTCACTTCCCCGTTCGTGATCAGGCCTTCGAGCTCGCGGTCGCGCCCGCCGAGCGCGTTGAAGACGACGCCCGTGTTGTGGATCAGCGCCGTCACCGCGCCTTCCTGCGCCGCGAGCAGGCTCACGAACTTGTTCGTGTTCACGACGAATGGTTCGAAGGAGTCGAAGAAGGAGTTGATGTCTTCGCCGCGTCCCCGGAAGCTGTTCGCCCACGACTGCTGCCAGAGCCTGAACATCGCCTGCGTGCGCGGGTTGAACGTCGAGAGGATCTGATCGAGCGTCACCGAGGGTTTGATCTGGTCTTCGGAGAGCTTGCCTTCGTCGGGGATGTACGGGCCTCCGCGCGCGCCTGGGATCAGCTGCACGTAGGTCTCGCCGAGGAGCGTCTTCTGGCGCAGGATCGCGTCTGTGTTCGCGCGGATTGGCGCATAGCGCGATTCGATTTCGAGCGTCGCTTCGGTCTTGCCCTCAGCGACCTTCGTGCTCGGCTTCACGATCACGACGCGGCCGACGGGCACACCGGAGATCCGCACGTCCGCCTGTTCGGAGAGCTGCAACCCATTCGGGAAGTCCGCGCGGAAGCGATACCCCTTCGGCTTCAGCGGCACGGGCCCGCCGAAGGACTCCCAGAGGAACAGCAGCAGGCCGAAGCACGCGAGCACGAAGACGACGATCACGAGGAGGTTGGCGAGCGTGGGGGCGCGTTTCTGCATCTACTTCTTCTTTGCCGCTTCGCTCGCCTCTCTGATGCAGATCGCTTCGTTCTGCGCCGGTTCCGTGCTGAAGCGCGGGAAGTTGAAGAGCCCGATGATGAGCTTCGCCTCGGGGTCGGTCTTCGCCGCCGGTTCGAGCACGCGCAGGAGGCCGCAGTTGAAGTACGGCAGCGTGCCGCCGACCGCCCCGTGCGCGTCGGCGTTCGAGTAGACGCTGTTGATGTCGTGCGCGAGCCACGTCCCGAAGAACAGGAAGCCGCCCTGCTTGGAGCCGGGGTTGTACGCGAGCTCGTTGAAGAGTTCGTTGAGCACGGAGAAGCTCATCGTGAGCCCCGGCAGCGCGGCGGCGAAGCTACCCAGCGCCGGCTTGAACTTCGCGATCACGGGCTCCGCTTCGCGCGCGAACGGGCGGATTTCGTTCTTGATGATCGGCGTCGTCGTGCGCAGGAACGGGATGCTCGCCTGCTCCGCCGGGCCGAGCGCGGCGGCGAACGGGTGCAGAGCGGTGAGCGTCGGCCCCAGCACGTGCGCCGCGCTCGTAAGGCTCGAGAGCCCGTGCTGCGTCTTCGAGAGCGCCCCCGGGAGCAGTTCGAGCGTGCGCTCGACGTTGTGCTGCTGGGAGGCGAAGACGCGGAAGTTGCTGTTCGCCGACTGGACGAGTTCGGCGAGCTGCTTTTCCACTTCTGCGAGCGCCTGCAGGAGCAGCGTGAAGTTGTGGATCGAGCCCGCGATGTTCGCGTGGTAGCGCTGCAGTTCGTGCGTGATCTCTTCGGTGTTGCGCGCGAGCGGGTCGAAGCGCTTGTAGGTTGCGGCGAGGTTCGCGCCGTTGTCCTTCAGTCCTTCTCCCGCGCCGTTGATGAGCGCCTCCAGGTAGGCGCGCGTTTCCGCGTCGAGCGAGGCGAGGAACTGGTCGAAGTTGATGTTCGCCGCGGTCTGCTCGATCGGGAGCGTCGCGCCGCTCGTGAGTTCGCCCGCGGCCTTCGTGCCCGGGTCGAGCTGGACGGTCATTTCCTGCAGCTGCGTCTTGGGACGCATGAGCATCGTTGCGTCGCGGTAGATGTGCGCGTACTTCGGCGTCAGCGACATCGTCACGAGCGCGCGGCCCTGCGTGACTTCGACGCTCTCGATTTCGCCGATCTTCGCGCCTGCGATCGTCACCGCCTGGCCCTGCCCCGAGGTCAGCGCCTGCGCCGTCTGGAAGTACGCCTTCAGCGTGAAGTTGCAGGTGCCGATGACGGGGAACCCGCAGGGGAGGCTGAGGCGCTCCTGCGAGAGCACGTAGCCGCCCACGAAGATCGCGATCACGATCATCCCGATCACCGCGATGAACGAGCCGCGGTAGCGCCGGATCTGGCTCGCGATGCCGCGCCCGCTGTCGTTCGCCGCCCCCCCGTTGGCGCCCTTCCCGCCATTGGCCCCGTTCGCGCCGTTCGCGCGGCGGCGCGGAGCATCGGCGCCGCCGTTTGCACGCGTCCTGTTGCGCGGCGTGCTCATCAGTCGGAGGGTCCCGAGGAGAGCGAGCCATTGAATTCAGGGAGCTTCTGCTTGTAGCAGGTGCTCATCGGCTTGTACGGCGGCTCCGAGGAGGGGAACGCGGGGCGCGTCCCAAGCGGCGGCAGCGCGGTGCGCGAGACGAGGCCACTGCTCGACGTCGTCTTCGCGCCGATCACACCGACCGCGCGCGAGAAGAGCAGCGAGCCACCCGACCCGACGAGGCTGCCGAACGCCGCGAGGCCGTTGCCGGTGAAGTTCTGGCCGAGGCCGTTCGCGCCGACCATCGAGTACCAGAATTCGCGGAACGCGCCCTGGCCGCTGGTGTTGGAGCCGTCCTGCAGCTGCGCGTTGCCCGCGGGGATGAGCACGTTCGTGAGACACTGGCTGAGCAGGTCGTTCTGCTGGTAGAAGGGGATCGACTGGCTGGTGAGCTGCGCGATCGGCGGCGCGCTTTCGCGCAGGCTCTTCGCGAGGCCCCCGAGCTCGTTGGGCGCGAGCGAGGCGCGCGTCTGCGCGATCCAGGGCAGGAACGCCGAGACGGTCGCGGGGGTCAGTTCGACCCCGGGGATGATCGCTTCCGAGAACGAGCGCAGCGGGGGCAGCGCCGCGCCGAGCGCCACGAAGGCGCTCGTCGCGCTGTGGAGTGCCCCCGGCAGGCGCGCGACGGTCGCGCGGAGGTTCGAGGATTGGTTCGCGAACTCGCTGAGGAAGGTGTTGAAGTTCGTGAACAGTTCGCCGAGCGCCTGCGAGTGGACGTCGAGGGCGCCCGTGACGCGCTTGATCGATTCGATGAGCGTCGAGAGGTCGCGTTCGTGGGTGCCGCCGACCGCCTGGTTGACGATCGCGGCACCCTTCAGCGCCTTCGGGCCGCGGCGTGCCGCGCGGTTGAGCGCCTGCGCGCCCGTCAGCCCCTGGTCTTCGGGTTCCTGTTCCGCGTCCTCCGCCGGTGTCGGCTTTTCGCTGTAAGCCTTGCCGAACTGGATCAGGAATTCCTGGAGGTTCGCGCGCGTGTCGGTGTTGAGCGCGTCGAGCACCTGGTCGAGCTGCACGGGGTCGGAGGCCTGCGTGACCGGCAGCGTCGAGCCCGAGGAGAGCGTCGGCGAGCCGGGGCTCCCGGGCTGGAGTTCGACGAACCAGTTGCCTTCGAGGAAGAGGCGCGGGCGGATCTTGACCGTCGCGTCCTTGTGGATCGGCAGCCCGGAATTGGAGATTTCCATCGTCACTTCGCCGTATTCGCCGATGCGCTTTACGGAGGTGACCTTGCCGACGTTGACGCCCGCGGTGCGGACGTAAGCGTTGGGCGAGATGTTGACCGCCGTCGGGAACACCGCATGCAGGCGGTAGCCGTGCGTGAACGGGATGTGCTTCGTGAACCCGAAGTAGACGCCGACCGCGAGGATCACGAGCACGAAGATCGCCCTGCGCAGGGGGGCGCGACGGCGCTGGAGCTCCGCGACCGGGACCTCGTCGCGCCGGCGTATGTAGCGCATGATCCTCCCCTGCGAACGTTCGGGCGCGGTGCCGTGTCCGTTTCCGCCGTTCGTGCTCACTTCTTCCCCTTCGAGATGCCCAGTTCCTTGAGCGTCGAGGCGGGGTACTTTTCGCCGAAGAGGTTTTCTTCGCGCTTCGTCGGTTCGCGGTTGTTCGTCGTCTTGGCCGCGTGGCCGATGACGACCTGGCCGGGGGCGTACACCTCGTTGCCCGCTTCGCAGAGCTGCGGCGGCTGCCCCGGCGCGGTGACGTTCGGGTACGGGTTGTAGTGCAGGAAGTTGTCGTTGTAGGCGGGATTGCCTCCGGAGACCGTGAGGTCGGGCGAGGGTCCCGCGGCGGGGGCCGAGGCCGGTCCCGACTCGCTGTTTGGTCCGGAGGGCCCGAGCACGGCCTGCACGCGCGCGAGCGTCCCCACGCCGATGTCCTCCGCGAGCAGGCTCGCAAGGTTGCGGAACGTGAGCGTCACGTAGTTACAGGTCGCCTGCGTGGGCGCGAGCCCTGCGAGCACAGTGTTCCCGAGCTGCACCGTCTTCGTGAACTCTTCGAGCGCGACCAGGACGACGGGGTCGCGTGAGAATTCGCGCAGCTTGCCGAGGAACAATTCGAGCCGCTGGTTGAGCTGCGCCGCGGCGCGCAGGTTGGGGATGCCGGCGCTCACGGCTTCGGCGAACGGCGGCGCGGCCTGGCGCAGCGCGACCGCCGTCGGGCGCAGCAGGCGCATGAATTCGGTCGAGTTTTCGTAGAAGCGCTGCTGGTGCTTGAACGAGTAGATCGCCTGTTCGAGCGAAGGCGGGCCGCCCTCGATCGCGAGTTCGAGCGAGTGCGACACGGACGCCCAGGCGCTGAAGAAGGTGTCGAGGTAGACAAAGAAGCGCGCGTTCTCATCTGCGACGGGCGCGGTCTCTTCGGCGGGGCGGTCAAGCGCGCGCCAGAGCTCGCCGAACCCCGTCTTCGGGGCGGCGAGGTTGTGCATCACGGGGATCAGGTTCTCCGTGAGCGGCCTCAGCACGTGGAACGTTTCGTTCAGGCTCGGCCCGCGGCCCGCGAAGCCGTTGCCGCCGTTGATGAGGTTTTCCTGGCTCGCCTGGCGGGTCGGCTTGTCGAAGATGTTGAAGAATTCGTCGAACTGGACCGGTTCCTGGTAGCGCGCGATCGAGATCGTCGAGCCGGACTTCAGCGCCAGGGGCGAGCTGCCCTTGATCAATTCGAGGTACTTGAGGCCGACGGAGGAGCGCGAGAGGACGCTCGTCGAGGTGTCCGCGGGGAGCGGCTGCACGCTCTTCTGGAGCTTCATTTCGACGATCGCGATCGAGCGCCCGGTCCGCGGTTCCTGGTAGGGGACGATGTTCGCGACGATCCCGACGCGCGTGCCGCCGATGCGCACGTCGTTGCCCTTGATGAGGCCGTCCGCGTCGGGCAGCGCCGCCTTGAGGTCGTAGGTGGGGACGAACGGCAGGCCGTTGTTCGCGTTGTAGGAGAGGTAGACGGCGACGACGATCAGCAGCGTCGTCACCGCGCCGATCAGCAGCGGGTTGCTCGCGATCGAGACCTGGCGGCGAGATCCCATCTATGGCACCTGCGAGGGGTCGCAGCCGAGCAGGCCGTTGTCGGTGAACGGCGATGAGCCGTCCGCGGCGGGCGCCGTCGCCGCGCCGGGGCAGCGCTTGAGCTGCCCTGTCTTGAGCCCTTCGATGCCCTGCAGCGGCGTCGTCGGCGTGAGCGTGTTTTCGGCGCCGAGCTTGAAGTTGTCGAACGACGGCAGGACGTGCGCGTAGTGGCCGTCGGCGTCGTAGTAGGCGGTCGCCTGGCCGAAGTTGCGCACGAGGCCCACGAGGTCGGGCGAGTAGGGGGCGAAGAGCGCCGAGTCCGGGAGGCCTTCGCGCAGCGCCTGCACGGTGTGCGGCGAGGCGCTCGAGAGCGTGCGCGCGAGCGAAGGCAGCGCGAGCGCGGCGTCGGTGAGGTCGTTGTTCGGGCCCGGCTTGGAGATCGCCACGCCGAATTCGTGCAGCACCGGCGTCGCTTCCTTGAGCAGCGGTCGCAGTCGTTCGAAGAGCAGCGGCAGCTGCTTGGTGTCTTCCTTGGAGACCGTCACGAAGCGCGTCAGCGCCGTCAGCGTCGGGCCGATTTCGTTGAAGAGCTTCGTTCCCGAGGTGAACGTGTTCGGCAGTTCCGTGAGGCCGCGCGTGAGTGCGCGCTGCTCGGAGCCGATCGCGCGGAAGGTCGTGTCCGCGTTGCCGATGAGGTTCGTGAGCGATTCGCTTTGCGAGCCGATGATGCTCGTCGCCTGGGCGGCGTTCAGCAGGAAGCTCGAGAACGTCTTTTCGTCGCGCGTGAGTTCGGAGAAGACGTGCGAGAGTGCGCGAAGCGTCGAGGGGAAGTAGTGGACGGACGCGTTCACGTCGCCTTCCACTCCTGCGTACTCGAGCGCGAAGCCTTCGATCACCTGCTGCAGCCCCTTGCGCGTCGCGGGGTTGAGCGTGTTGAAGAGTTCGTCGAGGTCGACGGGGCTCGAGGTCTTCGTGATGATCGCGCCTTCGCGCAGCGCGGGGTAGTTGTTGGGCCCCGGCGTGAGCGCGATGTAGCGATCTGCGACGCCCGCCAGCGAGGGCACGCGGATTTCCGCGCTCGTGCCGCGGTGAAGCGGCACGAGTGAGCCGTTGACGCGGATCTTGACCATCGCCTGGTTGCGCGGCGTGAGCGTGATTTCGTTGATCGTCCCCACGGGCACGCCGCCGACCTGCACCTGATCGCCCTTCACGAGGAGCTCGGCGCTGGAGAAGAGCAGCCGGTATTCGGCCCCCGAGGAGCCACTCATGAGCAGGTAGATGACGATCGCCGCAACCACGGCGATCGCTGCGGGGATGAGCCAGCGCGGGCGGACCCGAGCTCCCACGCGTCGTGGGCCGCCGGAGGGGCGCAGGCGTCGCGAGCGCGGCGTCGGCGGCGGGGTCCTCGGAGGGCTAGTGGCGGCCAACGGTGCCCCTCATTCGCCGAGCAGGTAGTTGAGTAGGAGCGCCGATGCGTGCGACCCCGAGGACGGATGCTTGCGGCCATTCACGAACGCGAGCACGTGTTCCAGCGACGCGCCCACTTCGCTTCCCCCGTGCGTGCTCCCTGCGCCCTGCGAGCCGCCTTCGTCCTGAGCTTCGCCTTCGCCGGACGCGCCGGGCAACGATTGCAGGATCGAGCTTGCCCTCGCGGCGGCGGAGCTCGTGCTCGCCGAGCTCGACCCCGACCCAAGGAAGTTCGCGCCGCAGCCGCTGTTGAAGGTCGCGCGGTAGGTGACGCAGTTCGTGCTCAGGAGGTCCGCGCGCAGGAAGTGCCCGAGCGAGTTGTAGCCGTTGGTCGCGCCCGCGGCGAGGAAGATGAAGTCCATGAAGCGCTCGATCCCGCCGGTCGACTTGAGGCTCGAGAGCAGCGACGAGAGGTTGTTCGCGAACGGCTGCGCGGAGGTGCCGAGGACCTCGAGGCGTTCGAGCAGCGGTTCGGTCGCCTTCAGCGCCGGCCCGGCGGTCTTGCCGAACTTGCCCAGACTCTTGAAATAGACGGTCGAGCTGCTCGAGAACGCGGGGAGCTGGGTGAAGATGCGGTTGAGCGCGGGCGCCGCCTTGCCGAGTTCGGTGAACGTGGGGATCGTTTCGTCGGCGAACGCGCGTATGCGTTCCATCACGGGGCCGAGCTGTTCGAGGAACGGCGGGAACAGCGCGAGGTTGCGCGCGAGCGCTGTTTCGTGGCGGGCGCTCGCCGTCGCGACCGCGTTCTGCTGGGCGAAGGAGTCGGCGACGCGCTTGCGCACCACGGCGAGCGGGGCAAGCGCGCGATCGGAGTCGACGGCGAGCTTCGAGAGCACGCGGTTCTCGTTCGCGAGGATCGCGAGCACGCGGTTGGTTTCGCGCAGCGCGGGGTTCGCGCGCACGATCACTTCGTGCAGGTCTTCGCCACGGCCCGCAAGGCCCACGCCGAGTTCGTTGAGGATGATCCGCAGTCGTTCGGCGTAGGGCAGCTGGTTGATGTCCGTGAGCAGGTCGGGGTCGACCGGGCTGGCGGTGTTCTGGACCGGCAGCAGGCGCTCGCCCGCGCCTTCCTGCCCTTCGGGGATGACCTTCAGCGCGGGAGGCGGTTCGGCGCCCTCGGCATGCGCTTCGGTGGGGCGGCAGTCGACGAACTTCTCGCCGAGGAGCGACTGCGGTCGGATGATGCAGTAGGCGTCCGTTCGGAAGTCCTGGAAGCCGGCGTTCGAGATGCTCATCACGACCGCGGCCTTCGCCTCCGGCGTCGGCGTGACCGATTCGACGCTCCCAACGGGAACGCCCGCGACCTTCACCTGCTCGCCCTGCGTGAGGTTCGCGGCGTTGTCGAAGATCGCCCGCACGCGGTAGGGGTCCGAGGAGCCGCTGGTGAGAACGACGATGAGGGCGATGAGGCCCGCGCAGAGCAAGACGCCCGCGCCGGCGATCCATGCGTTCGGGTTGCGCTTCCAGGGCAGCGTTGTCAAGTCAGCACCGATCCTTCGCCACAGCTTGTCCTTCGCCTATGTCAGACCCTTTGGCGCACTCAAGTCATACCGATCTGCTGTTGCCTCCAGACCATTGGCTTTTTCAACTCGGAGACGCCGGTCCCTCCGTCCGGCGGTCCGCTGATGGGGAGCGTGCGAGAGCGCGCAATACCGCGTGTGCGGCCGCGACGATGACCCAAAACTCCCTCGTGGCACACTCCCGATGCTACCTGCACGCCCGCCCGTTCGCGGCACCGAGAAGCGGCAGATGCAGGCTCTTCGAGCCCTTCAGCGGCCCTTTTGAGGCCCTCGAGAACGATCCGGGCCGCTCGCGCAGCGCGCACCGAAGCGCTCCTTCGACGTGCCGCAAGGCGCTTAAAGCCGCCGGCCCGCGGGTTCCGCGGGCCGGCTGACAAGCCAATCGTGCTGTTTTCGCGCCTGCTGCGCGGGCGCTACTTCTTCTTGGTCGGGCAGGGCACCTTGGCTTCGGCGGAGACGGGGCTCGGAACGCCGAGGAACGTCACTTCGATCTTCCCGGTGAAGCCGCCCTTGGGGCAAGTCTTCGGGACGGTGCCGTAGTAGGTGACCTTCTTGCCCTTCTTCTGCGCGCCGCCGATCTTCGTCTTGATGTTTGTCGCGGATGCGTCAGGCGCGCCCGGGAGCGTTTCGATGAGCGGCACTTCGACGGTGATCACGGGGCCAGACGACGGGAAGCTCCAGCTGCCCTTCGCGAGCTTTTCGATCTTCACGGGCGAGTTGCCTTCGATCCAGAAGTCGAGTCCGCCGCCGGTTGCGAGGAACGGCGAAACCTCGACCGTCTCGGGGACGCGTTCGCCGCCGAGGCTCACGAAGCCTTCGGTCGCGCCCGCGGGACCGGCCGCCGCCTTCTTCGAGCAGCCGGCGGTGCCCTTCGCTTCCAGCGAGGAGCCCGCGCACGTGGTGAAGCCCTTCGTGTTGATCTTCGTGCCCTTCGGGTAGTACCCCTTGACCTGCGTGATCGGGGGCGGGCCGCCGGAGTATTCGGTGCCGCTGATCTTGATTTCGGATTCGACGTCGGCGCCGGCACCGAGGATGTTGCCGGTGTGCGCGAAGCCCGGGATGGGGACGATCTTCGCCGTGAACGAGACGGTCGGCGCGGCGGAGGCAAGCGCGGGCGTGAGTAGCACGCCCGCGAGGACCGCGCCGAGCGCCACGAAGCCGCGCGCCGCGGGATGGGTCGATGCACTGCGAATCAGCATTCTCTCCTCAGTTCTTGGATTCCGGATGGGTGGAAAGGACAGGACAGGTCGGCCTCTTCCCGGCGGCCGCAGGCGAGGCGCTGTGGTACCGAGCAGAGGAGACGACCCCGAACTACCAACCCGGAGGCGTCCCCGACAATCGTCTGGAACACGCCTCGGGGGCTGGAGTAGTGGAATTCGCCGCAAAATACCAACTACGGGCGGGAATTGGCGCACGCGAAGTCGCGAGTGGCGCCTCATCCGCGCGCGGAGCCGAGCTGAAGCTGCTCGCCCGCGTAGCGGACGCCGACGGGCTCGAGGATCACTTCGCGCGGCCCCTGCTCGACGGCGCCGCCGAGGATCGCCTGCATGCCGCGCTCACCCGCGGTCGCGATCACCTCCGCCGCGGCGCCGGGCGCGCAGCAGACGGCAAACCCCGCGCCCATGTTGAACGTGGAGTACGCCGCAGCCGCGTCCATGCGCGTCTGATCGACGAGGAAGCTCAAGACCTCGGGCACGGGCGGCAGCGCCGTGACGCGGTACCTCAGCTCCTGCGGCGCGCGCATGAGCTTGAGCAGGCCGTGCCCGGTGATGTGGCTGAGATAGCTCGGGACGATGCCGCGCTCGAGCAGCGCGCCGACGAGCGGCGAGTAGAGCGGCGAGGGGTCGAGGAGCGCCTCGCCGAAGGCCCGCCCACTGCCGAGAGCGGTGCCATAACCCTCAGGTAGAGCTTTAGCCACGGCTCGCGCGAGCGACGCCCCATTCGCGTGCAACCCGCTCGAGGCGACGAGGACGATCGCGTCGCCGGCGCGCAGCCCCTCGCCGAGGACTGGCCCGACGCCTGGCGGCACGATCCCGACCGCGCTCCCGGCGAGCTCGATCTCGTGCTCCGCGACCAGCCCGCTGAGCGACGGCGACTCTCCCCCGCCCCACGTGCAGCCGGCGTCCACGCACGCCCTGCGCCAGCCCTCGAGCAGCGCCTCGGCGCGCTCGCTCTCGCGGTACCAATCCGAGGATCCGGTCGCGAAGTAGGCGCCGACGACGAGCGGAAGCGCGCCGACGCAGCAGAGATCGCCGAGGATCGCCGCGACCGTGTCGTAGGCGACATCCGCAAAGCGGTTGACGCCGAGCTGCTCCTGAACCTGGCGCGCGATGATCGACTTCGTCCCGAGGCCCTCGACGACGAACGCGAACGTCTCGCCGCGGAGCTCGAAGACGAAGGCGGGCGAGCCGCGCGAGGCATCGAGCGCGTGCCCACCGCGGCGCGCGAGCAGCTCGGAGGTGCTGAGCGCGTGGGCGATCGCGTCGCGCTTGCCGGCGTCGAGCGTCGCGTAGTCCACGCCCGCGCTCTTGTAGGTGGCGGGGTTGTGCGTCGTGTTCGCGCGCGTCATCGCGCGAGCGATCGTATCTCTGTAAGCTCGCCGAAGTGCGCGATCCGAGGCCCGCAGGGTGGCTGGTCGCCGGGCTGGCGGTAGCGATGCTCTTGGCCGGCTGCGGCGGGAGCAGCAAGAAGAGCAGCGGCCAGACAACCGCCGAGTCCTACGTCAACGAGGTCTGCGCCTCCGTTGGCAACTGGCTTCACAGCGTCGAGACGAGCTCCGCGGAAATCGGCAAGCAGCTCAAGCCGGGCTCCACGCCGACGCACGCGAAGCAAGCGCTCGAAGGTCTCATGAACAGCTCCGTCGCGGACTCCGAACGCGTCGTGAGCGACCTGCACAACGCGGGTACCCCGAACGTCGCAAACGGCGACCAGATCGCGTCCTCGCTGGTGGGCTCCTTTGAACAGGCGACGAACGCGCTCAAGCACGTGCAGGGCCAGGTGAACGCGCTCCCGACGAACGACCCGCGGGCGTTCCTGCTCGCGGCACGGCAGGTCGGAAGCTCGGTCCAGAGCTCGCTCTCGAGCATCGGCAGCGGGCTCTCGACGTTGCACAGTCCGGAACTGCAGAAGGCGGCGAGCGAAAGCCCCGCCTGCAAGAGCCTCGGCACGGCCTGACGGCGTCGAACGTGTCGCCGCGCGCTCATATGCGTCTTTGGTGAGCCCTGTTCTTGTATCCTCGCCCGGTGTTTCGCATAAGTCACAGTGCTCGGGGGCCGGCAGGGCTGCTTGCCACAGCCGCGCTTTCGGCCGCGATGCTCGCCGGTTGCGGCGGGAGCAGCAGCAAGAAGCCCGAAGGCGGCAGCGTTAGCGCGGCGACGTACGTCGGCCAGGTGTGCACGTCCCTCGCCTCCTGGTACAACGGGATCCAGAAGCGCGCGTCGCAGATCGAAGGCGAGATCGGCCCCCACACGACTCCGAGCCAGGGCAAGACGATCCTCGAAGGCTTCGTGAGCACCTCGGTCGCGGAGACCGAAGGCGTCGTGAATGCTCTGCGGTCCGCGGGCACGCCCGATGTGGCCAATGGGCAGAAGGTCGCCTCCGGACTCGTGAGCGCATTCGAGCGCGCGCAGGGCACGTTCGAAGGCCTGCAGTCGCGTGTCGGGCACCTGAGCTCGCTGAGCAATCATGCGGTGCTCGAAGAAGAATCGAAGCGCATTCGCAACTCCGTGCAGACCGCGCCGCTCACGCTCGCGACGGGCGTCGCGTCGGTGAGCAGCCCCGAACTCGACAAGGCCGCGGCGGAAAGCCAGACCTGCAAGGGCGTCGGGGCACAGCCGAAGCCGTCGTAGTCCCCGCCCAGCTTTGCGGGGGCGGTCGTTTCTTGTCTCTATACGGATATGCGGACGCCGGGCGCCCTGAGGTAGC
Source organism: uncultured bacterium (assembly GCA_963738355.1). GTDB lineage: Bacteria > Actinomycetota > Thermoleophilia > Solirubrobacterales > Solirubrobacteraceae > Palsa-744. The sequence continues at coordinate 375,158 of CAVTWF010000007.1, forward strand.
TCATCACGCGTGCTCGAACGTGTGTCCACGTGGCGCCAAAACAGGGGTTCGGCTCGAATCGCCGCTGTTACGATGACGCGCTCGCGCGATCGCGTGCGCAGACGAAGTCCACGTGGCAATGGGAGGCCTTCGAGCACTGGACATGGGTGACCGCGTCGGAACGATCGAATCGCCGCTGAGCCGGCCCCGCGCTGCTCGCGGTGGTCACGCGATCGAGCGGCTCGCTCCGGCGAGCGTGGTCGTGCTCGTCACCCTTGCCTGCTGCTACCTCACGGCACTGTCGCTGGACGTCGGGACGATCGGCACGGGCGCGCTGTACGCGCTCCTCGCGTGTCTCTTCATCGTTGCCGCGGGGGTCTCGGCGATCGCGTTCTTCGAGCGTCGTCTCACGAGACGCGCTGCAGCTGCCGAGCGCCGGCGCATCGGGCGGGATATTCATGACGGGCTCGCGCAAGAGCTCGCCTTCGTTTGCATGCTCTCCCAGCAGCTGAGCGTCGAGGACAGTGACGCCGCGAAGCTCACGCACCTGCAAACCGCCGCCGAACGCGCGCTTCAGGAGTCGCGCACCACGATCGCGATGCTCACGGCGCCGAATCCGGACGCCTTGGACGGACTGCTCGAGAGCGTCGCGAACACGTTTCACTCGCGGTTCGGGGTGCAGGTCGATCTCGACGTAGAGGGGGTCGCAATGGACAGGGACTCTCAAAACGCGCTGTTGAGGATCGTCCACGAGGCGTCGCATAACGCGGTACGTCACGGCGATGCGCACCGCATCCAGGTCGGCGTCCATCCCGCTCGTCGCGGCACGGTGCTCAGCGTCGCTGACGATGGCGTGGGATTCGACGTCAGCGCCGCGGGAGCCGGCGGCGGTGGGCTGGGACTTACGAGCATGCGCGAGCGAGCGGAGCTCATCGGCGGACGGTTCGAGCTTCGCTCCGCTCCGGGCCGCGGCACTGTCATCGAGGTCGAGCTCCCCTAGCCCAGACATTGCGAATCGTTCTCGCCGATGACCACCCGACTGCGCGCCTCGGCGTGAGGCTCGCGCTCGAAGACTCGGAGCTGCGGATCGTCGCCGAGGCCGTGGACGCTCGCAGCGCAATCGACGCAGCGCTCGAACACCGCCCGGATCTGTGTCTGCTCGATGTGCACATGCCCGGAGGCGGGATCGTCGCGGCAGCCGAGCTCAGCGAGGCGCTCCCGGAGATGCCGATCGTGATGCTGAGCGTGTCGGACACGGATGAGGACCTCTTCGGGGCGTTGCGCGCGGGTGCGTGCGGCTACCTCCTGAAGGACACCGATCCGACTTGGCTCGCGGCGACCCTCCGTGGCGTGTTCGAGGGTGAGGCGCCGTTGCCGCGCACGCTCACAACGCGACTCGTAAGCGAGTTTCAGCGCCGCGGCGGTGGCCGCGCGATGCACGACGCGGCCGGTCGGCGCGTCAAGCTCTCGACGAGAGAAGCCGAAGTGCTCTCGCTCTTGGGCGCGAAGCTCGACACCGCGCAGGTCGCGACGAGGCTCGGCATATCGCCGGCGACGGTGCGCAGGCATGTCTCGGAGGTTGTGCGGAAGCTGCGGGTTCCCGACCGAGAGGCGGCTCTGCACTTGCTCGAGCAATCGCGAGAGCTGGCGAAGCGGTGCTGACATGGGCGTGACCGACCAGCGAGACGGAGGCTCAGGCAGAGCGATCACGGTGGCATTGGTGGACGACCACGTGCTGTTTCGCTCCGGCCTGCGTGACGTGCTCGAAGCGGACGGAATCAGGGTGTCCGATGAAGCGTCTACCGCGGAGGCGGCAATTGACCGCATGAGGCTTCGCCCTCCCGACGTTGCGATCGTGGATTTGGGACTGCCGCGAATGTCGGGAGAGGAGGCGATTCGTCACATCAAGGCAGTCGTGCCTGCAACGCAGGTGATGGTGCTGACGATCTCGGCCGAAGAGCAGGAGATCAGGGCCGCGGTGCTGTCGGGTGCGTCCGGCTATGTGCTCAAGGACGCGCCGCCGGCCGACATCGTGACAGGCGTCCGAGCGTGTGCGGCGGGTGAGTCGCACCTATCTCCGCGGGTCGCGAGCGCGGTCCTCGAACAGCTGCGCGAGGTTCCTGCGGTGATACAGAACGGCCGTGATGGTTCGATCTTGTCCGAGCGTGAGAAGGAGGTGCTTCGCCTCGTCGTCGAGGGCAATGACAACGGAGCGATTGCGACGGCTCTTGTGATCAGTCCGCACACCGTCAAGAAGCACGTCTCAAACATCCTCTCGAAGCTGCGGGTCGAAAGTCGCCTCGAGGCCGCCGTGTGCGCGGTGCGCGACTCGCTCGTCTGAGCACGTACGAGTAGATCTCAGCGAGCGTCCGCCCACCGGTCCCTCGTGTCGGTGACACGCGTGCGCGCTCGCGGTCCGCGCCGATGGCGCCCGAATCGGGCGACAACGGCGCGTTCAACGACTGCACGCAAGATCGGCCGCGCGACCCATTGGCGGGAGCGATCGCAGGAGGCAAACTCGGCCGGCTGCAGACAAGTACCACCAGTCGCGAAAGAAGAGGAGCCTGATGCAACAGCGCACGGACGCGTCCCATCGACCTCACGCTGCGATGGCCATGAGCCTCGCCACCCGCGCACGTATGGCCGCGGGTCTACTCGTCGCGCTGACCGCCATGGTCAGCTTGCAACTTGTGTTCGCGGCTCCGCCCGCAACTGCACAACAACAACAACAACAACAACAATTGCGGCTTCTTCCCTCCCGGTCACTGTCATAAGAGCGGTCCGACCGGTCCGACAGGTCCGACCGGCAAGAACGGCCCGACAGGGTCGACCGGTGCCACGGGGTCCAACGGAACGACGGGGGCGACAGGAGCCACCGGCTCGAAGGGGTCGAGCGGCTCGACGGGCTCGACGGGTCGACCGGGTCGACAGGCGCAACTGGCGCGACTGGCCCTAGCGGTGGCGGTGGAGTCACAGGGCCCACGGGACGCGTCGGGCGTGACGGGTGCAACTGGACCCGAAGGCGCAACCGGCCCCGAAGGTCTGGAAGGACCAACCGGTGCGACCGGTGAAAACGGGACCGCACGGGGTCTGAAGGGCCGACTGGCGCAACTGGGGCGGAAGGGCCGACTGGTGTGACAGGCGCGACCGGCGCGACTGGCGCTACAGGTCCGGAAGGCCCCACTGGCGCAAGCGGCGAAAACGGCGCGACCGGAGCCACGGGGTCTGAAGGCGCCACCGGGGCAACCGGAGCGAGCGGTGAAAACGGCGCGACTGGTGCCACGGGGTCTGAAGGCGCCACCGGCTCAACGGGCGCAAGCGGCGAACGCGGATCTACTGGCGCAACCGGAGCGAGCGGCGAAGACGGCGCGACCGGGGCCACGGGGTCTGAAGGGCCGACTGGCGCAACTGGGGCCGAAGGGCCCAGCGGCGTGACGGGCACTGCCACCGGTTCCCGCAGGCGCCACGGCGGGCGCGACCGGGTCCGAAGGCGCTACCGGCTCAACGGGCGCGACCGGCGAAAAGGGCGCGACTGGTGCCACGGGAGCGACAGGGGGCGAACGGCGCAACCGGCGCAACCGGCTCGACCGGCGCCACCGGAGCGGCCGGCGAAAACGGCTCCACCGGTGCCACGGGTTCCGAAGGGCCGACCGGCGCAACCGGGGCTGAAGGGCCCAGCGGCGTGACAGGTGCGCACCGGTTCCGCAGGCGCCACCGGGGCGACGCGGTTCCGAAGGGGCTACCGGCGCAACGGGCGCGACCGGCGAAAAGGGCGCCACGGGAGCGACAGGCGGGCGAAGGGCGCAACCGGCGCAACCGGCTCGACCGGCGCAACCGGAGCGGCCGGCGATAACGGCTCCACCGGTGCCACGGGTTCCGAAGGGCCGACCGGCGCAACTGGGGCTGAAGGGCCCAGCGGCGCGACGGGTGCCACCGGTTCCGCAGGCGCCACCGGGGCGAGCGGTTCCGAAGGTGCTACCGGCTCAACGGGCGCGAGCGGCGAAAAGGGCGCCACGGGAGCGACAGGGGGCGCCACGGGCGCAACCGGCGCAACCGGCTGCGACCTGGCGCCACCGGAGCGGCCGGCGATAACGGCTCCACCGGTGCCACGGGTTCCGAAGGGCCGACCGGCGCAACCGGGGCTGAAGGGCCCAGCGGCGTGACGGGTGCCACCGGTTCCGCAGGCGCCACCGGGGCGAGCGGTTCCCAAGGTGCTACCGGCTCAACGGGCGCGACCGGCGAAAAGGGCGTCCACTGGGGCAACGGGCGCACACGGGGGCGAAGGCGCAACCGGCGCTACCGGCTCGACTGGCGCCACCGGAGCGGCCGGCGATAACGGCTCCACCGGTGCCACGGGTTCCGAAGGGCCGACCGGCGCAACCGGGGCTGAAGGGCCCAGCGGCGTGACGGGTGCCACCGGTTCCGCAGGCGCCACCGGGGCGAGCGGTTCCCAAGGTGCTACCGGCTCAACGGGCGCGACCGGCGAAAAGGGCGCCACGGGATCGGCCGGGGCAACGGGTGACAACGGCGCCACGGGAGCGACAGGGGGCGAAGGCGCAACAGGCGCTACCGGCTCGACCGGCGCCACCGGAGCGGCCGGCGATAACGGCTCGACCGGTGCCACGGGTTCCGAAGGCGCCACCGGCTCGACCGGTGCCACAGGTTCCGACGGCGCCACCGGCTCGACCGGGCCCAGCGGCGTGACGGGTGCAACTGGTGCAACCGGCTACCGGCGCAACGGGAGCCGAAGGGCCGACTGGCGCAACCGGTGAAAAGGGCGCCACGGGAGCGACCGGTCTTGAAGGGTTCGAAGGGCCAACCGGCACAACGGGGGCCGCGGGATCCACTGGGACAACGGGCGCGACCGGTAAAGACGGCGCGACCGGTGCCACGGGTTCCGACGGCGCTACCGGCTCGACCGGGCCCAGCGGCGTGACGGGTGCAACTGGTGCAACAGGCGCTACGGGATCCGAGGGGCCGACCGGCGCGACCGGCGAAAAGGGTGCCACGGGAGCTGAAGGCCCCACTGGTCCTGAAGGGTTCGAAGGCGTCACCGGCGCAACAGGACCCACTGGCGCCACGGGCTCCGCAGGCGCCACCGGCGCAACCGGCGAAAACGGCGCAACCGGCACAGCGGGTGGAGACGGCGCAACCGGCGCGGCGGGCGCAAGCGGCGAACGCGGATCCACTGGGACCGGCGCAACCGGCGGAAACGGAGCCACCGGGGCCACGGGTTCCGAAGGCGCAACCGGCGCCGCAGGCTCAACCGGCGCCACCGGGCCGGCCGGCGCAACCGGCGCAGCGGGTGTCACCGGTGCAACCGGCGCCGCCGGAACGACAGGCGCGACGGGCGCCACCGGTACCGAAGGGACGCCTGGCATCGCCGGATCCGCCGGCGTAACCGGAACCACCGGTGCCACAGGCCCGACGGGACCGACGGCTGAAGCCGGCGCGACCGGAGCCGCAGGTGCGACCGGACCTTCGGGCGCCACGGGCGCGACGGGTGCAGGCGCGACCGGTGCGACGGGCGTAACCGGCGCGTCGGGCTCCACAGGCGCCACCGGCTCCACTGGCGCGACCGGACCCGCCGAAGTTCGGCGTGTAGCCGGCAGCCCCGCCTCGGCGTCGCTAACTCCTCGCGGCACCCTCACGACCACCCAGAAGTGTCCGGGCTCGTCGATCCTCGTCGGCGGCGGCGCCACCGTGACCTCGGAATCCGGAGTCTTCGCGGCGCTCGAGACCTCTGAGCCGAACGAATCCGGCGGGTGGACGGCAACGGCAATCGACGCTTCGGGCAGCGGCACGGTGACCGTGACTGCATTCGTGCTCTGTACGAAGTAGCGCGGAGATGGACGAGCATCTAGACCGCCCCGGCTTCGGCCGGGGCGGTCACCGCGCCTGAACCGCGAGCTCCGCGATGAGCTTCGAGAGCCTCCCGCCTTGCCAGGCGATCGGTGACCGAAGCGGCGGCGGCGCGTCCTCGACCACGAGCTGCGCCCCCGGGATCATCCGCGCGTAGCGTTCGCCCACCGCGAGCGGGTGATCCGGATCCGCCTCATCGCGGCTCGCAACGACAACCGTCGGAGCGCTTATGCGCGCGAGTTCGTCCATACGCGCGAACGGAGACGAACGTGGCACCACTTCCAAGGCATCGGCGACGGCCAAGGGGTGCGCGTGCTCACGCATCCGTTGCCGAACGGCCCGCTCAATCGTGCCTCGCCATGCGGCGGCCACGGCCAAAGTGTCATACACCTCCATGAAGCCCTCGACACCGCCCTCCCGCAGCCCCTGCGCGAGGGCGTCCCATCGCGCGAGCACCGCCGGGTTGCGCGGAGCGTCATCGTCTAGTGCGGGCGTGATCAGCGCGAGCGCGCCGACGCGGTCCGGATGTGCGAGTGCGAACCAGACCGCGGTATGAGCACCCATCGATGCGCCCGCGATAACAGCTCGGTCGACACCGCGGGCATCCAAGACCTCTAAGAGATCCGTTCCGAGCCGGTCGACCGTGTACGCCGTACGCTCTGGAGCGGGGGTCGAGCGCCCGTGGCCGCGGGCGTCGTATGCGATCACGCGGTGGCCCGAGCGCTGCAACAAGGTCGAGCCCATCACGACATAGCGGCGCGTCGCGGTGAGCCCGTGCAGGAGCACCACCGGCGTGCCCTCGCCGCTCTGCTCGCCTGCGAGCGTCACCCCATCCGACGTGCGAACCGCGAGCTCCGCGGTCATGGCCCGCCCATGCGCTCGGCGCGCAGTGGTATTACACCGAGGCGGCGGACGCGGCCAAAGCGCGTATGCAAGCGGTCAACGTCAACCAGGCACGCGCACCATCTTACTCTCAGCGCCGCGACCCGCTTGGCGCCACCGCGATGAGTTCTCCGGGTCCGCCAGGTCAAACGGGTGTTACGAAATCCGATCGAGGGAGCCAACCATGAGCAGAGTGGTCGTTTCAGAGTTCGTCACGCTCGACGGCGTGATGCAGGACCCCGGCGGCGCCGAGGGATTCGAGCACGGCGGCTGGGCATTCAAGTTCGACCGCGGCCCCGAGGGTGACAAGTTCAAGCTCGATGAGACGCTCGAAGCGGGCGCGCTACTCCTCGGGAGGAAGACCTATGAAGGCTTCGCCGCGGCGTGGCCATCGAGGACGGACGAGGTGGGCTTCGCGGAGAAGATGAACAGCATGCCGAAGTTCGTCGTCTCCTCGGGGCTCCAGGAGCCGCTGTGGAACAACACGACCGTGATCTCCGGCGACGTCGCGGACGCCGTGGGCGATCTCAAGCGCCGTGACGAGGGCGACATCCTTGTGGCCGGAAGCGGCCAACTCGTCGACGCGCTCATATCGGGTGGACTCGTGGACGAATTGCGCCTCATGGTCTTCCCGATCGCGCTCGGAAGCGGGAGGCGGCTGTTCGCTGACGCGCACGGCCCGAGATCGCTCGAGCTCGCCGAGGCGACGCCCGTGGGCGCCGGCGTGCTCATCCTCAGGTACACCGTCTAAGGCGCCCGCGCGCTCGGGAGCGGCCCGGGCTAGTCAGACTGTCGGTAGTACTCGATCGCGCCCGTTCGCTCGAGGTCCTCGAGCAGGATCGCCTCGACATCGATCGCGATGTCGATCTCGTTGCTCACGACGACGCCGCCGCCGGGGAGCTTGTCCTGCCAGGAGACGCCGAAGTCATGGCGGTTGATCCGCGTGGCGGCGCGAAAGCCTATGCGCCGCATGTCGCCGCGATTTTCGTCGCCCACCCAGAACGGCGTCCGCCACTCGCCCAGGTATTCAACATCGAGCGCAACGGGACGCGTGACACCGCGCATCGTGAGCTCCGCGCTGCCCTTGAAGCTCGTATCGCCGGTTCGTTCGCTGAAGCCTCCCTGGAACGTGATCGAGGGATGGTGCTCGACGTCGAAGAAGTCTGCGCCGCGCAGGTGCGCGTCGCGTTCGGGCTGACCCGACCAGATCGCGCGCGCGTCGATCTCGCCCTTGTAGGTCGCGTCGAGCGGATGGTCGAGGTCGAGCTCGAGCTGGCCGTGGATGTCCTTGAAGAGCCCCCGCACCCACGTCACCATCATGTGGCGCGCGCGGAACTCCGCCTCGGTGTGCCCGGGCTCGAAGATCCAGGTTGCCATCACCGCCGCAACGCCTAACGGGGACTCGAGGAGCGTTCGAGCATCAGTCCCCGCGAGTCTACCCCGCCGAAGCTGCCACCTCCTTGCGGGGTAGACTTCCCTTCACTTGCGTTACCACGCACGGCAGGAGAACGAGATCCAAACGACTTTCAGGGCTCCGACGCGTCCAGTGGCTGTTGTCGCGCTGCTGCTCAGCGTGACCCTCATTGCCGCCTGCGGCGAGTCCGCCGAAGAAAAAGCGAAGGCGGAAGTGTGCTCGGCGCGCAGTGAAATCTCGAAGCAGATCTCGAAGCTTCAGGGCCTGACTCTCTCTTCGAACACGGTCAGCGAAGCGAAGGCGAGCTTCGAAACGATCGGCAAGCAGCTCACGAAGATCAAGGACGCTCAGCCGAACCTCTCGCCCGCGCGCAAGGAACAGGTGCAAGTCGCGACGAATGCCTTCGAGAGCCAGCTCACAACGATCGCCTCGGGCGTCGCCTCGAGCCTGCCCGCCGGGGGCCTGGAATCGGCGCTCAAGGGTGCGGAGCCGAAGATCAAGTCTGCGCTGAGCGCGCTCGCGGCCGACTACAAGTCGGCGCTCGCACCGATCAACTGCTCCTAGCCACGCGTCTGCTTCGAACGGATCTCTCCGGGCGAGGCGCGTAGAGTCCGCGCCTTGGAGATCCGAACTCACATGGGCGTAAGCGTCGACGGGTTCGTCGCGACGCCCGACGGGCGGCCCGCGTTTCTGAGCATGCCCGGCTTCGCGCCCGGCGAGTCATACGGCCATCCCCAGTTCATCGAGGGCTGCGACGCGGTGCTGATGGGGCGCACGACATTTGAACCCGCACTTGGCGCCCCGCGGTGGCCCTGGCCCGAGAAGCGCGTGTACGTGCTCACCTCACGCCCGCTGCCCGAGGTCGGGGATGCCGAGGTCGCGTTCTCGGATAGCCCCGAAGAGCTGCTCGAGCTGATGCGCGGTGCGGACTTCCCCGGCGACGTGCACCTCGTCGGCGGCCCTCAGACGATCGACGCCTTCCGCTCACTCGGCGCGCTGAGCCGGCTCGAGGTCGTGGTCCTGCCGATCCTCCTGCGCGAGGGGCTCCCGCTCTCTCCCGGCGGCGGCTCGCCGTTTCACCTCACGCTCGAATCGCAACGCGCGTTCGACGACGGCGCGATCGAGCTCGCCTACGCGATGCCGCAGTAGGCGGGTCCGGCCGTGGCGCCCTCCAGCGCACAAGCGCCGCTGCAGATCCGACGGTCTGCCCGCGGGGACCTCGCGGCAGTGCAGGAGCTCTTCGCCGCCGAGAGCTGGCGAAGCTACGCAGCCGACGAAGAGCGCACGTGGGTAGCGCTGAACGCTCCCGGCTCGCTGGCGCTCGTCGCGCATCGGGACGGCGACGTGGTCGGTATTGCGCAAACGCTCGCCGACGGGCACATACAGGCGTTCCTCACGGTCCTTCTCATCGCCGCTCCCGAGCGTCACGCGGGGATCGGACGTGCACTCGTGGAGGAGTGCTTGCGCCTCACCCCTGGCGTTCGCCTCGACCTGATCTCGCTTGCCGACGGCTTCTACAGTGCACTCGGCTTTCAAGCGGTCTCTGCCTTCCGCCTCGAGCGCGAGCCCGGTCGCGAGCGCTCAGTAGCCGTAGCCACCACCACCACCACCGCTGCTGCCGCCGCTCGAGGAGGGCGCCGCTGACGTGCCGCTCGGTGCCGCGCTCGCTTCGCCTTCCCCGGAGCTCGGCGTGACGGCGTTCCAAGTGCCGACGTCCTTGACGCCCTCGCCGTTGGCTTCTCCCGGCGCCTGATCGCGCGCGAACGTGTAGAGCGGCATGCCCTTGTAGGTGACCTGCTCGGTGCCATCGGGACGCATTACCGTCCCGAGCGAGCCGACCGTTCCGCTCGGCGAGCTGCCCGCGGCGACAGTCACCGGGTGCCATACGCCTTCACAAGCGCTGGTCGTGCAGATGAACTTGCCGTTCTGCTCGCCGCTCAGCGCGTAGAGCGTCATGCCATGCGCGTCGACGAGCACCATCTTGCCGAGCGCCGAGCTCGACGCCGTCTTGACGACGGCGCTCGTTGCGGCGCCATTCTGCGCCGCGGGCACGGCGCTCGCCGGCGCCGAGCTCGAGGTGCTGTGCTGTGCTGCCGCTGCTTCCGCATGCGGCGATCAGCGTGGACGCCGCGAGCATCGGCACGAGCAGCTTGATCGATCGCAGCGCGCTCATCAGTAGGAGTAGGTGGACGTGGTGGAGGAGGACATCGTTGAGGTCGTGCTGCTCGTCGTCGTGACCCCCGTCGGGCCCGTCGGGGACGGAGCGGGCGTGCCCGGGCTCTGGTATTCGGAGACGCCGTTTCCGCCGGTCGCCCCTTGCTGCGTGCTTGAAGGCGCGTTCTTCGGCGATCGCGACGCGGTCGCTGCGAACCACGTGCCGCCGAATCCCTTGATGCCCTGTCCGTTGGTGTCGCCGGGCGCGCTGTCGCCGGAGAACCGGTAGAGGGGCATCCCTCGCAGCGTCACCTGGAAGACCCCGTGCTTGCGGCGCAGCAGGCCGAGGTCGCCCTTCACGCCCGCTCCGCCCTTGAGCTTCTCCTTCCGCGAGCTCACCGTCAACGGCGGCCAGAACCTGAGGCATTCCTTGCTCTTGCAGAGGAGGTGATGCACTGTCTCGGGACTGAGCGCATAGAGCGTGTCGCCGTGGGAGTCGACGACGATCTGCTCGCCGAGCTTCGAGCTGTGCGACGACGAGAGGACGAAGCCTGGCTTCGCGGCAAGCGCGATCGCCGCGAGTGCGAGGCTCGATGCGAGGGCGGCGCCTGCTACCAGCACGCGGGCCGCGCCCAGCGGCCGCCTGTGCCGGCGCGCCGGCCCGTCTATCCGTGAATGACGCATGAAGGTCCCTTCCTGTGTGGATCGCTTTGCCATACCCACCCATGACGCCAGAACCCGCGAGACCTTCCTGGTCCGCGCCGGAGGTGGACGGATCGCGCGGCCGCGCCGCGTGCCTACGACACGCGCTCGCGCAGCGAGCGCACGAAACGCGCGCGGCGGGCTTGGCGCTCGTACCCGGCGGCGGCCCAGAACCCGAGCGCCGCAGGGTCGCCGTCGATCACGATCGCGGTGAGGCGCACGGCGCCTTGCTCCTGCAGCCGGCGCTCAGCCGCACGCAGGAGCGCGCTGGCGATCCCCTCGCGGCGCCGCTGAGGTCGCACGACGAGTCGGTAGAAGCTCCCGCGCCAGCCGTCCCAGGCCGCGATGATCGAGCCGATCAGCTGCTCGCCCGCCACCGCGACGAGCAGCGCCTCGCTGTCGCGCTCGAGCAACCGAGCGAGCCCCTCGCGCGTGCTCGTGACCGTCACCTCGCCGCCGTCCGCCTCCCAGAGCGCGAGCACGGCGTCGATGTCGGCGCTCGTGCCGGGGCGGATCGTCCAATCCGGCAAGGCGGCGTCAGCCGCTCGCGAGCCGCGTCAGCAGCGGCACCGCGTCGGCGAGCGTCCGCTGCTCCTGGTCGGAGAAGCCGTCGGCGATCGTCTGCGCGAGCCAACCCTCGCGTTGCTTGCGGTCCGCTTCGAGGGTCCCGCGTCCCTTCTCCGTGAGCTCGAGCAGCGCGCGGCGCGCATCCGCGGGGTCCGGGCGGCGAGAGATCATGCCGTCCGCCTCGAGCTCGCTCACCGTTTGCGCCATCGACTGGGGACGCATACGCTCGCTCGCGGCGAGGTCGCTCGTGCTCTGAGCGCCCTCCCGGTCCAGTCGGCCGAGAACGGCGCCGTGCGCGAGCGAGAAGCGATGCTCCGCGCGGAGCCTTCGCGTCAGCTGCCCTAGCACGAAGCGCAGCTCACTCGCAACTCTGGGTACGTCTATCGAGGTGGTCGCGGCGGCGGTTGGCATCTCTCAGGACTCTACCAGGTACACAGGCAAACTGAACAGGTTACCTGTATAATATACCTTGTGAACACGACTCCGATCAGCAACGGAAGCCAATCCGCAGCAGCGCCGGTGAGATCCTCGGCGAGCGACCGTTACAAGTGGATCGCGCTGTCGAACGTCACGCTCGGCGTGCTCCTCGCCACGCTCGACGCCTCCATCACTTTGATCGCGATGCCGGCCATCTTCCGGGGGATCCACCTCGACCCGCTGGTGCCGGCGAACAGCTTCTACCTGCTGTGGATGATCCTCGGCTTCCTCGTCGTCACGAGCGTGCTCATCGTGAGCTTCGGGCGTCTCGGGGACATGTTCGGCAGGGTGCGGATGTACAACCTCGGCTTCGTCGTCTACACGGCCGCCTCGCTCGCGCTCACGGTGGACTGGATGACGGGCGCCGACGGCGCGATCTACCTCATCGCCTTTCGCGTCGTCCAGGGGATCGGCGCGGCGTTCCTGCTGGCCAACGCGGCGGCGATCGTCACCGACGCGTTCCCCGTCAACCAGCGGGGCATGGCGCTTGGAATCAACAACATCGTCGGCGTCAGCGGCCTGTTCATCGGGCTGGTGCTGGGTGGCGTGCTCGCGCCGATCGACTGGCGCCTCGTCTTTCTGATCTCCGTGCCGGTCGGCCTGTTCGGCACCGTGTGGGCCTACCTCAAGCTCGAGGAACGCGGGACGCCGAAGCCCGGGCGCGTCGACTGGTGGGGCAACCTGACGTTCGCGCTCGGGCTGATCCTGATCATGGTCGCGGTGACCTACGGGATCCGTCCGTACGGCTCGGCGGCGACCGGCTGGGCCAGCGCCCGCGTGCTCGCGCTCCTGGGCGCCGGCGTCGCATCCCTCATCGCGTTCGCCGCGATCGAGCGCAGGGTGCCCGAGCCGATGTTCCGCCTGCGCCTGTTCCGGATCCGCGCGTTCACCTTCGGCACGCTTTCGACCTTCCTGTCCGCCGTCGCGAGGGGCGGCCTGCTCTTCATGCTGATCATCTGGCTACAGGGAATATGGCTTCCCGAGCACGGCTTCAGCTTCACCGAAACGCCCCTGTGGGCGGGCATCTACATGCTCCCCTTGACCGTCGGCATGCTCTTTGCGGGCCCGCTCTCGGGGTACCTCTCCGACCGCTTCGGCGCGCGCTGGTTTGCCACCGGCGGCATGCTCGGTGCGGCGCTCAGCTTCGCGCTGCTGATTCTGCTTCCCACCGACTTCCCGTTCCTGCTGTTCGCGCTCGTGCTCGCGCTCAACGGCGTCTCGATGGGGATGTTCGCCTCCCCGAACCGCGCAGCGGTCATGAACAGCCTGCCGCCTGGCGACCGCGGCGCGGGTGGCGGCATGAACCAGACCTTCCAGAACTCCGCGCAGGTGCTCTCGGTCGGGATCTTCTTCACGCTGATGATCCTCGGCCTCGCGAGCACGCTGCCGCACGCGATGGCGACTGGGCTCGAGAGCCACGGCGTCGCAGCCGCAGCCGCGCGGCGGGTGGGCGCGCTGCCCCCGATCTCGATCCTCTTCGCGGCGTTCCTCGGCTACAACCCGATCCAGCACCTCGTGGGCGCGCACGTGCTCTCAACGCTCTCGCCGGCGAGCCAGGCGACGCTGACGGGCAGCTCCTTCTTCCCCCACCTCATCTCAGCGCCGTTTCGAAACGGGCTGCACGAGGCGTTCCTGTTCGCGATCGTCGCATGCCTCATCGCTGCCGCGGCATCGCTGATGCGCGGGGGCCGCTATCACTACAGCGCGTCCGTCGCCGATGTCAGCGCCGCCCGCGAGCGCGATGGCGGCGTGGCCGCGAGGGTCGCTCAATTTCCGATCCGAGAGGAGCAGCATGCAAGTTGAGTGGTACGGCCAGTCGGCGTTTCGCCTGAGCACGCCCGAACACACGGTCGCGATCGACCCGTTCGCGGACCTCTCGTCCCTCGCGGGGCGCGGCGTGCAGTTCGAATACCCGCCGATCGACGGCGTGAGCGCGGACCTGCTGCTCGTGACGCACGAGCATCCGGACCACAACGGCGTCGAGGCGATCGGCGGTGAGCCCGTGATCCTGCGCTCCACGGCGGGACGACTCGAGTCGCCGGTCGGCGAGGTGACGGCGATCGCCTCCGAGCACGACGATGCCGCCGGCACCGAACGGGGGCCGAATACGATCTTCGTCTTCGCACTCGACGGCGTGCGCGTGGGCCACTTCGGCGACTTCGGGCAGGGCGCCCTTCGTGACGAGCAGGCTGCTGCGCTCGGCCCGATCGACCTCCTCATGCTCCCGGTGGGCGGTGGGCCGACGATCGATGCGGAGCAGGCGCACGCGATCGTCGAACGCCTGCGGCCGCGGTGGGTCGTTCCGATGCACTACCGCACGCCCAGGGTCGGCTTCCTCGAGACGGCCGAGCCGTTCCTCGAGCGCTTCGCGCGCGTCGAGCGCCTGGAAGACCCGGTGTTCGAGACCGCGGATCTGCCGGCGGACGACGAGCCGCTCGCGGTGGTGCCCGCGGCCCCTTAGCTCAGGGCCGCGGGGTTGCGCGGGGCCGTCAGGTCTGCGTCACCAAGTCCCACTCGTCGTACACCCGACTTGGACCCACTCAACGCATGTAGGAGGATGCATGCGCGCGGCCCGAAGGCGAGCGCCGTACGATCTACGGGAGCTTCTCGATGGCGACGCGCACCGAATCCCCGCCGACCGCGCTCACGGGGGGCCCGACGGACTCCACAGCGGGCCCCGCTGAGGGCGCTGCGCCGCACCCGCCGCCCGCGCTCGACCAGCCCACCTACAAGCAGTCGCTGACGTTCCTCAGGGACCCGCTCGAGTTCCACCTCGGCGCCGCGCGCCGGATGGGCGACGTGTGGCGGACGAAGCTCGACATCGGCGAGCACAAGGTGGTGATGACCTCGCACCCCGAGCACGTGAGGTCGCTCTTCACCGCAAGGCCCGAGGACGCACCGTCGCTCACGGGCGCATCGCCGCTGCGGCCGATTCTCGGCCCGAGCTCGGTGCTCACGCTCATCGGCGAGCA
Organism: uncultured bacterium; assembly: GCA_963738355.1. Taxonomy (GTDB): domain Bacteria; phylum Actinomycetota; class Thermoleophilia; order Solirubrobacterales; family Solirubrobacteraceae; genus Palsa-744. The sequence continues at coordinate 390,167 of CAVTWF010000007.1, forward strand.
GCACATGCGCCAGCGCAAGCTGCTGCTGCCACCATTTCACGGCGACGCGGTGAGGCGCTACGTCGAGATGATCGCCGCGATCGCGGAGCGCGAGATCGGCAGCTGGCCCGTCGGCGAGCCCTTCGCGCTCGCGCCGCGAATGCAGGCGCTGACGCTCGAGGTGATCATGGGTGGGATCTTCGGCATCGAGGGGCAGCCGGAGCGCGGCAGCAGCGAGTACAAGCTGCGGGAAGTCGTGCGCCGCATGACGCGCATCTCGACGCATCCGCTGTGGCTGCTCGTCGAAGCGCGCAATGCGGGTCGCGAGGAGGCGCGCGGCGTCCTGCGCGTCGTCAACGCCCTGATCGACCGCCAGCTGTACGCGACGATCGCGAAGCGCCGTGCGGAGCGCGAGCGCGCGCACCGGCGGGACATCCTCTCGCTGCTCCTCGAAGCGACCGACGAGGCGGGCAAGCCGTTGACCGACGAGGAGCTCCGCGACGAGCTCATCACGCTCGTGCTCGCGGGCCACGAGACGACCGCCAACCAGCTTGCGTGGACCTTCGAGCGGCTCCTGCGGACGCCCCGCGCGTATGACGAGCTGCGCGACACAGCCCGCTCGGACACGGATGACTCATCGAGTCGCCACGTCGAGGCGACGATCCAGGAGGGGATGCGCGTGCGCCCCGTCGTGCCACTCGTCGCGCGCCGCGTGACGCAGGCGTGGCGCCTCGGCGACTACGTCGTTCCCGCGGAAACGCCTGTCGCGGTGAGCATCCTCGCGCTGCACCACCGCGCCGACGTCTATCCCGAACCCCACGCGTTCCGTCCGCAGCGCTTCCTCGACTCGAAGCCGGGCACGTACACGTGGGTGCCCTTCGGCGGCGGGATCAGGCGTTGCCTCGGCGCGGAGCTGGCGATGGCGGAGCAGCGTGTCGTGCTCGCAGCGATCGCGCGCCGAACGGACCTGAGCGCTCCGGACCCGGCGCCCGAGATCGGCCGCCAGCGCAACGTGACGATGATCCCGAACCACGGCTGTCGCGTCGTCGTGGGCGCGAAGCACGCCTAGGCCTAGGCGGCGATTCGTGAGCGGGAGCCCGCGGACTAGCGCAGCGTGCTGTCGCCCGGGGCGGCCGCGTGCGAGCGTACGTCGTCACGGCCGTTCCCGTTCGCGCCCGCGCGGGCGCGTTTGACCCGGTACATCGTCGCGTCGGCCTCGCGCAGCAGGCCCTCGACGTCGGGAGCGTCGACCGGCCATACGGCGCGGCCGATGCTCGCCTGCACGGCGAGCTCGTGGCCGTCGACGACGAACGGCGGTTGGAAGGCGGTCGCGAGCCGCGCGGCGATCGCGCCGAGCTGCGATTCGTCGTCGATCGCCTCCACGATCACCGCGAACTCGTCGCCGCCGAGCCTCGCGACGGTGTCGCCGCCGCGCGCGCAGTTGCAGAGCCGCTCCGCGACCGCGCGCAGGAGGTGATCGCCGACCTCGTGGCCGAACTCGTCGTTGACGGGCTTGAAGCGGTCGAGGTCGATGTAGAAGAGCGCGAACGGCTTGGACGCGTCGCTGCTGCGGCGCCTGACCTCGCTGATGCGCTCGCCGAAGGCGAGTCGGTTCGCAAGTCCCGTGAGCTGGTCGTGGCGCGCCTGGTGGGTGATGTGGTCCACGAGGCGGCCGTTTTCGAGCGCGATGACGGCGTGCGCGACGACGCCGGAGAGACGGTCGATGAGCTCCGGCGAGGGCGCGAGGCGCGAGGCGTTCTCGCGCACCGAGACGGTCACCGTGCCGAGGAAGCGCTGCGAGGTCGCGATCGGCACGGCGACGGACGCAATCGCGCTGACTTCGCGCAGCGGCTCCTTGATCGGGCTCGTCTCGAGGTCGAGCCAGTACGGCTCGGGATCAGGATGCTCGAGCCACGCCGCAAGCTGAGGAATGTCCTCCGGCTTGAACCGCTCGGTTGCCATCTCCTCGCCGCTGTTCGAATACGCGGCACGCCGTACGAGCTCTCCCGCGTCCTCGTCCCACAGCGACACCGCGACGCGGTCGCAGTCGATGACCGATGGAATCGCGTCCGCGAGGCGGCTCGCGATCTGGTCGGTGGAGCCGGCGGACGCGAGCGTGCGAGCGAGGTCGAGCAGCGCGCGCGCCTCCTCGTGGCGGCGCTGCGCCTCGTCGCGGTTCTCCTCCGCCTCGACGAGCGCCGTCGCGCTGTCGAGCGCCGTCGCGGCGTAGCGCGCGTAGAGCTCGAGCAGTTCGCGCTCCTGCGGGAAGAACTCCGCGCCCTCGTTGTACATCGCGACGAGCCGACCGTACTCGCGGTGGCCCGACTGAACGGTCGCCGCGCACCAGTGAGGCGGCAGCTCCGTGTCGCCGAAGACGCGGTGCGCAACCGCCTCGGCCTCCTCGTCGTCCAATCCCTTCTGGTGGCAGACGACCTCGCCGTCGAGCGCCGGGCGCACGGCGAGCAGATACTTCGGCGCGCGCACCTGCTGCGCCGCACGATCCGCGATGCGCGTCAGCGTCTCGTCGAGGTCACCCGTTTGGATCAAGTCTGCTGCCGTGGCAAACACGCCCTCGAGGCGCTCCGCGAGCGAGTCGAGCTGCGAGCGCAGCATCGCCACCTGCTCGCTCTCGTCGCCCGCCGCGTCGTCGGGATCCCACGTGAGGACGTAGCAGCAGAAGGGGGCGCCAATGGCCTGGCACGAGGAGTGATCGACCTCCGCCGGCGGAAGCCCGAAGAGGACGGTCGCGAGGCTCATCATCCCGTGCGTCCATTCGCAGTGCTGGCGGTGGCGCACGATGCCGGGCGCGGCAACGGCGCGCACTTCGGCGTAGCCCGGACGGACCTCGACAGTCTCGAGTTCGGCGGCGTTGCTCCAACGCTGCGCGGAGACGTTCAGCTGTCGGATGTGCTCCTCGGGAGAGCCCAGCGAGCGCAGCACGGTGGCGGTCGCGGTGCCGCCGAGCACCTTCACTCCGTCTTCGCCGACGTGGCGCGCGAAGCTCGGGTCGTGGGTGATCAGTTCGCCGGCCTCCCAGAGCGCGATCGTCTCCTCGAACCCGACCCAGTTGCCCACGTCCTGGAGATACTCGATCGTGCGCTCGCTGCCCGCATCTGCGAGCAGCCGCGCGACGGCCTCCTCACCCGCCACTCGTCGCACGCGCGCGACGATCATCGCGGTGACCGCGCAGGAGAACGCGTGTTGCGTGGACGTCGACGTGGGGGCGAGCGCGTCGCTCACGAAAGTTGTATCGGGCGCTATGCGCCAGTGCCTTAGCCCTTCTGCAAGCGATCAAGCAGAAGTCGGGAAGCGTCATCGATGGCTCCAACCGGGCGTGCGCCCGCAGGAGGTCCCGCGGGCGTTGCTCGCGTCAGTAGTTTCCCGAAGCCAAAGCCCATGGCGGCGCCGCGGGAGCGTCGATTACCAGTTTGTCCTAGAGCACCAGGGGGATGAGCATCTTCGTGTGCGCCCTGTAGCTCGCATAGGCCTCGGGGAAGGAGCTCGCCATCAGCTTTTCCTCGACCTGGGCGCTGTAGACGAAGTAGACGGCCAGGAGCGCGAAGGCGATCAGCCAGTAGATGTTGGTTGCCAGCGAGGTGCCGAGGACCGCGAGGAGGATCCCCGAGTAGATGGGGTGGCGGACGAAGCGGTACGGGCCCGAGGTGACCAGTTCTGGCTCGTCCTTGCGCGTCATCGGCATCCCCCAGTTGCGCCCGAGATAGATCCTCGCCCAGACCGCGAAGCCAAGGCCCGAAAGGACGAGGATCGTCCCCAGCACCTCGAGCGCCAGGTTGTCCACGGCGAGCCCATTGGTGTGAAACGCGCGCACGAGCACGAAACCGATGACGACGATGATGAGGCCCGGCGGCCGTATCCTCCGCGTCCGCGTCCCCTGCTTGGCCCCGGCTGCGGAGACGAGCCAGTAGAGCCAGAAGGCGACCCAGACGACCGTGATTGCGGTTCTCAGCGCCGACACGTCACTCCGCTATGCCACGTGCTGCGGCGCTCGTGTTCGCATCCGCACATGAGCACGCCGTCAGGTTACGCAGCAGGCCAGATCGGGCACCGGGGTTGACGGAGGCACGGCGCGACACGCGGCCGCTGCAAGGACCGCTGCCGCGGGCGCGTGTCGCCCTCAAGGCCGCCATCCGCCCAGCCGATACTGCTCGCGAGCGGCCACGCGCTGCTCCGAGGCGCCTCAGACCAACGATCAGGACCCCATGAGCCCTCCCATATACCCACCCGGCTGGCACCCCGATCCCAACTTGCCTCCAGGAACCCTGCGCTGGTGGGACGGCACCCAGTGGACCGAGCACACGCACGCCGCTTCGGCGCCTCAGCAGACCGCCACGCCGTCGCTTCAGTCGGCGGCGTCGGCGAGCGCGGTTGCAGTCGTTTCGCCTGGCGTGGGCGCGGCAGGGGGGCTCTCGTCTGGTGTGAGTCCGGAGTCAGGTCTCTCGCCTGGCGGGGGTCCGGCGGCTGGCCCAAGCCGGGCCGCCAGCTCTCCAAGCCTCGTCCAAGCCGGGATGTCGGCCGACGAAGCCGGGGCGATGATGAGGGTCGCAGGCGTTACGATCGATGGTTCCGAGCACTCGCTGAGGGAACGAAACAAGCGGTCGTTCCAGGCGTTTGTCGGCGCCGCGATCTACGTTGCGCTCGCCTTCGTCATTGGCGGATGGGGCCTTTTGTTCACCGTGATCGCCGGCGGACCCGTGATCGGCCGGGCAATCAATGCGTTGCAGCGGGGCGAGAAGCTGGCACCGCTCGCGCTGATCGCGGCGATCGCCGCGATCCTGATCGGTTTCTGACGTCGGATCGCGCCAGCGTCGGGTACATCGGCGCAACGCCCGCCGTCGCGCATCCTGCCGTTCTTCCTCGCGGGCGCGCTGTACCCGATTCACGCGATGCCGAGCGCGCTCGCCACGATCGCGAAGCTCTTGCCGCTGACGCACACGCTCGCCCTGCTGCGCTACGCGCTCGTCGATCCCTCCGGACGGGGCTCTCCATACGCGTCTTCTCGCGGTCAGCAGTTCGCTGAGGAGACGTCGCGACTCGACTAAGGCGCGAGCGGACCCGGTCGCAGGACGTCCGGGTCGTGGCCGGGAAGGACGGTCATGCCGGAGTCCCTCAGCCGGCGCAGACGATCCGCCGAGCGGCTTTGCGCGGAGTAGTCGTCGGCGAAGGCCGGGAACCGCTTGTCGTCCAGGGTGGCGCTGAAATGGGCGACGTCCCCGCCGAGGACGAGGCGCTCGCCAACCATCACGGATTGGTGCCCCGGCGTGTGGCCGGGTGTCAGCAGCAGCCTCACCGACCCGTCGCCGAGCAGGTCGTGGTCACCGTCCACGAGCACGACGTCGCGGTCCTCGAGCACCTCGTAGTCGCGCGGGTAGAAGAAGTTGCGCCGCACGCTCGCCGCGTCGTGAGCCCCCTCCCACTCGCTCCGCTGGAGGACAACGGGCACGGTGTTCGGCAGCAGCGCGAGGGCGCCGGCATGGTCGAAGTGCAGATGCGTGAGCACAACGCGAGTGAGTGTGCCCACATCTACCTGCGCGGTGATGTCCGCGTCGAGCTCGAGCTCGAAGAGCCCGGCTTCGGGCCGCCCGTAGTAGCCCTCGGGGTCCTCCACCGCGGCGGGGCTGAGGCCCGTGTCGATGAGGATGCGCTCGCTGCCGGTCTCCACCAGATATGCGGGCACTGGGAAGCGGATCCGCGTGTCAGGGTCCTCGCCCTGGCGCCACACGGCCGCGGAGGAGGAGATCCAGCCGACGTTGAACATCTCGATCTTCACGGTGCGGTCCCGACGGCCATCGCGCGAGTCACTACCCGTAAGCGCTTGACCAGGCCGCCTGCATTTGCCGGATCAGCGCCGGGTAGACGAGGTAGCGGCGAAATGGGTCGATGATCCCCATGTAAACAGGTGTGAAAGGACTGACCGATTTGACGTAAATGGCCCAGTAGACCGTGTAGCCGCCGGTGCGAGACACTAGAGCACTGGCAAGGAACGCGTGCACGGTCGCGTTGCGGACCTCGGCGAGCGCCTCATCGGGGAACAGATAGAGCGTGCGGAAGGCGCCGTCGCGCGTCCCGGGAGCAACAAGCGACCGTGCCCGGTCCTCGTCAGTAAGGTGATGAACGTACGATCCTGCCGACCAATCACGTCGTTCGTGATCCCATCCGAGACGCTCCCCGAGCGCTCGCCGAAACGCGAACAGGCCGTGGACCACGGGATTCGGGGTTGACGCGCCGCGCGACGAGACGGCGCGGACATCGGACATCGTGCGGTTGGGCCCGCCTCCGAGAAGAGGGATCGCCCAGACATCGTGGAGGCTCACGTCCGCGAGCAGGCTGTGACAGCGAAGCGCAAGCCCCCGAAACTCAGTTGGTTCTTCTCGCATAAAGACGCTAGCCCTAATAATGCCCTTAGTCGTGGATGCGCCGCATGAGATGATCGAGCAGGCCGATGTGGTCGTCATCGGGTCCGGCGGGCTCGGAGCCGCGACGGCCTTCTATCTCGTGAAGCGGGGTGCGAAGGGCGTGGTCCTCGTGGACAAGCATGAGCTCGCATCGCAAACCTCGCCGCGCGCAGCGGGCATGGCGGCCCGGGCGCGGGCCAGCGAGCTGATGATCCAGTTGATGAAGCTGGCGAGCGCGAAGCTCGCGCGGTTCACCGAGGACACAGGGCAACCGTTGGACTGGAGGCGGCCGGGCAGCCTCAAGGTGGCGCGGCGCGCGCAGGACGTGGAGGTGCTCGAGAACGAGTACGCGCTCGCCCACAGGCTAGGACTGCAAGTCGAGCTGATCACTCCAGAGGCCGCGCATCGACTCAATCCGTTCCTTAAACCTGAAGGTGTGCTCGCGGTGATGCACGTCGGTGAAGATCTGTATTTCGAGCCCTCACAGGTTGCGATCGGTTTCGCTCGCGGTGCCGAGGCGCGAGGTGCGACGCTGATGCCTTGCACCACTGTCACGGGCGTCCAGATCGAGGACGGCCAGGTCAGCGCCGTCGAAACCGACAAGGGACGGATTCGCACACCTGTCGTCGTGGATGCGGCAGGGGCGTGGACGCGGCAAGTGGCCGCGGCGAGCGACATCCGGATTCCCATCGTGCCGACCCGTCACCAGCTATTCACCACCGAGCCAGTGGCGGGAGTCCACGCGGACTTGCCGATGGTGCGCATCATGGACGCGGCGGTCTACATGCGGCCACACGAGGGTGGGCTGCTGTGGGGCGGATTTGAGGAAGGCCCGCGGCAGTTCGACATGGACGCGCTCGGCGGCAGCTTTCAGATCAAGGACATGGAACTCGACGCGGACGTGCTCTGGCGCCTGGGCGAGACGGTCAAGCGACAGCTGCCGATCTTGCTCAACACGACCGTTCGCGAACACCGCGGCGGAATACCCACAATGACGGCCGATGGGCTCCACATCATTGGCCCTGCGCCTGCGGCACACGGCTTTTTCATTGCGGGCGGCTGCAACGTGGCGGGCCTTTCAATCTCGCCCGCGATCGGAGACGCACTCGCGGCCTGGATCATCGACGGTGCACCGCCGCTGGATCTAACGGCGCTCTCGATCGATCGATTCAGAACCAAGTCGTTGTCCGAGAAACAGCTCGAGCAAGACGCCGTGTGGCAGTACCGTCACTTCTACGGGAATGCGTGAAACCGCCAGCGACCGGACGATCGGGCAAACGTCCGGCTAATGGCGGGTTTTAGGGGAAGCAAAGACCCACGCAGCGCCTGAACCCGGTGTGCCATGGACCAAGCCCGAGGGTGCATTTGGTCCCCCGATGAGCGCCGTGTCGCCGTCGCCGGCCAGCGCCACGGCTTCGCCAAAGAGGGCATCGCCTTCCTCCAAACCGGCGCCCGTGGTTGGGGCCGTGAGCTTCTCACCTTCGGTCCAGTAGCCGGGCTTGCTGAGATGCGGTGGCTGGAAGGCGAACTCCCACGCCGCTCCGAGATTACCGTTGTCATACGGTCCCCCGACCAGCGCCGTGTGCGCGTCAGTGGATAGCGCCACCGTTGTGCCGAAAGCGGCCTCGCCAATCTCGCTGTCAATGCCGCTGCTGGGGACGGTCAGCTTGACCTCATACCTCCAGGTGGCGCCCCCGCGGCTGAATACCCACGCCGCGCCGATATCGCCGTTATCGGAAGGTCCCCCGATCAGCGCCACCTCGCCGTCCCCGGCGAGCGCCACGTCTGAGCCAAAGCCGGCGCTCCCGATGACCCTGCCACCGCCGTTGCTAGGAGGGGTCAGCTTGTCTTGGTAGGTCCAGGCGCCGCCCATGCGAGTGAATACCCACGCAGCGCCGGGACCGCTTTGGGCGTAGCCCTCGCCTGCGGGAGCACCGATCAGCGCGAGGTCCCCGTTCGCCGCCAGCGCCACGCTCAGGCCAAAGCCGGCGTGGCCGTGCTCCTTGCCCGCCCCGCTCGTGGGAGCAGTCAGCTTCTGTTGCTCGCTCCAGGCGCCGCGTCTGCGCGTGAACTCCCACGCAGCCCCGACGTCCTCGTGGTCGCCGAAGCCGCCGACTAGCGCCACATCGCCGTTCGCGGCCAGCGCCACGCTGGCGCCGAAGCCGCCCTGGCGGCCGATCACCCTGCCAAGACCGCTCGTGGGGGCGGTCAGCTTCTGTTGCTCGCTCCAGGCGCCGCGTCTGCGCGTGAACACCCATGCAGCCCCCGCACCTCCGTCCTCCTCGATGGCGCCGACTAGCGCCGTATCGCCGTCGGAGGACAGCGCAACGCGCGAGCCGAAGTCAGCTTGGCCGATCTTCTTGCCGGCGCCGGAGGTGGGCGCGGTCAACTTCTGCTGCTCGGTCCAGGTGGAACCCTTGCGCACGAAGACCCACGCAGCCCCGGGTCTTCTGTACGAAGAGCTGCCGATGAGCGCCGTGTCGCCGTTTGCGGCGACCGCCACGCTCCAGCCGAAGCCGGTGCGGACGATCTTTTTGCCGGGCCCGAGAATGGAGGAGGTGAGTTTCTGCTGCTCGGATAGCGGGGGCGTCGCCGCGATCGTGAAACCACGCGTCGGCGTGGCAAAGCGTTGCCCGGCGAACGCCGACGCAGCGCCTGCGGCACCAAGTCCAATCGCCATCGCCACAACGACCAGCCGACCCGCTCTCAGCGAACTGGCGCGTTCTCTGCGCGCTGCATCCATGGCCACGATCATCGCCCACCACGATCATCATCGCGTCGGGAAGACCACCTGATCTTTTGCGCCCCTGCACACTTCACCTGTCGCTGTCCAGCTCGTAGCGCGTTGTGCAAACCGTCGCCAAAGCAGTCGAGCGAAGTGGGTGGGGGATTCCCGGGGCCGGAGCTTGGTGCGCTTGAGGGGCTGTGGCAATCACGCTCTCGGTCCTGAGGTCGCCACCGAGTAGCCTCGCTGTGCGAGTCTGCTCGCACCATCCGAAACGAAAGGAGTCATGATGTGGATAAGAGGAGTCGCACTCGCAGGGATCGCGACGCTCGCGCTGTCGGGAACGGCTCTCGCGGCGACTGGCCAGCAGATAAGCGTTAACGGCACCGGTGGCGCGTCTGTACCCGAAGGCGCCACCGACGGCCAGCAGCAGGCCGCTTATGACCAGGCGCTCATAGCCGCGATCAGCGACGCCCGAACGAAGGCGCAGATGATCGCGCAGCAGCTCTCGCTGACGCTCGGCTCGGTGCAGACCTTCACCGAGCAGAGTGACGACTACCTCGGCTACTGCGGCGTGGGATTTATCCCTGGAGCCGCGGCGCCCGGCAGCGCGAGCGCGCCGGCGGCCGGCGGCGCCTCAAATGGCCAGCTGACGCCGATCCCCGCGAAGCACAGGAAGCACAAGAGCAAAGCGAAGGCACACAAGGCGCAGAGCAGTGACAATACGTGCCAGCTCGAGGCCGACGTGACGGTGGTCTACTCCGCCAGTTGAGCGACGTTCGTACAGGCGGCACCGGAACGACGGGAGCAGGATCGTCCTCTGCCATCGACTCGCAGTCTATGTAACTTCGGTCGGAAAGTGGAGACGGCGGGAGTCGAACCCGCGTCCGGGGTCGCGTGAAAGGTGGCCTCTACGAGCGTATCCGGCGCTCTGTTCTCGTCCCCCACTAGCCACGCCGGCCGGGTTGTGGGGGACCAGCTCCTCTAAGAGTGTCCCCGGATTAGCTGGAGCGTTCCGCCCCGGGTGAGCCTGCTTTCTGATCCCGGCCTTCCCCGCCGCAGGCGAGCGGGGGCCGAGACCTCACACTTAGCTTCTAACTAAGCAGCGAGGGCGTGCTCATGAGAGCCCGCACTTATTGGTTTCCGGGTGTTTTACGAGGCCGCCCGGGACCTCGACTCGCAACCACCCCCACGAACCGACCTCGTCGAAGCCTGTCGTCCCCAGGGGTTTCCTCCAGTTTACCGCCGTCGGGCCGTGCGCTTTGCCGTGGGCACACGGCAGAGGGGGCCGCGCCCCGCGGGCCCTTTCGAGTTCGTCACCACGGAGGTACGGCGAGGCGGTACGCAACGTGCCGACGAACCCTGGCCCACCTTGCGGGGCGCGGCCCCGCTCAAACCAACCCAACAACGAAGTGACGCGACTCCGGGTCGCTCTGAGGACCTGAGCCGTCGGACCCTAGAGTCCGTCAATTCCGGTGGCGCGGCCTTACACCTCTCGGCCTCGCTCTTCTGCGGCCCGGTGCCGCGTCTGCGGTGCAACCTAGATGCCCTCCCGGGGGATTGCAAGGGCCGCGCGGAGGCCACCCCGCATATTGCGGCAAAAGGCCGCGAAGGGTCCCGTCCGAGCCTTCGCGAAACCCGGACAGGCGAGCCCCTACCGGGCTTATTCCGCCCTTATCGAGCGTGCCACAATGGAGTTGTGAGTGACGAGCCCCTGTGGACCCCAATCGAGGCTCCGGCGTTTGCCGGACGGCTGGTTGCCGGCTCTCCTCCGGCGCCCGGTCTAGTCGACGAGCGCTTCGGCGGCCCTCCCCCGGCGGCTCCGGAGACCTCGAACGGGGATCCCTTCAGCACCCAGCGCGACCGCGGCCCCATTCGCAAGCGCATCGCGAGTGGGCTCGCGGGCCTCGCGGCGCTGGCTGCCAAGTTCGCCACGGCGCTGAAGGCGCTGCTCATCGCGCTGCCGAACGTCAAGCTCCTCGCGACCGCCGGCACGGCGCTCGTGTCGGTAGCCGCGTATTCGCTCTTCTTTGGATGGACGTTCGCGGCGGGGTTCGTGATCCTCATCTTCGTCCACGAGATGGGCCACGTGATCGCCCTGCGCCGCGAGGGGATCAAGGCCAGCGCGCCGATGTTCATACCGTTCATGGGCGCCGTCATCACGGCGCGCTCGCTCGGCGACAACGCGCTCGCGGAGGCTCGCGTCGGGCTCGCGGGGCCGATCCTCGGCTCGCTCGGCGCCGCCGGCGTGGCGGTTGCGGGCGTGCTCCTCAACAGCGACTTCCTGCTCGCGCTCGCCTACATCGGCTTCTTCCTGAACCTCTTCAACCTGATCCCCATCGTGCCGCTTGACGGCGGCCGCGCAATGGCCGCAATGGCGCCGTGGATGTGGTTCCTCGGCCTCGGGGCGCTCGTCTTCCTGTTCTTCGCCCTTCCGACGCACAACCCGTTCCTGCTCGTGATCATCGTCATCGCGGGCTTCAGCCTCGTGCAGCGCTGGCGCCACCGGCACGCGGGCACGATCGAGTCCGCTGCGTACTACCGCGTCGCGAAGCGACACCGCCTCCTCGTAGGCCTCGTCTACATCGGGCTCATCATCGGGCTCGTGGTCGGCATGGACGCGACGCACATCCTCTACAGCAACGGCCACTACCTCGGCTCAATCTAGAGCGCGCGCTCAGCGTTCGGCGTCGCGCAGCGCACGCTGGATCTCGCGCTGCTGCTCGCGCTTGCGCAGGCTCTCACGCTTGTCGTAGAGGGTCTTGCCGCGCGCGAGCGCGATCTCGACCTTCGCGTGTGATCCCGAGAAGTACATTCGCGTCGGCACGAGCGTGAAGCCGCGCTCCTTCGTGCGCACGGCAAGCCGCTCGAGCTCGCGGCGGTGCACGAGGAGCTTGCGCCGGCGCTCAGGGTCGTGGTTCTCGCGCGAGGCCGGCGCGTACGGGGGGATGTGGACGGCGTTCAGCCAGAGCTCGCCGCCCTCGATCGACGCGTACCCGTCCTTCAGTTGCGCACCCGACTCGCGCAGCGATTTGACCTCGCTTCCCTGCAGCGCGATCCCGCACTCGAGCCGCTCGACAAGCTCGTACTTGTGCGACGCGTAGCGGTTGGATGCGATGTCGCCGGCGGCGACCTTGCGCTTCGCTCCCTTCTTCTTGGCCATCGTGCGGTTGACCCTAGCGGCGGGCCCGTCCGCGGCGGGCCTCGATCGGCGGGAGGCGCCGTCGCTTAGCGCTCGGCCGCCGGTGCGAGCTCCACGCGGCCGCGCGCGGCCTCGATACGCACCACGCGCACCGGGAGCGGGTCAGCGAGGCGCAGCGCGCGCCCGGAGCTCGCGTGCAACGCCGTCCCCTCCTCGTTCAGCTCCCACCACTCGCGTTCCTCTCCGCTGTGCCTTCGCAAGCGACGCACCGGGACCATGCCCTCGAACGGCGGGAGCATGCCGCTCGCGGGATCGCCGCCGAACGCGACGAAGGCGCCGCCCGAGATCAGCCCCGTGACCTCGCCGGGGAAGTGCGCGTCGAATCCCTCCTCGAAGAGCACACGCTCGAGCGCGAAGCAGCGTGCGATGTCCGCCGCGTCGCGTTCGATCATCATCGCGTCGCGCTCGCGTTCAGAGGACCACGCGCCAAGTGGACCCAATCCCGCCGCGTGCGGCGCGCGCTCGCCCACGCCAAGCGTCGAGAGGAGGGCGCGATGACAGACGATGTCCGGATAGCGGCGGATCGGCGACGTGAAGTGGCAATACGCGTCTGACCCGAGGCCCGCGTGGCCGATGTTTCGCGGCGAGTAGTACGCCTGCTGGAGGGTGCGCAAGAGCAGCGACGTGAGCGCGATCCGTCCGCTCCAGCCGGGCGCGCGCTCGGCCGAGCGCGCCGTCGCCTGCTTGAAGTGCTCGCTCAAGCGCACCGAGACCGCCGCGACGAGCTCCGCAGCCTGCGAGGACGACATGCGCTCCGGTACCGGCGGAGTGGGCACGCCGAGGCTCGCGAGCTGATCCACGAGGCGCTCGACCCGCTGCGGCTCGGGCCGCTCGTGAACGCGGTAGAGGCACGGGACACGCTGCTGCTCGAGATGTCGCGCGACCGCCTCGTTCGCGGCGATCATGAGGTGCTCGATCATGCGGCGCGACTCGGAGACCTTCGCGCGCGCCCGCACTTCCTGCTCGCGGTCGGGCAGCCCCTCCTGCTCGTCGCGAAGCTCGCTCAGTGGTTCGGTTGGCTGCCCCTCCAACCCCGCCATCACGACCCGCACGCCTCCCTCGTCGTCGAACGCGAACTCCGGCTCGAAGGAGTCGAGCTCGAGCGCGCCGCCGCGTCGCCTGCCCGCCTCGAGCGCCGCCGCCGCGCGGCGCGCAGCCTGCAATCCAGGGGCCCACGGGCCGCGAGCGTCCTCCGCGCCAGCGAATATCCGGTCGACCTGGTCGTACTCGAGCCGTGCGTCCGAGCGGATGATCGAGCGGTGAAACGTGGAGCTCGTTGTCGTGTCACCATCGAGCACGAGCTCGACGGTCACCGAGGCGCGGTCCTGCCCGGGCACGAGTGAGCAGGCCTCGTTGGAGAGCGCCTCCGGCAGCATCGGTTCCACCGCGCCCGGCACGTAGACGCTCGTCCCGCGGCGCGAGGCCTCCTCGTCGAGCGGCGAGCCGTCCCGGACGTACGCGCTCACATCGGCGATGTGCACCCACACGCGAACGCGCCCGTCGTCGAGCTGCTCTGCGGAGATCGCATCGTCGAAGTCGCGAGCCGTCGCGGGGTCGACGGTGAACGTGGGCAGCTCGCGCAGGTCTGTGCGGTGCGTTCCGGGGTCGTGGGGGTCGACCTCCGCCTGCGCCTCATGCGCGGCGCGCTCTAGCTCTGCGTCGAACCCCCTCGGCAGCCCTTTCGCGAGCATCAGAGCCTCGATCACGTCCCGCGCGACGTCGGGCTTGCCGATGACCCGTACCACCTGTGCGCGCCCCGGCGCCGAGCGCCCGGGCGCGGGAGACCGCACGAGCACGAGATCGCCCGCGGCCGCCCGCACCGCCCCGCGGCCTCTCGCGGGCCCGATCACCACCTGTCTCGCGTGGCGGCGCCCGCGCGACCCCACGGCGGGCTCGGGCTCGGGGAACAGCGGCTCCGCGACCAGGAAGCGCCCCTTGCGCGCGAGCACTGCCACCCACGCGTCGGGTCCGCTTCGCTCAGCGCGCTCCGGCAACCATCACCAGCCCACCTCGCCCGCCCGCCGTCGTGCTCATCCGAGCTTCTTCGCGAGCGTTTCCAGCGCCACGTTCACGCCGGCTTCGGAATCGATCTCCGTCGGGGCCACGACGACTTCCGGCGTGATGCCGGCTCCCTCCTTGACGCCGCCGCCGCCGAGGTTGCGACCGTTTGGCGTGAAGTACTCCCCCACGGTGATGTCGAGCGCGCCGCCGTTGGAGAGCGGCTCGAGCTCCTGAAAGACGCCCTTCCCGAACGTGTGCGTGCCGACGACGGTCGCGCGATGGTGGTCCTGAAGCGCCGCCGTCACGATCTCCGCCGCGGAAGCGGTGTCGCGGTCGACGAGCACGACCATCGGGATCGTCGGCGAGATCGCTCCGCCCGTGGCCCTCAGCGTCAGCGTCGGCTGCGTGCGCGCACGCATCGTCACGATCAGCCCGTGTGGCACGAAGATGCTCGCGACCAGACGCGCCTCCGTCACGAGCCCGCCGCCGTTGTGGCGCAGATCGAACACGATCCCCTGCGCACCCTCGTGAAGCACGTGTTCAACGGCTTCGCGGACTTCGCCGTGCACGCCCTCCTGGTCGAAGGTGGTGAGTGCGACGATGCCGAGCTTCTTGCCGTGGAACGTGCGCACTTCGGAGGCGACGACGGGCGCGGAGATCGTCTCTCGCGTGATCGTCACCGTATGCGTCGAGGGTCCCTGCTTCACGGTCAGCTTGACGTCCGTCCCCGGCGGCCCCACGATCAGCGCGCGGGCAGCCTGCTCGGAGAGCCCCTTGAGCGAGCGGCCGTTGACCCCCACGATCGTGTCGCCCCGCTTTAGCCCCGCGCGTTCGGCGGGCGACGCGTCGAAGACCCTTTCGATCAGCAGCCCGAGCGGCCGCGCCGCCACTTCGACGCCGACGCCGGAGAAGTGGCCCTTCGTCGCGAAGGTGCCGTATTCGGACGGCGAGAGGTAGTTCGAGAAGGGGTCGTCGAGGCTCTGGACCGCGCCCGCGATCGACGAGCTCGCAAGCTGGCTCTTGCTCAGCGGGCGGTAGTAGTCGTGGGCGATCTGGTTGATCGCTTCCGCGGTGACTTCTGTCTGATGGTTGGCCTCGAACGTGCTGCGCATGAAGCCCGGCAGGTCGCGCGGATGGCCGCCGATCCAGATTCCGAGGATCAGCAGCACGGGCAGCAGGACGATCAGCGTCACGCGCGTCGCGCGCCCAGGCGCGCCCCCGCGGCGTGGCGGCGACGGCGCGGGGCCAGCGTCCTGGGGGGTCTCGGGCGGGCTGGCCTCGCGGGGTGGATCGCTGCTCATCGAATGTCAGGGTAGTGTGCGTAGAGACACCCCCGTGCCGATGCCCGAGACCGCCACTTCCGCCAGCAGCTCGATCACGACCACGACCGTGCCCTCCAATGGGCTCGCGGTTCGTTCGATCTCGATTCCCGGCACGCGCGCGCTCACAATCCTCGTCGCCTTCGACGCGGGCGCACGCACGGAGCGCCCGGAGGAGAACGGGATGGCGCACTTTCTCGAGCACCTCGTCTTCAAGGGCGGCGAGAAATACCCCACGCACCAGGCGATCAACAACACCGCCGAGCGCCTCGGCGGCGTGCTGAACGCGTACACGAGTCACGACCTCGTCGCATTTCACATCACCGTCCGCGCGGAGGCCGCCGCGGAGGCGCTCGACCTGCTCACCGACTTCGTCGCGCGGCCGCGCCTGGACGCCTCAGAGCTCGACCGCGAGCGCGGCGTCGTGATCCAGGAGATCAACCGCGCCTATGACCAGCCCTCCGTCGTCGCGGAGTACCTCATCGACCGTGCCGCGTTCGGCGACCACCCGCTCGGGCGTACGGTCCTGGGGCCCGAGGAGAACCTGCGGGAGTTCACGCGCGATGCGATCGTCGCCTTCCGCGAGCGCCGCTGGTCGGGCGCCCGGGGCGGCGCGTTCCTCGCAGGCAACGTCGACCACCTGCCGGACGAGCTGGGGCTCGTGGAGCTCTTCGAGCGCTTCCCCTCGCTACCGGAGCCCGCGCCCTATGAGCCCGCGCTTCCGTTTGCGCCCGAGACGCTCGTCGAGCCGAAGGAGACCAACCAGTCGCACCTGCGGATGATCTACCGCCCAGGGGTCGACGTCGCGGACATGCGCGCACGCGCGGCGCTCGCCGTCTACTCGACGCTCCTCGGCGGCTCGATGTCCTCGCGCCTCTTCGAAGAGATCCGCGAGAAGCGCGGACTCTGCTACTCCGTCTACGCAGCCGACCACACGCTCGCCGACGTCGCGATCCTCCAGCTGAGCTCCGGCCTGCAGTCGGACAAGTGCATCGAGGCCTACACGCGCATGCGCGAGATCGTGAGCGAACTGCGCGTCGACGGGCCGACCGATGAGGAGTTCCTGCGTGCGCGCACATACGCCGCGGGCCGGCTCGTGCTCGCCTTCGAGAACACCGGCGCGGTCGCGCGTCACGCCGCCAACCAGGCGATCATCTTCGGCGAGGACGTCGACCCCGACGCCGCGATCCGCGCGCTGGACGCCGTGACGTTCGACGAGGTGCGCGAGGTCGCAGCGGAGATCCCGGACAAGCTCGCGATCGCGTGCGTCGGCCCGCACGAGGCCTCCGAATTCGACTGAACGCGGGCTGACGGCGCCCGCGAGCGATCCGGCTCAGCCGATCGCCACCATGCGTTCGATCGGGACGATCGCTTGGCGCGCGATCTCGTCCGGCACGCGCACCTCGTAGCGCTCCTCGCGCAGCGAGTCGCGCAGCTTCGGGAGCGTGATCATCTTCATAAACGCGCACGTTGCCTCCGCGTTCGCGGGAATGAACGTCACGTCCGGCGCAGCACGGCTCAGTCCGTACAGCATGCCCACCTCTGTCGCAACCACGGCCTCGCCGCCGTCTCCGCGCTCGGCAGCGGTCCGCTCCGCCTCGCCCGCGTAGCGCAGCATGCCGCCCGTCGAGAGCATCTGGACGCCCTCCTCGGGCACGTCGCCCGAGGCGACGTACTCCATCACGCTCGTCGTGCACCCGCACTCCGGGTGGATGAGGAAGTCGGCGTGCGGATGAGCGGCGCGCGTGGTCGCGATGTCGCGGGGACGGATGCCGGCGTGCACGTGGCACTCGCCGTCCCACACGTGCATCGGCCGCCCGAGCTTCTTCTCGACGTATGCGCCGAGCCACATGTCCGGCCCGAAGAGGATCTCGGTGTCCTCGCCGTGCGTCTCGTAGACGTGGCGCACGATCGCGACGGCGTTCGCGGAGGTGCAGCAGTAGTCGGTGAGCGCCTTCACCTCCGCGCTCGTGTTCACGTACATCACGACGAGCGCGTCCGGGTGGCGCTCCTTCCACTCCGCCAGCTGCTCGGCGTCGATCGAGGACGCCAGCGAGCAGCCCGCGCGGGGGTCGGGGATGAGAACGGTCTTTTGCGGGCACAGCACGGAGGCTGTCTCGGCCATGAAGTGCACGCCACAGAAGACGATCATCTCGCCCGGCGCCTCGGCGGCCCTGCGCGAGAGTCCGAGCGAGTCGCCAACGTAGTCGGCGACGTCCTGGATCTCCGGCAGCTGATAATTGTGGGCGAGGATCACCGCCTCGCGCTCGGCGGCGAGCTCGCGGACCTCCCGCTGGAGCTCTGCGATCTCGGCGCTCGAGAGCCTCCCCGGCTTGGGCAGATCGCCGATCTGCGGCAGTGTCAGCTTCTCGGGCGGCGGCGCCTGGGTGAGCTTCAAGACAAGGGCTCCAGGATCATCGAGACGTCGAGCGCGGGCGCAGAATGCGTGAGCGCGCCCAGGGAGATGCAGTCTATCCCCGTCTCGCCGATCCCCCGAAGGTGCTCGAGCGTGACGCCGCCGCTCGCCTCCAGGCGCGCTCGCCCGCGCACCTGCGCAACCGCTTCGCGCAGCCCCGCCTCGTCCATGTTGTCGAGCAGCAGACGCGGCGCGCCCGCAGCGAGCGCCTCGTCGATCTCGCGCGCGTTGCGCACCTCCACCTCGAGCGTGCCCGCAAGCTCGGGCGCGGCGGCGCGCGCCTGTCGCACCGCCTGCGTGATGCCGCCCGCGGCGGCGATGTGGTTGTCCTTGATGAGGATGGCGTCGTAGAGGCCGCTGCGGTGGTTGACCGCCCCGCCCGCACGCACCGCGGCCTTCTCGAGCGCTCGCAGGCCCGGGGTCGTCTTGCGCGTGTCGAGGATCTCCACCTCCGAGCCCTCGAGCGCGCGCACTGCGCGCGCCGCCATCGTCGCTATCCCCGACAGGTGGCCGAGGAAGTTGAGCGCCGTTCGCTCGCCCGTGAGCAGCGGGCGGGTCGGGCCCTCGAGCGCGATCACGGGGCCCTCCTCGCGCCAGCGGCCCTCCTCCACGAGGCGCTCGAAGCGCACCGACTCGTCGAGCGCCGAGAACGTCGCCTCCACCAGATCGAGGCCGAAGATGACACCGGGCGCCTTCTGGCGGATGAGGGCGTGTGCGCGCGCCTGCGCCGGCACCGTGGCAGCGGTCGTCACGTCGCCGCCGCCGACGTCCTCCGCGAGCGCCGCGCGCACGAGCGGCGCCACGAGGGCGGGCTCGACGTGGGGTGTGCTCGCGTCCGACAGCGCGCTAGCCGGCCGCCGAGAGCCCCGGCGGCGGTTCGGCGGCGGGGGGCGCCGGCGCGTCGCCAGGCTCGGGTGCGCCGGTGGCGCGGGCCTCGCGGCGGTGCCGACGCTTGTCGCGGTGGCGCTTGACCTGGCGGGAGAGCTCGTCGACGACGAGGTTCAGGGAGTGGAGCATCTCGGGCGAGGAGTCGCTTGCACGCAGCGTGCATCCCTTCAGATACAGCGTCGCCTCAGCGACCTGGCGGTCGGTGACGCGGGGGTTGCGCTCCTCGGAGATCTCGAGCTCGAGCCGAGCGAGATCCGAGACCTGTCGCGAGACCTTCTCCAGACGGCGTTCGGTGTGGCGCCTCAGCTCGTCCGTGACGGGCACATTGCGGCCCTTGAAGTCGATTTGCATTTCGCCTCCCAATCGGTCGGTGACCGCGGCATCCGGCCGCTGGCCAGGGAGAGATCGTCTGGAGTCCATGGTAGGCGGCGCCGCCAACGGTGTCCAACGCGTGTCCTCGCTCAGCGGATCGGACGCAGGCTCGCCGCGATGCCGGCGTGGCCCGCGATCGCGCCGATCAGGATCGATCCCGCGCCGACCGCGGTCCCCGGGAAGACGATGCTGTCGCGAAGCTGCACGCGCTCGCCGAGGCGCGCGCCGTCGCCGACCACGACGGGCCCCGTCAGGCGCACGTGCTCTCCGAGCTCGACGTCGCGCCCGATCCAGACGGGGCCGTCCACCTCGGCGCCCAGCGGAAGGGCGCCGGCGCCCGCGACCACGACGCCCGGGCTCACCTCGCGTCCCTCGATCTCCAGGCGCAGCTCGCCGCGCAGCGCGTCGAAGGTCCCCTGCCGCAGCTCGGCCAGCGACCCCACGTCGTTCCAGTACTCCCGCACCTCGTGGATGAAGAAGGGGACGTCGTGCTCGAGCAGCGCCGGGAAGACGTCGTGCGCCCAGTCCACGAACGGCTCCTCCGGGAAGTAGTCGAAGATCTCCGGCTCGAATATGTAGATGCCGCAATTTCCGAGATCCGAGAGCGCTTCGTCGGGCTCGGGCTTCTCCTGAAAGCCGGTGATGCGGCCTTCGCGGTCGTGCAACACGACGCCGTACTCGCGCGTGTCCGCCACCTGCTTGACAGCGAGCGTCCCGATCCCGCCGGCCTCTCGATGGCGCGCCGCCATCGCGCCGACGTCGATGTCCGTGAGCGCGTCGCCGGAGATCACGAGGAACGTCTCGCCCGCGAAGAAGTCCTTGCAGTTGCGGACTCCGCCCGCGGTCCCGAGGAGCTCGGGCTCAAAGCTGTAGGAGACGCGGTCGCCGAAATAGTCACGGATCGCATCGGCGAAGTGATGGAGGTTCGCGACGACTTCGTTCGTCCCGTGCCGGTCGAGGAGGTCGAGGATATGCGCCATCACGGGCCGGTCGAGGACGGGCACCATCGGCTTGGAGATCTCGTAGGTGAGGGGACGCAGACGCGTGCCGAGGCCCGCGGCAAGGACCATCGCCTTCATCGCAAGCCAAGCTACAGGATCGGCGCGCGATCGCCTTCGCGGGAGCGGCGCGTTATCCCCAGGTGCTGAGGTACCGCCGCTGCGCGTCGGTGAGGGTATCGATGCGCACGCCCAGCGACTCGAGCTTTAGGCGTGCGACCTCTGAGTCGATCTGCTCGGGCACCGCGAGCACGGCGGCGTCCATCTCGCCCGCGTGGCGCACGAGGTGCTCGGCACACAGCGCCTGGATCGCGAACGAGATGTCCATCACAGACGCCGGATGGCCTTCGCCCGCGGCGAGGTTTACGACGCGACCCTCCGCGAGCAGGTTCAAGCGCCGCCCGTCCGCGAGCGCGTACTGCTCCACCAGCGGCAGCGCCTGCGTCATGCTGCGAGCCAGCGAGCGCAGGTCCGGCAGCGATATCTCGACATCGAAGTGGCCGGCGTTCGCGAGCACCGCGCCGTCCTTCATGCGCTCGAAGTGCTCCCGGCTGAGGACGTCGCGCCCTCCCGTGACGGTCACGAAGACGTCGCCGCGCTCCGCGGCATCGAGCGCGGGCATCACCTCATAGCCCTCCATCCGCGCCTCCAGCGCCCGTACGGGGTCGACCTCGCACACGACGACCGACGCGCCCGCGCCGCGGGCACGAAGCGCAATGCCCCTGCCCGTGAAGCCGTATCCGAGCACGACGACCGTGCGACCGGCGAGGAGCAGGTTCGTCGCGCGCAGAATGCCATCGACCGTCGATTGGCCGGTGCCGTAGCGGTCGTTGAAGCTTCGCTCCGCGCGCGACTCGTTGACCGCGAATACGGGAAACGACAGCGCTCCCTGCTTGGCCAGCCCGCGAACGCGCAGCAGGCCCGCCGTCGTCTCCTCCATACCGCCGGACATCTGCGCCGCATGCTCGGCGCGAAGCGCGTGGATACCCGCGATGAGGTCGGCGCCGTCGTCGATCACGACGTCCGGCTCGCGCTCGATCACCGCGCGCACGTGCTCCTCCAGCTGCTTGGGCTGTTCGCCGCGGGCGCCGTAGACCTCCGCGCCGTCGCGCTCGCGCAGCGCCGCTGCGACGTCGTCCTGCGTCGAGAGCGGATTGGCCGCGCACAGCGAGACCTCGGCGCCTCCCTGCACGAGGCCGCGCACGAGGTTCGCCGTCTCCGCCGTGATGTGCAGGCACGCACCCACGCGCGTGCCCGCGAGCGGCCGCTCGCGGGCGAAGCGCTCGCCGAGCTGCGCGAGCACCGGCATCTGCGCGGCCGCCCACTCGATGCGCGCCTCGCCCGGGCCCCGCGCCGCCGAGGGCCCACCCGCTCGCGTGCTCGCCGCGCCCGGGCGACGCGCGGGCGGCTTCGCGGGCTTGCCCCGTGCCGTTCGCCGCGGCGGCACAGCTACACCCGGCCGCTACCGTGCCTCGCCGCTGCGCGGCTCAGTAGCGGTAGTGCTCGGGCTTGTACGGGCCCTCGACGTGCACGCCGATGTACGAGGCCTGCTCGGGCGTGAGCTGCGTGAGCTTCACGCCAAGCGCGTCCAGGTGCAGGCGCGCGACCCGCTCGTCGAGGCGCTTCGGCAGCGTGTAGACGCGCTTCTCGTAGTGCTCGGGGCGCGTGTAGAGCTCGATCTGCGCCATCACCTGGTTCGTGAAGGAGTTCGACATCACGAAGCTCGGGTGACCCGTCGCGTTGCCGAGGTTCAGCAGACGGCCCTCGGAGAGGACGAGGATCGCGTGGCCGTCGGGGAAGACCCACTCGTCGACCTGCGGCTTGATCGCGATGTGCGAGATGCCGGGGAGGCTCGTGAGCCCCGCCATGTCGATCTCGTTGTCGAAGTGGCCGATGTTGCCGACGATCGCCTGGTGCTTCATGCGGCCCATGTGCTCGGCCGTGATGATGTCGCGGTTGCCCGTCGCGGTAATGAAGATATCCGCGGTCTCGACGACTTCGTCGAGCCTGCGAACCTCGTAGCCGTCCATCGCCGCCTGCAACGCGCAGATCGGGTCGATCTCCGTGACGATGACGCGCGCGCCCTGGCCGCGCAGGGACTCGCAGCAGCCCTTGCCGACGTCGCCGTAGCCGCATACCACCGCGACCTTGCCGCCGATGAGCACGTCGGTGGCGCGGTTGATGCCGTCGATCAGCGAGTGGCGGCAGCCGTAGCGGTTGTCGAACTTCGACTTCGTGACCGCGTCGTTGACGTTGATCGCGGGGAAGAGCAGTTCCCCGGCCTCCGTCATCTGGTAGAGCCGGTGCACGCCCGTCGTGGTCTCCTCGGTGACGCCGCGGATATCGGCGGCGATGTTCGTGAAGCGTCGCGGGTCCTCGGCGAGCGAGCGCGCGAGCAGCGAGAGCAGCGCGTGAACCTCGTCCGAGTCGGCCTCCTGGGGATCCGGCGCAACGCCCGCCTGCTCGTGGCCAACACCCTTGTGCACCAGCAGCGTCGCATCGCCACCGTCGTCGAGGATCATGTTCGGCCCGCCGCTGTGTGCGCCGTCGCCGTTGGCCTGCCCCTCGTGGGGCCAGCGCAGCGCCTGCTCGGTGCACCACCAGTACTCCTCGAGCGTCTCGCCCTTCCAGGCAAACACCGGCACGCCCTGCGGGCTCTCCGGTGTGCCCTCGGATCCGACCACGACGGCGGCCGCCGCGTGATCCTGGGTCGAGAAGATGTTGCACGAGCACCAGCGCACCTCCGCCCCAAGCGCTCTCAGCGTCTCGATGAGCACCGCCGTCTGGACGGTCATGTGCAGCGAGCCCGTGATCCGCGCGCCGCGCAGCGGTTGCTCGGCGGCGTGCTCGTGGCGCATCGCCATGAGTCCCGGCATCTCGTGCTCGGCGAGCGTGATCTCCTTGCGCCCGTAGTCGGCGAGCGAGAGGTCGGCGACCTTGAAGTCGGTGTCAACGTCCGTGACCGTGGCGGTCGGGCTCATGCGGCCTCCTTGATTTGCGGTTTCGCGGCTGCGTCGAGGAGCCGCTGGTGCTTGTCCTGCTCGTAGCCGAGCCACGCCGAGGCGGGCACGTGGGCGGGGCGCTGCGGGGGCGCCGAGAGCCAGTCCTCGACGGCCGCTGCCAGCTGCGGCTCGCGGCGCATTCGCGACGCGAACCCGAGCTCGCCGAGCTCGAGGTGAAAACGCCGCAAGAGCTCGCGCAGCGTGCGCAGGCGCTGCAGCTCGGGTGCGCCGTAGAGGCGGTAGCCGGCGGTGCTCCGGGCGGGCTCGACGAGGCCCATGCGCTCGATGTAGCGAAGCATGCGCGCCGACCACCCGGTCGTCTTCGCGGCCTCGTTGATGGTCAGGGCATCGCTCGTCGGGCGTGACATCGGGTCCACCTTACCACGAGCGTGTCAAGGTTTGATCGCGGGAGACCTAGGCCGGGTCGAGCACGAAGACCGCGATCGTGCGGTTGGCTGCGCGCCGCTCGTATTGCGACCAACCGGGGTAGACCTTCAGCGCATGCTCCCAGATGCGGGCGCGAGCGTCGCCCTTCGCCTCGCTGGCCCGGAAGGCCCACGCCTCGCCGTTCACGCTAACGCGGCCCTGCGGGTTCGCTCGCAGGTTGTAGAACCACGCCGGGTGCGAGTGTTGGCCGAAGTTCGAGGCGATCACCGCGAAGCCCTCGGCCGTCGGCAAGCCGAGCACCGGCACGGTGCGTTCGGCGCCGCTGCGCGCTCCGACCGTCGTGAGCCACACGACAGGTATGCCCGCAACGAGGCTCGTGAACGTATTGCGGCCGCCGCTCACCCTGAAGACCGGCCGGTCGATGCGCTGAAGGACGCGCGCGAAGAGCCACGAGCCGGCCCCAGACGCGCCGAAGCGCCTCATCGCGCGCTGGAAAGCATTCGCCTCGTCGTAGCTGTGACCAGTCATGCCTGCCCGGACGATCGGCGGAGAGTCGACCGGACCCGACCGCTACTCCTTCGCGAGCTCGGCCTTGAAGCGCTCGATCAGGTGCACGGGCCCGGGATCGACGCCGCGCAGCACCGCGAGGTAGAGCGAGACGAGGTCGCCCAGGAGCACCAGCGAGATCACCCGCTCGATCCCCGTCTCCCCTCGCGTCTGCACGCGGAAGCTCGAGGCTGCGGTGGGAGCGATCAGCGAAGCGGTCAGCTCGAGGCGGGCCTTGATCCGCGGGTGCGCGTCGGAGTCGTCCAGGAAGACCGCCGATAGCCGTCCGACGTCGGGCGCGCCTTCCCAGCCCACGAGCTCGTTGTGATCGAGCTCGGGAAGTTCGTTCGAGAACGCAGGCTGCTTCGCGTTCTCGTTGATCTGCGTCTTCCAGCGATACGCGATCGGCGCCGTGAGGCCCGCGCCCGCGATGACCGGGATCGACCCCAGCATCCCGCGCGCGATTTCCTTGGCGAGCGAGCTTTCGGGGGAATCGGGCCCCCACTCCGAGACGAGGTGCTCGGTGTGCGAGGCGGCGACGTCGATCTCCGTGCTCATGCGGGGGCCGACGCCGCAGCGCGCCGCGACCTCGAGCGCAGAGACCGTCATGTAGGCGACGGCGGCGCGTGGCTGGAAGCCGCCCGGCAGCGGTATCACCGGCACGCCGTCCTCGCGCGCGATCTCCGCGAGTCGGCCTCCGGTAGTCGCGACCACCCGCTGTGCGCCGAGGAGGCCCGCCGATTCGTAGCAGGCGAGGGTCTCCTCGGTGTTGCCCGAATAGGAGCAGCAGAGCACGGTCGTCTCCGGCGTCGTCCAAGTCGGAAGGCCGTAGACGCGTGTCACGAACATCGGACGCGAGGCCTGGTCGCCCAGCGCCGCCCGCGCCAGAGCGCCGCCGATCCCCGAGCCCCCCATCCCTGCGACGACCATTCCTTCGGACGTTTCGCGCTCCGGGAGCGCTGCGCTCTCGACGCGCCAGAGCGCGTCGTGCAGATGGTCGGGGAGGGAGAGCGTGTCGCCGAGCTGGTCGGAGCTGTCGACCTGCTTGATCGCCTCGCGCGAGAGCGCGCCCTGCGAACGGTCGGTGGTGGCTGTGGGAGCGCCGTCATTCATCGTCTTAAAGCCCCTCGTGCAGGCCAGCGTGCACCATCATATGGGTTGGTCCGGGCCCGAGCGACGGCGAGCGGCGCGAGCCAGTCCTTCGTCCATTGCGCGGTCCTTTAGAACTGCAGCGCGCCGTCGGGAAGGTCGACTCCGGGGAAGATGCGAGCGCCGTTGGTGATGACGTTCTCCGCCCCCACGGTCACGCCCTCGCCCAGCACCGCTCCGCCGCTGATCCGCGTACCCGCGCCGATGCGGCATCCCGCCGCGACGATGCAATTGCTCAAGCGACAGTGCTCGCCGATTTCCGTGCCGTTGAGGATCACGGAGCGCTCGACTGTCGTCCCCGCACCGACGTGCACGTCCTGGCCTAGCACCACGAGCGACCCGACGTGCGCGTCGCGCGCGACGTGGACTCCGCGTTCCAGAACGGCGGGCGGGATCGCACGTCCCTCCACGTCGGCTTCCTCGGAGACCGCGAGGTAACTGTCTCCGAGCCGCTCGCGGACGGCCGTCTCGACGTTGCCCTCGAGGATGTCGAAGGTCGCACGCAGGTAGCGCTCGGGCGTGCCGATGTCGAGCCAGTAGGTGTCCGCGCGGTAGCCGTAGAGCCCGTTGCCCACGAGCAGGGGCCACACCTCGCGCTCGATCGAGACGTTCTTGCTCGCCGGCACGTGCTCGAGGATCTTGCGCTCGAGCACGTAGGCGCCAGCGCTGATCATGTTGTCGCCGAGGTCGTCCGTGGGCGGCCGTTCCTCGACCGTGTCCATGCTCGGCTTCTCGACGAACTCGCGCACCGCGGCATCCTCCTCGAGTCGCACGAGGCCGTAGTTCGTGGGGTCGGGCACCGCGACGAGCGCGAGCGTCGCCTTCGCGCCCGTGAGCTCGTGCTGCGCGAACTGCGCGGTCAGGTCGATGTCGGTGAGGACGTCGCCGTTGAGCATCAGGAAGCGCTCGTCGAGCATCGGCTCTGCGAACTTGAGCGCGCCCGCGGTGCCCAGCGGCTCGGGCTCCTCGACGAAGCGCAGGCGCATCCCGAAATCCGAGCCGTCGCCGAGGACGTTGCGGACCCCCGCGGCGAGGAAGCCGCAGGACATGATCACGTCGTCGACGCCGTGGCGCTTGGTCCACTCCAGCATGTAGGAGATGAGGGGCCTGTCCACGAGCGGCACGACCGGCTTGGGGACCGTCGAGGTGAGCGGACGCAGGCGCGTCCCCTCCCCGCCCGCGAGGATGAGTGCCTGCATCGCTACGCGCCCGCCGCGGCGGGGATCGGCGCGGCCTCGTAGGGCTTCGCGTGCCGGGCACCGCGGCCGATCCCTTCGTAGACCAGGCCCGCGGCTTCGACGGCGTCGCCGTCGAGCGCGTTGCGGCCATCGATGACGAGCTTGCCCTTCATCGCATTCGCCGCCTCGCGCCAGTCGAGCCCGACGAACTGCGGCCACTCCGTCACGAGCACGACGGCATCGCAGCCCGCCACGGCCTCGAGCGCGCTCGGCGCGTAATCGAGGGCCGGCATGAGCTTTCGCGCCTGCTCCTCCGCGATCGGGTCGACCGCGCGGACGTTCACGCCCTCCGCCTGCAAGCGCGCCGCGAGCACGAGCGAGGAGGCCCCGCGCATGTCGTCCGTCTCCGGCTTGAACGCGAGTCCGAGCAGCGCGACGCTCTTGCCCGCGAGCCCTCCGAGATGCCGCTGGAGCCGTGCGACGACGCGGCGCTTCTGCAGTTCGTTGACCTCGATCACGGCGGAGAGCAGTTGGAAGTGGTAGCCGGAGTTCCCCGCGAGGAGCTTCAGCGCGCTCACGTCCTTCGTGAAGCAGCTTCCGCCGTAGCCGAGCCCCGCCTGCAGGAACTTCGGGCCGATCCGCTCGTCGAGCCCCATTCCGCGTGCGACCTCGACGACGTCCGCGCCCGTCTCCTCGCAGACGTTCGCGATCTCGTTGATGAAGGAGATCTTCGTCGCGAGGAACGCGTTGGCCGCGAGCTTGATCATCTCCGCGCTCGCGATGTCCGTGCGCACGAGGGCTCCGCTCCCCGCGCCCCCATGCTCCGCGGCGAGCAGGGGAAGGTACAGCTCGAGCACCGCCTCGCCGGCAGCGTCGCCGTCGTCGCCGATGACCACGCGGTCCGGTTGCATGAAGTCGGCCACCGCGGAGCCCTCCTTGAGGAACTCCGGACAGGAGACGTACGAGACGCCGCTCGTGCCGGCTTCTGCGAACGAGCGCTTGATCGCGGCGCCGGTGCCGCAGGGCACCGTCGATTTCATGACGATCGCATGCCAGGCATCCGGCGATGCGGTGGAGGGAATCGCGTCCACCACCTGATGGACGGCCGAGAGATCGGCGTCTCCCGAGTGCGTCGGCGGCGTGCCCACCGCGACAAATAGGAGGCGTGCGTGCGCCACCGCGTCGGCGAGGTTCGTGGTGAAGTGCAATCGGCCGGAGAGCTTGCTCAGGAGCTCCGGGAGCCCCGGCTCGTACAGCGGGGATTCGCCCGCGAGCAGGCACGAGATCCGCTCCTCGTCGACGTCCACGCACCACACCTCGGAGCCGAGCTCCGCGAACCCCGCGGCCGTCACGAGGCCGACGTAGCCCGCGCCGATCACTCCGATGGGCTCCCGCTCAGACATAACGGAGGAAGGCTAGCGGTCGGGCCTCAGCCGACGGAGCCCTCGGAGTCCGCACGCGAGCGCAGGCGGAACACGGGGTGCTTTGACGCCGCCTCCTGCAGCTCCTGCTCGGATGAGTTCGCGCTCACGCCATCGAAGAAGGCGCCGACCTCCCATGCCCAGCGCCGTAGATAGGCGCGCAGGATCGGCGCTCGCTCCTGCTCGGAGAGCTCAACTGCGCCGAAGGGCTCGCGGCGCCTGCCCACGAGCAGCGTGCCCTCCCCTGCGGCGCGCAGGTTGCGCACCCACTGGGTATCGCCGCGTGGCGCGACGAGGTAGCGCTCGCCCTCCACTTCGAGCAGGTTCACCGGTGTGCGCCGAGGCTCGCCGCTCTTGCGGCCTCTGACCTCGAGGACGCGCGAGCCAAGGACGCTCAACCCCGCGCGCGTGAGCGCGGCGACCATGCCGTTGAAGAGCCTCGTCAGCGGCCCCGGACGCTTGCGCTCGTAGTGCGCGGCGGCGGGACTGCGTTGATGCGCGCCCTCGGGGCTACTCACCGACGGCGAGGAACGCCTCGTAGCGCTTGATGTCGCGCCGTGCGCGCGCCAGCTCCTCGGATCCCTCCGCCGCCCTCTCCTCGGCCGCGCGGGCGTCGGAGAGCTTCGTCTCGATCGTGCTCCGCTCGAGCGCCTCGGGGCGGATCGCCTCCTCGACGAGCACGAGCGCGTGATTGTCCTGGAACTGCAGGTAGCCCTCGGCCTGCGCGAAGCGCACGATCTCCGACTCCGAGCGGTAGAGCCGTAGCTCGGTGGGCTCGAGCATGGCGAGCACTGGCTCGTGGCGCGCGAGGATGCCGATCGTGCCGTCGGTGGTGACCGTCGAGAGCATTTCGATCTCATCGGAGAAGACCTCGCCCTCGGGCGTGACCACCTCGGCTGGGAACTTCGCGTGCGCCACTTGCCGGGCTCGCTGCCCGCGGGCTAGCCGCGGGCGCCGCTCTGGGCGTCCTCGACGACCTGGTCGATCGTGCCCTTCAGGAAGAACGCGCGCTCGGGCAGCTCGTCGTACTTGCCTTCGATGATTTCGTCGAAGCCGCGGATCGTCTCCGCGATCGGCACGTATGCGCCGGGCGTGCCCGTGAACGCTTCGGCGACGTGGAAGGGCTGTGAGAGGAAGCGCTCGATCTTGCGCGCGCGCTGAACGGTCAGCTTGTCCTCGTCGGAGAGCTCGTCGATGCCGAGGATCGAGATGATGTCCTGGAGCTCCTTGTAGCGCTGGAGGATCTCCTTGACGGCGTTCGCGACGCGGAAGTGGTCCTCGCCCAGGATGTCCGCCTTGAGGATCGTGGACGTCGATTCGAGCGGATCGACAGCCGGGTAGAGGCCCTTCTCGGCGATCGAGCGCGAGAGCACCGTGGTCGCGTTGAGGTGCGCGAAGACCGATGCCGGCGCGGGATCGGTGAGGTCGTCAGCGGGGACGTAGACCGCTTGCACGGAGGTGACCGAGCCGGTCTTCGTGGAGGTGATGCGCTCCTGCAGACCGCCCATCTCGGTCTCGAGCGTCGGCTGGTAGCCGACTTGCGAGGGCATGCGGCCGAGCAGCGCAGAGACCTCGGAGCCCGCCTGCACGAAGCGGAAGATGTTGTCGATGAAGAGGAGCACGTCCTGGCCCTGGTCGCGGAAGTATTCGGCCATCGTGAGGCCCGAGAGAGCGACCCGCATGCGCGCGCCCGGCGGCTCGTTCATCTGCCCGAACACGAGCGTCGTCTTCTCGAGCACGCCCGACTCCTTCATCTCGAGCCAGAGGTCGTTGCCCTCGCGCGAGCGCTCGCCGACGCCGCAGAACGCCGAGAGGCCGCCGTGTTCCTTCGCGAGGTTGTGGATGAGCTCCTGGATGATCACGGTCTTGCCGACGCCGGCGCCCCCGAACAGCCCGACCTTGCCGCCCTTCGCGTAGGGCGCGAGCAGGTCGACGACCTTGATCCCCGTCTCGAACATCTCCTGGGTGGGGGTGAGCTCCTCCGGCGGCGGAGCGGGCTGATGGATGCTGCGCCGCTCGACGCCCGCGGGGAGCTCTTCGCCGAGGTCGATCGGTTCGCCGAGCAGGTTGAAGATCCGCCCCAGCGTCACTTCGCCCACGGGGACTGTGATCGGCGCTTCGGTGTCGATCACCTCCGCGCCGCGAGCGAGGCCGTCCGTCGTGTCCATCGCGACCGCGCGAACGCGGTCGTCGCCCAGATGCTGCTGGACCTCGCAGACGAGGAGCTGGCCCCCGGCCTCGGAGCTGATGCCCGGGGCCTCCTCCTCCTCATTGGCGGCGGTGCGCTCGATGACGATCGCGTGGTTGATCTCGGGCAGGCGCTCGTGGAAGACGGCATCGATCACGACGCCTCGGATCTCCTCGACGCGGCCGATATTGCGGGCGCCGTTGCCGGCAGCCGGCGACTTGCGCTCCTGTACAGACTCTGTTGCTGACCCTGCCTGCATAGCCCACCGGAGCTTAGCCGAGTCCCTCCGCACCGGCCACGACCTCCAGGATCTCCTGCGTGATCTCCGCCTGACGCGCGCGGTTCATCTCGAGCGTGAGGTCGGTGATGAGCTCGCCCGCGTTGTCGGACGCGTTGCGCATCGCCGTCATCCGCGCGCCGTGCTCGGATGCGGTCGACTCCAGCAGGGCGCGAAAGATCGAGATCTCGACGAAATCCGGCACGAGCCGCCCCAGGAGCTGTTCGGGTTCGGGCTCGTACTCGACGAGGGCTGGCGCACCCGCCGCCTCGTGTTCGCGCGGCCTGTCGGGATCCTCGCCACCGAGGACAGCGGCCGCTGCGAGCGGCAGGAGCACTTCCCGGCGCACCTCCTGCACGAGCGGCGAGACGAAGGCGTTGTAGACGATCTCGACGCGGTCGATCTGGTCGTCGAGGTAGGCGCTCGTGAGGTCATCGGAGATCCGCCGCGCGTCGGCGTAGGAGGGGCGGTCGGAGAACCCGACGTAGGCGCCCCGCGGTTCGTGGCCGCGGAAGGTCAGCGAGGACGCGCCGCGGCGCCCGCTCGCGTACCAGACGACCTCGCCGCCATCCGTTTCGTGCTCGGCGGCGGCGCGGATGCCCGCGCGCAGCACCTGCGAGTTGAAGGCCCCCGCGAGCCCGCGGTCGCCGCTGATGAGCAGCAGCCCCACGCGTCGTTCGGACTCGTGCTCGCGCAGCAGCGGTAGCGTGAGCACGCTCGCGCCGGCCGCCTGCACGGTCTCCCGCGTCATCCGCCCGATCGCGTTCGCGTACGGGCGCAGGGCCGCGATGCGTTGTTCGGCGCGCCGCAGGCGCGCCGCCGCGACCATCTCCATCGCGCGCGTGATCTTCTGGATGTTCGCCACCGACGAGATGCGGTTGCGAACGTCGCGCTGTGACTCCGGCATGGCTTACGCGTCTCTGACGAGATAGCGCCCGGTCAGACGGCGGCCGTTTCGACCGCGCGCTCGCGCTCCTCGCCCTCCACTTCGTCGGCCTCCTCGAGCGGACGCGAGGGGCGTGCGACGGGGGCGTCCTCGTCGCCGAGCGGATGGCCTTCCTCGTCGAGGTCGTAGCCGAAGTCCTCGGCAAACGTGCTCACCGCGCGATGCAGGTCCTTCTGGAGCTCGTCCGACCACTCGCCCTTTTCGATCCGCTCGCGCATATCTCCGTGCTGGGCGTGCATGCGTTCGGTCAGCTCGGTGAGAAACTCGCCGACGCGCTCCAGCTTGATGCGGTCGAGGAAGCTTTCGGTCGCGGCGAAGATCTGCACCACCTGGTCGGCGAGCGGAAGCGGTTCGCGCTCGCCCTGGTTGAGCGTTGACACGAGGCGTTCGCCGCGCGCGAGCGTGCGCTGCGTGTCGACGTCGAGGTCGGAGCCGAACTGCGCGAAGGCCTCGAGGTCGCGGTACTGCGAGAGCTCGAGCTTGATGCGTCCTGCGACCTTCTTCATCGGCGTGAGCTGCGCGTTGCCGCCGACGCGGGAGACGGAGATCCCGACGTTGATCGCCGGCCGCACGCCCGAGTTAAAGAGCTTGGGCTCGAGGAAGATCTGGCCGTCGGTGATCGAGATGACGTTCGTGGGGATATACGCAGAGACGTCGCCAGCCTGCGTCTCGATCACGGGCAACGCGGTGAGCGAGCCGCCGCCAAGATCGTCGTTGAGCTTCACCGCGCGCTCGAGCAGCCGCGAGTGCAGGTAGAAGACGTCGCCTGGGTAGGCCTCGCGCCCGGGCGGACGGCGGAGCAGGAGCGACATCTGGCGATAGGCGTAGGCGTGCTTGGTGAGGTCGTCGTAGACGCACAGCGCGTGCTCGCCGGAGTAGAGGAAGTGCTCACCCATCGCGCACCCCGCGTACGGCGCGATGTACTTGATCGGCGCCGCCTCGTCGGCGGGGGCGGCGACGATGATCGTGCGCTCGAACGCGTTTTCGTCTTCGAGCGTCTTCGCGAGCGCGATGACGGTCGACATGCGCTGCCCGATCGCGACGTAGATGCTGATGATCCCGCTGTCGCGGTTGTTGATGATCGTGTCGACGGCGATCGACGTCTTGCCGGTCTGGCGGTCGCCGATGATGAGCTCGCGCTGGCCACGGCCGATCGGGATCATCGCGTCGATCGCCTTCCAGCCCGTCTGCATCGGTTCGGTCACGGGCTGGCGCTGGACGACGCCGGGCGCCTTGAACTCGGCGGGCCGCGTCTGCGTGGTCCTGAGCTCGCCCTTGCCGTCGAGCGCCCGCCCGAGCGGATCGACGATGCGCCCCAGCAGCTCCTCGCCGACCGGGATCTCGAGCAGCTGGCCGGTGCGCTTGACGGTGTCGCCCTCGACCGTTTTTTCCCACGGGCCGAAGAGCACCGCGCCAACGTTGTCGGACTCGAGGTTCAGCGCGAGGCCGACGACGCCGTGCGGGAGTTCGAGCATTTCGAAGGACATGCAGTTCTCGAGCCCGTAGACGCGCGCGATGCCGTCGGCAACGGACAGCACGGTGCCGACCTCCGTCAGCTCTGCCGGGCCGGCGTCGAGCCCTTCGATGCGGCTCTTGAGGATTGTCGTTATCTCATCGGGGTTGATCTGCATGGCGGTCCTTCAGTGGGTGGTTGGGGTTCGTGCTCGCGAGCTTCGTCTCACGCCGCGCTCGCGACCTGGCGGCGCAAGCTCTCGAGCCGGGTGCGGACGGAGGCGTCGAGAATCGAGTTGCCGACGCGCAGGACGAGGCCGCCGATGATCTCAGGATCGACGTGGCGGCGGAGCTCCACGTGCCGTCCCGTGTGCTTGCCGATCTGCTCAGCGACGTCCGCCGCAGTCGCCTCGTCGAGCTCCACGGCGCTCGTGATCTCCACGCCGAGCCGCCGTTCGGCCTCCTCCCACAGGCTGTCGTACTCGTCGCGGATGCGAAAGAGCACGGGCATGCGGTGCTTCTCTACGAGCAGCTCGAGGAAGCGCATGAGCACGTCGTCTGTGCCTTCGAGCGCGCGCTCGAGCCCCGCCTTCTTCTCCTCGGTCGAGAAGTACGGCGAGAAGAGGAAGACCTGCAATGAGCGGTTCTCCCGGACCGCGTCGGCGAACTGCCCGAGCTGGTCGCGGATGACGTCGAGCTTGCCCTCCTTCGTTGCGACCTCGAACAGCGAATCGCTGTAGATCCGGGCGAGCTCCTCCATCGCCTCGACGCTCCCTAGTTGTTCGCGGCGCTCGATGCGCCGCTGGAGATCGCGGAGTAGTCGAGCTCGCTGAGCGCTTCCTCGACGAGCCGCCGCTGGTCCGCCTCGTCGAGCGCCTTTCGCGTCACCTTCTCGGCGGCGAGGATCGTCAGCTGAGCGACCTCGTCGCGCAGTTCCTGGAGCGCCCTGCGCGTCGCCTGCTCGATCTCGCGCGCCGCGCGCGCCGCGCCCTCGCTTGCGATCTGCTGCGCCTGCTCGTGGGCCTCGCGCTCGTGTCCCTGCGCGGTCTGCCGGGCGCGCATGACGATCTCCTCCGCCTGGCCGCGAGCCTCTCGCAGCCGCTCGCGATATTCGGCGAGCAGCTTCTCGGCCTCCTCGCGCGTGCGATCCGCGGACTCGATCGCCTCGTCGATGCTCCGCCGGCGCTCGTCGAGCGCGTTGCGGATGCGCGGGAAGGCGACCTTGTTGAGGATGTACAGCGAGATCGCAAAGACAACGATCAGCCAGATCATCAGCCCGACGTTGGGCGTGATCAGCCATGACTGACTTGCGGCGAGGATCGAGATGCTCATGAGAACGTGGTGCGGCTCAAACGGACTCTAAAGGAAGAAGGCAATGAAGCCGCCGACGAGGCCGTAGAAGAACGTCGCCTCGGTGAGCGCGAAGCCGAGCCACTGGATCTGGGTGATCTCGTCGCGCATCTCGGGCTGCCGCGTGACGGCCTCGATGACCTTGCCGAAGAGCATTCCGATGCCCGCCCCCGCGCCCGCGGCGCCGCCGCCGGCGCCGACGCCGAGAGCCACAGACCGGAGGCCTTCCTTGGCGATTTCGGCGTTCCCGGTCGCAAGGACGAGTGGATGGAGCGCATTCAGCGCCGAAGCGAAGAGGTGGGTCAGCATGACGTCGATCTCCTTGTTATGTGCTCTCTTGGCACGGCTCGAGCCTCTATATCTGTTCTGAATTAGATTGTAACATTGTGTTACAAACCCTGCAGGGCGGCGCCTGCCCGCAGTGCCGGTCGTCCCCGCATCAGTGCCGCGACGTGGCGCTGCCGAGGTAGATGGCGGTGAGGATCGCGAAGATGAAAGCCTGGAGCCCCGCGATCAGCGAGGCCTCGAAGAGGTAGATCACGACGCCGACCGGGAGCGTGAACCAACCGAGGACCTGCAGTCCGAGCAGGACCGCGAGCGCGCCGGCCATGAAGTCGATCAAGAGGTGCCCCGCGAGCAGGTTCGCCCACAGCCTGATCGTGAGCGAGAGCAGCCGCAGGAAGTTGGAGAGGATCTCGAGCGGATACAGCAGCAGCAGCATCGCGCCGCCAACCCCCCCCGGGACGAGGCTCTTGATGTAGCCGAAGAAGCCGTGCGCGCGGACGCCTTCGACGTTATAGGAGATGAAGACGAAGAGCGCGAGCACGAGCGGTACGGCGACGTTCGTGTCGGCGGCGTAGATCTGGAACGAGGGCACGTGCGTACCGAAGATCTTGAATTCCTCGGCGGTGTTCACGGGCAGCGGGATGTAGCCGAGCAGGTTGGTCACGAGGATGAACACGAAAAGCGTGCAAATGAACGGAAACCAGCGCTGCGCCCGGCGCTCGTCCATGTTCTCGTAGGCCATCCGCGAGGAGAGGTCATAGAGCCACTCGACCGCGATTTGCAGACGGCCGGGGCGGCGCTCCATGTGCCGTGCGACGCCGACCATCAAGGCGACCGTGATGATCGCGGCGAGCAGGATGTAGAGCACGCCCTTGTCGAAGTTCACCGGGCCGAAGAGGTGCGCCCAGCTTTCGAGGTGGTAGGCGTCGATGATGCTGAACCCTTCGTTCTTGTGGCCCTTGAAGCCATAGATCACGCCGAAGACGACGAAGCCGAGGACGTAGACGGCGAGGATGCCGTAGAGGATCTTGCGCCTGCGGCTCATCGCGCGAGACCCTTCCTCGCGCCCCCGGGACGGCTGGGCGGGCCCGCGATCACCTTGACCGCGAAGAACACGGAGTAGGCGCCGAAGATCGTGAGCGCCGCGGTCAGGCCGTCGGCGCGGCCGCCGATCACGCCCGCGGCGACGATCGCGCCGGCGAGCAGCCAGATCCGCCCGAACGCCTCGAAGAGATTGAGGCCGAGCTGGGTCCGCGGCTCACGAGCGCGCTTGATCCAGCGCGTGTCGAGATGCGCGAGCACGCGCTGTGCGAGCCACGCCACCGCACCCACGACGAAGCCCAGCAGCGGCACGCCGAGGGCGATCGCAATGGGGGTCGCGATCGCCAGCGCGAGCACGTCGAGGTAGCGCACGAGGCTCGAGGGACGAAGCCGATGATGCCCCTCGCGGGGGCCCAAAGGCGCGACGGATAAGTCGGTCTTTCCCGGCGAGACTGCCATGGTCCGCGGGCACCCTACCGCAAAGCGCGCGGCTTCCCTGGCCAGTGGCGCGGCCGCGGGGCCCGCTCGACAAGCCACACGCAGAGCGCGATCGCGGCCATGCCGCCGAGCACGTCAAAGAGGAAATGGTTGCCCGTCGCGAGCACCACGGCGGTCGTCACGCACGGGTAGAGAACGGCGAGCGCGCGCACGATCCTCCGCGACGAGAGGCGCCAGAGCACGAGGCCGCACCAGCAGGCCCACGCGAGGTGCAGCGAGGGCATCGCGGCGAGCTGATCGGCGCTCGAGGCGAGGCTCCCCGTGTGCCACGAGCCGAAGGTGTGGCTGTGAGCGACGATGTCCGTGAAGCCGACCGACTGGAGCATCCGCGGCGGCGCGAGCGGATACAGCCAGAACACCGCGAACGCGAGCACGTTCACGAGCGCGAGCGAGGTCCGGAGCGGGCGGTAGATGTCCGCACGCCGCCACCACAGCCAGCCGAGCAGTCCGAAGGTGACTACGAAGTGCGCGTTGTCGTAGTAGTAGGAGGCGATCTGCGCAAGCGACGGATGAGCGACGAGCCAGCGGTTCATCGCGAGTTCGGGATCGAGATGCAGCGCCTGCTCGGCGTGCCAGATGCTCCACCCGTTCTCGATCGCCACATGCAACCGCAGCGGGGCGACGTTGGTGAGCATGTCGTAGGCCCACACGAGCCAGAGCACGATCAGCGCCTCGCCCCACCAGCGCGGCCGTCGTACCGACGTGCCCGCGCCGTTCCAGGGCACCGTGGGGGCGCCCACGCTGGACGCAAGCGCGCCCGGTGCTTGCGTGGGCGCGGTGTATGCCATGCGCACGGATGCTAGCCATCACGTGGATGGACGCGCGAGGTGCAACGCGGTTGCGACTACAGCGCGCTGGGGCTGAGGCCACGCTGCGCGAGCGCCTCGAGCACGAGCGGGAGCGCGGCCGCCGTGCGCCGCCAGGAATCCCGCGCGCTGTAGCGGTCTGAGTCGTGCAGCAGGCCGACCGACCCGGGCGCCGCCCCGCTGGTCACGAGCGCCGCGATCGAGTGCGGCGTCGCCCTCGCCTCCCAATCCCGGCCCCAGTGACTCCAGAGGAACGTCCGCCAGCCGTTCGCGCGGGCGAGCCGCAGCGCCTCCGCGTTGGGGATGCCGTACGGAGGCCGGTAGAGCGCGAGCCGTCGGCCCGTGAGCTCCTCGATGCGCGCCGCGGCGGCGCTCAGGTCTTCGCGCACCGCCCGCGGCGGCAGCCGCAGCAGGTTGCGATGGCGCTCGCAGTGAACCCCCACCGTGTGCCCTGCGGCCACGATCTCGCTCACGAGCGAGGGATTGCGCCGCACCTGCTCGCCCACGAGGAAGAACGTCGCCCGCGCGTTCGTGCGTGCGAGGGCCTCCAGCACCGGCTGCGTGCCGTGCTCGTCGGGGCCGTCGTCGAACGTGAGCGCGTAGCCCTCCCCGCTCGTCGTGCGGTCCTCGACACCGAGTGGAGCGCGCAGCGCGGGAACGAGCGCGCTCAGCGCGGGCAGCCAGTAGGCGGGGATCGCGAGGAGCCCGGCGAGGGCCGCGACGCGATGATCGCGGCGCGGGCTGCGATTATCGTCGGTGCACATGTTCGAACTGGCGTTGGGAATCCTCGCGGCTGCCGCGGCGTCGACGCTGTACAGCCTAGGGGTTGCCTTCCAGGCGACGGAGGCCAAGGACGCGCCCGACGACCAGCACCTTCGGCTGGCGCTCGCATGGAGGCTGCTGGGGCGCACGCGCTGGCTGCTCGGCACGGGGCTGTCGATACTCGGCTTCCCGCTGCAACTCGTCGCGCTCCTGCTCGCGCCGCTCGTCGTCGTTCAGCCAACGCTCGCGGCGGGCCTGATAGTGCTCGTATTCGTCGCGCAGCGGATGCTCGGCGAGCACGCCGGCAGGCGCGAGCACCTCGCGATGTGCGCGATCGTGATCGGCGTAGCGGGGATCGCGGCGTGCGCCCCCGCTCGCGGCACGTCGCATTCCGGCCGGCTCGACGTCACGCTCGTGCTCGTCGGCCTCGGGCTGCTCAGCATGCTGCCCTACATCCTGATGTCCTTCGGGCGCCGCGCGGCCTCGATCACGATGATCGGCGCCGGCCTCGGCTTCGCGTGGAGCGGGATCGCGACGAAGCTCGCCGCGGACGACCTTCAGAGCGGCCACGTGCCCGTGGCGGCGCTGTGGATACTGTCCACCGCCGGCGCGTCCGCGGTAGGCGCGCTCAGCGAGATGAGCGCGCTGCAGGAGCGACCCGCAATCCTCGTCGCGCCGGTCGTCTTCGTCGTTCAGACCGTCGTGCCCGTCATCGTCGGGCCGCTGCTCTTCGGCGAAACCTTCGCCTCCACCCCCGGCGGGGGCGTGCCGCTCGCGCTCTTCCTCGCGCTGCTGGTAGTGGCGGCCGCCTCGCTCGCGCGTTCGCCGCTCCTGCTCGCGCTGATGGAGGGCGAGCTCGTGAGCGATGAGAGCGGCTCCACGCGAAGCCCACTCGCGCCCAGCCAGGACACGATGCGCTCGATGCCCGATGCCGATGCCACGGACCCGTCGGCCGTTATCACGAGAATGTCGCCCGCCCGCACGACGTGATGCGGTAGACCGCCGCGCGCGCCGACCCGCAGCGCACCGTAAACCGGAGTCGCCCCCGCCGTGCGCGCCATGAGCATCTGCCCCGGTGTGAGCCCGCGAGGCGAGAGGAAGTAGAACTGCCGTCGCGCGACGCCGAGCGCGCGCGCTTGTGCGCGCAAGGTGCTGCCGGTCCCGACCCAGCGCAGGAACGCGCCGGATTCGGGCACAGCCGGCACGATGCCGTCGCCGAGCGAGCGCAGCGAGTCGAGCATCCCGCCACTCGACGTGACGCCGTCCGCGAAGGACACCTCTGTTCCGCTCGCGGCGAGCTGCTGGGCCAGGGGCAGGACGTCCTGGGCGGGCGCGTGCACGATCACACCGACGTCCGGTTCGGCGGTGCTCACGTGCTTGAGCTGATGCACGTTGAGGATCGCGCTCGCGAGCGCGGTCATCTCGTCGGTGGACATCATCCACGTGCCTGCCGCGAGCAGCAGCGCGGCCTGTACGACGGCCGCGACGGCGCGCCGCCGCCACGCGGGGATCGGACGCACGCGCCGCGGCGGGTCGAGCACGAGGCTCGCCGCGTGGTGTCGATCGGACGCCGAGTCGCCCGCATGCGGCCCGCCGGTCTGATGCTCGATCACCTCGGCAAAGCTCGCTTGCACGTGCTCGCGGAGCTCCTTGAGATCGTTTGCGAGCCGCAGCAGCCTGAGCTTTGCCATTGCGCGGGTGTTGAGGCTCGCGTGACCGACGGGCAGGCCGTACGAGATCACCGGCACGCCTGCGGCCTTCGCCTCGAGGCAGGTGACGCCGCCCGTGGAGTGCACGAGCACGTCGGACGCAGCCAGCAGGTCGGGCATCTTGTCCGTGAAGCCGTAGACGTGGACGCGTGGCTCGTCGCAGAAGGCGCTGCCGAGCTTCTCCGCGAGCTGGTCGTTTCTCCCCGCGAGGCAGACGATGCTCGAGATGTCGTGCACCCGGCAGAGCTCGCTGACCGCGCCCTCGATATCTCCCACGCCCCAGCCGCCGCCGGAGACGACCACCATCCGTCCCACCTCCGGCAAGCCAAGCGCTCGCCGCGACTCGGCGGGGTTGCGGGGTGTGAGGAACTCGGCCGAGATCAGCGGCTGCACCACTCGCGCGCTGCCCGCGCCCGCGATCCGCTCGACCGCGGGCACCGACTCGCCGTAGCAGACGAGGTGAGTGTCGATCCCGGGCTGTGCCCAGAAGAAGAGGCCCGTGAGGTCGGTGATCGTCGCGACCGTCGGGCATTGCAGCGCGCCCGTGCGACGCAGGCGCGCGAGGACGACGGTGATCACGGGGTACGTGGAGACGACGACATCCGGCTCGTATTCGGCGATGCTGTGCGCGAGCGAGCGCGAGCCGAAGAGGTACAGCAGCCGGCGCACCGCCCAGCGCACCGGCGGGATGTGCTCGAGCACGAAGTAGAAGATCGTGTACGTCCAGGGCATGAAGCGAAGCTGCACGCGGTATCCGTCCTCGACGACAAGCCGCAGCAGCCTCCCCATCGCCTCGAGGCCGTCGATGATCGTGACCTCGGCGGGCGTGGGGTCGGCCCGCAGCTGCTGCGCGAGCGCGCGGGCGGCGGCGGCATGCCCCTCTCCCACCTCCGCGGAGAGGATGAGGACCCGGCGCGGACGCACGCTCACGCTCGCCTGCCGGCGCGTTTGACCACGACGTTCGCGCTCCGAGCGCATCTGCCGAACCGTGTTCGACCAGCGCCCCCGACGCTCCTTGTTGCGATAACGAGGTCCCATGTGCGATCGAGCCTGGCTACCCGCCTAGCCACCGGCCCGTGTGTCCCGTATGGCCGCTCAGGCCACGGGAACGCAGAGTCGGGAAACAGCCTACTGGGCGCGCCACATGCTTGCAGCGAGCTGAACGGTGCCATGCACGGCGGACGCGTTGGCGGCGTCCCCGCGACGGCGCGTCCGCGGGCACGTAAGAATTGGCGCATCGCGCCGTCGACCAGAGCATCCGGCGGGCTCTCGCCCGCCGTTCCTGCAGGAACCGCGACCGCGTTGCCCCCGCGCACCGGGGAGGCGCGCATCGCGCCGCCCTCCGGCCGCAGCACGTGGTCCTGGCAGCTGCTGCGCGTCGCGGGCGCCCTCGGCCTGCTCGGCGTGCTCCTAGGCGCGACGCTCGTGGCGGCCGGCTCGGCAGCTCGACCCAACTACTTCGTGCCCAGTCGCGTCGGTGGCTGGCCGTCGTGGCTCGCGGGCCCCTTCGAGGGTCTCGGGATCACCCTCACGCAGAACAACTTCCAGACCTTCACGCTCGTGATGGCGGGCGGCTACCTGCTCGTGCTGGTCGCCGCGCGCGCGCTCTCGCTGCGCGCGCTCGCCGTTACGATCGTGGCCGCGCATGCGGTGCTGCTGCTGGGGCCGCCGCTGATCTCGCAGGACGTCTTCGGTTACCTCGGCTTCGCTCGCCTCGGCGTCGTGCACGGCCTCGATCCCTACGCGCACGTTCTCGCGCAGGCCGCAGCGGACCCGATCTATCCGTTCATCGGCTGGCCGCACCAGCATCCCCCATACGGGCCCCTCTTCACGCTCGTGAGCTACGCGTTTGCGCCGCTCGGCCTCGCGGGCGGGCTCTGGGCCTTCAAGGTGCTCTCGGCGCTCGCGAGCCTCGGGGCGATATGGCTCCTCGTGCGGGCGGCCCGGAGGATGGGGCTCTCCCCCGTCTTCACGGCGGCGTTCGTGGGCCTCAACCCGGTGCTCCTGGAGCTCGCCGTCGGCGGCGACCACAACGACACACTCGTGATGCTGCTGCTGAGCGGCGCGCTCGCCTTGACCGCGGTTGCCGCGCCTGCCGCCGCGACAAAGCTCGCGGCAGCTCCTGTCTCCGAGCGCTCGCGGCGACGGGCGTCCCTGAGGGGAGCCCGGGGCGCTGCGGGCACGCTTGCCGCCGCCGTGGGCATCAAGGTGTCCGCGGGCCTGGTGCTGCCGTTCCTGCTCGTCTCCGAAGCGCCCGCCGGTGTGCGCCTGCAGCGTCGCGAGCGGGTCAGCCTGCTGCTCAGCGCGATCGCGGCGCTCGCCCTCGTCGCCGCGATCGGGCTCGTCGCGTTCGGCTCGCACGTGCTCGGGTTCCTGGGCGCGGTGCACGAAGAGCAGCAGCTCGTCGCGGTGCACAGCATCCCGGCGGAGACCGCGCGCCTGTTCGGCCTGCACGGCTTCCCCACGTGGTGGCGAGACCTCTTCATCGCCGGCTTCGTCGTGACGACGCTCGTGGCGCTGTGGTTGACCGTGCGCGGAGCCGACTGGCGCACGACCGCCGGATGGGCGACGCTCGCGCTCGTCATCTGCACGGCGTGGTTTCTGCCCTGGTATGCGATCTGGCCGCTGCCGCTCGCGGCGCTCAGCCGCAGCCGCGCGTTACGGGCGGCGGCGCTGGTCTTCTGCGCCTACGCGCTGCTCGTTCACCTGCCGCTCGCGGCGCCGCTGCTCAATCCGCCGCATTAGGCACGGCGGCGCGCTGATCGGTCTCGGGCGGCTCGCCGGCTGCGTCCGCTCGAGCTCCACCCTCGGGACGTTCGCGCGCGGTGATCCTGCCGGCGCCGTTCGCGCTCTCGGGCGGCGGGATCGAGACCGCGTCCATTTCGCCCGTTTCGAGATGCCTCGCGACGTCGCGCTCGACCTCCTCGGCCGAGGCTTCGGGACGCGTGAGGCGCACACGCAGCGTCGCGAGGCGGCGGAACTTCAGGATCTCGAGCAGATAGATCAGGTAGACGCTCGCGGCGAGCACCACGAGCCCGAGCGCGAGCAACACGAGCGACCAACCGATGCTGAAGTGCCCGTGGTGGTCGCTGTAGGGGATGAAGCGCACGGCGATCGCGAGTCCCGCGAGCATCAGAGTCCATGCGTAGAGGTACGCGATCGTGCGCCTCGGCGTGAAGCCGATGCGAGCCATCCGATGGTGGAAGTGCTCGCTGTCGGACTCGTAGATCGGGCGCCTGTACTTCAAGCGCTTGAGGACGACGAAGGTCGTGTCGAGGAAGGGCACGGTGAGGAGGATGAGTGGCAGCACGAAGCTGATCACCACTTCCGTCTTCACCGTCGCCTCGACCGCGAGGCAGCCCATCAGCAGCCCGAGCAGGTTCGCGCCGCAGTCGCCCATGAAGCTCGACGCGGGCGGGAAGTTGTGCACGAGGAAGCCGAGCGCGCCGCCCGCGATCAGCGCCGCGAAGACCGCGGGCGCGAGGCTGTGCAGGTGATGGCCTTCGTAGTACAGGCTGATCGCGATCACCGCGAGCGCGATCGCAATGATCGCCGAGACGCCGGCCGCGAGGCCGTCGACGCCGTCCGAGAAGTTCACGATGTTCATCAGCGCGACCAAACCGATGACGGTGATCACGCCCCCCTCGTTCGGGAACTGCAGGAGGCCGACGAACGGCACCGATATGTCCTTCACGACGACGCCGCCGTAATGGACCGCGATCACCGCGGCGACGATCTGGCCCGCGAGCTTGACCAGCGGATGCAGGTCGAAGCGGTCGTCGATCGCTCCCACGAGCGTGATCACCGCCGCCGCGAGGAAGATGCCGTACCAGTGCACCGTGCCCTGCCCGGCGCCGCTCGCCGGTTCGCTCGCGGGGAGCCAGATGAGGGCGGCAACGAGCGTCCCCGCGAAGATCGCAAGCCCTCCGAGAAGCGGCACCGGTCGCGCCGAGAGGCCACGCTCGCGCGGGTTGTCCACGGCGCCCACCGCCCGCGCGAACGACATCGTCAGCGGCGTCAGAACCGCCGTTACGCCCGCCGCCACCAGAAACGCGTAGAGCGCGTCAAGCTCTGTCGGTTGCATAACGCTTGCCCACAGGATCGCAGGCGCGCGGGTCATATGTAACCAGGCGCTA
The DNA here is from genome assembly GCA_963738355.1 of uncultured bacterium. Taxonomy (GTDB): domain Bacteria; phylum Actinomycetota; class Thermoleophilia; order Solirubrobacterales; family Solirubrobacteraceae; genus Palsa-744. The sequence continues at coordinate 433,613 of CAVTWF010000007.1, forward strand.
GGAAGTTGCGAGACAGGCGCTAGGAAGTTGCAAGACCGAGCGCGGGCGTGCCCGCGGTGAGGCCCTCGTAGAGCGGATAGCGCTCGACGATCGCCTGCACGCGCTCAGAGAGCGCAGGCGCGCGATCCGCGAAGTCCGGAGCGAGCAGCGCCTCGGCGAGGATCGCGCCGACCTCTGTGAAGTCCTCGCGACCGAGACCCCGGGTGGCGAGCGCGGGGGTGCCGATGCGCAGGCCCGAGGCTTCCATCGGCGGCCGCGGGTCGAACGGCACCGCGTTGCGGTTCACGGTGATCCCGATGTCGTGCAAGCGGTCCTCCGCCAGCCGGCCGGTGAGCTCGGGGCGCACATCCTGCAGGTCGACGAGCACGAGGTGGACGTCGGTCCCGCCCGTGAGCACGTTCAGAGCGCCCTCCGCGTCGCCGATCTGCGGGTTCAGCAACTGCTCGGCCACCGCGCGTGCGCCGTCGAGCGTCCGCTGCTGGCGCTCCGCGAAGAGCTGGCTCGCCGCGATCCTCAGCGCGACCGCCTTCGCGGCGATGACGTGCTGGAGCGGGCCGCCCTGAGTCCCCGGGAAGACCGCCGAGTCGATCTTCTTCGCGAGCTCCCCCTTGCAGAGGATGAGCCCCGCGCGCGGGCCGCCGATCGTCTTGTGCGTCGTGGTCGTGACGACATCCGCGTAGGGGACCGGATTGGGGTGAAGCCCGGCGGCGACGAACCCCGCGAAGTGCGCCATGTCCACCATCAGCGTCGCGCCGACCTCGTCGGCGATCTCGCGAAAGCGCGGGAAGTCGAGTTGCCGGGAGTACGCCGACCACCCTGCGAGCAGCAGTTTCGGGCGGTGCTCGCGCGCAAGGCGCGCGACCTCGTCCATGTCGATGCGGCTCGTCTCGCGATCGACCTCGTATGGGACGACCTCGTAGAGCCGCCCGGAGACGTTGATCTTCATCCCGTGCGTGAGATGGCCGCCGTGCGCGAGCGAGAGCCCCATGATCCGCTCGCCCGGCTCGAGCAGCGCGAAGTACGCGGCCAAGTTGGCCTGCGCGCCGGAGTGCGGCTGGACGTTCGCGTGCTCGGCGCCGAAGAGCGCCTTCGCGCGGTCGATCGCGAGCTGCTCGGAGATGTCGACCCACTCGCAGCCGCCGTAGTAGCGCCGGCCCGGATACCCCTCGGCGTACTTGTTCGTGAGCACGGAGCCCTGGCATTCGAGCACCGAGAGCGGAACGAAGTTCTCGGAGGCGATCATCTCGAGCGTGCCCTGCTCGCGACGAAGCTCGCCGCGCAGCACCTCGGCCACCTCGGGATCGACCTCCGCGAGCGGGCGGTTGAAGTAATCCGGCGGAAGCTCGGAGTCGGGGGAATACTCGGACATGGGCACGCTCCTCAGCTAGTACGAACTCGGAAGATGCCCAGGCGCGCGGCTACCGCGACGGCCGCTCGCTCCCCGATGGTTCGTCCACCTTTACACGCCAGTCGCAAGGGCCGATTTTGAGGCTAGCAGAGCACCCGCGCGAGCTGATCCCGCGAGACGGGCCCCTCGCGGATCACCTCCCAACGGCCGTCGCTTTCGTACCCGCCGAGGTCGAGCACCGTCGACGCCGTACCGGGAAGCTCGCCTCCGTCGAGGGCGAGGTCGACGGCATCTCGAAGCCGCTCCTCGACGTCCTCGAGCCGTCGCGCCTCGGGCCCACCGGAGAGGTTCGCGCTGGACTGCATTATCGGCCGCGCGAGCACCGAGAGGGCGACTATGCGCGCGGGCAGAAGAGGCACGCGCAAGCCCAAACGCGAGGAGTCTGGCCCGCATGCAAGCGCGAACCGCTTGGCGCGGTTGGGCAGCAGCACGGTGAGCGCTCCGGGCAGCAGTGCTCGAAGGACGCCCTGCTCCTTCTGCCCCAGCTCGGGCAGCGCCTCCAGGGCGCCCTCCAGCGCGAAGAACATTACCGCCGCGGGACGGTCCGGCCTGCGGCCCTTGAGCGCGTAGAGCCGCTCCACCGCCGCCTCGTCGGACGGGTCACACGCGAGCCCGTAGATCGTGTCCGTCGGGATCAGCGCGACGCCCCCCGACGCCAGGCACTGCTCCAAGTGCTCCGCGTCAGGCGCGCTCAGCGTCACGAGCCCGCGGCCGCTGGCGAGACGCGCTCGGCGTGCAGCACGCGCTCGATTCCCGCGAGGTCTCGAATCGCTCGCACCGAGGAGAATCCGGCGTCCGCGAGCATCTTGCCCACCCTGCCCGCCTGCCCCGCCCCGACCTCGAGCAAGACGACGCGCACGCGGGGCCGGGCGCGGAGCTGGCCGATCAGCCGCTCGATCACGGCAAGCCCGTCCTCGCCCGCGAACAGCGCTTCCGGGGGCTCGTGGCGAAGGATCTCCGGCGCGAGCGACGCTCGCTCGTGCTCGGCGACATACGGTGGGTTGCAGAGCACGACGTCGTAGTCGTCCGGCAGCTCCAGCAGGAGGTCCGCCCGCACCCAGCTCACGTCGATGCCGAGGCGACCGGAGTTCTGCCGCGCGAGCGCGAGTGCATCCTCGGAGATGTCGCTCCCCGTCACCCGCAGGTCCGGCCGCTCGTCCTTGAGCGCCAGCGCGATCGCGCCGCTGCCGGTCCCCACATCGATGACGCTCGCGCCCTCCTCGAGCGCCAGCGCAGCTTCCACGAGGACCTCCGTCTCCGGCCGCGGGATCAGCGCCCGCCGATCGACGCTCAGCTCGATCGCGCGGAAGTGTCGCGTGCGCGTCGAGTATGCGACCGGCTCGCGGTCGCGCGAGCGCCGATGCACGAGCGCTTCGAAATCCGCCACAACCGCTGGGTCCGGACGCGCGCTCGCGTCGATGAGGATCCGCTCGCGAGTGCTTCCGAGCGCGTGGGCGAGCAGCAGCTCGGCGTCAAGCCGCGGCGTGTCGACCCCCGCAGCCTGCAGCTCGCGCGAGGCGCGCGCGAGCAGCTCGGCGACCGTGGCGCGCTCTGCGGCGAGCACCCCTGCGGCGCTCACGCGACGGCCTGCGCCTCGAGGCGCCGGCGGCGCTCGTCGCCCTGCAGCGCGGCGGTGAACTCATCGAGCTGGCCCTCGAGCACCCCGTCGAGGTTGTGCGTCGTGAGCTTGATGCGGTGGTCCGTGACGCGGCGCTCGCCGTAGTTGTAGGTGCGGATCTTCTCCGCGCGATCGCCCGTGCCGACCTGCATGCGCCGGTCGGCCGCGAGCTCCGCCTGCTGTTCGGCCAGCGCGCGCTCGTAGAGCCGCGCACGCAGCACGCGCATCGCGCGCTCGCGGTTCTGCAGCTGTGACTTCTCGTCCTGCATCGAGACCACGATGCCCGAGGGCTTGTGCGTGATGCGCACCGCCGAGTCGGTCGTGTTGACCGACTGTCCACCCGGTCCCGTTGAGCGGTAGACGTCGATCTGCAGGTCGGAGGGGTCGACGTGCACCTCCACCTCCTCCGCCTCCGGGAGCACCGCAACGGTTGCCGTCGAGGTGTGGATGCGGCCCTGGGACTCCGTCTCCGGGACGCGTTGCACGCGGTGCGTTCCGCCCTCGAACTTGAACACGGAGTACGCGCCCTCTCCCTTGATCGCGAACGTGTACTTGCCCTCGCCCGACGACATGAGCTCGGTCGCGAAGCCCCTGCGCTCCGCGTACTTGGTGAGCATGCGATGGAGGTCGCCCGCCCACAGCGCAGCCTCCTCACCGCCCGCGCCGGGCTGAATTTCGACGATCACGTTCTTCGAGTCGTTGGGGTCGCGCTCGACCATCGCGAGGCGGAGCTGCTCTTCGAGCTGCTCGGCGCGCTCACGGGAGGAGTGCAGTTCCTCTCGCAGCTCCGCGTCCTGCCCCTCCTCGGAGAGGAGCTCCTCGGCGCCCGCAGCGTCGTCGCGGGCGCGACGCCATTCTGCGGCGAGCTTCGCCGCGGGCTCGAGCTGCCGGTAGGCGCGACCGACCTCCGCGTAGCGCTCGCGGTCGCCGATCACGGCGGGGTCGGTCATCTGCTCCGAGAGCTCCGCGAAGCGGCCCTCGATCTGCTCGACGAGCCCGTCGATCACTTGGCCCAGTCTAGGCTCTGGAGGCGGTGGCCGAGCGCCTAGGAGGCGCTGTCCTCGGCGGGTGCCGGCTCCTGCGCAGCGGGCGCAGGCTCTTGCACGGGCGCTGCGTCCTGCGGGCGGGCGGTCGCTTGCGCCGGCGCGGCCTCCTTCGCGGCGCCACGCCGGGCGCCCGCCCTCGCGGCGCCGAGGCGCCCCTTCGCGACGCGGCGCTGGAAGCGCTCCACGCGGCCGCCGGTGTCCACGAGCTTCTGGCGCCCCGTGTAGAAGGGATGGCACTGCGAGCAGATCTCGAGGTGGTACTCGGGACGCGTGGCGCGCGTGACGAATTCGTTGCCGCACGTGCAGCGCACGCGGGCCGCTACGTACTCGGGATGGATCTCGGCCTTCATCGCTGGCTCATGTTAGCCGACGCCGGAGGCCGCTCCCGAGCCCTGCGCGGGCGGCTGGCGACACACGGCTGTCTGGCGCGAGGCGTGCCGCAGAACGTGTCCCTGCGCGGTCAACCAGTGAAAGCTCACGTGCGCGCGGTAGGCGGTCCCGGGAGCGAGGTTCGTCACCTGCGCGAGGTAGCGGAAGACCTTCACCGAGGGTTCCGATTCGTGCCACGCGCCAACTCCCGGCGCGGAGAGCGCATGAAAGCGCCGATCGCCTCCCGCGCGTGCTTCGAGCTCCACGCGCACCGCCATCTCGGGTGCGTCCGTCAGCGCTGTCATCTGCGCGGCGAACGTGACCGACCCCGCCGCCCCTTCAGCGGGCGGCAGGCACTTTTCGACACTCGCCGCGACGACGGGCGTCTGCGAAATCGGGGCTGTCGGTGGTGGCGCGGCGATCATCATTCACACCGCCGTTACAACACCCCACGGACCCGCTGGTTGCGCATCCGCGGCTATTCGCAGCGCATGCGTGCGCGTATCAGGTGATCTGGTAGAGCGGCCCATCGCCGCCCTCGGGCGGCGTCAGGCGCCCGCCCTTCGCGGTGATCGCGCCGCACTGCACGCAGTTGGTGTAGTTGACGATCACGTCCACCTCACCCTCCTCCGGAGCGTCGTCGGGTATCTCATAGACGCCGGCAGGGCACATCCAGACCCACGTTTCGGCCACATCGCGGGGAACGCGCCGACGCACGCGGATGTGGTTGGGCGCGTCGTCGCGCGTCGCGTTGCCCGAGATGAAGACGGAGGAGAGCTTGTCGAAGGTGTACTTGCCGTCCGGCTTCGGGTAGCCGTCCTTCTTGCTCCCGATCGACATCGGCGAGTCGGCGTCCGGCTCGTTGCTCCAGCGTCCGTTCGGGAAGTGGCCCTTCGTGATGACCATCGCGTTGGTGATCGCGCCGCCGAGGAAGAATCCCTTCGCGAACGGCTGCTTCATGTTGCGCGTTTCGAAGAGATCCTTGGCGATCACGGAGTCCTCGACGCGCCGCTCGTATGACTCGAGGTTCGTCGAGGACGTCTTCAGCGCCTTGACGATCTCCTCCGCGGCGAAGATCCCGGAATGGATCGCGTAGTGGATGCCCTTGAGGATCGGCACGTTCACCATCCCCGCGGAGTCGCCGCAGATCACCATGCCGGGCGCCGAGAGCTTCGGCATCGCCCAGTAGCCGCCCTCGGGGATCGCCTTCGCGCCCCAGGCGACGCGCTCGCCCCCCTCGAGGATGCCCTTCACGAGCTTGCTCTGCTTGAACTCCTGTAGGAGGTCGTGACCGGAGACGGTCGCGTCGGTGTAGTCGAGGCCGACGACGAATCCGATCGAGACGCGATCGTCGCCCATCGGATAGATCCACGACCCTCCGAACTCACGGTGCTTCGCGCCGTAGCGAAGCGGCCAACCCAGCGTGTGGATCACGCGGTTGAGCGGCTTCGGAACCTTCCAGACCTCCTTGACGCCGAGCGACCAGACCTGGGGGTCGCGGTTCTCCGCGAGCGAGAACTCGCGGATCGCGGCTCCCGTGAGGTGGCCCCACGTGCCCTCCGCGAGCACGGTCGCGCGCGCCGTCACGTCTGAGCCGGGCTCGAAGTTCGAGAGCTCCTCGCCGTCCTTGCCGCGCCCCTTGTCGCCGGAGCGGATGCCGCGCACCAACTCGTCCTCGACGAGCAGCTGCGTCGCCGCGGTCTCGGTCAGCAGGTATGCGCCGGCTTCCTCGGCCCTCTCGGCGAGCCACCGTGAGAGCTCGGCGATCGAGACCATGTAGTTGCCGTGATTGCGAAACGGCGGTGGAGTCGGCTTCAGCGCAAGCGCCGTGCCCGAATTGAGCATCCAGTAGACGGAGTCCTTATCGACGGTCCCGTAGGTCGGCCACTCATCCGGCGAGAGGTCGGGGAAGAGTTCCTTCAGGCCCGACGGGCGCATCATCGCGCCGGAGAGGTTGTGCGCACCGCACACCTTGCCCTTCTCGATTACGGCGACTGGGACTTCGCCGAGCTGCTCGGTGAGCTCCGGCTCGTCCTCCAGCAGCTGAAGCAGACGGATCGCGCACGCGAGGCCCGCGGGACCTCCGCCGACGATCACCACGCCGACGTCGATGCGCTCGTCCTCCGCGTCGAGCTCGCGCTTGATGAATTCCTTGCGCGAGTCGACCGGGGGTGGAAAGGCTGCGGGGGCGACGCCGCTGCCGGCCATCGCCTAGCCGTCCCGCTTCGCTTTCACGGCTTCGGTGAGCTTGGGCAGGATCTTGTTCAGGTCGCCCACGATCCCGAGGTCCGAGAATTCGAAGATCGGCGCGTTCGCATCCTTGTTGATCGCGACGATGTTCTCCGAGGCCTGCATGCCTACCTTGTGCTGGATCGCGCCCGAGATACCTGCCGCGAGGTAGAGCTTCGGCGCAACCGTCTTGCCCGTCTGGCCGATCTGCGCGGCGTAGGGGTACCAGCCGGCATCGACCACGGCGCGCGTCGCCGCGACCGCCGAGTTGCCGCCGAACGCTCCCGCGAGATCCTCGGCAAGCTTGAAGCCCTCGGGCTTGCCGAGGCCGCGTCCGCCGGCGATGAGGATGTCCGCGCCCTCGATGTCGACGTCCGCGCCGCGCTGTTCGCCGCGCGTGATCATCGTCGCCTGCGTCGAGTACGGGCTGAGCTCGAACTGAATCCGCTCGACGGCCGCGGCACCTGCGCCGCTCTGCTTCACCTCGAACGCGTTGAGGCGGCCGATGACGATGCCGACGTCCGAGCGGTACGACTTTTCCGAGATCGCGGAGTCGCCGAGGATCGGTCGTTCGGCGATGAGCGCGCCGTCCTGCACGCGCACGTCCGTGACCTCCATTGCGACGCCGGCGCCGAGTCGCGCAGCGAGCCCCGCACCGATCTCGAAGCCGAGCAGGCCGCCGCCAAAGATCGCGTACTTGTACCCGCCGTCGGTGATCGCCTTCGCCATCGCATCGACGACGGGCTGCGCGAGGCCCTCGGGCCCCTCGGCGACGAGTGCCTTCGTCGCGCCGTAGGAGCCGACCGAGGCCGCGAGGTCGTCGGGAATGCTCTCGCCGACGAGGATCGCGTGCGCCTCGCCGCCGAGCTCCGAGGCGAGTCGTGCGCTCTCGCTCACGGCGCCGAGCGAGTTCTTGTTGAGCGCGCCTTCGTAATGCAGTGTGTAGACCAGGATGTTCGCCATTGCTCTCTTTAGTTCTCCTATCCCGCTTAGAGGAGCTTTCGCTCTTCGAGCCACGCGATGATGCGCTCGACGGTCTCGTTGGTGTCCTCGTCCTCGATGATCTCGCCGGCAGGCTTCTGCGGCGGCGGCTTGACGGCGATGAACTGGCAGGCGGAGTTCTCGCCGCCAACCTTCGACGCGTCGATGTCCGCGTCCGCGGCGGCCAGCGTCTCGAGCGGCTTCTTCTTCGCGCCCATGATCGCCTTCAGCGAGGGGTAACGGGGCTCGTTGATCGCGTCGCCCACGGAGATCACCGCGGGAAGCCTCACCTGCACGGTGTCGTAGCCGTACTCGGCCTGGCGCTCGCAGCGAAGCGCCGAGTCTTCGACGTCCATCTTGATCACCTGCGTGAGCGACGGCATGCCGAGGTGCTCGGCGACGACCGCGCCGATCGTGTAGCACTCGCCGTCGTCTGACTGCTGTCCGAGCAGGACGAGATCCGGCTGCTCGCGCTGGAGCGTCTGCGCGAGCGCGTAGCCGGTGGCGGCGACATCGGAGCCCTCGAGCGCGGCATCGGTGAGGTGCACCGAGCGGTCCGCACCCAGCGAGACCGCCTTGTGCAGGGCGCGCACGGCGCTCTCGGGACCCATCGTGACGGCGACTATGTCCTCCACGGCGCTCCCACCCTCGCGGATCTGCATCGCCGCCTCGATCGCGTGGGTGTCATAGGGGTTGAGGTTCTTCTCTCCGCTGCGGTCCATGCGGCCCGTAGAGGGGTCGATGCGCTTTTCGACCGCCGCATCAGGAACCTCCTTGACCAACACGCATATCTTCATCTGCTGCAGCTCCTTCGGGGTTCTCGGTGGTGCTCGTGGGCGAATCTCGCCGTCGGCATCCTACGGACAACGGAGCGCCGGCGGCCTATCGCGCGTCGCGCCCGGCGTCGGAGGGCGATTGCGTCGCCAATCCGTGCCCGCAAGAGCCGCGAGCAATCCTATCCGTTATCGACTGACGAGTCAGTCGGGTTGCGCGACACGCGATGTCTCGCGCCTCGAGCGCCGAGGAGCGGACGGCTCAACCGTGATGGTGATGGTGCGCGAGCGCGCCGTGCGCCGTCCAGGCGCCGAACTGCGGGAGCAGGAGCAGAGCGAGCACGAGGCCCGCCGCGCACATCCCTGCGATCGCGATCCAACGGCCCGCCTCACCGGGTGGCAGGCCGCCGAGCGCCGAGCGCTCGCGCTCGGCAGCGCGCAGCGATGTCGGCAGCCCCGGCAGGTGTCCGAGCACGTGCAGAGCCCCAAAGCCGGCCCAGACGATGAAGCACACCTTGTGGATCTCCGACCACGAGCCCCGGTGAGCAGGGCCGAGGAAGAGCAGCACGAGCCCGGTTGCGAAGACGAGCACCGTCGTCAGCACGACGCCCGGTGCGATGAGCCGCAGCGCCAGCGGCGGCGGCCCCTTGTGCCTATAGGCGGCCGTGCCGCCGTAGTAGTTGACGAATCGATAGGCGGTGCTCGCCATCTTGAGCACGATCGGCCCGATCAACAGCAGGCCGATGAAGAGGTGCAGCCAGATGAGCTGGCCGATGCGCACGATCGTCACCCCGAGAACCGCGAGGAGCACGATCAGCAGCGCTCCCGTCACCGCGGTGAGTTGCTCGTTGCCCTCGGTGCTGCCACCGATCAGTGCGCCGCGCATGCGTGCGAGACGGCCGCGGCGCGGCTGCTCTGCGCGCAGTGGCTCCATCGGCGCCCCGAGCGCCGGTCCGGTGTGTGCCATGAACTCGAGTCTTCGGCGCTGTGCTAAAGGACCCGTGACCGGTACGTGAGAAAAGGCTCACCGTGTGCCGTTCGCGACGCGGGCAATGTTGAGCGGGTTCTCATGCCCGCGACACTCGGGCCTTAGGCCGCACGAATACCACGCAACCCGGTGATTACCGTCAATCCGCGCACCCTTCTTGCTTCGCGCACGCTTCTTGCGGTCGCGATGATGTCGTCCCTGGCGGGGTGCGCTACGAGCCGAGGCACAGCGAGCGCTACGCGCGAGGCCGCGATCGCCGACGCGCGCGCCGACGCTGCCCTCGCAGGGTCTCGGATCGCGCGTGTCGTGGCTGTCGCGCGGCACCTCTATGCAAACGAGGTCGACGGCGGGCGGGTTCACACCGACCTCCGCTTGGTCGCCGGCGATCGAGCGTTCCTCAATGACCTCGCGAGCGGGAACCTCGAAGGGGCGCAGACCGAAGCGTTGCTCGTGATGACGAGAAACGGCGCACGCCACATCACGCGGGTGAGCGTCGTGGAGGGCACGCAAGTGCTCGTCAACGCCGTCCTGAACAACAACGGCGGGTTCGTCGTCGCGCCGCGCGAGCGCCGGCTGCAGCTGAACGGGCGCAACCTCGGGACGCTCATGGTCTCCGTGCAGGACATCGTTGGCTACATCAAGCTCATCCACGTCGACACCGGCGCCGACGCGCTCGTGCGCGGCAGCTCGGGACAGGTGAGAACGACTCTGCCCGCGGCCGCCCGGGTGAGGCTGCCAAGCGCGGGCCCGGTCACGATCGCAGGCCGCTCCTACCGCGTTCGCTCGTTTCGGGTGCGGGGATGGAAGGGCGAAGCGCTCACGGTGTGGGTGCTCGTTCGAGAATAGGCACGCAACGCGGTGTGCCGACAACGCGGTGTGCCGACCGCTTCTGCCGACTACGGCAGGAGGTCGAGTCCGTCGGGCTTGTTGAGGTAGCCCGGCGCTGAGCCCGACGCGCCGTCGTGGCCGTATTGCCAGACAATGCGTTTCGTCGCACGGTCGATCAGCACCACTCGTTGGTCCCAGTCGTCAGTCGCCGCGATCGTGCCGTTCGGTAGGGGCAGTGCCAGCGAGGGCCGGTTGAGCGACCCTCTCCCGGCCTGCGGACCGTAGGTCCACACGATGCGACCCCCATGGGGGTCGATGATGTCGATGCGCCCGGGCGAGTTGTAGCCCGCGACGAGCACGTTGCCTTCGGGCATCAGTTGGGCGTCGGAGGGATATTCCGTGGGAGTCTTGATCGACCACAGCAGACGGCCGTCGCGAGTGAATCGATCGACCCAGCCTCCGATCTCGGTGACGAGCACGCCGCCGTCTGGCAGTGGGGTGTCTCCGTTGGGCTGCGAGAGCGAGCGCGGCGGGTCGTGTTCGCAAACGCCTGCGGTCCCGATCGAGCGCACGATGCGCTTGGCGCGGTCGAGCCAGATGACGCGGCAGTTGATGATGTCGGCGACGCTGATGAGGCCGTCCGGCAGCAGGTAGGCGTCGTCGGGGTGCGCAAGGTATCCGGCTGAGCTTCCCTGTTCGCTCTCGTGGCCGTATCGCCAGAGGACGCCCGGCCGGCGATTCAGCGACACGAGCGCGACCGTGTCGGAGAACTCCTCGTTCGTGATCACGTCCTGACCGTTGGGTGTCACGAAGGCATCGTCCGGTCCGACGAAGCTCTGGCGGGCCGCGGCGGCGGCGCCACTCGGGGGGTACGACCAGACGATCTGGCGAGTTGGGCTCACGACGATGATGCGGTTGTTTTCGCGGTCGGCGATGAGCAGGTAGCCGGGGAGCGCCGAGCCTGCCGGCACGGGCGGAAGTCCGAGGCGCGCGAGCACCGGGTCCGTTGTCCCTTTGCCGCGGCCCGAGCTGCTCGAACTCGGGTTGGTGGCGCTCCTCGCCGATGACGCGCGGCGCGTGCTCGAGCTGGCGCCGCAGGCGACCAGCGTCCACACGAGCACCGCGAGCGCCGTGAGCAGCCTCGACGGGGGCGCCCCGATCAGCGGCACTGGTCGCACGTCACGGATGGACCGTCGCCGCCCAGTCCGGTTCGCCGTGCGGTCCCGCGGGGACGAAGTCCATGCCATCAGGCGTGTTCAGGTAGCCGGGCGCGGTGCCCGCGACATCGGTGTGGCCGTACTGCCATACGATCCGCTTGGTGGCCGGGTCGATGATCACGACGCGGTCGCGGTAGTCGTCGTTGACGGCGATGTCGCCGTTCGGGAGCTGGAGCGCGAGCGAGGGATGGTTGAGCACCCCGTCGCCTTCGGAGGGGCCGTAGCGCCAAAGTGCGCGCCCCTGCGTGTCCATCACGACGACGTGGCCTGGGCTGGAGTAGTCGGCGAGCAGCACGCGGCCTGCGGGCAACGGTTGCGGATCGGACGGGTAGGCCACCGGAGCCTGCACGGAGAACTGCAGCGTGCCGTTCGCGGCGAGCGAGTCCACCCAATGACCGGGTATCTCGCTGACGAGGAAGCCGCCTTCGGGCGTGGGCGTGTCGCCGTTGACCGCGCCGAAATAGCGCGGCGGGTCGTGGCGGCAGACACCCGAGGCGCCGTATTCGCGGACGATCGTGTGCGCCCTGACGACGAGGATCCGGCAGTTGTACGCGTCGGCGACTGTGAAGCTGCCGTCGGCGAGCATGTACGCGTCATCCGGGTAGTTCAGGAGTTCGCGCCCGCCGCCGAGGACGCCCGGATGGCCGAACAGGTATTCGAGCTTGTGGCTTGCGATGCCGACGGAGACGATCGCGCCGTTGTCCTCCTCATTCGCGATCAGCGCCTGGCCTCCGGGCTCGACGAAGGTGTCGTCGTTGAAGTGCAGGCGCCGCCCCGCCGCGAGGTCGCTCGCCGTTGGGTAGTGCCACACGATTTCGCGACCCGGGTTCACGACGAGAATGCGGTTGTTGCCGCGGTCGGCGATCAGCAGGTAACCGGGCAGGCCCGGGCGCCCCGCCGCGCCCTCATAGGGGCCGATCGATTGCGGATGCGCGCGAAGCGCGCTCCCGAAGCCGCGTGATGTGAGCGCGCCGAGCTCCGCCTTGGCGACCGCGGCGGGGCTTGGCAGGTGCACGACGACGTGTCGCACACGCGGAGCGAGCGCGATGATCGACGCCTGCGTCCCCGCCGGTGTTTCTCCTCCCAGCACCATCACCCGGTCGCCGAGTGCGACCACGGCGGCGTCGGAAAGCGGCTGCGGAAGCGAGCCGACGCGTGTCACCGCACCGCTCGTGGGATCGATCGCGAGGATGCCCGCGCTCTGTGCGCCGGTGAGCTGTTCGCGCCCGCCCACGAAGTACACACGCCCGCCGAGCTCCGCGGCCGACGCATGCGTGAGGGCGCTGGGAAGCGTTCCGATCCGCGTCACCGCGCCGCTCGCGGCATCGAAGCTGTAGATCGCGTCGCTCACGCCGTCTTCCATCGAGCCGCCGGCGATGATCAGACGCTTGCCAACGGCCGCAACCGCCGCATAGCGCACGCCTGACGGCAGGTGTGCGACCACCTGTGCAGAGGCGCCCGGCCGCCACGCGACGATCGTGTCGAGCGGATGCACTCCGTCGTAGCCGCCCACGACGTAAGCGGTGTTCCCGATCGCTGCGACCGCGACGTCCGAGGCGGCGCTGGGCAGGGCGCCCGCTTCCGTGACCTTGCCGCTCCCGGGTTCGTAGCGGAGGATGTGATCGTACGAGCTGACCTGGCCGCCGCCGAACACGTAGACGGCGCCGCCGAGCACCGCCGCCTGTGCGTCGTGCTGCGCGACGGGAAGATTGCCCGAGCCCGTGACACTGCCACCGGAGAGCACGCTCAGCGTCGTGGTCGAGCTCTGTGCCGCATCGAGGCCGCCGAGGAGCACGACGCGTTCAGCTCCGACTGTCGCGACCGCCGCGTCCTGCACGGCGGCGGGCAGCGCTCCAGGGGACGACTCGCCGACGCTGAGGGTCGTGCGCACCATCGTCCCGCCCGCCGCCGAGCTTCCGCGATGCGCGGAGTCGGGCGCGAGGATCGCGATGAGTGCCGCGAGCACCAGCAGCGCTGTCACAGCGCCGCGCCAGCCGCCGAGGTGACGGCGTCGCCTCGTTCTCCCGCGAGAGCGGCTGCTGCGGCGGGGCACGGTCGCCTCCGGGTGCCGTGAAGTTAGCGGCGCGCTCGGCGCTTCCTGTGGCGCTTCTCTTTTTGGATCCTCGGGTGGCATATGGAGGGCGTCCGCGCTCCCGCGGCCCGCAACCCAATCTGCAATCGGCTAACCGGAAGTAAGCGGCGCATGAGAGGACGCTCATGCCGCCCGCCGCGCGGCGCCCCTATCGCCGCTTGCGGCGCTCGAGGAGCAACGCGCGCGTAGGGCAGGCGTCCACGGCCTGCTTTGCGAGCCCGAGCAGCTCCTGGGGCACGTCTTCGTCGCCTACAACCGGGTAGCCCCACTCGTCGAGCGCGATCTGCTCGGGGAGGAGCTCGGCGCACATCCCGTGCGCGTCGCACATGATCGGGTTCACGCGCAGGTGCTTTCCAGAGCGGACCCGCGGCGGCTCGAAGCCGCGCGCGCTCATCGGCTTTCCCCGCTCGGGCGCAGCGCCGAGGATCGACTCCTCGCACGGCTCCGCGGGCGTGCGCTCACGTGCGGGCGATCATCGACCGCCATGCGCGGAGCCCGGCCGGCGGGAATTGGAAGCGTGGCAGGGCGGGTGCACGCGCCGCAGCGGCCGTAGCGCACGTGGTCGGCGAGCTCCTCGGCGAAGACCTCGATCGCACTCCCGACCAAGCGGACCGTCCCGTCGGGGTGGCTGCAGGCGCCGCGGCCGCGCACGATCGCCATGAGGTGCGAAAGTCGCGCGTGAGCCTCGACGTCGTGCGCGCCGGCGAGCGCGGCTTCGAGCGTGCCCGCAAGCGCGGCGAGGCCGTTGACGCACGGGCCGCACTGGCCCGCGCTTTCGGCCGCGAGCCAGCGCGTGACACGAGCCGTCTCGGCGAGGCCACATGCGTCCGCCCCGAGCACGATCAGAACGCCCGTGCCAACGCGCGCGCCGTAGGGGGCGAGCTCCTCGTCCGCGAGCGTCAAGGCGCCCAGGTAGGCGGCGTCCACCCAGGCGCCGGCATAGCCGCCGACCAAGACCGCGCGCACGTCTTCCGTGGCGCCGCCCGCAGCGTCGATCAGCGTCGTGAGCGGAGAGCCGTGCTCGACCTCGTAAACCCCCGGATAGCCGACGGCGCCACCGAGCGTGATCAGAGCCGAGCCCGGTTGGGAGGGGGTGCCGAGAGCACGAAACCACTGCGGGCCGTGGCGAGCGATGAGCGCGACGTGCGCAAATGTCTCGGGATTGCTCACCAGCGTTGGTCGCTGCCGGACCCCGCGTTCGAAGGGCATCGGCGGTGTGAACGTCGGCTTCGCTTCTGCGCCGTTCAAGAAGCTCACGAGCGCCGACTCCTGCCCCGCGATGTAGAGGGCGGGCACCTGGGCGACATGCCAGCGAACGCGGTCGTCGACCCCCCGCTGTCGCTCCCTGATCGCCTGCGCGACGCTTGCGCCCATGTTGTCGGCGCGCTCGCAGACGGCGACGATCACCTCGTCCGCACCCACCGCGTTCGCGGCGGCCGCGGCGCCGTCGAGCACGAGCTGCGGCAGCGCTTCGAGGAGGGTGCGGTCCTTGAGGCTCGCCGGTTCGCCCTCCGCGGCGTTCACGACCACGATCGGCTTGGCCGACCATGGTCCGGAGAGGCGTTCGGCGCGCCCACCCAGCACCGCGCGCATCTTGACGGCGGTGGGGAAGCCTCCCCGCCCCGGCCCCGCAGCCCGGCGTCCTCCACTTCGTCGATGAGCGCATGAGCCCCCCGACGCGTGCCGAGCCGGCCCGCAGGCATCT
Organism: uncultured bacterium; assembly: GCA_963738355.1. Classification (GTDB taxonomy): domain Bacteria; phylum Actinomycetota; class Thermoleophilia; order Solirubrobacterales; family Solirubrobacteraceae; genus Palsa-744. Next base: position 448,867 of record CAVTWF010000007.1, read on the forward strand.
CGCCGTGCGTCGCGATGTGCTCCTGCAGGCTCATCGCACCACTCGCCCGAACGCCCTGGAGAAGGCGTGGAAGCGTCGCTGCGGGCGCGTAGGCCTGAGTGCTCATCGCGCTGCGCTCCCTTCGGACCCCTCCTGGCTGGAGCCCGAGCGCGCCGCGGAATGTGAATGGCCGAGCAGCGAGGAGGGCGTGCCCGCGCGGCGTGCCCAGTTCTTCGCGAGCGGCCCGCTGGGCAGCCAGATGACGAGGAACAGCGCGAACACACCCACGACCCCGAGCGCTGCGCCGTTGAGCCGTGGATGGGCACCAAATCCGGGGAGCGCTCGCGAGATCACGGCGAGCGCGACCACGATCACGCAACCGATGCTCAGCAGCAACAGCCAGGCGCTGCGCGCGTCGCTGCCGGTGCCGAAGGTGTGAAGCAACGCGATCGGCCAGCACGCATAGGCGAGCCAGTGGGTCGCGCGCCACGCTCGGTGACTGATGCGCGCCCGAAAGATGCTCGTGAGCACGACCGCGATCAGGAGGTCGAATGAGACGGCGCCGAGGCCGAGCCAGAACGGCCGATAGCTGCCGATGAACGGGATCACCGCCGCGGTGATCGAGATCGGGGCGAACCCGTCGAGCACGGATGTGACCACGTGAAGCGCGACGAAGACCACCGCGAGCAGCGAGACGTAGCGGTGCAAGCCGTCGACCACGAAGCGGGGCCACGAGGGCGAGCTGAAGCGGCGCACGTCGGCGACGCCAAGCGCGACCGAGCCGGTGAGCAGCACCAGCGCGACCGCACCCGTCGAGCGCGTGAGGTACCAGTAGGCGCTTGGCCCGCCGCCCGCTGCGAGCAACGCGTTCACGCAGCGACCGGGTGGTTGGCGTCTTCCTGCGGCCAGCCTGCGACCGTGTGCGCGAGGCCGTCGTTCGTGACGAGGCGCGCGGGGAGTCCGAGCGCCAGCAGCCAGCCGGGAGCGTCGGTACCGCGAATGAGTGCCGCGGTGCTCGCGATGTTCGCGTCGGTGCAGCTCGCGGCAGCGACCGAAACCGTGCGCCACACGCTCTGCGCGGGCACGCCCGTGCGCGGGTCGATGATGTGGTGCATGCTCGCGCCGGCCTTTAGCCAGCGACGCACCGTCGTGCTCGAGGTCGCAAGGCCGCCGTCGTGAATCGTGATCGTTTGTCCCGGTGCGTCGAAGCCGGCGCGGTGATCGTCGGTCACGCGCACGCGCCAGCCCGCCGGCGGGGCATCGCCTGCGGTGGCGATGTCGCCGCCGAGCGAGACGAGCACCCCCGCGCCCGTGGCCTCGTGAACCGCTGCGGCGCAACGGTCGGCCGCCCACGCCTTCGCCGTCGCGCCCAGGTCGAGTTGCACGCCGAGTGGGATATGGAGCAGCCCGCGGTCACGGTCGAGCTCGATCGCGCGCCAGCCGCGGCGCAGGTGGGCGCGTACGCGATGAAGCGCAGGCGTGCGCTCGGAGCGGTCAGAGCCCTGCATGAGCTCCCAGTCGCGGTCGTAGCCGGCGAACACGAGCGCCTCGCCCAGCGCGGGGTCCACGTCGCCCTCCGTGAGCCGTGCGGCGCGCAGCGCGACGTCGAGCGCTTCGGCGAAGAGCTCGCTCACACGCAGCAATCGGCCCGCGGCGGCATTCACGCGCGAGAGCTCCGAATCCGCTCGAAAGCGACTGCACGTGCGATCGATGCGCGCCAGCTCCTGCTCGACGAGCAGCCGCCCCGCGGGGGCAGTGATCGGGTCCGTGACCTTCAGTACGACGCTAGTGCCGAGCGCGGACCATTCCTGCTGCATCAGGAGCCGCCTGACACGACCGGTGCTTCCGGCGTGCTCGTGCTCGGCGCGGAGGGCTGAGTGGGAGCAGGAGAGGATTCCTGTGAGGGGGCGCTCTGCGACGGTGCCGCTTCCTGCGAGCCTGCTGCGCCGGAGCCGGACGGCGCGGATTCCTGGCTCGGCGCAGATTCGGATTGGCCCGAGCCGGAGCCGCTGCCCGATGCGTTTGGCGCAGAGGGGCTGGATTCGGACGGGGCCGAGCCACTCGCTTCGCTTTCGTTCGACGATTGGGGCGCCTGTGAGGGCGACTGCAGCGGCTGGTCCTGGCGTTGCCCGGATTCATTTTCACCGCTCGTCGCACGTGGCGTCGCGCTCGTTCCGGTCTTGCCCGAGGTCGTGCTGCTTGCTTTGACGGTCCGACCCGGGAACGCATTCGCGGCCACGCCGGTGAGCGCACCGGTGAGGGCCGTCGTGCCGGCAAGCAGCCAGCGCTTTGCGCGCGTGAGCTTGAAGAGCGCCGCGTCGCGGGTGGTCGGGGTGTGAGATCCGTGTCGCATCGGCGGACTTAACCTGCCTGACCCTAGTAACCGCTCTCTAACCACTCGATGAGGGTTCTCTAAGGATCGAGGCGCGCTCGACGCCAGGCGCCGCAACTATCCTTGGCACGTGCCCCAAGCAGTCGATTCCGGCCCACGCCGCGGGCCAGCGACGCCGAGCGCCGCCTCGAGTGAGACGGTGCTCGTCATCGAGGACGAGCCGGGGATCGTGGATTTCGTGCGCCGCGGCCTGGAAGCCGAGGGGTTCGCGGTGGAGAGCGCGCTCGACGGCGCCGAGGGCGAGCGCCTCGCGCTCAGCGAGGCGATCGACGCGGTCGTCCTGGACATGATGCTGCCCGGTCGCAGCGGTCTCGAGATCCTCGCCTCGTTGCGGCGTGCGAGGCCCACGCTGCCGGTGATCGTGCTCAGTGCTCGCGGCGAGCTCGATGACAGGGTGGGCGGGTTGGAGGCGGGCGCGGTCGATTACCTCGTCAAACCGTTTCCGCTCGTGGAGCTCGTGGCTCGGCTGCGTGCGCAACTGCGCGCCGCCGAGCGCGCGTCCACGTCGACGTTGCGCGCGGGCGACATCGAGGTGAACCTGCTCACCCGGCGCGCTACGAGCGACGGCGAGGCCGTGCGCCTCTCGACCACCGAGTTCGAGCTCCTCACCTATCTCATGCGCCACTGCGACGAAGTCCTCTCGCGCACGCAGATATTGAGCGCGGTGTGGGGCTACGAGCACGACCCCGCGACGAACATCGTCGACGTGTACATCGGCTATCTGCGACGCAAGCTCGAGCGGGATGGCCGACCCGCGCCGATCTTCACCGTGCGCTCGGTTGGCTATCGGCTCGGCAGTAAGAGGTGAGACGCAGTGCGAGCGGATGGCGAAAGCGAGGAGCACCCGCGGGCGCATCGTCCTAGCGGCCGCGCGTTCGGTGTCCTGCCACGCACGCTGCGCTGGCGGCTCGTCCTGGCGACGACGCTCCTGATCGCGATCTCGTTCGGCATCACGTTCATCGCCGTCTACCGCGGCACGGGCAGCTCGCTCTCACACCAGATCGACAACGAGATCGCAAGCGATGCGGGAGCGTTCTCGCGGACACTTGCCGGCACGCCCGCGAAGTCCACCGCGGAATTGAGGTCGCAGGCGGAGCGCTACGTGCGCGACCAGCCATACAACGGCAGCTCGACGCTGCTGTTCGCGCTCATCCCCGGCGCGCGGCCGGCCACCAACCAACCGGAGCTCCTCTCGACCGATGCGCGCCCGGACACCGGTGAGACGCTCGCAGAACAAGAACGCGAGAACCGTGCGGCGCCAAAGCTCCTCCGGCCCCGCGTCGGTTACTCGACGCTGAAGCTTCCGGACGTCGGCCACCTGCGCCTCCTCGAGCAGCGCGCCACCATCGCGCATCACCCCGTCGTCCTTGGCGTGGGCGAGCCCCTCACGAGCGTCGAGAGCGCCCAAGCCGGGGTCGCGCGCGCCTTCATCCTCGCTGGGATTCTCGTGCTCGTGTGCGCGCTGGGCGCGGCGTACCTGATCGGCACGCGCTTCTCGGCGCCGCTGCGGCGGATGGCCGGCGTCGCCGCGCGCGTGGACGCGGGAGACCTGCACCCGCGAATCCACGAGGACGGGAACCCGCCGGAGGAGGTGCGCGTCCTCGCGGACGCGTTCAATCACATGCTCGATCGCCTCACGGACGCGTTTGCCGGTCAGCGCGCATTCGTCGCCGACGCCTCACATGAGCTGCGCACGCCGCTCACGGTGATCCGTGGTCAGCTCGAACTGCTCGCGAACGGGCGTCAGGCGTCCCCGGAGGAGATCGCCCGCGTGAGCGCTCTCGTGCAAGGCGAGATCGCTCGTGTCAGTCGGCTCGTCGACGACCTGCTGGTGCTCGCGAAGGCGGAGCACTCCGAGCTCCTTCGTCCGCAGACGCTCGACCTGGAGCGCTACGTGCAAGAGCTCTGGACCGGAACCCTGCCGCTCGCCGAGAGGCGTTTCGAGCTCGGCGAGATTCCTGCGGGCACCCTCGAAGCCGATCCTGATCGCCTCGCCCAGGCGCTCCGCAACCTGCTCGAGAACGCGATCGAGCACACGAGCTCGCCGGATGGCCTGGTGAGGTTGAGCGTCGCCGCGGTGTCACGCGCGACTGAGCACGCCCAGGAGGACCGCCTCGCGACGGCGCGTTCGCTTCGTCGTGGACGACGACGGGCCCGGCATACCCGAGGACGAGCGCGAGCAGATCTTCGGCCGCTTCCACCGTACGGACAGCGCTCGCGACCGCGTCTCTGGAGGCGCCGGGCTCGGCCTCGCGATCGTGCGCGCGATCGTGCAGGCGCACGGCGGTTATGTCGCCGCGAGCGCGAGCCCAGAGGGTGGTGCGCGCATCGAGCTCGAACTTCCCGGCTTTCGGCCACGGACAGCGGGCGAGGGTCAGCCGGGTCCGCATTCCAGCGACGAGCGGGCTGGCGGCGGGGTGCTGGCGCGGCAGGCCTGACGCCGCAGTCGGCCCCGACCCGGGAACGATTGCAGGAGTCTGGGGTCTTCTGTCCTAGATGCGAAGAGATCGAATGAAGACCACGACGTCGCTTCTGGTGCGCCCGCGTCGTTGAAACCACGAAACGGAGGTAACGATGACACGAAGCACAAGCAGAACGGCCAGGAGACTTGCGTGCGCGGCGTCGCTCCTGGTCGCGTTGGTCCTCGCGGGCTGCGGCAGCTCGAGCTCATCGAGCTCGTCCTCGTCGCCGCCGGCAAAGACCGCTGCGCCAGCCGGCGGCGCCTCCAACGGGATCCCGCAGAACAACGGCGGCGATCACGACAGCGACAACAACGGCGGCCCCAGCGATGGGGACGGCAACCTCTAGAGCGCGCGTCCTCGGCTCCCTCCTCCTGACGCTCGCGCTCGCAGGCTGCGGCGCGAGCGGTACGGCGAGCACGTCCTCGTCCTCGAGGAGCGCGGTCACTACCGGCTCGCATGCGAGCAGTCAGGCCGCGTTCGCGTGGCTCGCTCCGCAAGCGCCGCCGGCCGGTTGGCAGATCGCGCGGATCCCGAGCGGCGCGGTGATGTACTACCCGCCCGGTTGGCAGCGCGAACACGGCGACAAGGGAACCGCGACCGTGGTGATGCTGGAATCGGGCGACCACATCCGCGGCTACCTGAACCTCACGCCGCGACAGGGCGATGAGTCTCCAGCGACCTGGGCCGCCTTCCGCGTCCACCACAACGCCAACGAGGGGGACCGCGACGACGTCGGGGAAGCGTCGGCGAGAGGACTGCGCTTCCGCAGCGGGAAAGGCTCGTGCGTGCGCGACCGCTATACGACGATCACCGGCGCCCACTACGTGGAGCTCGCGTGCCTCGTCGCCGGGGCGAAGACCTCGTCCGTGATCGTCGCGGCCGCCACCCCGCAGGCGTGGGCGGAGCTCTCGCCGCTGCTCGAGCGCGCGATCTCCGCGTTCACGACCTGAAGGACCTCCTTCAGCGCACGGCGTCGTCGCTGTGTGATGACACCCCGCCGAGAGCACCCGACTGGCCGGATGTCGAGCCGCCCGCACTTCACTCGTCACACCAGTCCATATCGGCCGGGCGTGCGATCGCCGACGATTGCGGCAGGCTCGCGCAGGAGGGCGAGTCGAGCAACCGCGCGAGATTCGAAATGCGACTTGGGACGCCCCAGATCGTCGCCCTCGGGGGCGGCGGCTTCTCGATGGAGAAGGAGAGCTCGCTCCTCGACGATTACGTGCTCGCCTTGACAAGCGTGGCGCGTCCGCGTGTCTGCTTCCTCCCCACGGCGTCGGGCGACGCCGACCACTACGTGGTGCGCTTCTACCGCCGCTTCGCACCCGCGTGTGACGCGAGCCACGTCTCGCTGTTCAGACGCGACCAGGGTGTCGGGGGCGTCGAGGACAACCTGGAAACCCATCTGCTCGCGCAGGACCTGATCTATGTCGGCGGCGGGAACATGGTGAGCATGCTTGGGGCGTGGCGCGCACACGGAATCGATGATGTGCTGCGCAAGGCGTGGCGCCGGGGAGTCGTGCTGTGTGGCCCCTCGGCGGGGTCGCTGTGCTGGTTCCAGGAGGCGTTGAGCGCGTTCCACGGCGCTCCGCGAAGCGTGAGGGGCCTGGGGCTCCTTCCGTACTCGAACTGCGTGCACTACGACGCCGAGCCCGAGCGGCGCGCGGAGTACAGGCGCGTCGTCGCCGATGGCATGATCCCCGGATTCGCCGTGGAGGACGGCGTGGCGTTGCACTTTCGGGGGACGCGCTTGGAGCGCGTCGTGAGCTCGCGGCCGGGCGCGTGCGCTTACCGCATCGACCCCGGCGGCGAGGGCGTGGTGGAGAGATGCCTGGACGTCGCCTACCTCGGCACCGCATCGCAACCGCGCGGCGAGGCCGTCGCGGCATGAGCCGCGCTCCCCGCGCCGGGAACCTCTCGTGAGCAGCGACCGCGTGATCTTCGCGATGGGCGGTGGCGGCTTCACGATGGAGCCGTCCAATCCGCTCCTCGACGACTACGTGCTGGGTCTCGCGCGATCGGTGCGCCCAAGGGTCCTCTTCATCCCGACCGCATCGGGCGACCCGCTGGAGCAGATGAATGCGTTTCGCGCGCGCTTTGCAGGGCGCGCGTGCGTCGCCGAACAGCTTTCACTCTTTCGCCTCCACGGCGCGCGACGCTCACTCGAGGAGATTGTGCTCGCGCAGGACATCGTCTACGTGGGAGGCGGGTCGATGCGCAACATGCTCGCGATCTGGCAGGCGCACAACCTCGATGAGATCCTCGTCGAGGCGTGGCGGCGAGGTGTCGTCCTCGCGGGCCTGAGCGCCGGCGCGATGTGCTGGTTTGAAGGAGGTGTGACCCGCTCGAGCGGTCCGCCTGAGCCGATCACAGGGCTGGGGCTCCTGCGCGGGTCGCTCAGCGTGCACGCCGACGGCGAGCCCGAGCGTCTGCCCGTGTGGCTCGGGGGGGTTCGCGATGGCACACTGCCGGGTGGTTGGGCGCTCGACGACGGCGTGGGGCTCCTGTTCCGCGACGAGGAGCTCGAGAGCGCGGTGGGCTCGAGGCCGGGCGCCCGCGCGGAGCGCGCCGACGCGGTCGGCGGCGAGCTCGTGCGCCGTCAGCTCGACGTCGAGCTGCTCGGGACCCGTTCGGGTCGGGCGCTCGGTCGCGAAGACGACGCGGTGGAGGAGTTGCGTCGCGTTCGCGAGTTGCGCGAAGGCATCGTCACGGAACGCGACTGAACCGCCGCCACAGACTCAGCACTTCAGTTTTTCACTCGCCTCGAGCGACTCACCGACGGCCTGACAACGAGCCTCCGAGCGCCTCCCGCGCCAGCGCTCCTCTGGTACGATGCGCGAACCGCGAAGCAGCGTTTTGTTCCGGTAGTGGAGGACTCAGCAGGAGGCGATCGGTGGGTTTCAGCTCGTCGGTGACGTTCGGGCGCCGGAGACGGCCAGTGCGCTCGAAAGGGATGTCGTCAATGCGGTCCAGTTATGGCCTCGTGCTCGTGGGCGCGCTGGCCGTCTCGCTCGCGTTCACGTCGTCGGCGCCCGGCGCGACCAACTGGTCTGAACCGACCGAGATCGACAGCACCACCACGATTGGCCCGGGACCTCCGTTTCCGCCACCATCGCCGCAGTTCGAAGAACAGAGCAGCAACCTCACCCATGTCTCGTGCGCTTCGTCCTCGTTCTGCGTTGCCGTAGATAGCGCCGGGAACGCCTTCGTTTACAACGGGAGCTCGTGGAGCGCGCCGGACGCAATAGCGCCGGGCAATCGCGCGTGCGGCCCCAAGACCTGCAGCCAGTATCTCGATTCGGTGTCGTGTCCGTCGAGCTCATTCTGCGTCGCTGTATCGACGGAAGGCAACGCCTTCACCTACAACGGCAGCTCTTGGAGTGCACCGGAGGCGATCGATCCCGAAGCCTCTCCGCAGTCGGTCTCGTGCGCATCGGCGACGTTCTGCGCGGTCGTTGACGGCAACGACAACGCGCTCACGTACAACGGCACGTCGTGGACCACGCCGAAGCGAATCGACCGCGAAGGCCCTGGCTTCCAATTCCTCTCTTCCGTATCCTGCCCGTCGGCCTCCTTCTGCGCGACGGTCAACTCGGATGGCCACATCCTGACCTACGATGGCAGCTCCTGGAGCGCTCCTGTCGAAGTCGACAACTCCGAGATCGTCGGGATCTCGTGCGTCTCATCGTCATTCTGCGTCGCTGTGGATCCGAATCGGAAGGCGCTGTTCCTCGATGGCACTACGGTGGTTCGGACAACGACGCTTGACACCCCGGGCGACTTCGACCTCGACCCGCTCTCGTGCGCCACGGAATCATTCTGTGTCGTCGGCGACGATGAAGAAAACGTCCTGCATTACGACGGCAGCTCCTGGAGTGGCCCCGAAAGCCTCGGCGGCGGCCGAGGCTCCGTTGCGTCCGTCTCCTGTCCGTCGGCGTCCTTCTGCGCTGCGGTCGAGCAGGGGTCGGTGTCGATCTATTCGGTAGCGACACCGCGCCCTCCCGTCGAAAAGGCCGAATACGACGATTGGGTCCTCGCGGGCACGCTCAAGGACAAGCAGCTGGACCAGACGATCGCGCTGCCACCTGGGGCGACCTTCAATGGCACTGGCGAAGTGAACGCCGGCACGGGTGCCGGATCGGTGAAGGGCTCCTTCTCGGTCCCCGCCTTCGCGGCTCCCGTCAAGCTCTTCGGGCTCCTGCCCGTAACGTTCGGGCTGACACTCACGCAGGTGGGACCGCTCGAAGGCATCGTCGCCGATAGCGAAACCATCACGGGTGACGAGGCGTTCACCTTGCCCGCCAAATTCGATCTCGGCGTCACCTCGGTCGGCGTCTTCGGCTTGAAGATCCCGACCTCGTGCGTCACGTCAAAGCCGCTCTCGCTCCAGCTCGCCGACAGCCTCACGCGCGAAGAACTGCTGCACCAAGGGCTGGCGCTTCAGCGGCAGCGCCTTTCTTCCGGCATTCACGTGTGAAGGTGGGTTCCTTCCGAAGCTGTTCGGGCTCGCGCTGACCCTGATGCTCTCCGGCCCCGAAAACGCCTACGCGCTCAGCGTCACCGCGCCACCGGAAGCCTAGGCGGCGAGAGCCACACGGCGGCGGGCGGAGACGCCAGCGCAGCGGCGGGACGCCACCCGAAGCGCCGCACAGCACGATCTGGTATGGCGGTGCTACATTTTGAGGGCTGATACAGGCGGGCGCTTGCGACTCTTTGGGCCGCGCCGGATCTGCGGGACGGAGGTCGCTCGAGGAGTCGCGCAGGCGCCCGGTTACGTCGATTACGCCAACTGGACTGGGAGGTCAAGTCGTGGTGGAGACGGACAGATCGCGAAGGGTCACACGCTCTATGCCTCGCGTCTCGCGGTGGCGATTCGGTGTCAGCGTGTCGACGGTTCTGGCACTCGTCACGTCGGCCGCGCTGGTCGCGCCCGGCGCGCGCGCAGCCCTGCCGCCCGAACAGGACCCGTTCTACACCTACGAAGGCTCTACTCCGCTCGCGAACATCGCGCCCGGGACGGTTCTGAAGACGCGCGTCGAGTCCTACCACGTCGCGGGCATCGCGGTGCCAATCACCGCGGTCCAGCTGCTGTACCGATCGACGGGAGAGCTCGGCCAGCCGACCGTCAACGTGACGTCGGTGCTCGAGCCGCCGTTGCGCCTCGGGCCGCCAACCGTGGTCTCCTACCAGTCCGCCTACGACTCGCTCAAGGCAGAAGACGACCCCTCGTACGCGATCTCCGGTGGCCCGATCACGCTCGGAAGCCTCCTGCCGAACCTTGAATCTGTGCTCATCGCCCCGGCGCTGCTTGCCGGCGACGCCGTCGTCGTTCCCGACACCGAGGGTGAGAACGCGGACTTCGCCGCGGGCCCCGAGTACGGGTACAACACGCTCGACTCGCTGCGCGCGGCGCTCAGCTCACCTTCCGCCGGCCTCGAAGAGCGCCAGCAAGATCGGCCTGATCGGCTACTCCGGCGGCGCCATCGCCACGGAGTGGGCGGCCGAGCTGGCCCGCCAAGTACGCGCCCGAAGTCAACAGCCGAATCGTCGGCGCGGCATTCGGCGGCGTGCTCGTCGATCCGGCGCACAACCTGCGCTACGTCGAAGGCAGCAGCACCTGGGCGGGTGTCGTCGGCGATGGCGATGATCGGCGTCGCTCGCTCATTCCACGACGAAGTCACGCCATATCTGAGCGAATACGGGTTGCAGCTGTACAACAAGTTGCAGCGGGCCTCGATCGCCGAAGTGCTCGATGCCTACCCGGGCCTCACGTATGCGGAAGCTCGCCAACCCGGCATACCCCACGCCGGAAAGCGTCCCGCTCTTCGTGGAAGACGCCAACCAGCTCATCATGGGTACCCACGGCACGCCGACGATCCCGCTCTTCATCGGCCAGGGCGCCGGCGGCGAACTCGAAGGGACACCGGGCAACAAGCCGGGCATCGGACCGGGCGACGGCGTGATGATCGCCGGCGACGTCCGCACGCTCGCCCGCGAATACTGCGGCCGCGGCGTGACGGTCCAGTACTCCGAATACGAAACCCTCAGCCACGTTCTGGCCGCGGCGCCGTGGCTCGTCGAAGCGGCCGCGTGGCTGACGAGCCGTTTCGCGGGGCTGAGCGCGCCAGAGGACTGCGGTCAGATCGCACCCGGCAACTCGCTCGCGCCGATCTCGATCGCCTCGGGCGGCCCGTCGGGGACTATCTCGGGCGGCATCGTTGACAAGAAGCTCGACCAGTCGATCACGTTGCCCACCGGCTCCACCTTCAAGGGCGTCCGCCAAGGTCAACGAAGCAACGGGCACAGGCTCGGTGAGCGGCAGATCTGTCGATCCCGCCGTTCACCGCTGAGCTCAAGCTCCTTGACCTCGTGCCGATCGGGCTCGGCATGAGCATCTCGCAGGTGGGGAGCATTGCCGGCACGGTGGCGCCGAGCGAATCTTCACCGGGCCAAGAGACGGTTCAGCTTCCCGCGAAGCTCGGCATCAGCATCAGCTCGGTGAGTTTGTTGGGGCTGAAGATCCCCACCAATTGCACGATCGCCGAATCCGTCGCGGTGAACCTCGGGGGCACCGTCACGCACGAAGAGCTGATGAAGACGGGCTGGAGCGCCGCGGGCAGGACCACGCTGCCGCGCTTCAAATGCGAAGGAGGGTTTCTCGGCTTGCCGTTTGGGCAGATCCTCACGGCCCTGCTCTCGGGTCCGGAAAACCTCTACTTGCTGAACATCACGGCACCGAGCTGACGGCTCTCGCAGGGCGTCCTACAGGCGCGTGTAGCGCGCCTGTAGGCGCTCGCGGTGCACACCTCTACGCAGCGGTCCAAAGTGCCGTTCAGGCCACGTCGCGGCTGGCCGCTTGTGCGGGCACCACATTCACGCCGCGTCCGGCACTCGCCGCGTCTGTCTCGCGTTCGTCGTCGGTTCCTGTGTCCAAGCAGACGCGGTCGCGGCCTTCGCGCTTTGCGCGGTAAAGAGCAGCGTCAGCTCGGCTGAAGAGCTCCTCGTATGCGAGGCGCCGACCGCGCGGAGCAACAGCCACTCCCAACGATACGGTTACTGCGTTATGGGCGCAGGGAGCCCCGCGAACGGCGCGTCGTAGCCGTTCCGCCATCTGCGCCGCCGTATCGAGGTCGGCGTCCGCGATCAGTATCAGGAACTCCTCACCGCCGATGCGGTAGGCCGCGTCAAATGAGCGCAGACAAGCCCTGAAACGCTCGGCGACCACTTCGAGCACCTGGTCCCCAACGCGATGGCCCGCGGCGTCGTTCACAGCCTTGAAGTGGTCGAGGTCGGCCAACACGATCGCCACGCCGCCCGTAGCCGTCGCGGCGTGAGCCTCGAGCTCCATGACGCGCGCACTTAGAGCGGTGCGGTTCAAGAGGCCCGTCAGCTCGTCGACGACGCCAGCCCCTCGGAAGTCGACGGCGGAGCTGCCGACCACGAACCCCACGTAGCCGCACTCCGCGGCGAAGGCAAGCGGGAAGAGCAGGACGGCGGGATTGTGAAGCACGCGAGCGGCGTCCAGGTCGAACGCCACGACCGCCATGAGCAGTGCCGTGTAGGCAGTGAATATCGCGCCGACCCGAGCGTTGTGAACGGCCGCCGGACCGGGAACCATCAGCACGAGCAGACCGAGCGCGAACAGGGGTGCCCCGCGCGCTAGCAGAAAGCCGGCCGCGATCGACGTCTGGAACGCGAACAGGCCAACCGGAAGAATCCGGTCGGGGTTGCGAAGGCGGTTGGCCGAGCGCATCAACAGATAGAGCGGCGCGGCCACGATCATAGGCGGCACAAGCGTATGCCAGCCGAACCACGGGATCGCGCTTGCGATCACAGCGAAGGCGCCAATGCTGAGCGCCGCGTAGAGGGGACCGAGCCTCCGCATGAGATCGAGCAGGTGCTCGCGTTCGAGGTCTCGCGTCACCCGCACACGCTGACCGAGCGAGCTGTCGCTACGAGACCCTCGGCCATCCCCCCACAGGGCGCCCACCATCCGCAGCCTCGGACGGGCTGGAAGGTGCGGCTCCTCCGCAGGGCGGCGGCGATCGGGGCGCGCGTCGACTCCGTTGGCCATCGCCTCCAGAGGGTGCCGTCGCGCGCGCGCCGCGTCCGGCGTCACGCGGTCGGCGACCACTTGAACCTGGTCGCGGCCGCGGCGCTTGGACGCGTAAAGCGCCCGATCGGCGCGCGCGAAAACGGCGTCGAAGTCAAACGACCCTTCCGCGCCCGACGAGGCGACGCCGAACGACATCGTCGCCTGCACCTCGGCGGCCGGTCGCTCGCGGACCGCTCGCCACATTCGCCGTGCAACCTCCCCGGCCGCAGCGGCGTCGCGGCCCGGCAGCAGCACCATGAACTCCTCGCCACCCAGCCGGTAGACGGGCTCGAAAGTGTTGACGCAACGGCCGAGCCGCCTCGCGATCTCTCGCAACACGGCGTCGCCGCTGACATGGCCGAGCCGGTCGTTGATCGCCTTGAAGTCGTCGACGTCCCCGACGATCAGACCGACGGGTTCGCGCGTGCGCGCCGCCTCGTGTGCCAGCTCCGCAAGGCGCGGCGTGAGCGCAGCGCGATTGAGCGCCCCTGTGAGTGGGTCCACGAACGCCGCCCGGCGTGTGTCGTCGTCCACCTCGCGGAGGACGAGGGCAGTGGTGCAAAGCGAGACGAGAATGAACACGGCGCCGTAGGCGACCACCGGTATGGAGCGCACCTCGGGCATGTCCGTGAGCAAGACCGTTGCGATCAGGATCAGGGCCGCGACGCCGATCGCCGCGAGAGCGGCCCGCCTGGGAAGCAGGACCGCGACGAGGATCACCGGCATCGCGAGGATCACGAGTGCGTAGCCGTGCGGCGCCGGGGCGAGCGCGATAGCAAGCGCCAGCATCAGCTCGACGAGTAGAAATGCGGCGGCAAAGACGCGCTCGGGGTGCTCGCGGCGAGTGGGATGCACGAGCCAAAGCGCGGCATAAAGGGCAACAGCGACGGCAGGCGGAACCAGCGGCAGCCAGCCGTAGGTCGGAACACCGGAGGCGCCGGCTACGACGAAGGCGCATACGACGAGGGGTGTGCCTGGACGCAGCCTGCGCCCCAGATCCACGATCCGTCGTTGCTCGCCCTCGTCGCGGCACAAGAACCGCGAAACGCTCACCCAACGTATATCGGCATTCGCAAGCCGAAAAATGAGCCCCACCGGGAGTCTCGGACGACTCGGGGCCGGCCTCAGGAAGTCTTCAAGGAAACCCGCTAGACCTTTCCCGATGAGCTCCGCGGACCAGAAACGGTCCACACGCAAGGAGCGTCGCGCAGCTCGGCGGCGTGACGGTGGTCGCGATCATCGTGATCGCGATCGTGGTGGTTGGCAGCGCTGACCGCGCTTCATCGCGCGCACTGCGCGCTCGGAAGGGTCACCGGGCCCGGCAAGCACCGGGGGCAGCTCGTTGTCGTCACACAGAGCGCGCATGCCGGACGAACGGTCGCCAACGGGACTCCGGTTGCGGTCAAGCTGGGGCGGGTCGCGTCAAGCTCTCCCTCTCGGCGTTAGTCAATACTTTCGCCCGGCCCCTCCTAGCACGCTGCCGATCACCGCATGCCATGCTGGGCACCGTCTGGCCGTGCGCCTGCCCTCGTCGGCGCTCCTCGCGAAGTCCGTTTGTCACCGTGCTTTCCGCGGCGGAGATCGAGGCGAACGATGACGGTGGTCGTCCTGCGAATGTGGACCGTCGTGGGCTTCGGCACGGACGGGCCGCAGCGCGTCGCCTACGCTGCGCCGCGGTCGCCCGCGCCTATGAAGAGGCACCCATCAAGAGGCCGCGGATGTGCCTGTACCGCGGAGCACGACTCGTCCAGCAACGCTCCAGCCTACGCGGTCCCAGGCGTCGCGCACCTGCGTAAACGCTCCGTCAAGAGGACTTGTGGGCACTCCAGGAGCCGCCGCCCTTCGGGCTGCTGTAGGTGCCCGACATCGAGCTGCCCGACACCGAGCCCGTGTAGGTGGCGCCCGCGCCAACGGCCCCAAATGAGATCGAGCCGCCGTGCACGCTGCCCGTGCAGCTGTAGGTGCCGTTCGGGCTTGAGAGTTCGATCGATCCAGTCAAGTTCGAGCCCGACTGCGTCCACATGACGGTGAACCTGCCCGAGAATGCACCGCCGTACGAGCCCGACCACTTCCCGGCTAGTGAGCTCGTGGTGTGCTTGTGGTGGTGCTTGTGGTGCTTGGACTTCGCGCCGGCGACGCCGGTGGCGCTGGCGCAGATCGCGGTCGCGGCAGCGACCGACAGGACGAACATCGTGAGCGGGCGTCTACGACGTAGTGAATGCGTGTACATATGTGTTCCTCTCAGTCATGCTCCGCGTTCCGCACGCCATGGCGGGCGCACGGTCTCGAGGACCGGATCGTACGGTATGCGTGCCGCATCGACGACCTCGCGGACCTGAGCCGTGCGGCAGCCGTGGAGCACCAGGCAGCGCGATGGAACCGCAGGACTGCGCAGCTTTCGCCCGCTTGCGACTGTTTCCGCTAACACGCAAGGAGACCTCTCGAAAGGAGGACGTTGCATGTCCGCACTACTGCGTAGGACCGCGGCCCTCGCGACCGCGATGGCGCTCGCATTCGGCGGCGTAGCCGCCCCGGTCGCCGCCCACGGCAATAAGGGCCACCACGGGAACTGGAGCGCCGCGAAGTGCGAAAAGCACGCCGACCATTGGATGAAGGCGCACAAGCATCCGAGCGCCAAGCAGACCGAACACGAGAACAAGCTGCTGGCGAAGCACGGCTGCACGAACACGGTCTGAGCCAGCCGCCGGGTGAGGGTGCGCTCAGCGCTCGAGCGCGCCTCTGCTGAGGCGCAAAGCTAGAGCGGGGCCTCACGGGGCCCCGCTCTCGTGCTGAGCGCCCTATGAAGGCTCCTAGCTGGGAATGCTTCCCAGACTCGGTATTTCTTCTGCTTCGCAGTCGTAGCCGTTGTGCACGCCAGAGTTGGCGTTCTTGCAGTCCCCGAACGTGGCGGGTCTCGCCTTGTCGGCGCCGCCGGCGTTGGACGCCATGCTGGTTGCCACCCAGGGGGATGCGACCGACGCGAGCGTGACCAACGCCGCCAGCGCCGCCCGCCCGACACGACTTGTTCTGAAAGAGATGCTCATGACTAGGCCTCCTTGCCTCACTTGATTGCCCTCGCGTCGTATATCGGCCGTCCGGCGGCTCGCCTCAAGACCGCTGGGCGGATAGCCGATCCGGCTGCGAGGCGACCTGCGGCCGCCTGGACATCTGTTGAAAGCTCCGTCTCACGAGGAGCGGGACGTGCCAGTCGATGCCCGTTAATGAAGGGTTCCGGGGTTCGAGGGGAGCAGTCGTCGCAGCTTTCGCACGGCCACGACGACCGCGCGCCGCGGCAACCGCTTGCCCTTCGCGTGGCGCTTACCCGCGATGCTTTCCTCTTGCGACTTGCCGCCAAGGTCACCCGCTCGGCTCCCAAACCGCCGCTTGCGTTGCGGTGGTACGTTTGCCAAGATGATCGCCATGGTGGCAGTCGCGGCGCCAACCAACGCGTCGAACGATCAGATCATCCTCTCGTCGTTCGACAGGCTCAACGAGCACGACACCCCAGCGCTGCGGCCGTTTTGGACCACGGACACGGTGGAGCACTTCCCCGACAGGACATGTCGTGGAGGTGATGAGATAGCGGCCTATTTCGAGGCTATGTTCGCGGCGATGCCGGACTGGCATGTTGACGTAGAGGCGATCGCCGCGCAGGGAGAGCACGTGTTCGTGCAGTGGCACCTGACGGCCACACACCGAGGTCGGCTGCTCGGTATCGCGCCAACCGGTAAGCGAATCGAGATCGACGGCATCGACCATTTCGTCATGCGCGACGGGAAGGTGGTGTCGAACTTCGTCGTTGCCGACCAGATGGACTACGCGCGTCAGATCGGCATGATGCCGCCCGATGGGTCAATCCTCGATCGAACGCTGAAGGCGCTCTTCAACGCGCGTACAGCGATGCTCGAGAAGCTCAAGCGCTGACGTCGCCACGGACCGACCGATCCCGCGCGGGCTTTTGTATCTCGGCCATACTTCCTCGGTGCTCTCCGCGCTCGTGCGCCAGAGCTACCCCGGACATGCTCAGAAGCAGGTCGGCCGGCTATGCGGCTGGATTGTCGAAAAAAGGGGAAGTCGACAGGTGACTCACGCGCCTCCTGCAGCGTGAGGTGATTCAGGCACTCCACGAGGCGCCTGTATCGGGGCACGCGTATGCGAAGCTCATGGCGGGAGATCGGAGGATGACAGTCGTCCCCCAGCACATAAGATCCGCCGGTAGCACTCCGAGAACCGCAACACGCCAACGGAGGTCCCGACGATGACTAGCGAACCGGTTCGCGACAGCGTGACCGATCATCTGCTGACCCCGCAGAACGCCACCCTTGTCGTCATCGACTACCAGCCGACGCAGGTGCGGTCGATCCGTTCGATGGACCATCAGCTCCTGCTGGAGAACATCATCCGCGTCGCCCAGATCGCGATGCTCTATGACTTGCCGGTGGTGCTGTCCACGGTGAACGTCGCCAGCGGCGTCAACCAGCCCACGGTGCCCGAACTGCTGGACGCCTTGAACGGCGCGGAGCAGATCGACCGCACGACCATCAACGCATGGGAGGACACGGAGTTCCGTGTGGCGCTGGAGGCAACGGGGCGCAAGAAGATCGTGATGACCGCGCTCTGGACCGAGGCGTGCCTCGCATTCCCTACCCTCGACGCGCTGCGATCGGGGCACGAGGTCTACCCCGTCGTCGATGCCGTCGGCGGCACCTCGCCCGATGCGCATCAGGCGGCGTTGAAGCGGGTCTGCCAAGCCGGTGCCAAGCCGGTGAGCTGGGTGCAGCTCGCATGCGAGCTGCAGCGTGACTGGGCGCGCACCGGGACCGCGCCCGAGTTCAAAGAGATCCTGTTCGGCCCGGCACCCGTCGTCGACACCGCAGGGCTGGGTGCGTAAACGAGCAAGCCGCCCCCACTCTCAGCGAAGATCGTCCTCGCCCGCCGGCATCCTGCGCCCGCGCGAGAGATCGTTTCCGCGCGCGCGAGCGGAGCCGCGGCTACAGCGCCTCGATCACTGCCGCCGCTAGCGCAGCGGCTTTCCCCATTCGGTCTCGTCGCGTAGCCGCGCCTTGAGCACCTTGCCGTTCGGGTTGCGTGGAAGAGGCGCCTCGCGCACGTCGCAGTACTGCGGAACCTTGAAGTCCGCTAGGTGCATACGCCCATAAGTGATCACGGCGTCAACGTCGATCTGCGTCCCTGGTGCGGGTACGACCACCGCGCCCACCTTCTCGCCCATCATCTCGTCCGGCACGGCTATCACCGCGACCTCACCCACGCCTGGAGCACCGGCGAGCGCGTTCTCGACTTCCAACGAGTAGACCTTCTCGCCCCCGCGGTTGATCATGTCCTTCTTGCGATCGACGACATACAGCAGGCCATCGATGTCGATGCGCCCGAGATCCCCGGTGTGAAGCCAGCCGTCGATGAAGGTCTCGGCGGTGGCCTCGGGCTTCTTCCAGTAACCCTGGACGACGTTTGCGCCACGAACGAGAAGCTCGCCGACCCCACTTTTGGGGTCGGCCTCGGCGATCGCGAGATCGACGACGGGCACAGCGAACCCGGCGGAGTCGGCGTGCTCGGCGGCGTCCGCGTCCGGAAGGAACGACGCCAGCGCCGAGGTCTCGGTCAGGCCGAAGCCACTTCCCACGCGCGCGTTGGGGAAGGCGCCTTCGATCTCGCGAACGAGGCTCTCGGCGATCGGGGCGCCACCCCAGGACGCCCACGTAACGCCGCTCACGTCGAGCTTCGCGAATTTCGGATGGCGAATCAGGGCGTAGTAGATCGCGGGCACCGCGATGACGTCGGTGACTCCGTGCGCGCCGACCGCCTGAGAGAATCCGTCGAAGTCGAGCGCGCTCGAGAGCAGCTCGACCCGGCCGCCGAGGTCGAGCGTGGGGATGAGCTGGCTGTTGCAGCCCGCGACGTGAAAGAGCGGGACCGAGAGCAGGTTCGCTCTCCCCGGCCCCTCCGAACGAGCGATTTGGAGGATGCGCAAAGTGCTCTCGCTGGTGGCTGCGAAGTTCTCGTGCGAGGTCATCGCACCCTTCGGTAAGCCTGTCGTGCCGCTCGTGTAGAAGATCGCCGCGAGATCGTCGCGCGCTAGATCCTCGACGACCAAGGGCTCGCCGTCCGGCAGGGCGGCGCCGGGCGCAAACGTGAAGACGCTCCCGGAGTCATTGACGACGTAGGCCACCTCGTCATCGGTGAAGCGGGTGTTTACCGGGACGGCGACCGCGCCGGCCAGCTGCGCGCCGAAGAACGCGAGCACCCAGTCGATCCCGTTCTGAAGGCGGATCGCGACGCGATCCCCGCGCTTCACGCCATCGGCACGCAGGCCGCCGGCTACGCGCGCTGCGCGGTCCCAGAGCTCTCCGTACGTCAGCGAGCCGCCGCCCACCTCCACGACGGCGCTCGCCGCCGCATCACGGTCGACGCTCGCCCGTAGCAGGTGCACGAGCGAGGCGGGTCTATTCGCGTAGCGAGCGATGCCGTCGGCGCCACGCTCGACGCCCGTCATGTCGAACGGGTTGCGCCCCCGCGGCGCCGGCTCTGCAACCGTCGCGATCGCAGAGGCGCCCACGCGTCACGCACCCCCTTGCAACGCGGCGAGCACAGGATCGGCCCTGTCGTTGTTCCTTGGAGCGGTACATCGCCGCGTCCGCGCGCTTGACGAGCTCCGCTGCGCCGATCGCCTCGTCTTCGGCGTGGGCGACGCCGATGCTCGCGCCCAGCTCGATGCTCCCTGCTGAGAGCTCGAGCGGCGACTCCAGCGACTCGCGTATGCGCCCTGCGACACCCATCGCGAGCTCGGGCTCGGGCAGCCCGCAGACGAGCACGAGGAACTCATCGCCCCCCAAGCGCCCGATCACGTCGGCAGCGCGCGTGGCGCGCTTCAAGCGCTCGACCACCACGACGAGTGCCTCGTCGCCCGCGTCATGGCCATGGGTGTCGTTGAGCTCCTTGAACCCGTCCAGATCCACATACACGACGGCCACCTGACTGCGGTTTGGGCCCTCCAGCTCGCGCTCGAGGGCGCCCATGATCGAGCTGCGATTGTGGGCGTGCGTGAGCGAGTCGAAGGTCGCGCGGCGCTCGAGGTCTGCGCGGGCGCGCGCGGAGTCGGTGACGTCGAGCACGCAGGTGATCGCACCCGACACCGCGCCGTCTGCTTTGAAGAGCGCGCGGATGCTCATGAGCGCGCACCGCCAGGCACCGCCCTCGGGGACCACGTCGACCTCGACGTCTCTGTCGACGCCCTCCTCGAGCACTCGCGCTAGCGACTCAGCGAAGGTCGCTTTGCCCTCCTCGGTCAGCGTCCGCAGGAGCGCGTCAAGCGATGCCGGCGATCCCTCCGAGCGCTCGCCCTCCGCGGCAACGGCGCGGGCCGGCGTTCGCTCGCTTTCAGAGTTGCCAAGGATCTCTAGCAGCCGGGGGTTGCGGTAGACAACCCTTTCGTCGCTGTCGAGCTGGAGCAACCCGACGGGCATCGCCTCGGTGAGGCGACGCAAGAGCTGGCCCTGTGCCTGCAGCGCCTCCTGAGCTGCCATCTCGGCCGAGACGTCGATGATCTCGACCAGCACATGGTTACGATCAGCCTCGTTGAGATAGTTGTGCAGCGTCGTATCGATCCACATCCAGCTGCCGTCTTTGCGAGCGCGCCGGCAGCGCATGTGTTGTGGGCGACGCGTCGCGAGCATCGCGAGCCAGCCCTCGACGGCCCGACCCTGGTCTTCGGGATGAAGATGATCGAGCACGTGCTTGCCGACTACTTCCTCGGCGGAGTACCCAAACATCTGCGTGAAGGCCTCGTCACACTCGAGCACGTTTGCGCCCTCGTCCTCCATCAGGGTGCAGAACCGCGGCGCGGCGCGCGGAGCCTCCTGCTCGGCGCCATCTTCTCCTTCCGCTACCTCCTCGCCTGGGATCAGAACGCACATCAAGACGCCGTGATCGGCGCGCAGATCGAGGAAGTGCAGAGTCGTCCAGCGCGAGGGCGCCTCGAGCAGGCGCACCCTCCCACTGGCCGCGCCATCGCGCTGGGTGCGTCACCCAGAGGTCGATCACCTTCGCGCGATCCTCGACGACCACGCCGTCGATCACCGCGCGACCCTCGATCGCCGAGTGGCTGCGCAGTCCAAGCGAACCAGGCACCGGCACGATCAGACCGTCGCTCGCAAGACCGCACACGAGCGCATCGGGATGCTCGCGCAGGAGGGCTTCGGCGCCGAGCCTGACGTTGTCGGTCTCGAACGGTGATTGATCTATGTCAGGCATCATCGATCGGCTGGGACGAGGCCGGGCGAGCTTCTGCAGGGCAAGGCGAAAGATCGGTAGCGACGCATGGGCCGTTACTGATTGCTGGAATCGACCGCGACCAGGGGCTCCATGAGCGGGGCGCGCAGCGCTGGACGGGTGAGCGGGAGGGCGACGACGTTGGTTGCGGAAGCGTCAGTCCCACGCGCGCGTTCGCCGCATCTTGGAGGGCCACTCGCTTAAGCAAAAGGGTTGCTTAGGCGAAGGCAGCGGTCTCAAGCAGTGTGTGCCTGTCGCCGACGTAATTCTGCGATGGCAGCTCAACAGCCACCCCCCGGCTCGGGGGCGGATAAGACGCCGCCGGCGCTGCCTACTCCCTTGTCCGAGCTCAGGAAGGATGTCCATCCGCTCGGCGAGGCGCTCAAATCCCGCACTGCCGATGTGCTCGAGCTGACGTATGCACGAACACCAAGCACGGGTGTCGATGCCACGGTCCACCAGAGCTTCGAGCGATTCAGCGAGGGATCCACGATCGCACTAGCCCGCTGGCTCGCGGGGGAAGGGCCGGAGGTGGCGCGCGAGGCCAGCAAGGAAACCTGGCTCTTCTACGGTCAGCTCGCGGCCCATCGTGGGGCGTCACTGAAGGAGGTCATCGTACGCTGCCTGTGCTGGCGCGACGCGGTGGCCGAGGTGCTCAAACAGAGCGCCGCGCAACTGCACGTCTCGCCGGAGGCCCTCTCAGAGGCTCTGAACGTGCTGCAGGTGAGCCTCGAGTTCAGCCTCATTCGGATGGCAAAGGTCTTTGATACCGAGCATCAGCGAACAGATGACGAGCTCGCGTTCATGGCGACGCATGACGCCCTCACCGGACTGCCGAACCGGACGCTGATTCTGGACCGCACCCAGCAGACGCTTGCGCGCGCGCGCCGTCACAAGACCACCGTGGCGGCGCTGCTCATCGGTCTCGATAACTTCAAGAGCGTCAACGAGACCCTCACCCACGGTGGCGGCGATGAGCTCCTGCGGTCGGTCGCCAAGAGACTCGATGACGTCTTACGCGATATCGACGCGCTTGGGCGCCTCGGGGGAGACGAGTTCATCGTGATCGCCGACGAGCTCTCGGAGGCTGAAGGACCCGAGCTGGTCGCCGAGCGTCTGCGGGAGGCGCTCAAGGATCCGTTCACGCTCGAGGAAGGGCAGGAGACTCGCCTGACCGTGACCGCAAGCATCGGGATCGCGACAGCCGCGGGCTCATCGGCCGAGGAGTTCCTGCGCGACGCGGAGATCGCCATGCACCAAGCCAAGTGGGACGGCAAGAACCGCCACGTCGTGTTCGAGCCCGGGATGCAAGACGCAGTCAACGGCCGCATGAAACTCGAGATGGACCTGCGCGATGCACTCCCGAACGACCAGTTCTTCTTGGCCTATCAGCCCACGTTCAATCTGCGCGACATGCGCCCTAAGGGCATGGAGGCCCTGATCCGCTGGAAACATCCGATACGAGGCGTCGTCCAGCCGAACGCCTTCATTCCGCTGCTCGAGGCGACCGGCTTGATCATCGAGGTCGGCGCGTGGGTGCTGAAGGAGGCCTGTCGTCAGGGTGCGAGTTGGCGCGCGGCTGGATATCCGATCGGCATCGCCGTCAACATCTCCGGACGCCAGCTCGACACCGACCAGATCGTCACCGATGTGCGGAACGTCCTCGCAGAAAGTGGGCTTGAAGCGAGCGCACTAACGCTCGAGGTCACCGAGACAACCCTCATGCACAACGTCGAGGAGACCGCTCGACGATTGACTGCCATCAGGGAGCTTGGCGTACGGATAGCGATCGACGACTTCGGCACCGGGTACTCCTCCCTCGCCTATCTCCAGCAATTCCCCGTCGACACGCTGAAGATCGACCGGTCGTTCATCTCCAAGCTGACCGAGAGCCCCGACGCTGGGAGCTTGGTCCATACCCTCGTGCAGCTGGGCAAGTTGCTTTCGATCGAGACGCTCGCGGAGGGCGTGGAGCAGCCGCACGAGCTGTCCATGCTCGAGGAGGAGCAATGCGACAGCTGCCAGGGCTTCCTCTTCGCCAAGCCGCTCGAGGCAGCTGCCGCGGAGACCCTGCTGCAGACCTGGCCCGAGAGCGCCGCTCCGGGCTTGTCGCGCGCCCTGCAGCGCAGCCGGCTTCGCGGGCTCCCCGCGAAGGCCGCATGACTGGCGGTAGCAGAAATCTGCATATCGGGGGGACCGGCCCCCCACAGCCATACCATCGCCGGGCCTTCACACGCGTTGCCGAAGGGGCATCGACTGCCCCCCCCCGTGACTAGTAGGGGCGCGAGGATGCGCGATCGAGAGTGCCGCTCGGGCGACAAAGCGGTAGCCCCGCTGCCTCCTGCCGTGACTGCGTCCGCGTAAGCTATCGCGCTGAGCAACCGGATGAGCGATACGCGTACCGGAAACGGCAAGGTAGTTGTGAACAGGTGTATGTCGCTTGACGGCTTCATCGCCGCTGCCGGCCATGTGATGGACTGGGGCGCTGGTCGCCAGCTCGCCGACTTCGTGGCGCCGGACGAGTTCCGGGAGATCGCGGCGGCCACCGGCGCGATGCTCGTCGGCCGGCGGACCGCCGACGTCGGCGACAGGATGGAGGCCGAGAAGCCTGGCAGCGTCGACTACCCCTTTTCCGGACCCGTGTTCGTCCTCACACATAGGCCGCCAGAGCCGCCGGGCCCGGAGGTCACGTACCTCAGCGGTGACATCGGGGAAGCGGTCGCCACGGCGCGCACCGCCGCGGGCGACAAGAGCCTGGAGATCCTCGGCGCCGATGTGGCCGCCCAGTGCCTGCAGCGGGGCCTTGTCGACGAGATCCTGGTGTACGTACTGCCGGTGCTGCTCGGCGACGGCATCCGCTTCTCGCCCCCGGGCCTCCCCCGGATCGACCTGGAACCGGTCAGCACCACGCGGTCGGGCACCGCCACCATCCTCCGGTTCCGCGTCCGCAAGTAATCCCTGCGTGCGGTTTCCGGGCTTGCCCGTATCAGCCTGCCGCTCCCGGGCTTGCTACGAACAGCAGCACGAGCCGGCGTAGTCGGATTTCGTCCTTTGCGTGTGCATCGCCGTCCGGCGGTCGGGTCGACGCTCCCGTGAGAGAGCGCCAGCCGCGACCGCTTGCCGGGGATTCGTCGAGCCGGGCTCCGAGCCAGGAGCTGGCCCAGCAACAGCCGCCGCCGCTTCGACGACATGACCGATCGCTACAGTGCCGCTCGCCCGCAATACCGCGAGCGCGCTCACAACCAAAGGGAGATTTCTCATGGGGCGATTTTCTAAGTCCGCGGCCGCATTCGGCATCGCGGCGCTCCTGATCGTCGGTGGCGGCGCAAATGCGCTGGCCTCAGGTGGCAGCAAGATCAGCGTGTGCGTGAAACATAAGGGAGGCACGCTGTACAAGGCCAAGAAGTGCGCGAAGCACGACAAGAAGCTCAACTGGAACTCGCAGGGTCCGCAGGGTGCACAGGGGCAGCAGGGTGCACAGGGGCCGCAGGGTGCACAGGGTCAGGCCGGCGCAAAGGGTGCGCCGGGCAGTGCGCTGGCCTACGCGCACGTGCTATTTAGCGCGGGCATCGCCTCATTTGACTTGACGCAGACTGCCGGGATGGGCAGCGCAACGGTCACGGCTGAAGGGTTGGGTGGTTTCTGCTTCGGCAACCTCCCGTTTATTCCCCACAACGCGACGGCGTCCATCGACTGGACGAACGGAGCCTCTGAGGAGGTCACGGCGCAGATCTCGATTGTGCCCGGTGGCACGGCCCTAAGCTGTCCAACGGGAGACCCCGTACGTGTCGAGACGATCAACGCCAACACGTCGACCGAGGAACACTCGGCGTTCTACATCACCTTTAACTAAAACCGCCTAGCGGATCACGCACAGTCGGAGTGTCGTCAGGTCGACGCTACGCTGCATCGGCTACGACCTCCCGGCTGTGCGGATCCGACCGGCGACGACTTCTGATTCATATCGCAGCGTCGTCGCACTGGCCTGTGCTGCTGCTTCCTCACCGCGCTGCGCGAACGCACGAGCCCTCAGCGGTCGCCGCGCAGGCGGTCCATCTCACGCCGGATCTCGCCCTCGGTGATCGGCTTGCGGCGGAAGGTGTTCCAGGCGTCGATCGCGACGGCCACGCCTATCGCGAGCAGCGGGTAGATGATCCAGACGTTCCACACATGCGGAATGCTCGAGCTCTGGCTGAAGCCTTGCGTCGGCCACCCACCGGCGTTGTTGTACTCGGAGATCGCCCAGATGGTCACGAGCACGATGCTCCCGAGCGCCGCGGAGAACGCGCGCTTGCGAAAGCGGCGCCCACGCTCGATCTGCTTGATCGCTAGCTCACGGGTCCGCTGTTCGTCTTCTGTTGCCCTTGGGGAAGTGACATCGACGACCGGAGGCTCATGCGTTGCGAGCTGCTCTACTGGCATCAGAAACCTTCCTGTTCCGTGTGTCTACGCGTCTCAGTCGCTAGAGAGCATCCCGCTGGTTGGGCTGCGCAGCATCGGTAGTTACCGGCAGACCGCCGGCGGATTTATACCCCGCTCGCCGCTCACTGGCGGCCCGCGCCTCAGCGCAATTCACGGCTGTCGGCGACAGCGCTATGCCGGATCAGCGCAGCCGTCGTATGCAACAAGTGTGACGATACTCTCACACCGTCTGCCGCCGTGCCTGTTCAATACAGACGATGAGCGCCACCGGCACTGCGGTCGAGCGGGCCGAACTCGAACAAGTTCGGGATCGCCTTGCGCGTGAGGCGAGCGAGCTGGCGAGGCCTCGGCTCTGGACCGACACGGTCGGCGCAGTTGCCAGCACAGCGTGGCGGGGTCTCCGTTCGCTTGCCCCCGATGCACCGCTGATGCTGCTCAGCGCGGCGAACACCGCCAGCGGGGTTCGTATCGGGCCGGCCAACCTCGACGCAGGCGCACTAAGAGCGACGGAGCGTCTCGTCCGGCGCGGTGGGCCCGCGTACATCAAGCTCGGGCAGTTCATCGCGAGCGCCGACGGCATGCTCCCCGCAGCGTGGGTGGGCGCGTTCGCCTGGTGCCGGGACGACGCGCCGCGTCTGCCCTACCACCGCGTCCGTTCGATTCTCGAGCGCGAGATCGGTCTCGCGGCCTTCGCGGATATCGAGGCCGTCCCCGTAGCCGCAGGCTCGATCGCGCAGGTGCACCGCGCGGTGCTCTGCGATGGCACGCAGGTGGCTGTGAAGGTGCGCCGCCCGGGGGTGGCCCGGAAGCTCAGGTCCGAGATCGGTGCCCTCGCGCTCGCGGCCGCGGCCGCGGCCGCCGAGACCGTGAACGATAGCCTCGCCGCCGCCAACCTGCCAGGGTTCGTCGAGCTCTTTGCCCAGTTGGCGCTCGAGGAGAGCGACCTTCGCCTGGAGGCGCTCAACCTTCGCGACTGCGCGAGGGTGTATGACGCCTGCGGAATGGACTACGTCACGGTCCCGACGCCGTTGGAGGGCCTGGTAGGCGAGCGGGTGCTCGTCATGGACTACATCGAGGGCGTGCCATACGATCGCGCCTCCACGCTGCTGCGTGAGCGCGAGGATGGCGAGCGGCTGCTGGGGCTCGCGATCAGCGGAGTTCTGCGCTCAGCGCTACTCCACGGCCTGTTCCACGGTGATCTGCACGCCGGGAACGTGCTCGTTCGCGCCGACGGGACCTTCGGGCTCGTCGACTTCGGCATCTGCGGTCGCTTCACGCCCGAACAGCGGAGCGCGATGGCCAGCGTATCTCGTGGGCTTCGCGCAGGACGACGCTCGCGCACAGGCCGAGGCGCTTCGAGCGTTCGGCGCGATCGGGGCAGTGAGCGACGCGCTCGTGGGCGAACTGGCGAAAGAGCTCGAGCGGATCGCCCACCGTGCGGGCGGCGACATA
Source organism: uncultured bacterium (assembly GCA_963738355.1). Taxonomy (GTDB): domain Bacteria; phylum Actinomycetota; class Thermoleophilia; order Solirubrobacterales; family Solirubrobacteraceae; genus Palsa-744. The sequence goes on from CAVTWF010000007.1 coordinate 475,955, forward strand.
ACGTTCGAGCGGCTTGGCGAGAGCGTCTCCTCTCAGCTGGCGATCCTCGCGCGCAATGGCTTCAGGATGCCCAAGGAGCTGGTGCTGTTCTTCAAGAACCTCCTCTACCTCTCGAGCTTCGCCGCCTCGGTGGCTCCCGAAGCCGACATCTTCCTCGCGATCGAGGATGCGCTGGGCGGCATCGACGAACAGCACGGAGCGGGGCTCGCGCAGCCGTTCGGCGCCGCGGCAGCGTGGCGCGACGCTCCGCGACGCTGATTCGCATTAGATCCACTTCCGCTGCGGGCCCCAAGCCGACGCGGGGACTCGAACCCCGGACCCCTTCATTACGAGTGGCTGGAAGTGCCGTGATATTGGGGATCAGAGGAGCGTTGCGCCGATTTCCGTGATTCTCACCAGGGCGCTCGATCGTCGACGGGCCCTACCAACGGGTGCTGCAAGTCCTCAAGAGCGGTAGCGAGCGCCACTATGCCGCGCAAGAAGCGGGGGGAGTGCGAAGCCCGTGAGCCCGGGCGCGGCACCTCGACTAGCACCCCGCCGGCGAAGCGCGCTCGGCGAGGCTCACGACCGCGAGCGGTTGACGCTCCGCTTCGGGACGCACGCGCGGCGCTAAAGGCCGCGATCCTCGATGCCGATGCCATGACGTCTTGTCTAGAGCGAGAAGCGCGCAGCATCGATGGAGGTTTGATCGCCGATGAGAGCCTTTGATGCGTGGCTCGGGCTGGCGCGCGGAACATCGAGTCGGTGGCGGTGGGCGCTCGCCATTGCATTGGTGTGCGCAGCACTGGGCGTGAGTGCTACGCCTTCGTACGCACTCAACATCCAGGTGGTCAACGACTCCGGCCAGGCCCCCCAAAATGTCTACCTGACGCTCTCGGGGGGCGAAAGCAGCGATGGCCAGCTGAATAATGAAGAACCGAAGACGCTGAGTGCGATCACGAACTCCACGTTCTCGATCGGGAACATCAGCGCAGGCCGCCTGTTCGTGTCATTCGGCGCGCCCTACACCGTGAAAGAAGACGGCCTGGAAGCGCCGACGCGCTATGACAAGATCGAGTTCACGAATCCCGGTGTCGCGGATCTGACCGCGGTTGACTTCTTTGCGATCCCGTTCGACCTCCAGGCGTTCGATGCGAGCGGTGCCGCGGTTGGAAGCGCGCTCACCTACCGCTGTAACACGGCGACGATCCTCGAAAAGCTCCGAGCCTTCGCCCCGGGGGCCGAAGTCAGGAGTCCTAGTGGGCAGTTCCTGCGCTTCCGCGCACCGAAGAACGCGCCCGCGAGCTACCCGTCGATGGAACCCTACGTGAAGTCGATGGCCGGCCAGACGATCGAAGTCGAAGACGAATACGCAAACGCCGAACACCCGCCGTCGGTGAACGTCAAGTACAGCGGCACCTTCCAACCGAACGGCTCGATCACGCTTAACGGGACGTTCACGGAACAATCGGGGTCGCACTCCGTAGAAAACGGCAAAGCGGTCGAAATCGAAGGCTCGACGCTGCCCGAAGCCGCGTACACCGGCAACGGCGCGTTCAAAGTCGGCGGCACGCCCGCGGACGTATCGCAAAACAACAAGTACTCCGTGATCTACCGGGACATCGTCGCCGGCTTCGAACTCGGGTATTGGGGCGGCAAGTACGGCAACAACACCAAGAACTGGCTCCACAAGCCCGATTTCGCCGCCGCGCGCTCGAGCGTGGAGCCCTACGCCACCTACAACGAGTACGCGGCGATCATCAACGAATACTCCGACTCCTACGGCGCCGCGTTCAACGAACTCGGGCCGACTCCGGTGACCGTGCCATTCGAAGAACCTCCGGTCTCCACGCTGCGCTTGACGATCGACCCCGACCAGGGGCCGGCGACGCCGGGATGCCTCGGAGAATCGACCCCTGCTGCGCCGCCACCGCCGGTGCACCACCACCACAACCACCATGCGGAAGCGAACGGACAGGTCAAGGTGGTGATCGACTCCGGCTCGATCATGCTGGACAAGCGCGGGCGGGCGCTCGTGACTCTGAGCTGTGGGGGAGACCCGTGCAAGGGTGAACTCACGTTGAACACCGTGCGCGGAGCTGTCGCCAAGCGCGGCTCCGGGCGGCGGGGGGCCCAGGCGCATGGCCGCAAGGCCTCCAGAGGCCGCCGACGCCGGGGCGCCGCGGGGGCCGCGCTCGTGCTCGGGCACGCGGAGTTCTCGATCGGCGAGGGCAAGGTGCAGCGCGTCTGGGTGGCAATCACTAGAGCCGGTCAAAACAAGATCCGGGCGGCCCGAGGGCACAAGCTGAGTGTGCTGGCGAAGGCGTCGGTCGGTCCGAGATCCAAGCCGACGATCGCCGGCCAGCGACGCGTCATCCTGAAGAGCTACGCCCCGCCGCGCAGGCGCCATCGATAATGGGTCGCGCCGGCGATGGGCGCAAGCTCACCGCCTGCTCGAGAATGCGAGCGCGCGCCGACACACGCTCGCTTGTGGCCGAAAACGGGACCCCGACGTATGGCGTCACGGACGGGACACGCACCTCCTTAGGAACGCCCGTAGCATTCTGTTCAGCAGCGCTTCGAGCGCCGCAACCGTTCGGCAGAGGAGCAGCTCTTGATCAAGGTCGGCATCTGGTGGCCATCCGTCGCGGGCTGGGCACGACGACGCCGGGACGTGCCGGGACACGTCCGCCTCGGGGGTCTGCCGCCGTTACTGGTCAGGGAAATGCGACCGGACACGTGCCAACTGCAAGGGCCTGCAAACGGCGCCCTCTTACGAAGCCGACGGGGGGACTCGAACCCCGGACCCCTTCATTACGAGTGTCTGGATATGCCGTGATATTGGCTTTGCTGAGGTGATCTCAGGTCTCTGGGAGCCGTGAGATCTCCTCAGAATTGCGGAGTTGGGGACATACTTCGGGACACGTCCCGGTGGTGCGGCGGTACCAACCCCTCGGCGCTCAATCGCGACTGCGCTCGGCAGATCTGCCTCGGGTGTCTGGGACCCGCCTCACGCGCAACCCGCGCGAGGCCCGCGCGTGCCGATCGCCACCGCGGCGACCGTAAGCGCCGGCGCGCGCGGAGACGTCGATCCTCACGTCTATTCGGCCGTTATGAGCTGGTTCGCGCTGTTCCCAGAGAGCCGTGCGTTCCCGGAGACGTAGGCCACGTTCCCTTCTTCTGCGCTCGGCAGCGACGGGCTCGTGAGTTGTCCGGTGACGCTGTCCTTGCCACCGACGAATTCCAGGTGCGACGGGAAGAGGCCATTCTTAACGCCGTTGGTCAAGTAGGGCCGCAGCGTGCCTTCGAACTGGATTTCGGCCGGCTCACACGGATCGACGACGATCAGGCGAACGTTCATGTCCAGCCGATGTTCGCCTTCCACTTCAGAGGCTTCGCCGGTGTACGGGAGATTCGACGCGCCGCGTTCCGCGGTGAGCGCGGTCACTGTTTCGCCCCTCGAGTTCTTCATGCCCGGTTCGAGCGCGATCGGCGGCGCTTCGTTCGATATGAAGCTGCCGGGACAGCTCGGGCTCGAGACGCACCCGTACGTCGTGAAGCCTTCTCCGCTCCAGATGCCGCGGGTGGCCCCATTCAGAAGCCCCGATCCGAAGAAGGTTTCACAGGTGACCTTCCCCAGCGACGCACTTTCGAGCGTGAGGCTGCCTAACGCGTTAGTGGCCGCCGTTGTGGCGAAGACGTTGTTAACCTTCCACTGTGGGAGTCCCTCCGTCCCGGTGATGAAGCCCCACCCAGCCGCGATCGAGGAGACGTTGCTGTACCCGATAGCTTCTCTCGGCGTTGTTATGTCGCCGTTCCATTCGGATAGCGAGCCCCATTTGTCGACACTGCCGTTCGCGAGGACCGCGAAGCTCGAGTTCGGTCCGGCGCCGATTTCCGTGACGCCCGAGAGTCCGCTCGTTTCCACGGGAACGTCGCTCATGGGCACTTCTTCGCGGGTCTTGCCGGTGCCCAGCTCCCCGTCCCTGTTGATGCCCCAGCTGTAGACGCGGTGTTCCCGCGTCAGCGCGAGCGCGTGCGACCAGCCGGCCTTGATCGCGGTGGCTTCAGGCAGGCGACTTACCAGGACCGGTTCGTCCTCCCATGCCGTGCTTTCGTTACCGAGCTGTCCGTAGCCGTTTTCGCCCCATGCGTAGACCTTGTGTTCACTCGTCAGCGCGTAGCTGGAGGCGCCGCCGCCGGCGATGGCAATAACGTGGCTGAGGTTCTTGACTTCGACGGGTGTCATCGATTCTCCGCCGCTGTGCCCGTTCCCGAGCTCGCCGGCGGCATTGCTGCCCCAGGCCATCACCTTGCCGCTGCGAAGCAGCGCCAACGCGTGATGTTCACCCGCCGCCACCGCGACCACGTTGCTGAGGTTGGGCACAGCAGCCGGTTCATCGGTCGAGGATTCACTGATCGGCCTCCCAAGTTCATCGTGGGCGTCGTCCCCCCATGCCATCACAGTGCCGTTGCTCTCGGCGGCAAGACCGAAGAACTGGCCCGCGGCCACCGAGACCGCGTTATGTACGTGACAGACGAGCTGCGGGGTCTGCGGTTCGTGTTCCTGGGAGCAGTCCCCGAGTTCACCGTACGGGTTGGCGCCCCAAGTCCACACGGTACCGTCTCCGTAGAGAGCCGCGCCCCACCAGTATTCGGCCGACACCTGCGACGCGCCTTCGCCTTCCGTTTCCGGCGCGAGGTTGCCGGTTTCGCTTCGCAGCCCGAGCCGATCTCCGGTCACGATGAGCTTGGAGGTCGCGAACGAGGGCGGGGCCGAGAGCGCCAATGTGAACATCGCCAGAGCGACGCCTAGGACAAACGCAGATGTCCGTCCGAGTAGTCTTCGCCGCACGCACGCTCCCGCGTGCAACCGCGGCTGGGTCTCAGTTCGAGATGCACCTGCGATGGAGGCTTGCGCAACGCACCCCTCCAGCTTTAACCCGGCCATCCTAGTCCCCCCTTCTCCTCGCTCCTGTGAACGAAACCCACTCGGCGCAAGTGCTCGTTGCCCGTGCGCGCGATACGACGTCGCGACTTCGCGTTGGCGTCACCATAGCTTCGGTTGTCAGCGCACGCCATCCCTGCTCGCTCCATTTTGCACGCTATTTGCGTGATTCACCTTGGTTGCTGACGAAGCTGCAGGGCGCCGGACAGGACAGGACGCAACACGATTTCTTCCATGACGCCTGCCTAGCGTTCGAATCGACGAGCGCCATGGACTCGGGGCCGCTAGTCGCAATCCGCTGTTCGCAGGGCAAATCGGCCAAGCCGACGCGGGGACTCGAACCCCGGACCCCTTCATTACGAGGGGTGCGCAGATGGCGATCTCTGCGGGTCAGATCATGATGACTGCCGCAGTTCCTGACGCAACGAGCGATTCTGGCGATCGCTGCGGGTGCGCTCGCGACGGCTGAGGCTTCCATAAAGCTTCCACGACGAGTCGTATCTGGCGAGGCCGGGGTGGCTTCTCCTTCGCCGCGTTTCTCGAAGGGGCACCGGCTGGCACGCCCCCTCCTCGTGGGGAGCGGAGGCGTGAGGGTGGTCGACCGAGGGTGCCGCTCCTCCTCAGGACCAGTAGCGCACACGAGAGTTCCGTATTGGCCGCGAAGCGCAAGCCGGACCTCAGACGCGGCCTCGGATTGCCGGCTGCGCAATCCGGGGACGGGCCCGGAGCCGCCTACCCGCTCGGCGCGCTGATAGCCAGCGAGTACGGGTTTTCAGGTCCCGACAGCAGCTGGCTCAACACCACGCCGAAGGGTTCGCCGAGGAACCCGCCTTCGCACTTGATCTTGGGGATCGTCGTCGTGCCGGCGAAGCTCCAGCCCTTGGTGAGCAGTTCTTCGCGTGTGAGCGTGTCCACGAGGTTCAGCGCGAGCGGTTTCGTCGTTGCGCACCTGGTCGGGATTGTGAGGCCAAGGATGCCCACGGAGGTGATCGCGAGGTTCAGCTTCACCGCGGCGCTCAGTGTCTCATCGCCGGGCACTGCTTCGCTCTTGGCGACTGTGCCTTCCAGCGATCCAACCTGCGAGACGGTCGTGCCGAAGCTCACGGCAAGATGCCGAAGAGCTCCAGCGGCGCGCTGAACGGCGGGACTGAGAGGTTCCCGTTGACCGCGCCCGAGCCGGTTTCCGTGTTAAGTTCGCCAGAGCCGTTGAAGGCCGAGCCTTCCGGGAGTGTGATCGCCTGGCCGAGCTCCTTGTCCGTGAGCCACGCCGAGAGGAGCCAGTTGTGGTATTCGGTGCCGTTGGACACGGTCACGGGTACCCCTACGGATTCGGAGACGTTGCCCGCCCAGTCCTCCGCTCGCGCGGTGATGGTGTGGCTTCCTTCGGTCACCGTCGTCGAGTTCCATTCGCAGCCATATGGCGCCGTGAACGACACGCCGATCACGTGACCATCGACGAGGCATTCGACCTGGGTGACCTCCCCGTCGGTCGACGTCGCTTCGACGTCGATGGGGGTCGTGCCGGAGACCGTGGCATCGCTTGCGGGCGAGGTCACCTTCACGTTCGGCGGAATCGTGTCGGAGTCTGAGAGCGAGAAGTCGTCGACCGTCATTTTCCCGACCGCGCGTAAGGACGCGCCGATCGAGATCAGGGTGGCGTTGGCCGGAAAGGCCGGTGTTGTCCACTTCGCCTGCGTGTACGTCGCGCTCGCTGGGAACGGGTTGCTCTGCGCCCAGAAGTGCCATCCCTTTTCGGTCCCTTCGGGGATGTAGTCGTAGGCGACGAGATGAACGGGTTGGTTTGACTCGTACCAAGCGGACGCGTTGTAGGTGTGGCCGGGCTTCGCTGTCGGCGCGCACGAGCCGGTGTCCTGGCGACTGACGAGCTTCTCGTCGCCGCTCGTGTAGGAGGAGATTTCCACCTGCTCGGCCCATTCCCCGGAGTGCGCGTCGTGGGTGCGGGACCACGTCGCGGTGTTCACGCCACCACCGTTGCCCGTCTCCCAGCAGTTCGGGATACCTTCGACGTCGGTAGCTTCCTCGAGTGAGGGGTTCTGAAGCATGTTTTCGCCGGCGGCGACGGTTGGCTGTGCCGCCATCGCGTAGTCGTCGACCGTGAGCGTTCCATTCGAGACGAGGCCGAGGCCGAAGCTGAGCCCGGAATAGCCGGCCGGTAGCGGCGGCGTGACGTAGCTCGCCTGGGTCCACCCGGAGGAGGCGCTGAAGAGGGGACTCTCGGTAAGGTATTCCCACCCTCCCTGCACGTTGCGGCCGTAGACGATGAACAGCGTCGGGGCCGTGGATTGGTACCACCCGCTGATCTTGAAGCGCTGGCCAACCTTCAGGTAGGGCGCGCATTCACCGAGGTCCTGCTGGGTGAGGATCTTGGCGTCGCCGCTGACGTAGTTGGACACCGTTAGCTGCATGCCGTACTTGCCCGTGTGCGCCGTCGTTGTGCGCGTCGTCGCGGCGGTGTTGTCGCCGAACTGCCCCAGGTCGAAGCACTTGACGGTACCTTCGCCGAGCAGTCCGGATTCCTCGTAGGACGGGTTTGCCACCAGGTTCGATTCGCTCGCCGGCGGCGTCGGCAACGGGCCAGAGTGCGCGGGCTGTTCTGCACCCCCGATCACTTCCTGCACCGTCTGCACCACCGTGCCCTGCGCCGAGCGCGGCTCGAGCCAGGACAACAAGGCATCCAGGTTCGACGGGGTCACGGAGTACTGCTGCGCGCAGTTTTCGCAGATGTGGTGAAAGACGAGCTGCACCCAGCCGCCGCCGTGTTCTTCGGCCTTTTCGACCCAGCCCTCGATCCGCGAGAGCGGCGTCGTTTTTTCGACGCTTTCGGGATCGGCCGTGTCGTAGAGGTGAAGTGGCGGGATCGATTCGGAGTACCGGCATTCGGTGCATTCCGGTTCGTCGACGCCACCGACGCCGCGAGCGCTGTTGTCTCCGCATCCCCCGACGACTTCTTCCGTGGTCACGTTCTCCGCGCCGTACGGATAGGCGAAGTCGGTGACGTGCATCCCGTGAGCCTGAAGGGTGACGCGATCGTTGCCGACCTCGCGTTCCATTTCCCCTCGTTCCACCGTCGGGAGGTCGGCGTGGGTGACCGTGTGAGAACCGATCTCGTTGCCCGCCGCCTGCAGTTCGGTGAGCTCTGCCACGTCATATTGGCAGTGTCCAAGCTGATCACGCCGCTGTTGACAAAGAAGGTCGCGTGCATGCCATGGCTCTCAAGCATCGGCAGCGCAGAGAATTCTTCCTGGAGGCCATCATGGAACTCGATCGAGACCACGGTCTTGGCGGACGCGAGCGCTGGGGCCGCGAGCGCGGGGAGGCCGAGTACGAATAGGCATGCCGCGGTCGCAGCCGTCAACGCTGCGCGCGAGGCGGTCCTCGGTGCCGCGGTCGAACCGAGGAGAGCGGCCTTCGCGGGTAACGGAGAGTTTGGAAAAGGGCCCGCATTGGTTGCAAGGCCGCTGCTCTTATCTCGGAATCGTGCTGCCGGATCTAGCGGCATGCCGAGCCGCGGACGGGACCACGACACGGACCAAGAATGACCGCCTCTCAGCACGCGATCAATGGGAA
>CAVTWF010000008.1:0-158818 GCA_963738355.1 uncultured bacterium
TACGTGGTGCTCGCCGCTGTGTGCACGGGGTTGCGTCTCGGAGAATTTGCGCGTCACGGAGCAGGAGGCGCTGGCGTTTCCCCCCGAGCTTCACCACATCGAGCTCTCGCGGCGCCGCTGCACGGGGCCGAGGTGGGCGTGCTGGTGACCGCGAGGCGGGACCTACACGGCGACGCTCGCCGTACGGGTCGCCGCGTTCGGCCTGCTCGACCGCGCCGAGCAGGAGCGCCGGCTCGAGCGCTGGGGCACGGTGCTCGGCGGACTCGCGCGGGAGGGCACCCCTGTCAGCCGCGTGCAGTGGCTCGAGCGCTCGCTCCCATCGGACGGCGACGAGATCGGGCGGTTCCTGGCCGAGGCCCGGGACCAGGCCGAGCCCGTCTTCGCGCTCGATCCCGAGCCACCTCGACCTCGTGGACAGCGCGGGCGTCGTCACACAGGACCACGAGCTGTTCCTCGCCCTGCAGATCGACCGCCCCCGCGCCGCGCGGCATAAAGCGCCTCGGCGGGGGCGACGAGGGCGCCTGCGCCGTGCTCACGCGCGAGCTCGAGCTGTTGGCCGAGCGGCTGCAGTCGGCGCAGATCGGGTCCGCGGCGCGCTCCGGCCCACGACGCTCGGAAGGCGCTGCGCGTCGCGTACAACCCCTAGGAGCCGGATCGCTCGCGCGCATGGAGGCCCGCGACCCCGCAGTCGACGGCGTGAGGGCGAGCGCCGCGGGGCCCCTGGCGGCCGAGGAGCGCTGGTCAAACTACACGACCACAGCGCCTGCCAGCCACCTTCTGGACGCGACCTGGCCGCGGATCGAGGTGCCGGCGGTATGGCTGATGCCGGTCGTCAGTCAAGGCGGCGTCCTGAGAACGGTCTCGGTGACGATGGAGCCGATCTCGCTGCCCGAGCCACGCGAGAAGCCGAGGCGGCGAGGACGGCGGACCTCGAGGAAGAGGAACCGCGCAGCCAGCACGGCTTTGTAACCGAGCGCGGACTCGCCGCCGCCAGGAGGCGAACGTGCGCCGCGAGGCCGAGCTATCCCGAGGACACGCCGAGCTGCGCTTCGCGGGCTTCGTGACGGTCTCCGCGCGGGACGAGGAAGAGCTCGAGCTCGCCTGCGAGCGTGTAGAACACGCCGCGACACAGGCCCACCTCGAACTGCGGCGAATCTAGGGCGAGCAGGCCGCCGGCTTTACCTACACACTGCCGCTCGCGGGGGCCTCCGATGATCGTGGAGCACTGGATCAGGCCGGCCAGAGACGGCGGTGTTGAATGCTTCCTGCGCACCGCCGACGGGCGCGAGCTGCGGGGGCGGGCACACACAGTCGGGACCTTGCGCTGGACGCTCGAGCAGTGCCTTCAGCTCCTGCAAAGTGAACCAGACGGGGCGCATAGCGACATCGGGCAACCTGCGCTGGAGGGCCTCCAGGGGGCGATCGGGACAACGTTCGGAGGCCGCGTTGCCTGAAAGCGCGCACTGCACCGAGATTCCCCGACTGTCGTTTAACCAGCAGGAGGCCGCCGAGGCGCTCGGGATCTCTGTGACGCACTTCGAGCGGCAGGTCAACCCGGATCTGCCGGTGATCTACACAGGTTCGCTTCGCCTGTATTCGCTACAGGCGCTAGAACGATGGCTCGCCACGCACACCGTTCATCGCAGGAGAGAGGTAGCCTGAGCGCCGTGCCAAGAGACACCAAGACGCGCTTCACGGGTGTAATACGCACGCCACAAGGAAGGCTGCCGGATCGAGCTCGATGACGATTGCTCGTGCAAGCCTTCGTACTGGGGGAAGGTGTGGGATCGGGCGGCGGAAAACACCGCAAGACGAGGTGGTTTTCTTCGCCATCCGCTGCCCGGCGCGCGCGGGCCGATCTCGAGGCCACGCTCGCGCGAGGGAGCCTCCCCGTCTCGAGCTCAATGCGAGTCGGAGCCGCCGTCGAGGCGTTTCTTGCTGCTTGCGAATCCGGGACCGCCCTGGAACAAATATGGGCGCCGCTACAAACGATCTGCGATCCGCTCGCTGAGGGGTGCGCTCGCGAATCACGTCGAGCCGGCAATCGGTGCGAAGCAGGCCCGCGATGTGCGTCTGGTAGTGACCTTCAGCGTCTCGCGGACCAACTACACGACGCTGGGAAATCGGGGAGCAGCGTGCGCAATGTCGTCCATGCAGTTGGGAGCCTCTATGCGTGGGCGCAGGATCGTGAACTTGTTGAGCACGATCCGGCGGCGAGGGTGCGGCTGCCGGCAATGGACGCCACGCCCCGCGAACGGGTGGCAACCGTCGCTGAGATGCAGACCCTTCTCAATGCGCTCGAGCTGGAGGACGCATTGCCCTTCGTGATTGCCACCTACGCGACTGCTCGCTGCGACGAGATCCGCCACTTGCTTGTCGAGGACGCGGACCTCGAGTTGGGCGTCATTTATCTCGGCGCTGATGAGCGTGCGCGCAAATCTCGCGCCGCGCAAAGGGCGGTCCCGGTCGTGCGCCCATTGCGGGCCATCATCCGCAAGTCGCTGCTGAAGCGGGGGCGCCCTGCCGGATCGGAGCTGCTCGTGCCTGGCCGAAAGCCTGGCGGCCGTAATAGCGGCCTACTGAGCTTCAAGGCGTTGCAAGACCGAGCCGACGCCGTCTGGGAACCGAGAGACAAGCAAGGGCGCCCGGTTCCCGGAGCGAGAGTTGGAATGCGCATTTCCCCACACGAGTGCCGCCACACCTGTATCACGTGGATGGACGCCGCTGGGATACGCCAACGTGTCGTGTCCCTGAAGGCCGCCGGTCACTCGCTGCCCACTGAAGGAGCGCCAGTGACCCAGCGCTACACGCACACGCTGCCGGGTGACCTTGAGGACGCACGCCGGCTCCTCGACGCCTTTCTGGTCGAGCAGGACGTGAGGGCGACGGGATGACCGAACAGGTCGAGATGGTTTCGGTCCCTACGACGGTCCCTAGGCCTGCACCCGTGCCGAGGCGGCCCGTGCTTGCGGGCTCGACGCGCGGTAACACGGTGGTCTCCAAAACCGCAACGCCAGGTTCGACTCCTGGGTCCCCCGCTTGGTTCTAGAGAGCCAAAAACGCGTCTAGAGCAGGGCTTTCGTCCGGTAGATCCGGGGATACGAGCGAGACCAGCGAGGAACGATGACCGCGGCGTCGGCTGAACCGTCGAACGGGCCCCCCATCCCCAGCCTTAGCCACCGCCGCGTGCTGATCATCATCAGCGCGTTGCTGCTGGGGATGTTCCTGGCCGCCCTCGACCAGACGATCGTCTCGACCGCGCTGCCAACGATCGTCGCCGACCTGCACGGTGCGTCGCACCTCGCCTGGATCGTCGTCGCCTACCTGCTAGCGGCTACCGTCTCGACGCCGCTATGGGGGAAGCTCGGCGATCAGTACGGGCGCAAGCTCTTCTTCCAGGCGGCGATCGTCATCTTCCTGTGCGGGTCGGCGCTCTCGGGGCTCAGCCAGAGCTTGACCGAGCTGGTCGCGTTCCGGGCCGTACAGGGTCTCGGGGGCGGAGGCTTGATAGTCGGAGCTCAGGCGATCGTCGGGGACGTCGTCTCTCCCCGCGAACGCGGTCGCTACCAGGGACTTTTCGGGGCGGTGTTCGGTGTGGCGAGCGTCATCGGTCCTCTGCTGGGGGGCGTCTTCGTCGACCAGCTCTCCTGGCACTGGATCTTCTACATCAACATCCCGATCGGGGCCGTCGCGCTGGTAGTCGTCATGCATCAGGTACCCGGCGACCTCAGCCGCGTGCACCACGTCATCGACTATCTCGGTACCGCCCTGCTCATGCTGTCGGCCAGCTGCCTCGTGCTCTTCGCGAGCCTCGGTGGCACGACATATTCGTGGGGCTCGGCACCGATCATCGCCTTCGGAGTCGCCGGGGCGGTGCTGCTCGGCATCTTCGTCGTCGTGGAGCGAGACGCGGTCGAGCCGATACTGCCGCTGCACCTCTTCTCCATCCGTGCCTTCGCGGTCACGTGCTTCGTCGGTTTCATCGTCGGCTTTGCGATGTTCGGAGCGATCACCTACCTGCCCGCGTTCTTCCAGATCGTGCACGGCGAGTCGCCGACGGTCTCCGGGCTGCGGCTTTTGCCCCTGCTCGTTGGCCTGGTGATCTTCTCCACCGGATCGGGGATCGTCATCAGCAAGACCGGCCGTTACCGGGTCTTCCCGATCGTCGGAACCGCGCTCATCACCGTCGCGCTCTTGCTCTTATCGCGGCTGGGGATCGGGACGAGCCTGACCGTTGCAGCGCTTTACATGTTCGTGCTCGGCATGGGACTCGGTTGTGTGATGCAGGTGCTCGTGCTCATTTCGCAGAACGCGGTTCCCTACTCCGAGCTCGGAGTCGCCACCTCGGGCGCGACGTTCTTTCGGTCCATCGGAGGCTCGTTCGGCGTCGCGATCTTCGGTGCGATCTTTTCGAACGTGCTCGTCGGCAACCTGGTGAGCCACCTCGGCACTGCCAAGCTGCCAACGGGGCTGTCGAGCTCGAGCGTCACACCGGCCATCTTGGACAAACTTCCCCCGGTTGTCCATCACGGCGTTTCCGCCGCCTACGCGGAGTCGATCCAGACCGTGTTCGTGATCGCCGCGCCGATCGGCTTCATCGCGTTTCTCGCCTCGTGGCTCATACCCCAGGTGGAGCTCCGGCGAGGCGTGGGCGCGTCTCCCGGTCCCCCGTCGGAGAGCCCGATGGCGCAACCGGATCTTGCAGCGGTTGTGCAGAACGGACACGCAGCACCGACGACGAAGCCAATCGGCGACGTCTAGTGAGCGCGACCGGCTTCCGCCGGCCCAGGTCGATCGCCACCGGGGGCGGTTCGTCAAGTCGCTCGGTGACGGAATGCTCGCCACGTTCGACGGCCCGAGTCGCGCCATCAGCAGTGCCATCGCCATCCGCGATGCGATCCGCGAGCTCAACGTCGACATTCGCGCCGGCCTGCACACCGGCGAGTGCGAGCTGCTCGCCGATGACGACATCGGGGGCCTCGCGGTTCACATCGGTGCGGCGCATCAGCGGTCTCGCCGGGCCGGGAGAGGTGCTCTTCGACGCTCGTGAGTTTTGTGTCGAATGCCACACATAGCCTTGAGCCCTAGGTATAGGCTCGCGTCAAATACCTCATACGGCGGCCCATTTTCGGCGGTCGTTTCAAGGTCTACATAGGAGGCGTCAATGAGCACGACAGAGGTTGATGGGGCCAAGCTCGAAGCGTTTATGGGGCAGGCGGTGACAGACATGGGTGCGATCATCAGCGCGCCGCTCATGTTGATCGGCGAGAAGCTCGGCCTGTACAAAGCGATGGCTCACGCCGGGCCACTGACCTCACAGGAGGTCGCGGAGCGCTCGGGCGCGGCTGAGCGCTACGTTCGCGAGTGGCTCGGAAACCAGGCGGCTGGCGGCTACGTCACCTACGACCCCGCGAGTGACCGCTACACCTTGCCCGATGAGCAGGCGCTCGCACTTGCCGACGAGGAGAGCCCCTTTTACATCCTGGGCGTCTATGACTCGGTCGCGTCCTTGTACGCCGACGAGGATCAGATTCTCGAGGCCTTCCGCAGCGGCGAGGGCATGGGCTGGCACGAGCACGATCACCGGCTGTTCCGGGGGACCGAGCGGTTCTTCAGGCCCGGCTACCGCGCCCACCTGGTCGGCGAGTGGATTCCGGCTCTGGATGGAGTGCAGGAGAAGCTCGAACGCGGTGCCAAGGTCGCCGATGTCGGCTGCGGCCACGGAGCGTCGACGATCATCATGGCGGAGGCGTTCCCCAACTCCGAATTCTTCGGCTTCGACTACCACGCTCCGTCGATCGAGCGTGCGCACGAGGCCGCCAAGGAAGCGGGCGTCGATGATCGGATCACGTTCGCGACAGACGCGGCAAAGGAATACCCCGGCCACGACTACGACTTGGTGTGCGTGTTCGACTGCCTCCACGACATGGGCGACCCCGTCGGCGCATCGCGCCACGTCCTGGAGACGCTTGATTCGGACGGCACCTGGATGATCGTCGAGCCGTTCGCGAACGATCGCGTCGAGGAGAACCTCAATCCGGTGGGGCGCGTCTTCTACGGCGCCTCGACGGTGATCTGCACCCCGGCGTCGCTCTCCCAAGAGGTCGGCCTCGCGCTGGGAGCGCAAGCGGGCGAGGCACGACTGACCGAGGTTCTCGAACAGGGAGGATTCACACGCGTTCGCCGCGCGACCGAGACGCCGTTCAATCTGATCCTCGAGGCACGGCCGTAGCCAGGAGGTCGTAGAAGAAATCTACGCCACGAAAACGACGAGACGACGCGTCGGGCCTGCGGCGCCGGTCGGGCATGGTGCCGCGAGCGGCGCTGCCGGTCCGGCGCACTTGGGCCGAGCGATGTTCCAGCCGGGCCTATCCGAACGTGAAGACGTACGCCCGGACGCCGGGATCGAGGAACCTGATCTCGAACGTGCGCTCTGTAACGCGGCCTCGCTGACGGATCAGTTGATAGAGGCGCGGTTCGCTCGCGCTCCCATTGCCCCGCTCGTCAACGTCGAAGCCGTGGGATGCGTTCGGCGGCTCGCCGTCGAGGAGGACCTGGAATCGCACCCGAGCACCACGGGTGGCGGGGCCCATCACGAGATGTAGATCGCGCGCGTAGAGGCGGTACGCGACGCGGCCGTCGGCGCCGTTCAGCACCGCGGCTTCGCGCTCGAGGGTCCAGTCGCCGGAAAGCGACCATTCGTTGACGCTCAGGCGCGGCGGAGGCGCATACACGTGGGGGTGATCGAGCACCACCTCGCGAGCCGACGCGAGGTTCTCGGTGCGCGCGTAGCCGAGATACGTCTCCGGCGACCCCAGCGCGCCCCAGTCAGCCTGTGCCTCGACGCCCTCCGCATCCACCGAGGTGGGTTCGTGACTCACACCACGGGTGCCGGCCTGCTCGAGCAATTGCTGGATGATCGCCTCGGAGCGCTCGTAGTCGCCCTCGCCGAAGTGGCGATGTCGAATGACGCCCTGGGCGTCGGCGAGATAGAGAGCCGGCCAGTATTCGTTGTCGAACGCCTGCCAGATCGCGTAGTGCGTGTCGACCGCGATCGGGTAGTCGACCTGCATGTCCTGGGCCGCGCGGCGGATGTTTTCGATGTCGTGCTCGAACGCGAACTCGGGCGTGTGCACGCCGATGACCGCCAACCCCTGACCCCGGTATCTCTGGGCCCACGCGCGGATATGAGGAAGCTGCCGGATCCAGTTGATGCAGCTGTAGGTCCAGAAGTTGACGAGGACGACCTTCCCGCGCAGCGCGGAGGGGGTGAGCGGACCGGAGTTGAGCCACTCGGTGGCGCCCTCAAAGGAGGGCAGCTGGCCTTCGACCGTCGGCGGAAGTGCAGTTGACATCGGGCATCTCCTGTCAATCGCGATTGCGCGCGACCGAAGGTCGATGCTCCGCACCTGGCATCGCGCATCAGGCCAGCGGCCGGCTGAGCCTAGACCGACTTGGCGGCTGTCGGCGGGCAACCGCGGCCGGCTGAGCCCAGCATCGCTCAAACGTCCACGCGTGTCAATCCCGCGCAGCGTTCGTGGGAAGACGTCGCCCCGCCGACGTCGGCCGGCGCTGGTCAGATTCGGGCGCTGACGACTGCGGCAACTCGGTTGCCGACCCGCCGCTTGCGCTTCACTTCGTGGAGCGCGACGTCCGCGGCGCTGGACGATCTCGTCCGGCGTCGTGTGCACGGCGCTCGCGACTCCCACGCTCAGGCGTATGCTGCTTGGAAGCCCCCTGTTGCGCATGTCGAGTTGGCTCGCCGCCGCCTTCAGCCGCTCGGCGACCACCTCGCCGTCGTGCTCGTCGCCCGTCGGGATGAGGACGACGAACTCGTCGCCGCCCCAGCGTCCGCAGATCTCGTCCGTGCGCACGACATCACGCATGCAATCGGCGACGGCGCAGAGGACGCGATCCCCTGCGGTGTGACCGTAGGTGTCGTTGATTTGCTTGAAGCGATCGAGATCGATCATCAGCAGTGTCATCGGCTCGTTGCGTCGCCGCGCGTAGGCCGTCGCGCGGACGAGGTGTTCCGTCACGGCGCGCCGGTTGAGCAAACCCGTGAGCGAGTCTGTCAGCGCGCTTTCCGCCATCCTGCGCGAAAGCGCGGTCATGCGGGCGAAGAGGATGATGGCGGCGATCCCGAGCACGCTCGCGAGCGCAAAGACGAGCCACGGAATGATCTCGCTCCAACCGCTGACCGACTGGTAGAGGCGCCAGTCGGGGACCGCGATCACGAGCTTCCACGCGGTTCCGGGGATCGCCGCAGCCGTGAACGTCGTCGGCGTCTTGGCTCCTGGCACCGCGCCGAGGCCCGAATGCTGGGCGGCGCGCGCCAGCGCCGGGTTTGCGGAGGTCAAGCTTGATGCGCCTGTGGTCGGGCTAGCAGCAACGAGCTGTCCGGAGGCGTCGAGGAGATAGACCTCGGGCTGCTTGTAGGAGATCGTGTGGAGCGAGGCCTGCTCTGCGAGGAACGTGCCCACGAACGTGGCCGAGCTCGTGCCGCGAAGCTTGAGGTTGGCGAGCAGGCGCGAGCGTGCCTGCTGCTGGGAGAGCTCGATCCCCAGTGCCAACGTGCCGAGAAGGACGGCGAGCACGATGGCCGCGAAGACGGTCACCTTGAAGCGGGTCGCCTCGCGCTTCAGCGTCGCCATGAAGCTGCGGCGCCCGGAGAAGGCGGGGGACGTCGAAGGCGGGAGACTCATAGAGGGAGAGGGGCGCGCTGCGCTCTCGTCGTTGCATGCGTCGTGCCGCGATCGCGCACAGAGGGAGTCGGCAGGGAGGGTGTGGCCCTGGCGTGGGCGTGTCAAACCTGGACAAATGACGGCTCTGCGCAAGACCACCACTCGGTCTTCCTCGTCGTGCAGGAGAAGCGGCGATGCCATTGAACACCACGGTCAAACGCACGCAAGCCCAAGTGATCAAGGGGGTTCGGAGACATGGTGGGAGACACTTCGCTCAAGCTCGCGCGGAGCGCTCGGGATCGTTTCGCGCTCGTACGTAGTCGCCTTTGGATCGCGCCGCTGATGCTCGTGGCCGTGCTTGGCACTTCGTCGGCGGCGCACGCCGAATCGACGCCCACGACCGGCGATGCGACGTTGGTGAGCGCGTCGGGCGACTGGGTGGGTCAGGGCACCGATCGGCTCTTCGACACGCCGGCGTCGAAGATCTCGGTCAGCGGCGGCCTTGGGCACGTCGAAGTCGCCGTGGAACGGGGGAGCGAATGGTTCTACTTGGACTTCGCCCCTGCGTCCGGAAGGCAGCTCGAAGACGGCGAATATACGGGCGCCGAGCGCTATCCCTTCGAGGCCCCAGGCCACCCGGGGGTTGACGTGTCCGGCGACGGGCGCGGCTGCAACGAAGACTTCGGAAAGTTCGTCGTCAGGGACATCCATGTGAACGCCTCCGGCAGCATCGAACGTTTCTGGGCGACCTACGAACAGCATTGCGAAACGGCGAAGGCACCGCCGTTGTTCGGGGAGGTGCGGATCGGTGAGCCGTCGGCGAGCGCGCCCGAGACGCTGGAGCCGCAGGCGATCGATTGGCCGAGCGCGAAGGTCGGTGAAGCGGGGCTTCGCGTTCCCCTCGATGTCGTCGCGAACGAAGCGGGCGCGCAGGTCACGCAGGTGAGCATCGAAGGCGAAGACCCCGGGGACTTCAGCGTCCCGACGGACGGCTGCATCGGTCAGATCCTGCTCGCGGGCGCCCGCTGCGAACTTCTCGTCGCGGCGCGACCCACGGTCTCCGGGCCTCGCTCGGCACTGCTCGTGGTCACGGACAACTCCGGGGCAAAGACGGCGGTCCCGCTCGCGATCCAGGCGGAAGGGTCGGGCACCGAAAACCCAACCGGGCCAACCGGCCCAACCGGTCCCACGGGAGCCGCCGGGACGAAGGGGTCCACTGGGGCGACCGGTCAGACCGGCGCAGCAGGCCCCACTGGCTCCGCGGGTCAGACCGGAGCGACCGGCGCGACGGGCCCGACCGGCTCGGCGGGCGCCACGGGCGCGCAGGGAGCGGCGGGCGAAACCGGGCCGACTGGAGTTACAGGTGCCACCGGGGCCACGGGCGCCAGCGGGCCCGCGGGCCAGGCAGGGGCCACGGGTGCGGAAGGCACGCCGGGAGCGATGGGGCCGGTTGGCGCAACAGGCCCATCAGGCGCGACTGGTGCTGCCGGAGCGCCAGGTGCTACCGGCGCGACGGGCGTCGCGGGGGCGACCGGGGCAACAGGAGCCACCGGCCCCTCCGGAACCATCGGCGCGACCGGCGCGACCGGGGCCGCAGGAGCGACCGGGGCCACCGGCTCCGCGACCGTCGGAGGACACGTGGCGGAATTCGGGAGCAGCGGGGGCGTCACGACGGGCGAGTGCCTAGGGAACGTCGCGAACATGGGCAGCGCGGCCTCGTGCCCGACGAGTGCGGAGCACGACTTCAAGTTCACGGAGGGTCCCGTGCCGGCCGCGGGCGCTTCCGTCTCGAACCTGTGGGCTGAAGCGGGCGCTGCCGTCGCTCAGCACAAGAGCTCGACAGTGAACGTGATCGACGAGTCCTCGTCGGGCACCCAGACTGTCATCCTGAGCTGCACGATCCCCGCTGGAAGCTCGGTCTGCTCGGCCGCCGGTCCCGTCTCGGTAGCCGCAGGGCACTACCTGATGGTGCAGATCAGCACCACGGCCTCGTCAACCACCTGGAGAGCGAGCTTCCGGTACTAGACCCTTGGCGAAGCGCCGGCGCTACCGCGAGCTCTGAACGTGCTCGGCCAGTCGCGACAGCCGCGCATCCCATTGCTCTTCGGTGGTGGCCATCCACTCCCGCGCCGCGGACAGCGGTGCGGGAGTGAGCCGGTAGCGGGTCTCGCGACCCTCGCGCGTGGCCTCCACTAGTCCCGCCTTGGCGAGCGCGCCAAGGTGCTTTGCGATCGCCTGGCGGGAGATCGGCAGTTGCGCCGCCAACGCGGATGCGGTGATCGTCGGTCTTTCTGCGAGCAGCGCGACGACGTCGCGTCTCGTTGGATCAGCGAGCGCGGCGAAGACAGGCCCAACGCCGGCCCCGCGAGCGCTCGTTACGGCGGCCGCTCACGGACGCTCAGGCGACCGACGCGCACGCCGCCGCTCGTGCGCTCATCGTCGGGCCGGATGTGGACGGTGGCGGCATCGACTCCTGAATCTCTAGCGCGACCGCGCGAAGCGCGACGAGCGGCACCTCGACGACCACGATCCGCGTGCCCCCCGGGACATCCTCGAGCGTCAGCTCGACGAGTGAGGGCTCAACTGCGGGAGCGCTCCAATGCAGGACGAGCCGCCTTGGAGCGCGGATCTCCTCGACGGTCACCTGACGCACATCGCCGCCCCCCGACGAGATCGTGCCCTGCGCTCCCTCGCGCATCTCGAGATCGACCTCGTCTCCGAGCCAGCGCGAGAGGCCCTCAGCGCTCGCCAACGCCTCCCACACGACCTCGCGATCCGCGGGGAGCGTCAGCTCGCGCCGCACCGCGTTCGCGTCGAGGCTGATTCCGTCGTCTCGCATCGGGGACCTCCTTCGGTCGGTCATACGCAACGCATCGGTTGCGCGTCTGCTAGCGTTGTTCGCAACCGCAAGGTTGCACTTTAGCGCGTTCGCTCGAGGGCGCGCCGGTGCCCAGTCTCTCGTACGTGAATGGAGTGATCTATGCCTCTCGTTCCCATGGTCGTCGAGCAGAGCGCGCGCGGCGAGCGATCCTTCGACATCTACAGCCGGCTACTCAACGATCGCGTCGTCTTTCTGGGCAGCGAGATCGACGATGAGGTCGCGAACCTCGTGGTCGCGCAACTGCTGCATCTCGAGGCCGTCGACCCCGAGAAGGACGTGTCGCTTTACATCAACTGCCCCGGCGGGGGTGTCTATGCGGGGCTCGCGATCTACGACACCGTGCAGCACATCCGGCCGGACGTGCAAACCATCTGCTGCGGGATCGCGATGTCGATGGGTGCGATCATCCTCGCCGGCGGATCGCCGGGCAAGCGCGCGATCCTGCCGAATGGACGCGTGCTAATCCATCAACCCACCGGTGGCTTCCAGGGTCAGTCAAGTGACATCGAGATCCATGCGCGGGAGGCGCTTGCGCTGCGTGACCGCCTCGAGGAGATACTCGCGCAGCACACGGGGCAGGAGCGCGAGCGCGTGCACGCGGACATGGACCGCGATCACTACATGACGCCGCAGGACGCGGTCGCGTACAGGATCGTCGACCGCGTGCTCGAGGGCCGCGGCTTGAACTCCGGCAAGCGCGCCCCGGGGTTGGGATGAGTCGGCTCGGCGCTAGCTCGCCGTCGTCGCGGCGCGGCGCGTGCGGCGCGGGGCACTCGTGAGCTTCGCCTTGCGCGAACTTTGGCCGCCGCCTGGGGCGTGGGCGCTCGGAGAGGAACTTCATGACAGCGGCATGGGTGGGCCCGGGCATTTCCACCTGCGGCACGTGGCCGCCGTCGAGCTCGAGATGACGCGCGCGCGGCAATGCGGTCTCGACATGGCGCGCGAACCCGATCGGCACGAGCCGGTCGCGCCGTCCCCAGACGAAGAGCGCATCGGGCTGAAGCGATGGCAGCCGGGTCCAGAACCCCTCCTCGCCGTGGGGCTCCTCGAGGTAGATCTGGCGTGCCGCGGCGTAGAAGGCGGCGCGTCCGGAGCGCGTCTGGTAGGCGCGCAGGAACTCGTCGACGCCGACGGCCGCCCAGCCCTCGCCGGCGCCCGGGATCAACCGACGGATAAGCGTTTCCACGACCGGCCGTGGCGCGGGCTGGAGGAACCCGAGCTCCGGCCGCACGAAACGCAACATCGGCAACAGCGGCCGGTCGCGGCGCCACGCGAGCGAGGGCGCGAGGAGCACGAGGCGCCCCGCGCGCTCGGGGTAACGGAACGCCACCTCCATTGCGACGCGCGCACCGAGGCTGTTGCCGATCATGTGGACGCGTTTCAGCGACAGCGCGTCGAGCACGTCGACGATCGTGTCGGCGAAGAAGCGCGCATCGTAGGGCGCGCGAAGCGGCTTGTCGGAGTCCCCAAAACCAGGAAGGTCGGCGACGATGACGTGAAAGTCGTCGGCAAGCGCGGCGACGGTGGGGAGGAAGGACGCCTTCGTCCCGCCGAGGCCGTGGAGCGCGAGCACCGGTTCCCCAGTGCCTGCTTCGAGCAGCGACACGCGCGCCCTCGGGGTCTCGACCGTGCGGAACCGTATCCGCCCGGGCTCCGGTTCGCTCGTCGCGGCGAGAAACCCCACGCCGACGTGGAGATTGCGGCGAACGGAGAGGCGTCCGCCGAAATAGGCCTCCATCCCGACGCGCAGATCCGCGGCTAGCTCCGCCCACGTCTTGGGGTCGGCGCTAATCACGGCGTCCGGTTGCCCTTCGCTGCGGCCGATCGTGAGCGAGCCCTCCTCGATCAGCGCGTCCCATTGCTGCGCATCGACCACGAGGCGCACCCGCGTCTGGGGCGCGCGGGGGTCGAACGCGTTGGCGTCGAACCGCTTCGCGAGGGTCGCGAGGAAGCTGGGCTCCGCAGGCATTCCGGCGCGCAAGCTTACACTCGGCCTCCCCGGTATCGCCGGGGAGCGTCGTCGGAGCGCTCTGCGCGGGGAGGTCTAGCCCGCCACCCAGGCCTTCGCGGCCTCGAGCTCCTCGAGCGGGTAGGCCTTCACCTCGCCCGGCGTGAGCCAAGCGAACATGTGCAGCGCCTTCGCGATCCAATCGACGTCGGTGGGCACGGCGGTTCGCTTCCAGGCCTCGTGGTGGCCGATGCCGAGCGCGAGCCCCACCTTCGCATCCTCCGCGAGCGCTCCCGACTCGAGCTTCTCGAACCCCGGGCCGACCGCGAACAGCAGCCGCACGTCGCCCGCCTCTGCCGCCGCGCGCAGCGGCGGGACGAGCACCGCGTGATAGTCCTCTCGTGTCACGCGGCCCGTCGCTCTGAAGCCGATCGTCCCGGGCGGCATGTCGGCCAGTGGCTCGATCACGGGAAGGATGCTAGTGGCACGTCCTACACCGCCGCAAGCCGCCGCACGCCACCTGCAATCGGTCTCTCGGCGACCCTCGCTTCGCCGCTTGCTTTCGCGTCTCATTGCTCAAGTCCGCCGCCTGCGCGGCCGATGAGCGCGAAGAGATGCACGGTCCTGCGGCAAACGAGGACGTGGCTACGACGGGGGCCGTACGCACCGATGTCGCGGACAGGCTCGACGCGACCTCGGCGATGGTGCGCGCCGAGTCGGAGCATCTCGACGCGACGCTGCACGTGCTCGTCCAGCGACTCTCCTCGGTCCCGGGCCTGAAGATCACGGACTCGCACCGGCACGGGTGGTTCAGACGGCTGCTCGGCGACCTTCCTTACATCAACGATCCGCACCGTGAGCGCGACCCGGTTCAGAAGATCGCGATCGCGCTCGGGCCATCCACCTACTGGCTCCATTCCCGCAAGGACTCGATCCGCTGCGGTGTGGACATCGCGTCCGCCGAGCGGCCGCCCGCGAGGCAAGAACTGACCTTTGCCGTGTGGGCGACAAAGCTGTTCGACGAGATCGCACAAGAGAACCTGGTCAATCACGAGTCGCTGGCGGCGCTGCGTCAGCTCGTCGAGTAGACCCGCGAACAACACCTCACCAAAGGAGCGAAGACGATGCCGCTATTCGAGGGTCATCCGGACAAAGGCCTAGAGCGCCTGTTCATCGAGATGCCCGACGACGCGAAGGGCAACGTTGCATGGAAGTGGCCCGACCAGCAGATCATCCAGCACTCGCAGCTGAACGTCGACATGGACTACCAAGCGGTGTTCACGAATCTGGGCAAGGTGATCGGCGTGATGGGCCCCGGCCGCTACCCGCTCGACGAAGGAGCATCGCTCACGCTCGGCTGGCTCGTGGATCGGCTCACGGGCAACGCCTACTACGACGCCGAGGTCTACTTCGTCGCCACCCGCGACATACCGAACCTCGAGTTCGGCGGCCCGGTTGACAACCTCACCGACGGCCCGACAGGGCTCGTCGTCACGGTGAGGGTGTTCGGCGAGCTCGCGTTCAAGGTCACCGACCCTTCGTCGCTGCTCGCGAAGCTCATCGGCACAGGCGCAGACGGCGACGTCGACGCCGAGATCGCGACGTGGATCAAGGACCAGACGCTGGCTGCGATCCGCGCAGTGCTTCCGGACATCGTCGCGCAGCACGGCGTGCTCGCGATGGGCCAGATCCAGGATGCGACCTCGACGGCGGCGCTCGCGAAGGCAAACGAAGCCCTCTCGGCCTATGGGATCGCGATAACGACCTTCGGAGAGCTCAACGTCAACCTCCCGGACGCCGATGCGCAGCAGCTCAAGCAGCTCGCGGCGACGAAGGCGTACACGCAGGTCGCCGGGTCCTTCGACAGCGCCGTGCGCGGTGAGGCTGCGCTCGAGATCGCTCAGGGGGTCGCGGACGGGCACGTCGGCGCGCAGCCGGCGGTCGTCGCGGGGATGATGATGGGGGTCCCCGTCGCCGCCGGGGCGGCTCCCGCCGCAGCGCCCGTGGCTCCGGCACCCGCGCCCACGGCCCCGGCGCCCGAGCAGCCCGTCGCGCCCGCTGCGACCGCGACGGCGCCCGCGGTAGCTCCAGCTTCAGCGGCAGCGCCGCCGCCCGCCATTGAGCCGCAGGCAGCGACCCCGCCGACAGCAGCGCCCCAGCCGTCCGTGCAGCCTGATCCGACGCCAAGCGCGCATTTCTGCAGACAGTGCGGTGCTGCACTTTCGTCCGACGACCGCTTCTGCCCGAACTGTGGCGCCGCGGTGAGCGCTTCTGGCCAATGAGCACGCCCGACCGAGTCCAGGCCTCGCCGGTCCCCGTGTCCATCGACAACGAGGGCGAATGGCAGGTGTTCGCGCAACAGCTCTCCTCGGAGGGCGGCGAGCCGACGGAGCTCACGCCGGAACTGCTCGAGGGCGTCATTGGAAGCGCGGTCGCACTGCTCTTCGAGGCCGACCGCACGCGCGATGTGGATCTCCTGCGCGGCGCCTTCAGCGACCAGGTCATCGCTCAGTGTGAGCGCAACGCGGGCAGTCTCGAAGGCGACCAACCCGTCTCCGCGGTCCTCCATCTCGTTGGCACCCCGATGGAGAACGGACATGCGACGTTGCGATCCCACCTCGCGATCACGGTTCAGCGCCAGGATGGCTCCCAGGGCGTAAGCAACCAGTTCTGGGACCTGCAGCCCGGGGCGCAAACGACGGTGGGGCAGACCAGCTGTCCGAACTGCGGCGCGCCGATCGCGCCTGGGCATCTCATCTGCGATCACTGCGGCACGGACGTGCGGAGCACGGTCGCGGTGCCCATGATCGTGAACAAGCTGGAGCTGTACTGATGAGCGACGACCCACGCTTCGACGTCCTCGACGAACTCAGCGGGACGGCCGCGCTCGGATTCGCGGCCGACGCCGTCGAGCATCTCTCCCAGCAGATCGGCGACACGCCGGATGGCGACGTCGCGGCCGTGGTCGCGTTCGCGAGGAGCTACGCACAGAGTCGTCAGTACGACGCCGAGAACGCTCACGCACTGCTGGGTGCGGTCAAGCGTGGAGGCAACCGCGTCGCCAACAACGAGCTGGCGGGAAGAGCGGGTGGCGTCATTGCCGGCTTCATTGGCACATCGGCGCTGCTTGAACTCTTTGGCTGGCGGAGAACGATGCAAGTCGAACGGCGGACGTACGAAGAGGGAGGCGCGAGCTCCGAGTACACGCTGCGGCAGCGCCACCTGAAGGTCGCCCTCGTGGGCCTGTTGGAAGCTGCGGAAGCGCTGTGCGGGGCCGACCCACACACCGCCGCTCGGGACGCCTCGAGCAGATGCCGGACGGCGGTCCGGGAAGAGGCCATCTGGCAGGTGCAGCGGCTCGCCGCGTATCAGCAGGGCGCGTCCGCGCCGACGAGCGCCAGCGCCTGAATCCAGAGACGCGGCGAACCCGCGCAGCATGGGGCGCGTTCAATGGGTGCCGAGGATTCGGTTGCAACGCTTCAGCTTCGGCACCTTGCGGTCGATGCGGCCCGCATGCACGAGCACCAGAACATCCACGCGCTGGCCGTCGCGGCGGCTCGCGAACAGCCCCTCCGCGTTGTGAGCGTCCCCGAGGGCCCGGCGGCGGACGCCGTCGTCAACGACCCCGCGATGCTGAAGTCGATCGCCGAAGGCCTCGCGAACTGCACGCGCACGGAGCCTTCGTGCGAGGCTCTCGGCCTCACGGCGTAGGCTGCCCGCGCGCGGGCGCGCGCACGCCTGGCCCGGCGGTCAGCTCGCCGCGAGCCGCTGATGGACGAGCTGTACGGCCATCGAGCCCTCGCCGACGGCCGATGCGCAGCGTTTGACGGACCCTGAGCGAACGTCGCCGACGGCGAAGATCGCGGGCTGGCTCGTCTCGAGGAAGAGCGGGAGCTGGTCCTCTTCGTAGGCCGCCAATTCGCCGTCCAGGTCGCGACCGGTGAGCAGAAAGCCGTTCTCGTCGGCTGCAACCGCGCCCGCGAGCCACTCCGTGTGGGGCGAGGCGCCGATGAACACGAACAACGCTCGCGTGGCAAGCTCGCGGCGCTCGCCGCTCGCGGTGTCTTCGACCACCACCGCCTCAAGCGCTTGCTCGCCCTTGAGCTCCCTGATCTCGGTCTGGTACAGCACCTCGACACGCTCGTTGTGTTCGATCTCGTTCACGAGGTAGCGCGACATCGACTTCCCGAGCTCGTCCCCGCGGATGAGCAGGCGACAGCTCGAGGCGCGCTGTGAGAGAAACATCGCCGCCTGTCCGGCGGAGTTTCCTCCACCCACGACGAGCACCGGAGCGTCAGCGCACAGAAGCGCCTCGACGCGCGTCGCCGCGTAGTAGACGCCCTCGCCCTCGTAACGACAAAGTTGCGGCACGTCGAGCTTGCGATAGCGGGCGCCCGTCGCAACGATGATCGCGCGCCCGTGGACGACATTGCCGTCGGTCAAGCCGATCGCGAACTGACCGTCTTCGCGCGTGAGGCTCGCGGCTTCGGCGGGGACGACCATTCGCGCCCCGAACTTCGTCGCCTGCAGGTTCGCGCGCTCGGCGAGCTCGCTCCCGGAGATGCCGGACGGGAACCCGAGGTAGTTCTCGATCTTCGACGACGTGCTCGCCTGGCCGCCGAACGCGATCGAATCGATCGCCTGCGTGTCGAGCCCCTCCGAGGCGCCGTAGACGGCAGCGGCGAGGCCCGCGGGCCCGCCGCCCACGATCACGAGGTCGCACAGCGCCGGCGGGGCGCCGCGTGAGCCGAGCCCCAGCTTCTGCGCAAGCTCCGCGTTGGACGGGTTACGCAACACTCCTCCCACTCCGGCGACTATGGGCAGTTCCGAGGGGTCGATTCGCATCGAACGGACCGCGTTCTCCGCTTCGGCATCCGCCTCGATGTCGATGAAGCGATGAGGGATGCGGTTGCGCGCGAGGAACTCGCGCAGGCGTCGCGTGTCACGCGAGAAACGCGAGCCGATGACGCGCAAGCCCGCTTCTCTCTCGATCAGGATTTCGCGCCGCGCGAGGAACGCCCGCAGGACCATGTTGCCGAGTTCCTCGTCGGAGGCAAGAAACCGGCGCCACCGCGAGGCGGGCACCTGGATGACCTCGCCGGGGTCGCGCGCCACTGCCGTGAGCCACGCTCTTGCGCCGGTGAGCTGCGTGAGCTCGCCGAGGAAGCGGTGGGCGCCGTGGACCGCGATGACGGTCTCGGAGGGGCACGCATAGCCCTGGACGATCGCGACGGTTCCCGATTCGATGACGAAGAAGTCGTAGTCCTCGTCGCCGTCCCTGAAGAGAATCTCGCCCGGGCTCACCGAGCGCAGCTCACCGAGCATGCGGATCCGCGCGCGCTGATCCTCCGTGAGGCGAGGGAACGCGTCGTTCGTGTTCGGCGTCTCCTCGAGCTCGAGGCCGCGTGGCTCGGTTGTGATCACTCAGTTAGCTTCGCAAACCCGTCAACCCCCTTCGCGACACGGGGGCGAGCACGGTGCTATACCCCGTCCACGCACCCTCTCCGGCCACCTCGGTACCTCACCTGACGCATGCTCGTCGCGATCGCGGAGATCTACGTGCGGATCGCCGATCGCGAAGAGGTGAGGCGGCTCATGGACGCGACGCAGGCGCGGGTTCGCGCGCAGCCTGGCTGCATCTACTACGGGTTCGCGGAGGCGCTCGCGGACCCGGGTCACTTCGTACTCGTGCAGGAGTGGCGCGATCAGGGCGCGCTCGACGAGCACTATCGCTCGGACGCCTTCGCCGAGTACGAGGCGAGGGTCGGCGAGCACCTCGTGCGCGCATCCGAGCTCCGGATCTACGAGGTGGGCGCCGCGCTCAGCCCCGTCGCGTCGGGGCCCGTGGAACCCACGCAGGAAGACTGAGGGGTCGCGCGAGCGTGCATACAGAGTTCACCCCCGCGAGGAAAGGAACTGCCAGATGCCGTACGTCACCGTAGGAACCGAGAACGACCAAGAGATCAAGATTCACTTCGAGGACCACGGCAGCGGGTCGCCGATCGTCCTCATCCACGGCTACCCGTTGAACGGCAACTCGTGGGAGCGCCAGGAACGCCCGCTCCTGGCTGCGGGCTACCGCGTCATCACCTACGACCGCCGCGGCTTCGGCCTTTCGAGCCAGCCGACCCTCGGCTACGACTACGACACCTTCACGGCGGACCTCAAGGCGCTACTCGACCACCTCGCGCTGGACGACATCGTCCTCGTGGGCTTCTCGATGGGCACGGGCGAGGTCACCCGCTATCTCGGGACCTACGGCTCCGCGCGCGTGCGCAGGGCGGCGCTCCTCGGCGCGATACCGCCGTTCCTGCTGAAGACCGACGACAATCCCGAAGGGGTCGACGGGGACGTCTTCGAGGGCATCAAATCGGCGATCGTCAAGGACCGCTACGCCTACTTCAAGGAATTCCTCGACAACTTCTACAACGTCGACAAGCTCATGCCCGATCGCATCTCCGAGCAGGCGTGGCAGGCGAGCTTCAACGTCGCCGCCGCGGCTTCGCCATTCGCGACCTACGCCTGCGTCGACACGTGGCTGACCGACTTCCGCGAGGACCTCACGAAGATCGACGTGCCGATGCTCGTCGTGCACGGCACCGAAGACCGCATCCTCCCCTACGACGCGACGGCGAAGCGCCTGCCCGCGCTCGTCGACGGCCTCAAGCTCGTGAGCGTGGAGGGCGGTCCGCACAACATCGGTTGGACCTTCCCCGAGGTGGTCAACGCCGCGCTGCTCGAGTTCGTGGGTGAGAGCACGTGGGGGAAGGAGTCTCAGGAGGCGGTCAGCACGGCGGGCTGAATTGGGTGAAGTCGCCGCGTAGCTGGTAACTTTCCTCCTCCGCACGAGCGGAGAGGAGGCATCGTGGACAGTCCTGGTCTGTTGCGCGCGTGGATGCGCGCGCTCAGCGTCACATTTGTCGTTGCCGGAGTGGTCGCGCTGGGGTTTGACGCCGCGGCGTATGCGACCGTGCCGACCGCGACGTGGCGCGGAGCGTCCGAACTCTCGCCGGAATGGACCGAAGGCCCGAACTGGTCCACCGGGCTCCCCCCGAACCCCACGGAAGAGCTGGCGACGCTCAGCTTTCCGCACCTCAGCCAGGAAACGTGTGCGTCGAAGACGCCGGCGGAGTTCTGTTACCTGAGTGACAACGACGAGACCGGAGTTGCCACCGAGGCATTGCAGCTCGACGATGGCGATCCCTACCTCATCTTCGGCAACGCGATCACGCTCGGCAGCGGTGGCCTTGAAGCCACGCCCGCAAGCGGCACCACTGGGCGCGACGGGGACGTAATGGAATTGCCGATCCAACTGAGCGCGCCTCAGAAGTGGAGCGTCACGGATCGCAGCAGCGGCGCCTTGGGCGAAAACGGCGTGCTCTGGGCGGGGGCGATCACGGGTGAAGCGTCCGACGGACTCACGATCGAACTCGCGAACGGCCCGCTCACCCTGCTCGCCGAAAACGACACGGAGGTCGGTCCGGTGGCGATCGACGGTGCGCAGGCGACGCAGGTCACCAGCAACGGGGTTCTCGAGATGGGGAACGCGCAGCTCAACTCCACCGACGCCGAGCCGGTCGCTCTGAGTCATGTGTTCCTCGCCGGCTTCAACTCCACGTTCGGGCCGCTTTCGACGACGGACGCATACCTGGACGTCGAAAACATCGAAGTCGACAGCGCGAAGCTCGACGGCGCGAGCGTCGTGGGGTTCGACGCGAGCGGAAACGGCACGACGCCGCGGGTCGACTATTCGCAGCTGACCTCGCACGGCGCGATCGAACTCAACGGCGCGCACTTCGAACTGCTCGTCCTGCCGCCGACCGTGGGCGCGCGCTGCCCGACGCTCCATACCGGCGAGACGTTCACGTTCGTCTCGACGACGGGGGCGCTTTCGGGCCAGTTCTCCAATGCTCCCGAAGGCAGCGAAGTGCCGATCGCCTTCTCGTCCGAATGCAGTCCGCGATCGCAGACGATCCAGCTCGCTTATCACGACAGCGGCGCGACGCAGACCGTGACCGGGACCGTCGAAGGCACGCGCGCTGGCGAAGAAGAAGCCTCACGCAGGCATCGCGAAGAAGAAGCAGCCTCACGCAGGCATCGCGAAGAAGAAGAAGCAGCGGCCAACCGGCGTCGTCAGGAAGAAGCAAACGTACACGGATCGGGAGGCGCCCCCGGCGGCGGCGTCCTCTCACTCACCCAGGCGACGGTCAGCGCCGCGCAGATCAGCGCGTCACTCGGTCACGGGTTGAAGCCGACGGGCAAGGGGGCGAAGATCGCCGCGCTGCTCAAGGCCGGCGGCTTCACGTTTGCGTTCCACGCGCTCGAGGCGGGGTCGCTCGTCATCAACTGGTACGCGACGCCGTCGGGCGGCAAGCTCGCAAAGAAGTCCAAGCCGGTCCTCCTCGCGTCCGGCATCGCCGCGTTCGGCGCAGCGGGGACGGCAGAGATCAGGATCAAGCTCACCTCGGCAGGCAAGCACCTGCTCAAACGCTCGAAGCACCTGAAGCTCACGGCCCACGGCACGTTCACGCCGCCGGGCGGCCAGGGCATCTCGGCGTCGAGGACATTCGTGCTTACGCGCTGAACCCGTAAGGACGACGACGTCAAGCAGAGCGCGTTTTGGCGCGCGCTACGGGACGATCACGACACGGCCCGGACCCCGTCCGGATTCCGCTTCTTCGCCCGTTTCGGCTTCGCCGGACGGGCTTTCCGCGCCTGCTTCAGCGCCGCGGGAGCCGCCATACGGGTTGGCGCCGCCGGCTTCTTCACTCGCGGACGCGAGCGTGCGGCGCGCGGCCGATGCGTAGCTCACGCCCTTGCCTTCCTCGATCGTCTTGATCGCCTGCGCGGCGGTGTTCGACGCGATCGCGAAACCGACGCCCGTGTTGCCCGGCTGCGAGCCGGCGGTTCTCGTCGCGTCACTGGCGATCTGCGAGTTCACGCCGATCACCTGGCCTTGTTCGTTCAGCAGCGGGCCGCCGGAGTTGCCGGGGTTGAGCGCCGCGTCGGTCTGGATCACGCCGCCGATGCTCGTCCCATCGGGCGCCGAGATTTCACGGTTCAGCGCCGAGACGATCCCGCGTGTGAGCGTGCCTTCGAGCCCGTACGGGTTGCCGATCGCGTAGACCGCGTCGCCCACCTGCACACTGCTCGAGCTCGCCAGCGTGAGCGCCTTCAGGCCGAGGCCGGAGGGTTCGACGCGAATGAGCGCGAGGTCCTTGTTCGCTTCTTCGCCGACGAGCGTCGCGGAGCGTGTGAGCGCGGAGGAGCCGCTCGCCTCGACGGTGATGCTCGTGGCGCCCTGGACCACGTGGCCGTTGGTGAGGATGAGGCCGTTTTCGTTGAGCACGATCCCTGTGCCCTCGTCTTCGCCCTGGGCGGTGCGAGCCTTGATTGCGACGACGCCCTTGGAGGCCTGCTGGTAGACCTGCGTCGCCGAAGGCGTCGTCGCCGAGACTTGGGTGCGAGCGCCGGATGACGCAGGAGTCGCGGTCCTGACCGCGGGCGTGGTCCGCGAGCCGCTCGTGCTCGGGCCGAGGATCAGCACGGCGCCGCTCGCAACGGCGGCGCCGATGAGCGCTGCGAGAAGGATTGGCATGAAGAGGCGTTTCATTGGTCAGCTCCTGTGTGGGAGATGACCATGATCCGCGGTGCGCCTTGGGCGCGGCTAACAAGCTTTGAAAGCCCGGCTAAGGACTTTCGAAGAGATTCGTTAGCGAGGCGGAGCTCAGGCGTGGACCGCGCCGCGACGCTCTCGCTGCCGGCGGAGCTCCTGGCGCGCGAGCGAGAGCTTGTGCACCTCGTCGGGGCCGTCCGCAAGCCGCAGCGTGCGCAGGTGCGCGTACATCGTCGCGAGCGGAAAGTCGTCCGAGACGCCGCCGCCACCGTGCACCTGGATCGCGCGGTCGATGATCTTCAGGCAGACGTGCGGCACGGCGAACTTGATCCCCGAGATCTCGATTCGCGCGTGCTGGTTACCCACGACGTCCATGAGCCACGCCGTCTTGAGCACGATCAGGCGTGCCATCTCGAGCTCGATACGGCTCTCCGCAATCCAGTCACGGATGTTCGCGTTCTGCGAGACGGGCTTGCCGAAGGTCTCGCGTTCGTCCGCGCGATCGCACAGCAGCTCCAGCGCCCGCTCAGCGATGCCGATCGCGCGCATGCAGTGGTGAATGCGGCCGGGCCCGAGGCGCGCCTGGGCGATCATGAAGCCCATCCCCTCGCCAGCGATGATGTTCCCTGCCGGCACGCGCACGTCCGTGAACTCCACTTCGCCGTGCCCCTCCGAGTCGTCGTAGCCGAAGACGGACAGGTTGCGCAAGACCTCGACCCCCTGGGTGTCGCTCGGCACGAGCACCATCGACTGCTGCTGGTAGGTCGGCGCGTCGGGGTCGGTCTTGCCCATGACGATGAGGATCCGGAGGTTCGGGTGATACGCGTTCGTCGTCCACCACTTGCGCCCGTTGAGCACGTACTCGTCGCCGACGCGCTCGATCCGCATCTGGATGTTCGTGGCGTCCGAGGACGCGACGTCGGGCTCGGTCATCGCAAAGGCAGAGCGGATCTCGCCGTCGAGCAGCGGGCGCAGCCAGCGCTCCTTCTGCTCGGGCGTGCCGAACTGGTGCAGGACCTCCATGTTGCCGGTGTCGGGCGCGCTGCAATTGCAGGCCTCGGAGGCGATCTTCGTGCGGCCCATGAGCTCCGCGAGCGGCGCGTAGTCGCAGTTCGAGAGCCCCGCGCCATCCTCCTCGTCGGGGAGGAAGAGATTCCACAGCCCGCGGCTTCTCGCCTCCTCCTTGAGCTCCTCGATGATCGGCGGATGGAAGTGCGGCGTGTCCGCGCCTCGCAGCTGCTCGAGCCACACGGGCTCCGCGGGGTAGACACGCTCGTCCATGAACGCCTGAAGCCGCTCCAGGAAGTCCTTCGCGCGGTCGGACATCTCAAAGTTCATGGCCTCGCCTCCTCGTGCGTTCGCTGCTTCATGGACCGTTTCGCTGGCTCCCTCTCGCGGCAATCCTCGCACGTGTTCGCGTTCGGCGCGGCGCGCAAGGCGCCTCTAGACTCGCGCCGATGGGCACGGACTCCTATCCGCGGCCGATGCTCACGGTGGACGTCGTCGTGATCGCGCGCGGCGCGCCGAGCGTGCTCCTGATTCAGCGCGCGAACGAGCCGTTCGCGGGTCGTTGGGCGCTTCCGGGCGGCTTCGTCGAGGAATACGAGCCGGTGCGCCAGGCGGCAGCCGCGCGAGCTGCAGGAGGAGACGGGGCTGCGGCTGTCGGAGCTCGAGCTGCTCGGCGTATACGACACGCCCGGGCGCGATCCGCGGGGATGGACGGTCTCGACGGTCTTCCTCGTGCGCCTACCCGAGCGGGCTGAGGTCAAGGGTGCCGACGACGCGCGCGACGCGCGCTGGTTTCACGCGACCGAGCTCCCGGAGCTCGCGTTCGATCACGCGGAAGATCGTCGCCGACGCGCTCGCTCGCGAAGCGCGCGGCTGACGAGCATGGCAGGCGCTCGCCGAGGCGCGGGCCGTGCGTTGACTCAGCTGCCGACCGCGGCTGCGTAGGCGCGCATCGCTTCGATCAGCGGTCGCAGGCGGCGGCCCTTCTCGGTGAGCCTGTACTCGACCGAGGGCGGGCTCGTGGGGAGCACCGTGCGCTCGATGAGCCCCGCCTTCTCGAGCTCGCGGAGGCGCTCGGAGAGCATTCGCGGAGATATGCCCTGCACCACCTCCGCGAACTCTCCGAAGCGCACGGCGCCGGAGTGCGCCGCGTAGATGATCGAGAGCTGCCAGCGCCGCTCCAGCAGGCTCGCCGTTTGGCGAAGCTCAACCGGAACGGGCTGACACCTACTTTGTGAGCGCGACATCTCGGGCCGGCTCGAGCGCTAGCTCGATCACTTCTTGGACGTCCATGACAGGGTGGAACGCGAGCTGCTCGCGCACTTCCTCGGGGATCTCGTCGAGGTCCCCCCGGTTGCGCTCGGGAAGGATCACGTCCGTGAGCCCCGCCGCGTGCGCCGCGAGCACCTTCTGCTTGAGGCCGCCGATCGGCAGCACGCGACCTTGGAGCGTGACCTCGCCGGTCATGCCGACGGTGTGCTTCACGGGGCGCCCCGAGAGCAGCGATGAGAGCGCCGTGACCATCGTCACGCCCGCGCTCGGGCCGTCCTTGGGGATCGCTCCCGCGGGCACGTGCACGTGGAACTCGCGATCGCTGAACGCGTGCTCGTCGATGCCGAGATCATCCGCGTGACCGCGGATGTATGAGAGCGCGATCCGAGCCGACTCCTTCATGACGTCGCCGAGCTGTCCGGTGAGCACGAGGTCGCTCCCGCCGGAGCCCTCGCGCTTCATCGCGGTCGCCTCGATGAAGAGGACTTCGCCACCCGTGCCCGTGACGGAGAGGCCCGTCGCGACTCCGGGGACGGCCGTGCGAATCGCCGACTCCTGGAAGAAGCGCTGGCGCCCTAGGGCGTCGCGGATCATCTCGAGGTCGACCTCGATCGGCACCTCGATCGTGTCCGAGGCGAGCCTCGTCGCGAGCTTGCGCAGGAGCGTCCCGAGTTCGCGCTCGAGGTTGCGTACGCCGGCCTCGCGCGTGTACTCCGAGATGATCGTCTTCAGGAGCTCGTCGGAGATCGTCACCTCCTCCTCGCGCAAGCCGTTGCGGTTGCGCTGGCGCGGCCACAGGTAGCCGCGCGCGATCGCGAGCTTCTCCGCGTTCGTGTAACCGTCGAAGCGGATCACCTCCATGCGGTCGAGCAGGGGCCCCGGGATCGTGTCGGTGACGTTCGCGGTCGCGAGGAAGACGACCTGGCTCAGGTCGAGCTCGACGTCGAGGTAGTGGTCGCGGAAGGAGTGGTTCTGGGCAGGGTCGAGCACCTCGAGCAGGGCTGCCGAGGGATCGCCGCGCCAGTCCGCGCCAACCTTGTCGATCTCGTCGAGCACGATCACGGGGTTCATCGTCCCCGCGTCGCGCAGGGCGCGCACGAGGCGTCCGGGGAGCGCGCCGATGTATGTACGACGGTGCCCGCGGATCTCGGCCTCGTCACGCACGCCGCCGAGCGACATGCGCACGTACTCGCGGCCGAGAGCGCGCGCGATCGACTGACCGATCGAGGTCTTGCCCGTGCCGGGCGGACCGACGAGCGTGAGGATCGCACCGGACTTCGGATCCGCCTCGATGTCGCGCTCCTCGCGCAGCTTGCGCACGGCGAGGTACTCCGTGACGCGGTCCTTGACATCCTCGAGCCCAGCGTGGTCGGCGTCGAGGATCTTGCGCGCCTCGACCGGGTCGAGATGCTCTTCGGAGCGCTTGTTCCACGGGATCGCGATGAGCCAGTCGAGGTAGGTGCGGATCATGCCCGACTCACCCGTCTGATCGCCCATGCGCTCGAGACGCCGGAGCTCCTTGACCGCCTGCTCATAGACGTCCTCGGGCATTTCGGCTGCCTCGATCTTGTCGGCGTACTCCTCGACGACGGAGCCCTCGTCCTCGCCGAGCTCCTTGCGGATGGAGTCCATCTGCTTGCGCAGGAAGTACTCGCGCTGCTGGCGCTCTGCGCCCTCCTGGACGTCCTCGCGGATGCGCTTGCGCAGCTGCAGCTCAGCGAGGCTTTCGCGCTGCAGCTTCACCGCGAGCTCGAGCCGGTCGGCGACGTCGATCGTGCGCAGCAGCTCGACCTTCTGCTCGTAGGAGAGATTGGGGGAGAAGCCGGCGGAGTCCGCAAGCGGGCCGGGCTCGACGATCGCGCGCAGGAAGCCCGCGATGCGGCCATCGTCACCGCGCAGCTCGAGGATCTCCTCGGCCACGGCGCGGTATTCGCGTTCGAGCTCGCGTGTGCGCTTCGAGCGCACGGGGGGCGTCTCGCCGGCCGGAGTCGTCTCGTCGGGGCGCTCCTCGACCTCTACGCGCAGCTCCCCTTCGGCGCCCGTCTGGGCCGCGCCGATCAGTGCACGGTGCTGCCCGGAGAGCAGCACGGCGCGCCCGCCGCCGGGCAGGCGCACGCGGTCAGCGACCTCGGCGACCGTGCCGACGTCGATGAACTCGCTCTCATGGCGCGGAACGAGCACGACACGCTCGTCCTGACCCACGTCCTCGGTGACCGTGATGCCCATGCCTGGGAAGACGACGGTGTCGTCGAGGGGAACGAGGCGCAGCACCGGACGCTCCTGGGGGGTCTGCGAAAGCTCTCGGGAGCCGTTTGCGCTCTGGTTGGTGTTCTCTGGCGAAGAAGGCATAGCCGTAGACTCCATCTCTCTAGTTACGAAAGTATAGTTACTATAGCGTTTTCCGACTGGGTTTCAAGGGGTGGGGGATAGGCCATTAGGAGCGCCGATTTTGATCCCCGAGATCGCGAAATGTTGCGAACCCCGTCGGTTCGGGCGGATGCCCCCGCGTCCGCGTCGCCGCAGTTCGTGCCTCAGCCGGGCACCGGCCACGGATGCACCATGCGATCCGATGAGCGACGCGGGCCGCCGCCAGGCGCCGGGCGGCGGGGCTGCTCCGATGAGCACGCACGTCGTGCGCGCGGCCACTGGTTGATCCAGGTCCGCTGGTAGGCCCAATAGGATCCCGCATGCCTCCGCGCGGGCCACTGGCAGTGGCTCCACCGCGACAACTCATCCGCTACTGGAGGTCGCAGCAATGAGCACGCACGCGAAGCCGGTCACGAGCCCGCTCAGAGTGGCGCTGCAGCCGATCAGCGCCTTCAACCATCACGTCGCCGTCGAGTCGTCGCTCCCTCGGCCGAACGAGATACGCGTCATGTGGCGCCGCGCCAAGGAGCACGGGCACGGCTTCAACGCTCGTGTCGCCGTTGTCATCACGGCTGTGCTCGGGTCGATGCCGATGTTTTGGTTCTGCTGCGTGCTGGCGCTCTGCTCGTTGCCGGCGGTGCTGTCGGCGTTTGACACCGAAGTGCTCAAGGGTGCGCTCGGGCTCGCGAGCTTCTTCCCCGCGGTCATACAGAAGGCGTCGCTGATCGCGCTCGTGGCGTGGCTCGCGCAGACGTTCATTCAGCTCGTGGCGCTGCCCGTGCTCCAGGTGTCGAACAACGCACAGATGGCGCAGGTCGAAGCCGGGCTCTCCAAGCTGCACACGTTCGGGCAGACGACCGTCGAAAACCTCGACCTTGCCGTCGAGGGCGGCCAGCGCGCCGTGCTCGAAGCGCTCGCCGAGATCGGGGCGAAGCTCGACGTCGAGATCAAGGTGCCGGCGCTGCGTCCCGACGACACTAGGTCACCTGACTGAGTTGGAGCTCGACCGAAGTCGCCGAGAGCGCACTCCGTTGCGCTGGGCCGTCGGGGTTGGGGTCCGCAGCGGGGAGCGGCGCTTCCCCACGTGAGCGGCCGCCGGCGTCGGCCTCGGTATCGGCTCGGCCAAGGCGCTCCGGCGACAGCATTAGCGTCTCGATGCGGTCGGTGGGCGACGGGCCGAATCTCCTCGTCTTGGTCGGCACAAACTTCGTTGCCCCACTCATCGTCGCCTACCACGACGGTAGCCGGCAAGAGCGCGAGACGCTTCGTGCCGCGGTCGAGCGGGAGCTGCTCCCAGAGACCTATTGGTTGGCGGCTCGCGCGCGTCGAGGGTCACATAGCCCGAGTGCCCGATCACGACCAGGCGCTTGATGCCGGCGCTCGCGCGAGCGTTCAGTCGTCAGCTTTGCCTGGCTTCCAGAAGACGGCGAACGGATTGCGCGGCTGCCGAGCGAGAACGGAGCTGGCCGTCACCTCCACGCTGGTTCGCGCCGACGCCTCCTGCTCGATGCGGCTCGCCAAGTCCGTGGCGCTGTCGCGGTCGACCGCTCCAATCAGTAGGTACCTCCATCTGCGCACGTGGGGCAACCCCTCGCGACGCAGCTTGTCCGACAGCTCCGAGGCGGCGTGATGCGAGGCGCACTCCACCCGCACCTCCCATTCCGGGTACCCACGTTGCGCTGTCTGCTCCCGCTCGCGTGCGATCAGTTCGGCGTGCTCGGCGACACGCTGAGCGTCGTCATCGGGCAGCGGCTCGTCCGGGTCCTCCCAGGCCTCCGCCAAGGGATGCCAGTGCGTTAGCTCCGAGTGCGAGTGCCAGCCATGTTGAGCGGCCAATGAGCTGATCAGCCTCTCGGCCGCCTCGGCCTGCTCTCGGGCGCCTACGTAGCAGAGCAGCTCAGGCCCATGACGCGAGACGAACACGCGGTCGTGGAAGGCGTTCTCGAGGTCGTGTTTCAGCTCAGCCGCCTCGAGCTGCTCGGTCAACTGGTGTGCGCGGCCGTCCTCGTGCAGATCGATACGCAGGCGCCAGTCGTCACTCATCGCCGGCAGCGTAGTCGATTCTCGTATGCGTGCCCAAGTCGCGCTCCACGACGGCGCGAGGTTCGTAGATGGCCCCCGCGCACAAGCCCACGGACCGACGGGGTTCGCGTCATTCCACGCCGCAACCCGCCATTTTCGGGCTCCTAATGGCCTATCCCGTTGCAAGGGGTGGGGGAGCGCGTGAACCGGAGATTGTCGGGCCGTTGGCGGACGCGCGCTAGGCGCCGAGTTCGCCTTGACAGCGCTGCTCTCCGGTAGCAAAATGGGGGACGAGACTGCCGCAGGGTGGCGGCAGATGCGATCGCCTCTTGCCGGCAGTCGCCACTTTGGGTGACGACGGAGGAGGACATCCTATGCTCAAGCCGTTGCGGTTCTGGGACGTCGGCTGGCTGGCGGGGGGAAGCGTCCTCGTCGCGATGGCGGCGACGATGATCGTGGCTGCCCCCAGTGCGGCGACCACGCCGGAAAAGGAGTACCCGAGCAGCTCTCCGGCCCCGAAAACGCGTACTCGCTGAGCATCAAGGCCCCGAGTGGGTAGCTGCTCCTGCCGGTGCCTCCCGGGCCTACTGCTCGGGCGGCACCGGTGACATGGAGCGGCCGTCGGACATAGGTGACCTTTGGCGCGTCCGCGAATCACCCGAGCGATCTAGAGAGAGCTTGTACACGTTGCGCTGAGTGCCAGGCTCCGCGCGCCAGCGCACGAACAGGACTCCCTGTCCGTAGAGAACCCGACACAGCGTGTCGATCCGCTTCACCGAGCAACGCATTCGCCCTGACAACTCCCGCGCCGAGGGTGAGCGCTCGCCCGCGTCGGCGTAGGCGGCGAGCAATATGAGGAGCCTTCGTGGCTCGCCGCGCAGCGGCACGGTCATGGCCTGCCGGGACAGCGGACCTATGACCGGCTCCTTGGTAGGACGAGCGCGGGGAAAGCCGGCGGCGGCTGTCACGTTCAGATTGTCTCGAACACAGTGGTCGGACTCGCGGTTCTCGCGCGCTTATCTGCACGCATTTTGCGGCCCCTGATGGCCTATCCCGTTTCAAGGGGTGCGGGGAGGCCCATCAAGGCGGCCAAATCACGCGCTGAGACGTCATGTTCGCGCGCGATCCAACCGATAGGAGCCCTGTCACATCGCGAGTCGTACGGGATCGTCGCGAGACCCACCACGAATGTCTCTCGCTCCCGCCGTAGACGGCTCGGTGACGCAAGATCCTGGTTGCTCAATGACGAAAGGAACCCAGTCCCTATGGATGGTCCGATGCCACCGGAGGCGATAGAGCGCCTCGACGCAGATATTCAGCGCGTCCTCCGCGAGCGCTACGAGAGCGTCATTCCGCTGGTCGCCGCGCCCAAGCGCTCGCATCTCAGCCGGATCGGCCCGCGACGGGCTGCGCTCCCCGCTGCATTCCGGGCGCTCACGCGCGACCGCGCCGCTTAGCCCTGCGCGATAAGGCGGCCGCGGGCCGCTAGCACCTGAGGCTCACGCGCCAGGTGGTCGGGCGCAAGAGCGATCCTGTGATCGCGACCATCATGTAATGGCCGGTCGCGATCGGCGACGTGCTCGGTGTCCCCGGCGCGCCTAGAGGGCGACCGGCCAGATAGGGAGGGGGGTCCCTCTCCGCGCATGCACGACACGTGTGTGTGCGCAGTCAATACACCGCCGACCCGGTCGAGCTCATTGCGCGCATCGCGATCGAGAAGCGCGCCGTTTTGCTCCGGGTGTACAGACGCTGGTTGCGTCCCGAGGACCTCGAGGACTGCTTCTCTCAGGCGACACTCGAGCTGATCGCGCGCGCTAAGCGCGGCGGCTGCTTCCAAGGCCCCGCGCACATTGGCAACGCGCTCGAGCAGAAGTTCTGCTCACGTATTCACGACCGCCGGCGCGCGATCGCCGGCAGGAGCGCGTCCGAGGCGGCCTTCGCAGACGCGCTACCGCTCGGTGATTCGGAGGAGGGTGGACTCGACGTAGCGGACCACCGCGCGGGCATCGAGGACGCAGTCGCTGCGCGGCTGCGGTTGCGCGACGTGC
The DNA here is from genome assembly GCA_963738355.1 of uncultured bacterium. Classification (GTDB taxonomy): domain Bacteria; phylum Actinomycetota; class Thermoleophilia; order Solirubrobacterales; family Solirubrobacteraceae; genus Palsa-744. Next base: position 31,847 of record CAVTWF010000008.1, read on the forward strand.
TCGCGCTCGCAAAGACGCTCTCCCACGACCAGCGGCTCGTCCTCGCCTGTCAGCTGCAGCTCGACTGCGATTCTCGCGAGCTCTGTTCACGCCTCGGGTGGTCGGTGGACAAGTACCGCAAGGTCGCCCAGCGGGGACGCGCCCGCCTGCGTTCTCTACTCGATGACGAGCACTCGAGCGTCACGGCAGACACGGCATTCGCGCCGCCCGGCACCGGCACGCGTCCCACGACCAGCGTGGCGTCGGAGAAAGCGCGGTGACCCGCCTATGACACTTCTCACTCCCCTCCCTCATAGGCGCGTCCGCCGGGACGGTCATGGGCCCGGCAGAGTCCCGTGCGGCCGGGGGCTTGATACCTCGCCTCTCAAGCCCCCGACCGCATGGGCGGGACCGACAACAGAACTCCGAGCGCATCCCCGTCGCGGACGCGCAACATGCTGACCCGACGCCCACGCGAGGTCTATCGCGTCTACGCGGAGGACGAGCTTCTCGGGGCTGAGGAGGACGATGGGCGTCGGGTCGAGGAGGCGCCCACAGAGGAGCTCGAATCAGCCGCGCCGACCGCTGGCGCGGCCGATCGTGACGCAACGCGGCGCGATCGCCGCCTCGGCCTGCCGCTCCTGGCCGCACTGATCGGGGTCCTCGCCGGCGTCGTTGTCGTGACCCTGATCGCCGAGGACCACAGCGCTCCTACGCCGCCTGCTCGGTACCCGAGGAGCGCGACTTCCGTCAACAGCTCCAATCCAGCGGTCCTCAACGGGACACATGCGACGAGCACAGCCGTCCGCTCGTCGCACGCCCGGCAGCAGCAGCGTCGCCGCGCGCGGTCGACGATCAGCCTCTCGCGCCGCGAAGCGGCTGCCGCACCGTCAACCGCCGTCCGCCGGGGCGCGCCCGCCTCGGCCGAACACGCGCCGTCGCCCGCGTCGGACGTCACGGTCGCAGCCACTGAGCCCCCGCCACCGCCGACAGCGTCGAGAGCGACAGACGCCGGCGGCGAAGCGGCCATCGAGTTCGGGTTCGAGCGTTGAGCGCGTCGGTGGTCGTGGAGGCGCAGCCGCTTTGGCGGATCCGACTGCGCAGGGAAATGCCGCGCTACGCGCTGTACGCGTTGTCGCTGTGGGGCGTGCTTGCAAGCGCTCGCTTCGCGATCGCGCCGCCACGGCCGGCGATTCCGCGAGCGCCCCGCGTCGAAGTCCCCGACCGCGGGGCGGAACAGTTCGCCTCGCTCTTCGCCCGTCGTTACCTCACCTGGAACGCCTCCCAGCCGCAGGCCTACCAGGAATCGCTCGCGCCGTTCCTCGGCGAAGGCCTCACCGAAGGGGCGGGCGTGCAGCTGCCGGGAGGCGGCTCGCAGTCGGTGGAGTGGGTTGAAGTCGCCCAGGAACGCCGCGGTGTCCTTGGCGAGCGTATCTACACGATCGCGTGCCAGACGACGAGCGCGGGACTCCTCTATCTGACAGTCGCTGTGTCGCGTGATCGCGCCGGTGCGCTTGCGCTCGCCGGGTACCCCGCGTTCGTCGGCCCGCCCGCTTCGAGCGGCGCTGCGGATCTGATTGAAGGACTTCGCGATGTCGAGAGCTCCTCGCTCGCGGCTGTCGTGGAACGCGCGCTTCGGAATTACCTCGACGACTCGCCCTCGGAGCTCGCCGCCGACCTCACGGAATCGGCGCGCGTGTCCTTGCCGGCGGCGCCCCTCAGCCTCAGCGCGATTCAGCAGCTGAAGTGGTTGCCCGGCGGCGGCTCCGTCTTTGCGGTTCTGCAAGCGAGTGACCGCAATGGGACTCGTTACACCCTCGCCTACGAGCTGGACGTCGCGCAGGTTGCGGGTCGTTGGGAGATCTCGGCGATTCAGATGAACCCCTACACGTGACGGCGCGGATTCACCCCTAGCGGACCGCGCCGCGGCAAAGGAGGCAAAGTGAGCAGGGATCAGCGAAGGCGCGCGTTCACATATTCGCGGGCGCATGTCTGTCATCGTCGACGGCGCACGAACGCGGCGATGGCGGTTCTCGTTGTCGCGGCACTCGTCGGCGCGTTGCCCGCGTTAGCGATTGCCGCGAGCGAAGGTGCCGGCGCAGCGATCGCTTCAGGCGGCGCGAGCGCACCCGCGAGTGCAGGCGCGAGCGAAGGCAGCCAGCTCGAAACAGCTGCACACAAGGCGGGCGAAACCGGGCGCAAGGTTGCGATGAGCCTGATCGCCCTTGGCTTCGCGATCGCCGCGATCGTGCTCGCCTTCCGGCGTGACTTCAAAGAGGCTGTTGGCGTCTTCGCGATCGGTGTTGTCGCGGTGCTCCTCGCCCAAGAAGCGGGCGTCAAGCTCGTCGAGAACCTCGTGCATTCGCTCTTCGGGACTTGAGGGTGAGCGAGTCGGGCACGATCGAGGTCCGTTCCTACCGCACGGTCTTCGACCTCGAGCGTCGCATCTACCGCATCGACACCGCTGCGGCTGAACCCGGGCGGATTGCCGGTTCGCGGCGTCGTCTACGGCGTCGCGGCCGGACTGCTGCTGCTCGTCCTCGGGCGGCTGCCGTTGAGCGGAACGCTGCTCGCATTGCTGCCGTGGTACGTCCGCGATCTCGCGCTGCCCGTCGGGATGGCCGCGCTCCTCAGCGTGGTGCGTGTCGAGGGCCGCGCGTTTCACCTCGCCGCCTACGCGCTCGCGCGGCATGCGTGCTCCGCGCGTCGGCTGCGGGGGTTGAACCGATGCTCCGCTCCGCCGCCCGGTCGCCGGTGGCGCACACCCGAGCTGGTGCTCCTTGCCGACGGCTCCGACTCGCGGCTAAGGCGCCTGCGCTTTTCAGGCCCCGGAGCGGCGCTGATCGGCGTCGCGCATCGTTGTAGCGCGCGCGAGCGCCTCGGGGGTGAAACACGACTGCGGTTGAACGTGCGCTCCGCGGGGGCGCAGCGGAGGTTGCGGGAGGCACGCGTGCTGAAGCTCCCGGCCGGTGGGCGCCTGGACGTCTACGGCGGGTGAGGCAAGCGTTTGCGACCGCCGATCAGCTTCGTCTACGGCAACTGTGTCTTCGGCGCGACGCTTGGCGATCCATGGGCGGTGTTCGTCGTTTCGATGCACACGTACGACGGGCTCACGAACGCGCAGAAGAAGGCTCGCTTTGCCTCGTTGATGGGAGCGCTCGAGACCGCGGAGGCCGACATCCAGATCCTCCGTGTCAGCAGGCGCTGGAGCGTGAGCAATTATCGCGAGAGCCTCGATAGCGAGCTGCCGGGCCAGCATCGGGAGCTCGCGGGCGCTTATCTGCGTGCCCATAGCCGCCATCTCGAGCGTCTCGCACCCGAGCAGCCGGCGCTGTTCATAGCGGTGCGGCTTCGCGACCCGGAGAAGGACGTCGCCAGCTATGTCTCGCAAGCGTTCGAGCAACAGCCGCGTACATGGTTACGCGAGCTCAAGGGATCGATGCGCAAGCTCGACCCGCGACTCCTGCGCCCGCGCGAGCTCGAGCGCGTGCGCGAGCGGGCCGATCGCGTGCACGCGCGGCTGTCCGCGTTCATCGGGGTACGCCCAGCACGCACCGTCGAGATCCAGTGGCTCGTGCGTCGAGCGTTCTGCCGGAGTGTCGCGGAGCCATGCGTCGACGGCCTTCACGAGCCACGCGCGCTCGTCTTCGAGTCCGGAGGTCAAGCGCTGCTCGCGCCGCTCGAAGGCGACGTCATCCGCTGGATGGATGGCTACGTCGAGCACCGAAGCTCGCTGCTGCGAGTCGAGTCAGAGGGTGGTGAGAGCTGGCAGGCGTTCCTGCTCATCGGGGCGCTCCCGGAACGCGCGAGCTTTCCGAGCTCGCGCCTCGAGCTCATGTTCCGTCCCCCGGAAGAGCTGCCGTTCTCCATCGACCTCGCGCTGTGCGCCCGCTTTCTGCCCAACCAGTTGGCCACGCGCCTGACGCGCCGGCGGATCCAGGACGCCGACCAGATCCTGCAGGCGGAGTCCGATGGCGAGCAGGGAGCGACCGATCAAGGGTATGCGCGTACGCAGGACGCGCGTGACCTGCTCGCCTACCTGCAGGCGGCGAGCCGTCCACCGCTCCTGCGATCGACGCTGTCCCTCGGAGTCGCCGCGACGAGCGAGCGCGAGCTCGAGTCGCGGATCGAGCTCTGCCGCCGCGCCTATGGCGAGGTACATCTCCATCGCCCGCTCGGCGATCAGCTCGAGCTCTTCTGCCAGCATCTTCCGGCCCAGCGCACACGGGTCCTCGGCTACGACGACGTCCTCACGTGTGAGCAGGTGGCGGCGATGATGCCGACCGCCACGCATCTTGCGGGCTCGCGCTCGGGCTTCTACCTCGGGCACTCGCTCACGGGCGCTTGCAAGCCCGTCCGCTTCAACCTGCGCGAGGGCTCCGAACACGATCGCAACGCCGCGATCCTCAGCGTCGGCGCACTCGGCGCGGGCAAGACGACGCTTGCGCAGAAGCTCAAGTATGAGGCCTTCCTGCTAGGGGCGCGCATCGTCGACTGCGATCCCAAGGGGGACCACCGCTTTCATCTCCTCGACGAGGTCGCGCCACACGTCGAGTCGATTGCGCTGCGTCCCGATCCGGCCCTGCGCGGGATGCTCGACCCGCTGCGCGTCGCGCCACCGCACCTGCGACAGGACGCCGCCGTTTCGTTTCTGCGCGACCTCCTTCCCTCGCGTGCGGCGCCCGGATGGGAGTCGGCGATCCTGAAGGCGGTGGACGCCGTGACGGCGCGCGCCGCCCCAGCGACGTGCTTGGAGGTCGTGCGCGCGCTGGCCGCCGGCGACCCGACGGATGCTCAGGTGGCCTCGACGCTAGAGGTGTATGCGCGCAGCGGCTTGACGCAACTCGCATTCGCGAACCCCGGTGCGCCCCCGCGGCCTGTCGGCGAGCGGCAGGTCACATACCTGCCGATCCGTGACCTCCCCGGCCCCGAGCCGGGGACGCCGCGAGCGGAGTACTCGCAGTCCGAGCGAGTGGGGGAGCAACTGGTGCGCTTGATCGCGATGTTCGCGATGCATCTCATGGGCGCCGAGCGCGAGCGCTTGAAGGTCTTCTCCTTCGACGAGGGCTGGCGGCTCCTCGGCGACCCGGCCGGACGTGCGCTGCTGGCGTCCCTGCAGCGCATGGGGCGCTCCGAGCTCGCCGTGCCGATCATCTCGACACAGCTCGTCACGGACACGCTCGCGGGCGACGCGGAGTCGCTGCACAACCTGCTCGGCGCGATCTTCGTCTTCGGCATGCGCTCGGAGGCCGAGATCACGCGCGCGCTGACACTGCTCGGCGTCGACGCTGAGAACGCGCGCATGCGCGCCTACCTTCAGGAATTCGACGCGGGCCGCTGTCTCTTCAGGGACCACCGCGGGCGTGTCGAGGCCCTGCAGGTCGATCTCGTGCTGCCGAGTCTTCTGCGAGCGTTCTCGACGACCCCCGGCGCGAGCTGACATTGCGGGCGCTCGCAGCCCGCGGGTTGCTCGCGTCCGTGGTCCTGACGGGCGCGCTCGCCGTATCGGCTGCGGCCGCGCATCCTGCGCGCCAACGCCCGGTGGGCGCCGGGCACGCGGCAGCGCCTCGGTCACCGCAGGCGCCCTCGAGGAACCCGGCAATCGCTCCGGACGAAGGCGCACTCGCCTCGGAATCCGAAGGCGGACCGCTTGCCGGGCCGCCGAGCGAAGGCGATGTGCTCGCGGAAAACGGCCTCGGAAGCCCGATCTGCCGCGAGGGCGCGCTCGCTCCGCAGGCGGCACAGGAGAACTGTGCGACGTCGGGATTTGCGGCTGCGCGGCGCCCACGGGCGACTACGCGTTCGACGTCCACATCGACACCGGGATCGCGCACCTTACGAACTACTTCGAAGCCGCGGTGCAGGACACTGCGCAATGGGCCTGGCTTGGTCTCGTCGCGCTCGCGCACGGCCTGATCGTGATGCTCGAATGGTGCTACTCGCTGAATCTCCTCGGCGGCGCGCTCATCGGCGAGGTAACAAGCGCGCTGCACGGCGCGCAAGCCACGTTCACGACGCCGGGCCTCGCGCTCGTGCTCGCGATCGCGTCTGCGCTCGTCGTCTACCACGGCCTCATTCGCCGGCGCGTCGCGCAGACGCTCGGTCAGGTGCTCGCGATGCTCGCGATGATGCTCGCGGGCCTGTGGGCGATCGCCGATCCCGCCGGCAGCGTCGGCGCCCTCACTGTCTGGGTCAACGAGTCGAGTGTGGGTGCGCTCGCCGCGGTCGCCGCGGGCACGCCAAGCCACCCCGACCAGACGCTTGGCAGCGAGCTGAAGTCGGTGTTCGGCGACGTCGTGTCCGGGCCGTGGTGCTACCTGGAGTTCGGCAATGTCCGCTGGTGCCGCGACCCACGTCTGCTCGACCCACGCGTGCGCGAGGCGGCGCTCGCGATCGCGCGCGAAGAGCGCTCACTCGCCGGAGGCCGTTACGCCTCGGGTCCCGAGCACCGCGCGCTTCTGAGCTCGGCGACGCTGATCGCGCGCGCAAACGACAACGGCGAGCTGTTCCTCGCGCTGCCCGCGAACGGCGCGGCGCGCAACTCGATCAACGAAAGCCGATCGCTGCTCAGTGTTCTCTGCGGCGGCGCGCACGAAGCGACGCACTGCGACGGCCCGACCGCGGCGGAGGCGGAGTTTCGCACTCAGCACGGAACCTGGCCGCGCGTGGTTGGCCTCCTGCTGGTCTGGATCGGCGCGCTCGCTGCGCTCGCGCTCTTCGGCTGGATCGGCTTGCGCCTGCTCGCAGCGGCGATCCTCAGCCTGCTGCTCCTGCTGATCGCCCCCGCGGCAGTACTCGCGCCCGCGCTCGGCGATGGCGGGCGCGAGCTCTTTCGCCGTTGGGGGACCCGACTCGTCGGCGCCATCGTCGCCAAGCTCCTCTACTCCGTGCTGCTGGGTGCGGCTCTGCTGATGACGAATCTTCTGGCCGCGCTCCCGGCGCTTGGGTGGTGGACGCAGTGGCTTCTGATCGCCGCCGGGTGGTGGCTCGCGTTTCATGAGCGTCACGAGCTTCTGAGCCTCGTGCGCGTCGGCGACACCATGCCGTTGGCGCGGCGCGAGCGCTCGCGGCGAATGCTCTCGACGATGCGCGAGCGCACGATGCGTCGAGCCGCGGATGGGCTGATCGCGACACCGGGCCGCTGGGGCAGGCGGGTGCTCAGTCCGCCACCTCGCAGCGAAGGACGGCACCCGCGTCCGCGCCCAGAGGGCGGCGCCCGCGCGCGGGGGCTCGCGGACAAGCAGGTTCTCGCCACGCTCGATCGTGATCTCCGTGACGCGCGCGTGCGTGTCGAAGGGGCGCCGGCTGCGCAGGCCGCGATCTCTGAGAAGCGCGCCCAGCTGCGGCGCGTCGAGCTCGCGCGCCAGAAGATCGAGGAGCGTCTCGAGCGCGAGTCAGATCGTGAGGCGCCAACGGCGAGCGCGGCCTCGCGCCGACTCGTGCAGCTCGACAGTCGCGCTCAGCGACTCGAGGCGCAGATCGGCCGCGAGCAAGTCGCACTCGTGAGCGCCCGCAAGCTTGTGGCCGAAGGACAGCGTGCGGACGGCCGCGCCGCGGGCAACTTCAGTGAGGAACGCGTTCGGCAGCGCGCGCGCTTCTACGACGAGCAGTCGGCGCTCCCGGAGAAAGGCCGGCGTGACCCTGCCGGACGGCGCCGCGACTATCGCGCGCTCGCCCCGCTAGCGGGCAGGAGCGAGGGCGAGTGGGACGAGCTCGGCGCCGAGCAACGGCGTCGTGCGACGCTCGCAATCGACGACGCGCTCGCGAGCAGAGCGCGCGTGCGACGCGACGAGCCCGATGGCTCGGGGACAGCGGGCAACCTCAGCGATCGCGACGGCGGTTCGCGAAGGGAGCGCCTCGCGCGTGCGCCCTTCAGCGCGCCGAGCCGTATCCGGCGATCGCGCAGTCGCCCCGCGTCCCCGCTCAGCGACTGGCTGGAGGAGGAACGCAAAGCGGGCGCAGCCGGCCGGCCGCCGCGCACCTTGGCGGAGCGGGCACGTGCGGAGCCCAGCAATCCGATCGCCGAGGAGCACGCCCGCGCACAGGAGCAACTCCGGCGTTTGCGCCGCCAGTTTGACCGCCGTGGACGCGGCGAGGATGACGACTGAAACTCCTGTCTAGCGCCGTTGACGAATCGATATGCCGCTGCTAGCTTGATTTGAAGCTGGTCTCGGCGAACGAGACCGCGAGCGGTGGGCTGGGGCGCGTGAGCCGACCCAGCGGGAACACAAGGAAGAGGGGAAGGAGCTCAACGGAATGAGAAGGCCTGAGACGCGCGGCTGCGGGCTGCGCCGGCTCGCCACATCGGTGCTCGGCGCCGCGACAGCGCTTGTGCTCGCGCCGTCGCTGCTCGCCGTGCCGGCGTTTGCCTCCGGAGGCACACGACCCGTCGTGACGCACGTCGCGACGCTCAAGGAAGGCCACGAAGATCCCGCTGAAGGCGGCACCGAAGGCGGCACCGAAGTCGCGGTCTCGGGCAGCAACCTGCTTCAAGGTGCGAGCAGCTGCCTCTTCAGCGACGGGCTCGCCGGCAGCCCCGTCGCATCGCTTCCGGGCTGCAGCACGGTGATCGTGCGCTTCGGCAGCGAACCTGGACTCGTGGCGTTCGCATCCGCGCACAGCGTCGACGTCGTCTCGCCTGCGCACAAGGCGGGCGTCGTGGACGTCAGCGTGACCACGCCCGGCGGCACGAGCACGACGAGCTCGCGCGATCGCTACAAGTACGTCGGCGCGCCGCCACCGCTTGGGACCGGAACGCCGCCCGTCGTAAGCGGCGTCTCGCCGAACCACGGTCCGATCGGCGGCTTCACGACCGTCACGATCACCGGCCAACACCTGTTGCCCGCGGGCAGCGGGGCTTGCGTCGAGTGCTCGTTGGTGAGCGCCAGCTTCGGTAAGAGCGCGGTGCCCGTTCTCGAGGGCACCCCGACCGAGCTCGTTGTCGTCTCACCGCCACACCATTCGGGGACCGTGGATGTCGTCGTGAGCACTGCGGGCAAGCAGAGCGCCATGAACGGCGCCGATCGTTTCACCTACAACGGTGCGCGGCATCGCCATCACCGACATCATCGCCACCGCCGTCGCCATCACCGCAGATAGGTAGGCGCCCGCGCGGCGCTCGGCCGTGGTAATAGAGTCGGGTCGATGAGCGTCAGGGCAGTCGACCATCTCCTCATCGGCGGCGGGCTCGCGTGTGGAAGTGCCGCGCAGGCGCTGCGCGAGACGACGGATGAGGGGTCGGTCCTGCTCGTCGGCCGTGAGCCCGACCCGCCATACGAACGACCGCCCTGCTCGAAGGGCTACCTGCGCGGCGAGGACAAGCGCGAGGACACCTTCGTCGCGTCGCCGGCTTGGTACGAGCAGCACAACGTCGAGCTGCTCACGCGCACGAGCGTCACCGGCCTCGATCTCGCGAGCCGCACGGCGGAGCTCTCGACGCGCGAGCAGGTGCGCTTCGAGCGCGCGCTCATCGCCACGGGCGCGAACGTGAGGCGGCTGAGCGTGCCCGGCTGCGAGCTCGAGGGCCTGCACTACCTGCGGACGCTCGCGAACTCCGACGCGATCCGCGCCGACGCGGAGGGCGCCGAGCACGTCGTGATGATCGGCGGCTCATACATCGGCTGCGAGGTGGCCGCGTCGCTGACCGCGATCGGCAAGCGATGCACGATCGTGATGCAGGAGGAGCTCCCGCTCCAGCGGACCTTCGGCGAGGCGGCGGGGCGCTTTTTCGAGCGCGTCCTGCGCGAGCACGGGATCGCGATCCACGGGTCCGACGAGCTCGAGCGCTTCGAGGGCTCAGAGCGCGTCGGGAAGGTCGTGACGAAGAACGGCCTCGAGCTGGAGGCCGAGCTCGTCGTGATCGGCGTCGGCGTGAGCCCCGAGGTGCGCCTCGCGCGCGCGGCAGGGCTCGCTGTCGGCGAGCGTGGCGGGGTCCAGTGCTCGGCGAAGCTCGAAGCGAGCGCGCCGGGCGTATTTGCGGCGGGTGACATGTGCGAATACGACTCGCCCATGCATCGAGAATCGCTGCGCGTCGAGCATTGGGATGTCGCCTTCAATCAGGGGCGTACCGCCGCGATGAACATGCTCGGCATGGACGTCGACTACGACGTCATCCCGTACTTCTTCTCCGATCTCGCGGATTGGGTCTCGCTCGAGTACGTCGGTCCCGCGTACGAGTGGGACGAGGAGGTCGTGCGCGGGTCATTCGACGATGGCGAGTTCACGAACTGGTACCTCCAGGATGGACGCCTGCGCGGCGCGCTCACGGTGGGGCGCTCGGAGGACCTCCAGCACGCGCGTCGCCTGATCGCCGCGGGCGTAAAGCTCGACGGACAGGCGCGAGCGGCGCTCGGCCAACCAGACAGCGATCTCGCGGGCGTCGGCGGCTAGCTACGCGCCATCGTTGCGCGGCGCTGCGGCGTGGCCGCCCGGCTCCCACAGCGACTCCTCGGCTTCACCCACGCCGCGCGCGAGGATGAAGAGGAGGTCGGAGAGGCGGTTCAGGTAGCGCACAACCTCCGCGTTCACGTGCTCACCAACCGCGATCGAGCGCCGCTCCGCACGGCGGCAGACAGTTCGGCAGACGTGCAGCTGCGCGCTGGCCGGTGAGCCTCCGGGAATGACGAAGGAGCGCAGCGGGGGAAGCTTGTCGTTGACCTCGTCGCATGCCTCCTCGAGCCACTCGGTGTAGGCCCCGTCGATGCGGAGCCGCGACTTCTCCTGCGCGTCCGATTGGGCGCCGTCCTCGGGCGGGACGGAGAGGTCTGCGCCGACGTCCAGCAGGTCGTTCTGGACCCGCTTGAGCCACTCCGCGAACCGCGGCGGCAGCCCGGGTTGGGCGAGGGCGACGCCGATCGTCGCATTCAGCTCGTCGACCGTTCCGTAGGCCTCGACGCGCGGGTCGAGCTTCGAAACGCGGCTCATGTCGCCGAGGTGCGTCTCGCCGCTGTCGCCCAGTCTGGTGTAGATCCGCGTCAGATTGACGGTCATCGCTCGCGCCTTCGGCTCACCTTCCTTCGATGATACGGTGCCGCCCTGCCGATGAGGCTAGGGGTTCCGAAAGAGACGGCGCCCGGCGAGCACCGCGTGGCGCTCGTCCCGGAGGTCGTCAACAAGCTTGCCCAGAAAGGCGTCGAGGTGCTCGTCGAGTCGGGCGCCGGCGATGACGCGCTGCTCGCCGATGAGCTCTTCGAGGCGGCGGGCGCCAGCGTGAGCAAGGACGCGGGAGAGGTGTGGGGAGCGGACGTGGTCGTGACCGTGCATCCCCCGACCCCCGAGCAGGTGGCGCAACTTCACGCGGGCGCCCTGCTCGTCGGCTTCCTCGCCCCGCTGTCGAGCCCCGCGACGACGAAGGCGCTCGCGGACGCGAAGGTCACGGCGCTCGCGATGGAGGCGATCCCGCGCATCTCCCGCGCGCAGGCAATGGACGCGCTCTCCTCGCAAGCGAACGTCGCGGGCTATAAGGCGGCGCTGCTGGGCGCCGAGGAGATGGGCCGCTTCTACCCGATGATGATGACCGCGGCGGGGACGATTCCGCCCGCGAAGGTCCTCGTCCTGGGCGCCGGCGTCGCGGGGTTGCAGGCGCTTGCGACCGCCCGCCGGCTCGGTGCTCGCACGACCGGCTACGACGTGCGCCCCGAGGTCGCCGAGCAGGTCCAGTCGCTGGGCGCCGCGTGGCTCGATCTCGGTGTCGAGGCCGCCGGCGAGGGCGGCTACGCGCGAGAGCTCAGCGACGAGGAGCGCGCGCAGCAGCAGCGTGCGCTCACGGAGGCGATCAAGGGCTTCGACGTCGTCATCACGACCGCGCTCGTCCCCGGCCGGCCCGCGCCGAAGCTCGTCACCGCGGAGGCCATCGAAGGGATGAAGCCCGGATCCGTGATCGTCGATCTCGCGGGCGAGACGGGGGGCAACAGCGAGCTCACCGAGCCGGGCGAGACCGTCGTGCGCCACGGCGTGAAGATCGTCTCGCCGCTGAACCTGCCGGCGTCGATGCCCGAGCACTCCTCGCAGCTGTTCGCGCGCAACGTACAGGCGCTGCTCGAGCTGCTGATCGACGAAGCGGGCAACCTGCAAATCGACTTCGACGACGAGATCGTCCAGGGCGCGTGCATCACGCGCGACGGCGAGATCGTCAACGCGGGCGCGAAGTCGGCGGTGGAGGCGGCGGCGTGATCCTCGCGAGCACGCTCACCACGAACCTCGCGATCCTCGTGCTCGCGGGATTCGTCGGCTTCATCGTGATCTCGCGGATCCCGAACACCTTGCACACGCCGTTGATGTCGGGGACGAACGCGATCCACGGCATCGTGCTGCTCGGTGGGCTGATCCTGCTCGGGCTCGGCGGCCTCTCATGGTTCAGCGAGCTCCTGCTCGTCATCGCCGTCGCGTTCGGAACGATCAACGTCGTCGGCGGCTTCCTCGTCACGGATCGCATGCTCGAGATGTTCAAGCGCAAGCCCACGCCGCCGCCGGTCGACGACAGCGAGCAGACGACCGTGGCTGCGGACGACGCGAGTGGGGAGCAGGACTCGTGACGGCCTCGCTCGCAACGGTCTTCCTGCAAAGCGAAGACTTCATCTACGTCCTTTACATCGTCTCGTTCTCGCTCATGATCCTCGGGCTGCGGGACCTGGTCGGGCCGCGGACGGCGGTGCGCGGCAACCGAGTTGCCGCCGTCGGAATGGCCGTCGCGGTGATCGCGACGCTCCTGCGCCCGCAGGAGGGCAACTGGGGGCTGATCGCCGCCGGCATCGTGATCGGCACCGCCGTTGGGATCCCCGCGGCACGCAAGGTGCGCATGACGGCGATGCCGCAGATGGTCGCCCTCTTCAACGGCGTCGGCGGCGGCGCCGTCGCGCTGATCTCGTGGGTCGAGTTTCGCCACTACGGCTCGACCTACGGCTCGCGGATCATCGGCGCGACGAGCTACCACGAACACTTCGGCGGCGTCCTCAGCTCCTCCTCGGTTCTGATCACGCTGCCCGGCGTCGCGACCTATGTCGCGGTCTTCTCCGTGTTCGCGGCGATCGTCGGCTCGATCTCCTTCTGGGGCTCGAACATCGCCTTCGGCAAGCTCCAGGAAATCCTCCCCGGGCACCCGATAACGCTTGGATCCGCGCAGCAGTTCGTGAACCTCATCCTCGGCGCGCTGACGCTGGCGGCGGCGATCGCGCTGATCGACGGCGTGCATTCCGAACTGCTCTTCATCGGCATGCTCATTTCCGCGGCGTTGCTGGGCCTTGCCGTCGTGCTGCCGATCGGAGGCGCCGACATGCCCGTCGTGATCGCGCTCCTCAATGCGTTCACGGGCGTCTCGGCGGCGGCCACGGGGATGGCGCTCAACAACCCCGCGATGATCGTGTTCGGGATGATGGTGGGGGCGTCGGGGTCGATCCTCACGAAGCTCATGGCCGACGCGATGAACCGCTCGATCCCCGCGATCATCGCCGGCGGCTTCGGTGGGGGCGGCGCGGTGGCGGGAGCGGAGGGAGCCGGCGAGCACGCGGGCTCGGTGCGCTCGATCAGCGCTGCGGACGCGGCGATCCAGCTCGCATACGCGAGCCGCGTCGTGATCGTGCCCGGCTACGGGATGGCGGTCGCGCAGGCCCAACACGTCGTGCGCGAACTGGCTCAGGAGCTCGAAAAGCGGGGAGTCGAAATCGCCTACGCGATCCACCCCGTCGCGGGCCGCATGCCCGGTCACATGAACGTGCTGCTCGCTGAGGCCGACGTGCCCTATGACCAGCTGAAGGAGATGGATGAGGCGAATCCCGAGTTCCAGCGCACGGATGTCTCGCTCGTGATCGGCGCGAATGACGTCACGAACCCCGCGGCGAAGAACACTCCGAGCTCGCCGATCTATGGGATGCCGATCCTCGAAGTCTCCAATTCGAAGTCCGTGATCGTGATCAAGCGCTCCATGAACCCGGGCTTCGCGGGCATCGAAAACGAGCTCTACTACGACCCGAAGACGGCCATGCTCTTCGGTGACGCAAAGTCCGCGGTCGCCGAAATCGTCTCTGAGCTCGCGGAGGTTTAGGGGCTCCATCGCTCTGCGAGACTTGACGCCGTGATCCAGCGCAGCACCGCGATCGCGGCCCTGAAGGACGACGAGTTCGACGTCGTCGTGGTTGGCGGAGGAATTACGGGCGCGGGCGTCGCGCTCGACGCCGCCTCTCGCGGCTACAGCGTCGCGCTGATCGAGCGCGCGGACTATGCGGCGGGCACCTCCAGTCGCTCGAGCAAGCTCGTGCACGGCGGCTTGAGATACCTGCAGAACTTCGACCTCGGCCTCGTCCGCGAGGCGCTCCTCGAGCGCAGGCTGATGGTCCATCTCGCGCCGCACCTCGTGCGCCCGCTGCCGCTGATCGTCGCGGCGTTCGGCGGCGATCGCCCGGATCGCCTCACGGGCGTGGGCCTGAACCTCTACGACGTGATGTCCGTCGAGCGCTCGCGGCGTCGCGGACGCCGCTCCGCCGATGGGGCCGCCGGCGACTCCGCCGATGAGTCCTGGAGCCCCGAGCGCCACCGCATGATCAGCGGGGAGGAGGTGGCAGAGCTGTTGCCGGCGTTCGAGGGCCGCCAGCCGACCGGGGGGTATCTCTTCTACGACTGCCAGACCGACGACGTGCGGCTCGTGCTGACGGTGCTCGGGGAGGCCGAGCGCTTCGGCGCGGTGTGCGCCAATCGCGTCGCGGCGACCGCGCTGCTCGAGCGCGACGGGCGCACCCAGGGCGTGCGCGCACGCGACCTGCAGAGCGGCGGGGAGTTCGAGGTTCGCGCGACGAACGTCGTCAACGCGACAGGCGTCTGGGCGGACGAGCTACGTCCCGACGAGTTGCACGACGAGGCCGAACTGCCGCAGATCAGGCCCTCGCGGGGAACGCACATCATCCTCCGCCATGAGGACCTCCCGCTCGTGAGCGGCGCGATCGTGCCCGCGGGCGGCGAGCGCACGATCTTCGCGCTGCCATGGCTCGGCCGGACGCTGATCGGGACGACGGACAACGACTACGAGGGCCCGCTCGAGCACGTGCGTCCCTCGCACGAGGACGTCGAGTACCTGCTCAGCGCCGTCAACGACTTCTTTGGTGCTGCGCTCGAGCCGGACGACGTCGCGGGCGCGTTCGCGGGTGTGCGCCCGCTGATCTCGACGGGTGACAGCAAGAAATCCGTCGACATCTCGCGTAAGGCGGAGCTCTATGAGACCTCGAGCGGGATGATCACGATCACCGGCGGCAAGCTCACCACCTGGCGGCGGATGGCGAAGATGACGGTCGACAGGCTGGTCGAACGCGAAGCACGCGAGGCGCCTTGCAGGACGCAGGAAATCCCGCTCGGTCAGGCGATCGATCCAGCGGAGCTTCCTCGCGTCGAGGGCGTGCCCGAGGGCTCCTACTCCGCGCTCGCTGCGCGCTACGGGCACACGGCCTTCGACGTCCTCGCGCTCGCCGCGGCGAGCCCCGAGCTCGCTGCCCCGATCGTGGCGAGCCAGCCGGACCTGCTCGCGGAGGTCGCGCTCGCCGCGCGCAACGAGCAGGCGCTGAGCGTCGGCGACGTGCTCCTGCGGCGGACCCGCCTCGGGATCCTCGCGGCGCGCGAGCTGCTCGCTGAGCCGGCGGATGCGGACGGGCCGGTGCTGCACGTGGCACAGGTGCTCGGCGAGGAGCATGGGTGGGATGCCGCGCGCGCGTCCGAGGAGGCACTGGGCTTCACCGAGGAGGCGCGCGCCGAGGGCCTTGTAGCATCGCCTCCCGAGACCGCACGCACATCCTCCGCAGATTGAAGGAGCACGCATATGCCAGTACTCGACCGTTCCGAGCTCGAGGCGAGTCCCCTCGCCGACCTTCACGCGATCGCGAACGAGCTCGGCGTGGACGGCTACCGGCTCCTGCCACGTGAGCAGCTCATCAACGCGATCCTCGGCGAGCCCGTCGATCTGACCGCGCGTGAGCTGAGACCGCCAGCCGCAGAGCCGGCGGACGGCGCTCGTTCGTCGAGCACTCGCGGGCGGCGAACCAGCGCACGGCGAACCACGGAGCGGCGGCCGGCGGAGCGCTCCCGTAGCCGCGGTGGCACCCGCACGAGCGCCTCCAGCCAGACCGCTGCGCGCGCGGGCGTCGAGGGCGTGGTGGAGCTTCGTGACAACGGCTCGGCGTTCCTGCGCGTGCACCCACCGGGACCCTCCGACGACGACGTTTACATCTCGCCTGCGCAGGTCAAGCGCTGCGAACTGAGCTCCGGAGACAGCGTGGCTGGACCCGTGCGCAAGCCCCGTCGCGGGGAGCGCCACCCCTCGCTCGCGCGCGTCGAGACGATCAACGGGGAGCCTGCGGACACGAGCGGCGCGACGCGCGGAGCGGGCACCCGCGGGCAAGCACCCGCGGAGCAAGCACCCGCGGAGCAGGCACCCGCGGAGCAAGCACCCGCGGAGCAAGGACCCGCAGCCGCGCGGCTGAGAAGGAGCCCGATGCGGCATCGTCATCGTTCCCGACAGAGCCGCTCGTGTTCAACTCGCGCGATGCGACCGTCGAGGCGGTCGAAAAGCTCGCCCCACTCGGCTACGGCTCGCGGGCCGTGATTGTGGGCGCCTCGCGCGCGGGCAAGACGGAGCTGCTGCGGCGCATGGTCGAGGCGCTCGCGGAGCGTTCCGACGTCGATCTGTCCCTCGTCCTCGTCGGCGTGCGGCCCGAGGAGATCGCCGAATGGGAAGCGGGGCCGGTCAAGCCGACCGCGGCGCTCAGCTTTGCGGCGTCGTCGGACAGCCAGGGCCAGGCGGTCGAGCAGGCGCTGCAGAACGCGAGCAAGGCAGCGGGGCGCGGAAAGCACGCGGTCGTGCTGATCGACACGCTCGACGGCCTGCACCCGAATGCAGCGCGCACGGCGCTCGCGGGCGCGCAGAAGCTGCCGGCGCGCTCGAGGCGGGCTCGCGCCGGCTCGCTCACCGTGATCGGGACCGCGGCGCGCCCCTACGGCGGCGAGACGACCGTGATCGCGCTCGACGTCTCGCTTGCGAGCAGCGGAAAGTACCCCGCGATCGACGTGATGGCGAGCGGGACGCTGCGACCGGAGCTGTTGGTGGGCGAGGAGGGAGCTCGCGAGATCATGCGCGCCCACGCGAGCTACGCACGGCGCCCGCGGGGCTGGCGTCGTTTCTTTGGTCGCTGACGCCCCGGCTCAGTGGCTGTAGGCGACGCGGCGCCAGGAGGGCTCGGGCGAGAGCTCGATCGGTTCGCTCGGCCGGTCCGGCTGGACGTAGCAGAAGGACCCCTGGAAGGGGATGTACACGATCTCGAGCTCGCCCTCGAGAACGCGCTGGTCGAGCCACGCGCCGCGGAATATGAGTCGCCGCAGCCAGTGCACGAGCGAGCGCTCCGCAGGGCCCACGAGCTCAGGCCAGCAGTCGTTGACGTGGTGGCCAAGCCCCGACGCGGGATCATGGACCGCGCCGTTGACGGCGAGGTTGACGAGGTCCTCGAGCTCCTCCTCCCGAAGCCGCGAGCGCACGAAGCCGAGTTTGATCGCCGCCTGCTCGCAACGCTCGCCGAAGTCGTCCTCGTTGAACGTGAAGCGCAGCGGCCCGTACTCGAGCACGAAGTCCTGGCCTGAGTTGTAGTTTCCGCGACGCGTCCGTTGCATGGCTCCGAAGGGGGTGGGGAGGGCGAACGTCGGCCTCAACCGTCCGTGGATGCGACAAGGACCGACCGTCGCCATCGTAGGGACGTTTCCTGCTCGCGTGCCGTGATGCACGCGTTCTTGCACTAGCCGACGCCGATGAGGAAGCGCGTGCGCGTAATGCTGCCAAGCTGCTTCGAGCCGGCAGTGACGCTCGTGAAGGAGCGCAGGTAGGGAAGGAGTTCGCCGAGCGCGCCGCCGTTCCCGATCCCAAGCACGCTTGCGAGCCCTAGCAGCGCGGGCGGATTCACGATCAGTGCTGGCTGGATGCCTTCGCCCAGTGACTTGACCGCGTTCTGATACGCCGCGGAGCCGCCAAGCGTGCCCGACGGCGCCAGGGCGGCGGAGATCGGCGCGAGCCCGAGCCCGATCACGACCTTCCCCTCGCCGAGCCCGACCTGGAGCGGCACGGGCAGGCCCGCGACGTTGACCGTCGCGGCGACTTCGGCCCCCGGCACGCTCAGCGGGCCGACCGTCGCGCCGGTGCCGGCGAGCAGCTGCGGGAGCCGCCCGAGCGCGGCGCGCGCCTGCGCGGTGCTCTTCGGTGTGATCACGACGCCGGCGTTCAGTTCGGCGAGGCTCGAGCCGCTGACAAAGATCGCCGCGGGGCCCATCCAGCTCAGTAGTTCGCGGTCCACGACGCTGCGACGCTGCTCGAGCGCGGCGAGCAGGCGTTCGAGCGAGGGGCCGAGCGACGAGAGCAGCGAGCCCGAGGACCCGCGCAGCGAGCCGAGCAGCGTGCTCGTGAGCCCCGAGCCCCCGGGGCTCGCGAGCAGGGTGAGCGCGTGTTCGGCGAACGCGCCGAAGTTCACCACGCGCAGGGCGAACGAGGAGTTTTCCGGCAGCGCTTGGAAGCTCTGCTGGGCGATCGCCTCCTGTTCGCTTTCGGCCGCACTCGGGACGGGCGCGGCGCCCGCGGGGCTCGAATCGAGATCGAGGCGGACCTCGTGGCTCTGGGGCGCGAGCGTGAGATAGAGCGCTCCCGAAGGCGCGAGCGCCTTGAGCAGCGAGAGCGCCTGCGAGGCCGTGCCGGGCGCGGCCTGCAACGAGTGCAGCAGCGCTGGAGCAGAGGCGTAGGCGTTCGCGAGCGCGCCTTCGGAGTCCGCGGAGTCGCGAAGGGTCGTGTATGCGCTCGCCTTAGCGAGCGCCGAGCCGCCTGCGCTCGTGTCGATCACTTCCTTCAGCGCGCGTTCGCCGCCGACCACCGCAAACTTGCCGACGAGCGCGAAGGCCCTGCCGGTGCTTGAAACAGTGAGCGTCACGCCCCTGTACGTCACGTTGTGCGCAGGCGAGCCTGGCGCACCCGCGCTGCGGAAGAATTCGCGCGCCTTCGCGGCGTTCGTGACGTCGAGGATCAGGGCGCCTTCGCTGCGCCCAGCGGCGTGCGAACCCGGCAGCAGCTGTCCGGTGAGCGCATGCTCGAGCAGCGTGAGCGCGGCCACGGGACCGTTGAGCGCCGGCACTTCCACGCGCGTGAGAAAGAGGCCGGCGCGTTCGCCCAGCCACGATTCGACCGACCCGCGGCCGATGTAGGCGGCTCCCGAGGGAGGCGAGACGACGAGTGCGCCCAGCAACGCCGCGAACGGTTCGCTTTCGTGTGTGAGCGTGCGCGCGTCCGCGAGCGTGTTCGTCTTCAAGCTCCCCTGAGGGCGCACGATCGCGCTGACGTAGAGGGGCGCCGACGCGGGCACGATCGTCGCGGGGTCGGGGGCCGGCTTGGAGGAGGAGCCGCAGCCGGCGACGGCCAAAGCGAGCAGTGGGACGATGAGCGCGAGGGTTCGCGACGGGCGGCGCACGCTTCGATCGTACGACCGCGAGACCCCGGAAACGCGCGCTTCGCAATTTCTCGCCCGTTCGCGCGAACTGCACGCGCGCTCTCAGCGCGCGCTTGGAGCGCCCGCGCCGAGGGCGGCGAGATCCGGCACGGCAGGCGGGGATTCGCAGCGCGATGGCCGCCTCGTCGGCCTCTTTCGAGCCGACGCCGTGCACGTTGTGGGCAGAAATGTGCAATTGGTGTTGACAAATGGGTGGCAGTGGGTAGGATGGCGCGCAGCGAGCCTGGATGGAGGGGCTCCTCCCACCCCTCCATCCGGGCTTGGTGAGACAGCCAAGGAGAGCCTGCCTTGCCCTTCAGCGGCGTTTTCGACCATACCCTCGACTCCAAGAACCGCCTCACGCTGCCGCGCCGCTACCGGAGCGAGTTCGCGGGCGGCGCGATGCTCGCGATTCCACCCGACGGCCAGCCCTGCATCTGGATCGCCCGGCCGAACGAGTACGAGCAGTACGCGAGCAGTGCGCTGGCCGAGCTCTCCCCGCTCTCCGCGAAGCGCTTGGACCTCGAACGGTTCTTCTTCGGGAACAGCCAGGAGGCGGAGCCCGACGGCCGCGAGCGAATCATGCTGCCGCCGCGATGCATGGATCACGCGAAGCTCAGCAAGGAAGTTGTCGTGGTGGGCGCCGGATGGCGGTTGGAGTGCTGGGATCGCGCCGCCTGGAGCCAGTACCGGCCGACGCTCTCGAGCGAAGCGGGAGCGATCACGGCGGATGCCGGTCATGCTGCTTGACGTGAAGAAGAGGCGTGAACGGCGCGAGCGCGTGCGTGCGCCCGAGGACCGTCGCGGCTCGCGGCGCCCACAGCGCCCGGGGCACGCGGCAGCTCCGCCGCGGCCCGACCCGCAGAGACGGAGCAACGACGGAGCGCACACGCCCGTGCTCGCGGGCGAGCTCGTAGAGGCGCTGGACCTTCGCCCCGGTCAGACGGCCATCGACTGCACGTTCGGGGCCGGTGGCCACGCGCGACTTGTCGCGCGCACGCTGGGGCCTGAGGGGACGCTGATCGCGATCGATCGCGATCCGGCAGCCGAGCGCTGCTTCGAACGCCTCGCCGGCGAGGTCGCGTGCGAGCTCCGCTTCGTCCGCGGCGGCTACCGCGAGGCGCTCGACACGCTTGCCGCGGAGGGCGTCGAGGCCGATGCCGTCTATTTCGACCTTGGCATGTCCTCGATGCAGGTCGACCGCGCGGAGCGCGGCTTCTCCTACTCCTACGACGCGCCGCTCGACATGCGCATGGACCCCTCGCAGGAGCTCAGCGCGCGCGAGATCGTCAACGAGTACGACCAGCGCCGACTGCGCGCGATCATGCGCGAGCTCGGTGAGGAGCGTCACGCGGGCGCGATTGCGTCGGCGATCGTGCGTCGTCGCGAGGCGGCACCGCTCGAGACGACCCTCCAGCTCGTCGAGACGATCAACTCCGCCATACCCGCGCCCGCGCGGTTTGCGTCCGGGCATCCGGCGAAGCGGGTCTTTCAGGCGCTCAGGATCGCGGTCAACGACGAGCTCTCACAGCTCGACGGCGCGCTGCCCGCAGCGTGGGCGATCCTTCGCCCCGGTGGCGTGCTTGCCGCGATCGCATTCCAATCGCTCGAGGACCGCCGGGTGAAACAGTTCCTCGTGGCACGCGCGAAAGGCTGCATCTGCCCGCCGGAGCTCCCCGTGTGCGTTTGCAACCGCGCTCCCGAAGCCAGCTCTGCGCTCGCGCCGCGCGATCGCTGCTTCCCCGGAGGAGCTCGCGAGCAATCCTCGTGCGAGCTCCGCCCGCCTGCGCGCGGCGCGAAAGCTTGAGATGGAAGCGAGCACATGAGGGCCCCGGCGGCGACCGCCGCGGCACGCCCACCCGCGCCGCTCTCGGCAAGGCGGACGTATTCACGCACGGGCGCGAGGAGCCGACCGAGACAGCGCGCCCGCCCACCGCGCCGCGTCTCTGGTCCCTCCAGGGGCGCCTCGGCGGCATTCGCGGTCGCGCTCGTCGACTCAGCGGCGGCGATCCCGCGAGTCGTTCGTCCGGCGCTTCGCCCCGTGCCGGCCCCGCATGCCCCGCACCGCACGCGTACCGCGCCGGCGCGACGAACCGCAACCCGGCGCGGCCCCAAGCAGTCGGCGGACGCCGTCGGCGCCCTTCTGCGCGTCGCCGATCACGGTCTCCTCGACCGCTTGATCCGTGGGCGCGTGTGGATCGGCCTCGTCGGCTTCGCACTGATCGGAATCGTCGCGATGCAGCTCGTCGTGCTTCGCCTCAACACGCAGATCGGACACGGGCTCGAACGAAAGGCGAACCTCCAGCGCGAGATCTCGGCGACGCAGGTCGCTGACTCGGCGCTCGCGTCGGCGCAGCGAGTACAGACCGAAGCCGGCAAGCGGGGAATGGAACTCTCGCCAAGCGGCGTCGTCGCGTTCGTTGCGCCTCAGCGCTCGGACCCGCAGACGGCCGCACAGCTGCTCTCGAGCGGCACGACGGGTGAAGTGGGTGCTCAGACCCAGGCGCAGTCGCCGGGAACGAGCACCGCGGGGCAGGAAGCCCCGCACGGGTGATCAGTGGCCACGATGCAGCGGCGCATAGGACTGCTCTTCGCATGCTTCTTCCTTGCGCTCCTGCTGGCGGCCGGCAGAACCCTCTACCTCGGCGTCGTGCGCAGCGCGAGCCTCCGCGAGGCGGCGCACAGCCAACAGGTGAGCAACGACCGGATCCCGGCGCCGCGGGGCACGATCACCGACCGCACGGGCTCTGCGCTCGCGGTCTCCGAACCTGGCTACGACATCTCGGCGGACCCCTTCCTGATCCACGATCCGCTCCAGGTCTCCGCGACCGTCGCCCAGGCGCTCGGCCTCCAGCAGTCCGAAGTCCTCGCGAAGCTGAGCGAGCGCGCGGGCTTCGTCTACCTTCAACACAGGGTGCCCGCGTCGCGGGCGAAGCCCCTGCTGGCGCTCAAGCTGGCCGGCATCGAAGGCACCCCGGTGATGCTTCGCGCCTACCCGCGCGGGGCGCTCGCCTCGCAGGTGCTCGGGATGATCGGCTCAGAAGGCGAAGGCCTCGCGGGCCTCGAGTACTCAGAGAACTCGGTTCTGCGCGGTCACACGGGTCAGCGGCGCGTGATCCGGGACGCGCTCGGGCAGCCGATCTCGATCTCGAGCCTGCATCGCGACCTTCCGGGTGCTCCCGTGCAGCTCACGCTCGACGCCAACATCCAGCAGCAGACCGAAAACGTGCTCGGCGCGGTGGGGTCGGTCTTTCACCCCAAGGATGCGACGGCGATCGTCATGGAACCCTCGAGCGGCGCGGTGCTCGCGATCGCGACCTGGCCGCAGGTGGACATCGGTACCGGCTCCGTGACCTCGCTCGAAGCGTTGCAGGACCGCGCGGTGTCCTTCAACTACGAACCCGGCTCGACGTTCAAGGTCGTCGCGATGGCGGGCGCGCTCCAGGAGGGGCTCATCACGCCGCAGACGAGCTTTGAAATTCCCGAAACGCTCGAAATCGGCGGCCGTGTGATCCACGACGCCGAGGAACACGGGAGCGAGACCCTCACGGCGTCGCAGATCCTCGCCCGCTCCTCGAACATCGGCGCGGTCAAGATCGCGCTGCTCCAGGGCGCGAACCAGTTCAACCACTGGGTGCACGCGTTCGGGTTCGGCACGCGGACGGGAATCGAACTACCGGGCGAGGAACCTGGCGTCGTGCCCGCTGTCGACCAGTACTCGGGCGCCTCGATGGGCAACCTTCCCTTCGGCCAAGGCGAGCTCGTGACTCCGATCCAGATGGCAAACGCATACTCGGCGATCGCAGATGGAGGAGTTCTTCGCCCGCCCTACCTGGTTGCGGGCGTGGACGGACGCCGGACGGAGCATCCCCCCGGCCGGCGCGTGCTCTCAGCCCGCCACCGCGGCCGAGTTGCGCGAAATGCTGCGCGGGCCGCTCCAGCCGGGCGGCACCGCTGCGGAGGTCTCCGTGCCACCGTATGAACTCGCGGGCAAGACCGGCACCGCGAACAAGGTCGATCCCGCGACGGGCGAATACTCGAAGACCGCCTTCGTCGCCTCGTTCGTCGGCTTCGCGCCGGTGCACAACCCGCGCCTGCTGTGCGCGGTGGTCGTCGACGAACCGGAGGCGGGGTCGATCTACGGCGGCCAGGTGGCCGCGCCGGCGTGGGGACAGATCATGTCGTTCGCGCTGCCCTATCTCGGCATATCGCCCGACGAATAGCGGGCCCGCTTGGCTCAGTTGAGCGGCGCGCCGTGAAGGCTTTCGGCGGGTCGCTCGCGCTCCTGCCACCACTCGTTGAGGACCTCGAGGGCCCCGCCGATGATCCCCTCCTTGAAGGCGTTCGTGTCATTGGTTCGTGGGAGCGGCTCGTCGGGCGCGTTTACCTCGAGGAACTCGCAGAGCGGCTCCCAGCCTTCGATCGGGTTCCACGCGAGCAGCAGCTCCGAGGGAACGGTGCGCTTGACCTCGTCGTTCCAGCGCTCGTAGACGCGCGCGAGGCCCTCGTCGCTGTAGGTGTCCTTCGCAGGCGAGAACGCGCCGTTCTGCTCGTTCCAGTTGATGTGGTCCATGAGGTCCAAGTAGCGCCGCCACAGGGGGTCGACCCCCGCGCGCGCGGCGCACAGATGACGCATCACCGAGTCGCCCTGGTGGATCGCCCACACGGTCTCGCGCATGCTCTTCACCCAGCCCCATGGGGTCGCGCTCGGTCAGCACGATCTTCGCATCGGGGTAGATCTCCATCAGCTCCTGGTAGTAGCGCGCCGAGGGCCAGTCGCACGTCGACTGCGCATCGCCGAAGATCGCGCCCCAGTCGGGCTTTCCCTCGATGACCGCTTCCCACAGCGGAAGGCCATGCTCGAGGTCGCCGAGGAGGTCGCGCATGTGGTAGCAGGGCGCGAACCCGAGCATCTCGAACGCGATCATCTGCGTCGTGGTCGCGGTACGTGGCAAGCCTGCTCCGATGACTTTCATCTGATGCCTCCCCGGCGAACGCGCCGGCGGTCATGGTTGGTTGAATCGTCCCCCATCGGTTTGTATCAGAGCCGGCGGGCTCTGATGCTCGCGGCCAGCTGCGTAGTTTGCCCCTGGTGCGCGGGTAGTTCGCGCGCTTCGATCCCACCGCGGCGCACACGACGCTTCTCGCATAGATCCCGTGCACTGCGCCCACTGTCATGAGCCATTAGGTGTGTACGAGCCAGCGCTCGTGCGGCGGCCCGATGGCTCCCAGGTCCGCGGCTCCGTCCTCACCCTGGGGGACGAGCTGCGACGTCCTGGATCGGTCGCAATGCACGAGAGCTGCCGTGCTGCGCTCGGGCGCGACGCCGAGCGCTAGCCCGCTAACCCGCTGGGACGGAAATTAGACTCAGGGGTTGCCATGCCGGAGCGGCCACCAATGAGCCTGCTCGAGCTGGTGCGCGCGCTTCCAGACAGCGCCCACGCTGTGCTCCGTGGGCCCCGAGCGGCGACCCAGGACCTCGAGATCTCCTCGCTCGCCTACGACAGCCGCGAGGTCCGTCCGGGCGCGCTCTTCTTCTGCGTCTCCGGGTTCGAGCGCGACGGCCACGAGTTCGCGGCTCAGGCGATCGAACGCGGCGCCGCCGCGCTGGTGGTCGAGCGGCCGCTCGACGTGGATGTGCCCGAGGTCGAGGTCGCCTCTGCGCGTGCCGCGATGGGACCCCTCGCCGACGCGTTCTACGACCACCCGAGCTCCGCGCTGCGGGTGGTCGGGGTGACCGGGACGAACGGCAAGACGACGACCGCGTTTCTCGTTCGCGCGCTGCTCGAGCGGTCAGGGATCGGGTGCGGCCTGCTCGGAACGGTGAAGTCGGTCGTGGGTGGGCGCGAGCAGCAGGTGCTGCGCACGACCCCCGAGGCGATCGACCTCCAGGCGGACCTGCGAGCGATGCTGGACGCGGGGGACGAGGCCTGCGCGATGGAGGTCTCCTCGCATGCGCTTGCGCTCGGTCGCACCGGCGGCGTGCGCTTTGCCGTCGCGGTCTTCACGAACCTCACGCAGGACCATCTCGACTTTCATCGCGATATGGACGACTACTTCGGGGCGAAGCGCGGTCTCTTCATCTCCGGTCCCGGGGCCGCGGTCGTGAACATCGGCGATCCCTACGGCCGGCGGCTGGCGGCCGAGCTGCCCGCGGCGCTCACATTCGCGGTCGAGGGCGACGCGCCAGCCGGCGAGGCGCCGGACTACCTCGCCCGGGACGTCCAGTGCGGAGCCGCGGGCTCGCGCTTCGTGCTGGAAGGGCCCGAGGGCTCACGGTCGGTGTCGCTGCCGCTCGCGGGGCGCTTCAACGTCGCGAACGCGCTCGGGGCGCTCGTAGCGGCACGCGCCCTCGGGCTCGACCTCGACGCGCTGGTCGCTGCGCTTGCCGATGATGTGAGCGTGCCGGGACGCCTCGAGCGCGTCGAGGAGGGCCAGCCCTTCACGGTGCTCGTCGACTATGCGCATACGCCGGATTCGCTCGCGAGGGTGCTTGCCGCTGCGCGCGAGCTCGCATCCGACGAGGCGGCGTCCGCAGAGCCAAACGGCCATCGTGCGCGCGTGCTCTGCGTGTTCGGCGCGGGTGGTGACCGCGATCGCGGCAAGCGCCCGCTGATGGGCGAGGCGGCGGCGAGGGCCGCCGACGTCGTGATCGTGACCTCCGACAATCCGCGCTCCGAGGACCCCGCGGCGATCATCGCCGACGTTCTCGACGGCCTCGGGACGGCGCCGCTCGAGGGCAACGAGTCGCTGCACGTGATCGCCGATCGGCGCGATGCGATCGCGCGCTCGCTCGCGCTCGCTCGTGCCGGCGACGTCGTCGTGATCGCGGGCAAGGGTCATGAGCAGGGGCAAGAGCTCGCCGGCGGCCGCGTGATCCCGTTCGACGACGTGAGCGTGGCGCGTGAGCTCCTGCGCGGACGCACCTCGCAGGGGCAACGGACCGGAGCGCCTGCATGATCGATCGGGACGCCCGTGGTCTCGCGGAGGCAGCGGGCGCCGAGCTCCTGAGGCCCCCGCGACCCGATCCGGCCGCGCGTCCTACGCGCGTCGTCATCGACTCACGAGAGGTTCGCGCGGGCGACCTCTTCGTCGGCTTGCCGGGCGCGCAGGCCGATGGCGGAGAACATGCCCCCGAGGCGCTCTCGAGGGGTGCCTGGGGCGTGCTCATCACGCCGTCGAGCGCCACCGGATTGGGCCTCGAGGCGGAGGCGAACGGCGCCGTTCTCAGCCATCCCGAGCCGCTGCGCGCGCTACAGCAGCTGGCGCGCGTTTGGAGGCGCGAGCTTCAGGCCCGCGTCGTGGGCGTCAGCGGCTCGACCGGGAAGACCTCGACAAAGGACATCATCGCGGCGCTGCTCGCGAGCGCGCCCGCGGGCGGCTTGCGCACGGTCGCGAGCCGTGAGAACTTCAATACCGAGATCGGCCTGCCGCTAGCGATTCTCGGCGCTCCACGCGACACGCAGGCACTCGTGCTCGAGATGGCGATGCGGGGGCGCGGCCAGATCGCCGAGCTCGCGACGATCGCCGAGCCCGACGTCGGAGTGATCGTGAACGTCGGCCCCGTCCACCTCGAGCAGCTCGGCTCGCGCGAGGGCATCGCGGCCGCGAAGGCCGAGCTGATCGCCGGCCTCCCGCCGGGGGCGACGATCGTGATCCCGGCGGACGAGCCGCTGCTCGAGCCCTACCGCCGCGCGGACCTGCGCACGCTCACGTTCGGCGACGGGGGCGAGGTCGAGCTGACTCGGGTGGGCGCGCAGGGCGATGTCGAGATTCGGCTCGAGGGGCGAACGATCTCGCTGCGGCCCTCGTTCACACAGGCCTATAACCTGCGCAACCTGCTCGCGGCGCTCGCCGTCGCGCACGCCCTCGGCGTCGAGCCGCCCGCACGGCTCGACGTGAGCTTCTCCGCGCTCCGCGGCGAGAGGCTCGAGCTCCCGGGCGGAGTCCTGCTCATCAATGACTGCTACAACGCCAACCCGATGTCGATGCGCGCGGCCCTCGACGATCTCGCGGTCGTGGCTCGCGGGCGCCGCGTCGCGGTCCTCGGCGACATGCTCGAGCTGGGCGCCGAGGAGCTTGCGCTGCACCGGGAGATCGGGGCGTACGCGGCGCAACGAGAAGTCGCGTTGATGGTCACGGTAGGCGCGCGCGCCAGTGAGATGCGCGCGGGTGTTCCCGCGCGCAGCGCGATGCAGATCGTCTCGGCACCCTCGTCGGAGGCGGCGGCGAAGCTGTTGCCGGGGCTCCTGCGGCCCGGCGACAGCGTGCTCGTGAAGGGCTCGCGAGGGATGCGCATGGAGCAGATCTCGGAGGCGCTCAAGAGCGCTGCGGAGCAGATGCTCGATCCGGTCGGCGGGAGCTCCTGATGGGGCGTGTGCTCATCGGGGGCACGGCCGCGCTGCTGATATGCATCTTCCTGAGCCCCAAGTTCATCGAGTTCCTCCGCGAGCGCGAGTTCGGCCAGCACATCCGCGAGGAGGGACCCGAGCGTCACCGCATGAAGGCGGGCACGCCCACGATGGGCGGCCTCATCATCTTCGTCGCGCTCGCGATCCCGTTCCTCATCCTGAGTGACTTCGAATGGCGCTCGGTGGGTGTCTTTGGCGCCGCCATCGCATGTGCGGCGCTCGGGTTCGCGGACGACTACATAAAGCTCGTGCGGCGGCGCTCGCTCGGGCTGCGCGCACGCACGAAGCTGATCGTGACAATCGTGATCTCGCTCGGGCTGTGGTTCGTGGCCAGCCACGAGGCGCACCTGCAGAGCACGCTGCGGCTTCGCGTCGTCGACTACCAGATCGAACTCGGCGCCTTCTACCCGCTGCTCATCTACCTCGTCGTCGCGGGAACGACGAGCGCCGTCAACCTGACGGACGGTCTCGACGGGCTCGCGGCGGGCTGCGTCGCGATCGTCGGGCTCGCGTACGTCGGGATCACCTTCTACATCGGCGAGTACGATCTCGCGCTGCTCGCGGCGGTGATCGTCGGCGCGTGCGTGGGCTTCCTCTGGTTCAACGCGTTTCCCGCGACGATCATCATGGGGGACACGGGCGCGCTCGGCCTGGGTGGCGCACTCGCCGGGCTCGCCGTGATGACGAAGACGGAGGTGCTGCTGATCCTGCTCGGTGGAATCTTCGTGATCGAGGCACTCTCGGTCGTCATTCAGGTCGCCTACTTTCAGACCACCCGCAAGCGGGTGTTCCTGATGGCGCCGCTGCACCATCATTTCGAGCTGCGCGATTGGTCGGAGACGAAGATCATCCTGCGCTTCTGGATCATCGCTGCGCTGTTCGGTGCGATCGGCTTCGTCGTCTTTCGCCAAAGCGTCCGATGAAGCCGCGTCCGCGACTTCCCGACGGGCCGTATGTGGTGGTCGGGCTCGCCCGCTCCGGGGCGGCCGCGGCGCTCGCGCTCCGTGCGCGCGACGAGGAGGTCCTCGGCGTTGACGCCGGCCGTCCCTCCGGGGCCGACGCGCTCGCGCGCGCAGGCGTGCGGGTGCATCTGGGCCACGAAAGCCCGCACGTGCTCGAGGGTGCGCGGACGCTCGTCAAGAGCCCCGGAGTGCCGGCGGATGCACCGCTCGTGCGAGCCGCACGCGAGCGTGGCTTGACGATCCTCGGCGAGCTCGAGCTCGCGTGGCGGATGATCCCGAACGAGATCATCGCCGTGACGGGGACGAACGGCAAGACGACCACCGTGGAGCTGATCGGCCATCTTCACCGCAAGGCGGACCTCCCGGTTGGGGTCGCGGGAAACGTCGGGCTCGCGCTGAGCCGGCTCGCACAGGGAGCGGACGCGGCGGCGCCGGCGGGCGCAGCGGTCGTCTGCGAGGTCTCCTCGTTCCAGCTCGAGGACGCGCTCGCGTTCTCGCCCGAGGCGGCGGTGCTGCTGAACCTCGCCCCCGATCACCTCGACCGGCATGGGAGCTTCGAGGCTTACCGCGCGGCGAAGCTGTCGATCTTCTCGCGACAGGGGGAGCGGGACATCGCCGTGCTTCCGCACGGGCTCGAGGTCGACGCGGCATCGCTCGGCGGCCGTGCGCGCGAGGTCCGCTTCGGCACGTCTCCGGAGGCGTCGCTCGGCGAGCGCGACGGCGCGTTGTGGTGGAAGGGGCTTGACGAGCCGCTGCTCGCCCTCGATGAGCTCTCGCTTGCGCGGGGAGCACAACGTGCACAACGCGATGGCCGCGGCTGCGGTGTGTCTCGCCCGCGGCATCGAGGTCGAGGCCGTGCGTGCGGGATTACGCGACTTCGACGGGGTGCCCCACCGGCTCGAGGAGGTGGCGAGCTCCCGCGGTGTGCTCTACGTGAACGACTCGAAGGCCACGAACGTCCCGAGCACGCTCGTCGCCTTGCAGTCCTTCCCGCCCCACGACGGCGCGCCCGTCGTGCACGTGATCCTCGGCGGCCAGGGCAAGGGGCAGGACTTCGCGAGCCTGCGCGCGGAGCTGGCGCGGAGCGCGCGCGCGGCCTACTTGATCGGCGAGGACGCGACGAGCATCGCTGAGGCGCTCGAGGGAAGCGGCGTCGAGGTGCACCAGTGCGAAGACATCGAGCGCGCTGTGGCAAGCGCGGCAAGGGCGGCGTCGCCAGGCGAGATCGTGTTGCTCTCGCCGGCGTGCGCGAGCTTCGATCAGTTCACCGACTTCGAAGCGCGGGGACAGCGATTCCGCGAGCTCGCGACGCACGCGGCTTGATCGTGCGCCGACCGCCAGTGGGCGGGAGGCTTCGGCCGCGGGGCGTCGAAGTCATCGGCTATGCGCCTTGGATCGACGCTGCGCGGGGGCAAGGCCACCGCTTCGCGAGGACAGCCGCTGGAGCAGCGCATCCTGCTCACCGCGACGCTCTGCCTGCTCGCGCTCGGCGCGGTGATGGTCTACAGCGCCTCCTCCGCGACGACGCTCCTGGAAGGCCAGGGATCGGGCACGGGGTACCTCGTCAAATACGTCCTCTTCGGAGCCGTCGGCGTTGCGGGCATGCAGGTGCTCGCGCGCCATGGCATCGCGTGGGTGCAGCGGCTGACGGCGCCGCTGCTCGTGACCGCGTTCGTGCTCGTGCTCGCGGTGCACGTGCCGCACATCGGCGTGAGCATCAACGGGGGACAGCGCTGGATCGGTGCGGGGACGCTGCGCTTCGAGCCCGCCGAGATCATGAAGCTCGCGCTCGTGCTGTACGTCGCGACACTCCTCGCGCGTCGCCCGCATCGCGTGCGCAGCCTGCGCGAGCTCTTCAACCCGCTGCTGGTTGTCGTCGGCGGCGCGTGTGCGCTCGTCGCGACGGAGCCCGACATCGGGTCCGCGATGGTGATCGCGTTCACGGTGTCCGCGCTGCTCGTCGTCGCGGGGATCCCGCCGCGCAAGCTCGGTTTGCTCGCCGGCATCGTGCTCGGCATCGTCGCCCTCTACGCGATTGCGCGACCCTACGCGCGCACTCGTCTGACGTCCTTCATCGATCCGTGGGCGCACGCCTCGGGGTCGGGCTTCCAGGCGGTGCAAGCACAGATCGCGATCGGCTCGGGCGGGATCTTCGGCGTCGGCCCCGGGCGCTCGGTGCAAAAGGTCTTCTACCTGCCGGAGGCGCCGACGGATTTCATCCTCGCGGTGATCGGGGAAGAGCTCGGCGTGCTCGGCATGTGTGCGCTGCTCTTCCTCTACGGCCTCATCGCGTACGCGGGGCTGCGCGCCGCGCGCGCCGCGCGCAGCCTCTACAGCGCGCTGATCGCCGTCGGCACGACGACGCTGATCGTCTCGCAGGCGCTGCTGAACTCCCTCGCGGTCCTCGGCGTCGCGCCGCTCACGGGCGTTCCGCTTCCGTTCGTCTCCTACGGCTCGACGAGCCTTGTCGTGATGCTGTGGTCGATGGGCCTGCTGATGGGGGTCGCCTCCGGCGCCTCCGCGCACGTCCGCGCGGTTCCGGAGCCGCGCCGAAGCGGCGCCGCATCACGTGGCTCGCGTCCGCGCGCGTCCTTCGCGCGCGGGAACGGCGCAACGCCGGCGGCGCACCGCCGCTCGCGCCTAGCCTCGGCGCGAGGCGGCAGGATGGGCTCGTGAGCAGCACGAGCGAGATCGACGTCCCGCGGCGGATCGTGATCGCCGCGGGCGGCACCGCGGGGCATGTCGCGCCCGCGCTCGCGGTTGCCAGCGTGCTGCGCGACGCGGGCGCTCAGGTGTCCTTCATCGGCGGTGATCGCGCAGAGACCACGCTCGTGCCCGCCGCCGGGTTCGCGCTTCACCGGATCGGCGCGCGCGGGCTCAGCCGCTCGAACCCCCGGCGTGCGCTCGTGGACCTCGCGCGTGGGGGCAAGGCGGTGCTGGAAGCGCGGCGCATGTTGCGAACGATCGCGCCCTCCGCCGTGCTCGGCGGCGGTGGCTACATCGCCGGGCCCGTGGGCCTCGCGGCCCTTGGCCTTCGCGTCCCGCTCGTCCTGACGGAGGGCGACAGCCACCTGGGGCTTGCGAATCGACTCCTCGCGCAGGGCGCTCGGCGCGTCTGCCTTGCGTTCCCGATCGCGGGCCGCGAGGGCGTCCGCTACCGGGTGACCGGCCGGCCGATGCCGTTCGCCGCAGGTGATCGCACGTCGGCACGCGAGCACTTCGGCGTCAAGGAGGGCGAGCATTGCGTGCTCGTCTTCGGCGGCTCGCTCGGCGCTCACTCGATCAACATCGCGGCGGTCGAAGCCTTCGCGGAGGCGTCCTTCCGCGTGCTGCACGTGAGCGGCGTGCGCGACTACGCGGAGCTCTCGTCGCGTCCGCTGCGTGCGGGCTACGACCTGCGCGAGTACCTCGATCTCGAGCAATTCGCGCTGGCCCTCAGCGCAGCCGACCTCGTGGTCGCACGCGCGGGCAGCTCGGTGCTCGAGGTCGCCGCCCACGGGCTGCCCGCGATCCTCGTGCCCTACCCGCACGCGACCGCCAACCACCAGCTGCAGAACGCGCGCTTCATGGCGGACGCAGGCGCCGCGATCGTGGTCCTCGACCGCGAGCTGAGTGGCGCGCGGCTCGCGCAGGAGGTGGGGAGGCTGCTCGCCGACCGCACCCGCATGGCGGCGATGGCGAACGCGGCGCGAAGTGTCGCCCGGCCCGATGCCGCGGATGCGATCGCACGCGAGCTCATAGCGGCGGCGCGGCGATGAGCAAGGACGCGCAGGACGTGAACGCATCGCCGCGATGGTCGGGACGCACGATGCACTTCGTCGGCGTCGGCGGCGCCGGCATGAGCGGCTACGCGCGCGTCGCGCACGAACTGGGCGCGCGCGTGAGCGGATCGGACCGCGCAGGCTCGCCCTATCTCGAGCAGCTGCGCGACGACGCTGTGCTCGTGGCGCGGATCGGTCACGACGCCGAGAACGTGCCCGCCGGGAGCAACGTCGAGGTCGTCTATTCGAGCGCCGTGCCGCAGGACAACCCCGAGCGTCTCGAGGCGCGCGCGCGGGGGTTGCGCGAGCGGTCGCGTGCGGATCTGCTCGCCGAGCTGAGCGCGCTCAAGCGCACCGTGGCCGTCGCCGGATCGCATGGCAAGACGACGACCTCGTCGATGCTCGTGCGCGCCCTGGAGGGCGCTGGGATGGAGCCGGGCTGGGTGGTGGGCGGCACCGTGGGGCCGGGGCTCCCGAACGCGCGGTGGGGGGCGGGGGAGTGGCTCGTGATCGAGGCGGACGAGTCGGACCGCTCGATGCTCGAGCTCGAGACCGCGATCGCGGTGCTCACGAGCGTGGAGCTCGATCACCCCGATGCCTTCGGCTCGCTCGCCGAGCTGCGCGAGGCGTTCCGCGAGCTGCTTGCGCGCGCGCCGCAGGCGGTCGTCTGGGACCGTCCCGAGTTGCTGGCGCTGCGCGCGGGGCCGGTCGAGCCCTACGACGTCGGCGAGCTCGTGCTCGACGCGGAGGGGTCGCGATTTCATTGGCGCGGCCACGAGGTGCGGCTCGTGGTCCCCGGGGCGCACAACGCTGCGAACGCCGCAGGGGCGCTCGAGGCAGCGAGGCTCGCGGGAGCGAGCGAGGTGCGAGCCGCAGAGGCGCTCGCGAGCTTTCGCGGCGCGGGGCGCCGCTTCCAAGAGCTCGGCGAGACTGTGCGTGGGGCGATCGTCTACGACGACTACGCGCACCACCCGAGCGAGGTCGCCGCGACGTTGCGCGCGGCGCGCGTCAAGGTCCTGGGTCGGGGTCGGCTCGTGGCGGTCTTCCAGCCGCACCTCTACTCGCGCACGGCAGCGCTCGCGCGCGAGTTCGGGCAGGCGCTGGCGGGCGCCGATGTCGTGGTCGTGCTCGACGTCTACCCGGCGCGCGAGCGCGCGGAGGAGCATCCCGGCGTGAGCGGGCTGACGATCGCGGAGGCCGTCACGGAGGCCGCGCCCGGGCGGCCCGTCTACTGGCTGCCGACGTTCGCTAGCGCTCAGCCCGTGCTGCAGGAGCTTCTGGGTGCCGAAGACATCTGCGTCGTGATGGGCGCGGGCGACGTCGATCGAGCTCGCGCGCCGCCTCCTCGGCGCCGCGGAGCGGGGATGAGCCCCGGCGAGGCGAGCGCGCCGCCGAGAGGGGTGCAGCGCGACGTGCCGCTCGCGCGCTTTGCGACGATCCGGACCGGCGGGCCCGCCGAGCTCTTTGCGCGCGCCGATGCCCCCGAGCGGCTCGTCGAGCTCCTCGCATGGGCCCACGAGCAGCAGATCAGCGTCGCCGTGCTCGGCTCGGGCTCGAACGTGCTGATCGCCGACGACGGCGTGCGCGGTCTCGTGCTCAAGCTCGAGGGCGCGCTCGCGGAGGTGGTGCTGGATGACACCCGCATCGTCTGCGGAGCGGCCGCGCGATTGCCGGCGGTCGCAACGAAGGCGGCGCGAGCGGGGCTCACGGGCATCGAGTTCGGCGTCAACATCCCCGGGACGGTCGGCGGGGCGGTGCGCATGAACGCGGGCGCCTACGGCGGCGAGCTCGCGGGGGTTCTCGAGTGGGTCGACATCGCGACCGCGGACGGGCTGCGCCGGCGCGCGCCCGAGGAGCTCGGCCTGGCCTATCGCCGCTCTGCGCTCGAGCCCAGTGAAGTCGTCGCCCGTGCGAGCTTTGCGCTCGCCCCCGCTCCGCCGCAGAGCGTGAAGCAGACGCTCGCGGAGATGCGCTCCGCTCGCCGCGAGGCGCAGCCGAGCGGGATCAGGACATTCGGCTCGACCTTCAAGAACCCCGACGACGCGGAGGCCGGCTCGCGCACGGCGGGCGAGCTGCTCGCCGCGGCCGGGTGCAACGGCTTGCAGCACGGACGCGCGCGCTTCTCGCCCAAGCACGCGAACTTCGTCGAGAACACCGGCGGCGCGAGCACGGCAGACGTCGTTGCGCTGATGGCCGAGGGCCGGCGCCGTGTGCTCGAGCGCTTCGGCGTCGCGCTCGAGCCCGAGGTGCAGTTGCTCGGAGCCGTGCGCTTCCCCTGGTAGCGGTCTGGCAGGGACAGCGCGCGCAGGCGCGAAATCGTCCTAGATGCCCCGCCTTCGCCTGCCGAGCGTCGCGATGCGGCGCGGCCCGAGGCCGCGCGTGGTGCTCCTCGTCGCGCTCGCGCTCGCGCTGGTGACGGGTGGGTGGCTGTGGTTCCGCGACTCGTCGTTTGTCGCCGCGCACGGTGTGCAGATAAGCGGGGTGCAGGGACCGGGCGCGGGCGCGATCGAGGCCGCCCTGCGGGAGCGGGCGAGCGGGATGAGCACGCTCGACGTCAACCTCGGCTCGCTACGCGCCGCGGTCGCGGCCTACCCGCAGGTCCGCGACCTGCGGGTGCACGCGAGCTTCCCTCACGGAATGCGGATCACCGTCATCGAGCAGCCGCCCGTTGCCGTCCTGCAGGCCACGGACGGCGCCCACACCGCGGCTGCCGCAGACGGCGCGATCCTCGGCGCTGGGCTTGCCTCGAGCAGCTTGCCCGTGGTCGGGGTCGCGTCCGTCCCCGCCAAGCAGGTCCAGAGCCCCGCGACTCTCGAATGCCTGGAGGTCCTCGGCGCCGTGCCGACGCCCCTCGCGAGCTTTCTCGTGCGTGCGTACGACGGACCGAAGGGGCTCACGGTCCAGCTGCGAAACGGGATGCTCGTGATCTTCGGCAACGCGTCGCGGCCGCACGCAAAATGGATCTCCTTCGCGCGTGTGCTCGTCGCGGAAGGGGGCGCGAGCGCGAGCTACGTCGACGTGAGGCTCCCCGAACGGCCGGCGGTGGGGCGCGCGGCGCCGCCGGCGCCGCGTCTGCCGCGCAGAGCGCGACCACCGGCGGCACGGGCACGGCAGCCCAGGGTTCGCTCGGAAGCTCCTCGGCGCTCGTCGCGGGCCTCGAGGCGACGATCGGCGGAGAAGGGGGCTCGCAGAGCGCCGGCGGGCAGTCCGCGGGGACCACGGGCCAATCGCAGAGCGCCTCCCCCGAACCGCAGACCTCCGAACATCAGGGCGCCTCCGAAGGGTCCGCGGGCGCCACCGGTTCGGGCGCTTCGGAAGGCGCAACGGGCGCCTCCGAATCGCCGTCGGCCGAGCTCGCAGGGTGGGTAACCCTCAACTGGAGCTTGAGCCCAATCTGAGCAGCACTCTGGAGCGCCGGTTGAGACTTCCGGGTTCTGCAACGGACATTGCGATATTTTGCGTTCGTGTTGACACGGCGAAGTTGCCTGCATAACGTGCTTCCACGCGGGTCGTGCAGCGGCGACTCGAAGTGGCGGGCGTAAACCTTGGACTACGACTAGAGAGTTCGGACGTCTCAGAGAAAATGGATAACGGCGGCTATCTCGCGGTGATCAAGGTCGTGGGCGTCGGCGGCGGCGGAAGCAACGCTGTCAGCCGCATGGTCGACGCGGGTCTTCGCGGCGTCGAGTTCATCGCCGCGAACACAGACGCGCAGGCGCTCGCGATGCTCGACGCCGACGTCAAGCTCAACGTCGGCCGCGAGTCAACGCGCGGGCTCGGCGCCGGGGCGGACCCCGAGGTCGGGCTCTCGGCGGCCTCCGAGTCGCGGGACGACATCAAGGAGGCGCTCAAGGGCGCGGACATGGTCTTCGTCACGGCGGGCGAGGGCGGCGGCACCGGCACGGGCGCAGCGCCCGTGATCGCGGAGATCGCGAAGAACGAGGTCGGGGCGCTCACGGTCGGGGTGGTGACGCGGCCGTTCGACTTCGAGGGCGCGCAGCGCGCGAAGCAGGCGCGCGACGGCATCGGGCGCCTGCGCGAGGTGGTCGACACGCTGATCGTGATCCCGAACGAGCGGCTGCTCTCGGTCGTCGAGCGGCGCACCTCGATGCTCGACGCCTTCCGCGAGGCCGACGACGTGTTGCGTCAGGGAATCCAGGGCATCACCGACCTGATCACGATCCCCGGACTGATCAACCTCGACTTCGCGGACGTGCGCACGATCATGCACGACGCCGGGTCCGCGCTCATGGGCATTGGCGCCGCAAGCGGCGAGAACCGCGCCTCGGAAGCGGCGAAGGCCGCGATCTCCTCGCCGTTGCTCGAGGAGTCGATCGACGGCGCCACGGGCATCCTGCTGAACATCACCGGCGGACGCGACCTCGGCCTCTTCGAGGTCCACGACGCAGCAGAGGTCGTCCACGGCGCGGCCGACGCCGATGCGAACATCATCTTCGGCGCCGTCATCGACGAGGACATGAGCGACGAGGTCAGGGTGACGGTGATCGGTACCGGCTTCGATCAGCGCTTCGCACGCGGACGCGGCGGGCGTGGCGGACGCGGCGAGCGTGCCGAGCGTCCCGACCGCGGGCCCCGCATCGACGAGCGTCAGCGCTCGACGCTCGAGATCTCCGACGAGGAGATCGACGTGCCCCCGTTCTTGCGCTAGGGGCATCCCGAGCGCTTCGCGAGGCTCACCCGCACCCTTCGATAGCCTGCGGGTGCGTGCCTCAATCCACCGTTTCTCCTCCTCCTCCAGATACCGCACGCGCCGAGCTCCCCGCGAGCGGGCCTGCACATACGCCGCTGTTTGACCGGCACGTCGCCGCGGGCGCGAAGATGATCGAGTTCGCGGGTTTCGAGCTGCCCGCCTATTACGCGGGCAGCTCGCCCGTGCGCTCCGAGCACCTCGCGGTGCGCGCCGAAAGCGGGGCGTTCGACGTCTCGCACATGGGCGAGCTCGAAGTCTCGGGCACGGGCGCGCAGGCGCTCCTGCAGCGGCTGCTCTCCAACGACCTCGCGCGACTCGCCGTCGGCGGCGCGCAGTACAGCGTGCTCTGCAACGAGGAGGGGCACGTGCTCGACGACCTCATCTGTTACAGGCTCGAGGACGAGCGATATCTGCTCGTCACGAACGCCGCCAACCACGAGCGCGACCGTGGCTGGTTCCTTCGCCACGCAGCGCAGCACGACGCCACCGTCGCCGATCGCAGCCGCGACTTCGCCATGATCGCGCTGCAGGGACCCGCCGCGCGCGCTCTCGCCGAGCCGCTCGCCGAGCGTGAGCTCGCTCCGCGAATGCACGTTGCGAGGAACCGCGTCGCGGGGGTGGAGGCGCTCGTCTGCGGAACCGGCTACACGGGCGAGGACGGCGTGGAGCTGCTGGTCGCGCCCGAGGACTCGGGGACGCTGTGGGACGCGCTCATCGCGGGCGGCGCGCGGCCGGCCGGGCTCGCGGCGCGTGACACGCTGCGACTCGAGGCGTGCCTGCCCCTCTACGGCAACGAGCTCACGCTCGCGCGCGGCCCGATCGAGGCGGGGCTCGGGTGGTGCGCTCGCGAGGACACGGGGTTCATCGGCGCCGAGGCCGTGCGCGCGGTCCGCGAGGCCGGCGCCGAGGAGCTGTTGGTGGCTTTTTCGATCGACGGCCCCGGCATCCCGCGCACCGGCAACTCCGTCGTTGGCGGCGGCGAGGTCACGAGCGGCACGCTCTCGCCTTGCCTCGAGGTCGGGATCGGGCTCGCATACGTGCCCGTAGCGCGCGCGGCGAGCGGCACGCGGCTCGAGATCGACGTCCGCGGGCAGCAGCGCCCGGCGCTCGTGCGCGACAAGCCATTCGTCTCAAAACGGAGCTGAGCGAGGAGGAGCACGAAGCAATGGCCGAGGCGAGCTACCCGCAGGACCTCCTCTATTACCCCCAACACGACTGGGCGCGAATCGAGGGCGAGGAGGCGACGCTCGGCGTCACTTGGTACGCGCAGGAGCAGCTCGGCGAGGTCGTCTTCTTCGAACCGCCCGCCCTCGGCGGCACGCTCACGCAGGGGGAGACCTACGCGGAGGTCGAGTCGGTGAAGGCGGTCGCCGACGTCTTCGCGCCGCTCTCGGGTGAGATCGTCGCCGTCAACGAAGGCCTCGGCGAGCATCCGCTGCCGATCAACGAGGACCCCTACGGGGAGGGATGGCTCGTGAAGATCCGCCTCACGAATCCGTCCGAGCGCGATGCGTTGATGGATGCCGAGGCCTACTCCGCGAGCCTTGCGGCGTAGCTCCTACGCTCCAATCGTGACCCGTTACACCGCCATCACCCCCGAGGACCGCCAGGCGATGCTCGCCGCGATCGGCGTGGGATCGGTGCAAGAGCTCTTCGACCGCCAGGTTCCGGCGGCGGTGCGGCTGGGCGACGCGCTCGCGCTGCCCGAGGGGATGTCCGAGCAGGAGGTCTACGAGCACCTGCGCGCGCTTGCGCAGAGCAACGTGAGCGCCGACGATGAGATCTCGTTCCTCGGCGCGGGGATGTACGACCACTACGTCCCAGCGCTCGTCGACATGCTCTGCGAGCGCTCCGAGTTCCTGACCCCATACACCCCCTATCAGCCCGAGGTCTCGCAGGGCCACCTGCAGGTGATGTTCGAGTACCAGACCGCGATCTCCGAGCTCACGGCGCTGCCGGTCTCCAACGCCTCGGTCTACGAGGGGCCGAGCGCGGTCGCGTCAGCGGCGTACATGGCGAAGCTCCACAACGGCCGCGCGCGGATCGTCGCGAGCGCGGCAATGCACCCGCACTCGCTGCAGACGCTGCGCACCTATGCGCGCGGGTTCGGCGCGGAGGTCGTCGAGGTGCCGGTGGATGCGAGCGGCAACGGGCGTACGGACCTCGAGCGCTGGCGGGCCGCGATCGACGCTAAGACGTCGGCGGCGATCTTCGCTCAGCCCAACTTCTACGGAGTGGTCGAGGACGCGCCCGCGCTGTGCGCCGCGGCGAAGCAGGAATCCGCGGGCGCTCCGGTGGTGATCGCGCAGGCGGATGCGCTCACGCTCGGCGTCCTGAAGGCCCCCGGCGAATGCGGCGTCGACGTCGCGGTGGGCGAGGGCCAGCCGCTCGGCGGACGCCTGGACTTCGGCGGCCCCTCGTTCGGCTTCTTCGCGGCGGCGCAGGAGTTCCTGCGACGGATGCCGGGAAGGATCGCGGGTGAGACGCGGGATATCGAGGGCCGCCGCGGCTTCGTCCTCACGCTACAGACGCGAGAGCAGCACATCCGGCGCGAGAAGGCCACCTCGAACATCTGCACCGCGCAGGCGCTGAACGCGCTCGCGGGGATGGTCTACCTCGCATGGCTCGGCCGGCGTGGCTTCGTGGAGCTCGGCGAGCTGCTGCTCGCGCGCACCCACTACGCGCGCGATGTGCTTACGCAGATCGCTGGCGTCGAGCCGCTCTACCAGGGTCCCGTCGTGCGCGAGTTCGCGGTGCGCCTCGACGCCGACGTGGCGGCCGTGCGCCGTCGCTGCGCCCACGCGGGGATCAACCCCGGCGCCGACATCTTCACGCTCACGGGTCGCGAGGAGGACCGCGGCGGGCTGCTCGTCGCGCTCACCGAGCGCCGCACGCGGAAGGACATCGACCGCCTGGCCGAGGTCCTCGCAGGCGCACTCGCAACCGCGGCGCCCAGGCGCACCGGGGACCGCGCGCGTGGGGGCGAGCAGGCGGTACCCGCGTGAGCGAGCAGACGCTCACGATCTTCCAGCGCGGCGCGCCGGGGCGCCGCGCGTTCCAGTGCCCGGAGCTCGACGTGCCCGCGGTGAAGCCGCGCGACGTGCTCCCCGAGGGCCTGCTGCGCGCCACGCCGCCGCGGCTGCCGGAGGTCTCGGAGCCCGAGATCGTGCGCCATTACGTACGGCTCTCGAAACGGAACTTCGACCTCGACTCCGGCTTCTACCCGCTCGGCTCATGCACGATGAAGCACAACCCGCGCCTGCACGAGCGCGTCGCGGCGCTGCCAGGACACGCGCGCCTGCACCCGCTCCAGGACCCCGAGCGAGCGCAGGGGGCGCTCGAGCTCATGTGGCGCCTGGAAGGTGCGCTCGCGGAGCTCTCGGGCCTTCCGCACGTCTCGCTGCAGCCCTCGGCGGGATCCCACGGCGAGCTCGCGGGCGCGCTTCTCACGCGTGCCTACCACGAGCACCGCGGGGAGGCCCGGAAGAAGGTCCTGATCCCGGACACCGCCCACGGCACCAACCCGGCAACGGTGGCGATGGCGGGGCTTCAGACCGTCACCGTGAAGAGCAATCGCGACGGCGGGGTGGACGTCGAGGACCTGCGAGCGAAGGCCGACGGCGATGTCGCGTGCCTCATGCTCACGAATCCGAACACGCTCGGCCTGTTCGACTCGAACATCGTGGAGATCGCGCGCATCGTGCACGACGCGGGCGCGATCCTCTACTACGACGGCGCAAACCTGAACGCGGTGATGGGGATCTCGAGGCCCGGCGACATGGGGTTCGACATCGTGCACTTCAACCTGCACAAGACGTTCACGCAGCCGCACGGCGGGGGCGGGCCCGGCTCCGGCCCGATCGCCGTCTCCTCGCGCATCGAGCCCTACCTGATGGTGCCGCGGGTGGTGCGCCGCGAGGACGGCGCCTTCGACCTGAGCCACGACGCGCCGCTCTCGATCGGCCGCGTGCGCGGGTTCCAGGGCAACTACGGGACGTTCGTGCGCGCGTATGCATATGTGTGCTCGCTCGGCGCCTCCGGCCTCAAGGACGTCTCGGAGGCCGCGGTGCTCAACGCGAACTATCTCCTCGCCCGGCTCTCCGAGCGCGGGGTCGCGGAGTTTCTTCCACGCGCCTACGGCGAGCTGTGCATGCACGAGTTCGTGCTATCCGGCGCGCCGCTCAAGCGCGATCTGAAGGTCAGGACGCTCGATCTCGCCAAGCGCCTGCTCGACTTCGGCTTTCATCCGCCGACGGTCTACTTCCCGCTGCTCGTGGAGGAGGCGCTGATGGTGGAGCCGACGGAGACGGAGACGAAGGAGACGCTCGATGACTTCGCGGCGGCGATCGCGGAGATCATGCGCGAGGCCGCCGAGGATCCGCAGATCGCGCGTGAGGCGCCCTACACGACGCCCGTACGCCGCCTCGACGAGGTCGCGGCGGCGAAGCGGCCGGTGGTGCGCGAGACCCTTTGAGCACCGCGCCGCTGCGCATCTTCTCGGGCATCCAGCCGACGGGACGCAAGCACCTGGGCAACTACATCGGCGCGATCCGCCAGTACGTCGAGAGCCAGGGGCGCGGCGAGGCGCTCTTCTGCATCGTCGACCTGCACGCGATCACGGTCTCCTACGACCCCGCCGAGCTTCGGCGCTCGCTCTACGACCTCACCGCGCTGTTGCTCGCCGCAGGCGTCGATCCCGAGCGCTGCCTGCTCTTCCGGCAGTCCGACGTCCCCGAGCACACCGAACTCACATGGCTTCTGTGCTCCCTCACGGAGCTCGGCCGCTTGCAGCGCATGCACCAGTTCCGCGACAAGTCGGTCGCCCAGCGGGAGCTCGTGAGCGCGGGGCTGCTCGTCTACCCGGTGCTGCAGGCGGCGGACGTCCTCGCCTACCGCGC
This sequence comes from uncultured bacterium, assembly GCA_963738355.1. Lineage (GTDB taxonomy): Bacteria > Actinomycetota > Thermoleophilia > Solirubrobacterales > Solirubrobacteraceae > Palsa-744. The sequence goes on from CAVTWF010000008.1 coordinate 74,056, forward strand.
GCACGAGGTTCCCGTCGGCGAGGACCAGCGCGAGCACCTGGAGCTGATGCGCGACGTCGCTCGGCGCTTCAACTCACGCTTCGGCGACGGCGAGGAGGTGCTCGTGGTTCCCGAGCACCGCATACCCGAGGTGGGCGCGAGGATCATGGACCTCCAGGAGCCGACGCGAAAGATGTCGACGACGAACGCGAGCGAGGAGGGCACCGTCTACGTGCTCGACGAGCCCGACGCGATCGCGCGCAAGGTCCGCCGGGCGGTCACGGACTCCGGCACCGAGATCCGGCGTGCGGCGGACAAGCCCGGAGTCTCGAACCTCATCGAAATCCTCGCGGCGGCGCGCGAGGTCGGCCCCGAGGAGGTCGAATCCGCGCTCGCGGACGCACGCGGCTACGGCGACCTCAAGGCCGCGGTCGAGGAGGCGGTGCTCGCGATGCTCACGCCCGTGCGCGTGCGCTACGGGGAGCTGCGCGCGGACGAGGGCGCGCTCGAGGCCGTGCTCGCGAAGGGCGCGGAGCGCGCGCACGCGATCGCGTCCGCGACGCTTGCGGAGGTGCGCGAGCGAATGGGCGTGGGCCCGCCGCGTGCGGCGCGTCGGGATGGGGCGCTACGGTGACCGCGTGAGCCTCGGCGCACTCGACTTGGACCTCGACGTCTTCAGCGGTCCGTTCGATCTGCTCCTCGCGCTGATCCTGCGCGAGGAGGTGGACCTTCTCGAGCTCGACCTCGCGGACGTCGTGCTCGCCTACCTCGCGCACATCGAGGCGCGCGGCGAGCTCGATCTCGACACCGCGACGGAGTTCATCGTGCTGATCGCGGCGCTGCTCGAGCTCAAATCACGATTGATGCTCCCCGAAGAGGAGGTCGAGGACCTGCTCGAGCTGGGGCCCGAGGAGGCGGCCGAGGAGCTGCTCGAGCGGATGCTCGCGGCCCGGCGCTACCGGGGGGCGGCGGGGCAGCTGCAGGAGCTGCTCGCCGCGCAGGCCGGTGTCTCGTTCCGGCGCGCTCCCGTTCCGCGTCGCTTTCGCCGCAGCGCGATCGAGCAGGCGCAGGGCACGGCGGACCCCGAGACGCTGGGCGAGGCGCTCGCGGGGCTGCTGCGGATGCCGCCGCAGATAAGCGTGCGACACATGCTCAGCCCGCGCGTGACCGTCGGAGAGCGGCTGGAGCACCTGCGTGGACTCCTGCGCCGCGGCAGCTTCAGCTTCGACGATGCGGTGAAGGGGGCAGACCGCGTGACGGTGGCCGTCACGCTGCTCGCGCTGCTCGAGCTGTATCGGCGCGGGGAGGGCGAATGGGAGCAGGCGGAGCCGTTCGGGCCGATCACCGTGCGCGGCGGCTCGGCGCCTGCGGGCGCCCGCCAGTGGCGCGATCCCGCGCACGAGAAAGGCACCTCCGGCGGTGGAGCGCCACTGGAGGTGGCGGTGTGAGCGAGCTCGCGCGGATCCTCGAGGCATTGATCTTCCTCTCGCCGGAACCGCTCGCCGTAGAGGAGCTCGCACGGGCGACGGAATGCGGGGAGGACGAGGTCCGCGTAGCGCTCGGCGAGATCGCGCCGCACTACGAGACGGGCGCGCGCGGGATCGCCCTCAAGGAGCTCGCGGGCGGCTACACGTTCGCAAGCGAGCCGGTCGCCGACGAAGCCGCGCGGCGACTGTTCGGCCGCATGCGCCTCGCGAAGCTCACGCAGGCACAGGCCGAGACGATGGCGATCGTCGCTTACCTGCAACCGATCTCGCGACCCGAGATCGCGCGGATTCGCGGTGTCAACGCGGACCACGCCGTCGCGGCGCTGCACGAGCACGACCTGATCGAAGAGTCCGGCCGCTCGCAGTTCGGCGCCGCCCTTTACAGCACCACGAGCACCTTCCTGAAGCTCTTCGGCTTGGGCTCGCTCGAGGAGCTGCCCGACATCACTCGCTTCGACCCCTCCCCGGAGGAGGCCTCCGAGCTGCGCGAGCGGCTACTGCGGGCCGGCGAAGCGCGCATGGGCAGCAATCCGCAGGCCGCCTGAGCTCGCGCGGTGCGGCTCGCGAAGTACCTCGCCCACGCGGGTGTCGCATCGCGCCGCGCCGCGGAGCGCCTGATCGAAGAAGGCCGCGTGAGCATCGACGGAGTGCCCGTGCGCGACCCGGCTCGCGACGTCGCCGCCGAAGGGGCCTTCGTCTCCCCAGCGGGTCGAGGTCGACGGGGAGGCGCTCGAGGGCCCCGAGGAGCGCGTGGTTTACGCGCTGAACAAGCCCGTCGGCGTGGTCTCGACCGCGAACGACCCACAGGGACGGCCCACGGTCGTCGGCCTCGTCGATGAGCGCCGCCGCCTCTATCCCGTTGGCCGTCTCGACGCCGACAGCGCGGGGCTGATCCTCGTCACGAACGACGGCGAGCTCGCACACCGCCTGACGCATCCACGCTTCGAGGTGCCGAAGACGTATCGCGCACGCGTCGCCGGCGGCTCCGGTAGGTGAGCAGGCGCTACGCGCGCTTCGTGGCGGCGTGAGGCTCGAGGACGGCCTCACGGCGCCGGCGCGTGTGCGAACGCTGCGCCGGGACGAGCTCGAGATCACGATCCACGAAGGCCGAAACCGGCAGGTGCGGCGGATGTGCGAGGCGGTGGGCCACCCGGTGGAGACCCTCGAGCGCGTGCGCCTCGGCTCGCTCGAGCTCGGCGATCTCCCGCTCGGAGGCCACCGCCCGCTGAGCGCTAGCGAGGTTGAGCGGCTGCTCGCTGACGGGACGTGAGCGCGGCTCTGCCAGAATCGCGCGCGATGCAAGCGGCGCCCAAACATCTCAAGGCCCTACGCGGCGCCGCCACCGCGCAGCGAAACGACGCACAGGCGATCATCGATGCGACGAGCGAACTGATGCGCGAGATCATGGATCGCAACGAGCTCGCGCCGGAGGACATGGTGAGCTGCATCTTCACCGCGACGGAAGATCTCGACGCCGAGTTCCCCGCCGTCGCGGCTCGTCGCCTGGGGCTCGGGCACGTGCCGCTACTGTGCGCGCGCGAGCTGCCCGTCCCGGGATCGCTGCCGCGCGTGATTCGCGTTCTCCTGCACTACTACGCGGATCAGGGGGTCGAGCCCAAGCACGTGTACCTCGGCGAGGCGAGCGTCCTGCGAGAGGATCTGCAGGCGGCGCAATGAACGCGCGCGAGGCCTAGCATGAGCGCCCTGGAGGGATCAGGACCATGCGAAAGGTGAGCAACCGAGGATCAGGCGCGCGAGCGTGCTTGCGCATGGGCGCGGCGATTGCGTGCGCTGTTCCGCTCGTCGTCGCGGCACCCGCGGCTGCCGCTCCCGTCGCGCACCGCGTCGCCGGCGCGCTTCCGGGCTTCCCCGCTGCGCGGGGGGTCGTCCCCGCGGCCTCGCCCTCGGCGCTGAGCGCTCGAGAACGCGCGGTGAATGGCGCCTTCGCGGCGGCCCGCGCACACAGCGCGACAGCCCTCGAGCAAACCCGTGCGAAACGAAGAACCGCTACCTCACTGCGCCCAGAAGTCAGAAGAACAGCGCTCATTGCAGACCGAGGCAGTGTGCTATCGCGGCGGCCCCGTGCTCCACGACCCCACCGTGCACCTGATCTTCTGGCAGGGCCCCCTGATGACGGGCGTCCCCAAGAACAGCAAGGTTTCTCTCTTCACTGCGAAGTACGAGAAGGTGATCGAAAACTATTTCGAAGGGCTCGCGGCCGAGAGCGGCAAGCAGTCGAACGTGTTCGCCGTTGACCCGCAGTACTTCGAAGAACAGGCGGGCCTGAAGGTGCCGGGCGAATACAAGCTGAGCTTCGATCCCACGAAGGACGTGATCGTCAGCGAAGAAGAATTTCCGGCTCACACACAGAAGCCCAGTGCCCGGGCAAGACGAAGTTCTCCGAAGGGCCGTGCCTGCTCGATTCCGACATGCAGAGCGCGGTCACGAAGACCGTTGAATCGCCCGCCGGGATCTCGAAGGGCTGGAAGGACGCGAGCCTGAAGGAAATCTATCTCGTGATCACGCCCAAGGGAGTCGGGAGCTGCTTCGAAGAAGGCAGCGGCGAATGCGCGTACTCGGTGTACTGCGCCTACCACGGCGACTTCGGCGGCGACGGCATGACGGCGGGTAACCAGACCCTCTACGCGGTCCTCCCGTACGTGGGAGGCGTCGAAGGTTGCGAAGCGAAGGTGCACCCGAATCAGGTGCAGGAAGGCGACCGAAGCGGCGGGCGCCGACGGCCTGATCGACGACGCCAGTCACGAGCTGGGCGAGGCGATCACCGACCCGATCGGCAGCCAGTGCGACGAAGAAACGGGCACGATCAAAGGTTGCGAGCCGCTCTCGTGGACGGACGACGCGGGCCAGGAGATCGCGGACAAGTGCCTGCCTCCGGAGACGAGTGTTGCTCGGGATCTACGGCGAACCGCTCGGCGAAGTCGTCGAAAGGGGAAGCCGCTGAGCAGCTACAACCAAGTGATCGGTTCCCACTTCTACTGGACCCAACGCCAGTGGAGCAACGAAGCGGGCCCGTTACTCCGAAAAGGGATGTTCGAAGGGGCATGCGTGCAGCAGGGGATGAGCGCGAGCTTCACCGTTTCTGCGAATCCGTCGGCGACGGTGCCCGTCAGCTTCGACGCCTCTAGCTCCGGCGGCGAAAGCGACCCCGCCATCTACTGGGTATGGAGCTTCGGTGACGGGGAACAGGTCGGCACCAAAACCCGATCGTGACCCACACCTACGCGAGCTCCTCGGCGGCGAAGGAATACGAAGTCGCCGTCACCGCGTATGACAAGGGGTTCTGAAGCTCCATCGGCCACGTGCAGAAGGTGATGGTGGCGCCGACCCCGGCCTCCACCTCGACGTCTACGACCACGACATCGTCGACCGCATCGACGTTCAGCCTCGTGACCACCACGACGACGACGACGCGAACGGTCACGAGCGCTGTCACCTCGACCGCGCCGGCCGTCACAAGCGCGGACGTCGCGCATTTCAGCAGCACGCAGCTCGCGACGAAACTCGGCTTGCCGCGTGCGGGCGCGAAGCTCTCGGGCCTCGGCACGATCTCGCTCGGGCGCGCCGCATGCCCGCCCGCGTGCTCGCTGACGGCGCGTGCTACGTGAAGGTCAAGAGCGTCAGCCACGGCCACCACGTCACGAAGACCGTGCTCATCGGCAGCGCGTCGCTGACCGTGAATCGCGGGTCGACGAAGGCGATAACGCTCAAGCTCAACTCCGCAGGGCGCTCGCTGCTGCACCACGACCACACGCTCGTCGCACAGCTTCAGCTCATGGTCATCGGCGCCGAAGGCGGTTCGTGGCAGCTCAGCCGGCCCTACACGCTCACTCGCGCGAGCGTCTCTTCGCGCGGGCGCTGAGCGCGCAGGGCGCCACGGCGCCGCGACGGGGCGCCCTCACCACGGGCGATGCTCCGGCTTTCGCCACAATGGAGCAATGTCACTGGAGTTCTCCGAGCGCATAGCGGCGCATCCCCGACTATCCCGCGGCTGAGAGCTACGGCGATGGCAAGGACCTCGTTCGGCTCGCGAGCAACGAGTCGCCCTATCCGCCGCTGCGCGCCGTCAAGGACGCGATCGCGGGGGCGCTCGACGGCCTGAACCGCTATCCGGACCCCACGAGCTCGGCATTGCGGCGACGGCTCTCCGAACGGTACGGGGTGCCGCAGTCGCAGATCGCGATCGGCAATGGCTCCTGCGACATCCTGATGGCGGCGAGCGAGGCGCTCCTGGAGCCCGGGTGCGGAGATCGTCTATGCCTGGCCATCCTTCTCCGTCTATCCGCACCTCAGCGCCGCCTCGGGCGCGACCGCGGTGACGGTCCCGCTCGACGACGAGGAGCGCCACGACCTGCCCGCGATGCTCCGCGAGATCACCGTCGCGACGCGGCTCGTGATCGTCTGCAACCCGAACAACCCCACGAGCACGGCGCTGCCGTTGAGCGCGATCGCGAGCTTCCTCGACGAGGTCCCGGACTACGTATGGGTGTTTCTCGACGAGGCGTACTGCGAGTTCAACGTCCTCGACGATCCCGAAGCGTCGATCGACCTGCTCGCGCGGCATCCGAACCTCGCGTTGCTTCGCACGTTCTCGAAGGTCTACGGGCTGTGTGGTCTGCGCGTGGGCTTTGCGCTCTGCGGATCGCAGGCGCTCGTGCGCGCCCTCGATCAGGTCCGCCAGCCGTTCTTCTGCAACGCGCTTGCCCAAGCGGCGGCGCTCGAGGCGCTCTCGCACCAGGACGCCGTCGAGGACCGCGTGACCCGAACGATCGCGGAGCGCATCTCAGTCGATGAGCGGCTGCGCGCGCTGGGCCTCGCTCCGGCCGACTCGCAGGCGAACTTCTGCTGGTTCTCGCTGCCCGACGATGTCGAGGAGACCGACGTGATGCGCGAGCTCGCCGAGCGCGGCGTGCTCGTGCGCGCGGGCAGCGCGCTTGGCAAAGACGGTGCGCTGCGGGTTACCTATGGGACCTCGGAGGAGAACTTGCGCTTTCTCGAGGCGCTCGCCGAGGCGCTCGCGGCGGCCAGATCCTCGCTCGCCTGAGCCCTGTAGCGCTCGACTTTGCGACCGCCGTCTGCTACAAAGGTGCAGAGGACTATGACCGTTACGGCGCACAGCTACGGACACACCCGCCGCGGGCGCATCGACGCCGGCGGCTGCTCGCGGGCAAGCGCCGCTTCCTCCTCCTATCTGTACGCACCTTCGCGCGCCTGGCGATTTATCTAGGCGCTTCGGCCAGCTCCCGCCCGTGTGCGGGAGTGCCGCTGTGAGAGGCGGCACGGCCGTTGGCCCCGCCGGCATTTGCTCCGGCAGCGGTCGAGCGCCGCTCTCGCGTCCTTGTGAACTTCTTGTGCAGTGGAGGTACAAATTGTCGAGTTGTTGTGTAAATAACAGGATTCAAGCTTCACGACGGCGGGTCGACACGGCTCGAGCGTCGAAAGGAAACGGGCGATGATGATCGTTATGAAAGAGACCGCCTCCGACTCGGAGATCGAAGCGGTCGTCCAAAAGATCGAGCGTGCGGGAGCGCGCGCGCATCCGAGCCGCGGCGAGCGCGTGACCGTGATCGGCGCGATCGGAGACGTCGAGCAGGACGCGCATGTCGCGAGCCTCGGGCTCGAGGGACAGCCGGGCGTCGATCGCGTCGTGCCGATCCTCAAGCCCTACAAGCTCGCCTCGTCGCAGTTCCGCCATGGCGAGCGCACGGTCCTCGACATCGACGGGCGCAAGGTCGGCGGCGATCATTTCGCGCTCATCGCCGGTCCTTGCACGGTGGAAACACGCGAGCAGGTGCTCGCGAGTGCGGACACGGTCAAGGAGGCGGGCGCAGCGATGCTGCGTGGCGGCGCGTACAAACCACGAACCTCGCCGTACTCGTTCCAGGGGCTCGGCGCAGACGGGCTCAAGCTGCTCGCGGAGGCGAAGGAGCGGACAGGGCTGCCCGTCGTCACCGAGCTCATGGACGCCCGCGATCTGCCGGCGGTGCTCGAGGTGGCCGACGTGATCCAGATCGGAGCGCGCAACATGCAGAACTTCCCCCTGCTCGCGGAGGTCGGCCGCGCAGGGGTGCCGGTGCTGCTCAAGCGCGGCCTCTCGGCGACGCTCGAGGAGCTCCTGATGGCGGCCGAGTACATCCTCAAGGAAGGAAACCCGCAGGTGATGCTCTGCGAGCGCGGCATCCGGACCTTCGAGTCCGCGTACAGGGCGACGCTCGACCTGCAGGCGGTCCCCGTGCTCAAGGAGCTCTCGCATCTGCCCGTGGTCGTCGACCCGAGCCATGCGGCGGGGCGCCGAGAGCTCGTGCGCGCGATGTCTCTCGCGGCCGCGGCCGCCGGTGCGGATGGAATCATCGTGGAGATGCACCCGAATCCCGATGAGGCCGTCTGCGACGGCCCGCAGGCGCTCGCGAGCGAGACGTTCGCGGACTACGCTGCCGCGGTTTTCGCGGCAGCGGCCCTCGCGGGCAAGGAGACCGATCAAGCGAAGATGGGAGCGCGCTTGGCCGGCGCCGCTTGATGAACATCGCGATCCTGGGGGTCGGCTTGATCGGGGGCTCGATCGGGATCGCCGCACGCGCGCGGATGGGGGCCCACGTGTGCGGCTATGACAGCGACGCGGAGGTGCTCGAGCGCGCGCTCGAGATGGGCGCGATCGACGCGAGCGCGGGCGATCTCGCTTCGGCCGTCGCCGACGCCGAAGCGGTCTTCGTCGCGACCCCCGTGGGCGCGCTCGCGAACACCACGCAAGCGGCGCTCCGACATGCGGGCGCTCAGTGCGTCGTCACCGACGTCGGATCCACTAAACGCGTCGTCGCGCAGAGCGCCGCCGACCAGCGGTTCGTCGGCGGCCATCCGCTCGCGGGCGCCGAGGGCGCGGGCGTAGGGCAGGCGCGGCCGGACATGTTCGACGGCGCGACGTGGTACCTGACTCCCGCTCGCGGCACGTCGGGTGTCCTCTACGAGCGCTTGCACCGCCTGCTCGTGGCACTCGGCGCCCAACCGGCCGCCGTGGACGCGGAGGCCCACGACCGCGTGATGGCGTCCGTCTCCCACCTGCCGCACGTGATCGCGAACGTGCTCGTCACACAGGCGCATTCGACGGTTGGCGCGGACGAGGGGGTGCGCGCGGTCTTGGCCGCGGGTGCGACGGGGCCGAGCTTTCGCGACGCCACGAGAGTCGCGGGCGCAAACAGCGCGATCTGGACGGACATCTACATGGCGAACCGTGCGCACGTGATCGAAGGGATCGACGGCGCGGTCGCGGAGCTCTCCGAGGTCCGGGAGCTGCTCGCGAGCGAGAACGCCGAGGGGCTCCGCGAGTGGAACGAGCGGGCGCGCCGCGAGAAGGCCCGCCTCGGCCGCGCGGAGGGCGCCGCGGAGGACGCGCGCGAGCTTCGAGTCGTCGTCCCGAACCGTCCGGGGGTGATCGCCGAGATCGCCCTCGCGCTCGGCCGCGCGGGCGTCAACATCGTCGACATGGCGCTCTCGCCCTCCGAGGACAACCGCCAGGGCGTGGTCGCGCTGTGGCTGCCTGGCGAGGCGCAGCTGGCGCGGGCGCAGGAGCTCATCGGCGAGCTCGACTTCCCCGTGGTGCGGGCGTGAGCGCGCGCTTCGAGCCCTCGCAGGCGCTGCGCGGCGAGCTGCGCGCCCCGCCCGACAAGTCGATCTCCCATCGTGCGGCGCTCGTGGGCGCGATGGCCTCGGAGCCCGTGCGCATCGATAACTACCTGCGCGCGGCAGACACGCGGGCCACGCGCGAAGCAGCACGCTCGCTCGGCGCACTCGTCGAGGTGCACCCCGGCGGCATCATCGTCCGCGGCACGGGCTTGCGCGATGCGCGGGAGCCCGCTGCCCCAATCGACGTCGCGAACGCCGGGACGCTGATGCGGCTGCTGCCGGGCTGGCTCGCGGGTCAGGAGGGCCGATCCTTCACGCTCGACGGCGATGACTCGATCAGGCGGCGCCCAGTGGACCGCGTGGCCGAGCCGTTGCGCGCGATGGGCGCGCGCCTGGAGGCGCGCGACGGCCGCTATCCGCCATTGACGGTGCACGGCTCGCGACTGCGCGCGATCTCCTACGAGCTGCCCGTCGCGAGCGCGCAGGTGAAGTCGTGTCTGCTCTTCGCGGGGCTGCTCGCCGAGGGCACGACCACGATCGACGAGCCGCTGCCGACGCGCGATCACACGGAGCGCATGCTGCGGCGCGCGGGCGCGGGCATAAGCCGCGAGGACACCCGCATCTCGGTCGGGCACGCCGACGAGCTGACGATCGAGCGCATCGTCGTTCCCGGCGACGTGAGCTCGGCGGCCTACTTCGTTACGGCTGGCGTGCTCGTCGAGGGCTCGCGACTGCTGATCCGGGACGTCGGGGTGAACTGGACGCGAACGGGCTTCCTGCGGATCGTCGCGCGCATGGGAGGGATCGTGCTCGGCGATCTCGAGGAGCAGCCCACCGCCGGCCTCGGTCACACGACGGGCGGCTCTCCGGGCTCGCGGGAGCGCGGCGAGCAGCTGGAGGACGGCGCCGCCACGCAGACGATCGCGCCAGACGGCGTCATCGCGGAGGAGCCGGTGAGCGACCTGGACGTCGCGGCGGGCTTGCTCGAGGCAACGACGGTGGAGGCCGATGAGGTGCCGCTTGCGATCGACGAGCTGCCGCTCGTCGCGCTCCTGGGATGCTTTGCGGAGGGTGAGACCGTCGTCCGCGGCGCGAACGAGCTCCGGCTCAAGGAGTCCGACCGAATCGCGACCGTCGTCGAGGGTCTCCGCGGGCTCGGCGCCGACATCGAGGCGACGGATGACGGATTCGCGGTGCGCGGCACGGGCGGCCTGCGCGGCGGCGTCCTCGACTCCCACGGAGATCACCGCCTCGCGATGCTCGGCGCGGTCGCCGGCCTTGCCTCGCGCGAGGGCGTGGAGGTGAGGGGGATGGACGCGGCTGCGGTCTCCTACCCGACCTTCACGGAGGACCTGCGCTCGCTGCTCGGCACGTAGCCTGCGCACCATGGTGATCGCGATCGACGGCCCCGCGGGGGCGGGAAAGTCCACCGTCGCGCGGGGGCTCGCGCGCCTGCTCGGCTTCGTCTACATGGACAGCGGCGCGATGTATAGGAGCGTCGCGCTCGCCACCCTCGAGCAGCGCGATCCTTCGCTGGCCGAGCGCCCCGCGGGGCTCGCGGAGCTCGCGCGCGGCCTCCGGATCGAGCTCGGCGAGCGCGTGCTCCTGAACGGGCGCGACGTCTCGGAGGAGATTCGCGAGCCTGAGGTCTCGGAGATGGCCTCCCGGGTTGCCGCGAACCCTGGCGTGCGGGAGGCGATGGTGGCTCGCCAGCGCGAGCTGCTCAGCCACGGCGATTGGGTCGCGGAGGGGCGCGACATCGGCACCGTGGTCGCTCCCCACGCCGAGCTCAAGGTCTTCCTCACCGCGAGCGCGCAGGAGCGCGCGCGCCGGCGAGCCGATGATCTCGACGCGAGCCCCGAGGTCGTCCTCGCCGAGCAGACGCTGCGAGACGCCCGGGACGCGAACCGCGAGCACAGCCCGCTGCGGCCGGCCTCGGACGCCGTTCAGCTCGACACGACGGGGCTGGGCGTCGACGACGTGGTCGACCAGATCGCGGCGCTCGTGCGCGAGCGCCGCGACAGCGGGCCGGCGGCGCCCTAGCGCCCGCTGGCTCTATCGTCAGGACGATCATGAAGGTCGCGGTCATCGGCTATCCGAACGTTGGCAAGTCGTCGCTCGTCAACCGGCTCGCGGGCCGGCGCGAGGCGGTCGTGCACGAGCGCCCGGGCGTGACGCGCGACCGCAAGGACGTGGAGTGCGAGTGGAACGGCAGGGGGTTCTTGTTGGTGGACACGGGGGGTATCGACATGGGCGATCCCGAGCCGCTCGCGCGCGCGATCCGTGCCCAGGCGGAGTCGGGCCTCGCGGAGGCCGACCTCGCCGTGCTCGTCGTCGACGCGCGCGCCGGTGTGCGCTCCGGTGACGAAGAGCTCGCGGAGCTGCTGCGCCGCGCGTCGCCGCCGGTGATCGTGGCGGCGAACAAGATCGACACGGCGCCGCAGCTTGCGCTCGCGGCGGACTTCCACAGCCTCGGGCTGGGCGAGCCGATGCCCGTGTCGGCTGCCCAGGGCCTTGGCTGCGGAGAGCTCTTGGACCGGATCGCCGCGCTGCTGCCCGACGCGCTGCCCCCGGTCGAGGAAGACGTCCTGCGGCTCGCCGTGATCGGACGTCCGAATGTCGGCAAGTCCTCGCTCGTGAACCGCTTCCTCGGCTTCGAGCGCGTCATCGTCTCGGAGGTCGCCGGCACGACCCGCGACGCGATCGACACGCCGCTGGAGTTCGAGGGGCGCAAGCTGGTGCTGATCGACACCGCCGGCCTGCGGCGCCGCGCGAAGGTGGCGGAGGACCTCGAGCACTACTCCGCGCTGCGTTCGCTGCGCGCGGCCGAGCGCGCGGACGTCGCACTGGTCGTCTGCGATGCCACGGATGGCGTCACCTCACAGGACCTGCGGGTCGCGGAGCGCGCGATGAAGGCGGGCTGCGCCACGATCGTCGTCTTGAACAAGTGGGACCTGCGCGGCGGCGGCACGACGGATCCGCGGCGGGAGCTGGTACACGAGCGCGCACGCGTAGCGGCGAAGCTGCGTCTGCGCCCGCGCGTGCTCACGGCGAGCGCGAAGAGTGGTGAGAACATCTCGCTGCTGCTGAGCGAGGCCATAGCCCTGGGCGAGCGCATGCGGCGGCGAATCCCGACCCCCGAGCTCAACCGCTTCCTCGCCGAGACGCAGGCTGCGCGGCAGCCGCCACTGGGGCGCAGCGGGCGCGGCCAGCGGCGCCTCAAGCTGCTCTACATGACGCAGATCGCGGAGCGCCCGCCCCGCTTCGCGATCCAGGTCAACTCGCGGCGCTACCTCAAGCGCGATTACGCGAACTTCGTCGAGAACCGCCTGCGCGCGCGCTACGGGATGGATGGCGTGCCCCTGATCATCGACTTCGTGGAGCGCGGCCAGCGTGCGGTGCCTGACGGCGGCGCTCCTCGCGGCAAGGGGGCCCCGCGGCGCCGGGAGGGCTATGGCGGGCGCGCGGGTGCGCACGCCGCGTAGACTGTCGGCCATGATCAACCTCCCCGACAACGAGTTCCTGTTCACCTCCGAGTCCGTCACGGAGGGTCACCCGGACAAGATCGCCGACCAGATATCCGACGGCGTGCTCGACGCCGTGCTCACCGACGACCCCACCGGCCGCGTCGCATGCGAGACGCTCGTGAACACAGGCCTCATCGTCGTATCCGGCGAGATCACGACCGACACCTACGTAGACATCCCGGAGATCGCGCGTGAGACGGTGCGCCAGATCGGCTACGACAACGCCGCCTACGGCTTCGACTGCGGTACGTGCGCCGTCATAAATGCAATCGACAAGCAGTCTCCGGACATCGCGCAGGGTGTCGATGCGGCGTACGAGACGCGCCACGACCCCGGCGACGATGACGCGCTCGACATCGCCGGCGCGGGCGACCAGGGGATGATGTTCGGCTACGCGACGCGCGAGACCGAGGAGCTCATGCCGCTGCCGATCTCGCTCGCGCACAAGCTCGCCAAGCGCCTCGCAGAGGTGCGCAAGTCGGAGGTCGTGCCCTATCTTCGTCCGGACGGCAAGACGCAGGTGACCGTGCGCTATCAGGACAACCAGCCGGTCGAGATCGAGAAGCTCCTGATCTCGACGCAGCACGCGGACGGCATCGACGCGGAGACGATGATCAAGCCCGATCTCTTCGAACACGTCGTCAAGCCGATGCTGCCGGCGGAGCTCTACGACGAGCGCAAGCTGCTTCGCAACTTCCTCGTCAACCCCACTGGCCGTTTCGTGATCGGTGGGCCGATGGGCGACTGCGGTCTCACGGGCCGCAAGATCATCGTCGACACCTACGGCGGGATGGCGCGCCACGGGGGCGGCGCCTTCTCGGGCAAGGACCCCTCGAAGGTGGACCGCTCGGCCGCGTATGCCGCTCGCTGGGTGGCGAAGAACATCGTCGCGGCGGGGCTTGCCGACCGCGCCGAGGTGCAGATCGCCTACGCGATCGGCGTCGCGCATCCCGTGTCAGTGATGGTCGAGACGTTCGGCACCGAGAAGGTCTCGCGGGCGCGGATCGCCGCGCTCGTCGACGAGCACTTCGACCTGCGCCCGGGCGCGATCCGCAACGAGCTCAAGCTCCACCGGCCGATCTACAAGAAGACGGCCGCTTACGGTCACTTCGGCCGCGAAGACCACGACTTCACGTGGGAGCGGGTCGACAAGGCTAAGGCGCTGCGCGAGGGAGCCGGTCTGGAGGCCGAGGGCGTGGCTGTGGAGGCCGCGGGCGGCGTCTAGCTCGGTCCGACGCGGCGGTTAGAACTTCGTGGGTGACCGCCGCGATCGCACAGATTGAGCCGCTGACGACGTCGCGCGGCCCGCGCGGCCCGTTTGACTACCTCCTGACGGAGGAGCTGCAGGCCGCCGTGGGCGTCGGCTCGGTGGTGATGGTGCCGTTCGGGCGCCAGGAGCTGATGGGCGTGGTCGTGGGCCTCGCGAGCGAGAGCGAGGTCCCCGACGGGAAGCTGCTCGCGCCGCACCGGGCGCTCGCGCTTGACGTGCCCGCGGAGCTCGTGCGGCTCGCGGATTGGATCGCGCGCGAATACTGCTCGACGCCCGCGCGCTCGCTCGGGCTGATGCTCCCGCCGGGCGGGGCGCGCGGGGCCCGTCCACGCACGCGGCTCGTCGCGGAGCTCAGCGACGCTGGGCGCGGCGCAGTCTCCACGAACGGCGGCGGGAGCTCGCTTACCGACCGCCAGGTGCGGCTGCTTCGCGCATTGGCCGATGGCCCCGCGGCGGCGAGCGAGGTGGATGGCGGCCACGCGGCGCTGCGACGGCTCGCGGGACGGGGCCTCGTCCGGATCGAGGCACGCGAGCGTCGGCGACGGCCCGTGCACGTTCCCGTGGGCGCGCGCTCGCGGGAGCCGCTGTCGTTGACCGATGAGCAGCGTGCCGCGTTCGAGACGCTCTCGGGCGCGCTCGGGCGGGGTGGCGCGGAGGAGGTCCTGCTGCACGGCGTGACGGGCTCGGGCAAGACCGAGCTCTACCTGCGCGCAGCTGCGATGGCGCTCGAGCAGGGTCGCGGCACGATCGTGCTGGTTCCCGAGATCGCGCTGACGCCGCAGATGGTGGGGCGCTTCGTAGAGCGGCTCGGCGACACCGTCGCGGTCCTGCACTCGCGGCTGGGCGCGGGCGAGCGCTACGACGAGTGGCGGCGGTTGCGATCGGGCGAAGCACGCGTATGCGTGGGCCCCCGCTCGGCGGTGTTCGCCCCGGTGGAGCGCCTGGGGCTCGTGATCGTCGACGAGGAGCACGACTCCTCCTACAAGCACGAGGGCGACCCGCGCTACGACGCGCGCGCCGTCGCCGCCCAGCGAGCGCGCGAATCGCGGGCACTGTTGCTCCTCGGCAGCGCCACGCCCCGGCCCGAGACCTATCACGCGGCGGCGCGCCTGGAGCTCGCGCACCGCGTGGACCGAAGGCCTCTTCCGCCTGTCCGCGTGCTGGACATGCGCGGAGCGGGTCACGGACTTCACCCGGAGACCGTGCGCGCGCTGGCGGAGTTGCGCCGCGAAGGCGGCAAGGCGATCGTGCTGCTCAACCGGCGCGGCTGGTCGAGCTTCATCTCCTGCCGCGAGTGCGGACGCGTCTGGGGATGCCCGAACTGTGACGTCGCGCTCGTGCTGCACCGCGGAGAGGCGCGTCTGACCTGCCATCACTGCGGGCATCGCAAAGCCGTGCCGTCACGCTGCGACTGCGGCTCTGCCTCGATCGCGCGTCACGGGATGGGCACCGAGCGGCTCGAGCAGGAGCTCGAGGGCATCCTCGGCGGTGAGGGGTTCCCGATCTTCCGCCTCGACGCCGACCTCGCGCCCCGGGACAAGAGCGACGGCCAGGGAGCGGGTCCCGCCGGCCTGTTGCGGGGATTCGAGCGCGCCTCCGCGGGGGTTCTGATCGGGACGCAGATGGTCGCGAAGGGCCACGACTTCCCCGACGTTCGACTCGGCGTCGTGCTCGACGCGGATTGCACGCTCTCGTTCCCGGACTTTCGCGCCGAGGAGCGGACCTTCGCGTTGATCGCGCAGCTCGCCGGGCGCGTCGGGCGTGGCGCCGACGGCCACGTGCTCGTCCAGACGCTGGTGCCGGACGCCCGCGCGATCCGCTTCGCGGCTGCCCACGACAGCGTGGGGTTCCTCGAGTCCGAGCTCGAGCGGCGGCTGGCGCTGCGCTACCCGCCCTTCGCACACCTGGTGCGAGTCGTCTGCTCGGCGGCCGACAGCGGTCCGGCGCTTGCCGCCGTGAGGGCGCTCGACGCGCGTGTGCGACCGGAGCTCGCGGGGACCGACGCCCAGGTGCTCGGGCCGGCGGCGCTTTTTCGCCTGCGCGGGCGCGAGCGCCAGGCGTTGCTTGTGAAGGCGCACGAGCGCGCGAGTGCCGTGCGCGCAATCGACGACGCCCTCCGCGAGGTCTCCTCCGTCCGTGAGCACGCCGGCGTGAGCTTCAGCGTCGACGTCGACCCGCATTGAGGAACCCGCCACGCCGCGGGTGCGAAAACGGGCGCATGCCCGCGAAACCGTCGCCTCCTACACTCACGAAGCGATGCCTGACGAGCATGAGCTGAAAGCTGAGCACGCGGACGAGGCCGAGGAGCAGCGCCCGAAGGAGCTCGATCCGGAGACGCGCGCACGTCGCGACGCGGCGCTGCGGCAGGTGCGCAAGCTGGGCGATCCTGTGCTGCGCGCCAGTGCCCTTCCGGTTGAGCGCTTCGACGCCGATCTGAAGGCCGAGATCGAGCGCATGGGGGAGCTGATGCGCGACGCGCTCGGCATCGGCCTCGCTGCCACGCAGGTCGGGATCCTGCACCGCGTGTTCGTCTACCGCGTCAATCCCGAGGACGCCGTGACCGCGGTGGTCAATCCGGTGATCGAGGATCCAAGCGAGGAGCTCGAGATCGCGGAAGAGGGCTGCTTGAGCCTCCCCGGCGTGCACCTCGACGTGGAGCGGCCAGCGCACGTGCGGCTGCGCGGGCAGGATGCGCGCGGCGAGGAGCTGGTCGTCGACGCCGAGGGGCTGGAGGCGCGCGTGATCCAGCACGAGCTCGATCACCTCGACGGCATTCTGATCCTCGATCGCGTCTCGCGCGCGGAGCGCAAGGAGGCGATGCGCGCCTTGCGCGAGGCTGCGCAGGCGGACGCGCACGAGCCGAGCCGCTCCACCGCCGACGGCGAGGATCGCCCCGCTCGGGACTCCGCGCCGGCAGCGGCCGCGGATCTCGCGCGCACCTAGGCTCGGCGCGCCGGCGAGAGCGTGCGCACGGTCTTCCTCGGCACCTCCGAGTTCGCGGCGAGCGTGCTCGAGCGGCTCGCCGCGAGCGGGCATGCGCCCGCGCTCGTCGTCAGCCGTCCGGACCGCCCCCGCGGTCGCGGTCGGCGCGTGGCGGCGCCTCCGGTCGCCACCACGGCGCGCGAGCTCGCGCTCGAGGTCTTCCAGCCGGCGAGCGTCAACGACGAGGCGAGTCGGGCATCGATCGCCGGTGCGCAGCCGCTGGCCGTCGTGGTGTGCGCGTTCGGCGCCCTCATCAAGGAGCCGCTGCTCTCCGAGCACGAGCTGCTGAACGTCCATCCGTCGCTGTTGCCGCGCTGGCGTGGCGCGGCGCCGATCGAGCGCGCGATCATGGCGGGCGACTCCGAGACGGGCGTGTCGATCATGCGGCTGACGACGGGGCTCGACAGCGGGCCGGTCTGCTTCGCGAGCACGGTTCCGATCGCGAGCGACGACTACGGCTCACTCGCGGCGCGGCTCGCGGAGCTCGGTGGTGAGCTGATCGTGAGTGCGCTCGATCGGCTCGAGCGTGGCGAGGCGCTGACGTGGAGCGAGCAGGACGACGCGCAGGCGACCTATGCGGCGAAGCTCGAGCCCGAGGACCGGACGCTCGACCCTGGGCGGCCCGCGGCGGAGCTCGAGCGCGTCGTGCGCGCGCTGCATCCGCACATCGGCGCGCGGGTCGCGCTCCCCGATGGATCGATGCTCGGCGTCGAGCGCGCGGCGCTCTACGACGCGCCACCCGACACGCGCCCGGACGAGCCTGGCGTACACGAGCGCGAGGGGCACCTTCTGCTGGACGCCCGCGACGGTGCGCTCGAGCTGCTCGAGGTCAAGCCGCCTGGCGGCCGCGCGATGGACGCCGCCTCCTACATTCGCGGCCATCTCCGTTCGCGCGACTGAGCCGCAGCCCGATGCAGGTCCGCGCGCACAGCAGGGAACCGCACGGCGCCGGCGCGCCGCTGCGCGTATCTCGTGCTCAGGCGCGTCTTCGAGCACGGCGCCTACGCCGATCGCGCGTTTCACGCTGCTGCACGAGAGCTCGACGCTCGCGACAGGGCGCTTGCGATGCGCCTCGCATATGGCTCGGTGCAGCGCAAGGGGACGCTCGACCACGTCATCCAGGCGCTCACGGACCGTCCGGTGGCGCGCCTCGAGGCGCCAGTGCGGGCCGCGCTGAGGCTGGGCCTCTATGAGCTCTGCTACCTGCACGGAGCGCCTGACCGAGCGATCGTCGCCGATTCCGTCGAGCTTGCGAAGCACGCAAGTCGCGGCGGCGCGGGGCTCGTGAATGCCGTGCTGCGACGCGCCGCCCGCGAGGCGCCGGCGATGCTCGCAGAGCTGGACGACACCACCGCTGAGGGGGCGGCCCTCGTGCACTCGCACCCGGAATGGATGGCGCGCATGTGGTGGGAGGCGCTGGGGGCCGGCGGGGCACGGGCGCTGATGGCCGCCGACAACGAGCCCGCCGAGGTGTCGGTGCGCGTGAACACGCTGCGAGCGGAGCGCAGCGAGCTGCAGGCTGCGCTGGGTGTGCCCTCGCGGGCCGACGCGCTGACGCCGGAGGCGCTCGTGCTCGAGGGCGCGCTTGACCTGGAGCGCACGCAGGCGTGGCATGAGGGCCTGTGCATCGCGCAGTCGCGCGCCGCGATGCTCGTTGGCCGCGCGCTCGCGCCCCGTCCGGGTGAGCGGGTGCTCGACCTGTGCGCCGCGCCGGGTGGCAAGACCACGCATCTCGCCGCGCTCATGGCGGGGCAGGGCGAGGTGCTCGCAATCGAGCAAAACGCCGGGCGGGCGCGCGTGCTCGCCGAGACGGCGCGGCGTCTCGGAGCGACGAACGTCAACGTCGTCGTCGCGGACGCGCGCCTCCTGGGGACGCGGCGAGCGTCGTCGGCGCTGAGTCGCGCGGCGCAGGGTGGCTTCGACCGTGTGCTCGTCGACCCGCCGTGCTCGGGCCTCGGCACGCTGCAGGGTCATCCCGATCTGCGCTGGCGGATGACGCCCGAGCGCGTTTCGGAGATGGCGCGCGACCAGGCCACGATCCTCGAGCGAGCTGCGCTTGCGCTCCGTCCGGGCGGCGTGCTGGTCTACTCTACGTGCACGATCTCGCCGGCCGAGAACGAGCGCCTCCTCGGCGCCTTCCTGGACACCCACCACCGCTTCCGGCTCGAGGACCTCGGGGAGTGGTGGCCTGATTTGCGCATGCTTCGCGGCGTCGCACACGAGCGACCCGAGCCGCTCGCGCGCTCGGCCCTTCTAACGCTGCCTCATCGCGACCACACCGCGGGGTTCTTCATCGCCCGCATCCGTAGGAGCTGACAGCTCATGGACGCAAGCGCCAGTGAGCAAACCTTTGAGCTCGGACCGAAATGCCCTAACTGCGGCGAGCCCTGGCTGCGGGCGACCAACCTCCCGGGACGCTACCGCTGCGTCTATTGCCTGCACCGCTTCGAGCTCGCGTCGGTGTGTCCGAACTGCGGCGAGCACTCGACGATCGTGCGCATGTCATCGACCGCGATGCTCACGTGCAACTGCTGCGGCGACTCGATGCTGAAGCCAATCTGATGGAGCGTGCACGAGAGCTCTTGAGCGGCGTGCAGGTGGTGCCGTCGATTCTCTCAGCCGATTTCGGATGCCTGCGCGAGCAGGTGGCAGAGGTGCTGGCGGCGGGTGCGCGGATGATCCACGTCGACGTGATGGACGGCCACTTCGTACCGCCAATCAGCGTCGGCCCGTTGGCGGTGTCCGCGCTGCGGGAGCAGGTTGAGCAGGCGGGGGCGATCATCGAGGTGCACCTCATGATCGAGCGGCCCGAGCACCAGGTCCACGAGTTCCTGGAGGCCGGCGCGCACTCGATCACGTTCCACCTCGAGGCGACGCCACAGCTCGCTTTCGTCGCGGATCGCATTCACGATGGCGGTGGCTGCGTGGGCGTGGCGGTTAACCCCGGGACCGCGGCGAGCGCGCTCGAGGACGCTGCGGGAATGATCGACGTCGCCCTGTGCATGACCGTCAACCCCGGGTGGGGCGGCCAGCAGTTCATCGCCAGCTCGCCCGACAAGGTGACGCGGCTCCGCATGCTGCTCGGTGAGCGCGTGGGCTTGGAGGTCGACGGCGGCATCGACCCTGAGACGGCGCCCATCTGCCGCGAGTCCGGTTCGAACCTGTTCGTCGCGGGCGCCGCGATCTTCGGAGCGCGGGACCCCGGCGAGGCCTATCTCGCCATCGCGCGCTCGGTGGGGAGCGCCTGAGCCGCGACTGGACGTCGGCTGGCGCTCGTTCCCCGCCGGTAGAGGATCGTCAGCAGGAGCGCGAGGATGCTCGTCGCGCCGAGGTAGCCGAGCTCTGAGCGCAACAGCTCGTTGGAGACCGCCGGCGTGAACATCCAGGCGACGAGCAGCACCGCCGCGATCAGCCAGCAGATCGCCGCCGCCGATGTCCGCTCGCGCGCGAGAGCGGCCTGGTTGAGGGCCCCCGCCGTGAGGTGCATGCCCATGCCGATGCCGACGAGCGCGAGCCCCACGCGTCCGTAGCTGTAGTGCTGCCCGAAGAGCGCATGCTCCATCACGAGCGGCCCGACCGCGAGCAGCGCGAGCGCGACCGCCGCGGCGAAGATCGCGATCCATCGCACCGTCAGGCGCACGGCACGGTGGAAGGCCTCGTGTCCCTCGGTCACCTCGAGACCGGTCAGGTGAGGGAGAAGCGTGGTCTGCACGGCCTGGAAGAGCTGGAGCGGCGCGCGCGCGATGAGCATCACGTTGAAGACGATCCCGGCGAGCGCCTTGTCGCCCGCCGTGAGCGCGACCGTGAGGACGGCGGCGTTCAGGAGCGTCTGCTCGGAGATCATGATCGCGGAGACGCCCGCCGCAAAGCGCCCGCCGCGCCGCAGCGAAAGGCCGCTGTCGTGGGCCGCCGCCTCCTGAACCGCCTCCGTCGCGGGGCCCGCGAGCGCGGCATCCGCCTCATCGGCAGTGATCGGCGGATTGGTCTCGTCCTCAGGCGCGAGTGGTGCGCGCGCACCGCGACCCGCGCGCGCGAAGGCAGCGGGCACGACGATCAGCGAGAACGCGGGCGCCGCGGCGATCCCAAGTGCCACCGCGGTCTGACCGGAGGCGATCCCGAGCGCGACTGCGAGCGCGAAGCACAGGCGCGAGAAGGATTCGATCAGCACGAGGCCGCCATACAGGCCGAAGCGTTCGTGCCCCGCCAGCCATCCGCGCGCGAAGTAGCTCGCCGCATACGCGAGCGTGCCTACGACGAGCACCCAGTAGAGCGCTTCGGACCCGCGGAAGACATGTTCGAGCAGCTGTTCGCGCAGCGCGAGCGCGACGATCAGGAACGCGAGCGCGAAGCCCGCCTGGATCGCGAGCGGAACGCCCAGCGGCTCGCTGTGCCGGCCGCGCGCGCGCCGTTCCGCGATCGTGCGCGAGAGCAGCTGTTCGATCGGCCGGTAGATCACCGAGATCACGACGAACATCACGGACCAGAGGACGTCGATGCGGGCCGCGGAGCGCGCTCCGAGGACGTGGCTCGCGATCGAGAAGTAGGCGAACGTCAGCAGCCCCGTCGCGGCGATACCGACGGAGAGGATGCGCGCGCCGCTCACGTACTTGCGCGTCGAGCCGCCTGCCTCGGCGCCCGGCGGCTGTGCGTTGGTGCGCTCGGTTGGCACCGATGAGGTTCGGCCTAGACGTGCACCAGCGCGAGCGTCCACGGCAACGGCGAGCGGACATCCACGAGCTCGCCGTTTGCTGCGAGCAGACGCGAGAAGGCGCTCCGTGACCAGTGGTTGAGGTGGCCCGGAGTGTTGCCGAGCGCGGGCCAGTAGGCGCCGCGCAGCATGTTGAGCGCCCGCCACAGCGGCTCGCGCGGCACGGAGACGAGCAGATAGCGCTGCGCGCAGCGCCGCATCTCCGCGAGCGCGCGCTGCGGATCCGGAACGTGCTCGAGGACCTCGACCGCGCTCACGAGATCGAACTCGCCATCGGCGAACGGAAGGCTGGTGGCTTCGGCGACTCGGAACTCGAGATTCGGCGCCTGGCGCGCCGACCATCCCGCCTGCAGGGACTCCTCCTCGAGGTCCACGCCGACGATGCGCCTGCCCTCGAGCAACTGCGCCCAGCGGTGCACGAGCACCCCCTCGCCGCATCCCACGTCCAGGATCGAGCTCGGGTCGGCGCGTCGCAGCAGCTCGTCGAGGTCGCGCTCGAAGCGCCCCATGAGCCGCCGCACAACGGGATTCTGCGACCCGTACTTGTCGTAGGTGTTGCCGGTGACGACGCCGTCGCGGGAGACGGTCAGACCCGCGCGCGACGCGTCGGTCGTGGCGCCGCTCACCGTCTCACTGCCTCGCTCGCCGCATCGTCCTCCTCGTGCTCGGAGGGGCGCTCCCAGCCCTCGAGCAGCCCCCGCGCACCCGCGGCTTCCATCGCTCCTGCGGGCGCGCCGGCTTCGTAATGCGAGGGCGCGACGCCCAGCTGCAGCTCGATGCGGCGCACGCGCTCGAACGTCCGCTGTGTCATCACCCGCTGCGCCGCGAGCAGATCGCCGATCACGCCGAGCGCCCAGAGCACGACGGCGGCGATGAAGAGCACGGCGCCGAGGATGAGCGATTGCACGTGGCCGCTGCCGCTGCCTTCGGCAAACGCGACGATGAAGCGAATCCACACCCCTAGCGCCGCGAGGAAGATGAGCGCCGCGAGGCTCCAGAACACACGTAGCGGCTCGTACTGCGCGTAGATGCGGAAGATCGCGATCGCGTTGCGGCGCACGTAGGCCCATGTCGATGGGAAGAGGCGCGAGCGCCTCGTCGGAGCGTTGGTGCGTACGGGTACGTGGTCGGTCGCGACGAGCAGCTTGCCCGCTTGGATGATCGTCTCGAGCGTGTACGTGAACCGCGACACCACGAGCATCTGAATCGCCGCCTCGCGGTTGTACGCGCGGAACCCCGACGTGGTGTCGGGCACCGAAGTGGAGGAGGCCTGACGGACGACCCACGAGCCGAGCCGCTGCAGCAGCCGCTTGCGCGCAGAGAAGTGCTCGTTCGCGCGGACCTCGCGGTCGCCCACGACCATGTCAGCGCGCCCCGCGACGATCGGCGCGACGAGGCGAGCGACGTCCGGCCCGTAGTACTGGTTGTCGGCGTCCGTGTTGACGATCACGTCGGCGCCGAGCTTCAGGCACGCGTCGAGGCCGGCTTGGAACGCGCTCGCGAGGCCCTTGTTGTTCGTGAGTCGAACGATGTGGTCGACGCCGTGCGCACGCGCCACAGCGACCGTCTCGTCGGTGGAGCCATCGTCGACGATGAGCCACTGCACCTCGTCGATGCCGTCGACGCGGCGGGGCAGATCGGCGAGCGTCTGCGGTAGTTGCCCGGCCTCGTTAAAGCACGGGATCTGAATGATGAGCTTCATGGCTACTGGAGGTGGCGAGGCGGTGTGGTGCCTCCCATAGACTGCGCGAGCGAGCCGTATCCGACCACCGAGTATCCCAAAAGATAGGCCCATCTTCCGGCCCTGCGTAACGGTGGCATAGAGATTCCATGGAAAGCGCGACGCTGATCCCGGATGCAGCATCCGCGCCGCGGCCCGCGTGGCTGCGCGCCGTTCCCGTGCGCCTGCGTCCCGGAGGCGACGCGAGCGAGTTGATCGCACGGGTCGCGCTCGGCGCGCTCGCGCTCGCGGCGCTGGTCGTGTTCATCGCGTTCCCGACGTATCCGACCTACGACTCCTTCTACGCGCTGCTCTGGGGCCGCGACCTGCTCCACGGCCATCTCCCCGACCTCGCCGTCTACCGAGCCCCCACGGAGCACCCGCTCGCGATCGCCTTCGGCGCCTTCTGCTCGCTCTTCGGCGCCGCGGGCGCCCGTCTGATGATTGCCGGCGCACTCGCGTCGTTCGTCGCGCTCGTCGCGGGGATGTACAGGGTCGGCAAGGCGAGCTTCGGGCCGGTCGTGGGGTGGTTCGCGGCGCTGCTCATGCTGACGCGCTTCTTCGACGAGAACCTCACGGTCCAGGGGTACCTGGACATCTCCTATCTCGCGCTCGTCGTGTGGGCGCTCGCGCTCGAGGTCGAGCGCGCCCGCCGTGGTCCCGTGGTGTTCGTGCTGCTGGCTGCCGCCGGCCTGCTGCGCCCCGATGCATGGGTCCTCAGCGGCGCCTACTGGCTGTGGTGCGTGTGGCCCCGCCGTGCGCCGGCGCGCAGGATCGACAGGCGCACGTGCCTGCTCTACCTCGCGCTCGCGCTGCTCGCGCCCGTGATCTGGGTGATCTTCGACGCGGTCGTCACCGGCGACCCCTTGCATTCGCTGCACCAGACGACCGAACTCGCAGGCGAACTCGAACGCACGCAGGGGCTCTCGGGCGTGCTCGGCTCGATGTGGAGCTTTGCCGTGCGGATCGACAAGCTGCCCGTCGTGATCGGCGCTCTCGCCGGCACTGCGCTCGCGCTCTGGCTTGCCCCGCGGCGCGCGCTCATTCCGTTCGCGACGCTGCTGATCCTGCTCGGCGTGTTCCTGGCCGAGGGCGCACTCGGCGCGTCGGTCATCAACCGCTATCTGCTCGGGGGAGCGACGGTGGCGCTCGTGTTCGCCGCCGTCGCACTCGGCGGGTGGTCGATGCTCAAACGTGGCTCGCGGCTGCGCCTCGCATGGATGGCGGGCGCGGCCGTGCTCGTCCTCTACGGCGCCGCGAATGTCCTCTCCACCTTCCACGTCTCCGAACTCTCGACGACGATGGCCTACCACGAGGACTTCCACGAGGGTCTCGCGCGCGCGCTCGCAAACGTGCAGGTCAAGCGCACGCTGGCGCGCTGCCCGGTGCTCTCGCTCCCGGACAACAAGCTGATCCCCGACGCGCGCTGGATTCTCGGCTCCTCACCCGTCGCCGTCGTAGCGCGCAGCCAGGCGCACAGCGAGGCGCTCGCGGGCGATCCGCGACTGGCCGCCACCCTGCAGCGCGGAAGCGTCGCGGTGTTCCCGCTCGGCGCGGCGGTCTTCTTCGAGGCGATCGTCGATCCCGGCGACGACCCACGCGACCAGGTGCCCGCGGCGGGCTTCGCTCGCATCTACACGGGTCACTACTACTCCGTCTATGCCAACTGCTGAGCCGTCCGGCGAGCGCCTGCGCGCATCGGCCGCCGGCCCGCCTCCCCCGCTGCCGGTGGCACCGGCAGCGGATGTGCGCGGTGAGCACCCGCGTCCGCGCTCGCGGCGCGGGGCGGCAGGAGGGCCCGCGGGAGGCCGTGGATCGCAGCGCGCGTATCTCGTCTGGGCGGCGCTCGCCGTCGTGCTCGCGGGCGCGCTTGCGCTGCGACTGTGGGGCGTCAAGGAGGGGCTGCCATACGTCTACGACGTCGACGAAGCGGCCCACTTCGTACCCCGCGCGATCGAAATGTCGGGCACGAACCTGAACCCGCACTACTTCGCGAACCCGCCCGCCCTCACCTATCTCCTCCACGGCATCTTCGCGGCGCTCTTCGGCGGGTACGCGGGCGTCACTCGCGAAGCGGCGCTCCACCCGGGCGAGGTCTACCTCGTCGCGCGCGTGACCGTCGCGGTCCTCGGGATGCTCGCGGTCTGGCTGCTCTACGTGCTCGGCAGTCGCCTCTTCAGCCGCGGCGTCGGCCTGCTCGCTGCGGCGCTGGAGGGGGTCGCCTTCCTCCCCGTCTTCTATTCGCATCTCGCGCTGAACGACGTCCCGGCGCTGGTGCCGCTCACGGCATCGCTTGTGGGTGCCGCCGGCGTGATGAGACAGGGCCGGGCGCGCGACTATGCGCTCGCGGGCCTCGGTCTCGGCCTGGGCGCGGCGACGAAGTACACGGCAGGCATCGTCGTGCTGCCGCTGATCGTGGCCACCGCGATCCATTACCGGACGGCGCGCTCGCGCGCACCCGCGCCCGGGCACCGGACCAGACGGGTCCCGTTCAGTCCGTTCGCCGGCCTCGCGCTCGCGGCGCTGCTCGCGCTGCTCGCGTTCTTGATCGCCAACCCGTACGCGCTGCTGGACGCTCACAGCTTCCTCCACGAACTCGCGCACGAGTCCGCCGTCGCCGAAGAAGCCGGGGGGAAGCTCGGCTCGCCGCACGAGCTCGGCCTCCTGTACTACGCGTGGACGCTCACATGGGGGCTCGGGTTCGTGCCCGCGATCGCCGCGTTGGGCGGTGCCGTCGCGGTGTGGTTCAAGGACCGGCGCGTCGCGTGGCTTCTAACCCCGATGATCGTCGCCTACCTCGTCTTCATGGGCACCCAGGAACGCTTCTTCGGGCGCTGGCTGATGCCGCTCCTGCCGGTCGCCTGCCTGCTCGCTGCGTTCTTCGCGCTCACGCTCGTGGACGCGGTGGTGCGGCGCTTCACGCGCCCAGCGCCGATTGCGTATGCCGCCGCGGCCGCGCTCGCGGTCGCCGCGTTGCTCGCTCAGGGGCTGGTCTACAGCGTGCACGGCGACCTCGTCCTCTCGCGCGCCGACACGCGCGCGAGCACGCGCACATGGCTGCTCGCACACCTCCCGGCCGGCTCGCGGATCGTCCCGGAGCCGGTCGTGCCCCAGGCATGGCTCCACGAAGACCCTGCGCTGGGTCCGCGCGCGAGAACCTTGCGTCCCCGCTCCGCGCACGATCGCTGGAGCGTCTACCCCTCGCTGCTCGCGCGCGTCGCCCCCGTCGGGCCTGCCGGATCTGGCCGCTGGCGCGTCGAGCGACGCTACGCGCGCGTCGAGGACTACGAGCACACGCTCTCGCCGGCGACGATCGATTACTACGAGCAGCAGGGTTACTGCTGGGTGCTCACGAGCTCGCAGCAGGCGGGACGTGCGTTCGCGGATCCGAGCGAAGCGCGCTCCGCGATCGACTACTACCGCGCGCTGGAACGCGACGGGAAGGTCGTCTATCGGATCTCGCCCTACGCGGGCGGGAAGCCGCCCGGCACCTTCAACTTCGATTGGTCCTTCGACTACTACCCGCTTGCCGATCGCCTTCCGGGCCCCGAAATGACGGTGTATCGGTTGGCTGGCGGAAGCTGCGCGCGGGCCCCGTAACGCCCGCGCGGACGATGCGCGGCCCGGCCTGGCTGCCTGCTAGGCAGGGCCGCGGGCTATCCTCCGTGCCGGGCACATGTCACTGAAGACCGATGCGGACAGCGTCCACCTCCGGCGCGCGATCGAGCTCGCTGGGCGGGGATCGGGGCTGGTGCGCTCGAACCCGATGGTGGGAGCGGTCGTCGCACGCGACGGCACGGTGCTGGGAGAGGGGTGGCACGAACGCTTCGGCGGCCCGCACGCGGAGGTCAATGCGATAGCGGCCTGCGGCGATGCGGACCTGAGCGGCGCGACGCTCTATGTCTCGCTCGAGCCCTGCTGTCACGAGGGCAAGACCCCGCCCTGCACGGACGCGATCGTGCGCGCGGGCATCAAGCGCGTGGCCGTCGCCTCGGATGACCCGAGCGAGAAGGCGAGCGGCCGCGGACTCGGCATCCTGCGCGACGAGGGGGTCGAGGTGGTGGTGGCCGACGGGGAGCTCGCGAGTGCCGCGCGGCTCGTCAACCAGCCCTTTCGCAAGCACGCGCGCGTCGGGCGGCCATGGGTGCTCTTGAAGCTCGCGATGACGCTCGACGGCAAGGTCGCGACGCGTGCCGGGGACTCGCAATGGATCAGCGGCGAGGAGAGCCGCATGCTCGCCCACCGCTGGCGCGCGGCGCTCGACGCGGTGGTCGTCGGCATCGGCACCGCGCTCGCGGACGATCCGCAGCTCACCGCGCGGCCGCAGGGAGACCCGGTGGCCCCCGAGCATCAGCCCCGGCGTGTGGTCTTCGACTCGCTCGCTCGGCTGCCCACGAGCTCGCGGCTCGTTGCGGCCGCGTCCGCGATCCCACTTATCGTCGTCGTCTCGCGGGCGGCTGCGCGCGCGGACATCGATGCGCTCGAGGCGGCCGGCGCACACGTGCTCGTCGCGACCGGTGAGAACGAGCCCGCGCGGGTCTGCTCGGCGCTGGACCAGCTGGGCACGCTCGGCATGACCTCGGTGCTGCTCGAGGGCGGCCCGCATCTCGCGGGGGCCTTCCTGGATGCGGGCGAGATCGATGAGGTGCGACTCTTCCTCGCGCCGATCCTCCTCGGTGGTCGCACGGCGCGCGACCCGATGGAGGGAGAAGGCGTGGAGCTGATCGCCGAAGCTCACCGCGCGCTCGCGTTCGATTGGGAGCGCGTCGGCGATGACCTGCTGATCTCAGCCCGCCTGCGCGAGTGGTGAGCCGCTGTTCACGGGCCTGATCGAGGAGCGCGGCGAGGTCACCGCCGTACAGCGCGACGCCGACGGCGCGACGCTGGCCATCGTCGCTGAGCTCGCGCGCGAGCTCGCGCCCGGCGACTCGGTGGCCGTCAACGGCGTCTGCCTGACTGCGACGAGCGCCGATGATCGCTCGTTCACCGCGCAGGCCGTCAACGAGACCCTCGCGCGCTCGACGCTCGGCGCGCTCGCCGCGGGCGCGCCCGTGAACCTCGAGGCGCCGCTGCGGGCGGACGGGCGCCTCGGAGGTCACATCGTGCAGGGGCACGTCGACGGCGTGGGCACCGTGCACGCGATTCGCGAGGAGGGGTTCTCGCGGGTGCTCACGATCGAGCTGCCGCCGGAGCTCTCCCGCTACATCGTGCAGAAGGGCTCCGTTGCCGTCGACGGCGTGAGCCTAACCGTGAGCGCGGTGGAGGACACGCGCTTCTCGGTCGCGCTGATCCCCGAGACGCTGCGGCCGGACGACGCTCGGGACGGCCGCGGTCGGCGACCGGGTTAACCTGGAGATGGACGTTCTTGCCAAATACGTCGAGCGCCTGCTCGAGCAGGGACGGGACGCCTGAGATGAGCCACAGCGACACCACCACCACGAGCGCTTTCGCCACGATCGACGAGGCGCTGGAAGAGATCCGCGCAGGGCGGATGGTCGTCGTCTGCGACGACGCCAAGCGCGAGAACGAGGGCGACCTCGTGATGGCGGCCCAGTTCGTCACCGCGGAGGCGATCAACTTCATGACGAAGGAGGGGCGCGGATGGATCTGCCTCGCGCTCACCCCCGAGCGCTGCGAGGAGCTCGGCCTCGAGCTCATGACGGCGAAGAACGAATCCGCGCTGCAGACGCCGTTCACGGTCACGATCGAGGCCCGCGACGGAGTCACGACGGGCGTCTCCGCGCAGGATCGGGCGCACACGATGCAGGTTGCGATCGACCCCTCGACGAGGCCGCGCGACCTCGTGCAGCCCGGCCACGTCAACCCCTTGAAGGCGCGAGCGGGCGGCGTGCTGGAGCGCACGGGGCACACCGAGGCGAGCGTGGACCTCGCGCGACTCGCGGGGCTCATACCCGCCGGCGTGATCTGCGAGGTCATGAACCCCGACGGGTCGATGGCGCGTGTGCCGGAACTCGAGCACTACTGCGTGCGCCACGGCTTGAAGATGATCACGATCGCCGACCTCATCGCCTACCGCCGGCGCCATGACAGGCTCATACAGCAGGTCGTCTCGACGCACCTCCCGACCGTCTTCGGGGATTTTCAGGTCTTCGGGTATCGCTCGCTCGTGGACGACAAGCATCACGTCGCACTCGTCAAGGGCGAGGTCGCCGGGCAGGAGGACGTGCTCGTGCGCGTGCACTCTGAGTGCCTCACAGGCGACGTCTTTCACTCGCTGCGCTGCGATTGCGGCGAGCAGCTGACGTCGGCGCTCGCGATGATCGAGCGGGAGGGCCTCGGCGTGCTGCTCTATCTCTCGCAGGAGGGTCGTGGGATCGGCCTGCTGAACAAGCTGCGCGCCTACCGCCTGCAGGAGGACGGACTCGACACCGTCGAGGCGAACGAGCGCCTCGGCCTGCCCGCTGATCTGCGCGACTACGGGATCGGCGCGCAGATCCTCGCCGACCTCGGCCTCAGCTCGATCCGGATCCTCACCAACAATCCGAAGAAGATCAAGGGCCTCGAGGGCTACGGGCTGTCGGTGACGGCGCAGATCCCGATCGAGCCCGCGCCGAACAGCTACAACGCCGCATACCTGCGCACGAAGGCTGAGCGTATGGGCCACACGCTGCACCACCAGGGACTGAACCTCGACGAGGAGCTGTTGCACTCCGAGCGCGAGCAGGACCGTTCCGAGCGCAGCGAGGCCGAGGGCGCTTGAGCGAGCGTTTCGCGATCGTCGTCGGTCGCTTCTACGAGGAGCTCGCGGCGCGGCTCGAAGCCGGCGCGAGACGGGCCTTCGAGGAGGCCGGCGAGCACGAGATCGAGACGTTCGAGGTGCCCGGCGCCTTCGAGCTGCCACTCGCCGCGCGCTGGGCCGCAGGCTGCGGGCGCTTTGCCGGAGTCGCGTGCCTGGGTGCGGTGATCAAGGGCGAGACGGACCACTACGAGTACGTGAGCGCCGCAACGGCGCAGGGAATCCAGGAGGTCCAGCTCGAGACGCGCACGCCGTGCGCATTCGGCGTGCTCACGTGCCGCACGATGGAGCAGGCGCTCGCGCGCGCGGGGGGCGACAAGCGCGACCAGGGCAGGCTTGCCGCTGAAGCGCTCCTTGCGATGGTCGCTCTGCGCGAGCGGCTAGACTCACCCGCGCATGGCCAGGGTATGTCATAGCTGCGGCAAGGCACCGGCGTTCGGTCACAGCCGGAGCCACTCGATGGTCGCGACGAAGCGCCGCTTCGAGCCGAACCTTCAGAAGGTGCGGATCATGGTGGGCGGTGCGCCGCGACGCGTCTACGTCTGCACGCGGTGCCTGAAGGCAGGGAAGGTCACGAAGGCTCCCTAGCCGCCGATTGCGCTGATGGCACAAGGCGAGCGGACGGGCGAGGTCTGAGAGCACGAGAGCGCCGGTTGGCGCCGCCGTCGAGGAGCCCGCTGAGCTGGTTCGCGACGGTGATCGGTTCGCGCGCGTCGAGCCGTGGATCCCGGAGGGGTGGGGCGTCGAGGCCGACAACCTCCGACGCTTCCGCGCCGCCGTCGCCGGCGCCCTTGTGCACCTGGAATCGCGACGCGAGGAGGTCAACGACCTCAACGTCTTCCCGGTCGCCGACGGCGATACGGGGGACAACATGGCGCTCACGCTCCGCGCGGTGCTCGCGGAGCTCGACAACCTGCAGCTCGGGAAGGGCAATCGCGCGATCGACGAGCTCAGGCGCGAGGAGATCGTGGAGTCCGTGGCGCGCGCGGCTTTGCTCGGCGCGCGCGGGAACTCCGGCGTGATCCTCTCGCAGCTGATCCGCGGGGCGGCGGAAGAGCTCGTCTCGCGGCCCGGCCAGCTGATCGACCCCGCGCTGATCGGCGCCGCACTGCTGAATGCCGCCAACCGCGCGTATTCCTCCGTGCGCGAGCCCGCGGAGGGGACCATCCTCACGGTCGCGCGTGAGATGGCGCACAAGATCGTCGCCGACGTGGCACACGCCCCCGACAGCACTCGCCTCGGCCCCACGACGGAGGCGCCCGAGCAGGACGCCGTGATCGCGACGGTCCTCGAGCGCGCGCTCGGCGTGGGCGAGGAATCGGTGAAGCACGGCCCGGAGCTGCTGCCGACGCTGCGCGAGGCGGGCGTCGTAGACGCCGGCGGATACGCTCTCACCCTGGTCTTCGCGGGCGTCGTAGCCGCGCTTCGCGGCGACGAGCCGCCGGCACTCGAGCACCACGCACCGGCGCGCGTGTCGCATCCCGAGCACGAGTCGAGCACCTACCGCTACTGCACGAACTTCGCGGTCACGGGCCGCGGCCTCGCGCACGGCGAGTTCATCGCGCCGCTCGAGGAGCTCGGCGACTCCGTGCTGGTGGTCGGCGACTCGCGAACGCTGAAGGTGCACGTGCACACCGACGACCCCGAGCGCGCAACGGCCGTCTTCGCTGACGCCGGCGAGGTCTCGCACCTCGACGTCGGCGACATGCATGCGCAGGCCGCGGGTCGCAGCCAGCGGCTGATGCGCTCCGGATCCGGCGAGGCGGACGCGATGAGCGAGCAGGGCGACACGGCGTCCGCTCCTGGTCACGCGGAAATGCGGCAGGGTCGTTGCGGTGCGGTCGCGGTGGTCAACGGCGCTGGCTTCGCGCAGCTCTTCGCGGAGCTGGGCGTGCACACGATCGACGGCGGGCCGACGCTGAATCCGTCGACCTACCAGGTGCTGGCGGCCATCCACGAGGTCGACGCCGAGGAGGTCGTCGTGCTGCCATGCAGCCCGAACGTGATGATGGCCGCGGAACGCGCCGCGGAGCTCTCCGAGCGTCAGGTCGCAGTGGTGATGGTCACGAGCCAGCAGGCGGCGCTCGCGGCGGCGGTCGCGCTGATGCCCGAGCAGGGCGTCGAGCGCAACGCGCAGGCGCTCACCGAGGCGCTCGCGGCGGTGCGGACCGGCGCTGTGGCGGAGGCCGCGCGCGACGATCGCAGCGGGCGCTTCCGACAGGGCGACGCGGTCGGCTTCGTCGACGAGGAGGTCGTGGCGTGGGGCGATCCCGGCGAGACGCTGCGCAACGTGCTTGCGAGGCTCGCGGATGGCGCGGAGCTCGATGAGCGTGCTCGCGGGTCGGAATGCGCCGCTCGATCCCGCCGCCGTTGAAGGCGCGATCGACGGGCACCTCGGCGATGTCGAGCTCGAGCTGCGAAGCGGTGGGCAGGACGCATACTGGTGGCTGCTGGCCGCCGAGTAGCCCGCTCGTAACGACCGCCGCGGACTTCATGATGCGCGCGGCTCATGTCTGCCGCCGCACCGACCCCGGTCCCGCGTCGCTCGCGGGCGGCCGCCGCGGCGCCGCGAGCGCTTGGACCTGAGCGCGGCGGCCCGTTGGCGTTCGCCACGAGTGTTCGGCTGACGCCCGGCGAGCTGGTGGGCGCCCCCGTGCGCACGCCCCGGCCCTCGCGCCTGGACGCGCCGCTCGAGGTGAAATCGGCGAAGCTGCGGGCCGGTCTCGCGGCCGCCGGGGTCACCTGCGTGGGAGAGCTGCTCGAGCACCTGCCGCGCGAGCATCGCGCGCTGCGCGCGCTCGAGGCGCTCGCGCCGGGGGATCAGGCGACGGTCTCCGTCGAGGTGCGCTCGATCCGCACCCGCACATTGCGGCGACGCGGCCAGCGGCCGCTCGTCGAGGCGACGGTGTTCGATGACAGCGGCACGCTGCGCGCCGCCTTCTTCAACCAGCCATGGCTCGCGCGCCGCTACGCGCCTGGCACGCGGCTGCTGCTGCACGGCAAGCTGGATGACAGCGGGACGATGCGCGTGTGGAGCCACGCGCCCGACGGGGATCAGTCGAGCGCCTGGGCGGCGGGCGACGGAGTCGCCCACTACCCGGCGAGCGAGGGTGTGAGCTCGACCCAGATCGCCTCGCTCGTACGTGCGTCACGGGGATCGCTGCACGATTTCGTGGAGGCGCTTCCGGCGTCCGCGCGTTCTGCGCCGAGCTTGCCGGACAAGGCAGGCGCGCTGGGCGCCCTTCACTTCTTCGAGGACGCCGCCGCGCGCGAGCTTGGCCGCCGCCGGCTCGCTTACGAGGAGCTGTTGCTCGGCCAGCTCGTGCTGCTCCGCAGGCGCGCGCTGCGCAGGGCGAGCCTGGGCGCGGCGACGCTGAGCGGCGAGCGCTCACGCAGCGAGCGCTGGCTCTCGCAGGGCCTGCCGTTCTCGCTGACCGCCGACCAGCGCGGCGCGGTGCGCACGATCGACGCCGATCTCGCGAGCGACTGCGCGATGCAGCGCCTGCTCATCGGCGAGGTTGGGAGCGGCAAGACCGTGGTCGCGACCTACGCGATGCTCCGCGCCGTCGAGAACGGCCATCAGGCCGTGCTGATGGCGCCCACAGAGACGCTCGCGGAACAGCACTTCGGGACGCTTGCCGAGCTCCTCCGCGAGGACGCCGTGCCGCTCGCGCTCCTGTCCTCCTCGACTCCGGCGCGCGTGCGCCGCGCGCTCCTACGTGAGCTCGCCGCAGGAGGTCCGTCGATCACCGTCGGCACGCACGCACTCATCGAGCCGGACGTGGTGTTCCGCTCGCTCGCGGTGGCGGTTGTCGACGAGCAGCACCGCTTCGGCGTTCGTCAGCGCGCATTGCTGGAGCAGAAGGGCGGGATCGACGCAGAGGCGCCTCGCGCACCGCACGTCCTGCACATGACCGCGACGCCGATCCCGCGGACGCTCGCGCTCGCGACCTACGGCGATCTTGACGTGAGCATCCTGCGGACGCTCCCGCGTGGCCGCGGCGCGCTGAGGACGCGCGTCGTGACGGGCGCGGGGGCGCGCGCCCGTGCCTACGAGGCGCTGCGCGCCGAGCTCACAGCCGGTCGGCAGGCATATGTCGTCTGCCCGCTCGTGAGCGAGCCCGAGGACGGCGCCGCGGACGCGGTCGCGGCGGGCTCAGAGCCGCGTGCCGCCGAGGAGGAGCTCCGACGCCTGGCTCGCGGCGAGCTCAAGGGCTTTCGGCTCGCGCTGCTGCACGGTCAGATGCGCCCCGCGGAGAAGCAGGCGGCGATGGCCGCGTTCGCGCGCGGGCAGGCGCAGGTCCTCGTCTCGACGACGGTGATCGAGGTCGGGATCGACGTTTCCAACGCGACGGTGATGGTCGTCGAGAACGCCGAGCGCTTCGGGATCTCGCAGCTGCACCAGCTGCGCGGGCGAGTCGGACGCGGTAAGCATCCATCCGCATGCATCCTCATGACCGCTCCCGCAGCCGTCCACTCACGACGCCTGCGCGCGCTTGCCGAGCATGCGGACGGATTCAAGCTGGCGGAGATCGACCTCGAGCTGCGTGGGCGCGGCGAGATCGTGGGCATCCGTCAGTCCGGGAGCGTCGCCTACCGGTTCGCGCGGCTGCCCGAGGATGCCGCGCTGCTCCTGCGGGCACGCGCGTGCGCGGAGCAGATCATGGCTTGCGACGCGGAGCTCTGTGCACCCGAGCATGCGCTCTTGCGGCACGAGCTCGGGCGGGCCTTCGGCGCCGAGGCGCTCGCGCCGATTCGTCCCTGAGCGTGCTGCGTGAGAGGCGGGCGCGATGCGCGTGATCGCGGGACGCCTGGGCGGAAGGCGGCTGCGCGCCCCGCGCGGCGCCGTTACGCGGCCGACCGCGGAGGCCGTGCGCGAGGCGCTCTTCTCGATGCTCTCCGACGTGAGCGGCGCCGAGGTACTCGACCTCTTCGCCGGCAGCGGCGCGCTCGGTATCGAGGCGCTCTCGCGCGGCGCCCGGCGCGCGGTCTTCGTGGAGCGCAACGCGGCGTCGTACGCCGCGCTGCGGGCAAATCTGCGCGCCCTCGAGCTCGGGCGGGGCGAGGCGCTCGCGCGGCATGCCGAGGCACGCGTGGGCATCCGCACTGCACGAAGGCGCGGGGAAACGTACGATCTCGTCTTCATCGATCCTCCTTACCGGCAAGCACAGGACTGGGCGGACGTGCTACGAGACACGCTTCCCGCGCTACTCAACGAGGCCGCACGCGTGGTCGTCGAGAGCGATCGGCGGGCGCCGCTGGCCCTCGAGCTGCCGATCGAGCAGGAACGCCGCTATGGCGACACCCTCATCACAATCCATCGCCGAGCTTGAGCTCCGCTGCTGTGCGCGCCGCCGTGCATCGGGGCGCGCGGGCAGCGGCACGCACTCCGATCACGAGGTGGTTCGCGCTTGAGCGAGATCGCGGTCTGCCCAGGGTCCTACGACCCTGTCACAAACGGCCATCTGGACATCATCAGCCGTGCCGCCGCGCTGTATGACGAGGTCGTCGTCGCGGTCGTCAACCACCCGGTGCGCAAGGGCAAGACGCTGTTCTCGGCGGAGGAGCGCGTGGCCTTCATCGAAGAGGCGGTGCGCGACATGGAGGGCGTGCGCGCGGAGTCGTTCAGGACGCTCGTCGTGGAGTTCGCCGAGCGCGTCGGCGCGAAGGTGATCGTGAAGGGACTGCGCGCGATCTCCGACTTCGAGTACGAGCTCGAGATGAACCAGCTGAACCGCCAGCAGGCTCCGCAGATAGAGTCCATTTACCTCATGGCCTCACCCAAGTACAGTTTCCTTTCTTCGAGCGGCGTGAAGGAGCTCGCGATATTCGGCGGAGAGATCGACAACCTGGTGCCCCCCGTTGTGGCGAAGCGCTTGCAAGAAGAGCTCAAGCGTTGATGAAATCTAGGCAGCGGCGATTGGCGGCGGCGTAAGCGATGGATGTTCTGGTACTGATCGACAAGCTCGATGACCTCGTGCACAACGCGCGAGCGGTCCCGCTCACCGATCAGGTGCGCGTGGACAAGGAGGAGATCTACGACATCCTCGACCAGATGCGCGCGACGATCCCGGAGGAGATCAAGCAGGCGCGGTGGATCGTCAAGGAGCGTCAGGAGATGCTCGCGGAGGCAAAGCGCGAGGCGGAGCGCATCGTCAAGGAGGCACGCGAGCGCCAGCAGCGGCTCGTCGGCCAGGAGGAGATCACCAAGCAGGCCGAGCGCGCCGCGGAGGACATCGTCGAGGACGCTCGAGCACGCGAGCGCGAGATCCGACTCGGCGCGGAGGACTACGCCGACGAGATCCTCAACACGCTGGAGGTAAATCTCTCCAAGTTCATCGCCGCGGTACAGCGCGGGAGGGAGCGGTTGCAGGGCAAGGACGAACCCGCCGAGGTCAGCTAGCGCCAGCCGGCAGACCCTTCGCGTCCAGACCGCGCGGAAGGCGGACGAGGGCGGACGTGGACATGTGACGATGAACGCGCGAATGGCAAAACGGATGAAGGTCGCGGAGACGCTCGTGCGTGCGGGCGTGATCCGGCCGATGCTCCCCAGCCGGGCGATTCGCTCGCTCGACACGCTCAAACGCTGGGGGCGCTCGATGGCGAGTGGCTACATCACCGCGGCGATTCGCTATCCGAACCGCATAGCGATCGTCGACGAGCACGGCACGCTCACCTTTGCCGAGCTCGACGCGCGTACGAACGCCCTCGCGAACGCGCTCGCGCGGCGCGGGATCGGCGAAGGCGACGGCGTCGCGATCATGTGCCGCAACCATCGCGGCTTCATCGATGGGGCCGTGGCGGTCGTGAAGCTGGGTGCGGACGCGCTGTTTCTGAACACCGAGTTCGGTGCTCCGGCGATCGCGGCCGTGCTCGAGCGCGAGGGCACGAAGGCACTCATCTACGACGAGGAATTCAGCTCGCTCGTCGCCGAGGGGGCAAGCGACCTGACGCGCTTCGTCGCGTATCACGAGCCGGCCACGGCGCCCGCTGACACCGCGCTCGAGCAGCTGATCGCGGAGGGCGACAGCTCGCCGCTCGAGCCCCCGCTGAAGCGCGGCCGCGTGGTGATTCTCACCTCGGGGACGACGGGCACGCCGAAGGGCGCAATGCGGCGCCCGCCGGAATCGGTCGAGCCCGCCGCCACGGTGCTCTCGAGCATCCCGCTGCACGCGCTCGAGACGACCGTGATCGCGGCGCCGTTGTTCCATTCGTGGGGCTTCGCGCACCTGATGCTCTCGCTGCCGCTGTCCTCGACGCTCGTGCTGCGTCGGCGCTTCGATCCCGAGCAGACGCTGCGCGCGGTCGCCGAGCACCGCGCGAGTGCGCTCGTCGTCGTGCCGGTCATGCTGCAGCGGATGCTCGAGCTGCCGCCCGAGACGCTCGCGCGCTACGACGTGAGCAGCCTGCGAGTGATCGCGAGCTCGGGCTCTGCGCTGCCCGGGGAGCTCGCGAACCGCGTGATGGACAATTTCGGCGAGGTCCTCTACAACCTCTATGGCACGACCGAGGTCGCGTGGGCGACGGTCGCGAGCCCGACCGACCTGCGGGCGGCGCCGGGCACCGCGGGGCGCCCGCCGCGGGGGACGATCGTGAGGTTGCTCGATGACCAGGGCCGCGAGGTCACGCGCGGCGAACGCGGCCGGATCTTCACCGCGAACAGCTTTGTATTCGAGGGCTACACCGACGGCGGCGGCAAGGAGGTCGTCGCCGGCCTCACACACACCGGCGACGTGGGCCACTTCGACTCCCAGGGGCGCCTGTTCGTCGACGGACGCGACGACGAGATGATCGTCTCGGGGGGTGAGAACGTCTACCCGCGCGAGGTGGAGGATCTGCTCGCGAAACATGACGGTGTCGAAGAGGTGGCGGTCGTCGGCGTCGAGGACCCAGAGTTCGGCCAGCGGCTGCGCGCATTCGTCGTCACCCGCAACGGATCGCAGCTCACCGCGGACCAGGTGAAGGATTTCGTGAAGCAGAATCTCGCTCGCTACAAGGTTCCGCGCGACGTCGTCTTCCTCTCCGAACTGCCCCGCAATGCGTCGGGGAAGATCCTCAAGCGCGAGCTCAGCAAGCAAGCGTAGGGCGCGCGCTGGGGGCGCGATCAGCGCGCTAGCCTGAGGCGATGTCTCCACGGCTCGAGAAGCTGGACCTTTCCTCGCTAGGTCTGAGCTCGGGGGCGGGCCGGCGCATGGACTTCGAGGTCCCGATCGGGGAGCTGCGCTTCGCGGGCGAGGAGTACTCGGTGGAGCCGTCGCTCGTGCCCGTGCATCTCGACGTCTCGCGCCTGAGCGGTCGGGGCTACGCATTCCGCTTGAACTTTGCGGCCGTCGTGCGCGGCCCGTGTATGCGGTGCCTCAAAGACGCCGCGCGACGCGTCGAGGTCGAGGCGCGCGAGGTGGAAACCGGCGCCGCCGAGGAGGCCGCGGCTGTCGAGGAAGACCTCGTGAGCCCCTACGTCGAGGATGACGTGCTCGCCCTCGCGGCGTGGGCCCGGGACGCGCTCGTCCTTAGCCTGCCTGCGAAGATCCTCTGCCGCGAGGACTGCCCGGGACTCTGCCCCGTGTGCGCCGCTGACCTGAGCGAGGTTGGGCCAGATCATCACCACGACGCGGAGCCTGACCCGCGGTGGGCGGCGCTCCGCGAGCTAAGACTCGATTGAGCCGTTCGCTAGCCTGTCCGAACGATGGCCGTACCGAAGCGCAAGCAATCCCACAGTCGCACCGCCAAGCGCCGCGCCCAGCACAAGGCGACGCCGCCGAAGCTGAGCGCGTGCCCGCGCTGCGGGAGTCCGCGACGTGCGCACCGCGTGTGCCCGGTGTGCGGCACCTACGCAGGCCGTGAGGTGCTCGCCAGAGACGGCCACGAGCACGAGCACGGCGAGTAGCCGGGACCTGCCGGACCGTTCTTCCCAGCCGATCGTCGCAGTCGACGCGAACGGCGCCGACCTCGGTCCCGGCGAGGTCGCGGCCGGCGCCGCGATCGCGGCGGGGCAGGGGGTTCGCGTGATCCTCTTTGGCCCCCGCGAAGAGATCGGCCAGGCACCGGCTGGCGTCGAGGTCGTGGACGCGCCGCTGTCGATCGCAAAGGAGCCCGACCCCGTGCGCGCGGTGCGTACGCACAAGGACGCGTCGATCGTGAGGGCCGCGCACGCCGTCGCAGTCGGCGAAGCTCAGGCGCTCGTCTGCGCGGGGGGCACGGGCGCGGCGCTGGCCGCGGGCCTCTTCAACATCAAGCGCGCCCGCGGCATCCACCGGCCGGCGCTCGCGTTGCCGCTGCCGACGCCCGCGAGCGAGCGGCCTGTGACGCTGCTCGACGTCGGCGCGAACAGCGAAGCGAGGCCGGAGCACCTCGTGCAGTTCGCGTTCATGGGAGCGGCGTTCGCGCAGGCGGTGCTCGGGATCGAGCGCCCGCGCGTGGCGCTGCTCTCGAATGGGGAGGAGGCGGAGCGCGGCAGCGAGCGCGTGGTGCGTGCGCACGAAGAGCTGAGCCGCCTTGCGGCGATGCCGGCTCGTGGTGATCGAGCGAGCCTTGCGCTGCTGGAGTTCGCGGGCAACATCGAGGGCGCAGACGTGCCGCGCGGAGCGGTGGACGTCGTCGTCAGCGACGGCTTCACC
This sequence comes from uncultured bacterium, assembly GCA_963738355.1. GTDB lineage: Bacteria > Actinomycetota > Thermoleophilia > Solirubrobacterales > Solirubrobacteraceae > Palsa-744. The sequence continues at coordinate 113,738 of CAVTWF010000008.1, forward strand.
GGCAACATCGCGCTGAAGCTCACGGAGGGCGTCTCGGCGACGGTGCTCGGAGCGATCCGCGACGTCGCGCTCTCCTCGTGGCGCTCCCGCCTCGGCGGGCTCCTGCTGCGCCCTGCTCTGCGCGAGTTCCGGGGAGCGATCGACCCCGAAGCCCAGGGCGGCGCCTATCTCCTCGGACTGCGCAGGCTCGCCGTGATCCCGCATGGGCGCTTCACGCGGCGCGGCTTCGCCGAGGCGATCGTGCGGGCGCAGCGCGGCGTGCAGGACGACGTGGTCGCGCGCACGCATGCTGCGCTAGAGGCGGCGGGCGTGCTGAGGGCCGCGCCGGCCGCATTGCAGGAGCGGGCGCACGGGGCTCTCGCGGAGTGAGCGGCGCTCGCCACCGTCCGCCCGCGTCCGCGTACCGCGTTAGCCTGCTGCATGTATGCGCTCGCGAGAGGAAGTCTTCGCGTTGATCCGCGCACACCTAGCGGACGAGCTCGACGTCGACCCTTCGCGGATCGAGGAGGGATCGCGGTTCAAGGAGGACCTCGAGGCGGACTCGCTCGACCTCTACACGCTCGTGCAGGAGCTCGAGGACACATACTCGGTGCGGATCTCCGACGAGCAGGCGGCAGAGATCATGACCGTCGGCCAGGCGGCGGACTTCGTCGTCGCCCAGATCGGCGATGGCTGATGGATGCGCTGATCGACGCTGCGGTGAGCGAGTTCCACGGGCTCGCCTCCTCCACCGTGGCGATGCCTGACGAGTCGACCGCGGAGCTCGCGGCGCTGCTCGGCCAGCTGCCGGAGGCGCTCGTGAAGCAGGTGTTCACCCACGCCTCCTGGACCGAGCGGCGCTCGGACTCCTACGAGCGGCTGGCGTTCCTGGGCGACAGCGTCCTCGGCCTCGCGGTGAGCGCACACCTCTACCCCCTCCTCGAGGCCGACCGCTTCGGCGCGGGACGGATGACGAAGGTCCGCGGGCAGGCGGTCTCGGGCGCCGCGTGCAGGGCGGTCGCCGAGCGGCTCGGGATACCGGAGCGCCTGCGCGCGGCGGCGCCCGCGGGGAGCGGCCGTGAGGTCGCGGCGGCGCTGCAGACCGAGCGCGTGCTCGCCTCGGTGCTCGAGGCGGTGATCGGCGCGTGCTACCTGCACGCCGGCTACGACGGCACCGCGGATGCCGTCGTGAAGGCGTTCGCGCCGCAGATCGAGATCGCGCTCGAGCACCCCGTCGACTTCAAGTCCACGCTTCAGGAGCTGCTCGCGCGCCGCGGCGAGAAGGCGAGCTACGAGGTGACGCACGAGGAGGGCCCGGCGCATCGCAAGACCTTCGAGGTGTCCGTTTCGGTGGACGGCCGGAGCCTCGGCAGCGGGCAGGGACCGAGCAAGAAGCACGCCGAGCAGCAGGCCGCCAAGCAGGCGCTCGAACACGTGCGCGGGTCGGAGCTCGCATGAGGCGGTGCGACGTGTATCTGAAGGCGCTCACCCTGAAGGGCTTCAAGTCGTTCCCCGAGCGGACGCGTCTCGACTTCGGCCCCGGCGTGAGCGTCGTGATCGGGCCGAACGGCTCGGGCAAGTCGAACATCACCGACGCCGTCCTGTGGGCACTCGGCGAGCAGTCGCCGCTCGCGGTGCGCGGCTCCTCGATGCAGGACGTGATCTTCGGCGGCGGCCCGGGCGTGCAGGCACGAAGCGCGGCCGAGGTCGAGCTCGTGCTCGACAACGCGGACGCTGCCGTGGGGCTGCCGGCGAGCGAGGTCTCGATCGTCAGGCGGCTCGAGCGATCGGGCGAGGGCGAATACCGCCTGGGCGGCGCACGTTGCCGCCTGATCGACGTGATCGAGGCGCTCTCGGACACGGGCCTCGGCAAGGAGACCCACTCGATCGTCTCGCAGGGCCGGATCGAGACGATCGTGACGTCCAAGCCGCGCGACCGCCGCCTGTTGATCGAGGAGGCGGCGGGGCTCTCCAAACACCGCAAGCGCCGCCGCCGTGCGCAGTCGAAGCTCGAACGCACGCAGCAGAACCTCGACCGCGCGCTCGACGTCGAGCGCGAGGCGCGAAGCCGCCTGCGTCCACTGGGGCGCCAGGCGCAGGCAGCCGAGCTTCACGAGCGCCTGCAGCGCCAGATGCTCGAAGCGCGTCTCGAGCTCACGACGCATGCGTGGGTTGACGCAGAAAAGGCGCTCGCGAGCGCCCAGTCGGCGGTGAAGGATTCGCGCGAGGAGCGAGCGGGGGTCGAGTCCGAGCTCGCCACAGTGCTCGAGCGGCGGACGGGCGTGGAGCATGCGCTCGCCGAGCGCTCCGAGCGCCACGACGCGATCACGCATCAGCTCTACGGCGTGCGCGCGGCGTTCGAGCGCCTACGCGTGCGCTCCGAGCAGGCGGCCACGCTCGAGCAGCTGCTGAGCGAGCGCATCGCCACGGGCGCCAGCGAGATCGCGGGGCTCCAGGCGGCCGGGGAGGACGAGGACGGCTCCTCCACGCTGGAGGCGGAGCGTCGGGTGCGTGCGCTCGAGGAGGAGCTCACCGCGGTGAGGCGAGGTGGCGCGGAAGAGTTGCGCGAGCAGACCGCGGAGCTCGACCGCGAGCGCGACCGGCTCGTGCCCGAGCGTCAGCGCGTGCAGGCGGAGCTCGCGCAGGCGAGGTCGGCGCACGAGCAGGCCACGGAGCGCTTGCACGCAGAGCGCGCGGGGCGCATGTGGGAGAACAGCTGGAGCGAGGTGCGAAGGGTGATCGCCGATGGGGTAAGGCGCGTGCTCGGGCTGCCCAGCGAGCGCGAGCGCGAGCAGGCGGCCAACGAGGTCGTCGATCACGCCGAGCGCGTCGCGCGCGCCGTCATCGAGCGCGCGCTGGGCGACGTTGGCGCCGTGGAGGAGGAGCAGGCGCGCAGCGAGCGCGGCGTCAGCGCGCTCGAGCGAGCGCTCGCGGATCTCGACGAGCAGGCTCGACGTACGGAATGGCTGATCGAGCAGCGCCGCGCAGCCGCGGAGCACGGACCGATGGCGCTGCGTCGCGCGCAGATCGAAGGCGAGCTTGCCGCCGAGCGCCGCCAGCTCGAGCGCCTTGTGGGCGAGCGCGCCACGCGCGCCGAGCGGCTTCGGGCGCTCACGGCGCGACGAGCGTCCGACCTCGCGCTCGTGCCGCTCGCGACGCGCCTGATGGAGGCGATCGCGCTCGCATCGGAGGCAGCCACGGAGCGCGAGCAGGAGTTTCAAGCCGCCCTCGCGGGCGATCTCGCCACGGGGGCGGAGATCGCAGATCAGCTTGCTGCGTGCGCACAGGAGGAGGCCGGCGCGCAGGCGCGCTTGCGCGCCGCGGGCGAAGAGGTGACAAACGCCGAGGTCAACGCGCAGCGCGCAAACGACCGGGCGACAGAGGTTCAAGACGAGCTGCGCGAGATTGCGGACGGGCTGGGACTGGCGCTCGAGCAAGCATCCCCTGTGAGTGCGCAGGGGCCCAGCGAGGAGGAGGTCGAGGCACTGACTCAGCGTCTGGAGCGCCTCCAGCGGCGACGCGATCAGCTGGGCCCGGTCAACCCGCTCGCCCAGCAGGAGTACGCCGACGCGCAGGCGCACGTACAGGAGCTCGCGGGCCAGCGCGAGGACCTCGAGGCGGCGTTGCGCGAGCTGCGATCGGTGATCCGCGAGGCGGACCGCCAGATCCGTGAGACCTTTGAGGCGACGTTCGCGAGCGTCGCGCGCAACTTCGAAGAGGTGATCGGGGAGGCGTTCCCCGGCGGCTCGGGCCGCCTGCGGCTCGTCGACGACGAAGTCGGGGTGCGCCCCGTGCTGGGCGACGCCGCCGTCGATGAAGCTCCGGAGGCGGCCGACGCCGCCGCCGCCGCGGAGGAGCAGGAGGAGGCTCCGCCAGAGGTCCTGCAGGGCGTCGAGATCGAGGTCACACCTGCGGGAAAGTCGACGAAGCGGCTTTCACTGCTCTCGGGCGGCGAGAAGGCGATGACGGCGCTTGCCTTCTTGTTCGCCGTGTTCCTCGCGCGCCCGTGCCCGTTCTATGTTCTCGATGAGGTCGAGGCGGCGCTCGATGAGCACAACCTCGACCGCTTCCTCGCGCTTCTGAGGCGCTGTGCGACGCGCGCGCAGTTCATCGTCATCACCCACCAGAAGCGGACGATGGAGGCGGCCAACTGGCTCTACGGCGTCTCGATGGGTGCGGACGGGACTTCGCGGGTGGTCTCGCGTCGCCTCGAGGAGTCGACGGAGAGCACGGTGGCGGGAGATGAGCGCGGCGCCGCGTGGGCGGCGAGCGAGCCCGCGGCCAACGTCGCGCCCGAGTTGCAGGCGCTTGCGGGCGGCGGGCGCTAGGCCCCGCCCGCCGGCACGGTCAGCGCACGAGTCGCTGATGGTTGCCGCGATCGACGTGCGCGAGCACTAAGCTCTGGGTGGTATGGCTGAATGGATCGCGTGGGTCGTAGCCGCCGGTCTGCTCGGCTGGGGCGAGTTGCACACTGGGGCCCTCTACCTCGCGCCGTTCGCACTGGGAGCGGCCGCGGCGGCGGTGGTGAGCCTCGTAGGGGCGGGCATCGTGGCGTCCGTGGCCGTCTTCGCCGCGGGCTCGCTGCTCACGCTCGGCGCGCTGCGCCCGATTGCGCGCCGTCATCGCAGGCTGCCTCCTGCGATCCGGACGGGCGCCGCCGCGCTCGTGGGCAAGAGCGCGGTCGTGCTCGAGCGCATCGCAAACCGCGAAGGTGTCGGCTGCGTGAAGATCGACGGCGAGGTATGGACCGCGCGCAGCTATGACGAAGACGACGTGATCGACGCCGGCGAGCGCGTCGAAGTGGTCGAAATTCGCGGCGCCACGGCGCTCGTGGTCAGATAGATTGGAGTTGCCGTGGTTGCATTGATCGTCATTGCCGTGGTAGTCGTGTTCGCGCTTGGCGTCGCCTCCCGCGCAATCCGCATCGTGCCGCAGGCGCGCGCGGGCGTGGTCGAGCGCTTCGGCCGCTATCACCGCACACTGCAGCCAGGGCTCGCGCTCGTGACGCCCTTCGTCGAACGCGTGCGCCCGCTCGTGGACCTGCGCGAGCAGGTCGTCAACTTCGCGCCCCAGAGTGTCATCTCGGAGGACAACGTGGTCGTCGCGATCGAGACCGTCCTCTACTTCACGATCACCGATCCCAAATCGGCAACCTACGAGGTGGCGAACCCGCTGCAGGCGATCGAGCAGCTCACGGTTACGACGCTGCGAAACGTCATCGGCGGGCTCACGCTGGAGGACACGCTGACCTCGCGCGAGAACGTCAATGCGGAGTTGCGTCAGGTTCTCGACGAGGCGACGGGCAAGTGGGGCATCCGCATCAACCGCGTGGAGATCAAGTCCGTCGACCCGCCGGCGGATATCAGGACCGCGATGGAGCAGCAGATGCGCGCGGAGCGAAACCGCCGCGCGGCGATCCTGACCGCCGAAGGCGAGAAGCAGGCGGCGATCCTGACCGCCGAAGGCCAGAGGCAGGCGGCGGTGCTGCAGGCAGAAGGGGAGAAGCAGGCGGCGGTGCTCAAGGCCGATGGTGAAGCGAAGGCGATCGACACCGTCTTCACCGCGATCCACAACGGCAAACCGACGCGCGACCTGCTCAGCTACGAATACATCCAGATGCTCCCGGCGCTCGCCGAAGGGGACTCGAACAAGGTGTTCGTCGTGCCTTCGGAGTTCGCCGAGGCGTTCGGCGGCATCGGCGAGACGCTGCGCGACCGGGGCGGCCGCAAAGAGGTGGAGCGCGGCAAGAGCGCGCCGGGCGAGCGCGACGGCGACGCCAGCGCGTAGACGTCGCGGCGCTTCCCCAACGCGGCCGTGCTCTAAGCTGCTTGGCGCAAACGGCCCGCGGGGGGCGCTGTCGCATCAGCGGCTAACGTCCCTGCTGGATTCGCGATCACAGCATCATCGAAGAGAGGAACACTTGTCAGTAAGGCTGAGGCTCACGCGTGTGGGCGCCAAGAAGGATCCGGTGTGGCGCGTCGTCGTCGCCGACCAGCGCTCCCCGCGCGACGGTCGCGTGATCGAAACGATCGGTCACTACAACGCCCAGACGGACCCATCGACGGTGGTGATCGATCAGGAGCGCGCAAGGAGTTGGATCGAGCGCGGCGCGCGCCCCACGAACACGGTTCGCAAGCTCCTGCGGATCGTCGAATCTGCCGATACCGCTGCCGCCACCGCCGAGGACAGCGGTGATTCCGGCGACGCAGGCGCCGACGCGGGCGATCAGGCGCCGGTCGTTGAGGCGGAGGTGCAGCCGGCGGTGAGCGAGACCGAGGGAGCGCAGGAATAGCGCGGGAGCCATTCACCGCGAGAGAGCTCCTGGAGCACCTCGCCTCCGGGCTCGTGGACGACCCCGCCGAGGTGTCAGTCGAGCAGTTCGAGGAAGAAGACGGCACGATCCTCTTGGAGCTGGCCGTCGCGGCTGACGACTACGGGAAGGTGATCGGCCGTGGGGGGCGCACCGTTCACGCCTTGCGCACAGTCATCGGCGCGGCGGCGGCAAGCGAGAACAAACGCGTGCTGATCGACGTCGTCGAGTAACAGACGCGCAACGGTGGAGATCGACGTCTTCACCCTCTTTCCGGAGTGGTTTGACTGGTTCGGCTCACAGCGCCACGTGCGTGGCGCGCTCGCGAGCGGATCCAGCCTCCACTTCCTCGACCTGCGCGAGCACACGCCGCTGGGCGGCGGCCGCGTCGACGACACGCCCTTCGGCGGAGGCGCCGGCATGGTCATCCGCGTCGACGTCGTCGAGGCTGCGCTGCGCGCTCGCTACGCCATCGACCCGCTCGAGCTGCGTAGCACGCGACGCGTGATTGCACTGACGCCGGGCGGCCGGCTGCTTGATGACGCACTCGTGGACGAGCTCGCGGCGGAGCCCGCGCTAACCCTCCTCTCGGGGCGCTACGAGGGTTTCGACGAGCGCATCATCGAGCACTTCGCGAGCGACGCCATCTCGATCGGCCGCTACGTGCTCGCCGGCGGCGAGCTCGCGGCAATGGTGCTCTGCGACGCGGTGATGCGCAAGCTCCCGGGCGCGCTCGGGCACGAGGAATCGGCGATGGAGGAGTCCTTCAGCGCGGCGCTCGCTGGCGATCCCGAGTATCCCCATTACACGCGTCCTGCCGAGTACCGCGGTTGGCAGGTTCCGGAGGTTCTCCTCTCGGGGGACCACGAGCGAATTCGTCGCTGGCGCGCCGAGCGCGCGCGCGAACGCGGTGCCGCGCAGCGCGGCTGATCGGACGTTCGTTGCAAGCGCACGCCACGGGGAGGACCGTTCGCTACCATTGCCGCGGCGCTCTGGAATGCTCTGCGCGAGCCTCAACGTGGCGCCCGTTTTTTTGCCGTTTGCGCCCACAGTCCAATGAGCAGCGTCATCGACACCCTCGAGCGCGCGCAGTTGCGCCGCGTCCCCGGCTTCGCGCCGGGCGATCGCGTGAAGGTGCACTTCCAGGTCGTCGAGGGCACGCGCCGCCGCACGCAGGTCTTCGAGGGAGTAGTGATCAAGCGGCAGGGGCATGGCGCTCGCGAGACGTTCACCGTGAGAAAGCAATCCTTCGGCATCGGGGTCGAGCGCACGTTCCCGGTGCATTCGCCGAAGATCGAGCGCATCGAGGTCGCCGCCCGCGGCGACGTGCGGCGCGCGAAGCTCTACTATCTGCGCGGCCGAATCGGCAAGCGCGCCCGCGTGCGCGAGCGCCGCTACACCGGTCCTGAGGAGCGCGTCGAGCCTGGGCTGCTCGAGGAGGCACCGGCGGCGGACGCCGGAGGGGATGCCGGCCAGAGCCAAGCAGGTGAGGACGCTCCGGAGGGGGACGCCGCCGAGGCGGGTGCCGCGAGTGTGAGAGCCGACGCCGCGGAGGAGCCGGGCTCCTCGGACGACGGTGCCGAGGAGGATCAGCTCGCAGGGAGCGATGACCGCTGAGCACCGTGGCCGCTCGCTCGAAGCCGGTCCGCAATTCGATCATCGAGCTGGTCTTGATCGTCGCGATAGCGGTCGGGCTCGCGGTCGCGATTCAGGCCTTCCTCATCAAGCCGTACAAGATCCCCAGCGGCTCCATGGAACCGACGCTCGTTCCCGGGCAGCGCGTGCTCGTGGATCGCATCGGCAAGGCTCTTGGCAACCCGAGCGTCGGCGAAATCGTCGTCTTCCACCCACCCCTGGAAGCTGAACACGAGGTCTGCGGTCCGACTCCCCACCACGTCACGACCGGCCAGCAGGCGTGCGCCGCGCCGCTGCCGCAGGAGGGGAGCGTCAACTACATCAAGCGCATCGTCGCCGGCCCGGGCGATGAAATGTACATCCAGGGCGGCCACGTCTATCGCAAGCAGGCGGGCACGGGCACCTTCGTGCGCGAGAAGGACTCCTACATCCGCCAATGCGAAGGACGGACCGAGTGCAGCTTCCCGACCCCCATCAAGATTCCGCCCGGACACTGGTTCATGATGGGGGACAACCGTGGCGAATCCGACGACAGCCGGTTCTGGGGACCGGTCCCGACCGGCTGGATCATCGGTGACGCCTTCTTCACCTACTGGCCGCCCAGCCGCGTGGGGCCGCTCTAGGAGCAAGGCGCGCATGCGGCGTCGCCAGAGCAGCAGGCGACTTTTCGCGTTCGACCGAAAGCTGGACGTACGCCTGCTCGCGGGCGCAGACGAGGCCGGCCGTGGCTCGCTCGCCGGGCCGCTCGTGGCCGCCGCGGTGCTCTTCGACTACGACGCCGTCGGCCTGCACGAGCAGCGTGTGCTGCGCGCGCTCAACGATTCCAAGCAGCACACGCGCGAGGCACGCGAGGCGCTCTACCCGCACGTCCTGCGCGTCGCGTGCCGCGTTACCGTGATCTCACGATGCGTGCGTGGCATCGACTCGCGCGGGCTTCACAACACGAACCTCGCCGCGTTGCGCGAGGCGCTCCAGCGCGTGTGCAGCGGCGTGGAGGGCGAGCTCTTGTGCGTGATCGACGGCTTCGCCGTGCCCGAGTTCGAGCGGCCGCAGCGGGCAATCGTCGACGGTGACGCGACGAGCGCGGCGATCGCCGCCGCGTCGATCGTCGCGAAGGTGACGCGCGACCGCTACATGCATCACGCCCACAGCCTCTATCCGGACTGGCGCTTCAAGGAGAATGTCGGGTACTCGACGCCCGAGCACCGCGACGCGATCCGCCGCCACGGCGTCTCCCCGCTGCATCGCATGTCCTTCCAGTCGCTCGCGTACGAGCAGCTCGCGTTGTAGGCACCGGCAGCGGCGCGCGCGGGTCAGGCACCTTCGAGGTGCTCGATCCGCGGCTGCTGCTCGTCGTCGCCGATGAGGACCTTCAGGACGTCGAAGCGCAGCTCTCGCGCGGTCGGTCGTCCGCGTGTGCGATCGCAGAGCCATGCGAGCGCGAGTCGGCGAAGACGCCGCCGCTGCCTGGCCGCGGGCCAGCCCAGCTCGGACGAGCTTCCGTCGCGCATGCGAGCGCCCGGTCCGGACCCGCGTAGGCGGTGGGTCTTCACCTCGGCGAACACGAGCGTCGTGCCGTCGAAGGCGATGAGGTCGATCTCACCATGCCGCGTGCGCACGTTGCGCGCGATCGTCCTGAAGCCGAGGCGACGGAGGTGATCGCTGGCGAGCGCCTCGCCGCGACGCCCGAGCTCCATTCGTGAGTTGCCGCGGTGGGAATCGATCACGAACACATGTTCGCCGCGCACGCGGACGGCACGGGAGACCGTTCGCTGCACTACCGTGAGCGACGAGCATGAGTGGCGCGCGCAGTCAGCCGTCGGTGGACGCGCCGCGCGTCGGCGAAGCCGGAGGGCGCACGCGTGTCGCGCTCACGATCGCCGGCTCGGACTCGGGCGGCGGCGCGGGCATCCAGGCGGACCTGAAGGCGTTCGCGCGCTGTGGGGTGCACGGCGCCTGTGCGATCACTGCGGTCACGGCCCAGAGCACCATGGGCGTAGACGCCGTGCACGCGCTTGCGCCCGAGATCGTGCTCGCACAGGCTCGGACCGTGCTCGCAGACCTCGGCGCCGATGCGGTGAAGGTGGGGATGCTCGGCAACGCGTCCGTCGCTCGCTCCGTGGCCGCGGTGTTGCGGGAGTTGCCCCGCGGGACGCCAGTCGTCGTCGACCCGGTGATGCTCGCGAGCTCTGGGGCGCGCCTGCTCGACGAGGACGCCGCGGGCGTGCTGCGCGAGGAGATCCTGCCGCAGGCCACCGTGATCACGCCGAACGTGCCGGAGGCGCGCGCGCTGCTGGGAGACGGCTGCGCTGATATGGATGAGCGCGCACTGCTGCGAGACCTCGCGGCGCTGGGGCCGCGCGTGGTTGTGCTGACGGGCGGTCATCGCGAGCGCCCTGTGGACCTGTTCTTCGAGCCCGGCAGTGGCGACGAGGTGGTCGAGATTGGCGGGGAGCGCCACGGCGCCGAGGCCGACCACGGCTCAGGGTGCACCCACTCCGCCGTGCTCGCGGCGCAGCTCGCCCTCGGGAGCACGCCGCTTGCCGCCGCACATCGGGCACGCGAGCTCGCGGGCCTCGCGATCGCCCGGGGGCACGGCGACGTCGGCCGGGGCAGGGGCCCCGTCGATGTCCTCGCCGACGTCAGGGATCGATCGCGCTGCGGGGACGGCGAGCTATGATCCTTGCTCTATGAGACTGCTTCGTCTGGAGCCTGGGCACGGTGAGATCGTGTTGGCTGAGGGGGACATCGAGGTGCCGGAGCAGGAGGAGGAGCTGATCGAGGCGTTCCGTCGCCAGCTCGATCTCGGCATGGCTGCCGCGGTGCCAATCGCGGACGGCGGGGGTCGGCGCCAGGCGGAGCTCGTGCGCACCTTCGACGAGGTGCCGCGCGACGCCGAGCGCGTGATCTTCTTCCCGCGCGCCGCGGGCGGCCGCTGAGGCGCCGCTGATGGCACTTGCGCTGGGTGCAACCGCGCTCGTCGTGATCGTGCTCTTCTCGGAGCTCGCCCGCCCGCCCGCCCGCGCGCTCAGGGATCGCTGTGGCGCGGCCCTTGCGCGACGGCGCGAACGGGTCCGGAGCGCGAGCGAGCTGCTGGCCTACGACCCGGGCCGCGAACGGCGCGCCGAGCAGCGCGCGCGGGCGCTGCTGCGCTCGTGCGTCAACGACGAGGAGTGGGCGATGTACAGGGACCTCGGCTTCCTGCGCGTCGGGGGCACCGCGCGGGCGGAGCGCCCCTGCGGACTATGCCTACCTGATCTATCCGCACAAGCCGATCGTCGCCTTCATGCCGAAGACGGGCGCGATCCTCACCGAGTACTGCATCGCGATCGCGCGACCCGCCGGAGCGGGCCCGCGACTGCCCGACGCCGACGACGTGCTCGCAAAGTGGATGCTCTTGACGGCGGACGAGCGTGCTCTGCTCGAGCAGGCGAACATGCACATGCCCGGCCGGCAGGTGGATCCCGAGCAGGTGCGCTCGGACCTCGCGCGCCTGGCCGCATGGGAGCGCACTGGCGGAGCACGTGTGGGGGTCGCACGGCGTCGCGGAGACGCACACCCGCTTGCGGCGAGCCGGTCGCGGCCGCAGCTGGCAGCTCGCAGCGGGCCGCGGTGAGCGCCTCGACCGTCGATCTCAAGCATCGCAGCCGCGCGCTCACCGATGGGCCCGAGCGCGCGCCCGCGCGTGCGTACCTCCACGGCATCGGCTACTCGAGCGAGGATCTCGCAAAGCCGATCGTGGGTGTCGCGCATTCGTGGATCGAGACGATGCCCTGCAACTTCAACAACCGCGTGCTCGCCGCGAAGGTCAAGGAAGGGATTCGAGCGGCCGGCGGCACCCCGATGGAGCTCAACACGATCGCGATCTCCGACGGCATCACGATGGGCACGCCCGGCATGCGCGCGTCGCTCGTCTCGCGCGAGGTGATCGCCGATTCGATCGAGCTCGTCGCCGACGCGCACTGCTTCGACGCGCTGGTTGCGATCAGCGGCTGCGACAAGACGATCCCCGGCACCGTGATGGCGATGGCGCGCCTGGACATCCCCGCGGTGATGCTCTACGGCGGATCGATCCGCCCGGGCTCCTGGAACGGCGAGGAGGTCACGATCCAGCAGGTCTTCGAGGCCGTCGGCGCCTATGCGTCGGGCCGCATCTCCGAGCAGGAGCTGCACGAGCTCGAGGAGCTCGCCTCGCCGGGTGCGGGCGCCTGCGGCGGGCAGTTCACCGCGAACACGATGGCGATGGCCTTCGAGGTGCTCGGCGTCTCGCCCGCGGGCACGGCGATGGTCCCGGCGGAGGACGGGCGCAAGCTCGAGGTGGCGGTCGAAGTGGGTGAGCTCGTGATGGACGTGCTGCGGCGCGGTGAGCGGCCGAGCGAGATCATCACCAAGGCGGCGCTCGAAAACGCGATCGCCGCGATCGCGATGAGCGGGGGATCCACGAACGGTGTGCTGCACCTGCTCGCGGTTGCGAGGGAAGCGGGGGTGCCGCTCGAGATCGACGAGTTCGATGGGATCTCCGAGCGCACGCCGCTGCTGTGCGACCTGCAGCCCGGGGGCCCGTACGTCGCAACGGACCTCTACGCGGCGGGCGGCGTGCCGCTCGTGCTCAAGCGCCTGCAGGAAGCCGGCCTTCTAAATGACGACGCGATCACGGTGACCGGGCGCACGATCGGCGAACACGCCGCCGAGGCGCTGGAAACGCCGGGCCAGCGCGTCGTGCGAGATCTCTCGGAACCCCTACATGCGACGGGAGGCTTCGCAATTCTGCGCGGCAACGTGGCGCCCGAGGGCTGCGTCGTGAAGCTGGCGGGTCACGACCGGCGACGCCACGTCGGTCCCGCCCGCGTCTTCGAGGGCGAGGAGGACGCGATGGGCGCGGTGCTGGCGAAGCAGGTTGCGGCCGGCGAGGTCGTGGTGATCCGCGGTGAGGGCCCCGCAGGAGGGCCTGGAATGCGGGAGATGCTCGCTGTGACGGCGGCACTCGTGGGACAGGGGATCGGCGAAGAGGTCGCGCTCATCACCGACGGCCGCTTCTCCGGCGCCACGCACGGGCTGATGGCCGCGCACATCGCGCCTGAGGCTGCCCGCGGCGGCCCGATCGGGGCGATCCACGACGGCGATCAGATCGATATCGACGTCGACAAGCGCCGCATCGATGTCGCGCTCACGGACGACGAGATTCAAGCGCGACTGCGCGAGTACGAGGCGCCCGCGCGGTCGAACGGCCGCCCGGACATCGCGCTCGGCAAGTACGCGAAGCTAGTTGGCAGCGCTTCCGAAGGTGCGCTCACGCGCTGACGGGATGCTGGTGCTGCGCGCCGGCGGGGTGCGCTGAAGCAAGGTTCGCCGGCGGCTCGCGGAGGAGCTCCGCGAGCAGCGCATTGAACTCCGCGGGGCGCTCCAGCATCGCGACGTGGCCGGTCTCGGCGAGGATGACCTTGCGCGCGCGTGGGATCGCGTTCGCGAAGATGTCGGCGTGGCGCGCCGGCAGCACGTGGTCGTGGTCGCCCCACACGATGAGGGTCGGGCAGGCGATGTCAGCGAGGCGCTCGCGGATCGAGTACTCGACGAGCGCTTCGAGTGCGAGCAGGAACCCCGCCTTGCCGACGCCTCGCAGCTGCTCGGCGACGAGTGGCGCGGCCATGGTCTCGGGGTGGTCGGCGACGAAGCGCATCAGCACGTATCGCAGACGACGGCGGCTCGCCGCCGCGTCGGCTTCGGCGCCCACCCAGTGCGCGATGCGCGAGACGAGCGGGAAGAGGACAAGGATCCTCGGCAGCTGGCGCGGGCGGTAGTCGAGCGGAATCCCCGCCGGGGAGACGAGCGCCAGGCGCGCGACGCGCTCGGGCGCGGTCACCGCCAGTTCGGCCGAGATCAGGCCGCCCATCGAGTTGCCTACGACGGTCGCAGTCTCGATGCCGAGCGCGTCGAGGAGCCCCTGCACCATCAGCGCGTACGCGGGGACCGAGATTTCCTCGCGCGGCAGCGGGGATTCGCCGAATCCCGGTAGGTCGAACGCCACGACGCGGTGCTCGTCGGCGAACACCGGAAGTTGTTCGAGCCAGTTCTGCCACGAGCCGCCGAGGCCGTGGACGAACACGATCGGCTCGCCTTCGCCAATTTCGATCACGTTGACGGGCTGCTGCTGGACGGTGACCCAGCGTTGGTGCTTGCGCCAATCGATGTCCTGCCACGATGAACGCTGCATGGCAACCACTCTAGGCACCTCGCTCCCGACGGCCCGGCGCCACGTCCTCGCGAGCCCGGGTGCAGGGCGCGGGCCCGGGGCGACGAATTTCAAGCGCGTGAGCCCTTCAGGCGAACCCGGGGCGTCCGATCGCGCCGCGCGCGGCCCCGTGCGCGCGGCGTGGCAGCAGGCGCTGGGGCTGATGGACGCCGATCTCAAGCGGCGCGGGGCGAGCGACAAGACGCGCCGCGCCTATGGCCTCGACGCGTCCCAGTTCGCGACCTGGGCCGAGCGTCAGCAGGAGCGCCCGCGCGACGTCGGCCCGAGCGCCGTGCGCGCCTACATCGCCTCACTCACGGAGGCGGGCGCCGCCGCGAGCACGAGCGCGCGCAAGCTTGCCGCGCTGCGTGCGCTGTTCGCAAGCCAGCGCGAGCACGGGCACATCGCGCAAAGTCCCGCGGAGCTCGTCTCGACTCCGAAGCGGGCGTCGAACCTCCCGACCGTGATGAAAGCCTCGCAGGTGGCGCAGCTGCTCGAGCGGATCCCCGCGCAGAGCGCGCTCGAGCTGCGCGATCGCGCGATGTTCGAGCTGGCGTACGCGTGTGGGCTGAGGGCGGAGGAGCTCGCATCGCTCGGCGCCGACGACGTCGAGTTGGACGCCGAGCAGGTACGGGTAGAGGGGAAGGGCGAAAAGACGCGCTACGTGCCCGTCGGAGAGGTCGCGCTCGAGTCCTTGCGGCGCTATCTCGAGGGCGCGCGGCCCGCGCTCAGCGCCGCTGCGAAGGCGGGTGCGCCGCAGGCGAGGGCGCTCTTCCTGAGCAAGTCCGGCCAGCAGCTCTCGACGAGCGACGTCCGGCGCCGGCTCGCGCTCTGGTGCAGGCGCGCCGGCCTGCCGCAGGTCTTCTCGCCACACGCGCTGCGGCACAGCTTCGCCACCCACCTGCTCGACGGCGGCGCCGATTTGCGCACGATCCAAGAGCTGCTCGGCCACAGCTCGATCTCAAGCACGCAGCTCTATACGCGCGTGGAATCCGCGCGTCTGCGGCGCGCCTACTCCCGCAGCCACCCGCGCGCATGAGTGTCGCGTCAGCCGGTGCGCAGGCCATGCGGGGCAGGCCCCGCATAAACTGTTAGCGACAGGAGCGGACCCTGGAGACGACGAACGTCAAAGCGATCGAGGTACGGGACCTCTGGCGGCGCTACAAGTCGGGTGGCGATGAGCGAGCTCGAGAGCGGCTCGTGCTTGCCTATTCGCCGCTCGTCAAGTACGTCGCGGGGCGAATTGCCGCGAGCCTGCCGCCGCACGTCGACGAATCCGATCTCATCTCCTACGGGCTCGTCGGGCTGATCTCCGCGATCGAGCGCTTCGACCCCGCGCGGGAGATCAAGTTCGAGACCTACGCGATCACGCGCATCAAGGGCGCGATCATCGACGAGCTGCGCGCGATGGACTGGGTGCCGCGCAGCGTGCGCACGCGGGCGCGCGAGATCGAGCGCGCGAACGCGCGGCTGGAGAATCGCCTGCAGCGCGCCCCCACCGACCAGGAGCTCGCCGCGGAGCTCGAGATCTCGGGCTCCGAGCTGCAGGAGTCGCTGCTGACGATCTCCCACTCCTCGCTCGCCGCGCTCGATGAGCTTTGGAACGTCTCCGACTCGAGCGGCGACCAGGTCTCGCTGCTCGACACGCTCGAGGACCCCGGAGCGCCCGACCCGGCGCGTGCGCTCGACCTCGGGGACCTCAAGGACCGCATGGCGGAGGCGATCGCGCGCTTGCCGGAGCGCGAGAAGCTGGTTATCGGGCTCTACTACTACGAGAACCTCACCTTGAGGGAGATCGGCGAGGTCTTGGGGGTCACGGAGTCGCGCGTGTCGCAGCTGCACACGAAAGCCGTGCTGCGCCTGCGCTCGCGTATGCAGAGCGAGGCATTCGACTAAGGAGGAGGACCAATGGGCACGCATTCCGCGCCCGACAGGATTCGAAATGTTGCCATCGTCGGCCACAGGGGCGCGGGGAAGACCTCGCTTCACGAGGCGCTCCTCTTCGAGGCGGGGGTCACGACGCGGCTCGGGTCCGTCACCGACGGCAGCACGGTCTCCGACGCCGACGTCGACGAGCAGGAACGGCAGATGTCGATCGCGACCACGCTCAGCTCGTTCGAGTGGGAGGCGCGCAAGATCAACCTCCTCGACACGCCCGGCGAGCCGAGCTTCGTCGCCGACGCGCTCTCGACGCTGCGCGTGTGCGAGTCCGCGATCTTCGTCGTCAACGGCGTTCTCGGCGTTGAGGTGCAGACGGCGCGTCTGTGGGAACGCGCCGCCTCGCTCGACATCGCGCGCCTCGTGTTCGTCAACATGCTCGACCGCGAGCGCGCGGACTTCTTCAAGGTGCTCGACCAGCTCAAGCGCTCATTCGGCCAGCATGTCGTCGCGACGGAGATCCCGCTCGGCCGCGAGCACGAGCTCGAAGGCGTGATCGACCTCGTCGACATGAAGGCGTTCCGGCAGACGTCCGCAGGTCGGCGCGGCTTCGAGCAGATCGAGATCCCCGAGGAGCACGCCGCCCTCGCGCAGGAATACCGCGAGAAGCTCATGGACGAGGTCGCGGAGGTCTCCGACGCGCTCATGGAACGCTATCTGGAGGGCGAGGAGATATCGCACGAGGAGATCGTGGAGGCGCTCAAGGAGGGCACCAACCACGGCTCGATCTTCCCCGTCGTGTGCGGCGTCGCAACGCGCAACCTCGGCACCTCGAGGCTGCTCGACGCGATCGTCGAGGACCTCCCCTCACCGGTCAAGCACGGGCCGATCGGCGTCGGTGAGCGCGAGCTCCTGGCGAGCGATGAGGGCGACCTCTTCGCATACGTCTTCAAGACCCGCGCCGACCCCTTCGCGGGCCGCATCAACCTCTTCCGCGTCTACCAGGGCGTGATCCGCCATGACAGCCAGGTGTGGAGCGCGCGCGCACACGTCAAGGAGCGGATCGGACAGCTCCTGCAGTTCGCGGGCCGCGAGGCGGTCCACGTACAGGAGTTCGGCGCCGGCGACATCGGCGCGGTCGCGAAGCTCAAGGAGACGCGCGCGGGCGACTGGCTCACGTCGCAGGACACGACGATCGAGATGCCCGACGTGAAGCTGCCGGCGCCCGTGATGGCATTCGCGGTCGAGCCGAAGAGCAGGGGGGACGAGGAGAAGATGCTCACCTCGCTGCGGCGCCTGCAGGAGGAGGATCCGGTGATCGACCTGCACCGCGACCCACAGACGGGCGAGCAGATCGTCGCGGGGCTCTCGCAGGTCCACGTCGAGGTCCTGCTCGACCGCCTGCGCAAGCGCTTCGGCGTCGAGGTCGAGCTCAAGCCCCCGCGCGTGCCCTACCAGGAGACGATCCGCAGGGCAGCAAAGGGCCACGGACGCCACAAGAAGCAGACCGGTGGCCGCGGTCAGTTCGGCGATTGCCACATCGAGGTCGAGCCGCTCGCGACGGAGAACGGCGAGTTCGAGTTCGTCAATGCCATCAAGGGGGGCGTCATCCCCAGCTCCTTCATCCCCGCGGTGGAGAAGGGCGTGCGCGAGGCGATGGGCTCGGGCGTGGTCGCCGGATACCCCGTGAAGGGAGTGCGCGTGCGGCTGTTCGACGGCTCCTACCACACGGTCGACTCCTCCGAGATCGCGTTCAAGCTCGCTGGCGTCTCGGCGATGAAGCAGGCGCTCGAGGAGGCCGACCCGGTGCTGCTCGAGCCGATCATGCTGGTCACGGTGTCGGTCCCCGAGGACTGCGTCGGGGACGTCATCGGCGACCTCAACAGCCGCCGCGGTCGCCCGCAGGGGATGGAGCCGGCGGGCGCGATGACGGAGGTCAAGGCGGAGGTGCCGATGGGCGAGATGCTCTCCTACGCCCCTGACCTGCGATCGATAACCGGTGGTCGCGGGGACTACACGCTCGAGTTCCTGCGCTACGAAGAAGTTCCCACGCAGCTCGCGCAGAAGATCGTCGCGGACGCGGACAGGGAGCACGAGGCGGCGCACGCGTAGTACGCTCCTCGCCGGATGGCAAGGACGGCGATAGTCACCTCGCAACCCGAGGTGGCCTGCGAGATCTGCGCGCGTCGCCTGCTGCGCGGCGAGCACCCAAGCGTGTTCCTCGCGGACGGTGAGATGCACGAGGTGTGCGAGCTCTGCGTGCCACGCGCGCTGAACGCGGGCTGGGTGCGCACGAGCGAGCTCATGACGGCGCCCGCGAAGGTCGATCCGGGCCAGCGCCGGCGCACGCTGCTCGAGCGCCTGCGCCGCCGCCGTCTGAGCGAGCGCCCTGG
The DNA here is from genome assembly GCA_963738355.1 of uncultured bacterium. Taxonomy (GTDB): domain Bacteria; phylum Actinomycetota; class Thermoleophilia; order Solirubrobacterales; family Solirubrobacteraceae; genus Palsa-744. Next base: position 132,162 of record CAVTWF010000008.1, read on the forward strand.
CGTCGAAGAGCCGGCGCCGCAGTCGTTTCGCTGACGCACTCGACGTGGGCCGGTGCGTAGGGTACGATTCGTCGATGATCTACTCGGTTGCGCCACGTGATTGTGACGATGAGCTCTACGCGAAGCTCGTCGAGTACTACCGCGATGACCCGAATGTGACCGTCATCGTCGATCGCCGCCAGTCCGACCGGCGGGGCCGCCGGCGCGGCTCGGCTCCGGTCGAGCAGCGCCGCGTGGTCCGCGACCGCAGGCGCGCGCGCGTGGTTGGCGAGCTCGCCGGCGTGACGACCGCAGACGGGTGAGCCGGGCTCCTTCGCCGGCCGCTCGACGCTTTTCGCACTCGCACCCGGAGCCGACGCTCTGAAGGTGGTTGTCAACGTCGACGGTGGCGCGCGGGGGAATCCGGGGCCGGCCGCGGCGGCGGCCATCGTTCGGGCGCCCGACGGGGCCGTGCTCGACGAGGCCTCCGAGCTGCTCGGCGAGACGACGAACAACGTCGCGGAGTACCGCGCGCTGCTGCTCGGGATCGAGCACGCGCGAGCGCTGGGCGCGAGCGAGGTCGAGATCGTGAACGACTCCGAGCTCGTCGCCCGCCAGCTCACGGGTGCCTACAAGGTCAAGCACGAGGCGATGCGGGCCCTTCATCGCGAGGCGAGCGACGCCCTCTCGGCCTTCGAGCGCTGGTCGATCAGGTCCGTGCCGCGGGCGGAGAACGCCGATGCGGACGCGCTCGTGAACTCGCTGCTGGATTCCGCGGGGCGCTCGGCGCCGGCGTGAGACGCGCTGCTGCGCGCTCGCGCCGCTCCGCAGGCTACGCTCGCCCACAGTGCTAAGTCCTCGCAACCGCGAGCTGATCGGCCTCGTGCCCGCGGCGCTGCTGGTCACGGCGGGCTTCACGGCGATCTTCATCCAGGCCCAGAACACGGGCGCCGGTGCGACGACGAACGCGACGCTCAAGGGCATCTCGTCGGTCTCGCTCACGTACGGCGCGATCTTCCTCGGCCTGTGCGTGCTCGGCCACCTCGTGATCCGCTGGGCGCTGCCGGACGCGGACCCCTATCTCTTCCCGCTCGCGGCGGTGCTCGCGAGCGTGGGCATCGTGATGGTCTACCGGATCAATCCCACGCTCGCGCGCCAGCAGGCGCAGTGGATGGTGGTGGGCCTGATCGTGTTCGCGGCGACGATCCTGCTCCTGCGGCGCTACGGCATCACGGTGCTCGAGCGATATCGCTATACGATCGCCCTCGTCGCGATCGCGGCGACGGTCCTGCCGCGGCTCCCCGGCATTGGCGCGCAGGTCAACGGCGCCTACCTTGACGTTCACGTCGGCGGGGTCTCCTTCCAGCCCGCCGAGCTCGCGAAGATCGCGATCGTGATCTTCCTCGCGAGCTACCTGCACGAAAACCGCCAGCTGCTCGTGACGGCGGGGAGGCGCGTGTTCGGGCTGACGCTGCCGCCGATGAAGCAGTTCGGCCCGATGCTGGTGATATGGGGCGCCGCGATGGGCACGCTGCTCGTGACGAGCGAGCTCGGGACGTCGCTGATGTTCTTCGGCGCGTTCCTCGCGCTGCTCTACGTCGCCACGGGTCGCTTCTCGTTTCCGCTGATCGGCCTCGCGCTGTTCGCGCTCGGAAGCTGGTTCGTGATCACCCACGTCTCGCACGTGCACGCACGAGTGCTCGACTGGGAACAGCCCTTCAACCGCACGCTCTACGAAAGCCCCGGCGGCTCCTACCAGCTCGCGCAATCGCTGTTCGCGCAAGCCGACGGAGGGCTCTTCGGGACGGGCTTTGATCGCTCCCTGCTCGAGCTGCCGCATCACGGCGGCTCGCTGTTGCCCGTGCCACAGAGCGATCTCATCTACGCCGTCATAACCGACGAGCTCGGGCTCGCCGGCGCGATCGCGCTGCTCCTCACCTACCTGATGTTCGTCGCCCGCGGCCTGAAGATCGCGTCGCTCGCCCGGGACTCCTTCTCGAAGCTCCTCGCGACGGGCCTCTCGGTCGTGATCGCGTTGCAGGTGTTCGTGATCGTGGGCGGGGTGACACGTGTGATTCCGCTCACCGGAGTGACGCTTCCGCTGGTCGCGTACGGCGGCTCGTCGGTTGTCATGAATTTCGTGCTCGTCGCGCTCCTGCTCGTGATCTCAGACCGTGCGCGCCGGCCCTACAGCGAGGCCGAGGCGCCCCTGCCGAAGCGCCGCCGCATCCGTCGAAGACGGCGCTCCTACGCGACGAGCGCGGGCCGCTGAGAGGCGCGCTGGGCTGGCGCCTGCGCGCTTTTTGACGCTTCGCGACGCGAAAGCTCCAAAGATGCGCACGCCGGGCAAGCGCTGGCCCGGCGACGGCGAAGATGCCGCGCGAGATGCCAAGCACGACCGTCGCGGGCACGCACAGCTTTCTCTTCTCGCCGAACGCCCGGCAGGGCGCGCGGCCCTACGGCGTGCGCCTCGGCGGGCTTTCCTCGCCCGCCGGCCTCGACCGGCGTCGCTGGCTCGGGCGCCTGCGGCGGGCACTGCGCGAGGACGCGCTCGTGCTCCACTATCAGCCGATCGTCTCGCTGCGAAGCGGCGTGCCCTCCCATTACGAGGCGCTCGTGCGGCTCGCGGACGACCCGGGCGGGCGACTTGTGGCGCCGTCGCATTTCCTCGGCGCCGCGGAGCGCTACGGGCTGATCTTCGAGCTCGACAGGCTCGTTCTGCGCAAGGCGATCGGCGATCTTCGGGGCAACGAGGAGCGGGTCGCCGTCAACCTCTCCGCGCTCTCGACGACGGACCCCGGCATGCTCTCCTACATCGCCGCGGAGCTTCGCCGTTGCGCGGTCGACCCTGGCAGGCTCGTGGTGGAGATCACGGAGACCGCGGCGATCTCCGACATGCGCCGCGCACGCGAGTTCTGCAACGAGGTCCGCGCACTCGGGTGCGCGGTTGCACTCGACGACATCGGCGCCGGCTTCGGGTCCTTCTACTACCTCAAGCACCTCCCGTTCGACTACTTGAAGATCGATGGCCACTTCGTGCGCTCGCTGCCGCGCTCGCTGAACGACCAGCTCGTCGTGCAGGCGCTCGTCGGCGTGGCACGAGGCCTCGGCAAGCAGACCGTGGCGGAGTTCGTCGGCGATGGAGCGACCGTCGCGCTGCTGCGCGAGTACGGAGTGGACCACGCCCAGGGGTTCGCGCTCGGGCGCCCGTGCGAGCGGCCGCGCGCACCCGCATCGTGAGCCGGCGCTAGCCGGACTTGCCCGCGGCGGCGCCTGGTAGGCTGGGCTGCGCCGATGCGCGCGCTCACCTTCCAGGCACCGGGAGAGGTGCGAATCGAGGAGGTGGCGGAGCCACAGCTCAACGGGGCGCAGGACGCAATCGTGCGCGTCGAGTCCTCCGGGGTCTGCGGCTCTGACCTTCACATCTACCACGGGCGCGTGATCATCGAGCCGGGCTTCGTGCTCGGCCACGAGCTCGTCGGCACGGTGCTGGCGGTTGGCGAGGACGTCGAACGCGTCGCGGTGGGCGACCGCGTGCTGAGCTGCTTCCACAGCGCCTGCGGCACGTGCTTCTTCTGCATGCGCTGCGAATACCAGCACTGCGTGAAGCGCCGCACCTTCGGCCACGGAGCGGTGATGGGCAACCTGCCCGGCGCACAGGCGGAGCAGGTGCTCGTGCCGAACGCGGACATGACGCTCCGCGTTATTCCCGAGGGGCTCTCGGATGAGGTCGCGCTGTTCGCGGGCGACGTGATGGGAACCGGCTACCACGCGGTGCACTCGGGCGGCGTGCGGCCCGGCGACAGCGTCGCGGTACTCGGGCTCGGGCCGGTGGGCCTATGTGCCGTCCAGGCGGCGCGCGCTGCCGGCGCGGCGGCGGTGTTCGCCGTCGACTCCGTTCCCGAGCGCCTCGAGATGGCGCGCTCGTTCGGCGCGCAGCCGCTTCACCTGCATGACGACGACGTCCAGCGGCGCGTTCTCGACGGCACCGAAGGACGCGGCGTGGACGTCGCGGTCGACGCCGTCGGCGACGCACGGGCGCTGGAGCTCGCGCTGTTCCTAGCGCGTGCGGGGGGCACGGTCGTCGCGGTGGGCGTCTACGCGGAGCGCGCCGACATTCATCTCGGCCTCGCGTGGATCAAGGGCATCTCCCTGCGGACGGGCCTCGCGAACGTGATCGGCCACGTCGACCGCGTGCTGGGGATGATCGGCGCTGGCGTGCTCGACCCCGCGCCGCTCGTGACGCATCACATGAGCCTCGACGACGGCCCGGAGGCCTACGCGATCTTCGATCGGCGCGAGGCGCTGAAGATCGTCCTCAAGCCGTGAGCGCCGAGGATTCGGCACGGCTTCAGGGTCCGAGCGCCCGAGCAAGCGTCTTTGGCGCCGTCGGCGCCCGCGGCGAGGTGGTGACGCCGCAGGAGAGTGCGTCGCGCTGGGCGCTCTTCGACCGCTGGCCGCAGCGCGAGACGGGCGCGGCCGAGAGCCGCGTGCCGCTCGTGCTCGCAGGGCTGCTCGCGCTCGTCCTCGTCCTGAGCACCGCATGGATCGTCCTGGACGCCGCGGTGGGCGCATCGCCGTTGCTTCCGTACTCGCCGTACTTCACCGGCTGGCTTCGCCACGTCACCGGCCAGCGCCTGAGCTACACGGTCTTCCTGGGCAACCTGCTCGCGTTCTCCGCGGCCTATGCGGCGCTGCTGCCGCTCGCGAGAAGGCTCCCGACGCGCGCGATCATCGCGCTGCTGGGCGTCCTCTACACGCTCATCTTCATCGGCCCCGTCCTGCTCTCGACGGACATCTTCAGCTACATCGCGTACGCGCGCCTCGGCGTGCTCCACGGCCTGAGCCCGTACAGCTACGCGCCGTGGGACATCCGCTACGACGCGATCTACGAATTCGTCGGGACCGACTGGATCCACGCCGCGACGGCGTACGGGCCGCTGTTCACGCTCTTCAGCTATCCCTTCGCGGTTCTCGGCATCGTCGGCGCGGTATGGGGGATGAAGGTGGTCGCGGTGGCGGCGTGCACATGCGTGCTGTGGCTCACCTGGCGCTGTGCGGGCGTGCGCGGGCTCAATCAGCGGTTCGCGCTGCTCGCTCGTCGGCGCGAACCCGCTCGTCGTCATCTACACGATGGGCGGCGCGCACAACGACTTCCTGATGATCGCGCTGATGATGGCCGCCGTGCTGCTGACGATCGCGATACCGCAGGAAGCCGCGGATCGCGGCGAGGCCACGGCCCGCGGCCTGCGCGGGTGGGGACCGGCGGCGCGTCGCGAAGCATGGGCGGGCGCCGCGCTCGTTGCGGGCACGCTCGTGAAGGCCACCGTTGCGACGATGCTGCCGTTCATGATCCTCAGCCGCCGACGGCTCCCCGCGATCGTCGGCGCCGTGATCGCGCTGCTCGTCGGGCTGCTCGTGGCGTATCTGGCGTTCGGGGTCCAGGGCATGAACATCGTCGCCGCGCTCAACCGCGACTCCGCCTTCGTCTCGAGCGACAGCTTCGCCGCGCAGCTCGCTCACCTCCTCGGCAAGCCCGGCGTCTACCCCGCCGACCACCAGATCCTCATGGGCGCGCTGATCGCGATCGGCGCCTACCTGCTCTGGCGCACGTGGCGCGGCTACGACTGGGTTGCGGCCTCCGGCTGGGCGCTGCTCGCGATCACGGTGACGAGCACGTGGCTGCTGCCGTGGTACCTCGTGTGGCCGCTCCCGCTCGCCGCTGTGTCGCGCGACCGCAGGCTGCTGTGGGCAACGCTCGCGGTGCAGGCGCTGTTCATTCTCCACCAGATCCCTCCGCTGTTCACTCCGGAAACATGAACGCGCGGCTTCGTGAGTTGCTGGGACCGCGCCGGGAGGAGCGCCGCGGCAGGGGGGAGCTGCGCTTCATCGAGACCGCGGTGCTCGTGATCGTCGGCGTCGTCCTGCTCGTGGTGACGGTCAACGACGTCCATCGCCAGGTGCGCATCGGCACGCGACTCACCGCCGACCTCAAAAGCTGGCGCGAAGACACAGGCAAGAAATTCCACAATGTGTTCATCGAACAGGACATCAAGACGTATACGACGCGCGACGTCGTGTGCGCGGACCTCACGAAGGGCAAGCCCAAGGGCTACCCGCAGCATCCCCAGGTATGCCTCATCTTCACCGGGCCGGTCCACCACGGCCGGCGCACGGCGCGGGGCGGCTTCTACCTGCTCGCCGAGGGCACCGACGAGCACGAGCCCGTGCTCGACCGCCCGCAATACCGCTACGCGTGCTTCGGCTCGGCGATCGCCGAACACCTGTGCCTGATCGCGACGCCGCCCGCGGGCCTGCCGGACAAGCCCTACCTCCGCGGCGCGTGATGGCGCAGGCGGGGACCGTCGGCCGGCCCGCCGGCGCCGCGGGGGGCGGGCAAGCGGGCTCGGCGGCGGCGAGCGCGTCCGCACGCGAGGCGAGGTGGCTGTCGGCCTGGTGGCCGCTCGCGTCGCTCATCGTGCTCGCGGCCGCACTGCGCTTCTCGACGCTGGGCCTGCAGAGCCTCTGGTTCGACGAGGCGTTCACGCCCGTCCACGTCTTCAGCGGGAGCCTCGCCTCGACGCTCTCCCACGTCGCGCACACGGAGAACACGCCGCCGCTGTGGTACGTGCTCGAGTGGGCGGTGATCCAGGTGGCCGGCGACGGCGTCATCGCGCTGCGCTTCCTCTCGGCGCTCGCTGGAGTCGCGATCGTGCCCGTGATGTGGGCGATCGGGAAGGAGCTCGCGGGGCGCCGGGCCGCGATCCTCGCCGCGGCGCTCACGGCGACGAACCCGCTCTTCTTCTGGTACTCGCAGGAGGCCCGCGCGTACGGCCTCTACACGTTCTTCTGCGCGCTCGCGATGTGGTGTTTCCTGCGCGCCGAGCGCGACCCGAGGCCGCGAACGTTCGCGGCCTTCGCCGCGAGCTCCGCGCTCGCGCTGCTCTCGCACTACTTCGCCGTTTTTCTAGTCGCGCCGATGGCGCTCTGGCTGCTGCGCCGCCGCGATCAGCGCGCGCTCGCGATCCCGGCGGTGGCGGCGGTCGCGGTAGTCGGCGGCGCGCTGATCCCGCTCGTGCTCGCGCAGGGTGGGCACGGCGCGCAGTGGATCGGACACTGGGCGCTCGCGAGTCGCCTCGAAGCGATCCCGCAGTACTACCTCACCGGCTATACGGGCTCTGCGCTTGGCCACAGCGTCGAGCTGGTCGTGCTCCTGCCACTGCTCGCGGGCGTCGTCTACGGGCTCTGGCGAGTGCTCGACGACGCCGAGATGCGCGGGGCGGCGGTCGCGCTCGCGCTCACGCTGTGCGGGGTTGGGATTCCGCTGCTGCTCATCGCCTTGGGCGCCGACTACCTGGCCCCCCGCAACGTGATCGGTGCGATGGTCCCGCTCACGGCGCTGCTCGCGGTCGTGATCGGCGCGCGCCGGAGCGGCTGGGTGGGCCTGGCGCTCGGTGCGCTTTCGGCGCTCGCGTTCCTCGCGGTCTGCATCGACATCGACCTGCGCCCGCGCCTGCAGCGCGGCGACTGGCGCGACGTGGCGAAGGCGCTGAGCACGGGCACCGGGCCGCGCGTGATCGCGACCGTGCATCTGGGGAGCGCTCCGCTCGAGTACTACCTCCCCGGTGTACGGGGGCTGCCCGCGGGTAGCTACGCGAAGGTGCGAGCGATCGACGAGGTCGGGTATGCGCCGCTGAGCGCGCAGGCATCGAGCCCTCCGGCGGCGGGATTCGCGCTCATCGCGCGAGACGACGTCAAGGGCCTCGTGCTCTTCCGCTTCGCCTCCGCGCAGCCCCGCGCGGTGCCCGTCGCGACGCTGCGAGCGCGCGAGATCACGCTGGAACAGGGGCCGCCGGAGGTGCTGGCAAACTTCGCCGGTGCGATCCGGTGACACGGTCCAGGCGCCGTAAAAACAACTAGGGTTCTCCGCGAGATGTCCTCACCCGTCGTGCAGGAGCGAAGCGAGGCGAGCGTAGTGCTCACGCGCGCCTACGAGCACCTCATCGGCTTGCAGGATGCAGCCGGGTGGTGGCAGGGAGAGCTCCAGAGCAACGTCACGATGGACGCGGAGGACATCCTCCTGCGGGAGTTCCTCGGCGTCCGCAAGGAGACCCAGACCGAGCGCTCGGCGGCATGGATCCGCTCGCAGCAGCGCGCCGACGGCACGTGGGCGAACTTCTACGGCGGCCCCGGTGACCTCTCGACGACGATCGAGGCCTACTGGGCGCTGAGGCTCGCAGGCGACCTGCCCGAGGCCGAGCACATGCAGGCGGCGGCGGGCTTCGTGCGCGAGCGCGGCGGCATCGAGCAGGCGCGCGTCTTCACGCACGTGTGGCTCGCCCTCTTCGGGCTGTGGCCGTGGGAGCAGATCCCGGCGCTGCCCGTGGAGATCGTGCTGCTGCCGCCTTCCGTCCCCTTCAACATCTACGACTTCGCGTGCTGGGCGCGTCAGACGATCGTGGCGCTGTCCGTCGTGCGGGCGTATCGCCCGCAGCACGCGCTGCCCTTCGGCCTCGAGGAGCTCCACGGCGAGGAGCCCTGGCGCCGCCGCGAGGCGCGCTCGCGCCGCGGCGAGTGGCTGGCGCGCGGCGACCGCGCCTGCAAGCGCTACGAAGGCCGACCGCTGCGGTGGCTGCGTGCGCTGGCGCTTTCCCGCGCCGAGCGCTGGATCGTGGCGCGCCAGGAGGCCGACGGCTCATGGGGCGGCATTCAGCCGCCCTGGGTCTACTCGCTGATGGCGCTTCACCTGCGCGGCTATCCCATCGACCACCCCGTGATGCGGGAGGGGCTGGCGGGCATCGAGCGCTTCATGATCGAGGAAGGGAAGATGCGGCGACTGGAAGCCTGCCAGTCGCCGGTGTGGGACACCGCGCTTGCGATCGTCGCCCTGAGCGACGCGGGCGCCCCCGCCGACGACGGCGCGCTCGTGCGCGGGGCCGAGTGGCTGATCGGCGAGGAGGTACGCGTGCGCGGCGACTGGGCGGTGCGACGGCCTGCGCTCGCGCCCGGCGGCTGGGCGTTCGAGTTCGCAAACGACAACTACCCCGACGTCGACGACACCGCGGAGGTCGTGCTTGCGCTGCGGCGTGTCAAGCCCGGCCGTCGAGGCAGCCGCCGCTTCGTGCGCGTGAGCGACTCCGTCGAGCGCGGGCGGCGCTGGCTGGAGGGGATGCAGAGCGCGGATGGCGGCTGGGGCGCGTTCGACGCCGACAACAGACGCGCGCTCGTGCGCGAGCTGCCGTTCCTCGACTTCGGCGAGGTCATCGACGAGCCGAGCGCTGACGTGACCGCGCACGCGCTCGAGATGCTCGCGGCGCTCGGGCTCCCCGACGAGGAGCCCGCCCGCAGGGGACTGCGCTGGCTGCTCGAGGCGCAGGAGCCCGACGGCTCCTGGTACGGGCGCTGGGGCGTCAACTACATCTATGGCACCGCGGCGGCCGTGCCCGCGCTGGTCGCCGCGGGCGTGCGCACCTCCGATCCGAGCATCCGCAGAGCCGTGAAATGGCTCGAGTCGCGACAGAACGCCGACGGCGGGTGGGGCGAGGACCCGCGCTCATACGACGACCCCGCATTCGCGGGGCGCGGGCCGAGCACCGCGTCGCAGACCGCGTGGGCGCTGATTGCGCTGCACGCCGCGGGCGAGAGCTCCGAGGCGCTGCGCCGCGGCGTCGACTGGCTGGTCGCAACCCAGCGACCGGACGGGACGTGGGACGAGCCGCAGTACACGGGCACCGGCTTCCCCTCCGACTACTACATCAACTACCACCTCTACCGGCTGATCTTCCCCGTGATGGCGCTCGGCCGCTGCCTTCGCGACGGCCTGATCGATTGATGCACGCCCCGCCGGGTGTGAGCGGGCACAATGGAGCGGTGCCAGTCTCGAGCCCTTCCGCGGCACCACATGCAGAAGGCGCGCGCTGGCCGCACGCGGCCGCCGTCATGGCGCGCTCGCACGGGGAGAACTTTCCCGTCGCGAGCCGCGTGCTGCCGAGCGAGCTGCGCTCGCACCTGCTCGCGCTCTACGGCTACGCGCGACTGACGGACGAGCTCGGCGACGAGCTCGACGGCGACCGCCTCGGCGCGCTCGAACTGGCTGGAGGCGGAGCTCGACCGCGCGTTCGCCGGGACCGCGACGCATCCGCTCATGGTCCGCCTCGGCGAGACGATCGCGAGCTGTCGCCTGCCGCGCGAGCCGTTCGTGCGCCTGATCGACGCGAACCGCGCCGACCAGCGCGTGAGTCGCTACGAGACCTTCGAGGAGCTGGTCGGCTACTGCGCGCTCTCCGCGAACCCGATCGGCGAGCTCGTGTTGGGCGTGTTCGGGATCGCGACGCCCGAGCGCATCGCGTACTCGGATTCGATCTGCACCGCGCTCCAGCTCGCCGAGCACTGGCAGGACGTCGCGGAGGACCGCGATCGCGGGCGCGTCTACCTGCCCGCCGCCGACCTGCGGAGCTTCGGCGTGAGCGAGGCGGATCTCGCGGCGCCGCACGCAGGTGGCCGCGTGCGCGCGCTGATCGCCTTCGAGGTCGAGCGCGCGCGGGAGCTGCTCGCTGCCGGTGAGCCGTTGCTCGCGACGGTGCGGGGGAGAAAGCGGCTCGCGCTCGCGGCCTTTCTCGCCGGCGGCTGGGCGGCGCTCGACGCGATCGAGGGTGCGCGCCACGACGTGCTCGCAGGCGCCCCGCGCGCGGGCGCCGTGCGCCGTCTGAGCGCGCTCGCACGCGTCTTGACGGTGGGGCTGCCCGCGCACGGGGAGGGGGATCGCAGGGCGGCGAGCCGCGCCGGGGCCCTCACCACGCGCGGGGCGTATGAGCGCTGCGAAGCGATCACGCGCTCGCAGGCGCGCAACTTCTACTACGGAATCCGCCTGCTTCCCGCGGCGAAGCGACGCGCGATGTCGGCGGTCTACGCCTTCGCGCGCGAGGTCGACGACATCGGCGACGGCTCGCTCGCAGACGAGGAGAAGCTGCGGCGTCTGCAAGCGCTCGACGTCGCGCTTGGCCGGCTCGACGGCCGCGCGGATGCGGAGTCAGACGCGCTCATCCGCGCGCTCGCTGACGCGTGCGCGCGCTTCGCGCTGCCCCTCGACGCGTTGCATGAGCTCATCGCCGGCGTGCGAATGGACGTTCTCGGGACGAGCTATGAGCGTTTCGAGGAGCTCGAGCTCTATTGCCAGCGCGTGGCGGGGGGCATCGGGCGCCTCTGCCTCGCGATCTTCGGCTTCAAGGACCCGCGGGCCGCCTCGTGGGTGTCGCGCGCCGCGGGAGAGCTCGGCGTCGCGATGCAGCTCACGAACATCCTCCGCGACGTCCGCGAGGACGCCGCGCGCGGGCGCGTCTACCTCCCGCGCGAGGACCTCGTGCGCTTCGGCCTCGCGCCCGAGGGCTGCGACCAGCGCCAGCTCGCGCTCGCGATGCTCTCGCTCGAGGAGGACGCGCGCTTCGACGCGCTCGTCGCGTTCGAGGTCGACCGTGCGCGCCGCTGGTTCGCGCGCGGCATCTCCCTGCTCGAGCAGCTCGACCGGCGAAGCTCCGCGTGCGTGCTCGCGATGGTCGGCATCTACACGCGCCTGCTCGACCGCATCGCCGCGCGGCCTGCGGCGACGCTCGAGGGCCGGCTCTCGCTTGCGCGGCGCGAGAAGCTGTGGGTCGCCGTGGTGAGCCTCCTCGGCGTCTGAAGGAGCGCTGTGAGCCCCTTCCGAGTGCTCGTGGTAGGTGGCGGCGTCGCCGGAATAACGGCGGCGCTCGACTGCGCGCAGGGCGGCGCGGAGGTCGCGCTCCTCGAGGTGCGCCCGCGGCTCGGAGGCGCGGCCTACTCGTTCGAGCGCGAGGGGATGCAGATCGACAACGGCCAGCACGTCTTCCTGCGCTGCTGCACGGCCTACCGCGGGCTGCTCGCGCGGCTCGGCTCGCAGGACGGCGTATTCCTACAGGAACGGCTGCGGATCCCCGTGCTGCGGCCAGGTGGCCGCGTCGTAGAGCTGCGGCGCTCGGGGCTTCCCGCGCCCGCTCACCTCGCGGGAGCCCTCATGCGCTACCCGCTGCTCAGTGTGCCCGAGCGCCTGCGCGCGGCGCGCGCGGCGCGCGCGCTCGGGGCGGTGGACCCGCACGATCCCGAGGCGGACGCGCGGAGCTTCGGGGAATGGCTCTCGGAGCATGGCCAGGATGCCCGTGCGCTCAGCCACCTCTGGGACCTCGTCGCGCTGCCGACGCTCAACCTGCGCGCCGAGCAGGCCTCGCTCGCGCTCGCCGCGTTCGTCTTCCAGACCGGCCTCCTCGCCGACGCCGGCGCCGGCGACATCGGCTTTCACGTGCGTCCGCTGTCGGAGCTCATCGGAGACCCCGCGCTGCGGGCTCTGCGGGAGTCGCGCGTCGAGGTGATGCTCGGCCGCCGCGCGCAGCGGGTCGAGGTGCTCGAGGAGGGCTTTCGCGTGGCGCTCGCGGACGGCGACGCGCCGGACGCAGACGCGCTGATCGTCGCGCTTCCGCACAAGCGCGCCGCGGAGCTTCTGCCGGAGGCGCTCGGCGAGCTCGCCGCACGGCTGCGCAAGCTCGAGCGCTCGCCGATCGTGAACCTGCACGTGATCTACGACCGGCCCGTGTGCGAGCTCGACTTCGCCGCGAGCGTCGAGACGCCCGTGCAATACGTCTTCGACCGCTCGAGCGCGGTTGGCCTGGAGCGCGGGCGCTATCTCGCGGTCTCGCTCTCGGGGGCGGAGCGTGAGATGGAGATGAACGTCGAGCGCCTGCGCGCGGAGTACCTTCCGGCGCTCGCGGAGCTCCTCCCCCGCGCGCGTGAGGCGCGCGTCGAGCGATTTCTCGTAAGCCGCGAGCACGCCGCGACGTTCCGCGCCGCGCCCGGCAGCGCGGCGCTGCGCCCCTCCACGGAGACGGCGCTGCGCGGGCTGCTGCTCGCGGGCGCCTTCACCGACACAGGTTGGCCGGCGACGCTCGAGGGCGCCGTACGCTCCGGGCACGCCGCCGCTGCGAGCGCGCTTGCGCTCCGCGATGGACGCGGGGTCCGCGCGGCGGGCGACGCGAGCACCCCGGCGGCAATCGGCGGCCGGTGAGCGTGCCCCCAAAGGGGCTCCTCGTGGCCGCCCCGATGCGCTTCGAGGCCTCGCTGATCTCGAAGGCGGCGCCCGGACTCGCGGTCCGAAGGACCGGCATCGGCCCGCGCCGCTCCAGGCGCGCGGCCGTTCATCTCCAATCCTCTGAGCCGTCCATGCTCGTCGTGATGGGCTTCGCCGGGGGGCTCGAGCAGGACTCAGGTGCCGGTGAGGTCGTCGTCGCACAGGAGCTCCGCGGCCCTCGCGGGGAGCGTGTGCGCTGCGCGGGAGCGGCGCTGCTCGAGGGCGCGCTCGTCGAGTCGGGCGTCGACGTTCGCCGCGGTGTGATCGCGTGCGTGCCGCGGCCCGCGCTCGGTCGCGCGCGGGCGAGGTTGCGCGAGGAAGGGGCGATCGCCGCCGACATGGAGTCCCTCTGGCTGGCTCAAGGGGCGCACGGCGAGGCGTTCGGCGTGGTGCGCGTGATCGCCGATGGCCCCGGTGCAGCGATCTGGCGGCCAGCACGGGGCCTTGCGCACTTTCGCGACGCTCGTGCTGGGCTGACAGCCGCCGCGTCCGCGCTCGGGCGCTGGGAGCGTGGCGTGCGCTCTTACCGGGTAGGGGATGCACTAGGCTTCGGGCAACCACCGGACCCTCGAGGCGGACTTCGCCCGGGGAGCGGCTGATCAAGGCTACGGTTATCGACATGGCGGTATCGATGAGACAGAGCACCCGCATCGGCTGGTACCTCTTCCGCCAGCGTCTTGCGAGGCGCGAGAAGTTCCCCCTCATCGTCGAGCTCGAGCCCCTCTTCCAGTGCAACCTCGCGTGCGCGGGCTGCGGCAAGATCCAGCACCCGGAGCACATCCTGCGCCGGCGCATGTCCGTCGAGCAGGCCGTCGGGGCAATCGACGAATCCGGCGCCCCGATGGTCTCGATCGCCGGCGGCGAGCCGCTCGTGCACCCCGAGATCCACGTGATCGCCGCCGAGCTCGTCAAGCGCAAGCGCTTCGTCTACCTCTGCACGAATGCGCTACTGCTCGAGAAGAAGCTCGAGAACTTCACCCCAAGCCCCTACTTCCAGTGGGCGATCCACATCGACGGCCTGCGCGAGCGCCACGACGAGTCGGTCGAACGCGAGGGCGTCTTCGACAAGGCCGTCGCCGCGATCAAGGCCGCGAAGGCGCACGGCTTCCGCGTCACGACGAACACCACCTTCTTCACCCACGACTCGCCCAAGAACGTCCGCGACGTCCTCGACTTCCTCAACGACGAGCTCGAGGTCGACGAAATGATGATCTCGCCCGCCTACGCGTACGAGAAGGCCCCCGACCAGGAGCACTTCCTCGGCGTCAAGCAGACCCGCGAGCTATTCAGCGAGGCGTTCTCCGACGGGCGCCGCAAGCGCTGGCGCCTCAACCACACGCCGCTCTTCCTCGACTTCCTCGAAGGGAAGGTCGAATACGACTGCACCGCTTGGGGGATCCCCAGCTATTCGCTCTTCGGCTGGCAGCGCCCCTGCTACCTCATGTCCGACGGCTACGCGCAGACCTACCAGGAGCTGCTCGAGACGACCGACTGGAGCAGCTACGGCCGCGGCAAGGACCCACGCTGCGAAAACTGCATGGCGCACTGCGGATACGAGCCGACCGCCGTGCTCGAGACGATGCGCTCTCCGCGCGAGTCCCTGCGCGCGCTCGTCAAATAGCGCTGTCCACAGGCTCGCCGCGCTCCGCCGCCGCCCCCTCGTCCTCGGGCGCGCCCTCGACCAGCTCGTGCTCCTCCTCGCGTCCCTCCGCGACTGTGCGCCGCACGTCCTGCCAGCTCATCCCCTCGCCTAGCAGCGCCGGCGTCCCGAGCGCGAGCGCCGTCACGACCTCCACTGCCTGCAAGAGGATTCCGTATGCGAGCCCGTCGCCCGCGCTCACGCCGAACGCCGCGAGCACGACGATGCACGCCGCCTGGAAGACGCCGACGTTCGCGGGCGTGGGGGGGAGGATCGCCGCGACGTTCACCGCGAGCAGGATCGCGGCCGCGGCCGTCAGCCCCGCCTTGTCCTGCAGCGAGAGCGCGACGAGGATCGTGTAGCAGGAGAGCCACTGAAGCGCCCACGCCGAGAGCTGCGCCGCCACCGCGGGGACGCCGTGGCGGGGGCGCATGAAGACGACTAGACCGCGGCGCGCGAGCGTCAGCAGGCGCGTCAGCAGCGCCGCCGCGCGCGCGATCCGGCGGTGTCGCGAGCGCTCTCCGAACGCCGCGATGCGCGGTCCCACGAGCACGACGGCGAAGATCACGAGCACCACGATGCTCGCGACCGCCAGCCCCGTCTCGTGACCCTGGAAGACCGAGACGCTCGAGAAGGTCACGATCCCGAGGATCGTGAGCGCGACGAGGTTGATGAGCGTCTGCGAGAACACCGTGCCCGCGACGATCGGGATCTGTGTGCGCGAGGGCCCGTCGAGATGGCGCGTGAGGACCACGACCCGCGCGGCCTCGCCGAGCCGCCCCGGGAAGACCGCCGAGCCCATCACGCCGATCATCGTCGCGCGGATCACGGGCGGCCAGCGGATCGTCGTCTCGGGCAGCGCCGCGCGCAACACCTCGTGCCACGAGATCGCGCGCATGAAGAGCGAGAGCGTCATCAGCGCGAGCCCCGCCGCGAGCCATTCCGGCTGGGCGTTGCCGAGCGTATGCAGGACCTTCCCGACGCCCAGGTTCGAGAGCGCGAGCGCCACGATGCCCGCGAGCACGAGCGCCAACGCGACGAGCCCCAAGCGCTTGGCGAGGCGAGAACGTCTCGGTGTGAGTGCTGACGAGAGCCTGCCGGCTCTCACGCCACGACGCCGGCCGCCGCCGACTCGCGGAGCTCTTCGAGCGCCGCGCGCATCGCATCGACCTGGCAGGCGACCGCGGACGGCCACGGCTTCGCCGGGTGGTCCTCGATCGTCTTCAAGCCGTTGCCCGTGATCACGGTCACGACGACGTCATCCGCGTCGATGTGACCCGCCTCGAGCAGCTTCGTCAGCGATGCGACGACGGTTCCGCCCGCCGGCTCCGTGAGGATCCCCTCGGTCGCACCCAGGAGGTCGATGCCCGCGAAGATCTCAGCGTCGCTCACGGTCGCCGCGCCCCCGCCGCGCGAGCGCACGGCGTCGATCACGAGCTTGCCGTCGCCCGGGGCGCCGATCGCAAGCGAGTGCGCGAGCGTCGTCGGCTGCTGAGGCGCGATCTCCTCCTCGCCCGCGGAGAGCGCGGTCGCGATCGGCGAGCAGCCGTCGGGCTGCGCGATGTGGATCTTCGTCTGCGAGGTCTGCGCGAGCCCCACGATCTCGAGCTCGCGAAGCCCCTTGTTCACGCGCGAGGAGAGCGTGCCGCCCGCGGCCGGCATGACGATGTGCGCGGGCGCTTCCCAGCCGAGCTGCTCGACGATCTCGAAGGCCTCGGTCTTTGCTCCCTCGCTGTAGAAGGGGCGCAGCGTGATGTTCGCGAATTCGAGCCCCGTCTCGCGCGCGAGCGCGCGGCATTCGCGGTTCGCCTCGTCGTAGTTGCCGTCGAGCTGGATCACGCGCGCGCCGAGCGCGAGGCACGCCTTCGCCTTGGTCGGCTCGAGGCGGTTGGGATAGAAGACATAAGCCGGCACTCCCGCCTTCGCGGCGAGCGCGGAGGTCGCGTGGCCGACGTTGCCGGTCGAGACGCATCCCAGCTCGGTCTTGCCGAGCTCGAGCAGGCGCGCCACCGACATCGAGACGACGCGGTCCTTGTAGGAGAGCGTCGGCCGGTTCATCGAGTCGTCCTTCAAGTAGAGGTTGCTCAGGCCGAGCTCCGCGCCCAGCCGGTCGGCCTTGATCAGCGGCGTGAAGCCCGCGTACTGGCCGACGCGCGCCTGCGCGGCGGCGTCGACGATCGGCAGGAGCTCCTCGTAGCGCCAGATGTTCCCGGGTCGCTGTGCCGCAGGAAGCTCACGCAGTCGCTTGCCGGCGAGCTCGTAGTCGTAGGTGACATCGAGGCACTTCGAGCACTTCGGGCAGAACGCCTCCGTCGCGCTCAGCGGGTACTCGTCCCCGCAGTTCGGGCATCGCATGGCGGTCGCACAGGAACGTGTGCGCTCGCGCTCGATCCGGTCGTTGTCTGTTGCCGACATGCCTCGCGCCCTCCCTTCCTAGCAGCTGATCTTACGCGGTTTGGAGGTCGTCAGCCGGGGTGCGCTCACGATCGAGGCCCGCCGCCAGCAGCTCGGCGGCGATATGCGGCGCGAGTGGCTCGAGCGCCTCCACCAGCACGCGCAGGGCCTCGAGCGTCGCCTCATGGTCCTCGCGGCTCAGTGAGCCGCGCTTCCTCACAGCGGCGGCGTGGAAGTCCTTCTCGATGCGCTCGTAGAGGCGCATCACGTCGCGAACCGCGATGTGCATCTCGAGCTCGGCGAGCGCGGCGCTGATTCTCGAGGTCCCTGTGTCGCACCACTTCAAGAGCTTGCGGCGCAGGTGATCGGTCTGGAGCTTCGGCGGATCGTCCTCGCACGCGGTCAGCTCTGCGGGATCGATCGCGAGCTGCGTCTGGCAGAAAGCCCAGAGCGCCTGCAGGAACCTGTGGCAATGCGTCACCGCGCTCTCGCTCCAGTTCAGCGAGCGCTGCGGGCGCGCCGCGTAGAGGACCGCCATGCGCAACGTGTCCGCGCCGACCTCCTCCACGAGCTCGTCCGGCTCGACGACGTTGCCGAGGTGCTTTGACATCTTGCGCCCGTCGCGAATCACCATCTCGTGCATCGTCGCGCCCGAGAAGGGCTCGCCGTGCGAGAGGAACGCGAGCGGCCCGATGTCGCGCAGCGCCTTCGTCGTGATGCGCTGGTCGAACATGAAGTTGCCGGAGTCGGAGCCGGCGACGAGCCGCTCCGAGGGCAGCCACGCGCGCAGGTCGCGCAGCGCGAGGATCTCCTCGAGCGCCTTCTCGCGCTCGTCCGCAGGCACGCACGCGGGGACCCACAGCCACAACGAGTCGAAGTGGCAGTCCAGCGTGTCCGTCTCGCGCTTCGCCGCAGCGCCGCAGCGCGGGCACGTCGTCTCGACGAACGAGGCGTCGGAGACGAGCGGGTTCTCGGCGCCCGTCGGCTTGCGGTTCTCCGGCAGGAGCACCGGCAGCTGATCGCGCGGCACGGGCACCGTGCCGCAGGACTCGCAGTAGACGATCGGAACCGGCGAGCCCCAGTAGCGCTGGCGCGAGATCGAGAAGTCACGCGCGCGGTAGCGCACGGCCGGACGGACATCGACCTCGAGCGAAGGCGTCGCGTCGTCCTCGGAGGTCTCGTTGGAGTCGAGCGAGAGCCGCTGCGCGATCGTCTCGTCGGTGCGGTCGCGCTCGGGGATCCCGAGCACCGCCGTCGGCCCGAAGCGCGAGTCGACGAGCGGTGAGACCAGCACCGGCAGCGAGCCGCCGCCCGCGGGCGCGGAGACCGTGCGGCGGGTGTCGAGCACCGGCACGAGGTCGGCCTCGCGCTCCGCGCGCTCCCAGCCGCCTGTGCGCATCTCCTCGAGCTCGCGCGCGACCGCGGGGTCCGTGACCCAGGCGCCGAGCTCCGCGTATCGCGGCGAGATCAGCACGAAGCGCGCATGCGCGACGTCGTCGGAGTGGGGGGTGAAGACGGTCAGGTGAAGGCCGGGATCGTCGGTCGCGAGCTAGCTCGAGCTCGACGCCGTCGACGCGTCCGAGCACCTCGCGCTGCGAGCCGAGCGCCGTCTCGTCCCAGTCCGTGAGCTCCGCGACGCGGCGGTCGTTCTCCGGCACGTACTGCGAGATGCGAAGGAACCACTGTGGGCGCTCGACGAGCACGACGGGGCCGTGGCAGCGCCAGCAGCGACCGTCCTCGACCTGAATCGTCGCGAGCGTCGTGTTGCAGTTCGGGCACCAATCCACCGTGCCCGTCCCGCGATAGATGAGGCCGGCGTCGAGGAACGTCAGGAAGAGCCACTGCGACCAGCGGTACATGTTCGGGTCGGAGCTCAGGAAGCTTCGCTCCCAGTCGAACGAGAACCCGAGGCGATCGAGCTGCTCGGTCATGCGATCCGCGCTGCGGCGCACCCACTCGCTCGGCGTCGTCTGCGCCGCGATCGCCGCGAGCTCCGCGGGCAGCCCGAAGGCGTCGTAGCCGAACGCGAACAGGACCGCATCCCCGCGCGCGCGGCAGAAACGGGCGAAGGCATCGCCGATCGCATATGAGCGCACGTGGCCCATGTGGACATTGCCCGACGTGAACGGGGCGGAGGCCTTGATGTAGGTCCACTGCCCGTAGCCGGCGTGGACCTCCAGCGCGCCGTCGGAATCCCCGTCGGCGGCCTTTGCCCCCTCGTCCGCGGCGTCCGTGAGCGGCCGCGTTGGCAGCGGTATCCCCGCGGTCGCGCGGGGGGTGCGAAACACGTCGCCCTCGCGCCAGCGCGCCTGCCAGCGCGCCTCGATCGCGCTCGGATCGTACTCGGGGATGCTCGGATTGCTGGACATGAGACGAGCTTAGAGGGGGAGCTAACCCCACGTCGCCCGCGAGCGCGGGCGTTTGTGCGCCAGCTTGCGTCGCCGAGCTGCGGCCACAACGGGACACAGAGCCCGCATGCGCCGGTTTCGACGGGGGCTCGATGTAGCGTCACGCCGTGGGCGAACATACGTTCGAGAACGAAGCCAGGCGTGCGCGTGCGGACGCGCCGGCGCGCACCCGCGCGATCGAGTTGGCGGAGCGGCTCGTCGACGCCGTGAGCAGCGCGAGAGCGGATTGGGCGTCGGTGGCCGCGATGGCCCTCCAGCTCGAGGCGTTCGCGCGTGAGCTTGCGGCCGCAGAGAGCGCCAAAAAGACGCTTGGCAGTGGGCCCTGAGGGCCGTTACCATTCATTGACGAGGATCAACTCCAGATCGTGACGCGGCGCGCGGCGACCGGCCATGCGGGGACTGCGGGTTGCGGACGAAAGGCAGTGACTGTGGGCGAGGCAGCATGAGATGTTCAGTGACGGCGCGTACGCGAGCCACTGTTGTCACGCTCGTGCTGCTGGCCGCCGGGATGTGCGCCCCGGCCGCGGGCGCACATACGCCCGATTTGCGCGCGCCGCTCCCTGCCGGGCTTGAAGCGACGCCCGCCGCCGAAAGCACGCCGGTGGTGAACGAAGTCACGCCACCGTCGGCGCCGGCGCTCTCGGCGGTCGTCGTGAAGGGCGAACATCTCGTCGAAAGCGGCGCCGAATGCCCCCCCTGCACGAACACGACGGTGACGTTCGAAGGCGTGGCCGCGCCCGCGATCATTCTCCGCGGCAACGAAACCGAACTCGAAGTCATCGCGCCGCCGCACGCGCAGGGCCAGGTCTCGGTTCTCGTCTCAGTTGGCGGGGTAGCCGCTGCTTCCGGCGCTCAGTTCACTTATCTACCGCCGCCCCCGCCGCCCCCGCCGGTCACGGTCACGTCTCCCACAAACGGCGCGGTTACGAGTGGCACCTCAGAGTTGGTCGCAGGCACGGCGGGCACCGAAGGGGCGGACTCGAAGCGAATCACCGTGACGCTGTTTGCGGGCAGCACGCTCGGCACGCGCATGGAAGAACACAACGTGGAACAGTCGGGTGGCCGATGGTCCACGGTGTTCGCGCCCCTCGGCCCGGGCACGTACACCGTTGACGCCAAGCAATCAGGCGAAGCCGGGAGCCTCGGGATAAGCGCGCCCGTCACGTTTACGATTAACCCGTCGCAAGGGACACCCCCGACGGCTGCGTTCACCTGGCTTCCGACAACGCCGAAGACGGGTGAATCTGTCTCGCTCGTGTCGAGCTCCAGCGACCCGCACAGCCCGATCATCGGCTACGCGTGGTTGCTCACGGGCAACGCCTTCCAGAGCTCCGGCCCGCTCATCACGACTTCCTTCTCGACGTCCGGCCCGCACGTGGTGAAGCTCCGTGTCACGAGCGCTGACGGGCTCTCCAGCGTCGCAAGCGAGACGATCCCCGTCGCCTCGCGGCCGGCGTCGCTGATGCAGCCGTTCCCGGTCGTGAGGATCGTTGGCACGGACGGTCAGTACGGAGTAAAGCTCTCGCTCCTGAGCGTGGAGGCTCCGGGCGGCGCGCAGATCACGGTCAAGTGCAAGGGCCGCGGTTGCCCCCTCGGCCATGTGCGCCGCGTCGCACGCGCGAGCGCGAGCGGCTCCACGACCCTGAAGTTCCGCCGCTTCGAGCGGCGCCGGCTGGCGCCCGGCGTCACGCTCGTCGTACGCGTCTACGCGGAAGGAGAGATCGGCAAGTACACGCGCTTCGTCGTCCGCCGCGGGAAGCTGCCGAAGCGTGTCGACACGTGCCTCGAACCCAGCGGCGCCCAGCCGATCGCCTGCCCAGCCTCATGAGCACGCTTCGGATCGAAGATTGGTGGGAGCTACAGCAGCGCAGCGCACGCCGTCGCTGGCTGGCGCGCCTGCTGCTCATGCTCGCGGCGAGCCTCGCGATCTTCGCCGCCGCCTTCGCGCTCGGCCGCGCGACCAACCCGACGAGCTCGGTGGTGCGAGGAGCGCGCCAGCAGAACCTTGGGATCGGCGCGCTCACGAACGGCGGCATTCCGAGTGCCCTCTCTCCGGTGCGCGCGCTGCCCGCGGGGCTGTCGATCCCGACGCCTCCGCCCGTCGAACCCGCGCCCGCGCGCAGCACCGCGCATTCGGGTGGGACGGCACCGCCGCTGGAAACCCACGCCGCGGCGCCCCCACCGGTCGCACCTGCACCCGCGAGCAGCGCGCCCGCACCTACTCCGGCGCCGACGCCCGCGCCCGCGCCCGCGCCGACGCCCGCGCCGCAGCATGAAAGCGCCCCCGCGCCGTCGTCGAGCCCGCACTCGAGCGGCGGTGGCGAAGGGTCGTTCGACAGCTCGGGCTGAGCGCCATGGTGCGAGAGAGAGCCGGACCGATCGCGTTGGTCGTATGCCTGCTCGCGGTCGTCGCGGGCTTCGGCTACCTCGCGGGACACGGGCACGCCAAGACCCCGCCGCCGGAACCGCTCCTTCCGGATTCCGGCGCGAACGCGAGCGTCGAATACCCGCCCGCGAGCGGCTGGGGGCCCGCGACGCAACCGCTCGGTATCGCCGGGCTCACGCTCGGCCAGCCGCTCGTGCTCGGCCCCCACGGCGTGGCGGCGCATGCCGGGCTGGTCGCGGGGACGCTCTCGGGCACCGCGTCCTCACCGCTGCCCGCGTCCTTCCTAGCGCAACTGCACGGGCTGCCGCAGACCGAAGTGGTGGGGCTCGCGAACACCGAGGCCTACCGCTACTCGGGGTTCCAGACCGCGTCGACCGTGTACACGCTCTACGTCATCCCGAGCTCAGCCGCCGTCGAGGAGGGTGTCGCCTGCTACGCGCCGCGGACGCAAACGAGCGAATTGCGAACGTGCGAAGCGATCGCCTCGACCGTGACCGTGACCTACGTGAACGGCGCCGCGGAAGTGACGAACCTCGGCCCCGAAGCGAGCTATGCGCATCAGATCAGCGCGGCGATCGGGCAGGTGAACGGGCTTCGCGGAGCGCTGGCCGGCCTCGGCGAACACGCCGCGGCGAGCACGATCGCGCGCGTCTCCTCGCAAGTCGCGAACGGCTTCACCTCGGCGCGCGCCTCGCTGGCCTCGGTGCAGCCTCCCGCGGTTGCCGAATCCGCGCACGCCGCGCTACTGAGTGCGCTCGCGAGCGCCGCCGCCGCCTACTCCTCGCTCGCGGCCGCCGCGAGCAGCGGCGACGAAGGGGGCTACGCGGTTGCGCGCGAACGCGTGCAGCAGGCCGAAGCGGGCCTCGACTCGGTGCTCGCGCGGTTCTCCCTGTTGGGCTACAAGCAGCCATAGCCCGCGCCACAATTGGGGCGACCAGAATCCCGAGCAGGAGGTGAGCCGCCGATGAACGGTGCCTATCCCGTGCGATTTGCAGTGCAGTACCCCGACCGCGCACTCAACCGCCTCACGAGTGCGCTGCGGATCTTCACCGTGATCCCGATCGCGATCGTCCTCGCCTCGATCGGCGGCTACACCGCCGAGTGGAGCGGCGGCTCACAGGGAGCGCGCACGATTGCGATCGGCGGCACGGGCCTGCTGGTCCTACCGCCGCTGTTGATGATCCTCTTCCGACAGAAGTACCCGCGCTGGTGGTTCGACTGGAACCTTGCGCTGCTTCGTTTCTCGAACCGCGTGGGGATCTACTTCGCCCTCATGGACGACCGCTACCCGTCGACCGATGAGGAGCAGTCGGTACGGCTCGACTTCGCCTACCCGGACGCCAGGCAGGACCTCAATCGCTGGCTCCCGATCGTGAAATGGCTGCTCGCGATCCCCCACTACATCGTGCTGCTCGTCCTCTACATCGGCGCCATCTTCGCCGTCATCGGCGCGTGGTTGGCGATCCTCTTCACCGGCCGCTATCCGCGCGGGATCTTCGACTACGTCGAGGGCGTGATCCGCTGGCACAACCGCGTGCTCGGCTACGCCTACATCCTCGTGACCGACGAGTACCCGCCGTTCCGGCTGGCTCCCTAGCGATGGAGGACGTCGAGGTTCGCGACAATCCCGACGAGGCGCGCTACGAGTTGCGCGCCGGCGGTGCGCTCGCCGGGTTTCTCACCTATCGCCTCGGCGACGGGCGGATCACGCTTGTCCACACCGAGATCGATGACGAGCACTCGGCGCAGAGGTCTCGGCACGCGCCTCGTGCGCTGGGCGCTCGACGACGCACGGCGCCGCGGTCTCGCGGTCGTGCCCGTGTGCCCGTTCGTCGCGGCAACCATCAGGGAGCACCCCGACGAGTACCTCGAAGAGGTCGTCCCTGCAATGCGCCGGAGGGTGATGGAGGAGAGCTGAGCCGGGACGCGCGTGCGCGCTCAGTTGGCGGCGGGCAGCTCGGCGGGCCGAAGCTCGCGCACGCCGGCCGGCCGCTGCGGCGCGCGCTCGGCGACTCTTGCCGGCGTGCGCCCACGCCGCCGCGGGCGCCACACTCGCAGGTACTGCGCCGCAACGTAGGAGCCCACCACGATCGCGACCGCGCCGAGCTGGGCGGCGATCGTCTGGACGTTGCCGAAGAGCGAGAGCCACTGGCCCGTCCAGCCGGGGAAGTTCACGCCGGTGCTCGTCGTCGGTATCCAGCCCGCGAGCTGCATCTCGTTGACCTCCTCGCCGACCATCACGAACAGCACGACGACGAGCATTGCGCCGGTGATGATCAGCAGCCGCCGATACGGGAGTCGCCGATGCAGCCCGAAGGTGATCAGCCCCGCGGCGGCCGTGAAGAGCAGCCCGAGCGTGACGCCCTCGAGGACGACGCTCGAGCCGAACGTCACGCGCAGATTCTGCAGGAAGACGACGATCTCGAAGCCCTCCCGATAGACGGAGGTGAAGCCGAGGAGCGCGAATCCGAGCAGCGTGCGCCGCATGGTTGCGTCGTCGGTCGCTGCGAGCAGCCCGCGCCGCCGGCTGTGGTGGTGCGAGATCCAACCGGTCCAGTAGACGCGGTGAAAGAACCAGTTCATGACGATCAGCAGGACGATGATCGCGGGCAGCCCCGTCGCCGCTTGCACGTTGAGGCCGCTACCGCCGAGCCGGCCGATCGCCCACGCCGCCACGAACCACGTCGCCACGGTGGCAGCGAGCGCGATTGCGCCACCCGCCGCGACGGGACGCCGGTAGACCCGGTTGCCGCCGAGGAAGCTCGCCATCACGGCCGCGAGCACGAGGATCGTCTCCAGCCCCTCGCGAAACACGAGGATCGCGCTGTTGATCACCGCCGTCGTGGGGCTCATGTGGTTGGCGGGGTCGCTCGGGTCGGGTGTCCCACCGTGCGCGTGCCAGCCGAGGATCACGCCAGTGATCGCGACCGCGAGGACCACGCCCGCCCAGATGTAGAAGCTGCGCGGAGAGCTGCCCTCAGCCGCCCTTCGGCCGGGGGAAGCGTCGCCGTTGCTAGTCGCGGAGGTCGCCGGTGGTTGCTCGTGCAAAAATCCGATCCTCGTGGTCGGGAATGGCACCAGGCCGGAACCTATCACAGATTAGGGATACCTAATTAGGTTCCCCTTCGTCCGGGTCGAGCGGGGCGCAGAACCCCACCGAGCCTTGCGCCCTTGGTTGGCTTACTCGCCGGTCTCGGCGGCGATGCGGCCGGACTTGACCGCCGCGATGAGGGCCTGATAGTCGCGCTCGTTCTGATCCGCGTAGGCGTGCGAGAACTCGACGATCGCACGGTCGAAGGCGGCGCTCTTGCCGAGGTAGGAGGCGATCGCGATGCGGTCGCCACTGCGCGCATGTGCGCGCGCGAGCGTCCAGCCGCACAGCCGGCCGTAGGCTGCCATGGCCTTCGGGACCATCTGCTCGATTTCCGCCGAGCCCTTCCAGTCCTTGAGCTGACGCCCGTAGAAGTCGCGCTCGTTGCCGTCGAGCCCCGACTCGACGTGCAGCCAGCCGAGGAAGATGTCGCTTGAAGCCTGCATCAGGCGCTGTCCGGTGACGACCCGCTCGCCGTGGTTCTCGAACTCACTCGGCGCGACGAACTCCTCGAGCACCGAGGCCTCGGCCTCCTTGAGCTGCAGGAACAGCGGGTCCTCGCCGTCGCGGCCGAGCAGCAGCGCGATCCAGGCGCGCGTGCCGACGCTGCCGACGCCGACGACCTTGCGCGCGAAGTCCGTCAACTCGAACTGCTCGAGCAGCACGCGCCGGTCGTGTTGCAGCGTCGCCCGGTAGGAGCGCAGCAGTTCGTGCAGCCCGTCGAATATTTCATCGCGTTCGGTGCCCTCCGCGAGGTCATCGATCGGCACGATCAGCGGCGGTTCGGCGACGATGCGAGCCTCGCCGTCCACCTCGCGGGTCAGCTTGGAGAAGGCCGTCATGCTGTCCTTGGTGCGCGCCTTGGCGATCGTCTTCTCGCCGCGTTTGACGATCTTCGGTTTGAGCTGCGAGCCGAATTCGGCGAGCGTCTTGTCGACGTCGAGGTGGGCGTACCACACATCGAGATCCTTCATCGCCGCGAAGCCCGCCATCGCGGTGCGGTACTCCTCCACGGTGTCGAGCACGATCTGGTCCTGCTCCTTGACGGAATACTCGTTGTTGCGCGCGGCGATCAGCATGCTCGCGGTCAGGCGCTTTACGTCCCACTCCCATGGCCCGGGGAGCGTCTCGTCGAAGTCGTTGACGTCGAACACCAATTGCCGCTCGGGCGAGGCGAAGACGCCGAAGTTCGACAGGTGCGCGTCGCCGCAGCACTGCACCGTGAGCCCCGAGCGCGGCGTCGCTGCGAGGTCGCTCGCCATGATCAGCGCGGCGCCGCGATAGAACGTGAACGGCGAGACCAACATGCGCCCGTAGCGGATCGGCACGAGCTCGGGCACGCGCGTCTTCGCCTGGCGCTCGAGCAGCTTGACCGGATCCGGGCGCCGCGGGCTCGGCTCAAAGATCGCGTGACTCGCGCGCGGCACCTCGGCTCGGGCCGCCTTGCCGCGTGCGATCCGCTCGGCCACGGTCGGGTGCGGCACCGCGGCGGCCGGCCCGCCGCTCATCGCCGCTCCCGGGCCCGACGGGCTCTCGGTCGGAAGCGCCAGACCCGTGCGAGGCGCTTTGGGAATTGCGGGCGAGGGCATGGCTACTCCTGGAGTTGACGAGGACGCCGGATGCGGATG
>CAVTWF010000009.1:0-414327 GCA_963738355.1 uncultured bacterium
CCGCCGCTGAGTCGGGCGACCAGTTCGAGCATTGCGTCAAGCGCGGCCTCTAGCGGCTTGGTGTCGCGTTTGACCTGAGTGAGGAGCAGGCCGCCCTGCAGGGCGGCTAGCAGCGCGAGGGCGAGGGTGTCGGGGTCGGTGTCGGGCGTGAGCTCGCCTCGTGCTTGCATCTCTCGTAGACCGCTCTGGATCGTGGCTTCCCAACGTTTGAAGCCCTCGGCGACGTGGGCTCTTGCGTCGGGATCGGTCTCGGCTAGCTGCGCCTCCGAGAGAGCCGATTGGGCAGCCGCCGCTGCAGTCGTGCTCGCGCTGGTACTCGATCAGATAGTCGCGCCAGGCTCGGAGGCCCTCCAGGGTGCTGAAATCGAACATCTCCTGCCCGCCGACCATTGTGTCGGCCTGGTGGTCAACGACTGCCCGGACCAGGGCCGGCTTGTCGTCGAAGTAGTGGTAGAGCTGCGAGCTCGAGACGTCCGCTGCCGCGCGTACGTCCTCGATCGTCGTGTGGGCGACGCCTTGCCGGAAGATCAAGCCGGCCGCCGCGTCGACTATGCGCTGACGGGTCTCCTGGCCCTTGCGCGTCAACGGGCGAGGGGAGGGGCTAGTCGTGGTCATACCGCAGATTCTACCAACAGAATGGATCGCACCATCCATTCTGTGTTAGAGTGGAACGCGCAATCCATTTCTTTGGGTTCACGTCAACCACTCGAAGGGAGCACGCGACGATATGGCACTTCAAGGCAAGACGGCCCTTATCACCGGCGGCACATCAGGCATCGGCCGGGCGGTCGCAGAGCGCTTCGCCAGCGAGGGCGCCGAGGTGATCATCACCGGCCGCGATCAAGCTCGTGGCCGCGAGGTCGTAGAGGCGGTCGAGGCCGCTGGGGGCAAGGCACGGTTCATCGCCGCTGACCTAGCGAGCTTCGAGGATGTAAGACGCCTCGCCGAGGCCACGAGCGAGGTCGACGTGCTGGTGAACAACGCGGGTGTCTCTCGCGGCGGTCCCGAGCAGACGGCGGAGGAGGCGTTCGACGTCACGTTCGATGTCAACGTGAAGGCTCCGTTCTTCCTCACGGCTGCGATCGCGCCGCGCATGGCGGCCAAGGGCGGTGGCTCGATCATCAACATCTCATCGATGGCCGCGACCATCGGCATGAACGGATTGGCAGCCTATGGCGCGTCCAAGGCTGCACTCGAGTCACTCACCAAGGCGTGGACCGCCGAGTACGCCGCCCAAGGCGTCCGTATCAACACGGTCGCACCCGGCCCGACACGCACCCCCGTAGCCGCGGCGATGGGTGAGAGGTTCGATGCGTTCGCGTCGAGCACACCGGCCGGCCGCGGCGCAACGCCTGACGAGATCGCCAACGCCGTCAGCTTCCTCGCTTCGGAGCAGGCGAGCTACATCTACGGTGCGATCCTGCCTGCCGACGGTGGCCGCGTCGCCGTGTGAGCGCCGAACGAAACCGACATCCTGACCGCAAAGGAGGCATGAACGTGATCCTCATCACCACTGCCGGCAGCTCGTCGTGCTACGCCCTAACTCTCCAAAATGAGGTCGTTAACCTATGACACAAAACCAGGGAAAGACAATCCTTATCACGGGCGCCAATACCGGCCTCGGTAAGGAGATGGCGAGGCAGCTGGCGCTGCGCGAGGATTTCGAGCGGATCTATCTCGGCTGCCGCAATGCGGAGAAGGCGGAGCGGGCAAAGGAGGACCTGGAGACGGTCAGCGGGCGCAAGATCTTCGAGGTAGTGATCATCGACCTGGAAGACCTTGCGTCGGTACGTGCTGCGGTGGCCGCGATCGGCGCTCCGTTGAACGCGCTCGCAATGAACGCCGGCGGCATCGGCGGCCCCACGCCAGCATCGTTGACGCAAGACGGGGTGACTGAGATATTCGCCCAGAACCTGCTCGGTCACGTGGTTCTGCTCGAGAATCTGCTGGCAGCCGGGCTGCTCACGGATGTCGCGGTCCTCGTAGGCAGCGAGGCGGCGCGCGGAATCCCGAAGCTGCGGATCGCCCGACCAACGTTCACCGATCACAGCTCAGAGGAGTTCGCGTCGGTGATCGACGGCTCGTTCTTCCAGGGCGCCAAGTTCGACGTGATGCTCTCCTACGGCCAGATCAAGTACCTCGGCGCGCTGTGGATGGGCGCGATGGCCCGCATGCACCCCGAGCTCAGGTTCATCACGATGTCGCCGGGAAACACCGCGGGAACCGAGGTGCTGCGCGACCAGCCCGCGCTCGTGCGGATCATCGCCAGCCGGATCCTGCTCCCGTACCTCGCGCCTGCCCTTCGCATCGGGCACAAGCTGGACGTTGGGGCCGAGCGACTCGTCAAAGCCGTCACGGACGCGTCACTGCAGAGCGGCGTCTTCTACGCAAGCGCCGCCAGCACGATCACCGGACCGGTCATCGACCAGGCCGAGATCGTTCCCGACTTCCGCGACCCTGAGATCCAGGACCACGCATACGAGGCGATCCAGCGGTTCGTACCGAGGGTCGCCGCGACTTGACCGCTCTGCGCACGGGTGCCACTCCAATCGGCACGCCACCCGTCGCTACCGCATTGCACTGCATAGCAAGTGCGACGACGGAAGCCGGCGAGACCGCTGGTGCGGACGAGATGCGGCCCGGAGATGGGCATTTAGCGCCGCCCTTCGGGATCGATTTCGACGGTCATGAGCCCATCGCCGTGGCGATGGATCACTCTCCAGACGCCGTCCTCTCGCCGATAGACCGAGGTTGCCCTGAGGCTCATTTCGTCTGTCTTGCCGTCGATCTGGCGAGTGAGGTGCTCTAGCTCGACGGTAAAGCCCAGCTCGTCGCCGAAGCTCGAGGCGAGCGTCTCCGCGTCCCAGGCCTCGTAGTTGAGCGTCTCGGCCGCCGCCGTCAGTAGCGCGCTGACCGCCTCGATGCCGACCTGGTGGCCGCCGACGCCCCCCATCAACGAAACGTCCGGGGCGCGTGACCACAGTTGAAGGAACGGTCGTGGGTTGCCACCGGTGTGCTGCCTGAGGGCCTCATGACAGCGTTGCATGAACTGAGCGGCGTCGCCAGAGGCTGTGGTTGTTGTCGTCTGCATCGCGTGCTCCTCACGTGGTTCGGGGGATTGTCTGTCTCGGCCGTTCCGAAAACTCGGCCGATCACGTCGACCGTCGCCTCCCGTAGGTGACCGCGTGGCCGGCCTGGCGAATGGTCGCTCCCGGGAGGCTCGCGGGTCAGACGAACCGCTTGACGAACTCGAGCGCCTTCTCGCAGACCTCGCGCCAGCCGTTGTCGATCGTCAGCGAGTGACCGCGGCCCTCGATCTCGACGATCTCGGTCACGCCGTCGTTGCGGCGCTCGCGCTTGAACGAGGCGTTTGCGATCGCGTGCGGGACGGTGTGGTCCTTCTCCCCGGCGAGGATCAGCATCGGGCCGCGCTCGGGATTCTCGGTGTCGACCTTGTCCTCGGTCCACGGGTTCAGGTTCGCGCTTGCGGCCTGAAACAGAACCTTGCCGGAGCCCGCAACCGAGTACTCCTCGTAGAGCTTCTGGGCCTCGTCCTCGTCAAGCATGTTCGCGAATCCGTACTTGAACTGGTCATAGGTGAGCGGCACGGCGCGAGCGCGGTTGGCCGGGTTGCGCAGCACCGGCGAGCCGGACTTCAATGCCGAGAACGGCAGTGGGAGGACGCCCCGGAACGGCGCGGGGCTGATCGGCACCGAGACGGACGCGAGCCCGCGCCCGGCGAGAATCTCGGTCAGCAGGCCGCCGAAAGAGTGCCCGATGATCGCCGGCTTCTTCTCGAGAGCCTCGATCACCTCCTGGTAGTGGTCGGCGATCTGGCCGATCGACTTGTTTGCGAACACCTCCGGATGCGCCTTCGCCTCTTCGGTGGTCTCGGGGTCGTCGGGCCAGCCTGGGGCAGCGGTCGCGTATCCAGCCTCCTCGAAGACTTCCCGCCAGCGGTCCCAGCTGTTGGGTAGCAGCCAAAGGCCGTGAACGAAGACGACCGGCTGCTTGCCGGTGGCGTTGGCCTTCTCGACGTCCTGCACCTCGTACTCGGTGACGGTGCGGTCGTCGCTCCCCGGTGCATCAGTCATCGCGTTCCTTTCCTTTCGGTCTCCGGAACCGTCCTGACTCCGCGCTGTTGCCCATCACGCTCCGCCTCCCCGCATCGGTCGGGGTGTGCAGCGCCCATTATCGGCGACGCGCGGACCAGCCGCATCATCCCACATCGGGCGAAGCCCTACGGCCTCGGCGGCGAGCTGTCGCCTCCGCCTGAACGGGCGATGCGCGCGACAACCCGCTCAACTACTGCCTTGGACGAGGGCCAACGGTCCGAGGATGGGTTTGTCGTGCTCCTGCGTTTGCGCGCGAGCGGGCGTGAAGCAGAAGTGTCGACACGCCGATTCGAACGGCGGCAGAGTGCCCCAACGGAACGAGCTGGGCATCGGCGGCTCGCGCGTCGGACGCTTCTGCTTCGCTCTGCCGCACGTCGGGAGCGGCAGCCGACGCCGGCCCATCCGTCTGCCTCCCACTCCTCAGGAGCGGATGTCTCGCCCATTGTTCCGCTCCTCAGCCATAGGGAAAGCGAGGGCTTGCT
The DNA here is from genome assembly GCA_963738355.1 of uncultured bacterium. Taxonomy (GTDB): domain Bacteria; phylum Actinomycetota; class Thermoleophilia; order Solirubrobacterales; family Solirubrobacteraceae; genus Palsa-744. Next base: position 4,598 of record CAVTWF010000009.1, read on the forward strand.
CCACACGGACCAGGACCCAAACGTGCAAAGTACCTCGAGAAGACTACCCCGGCACCTCTGGGTTTTCACAGTCAACCGGCCGACACCGCTCCTGGATGATCACCCAGAAAGCGATATCTCTATGAACGATTCCGGTGCTAGGGGAGTCGGCCTAATAAGTCCCATAACCACACCCAGACTCATGGAGAAAGAGTTCATCAAACCTGACGCGGGTCGTACGCTTGGCTCGAACGCTTACCTTTGTTACCTCCCAGCAAAGCAGTCGAGCAGGGAGCCCTATCAGTTCAGCTTTGATCTCGTAGCGGCTTGGCGTGAGAACAAAGTGGAATTGATCATTACCCCAGCGCACATCCTGGCGCGTGACCCAGACCCCATGTCTGGATGGCGCCGTGCCGATAACGCCATACCGGGATGGCCCTGTGCTGACGTCTCTCTCACGGCGGTGGCGCCACCGCATCCCACGACCAGCCTAGTGTTGTCACGGCGCCTGCGACGATGCCCGTGGGGGATCCGCTCATGTCATTCATCCCGCGCAACGGGCCCAAGGCCCGTGGAATCCGGAACGTGGTTCTGGATTCCAAAATCGGTGACTTCTCCCGTGGTTGCATCGATAATCAACGTCGAGGCCGCCGGCAGCGCCGTTCTGCGGCCGAGCTCGCGCGAGGAGAACGCCGCGGCCGCGGTCGCGCATGGAGCACGCAGTGTAGGCCGCTCCCCCGCCGTCCGCACGGGCATCGGCTTCGCTCTTGGCGGGGTACGAGGAGCTCCGAGGCGTTCTCGGGGCTCTGCCTCTATGCGGCATCGGAATGTGGGCAGGCACCCGCGCCGGGGCTCACCCGGCTCCTGCTTCGTCGGCACCCGGGGCAGGAGCGGGAAGCGGCGCCGCTGGGCACAGGCAGGATGTCGAGGTTCCTCAGCCCCGGCACTGTCGGCCCCACTACCGCTTGACGCCAGGGCGGAAACGTTTGGCCGGCCACGCCCGGCACGCCGACGGAGCTTTACTTCACGATCGTGAAGCTCAGCGACTTCGACGCTGAACGTCCGGCGGAGTTGCTGCCTGATATCACAAGCGTGTAGCGGCCGCGCGCGAGCTTCCTGCGGTGGGAGACGCGCCCCTGGAAGACAACCTTGTTGGTGCCAGCGTGAGCGGTGAACGTGAGCGTCCCGGCAGTCACCGTGCGCCTGCAGCTCTTGCGCTTGGCGTTCTTGCGAGTCTTGGCCACGCAGTTGTGGCCCACCTCTCGCCCGCGAACGCGCTGAGTGAAGGTGAAGGTGACGGAAGCCGCCTCGCTGAGCGAGAAGGAGAACGTGCTGCCGACGGGCGGCTGTTTCTTCTTGTGCTTCCTACTGATCTGAGCAAGCTTTTTGCCCTCGCGCCACTTCTTTGCCGACTCCCGAACACCACTCAGAACCGGCGGTAGCGGCGGAGGCGGAGTCCCGCCCAGACTAGCGCCGCCGGGCAACAGCGCGGGCACCGGCACCCGCGAAAAGGCGGCAACGGCCGAGACGGTGTCCGTGCATTTCTTGGCACCGCACTGGACCGTGTCGGCGCCGCGCGAGGCCACGTAGATGTTCTGCCCATCGGGGCTTGCGGCGATCCCGTCAGCGGCGTTCAGTCCACGGCCTGTGTTCGAACAGCCGGCGCTAGAGCCACCGGCCTCGAGACAGGCGTCGGCCCCCGGCAGCGCCACCGGCAAGCCGGTGATGGGTTCGATGCTGAAGGCGTTGACCGTCTGGGCGAAAAAGCTGGTGGTGTACAGGGCACCTCCCCCCGGTGCAACCGCCGGCGCGAGCACGAGGTCCTGTCCACCGCTGAGGTTCGCGCCCGCCGGGGTGCAGGCGGGTTCCTTTCCGGACGCCGAGAGGCAGCCGAGCTCGCTCGTCCCGGGTGCGGTCGGCGCAAACGTCGACAGCGCACCTTCGAGCCCCACAACGTAGATGCGGCTGCCATCCGGGCTGACAACCACGCTCTGCGCGCTCCCCAGTCCGCCCGCGGTCGTGATGCCACAGCCCTTGGCCCCCGAGTCGCCGCTCTCGCAGCTCAGGTACGTAAGCGCTCCGGTGGTCGGGTTGCGGCTGAAGGTGACGAGCGCATTGCTGGTGTAGGAGACCGCGTAGAGCCGTTCCCCGCTCGGGCTGACAGCGAGACCTGCTACGCCCAGCAGCCCGACCGCGTTAGTCAAGGTGCAGCCCGGACCTTCTGTGACTTCGGAGATGCAGCCTTTGTATTCCAGCGTGTTGCTCGCCGTCCGAGCAAAGATCGCGATTGCGTTGCCGTTCTGCTCGGCGGCGTAGACGTCGCTGCCGTCCGCTGAGACGGCAAAGGCGTCAACCCCCTCCAGGTCGGGGGCGAGCGTCGTGCAGGCGGAGTCACCGGAGTCGCTCGTGCGCTTGAAGCATTGGATCAGCGACAGCGAGCCATCGGCCGCCCGTTCGAAGACATCGATGCCCGCCGCCGGTGAGCCGACGTAGACGCGGGTTCCATCGGGAGAGACCGCGATCGCGTCAGCTACCGTGAGACCGTCGGCCTTTAGGTCGCATTCGGCGCCTGTCTCCGATATGCAGCCGAACTCCGACAATCCGCCCGTCGCTGCGTTGCGACTCAGCTCGACGACGCTATCGCTCTCGACCAGACCGCTGAGGTTCTCCCCGGTGGTGACGTAGACGTCTCGCCCGTCCGGCGAGACGGCGAGCGTGGAGGCGCCCAGGAGGCCACGGGCGCCACCCGTCCCACAGCCCTCGCCCCCGACCGAGAGCAACGAGGAGTCCTGTTCCACGCAGTCGTTGGGCGAAGGAAGCTGGAGTAGCGCGCCGACGGCGCTCGCGTGGGCGTCTGGGGATGCCACTGACACGACCGCTACAGCCCCAAGCGCCGCGATCAGCAGGCGCACGGGCCGCGCGAGCTGGATGGCGGTCGAGAGCGGCACGTTGGCGGGAGGTTACTGCTCGCGGAGCCGCGGGTGCCCCGTCGATCGGCAATCGCCGGCAGCTGCTCGGGACGAGACCCGACACGCGGCTCGCACGTGTCGGAATGCGGCTCATTGCGACTAAAACCGACGATTCGGAGATCGACAATGGGTCCGTAGGACGCTCACAGCGTCCTCCCGCGAGGGGCTGCGGACGATGTCATGGCATCGCGCCCAGCAATCACGATCGGCACGGACTCTGCATGCGCGCGGCCCAGATCTCATCCGTGTCCTGACGAGCGCGGTCGCTGTCGCCCTCTCGGACGTCGACGCCGGCGATCGCCCAGACATCCCCGTCGGTCCCGGGGCGTACGCTCTCGACGCGCGCAACGCCTCGCAAGGTCCCGCGTGGGCGGACGACGATGATCTCTGGGACACTCAGCGACTCCACTGGTCCCGTTCCGGGGGAGCTACTCGAGCTGCAGTCCGAGGGGCGCCACGCCGGACACTTCCGCAACGTAGCCCACACCTTGACCGCCTCCGATGGGACTTACGGGTTCGCGCACGTGCGCGTATATGTCGACACGCACTATCGGGTCGCCGATCTCGGGGCCGGTGGATTGACCGGGCCGGTCGTCAGGGTGACCGTCGAGCAGCCGGTCGATCCGTCCTCAAGGCGGGTGATCGCCGCCGCGCACTACCTCGCGGGCCGATCGGGCACCAACGCATTTGCGGTATTCGACGATCACGGCCGGCTCGCGGGGCTCGGTGTGCACGTCCGCTTCCATTCGGCGAGTGTCGTGAAGTCGATGCTGCTCGTGGCCTACCTGCAGATGCTCGCCCACCAGCACCGCTCCTTGGAAGGCGCCAGCCAGGCGCTCCTCTACCCCATGATCCACTCCTCCGATAACGCGGCCGCCTCGGCCGTGCTGGCGATCGTCGGCGAGGCGGCGCTGAATCGTGTTGCGCGGGAGGCGCATATGCGCGACTACGAGCCAGCGGGGGCGTGTGGGGCTTCACGGAGGTCTCGGCCGCCGATCTGGCGCGCTTCTTCTTCCACCTGGATCGGCTGATCCCACGCCGTTCTCTCGGCTATGCGCGCTGGCTGCTCTCGACCATCGAACCCAGCGAGAGCTGGGGCATACCGGCGGTCGCTCGGCCCGAATACCAGGTGTTCTTCAAGGGCGGCTGGCTTCCAGAAGAAGGCCTGGTCAACCAGGTGGCCCGTCTTGAACGGCCGCACACAGTGTTCGCCGCCGCGGTCCTCACCACCGACGATCCATCGATGGCCTACGGGGAGGAAACGATCGCGGGCGTAACCGGCAGATTGCTCGGGACGACCTGCGAGAGCACGGCCGAGTCCTGCGCGGGCTGATGCATTCGCCACATTCCAGCAGTGACGCGGAGAATGCCGCTCCTGAGGAATCTCAACAGCACCTGGCGGATGCCCCGCTCCTGTTTTGCTTGGGTTGCGGGCATCTCGCCGCGTCAGCTAGCTGCCCTGCTTCGCGCGGCTAGCGGGAGTCTCGGTGCGCTTGTCCGACGTCTAAGCCGCTCCTGCTGCGGAACGTTGCCGAGCACGAGGGACGGCACCAAGGTGGCTTCCCCTTCGTCCTGCGGTACGACGGGAGCGGCAGCGGGGCGCGTCGTGGCTCTCGCTACCCACACCAAATGAGGCCGCGAAGTGCGATCTTCCTAGACTTGTGGTCCGAAAGACGGGTCCGGGCGGCAGTCCTAGCCTCGTCCCCGCCTGAAAATCGTGGTGTCCCCGATTCGATTCCGGGTCTCGCCATTTCTAACGATGCCTGCATAGAGGCATGTTTTGGTACGCGTTCAGTCCCCGCCTCAAGCAAGTCGGGGCAAGGGCTCCCCACGCGGGTAGGCGGCGAGGAGCTCCGCGAGGTATGAGAAGAGCGATCCCCGTTGCAACCGACAGGTGATGGACGCCGAGGGCAGCCGCTCAATTCGGCGCTCGCCGTCCTCTGACTGGCTGCCCAGCGAGAGCCTTCTGTAGATTTGCGCCGCGGGGAGGCGTCTCGTGGCTCTGGACTTGTTACGCAATGTAGCAGCGAAAGGAGGTGGTTGGCCGCCTGCCGTCTATCGCTGTGGGTCTCGTGCAACGCACCGAACGCTTCGTCGCGAGCCGCTCCATTACCCAAGCACGCATCACCTGGGGATACACAGCACGGCGCACGCTCAGACGTACGTAAACTGATCTGGGGCGCTTGTCGCGCTCGTGCCACCCGCAGTCGTTACGGTCACATACTTGGTGCCCGTTCCCGGCGGCGATGTCGCGGTGATCGACGTTGCCGAGTTGACTTTGACGGTCGAGGCAGTGGTGCTGCCGAACTTGACCGAGCTTCCCTTCGTGAAGCCGGTGCCGGTGATAGTCACGGACGTGCCGCCCGATTTGGGACCTTCTGTGGGGGCGATTTCATCGACTGTTGGCAGCGGCGCGTAGGTGAACTGGTCCCCTGCGCTCGTTGTGCTTGTTCCGCCGGCCGTTGTGACGGTGACGTCACTTGTGCCCGTTCCCGCCGGAGATGTCGCGGTGATCGACGTTGACGAGTTGACTTTGACGCTTGAGGCCACCGTTCCGGCGAACTTGACCGTGCTTCCGCTCGTGAAGTTCGTGCCGCTAACGGTGACTGAAGTACCGCCTGCTTCTGGACCTTCTGTGGGACTAATTTCTGTCACCGTCGGAGGCGGCACGTAGGTGAACTGGTCCGCCGCGCTCGTCGCGCTTGTTCCGCCGGCAGTCGTCACTGTCACATCCGTGGTCCCGGTGCCGAATGGGGAAACCGCCGTGATCGATGTCGCGGAGTTGACTTTGACACTAGTGGCCGCCGTCGCCCCGAACTTGACGGTACTGTTGCTCGCGAAGTACCTGCCGGTAATTGTGACCGACGTGCCGCCCGCTTCGGGGCCTTGGTTCGGACTGATTGCTTCGACCACCGGGGGTATAACCGTCGCTTCAACGGCATGGGATGTGTAGTTGATCCTCACCCATTGGTTTGGAACGAATCCGTAGCACGCGACTTCGAGTATTGTGCCATCGGAAACCCCCGAAAATGTGCCGTTAAGGGAACCGGGGGTCGTGATCAGCGTATATTTTGTGCCGGCCGGGAGGGGGCACAGCCCGGTAATGTGCAAAAGGGCGTTTTCGAGGTTCACGTCTGCGGTCGCCGTGACGTTCGCGTTAGGTGTCCCGCCCAATTCAAGGTTCACGCTCGTGGTGGGGTCGAGCGTCACGCCGCCCGACACGGCGAGAGTGCCGGGTCCTTGAGGGTCTAGGTTGGCCGCTTTCGTCGTCAGTGGGCCGATTGTGCCAGAACCCTCGATATAGGCTTCGGTGAGGGTAACCGGGTTGCGGTCGGTGCCGTTGATGCTACCGCCCCCCAAGCTTAAGCCTGGGCTGAATACTGGTTCCGGGCCAGTGATCGTGACTGGGCCAGCCTCGACATCAACGCCTTCGATTTGAACGGTACTCTCGACTCCTAGGTTTACGGCCAGTGCCGAGGACCGTCCAGACACATCAGCGCCGAGTGCCAGGGAACCGTGGACTGACCACGTCTGACCGGAGGCGAGCGCGATCGGAAGCGCGAGGGAAAAGCCGCCACAGACCTGGAGGCCGCCGGCTCCGAGCGCGATCGCATTGCCAGTGACCTCGTAAAAGTGGCAACCTAGCGACATTGCTTCGACGTTGAGCCCGATCAGATCGTTGTGGGTCTGCTCGCAGGTAGCTATCTGGGGGAACGCTTCGCATGCCGGGGTATCGAGTTCCGGGAACGTCAGCGTCCCCACTTTGCCGTTCGGCGCCAGGCCTCCTGCCCAATTGGTGGCGTCGGACCAGTTGGGCTGTCCAACGGGGGCTGCTCCGCTCCATGTGAAGTCGGCAGCCGCGATCGTCCAGCTAAAGGAGGTGTGTCCAGACGGACCGGTGGCATCGGTCGCGGTCACCGTGACGGTCGAGCCCCCGCCGCTTGTTGGAGTCCCGGAGACCAGTCCGCTTGACGCGTCAATCGACAAGCCCGCTGGCAGCCCGCTGGCGCTGTAGCGGAGCGTGCCACCGTCGGTGTCGCTGGCGTGGATCTGAAGGTTGACTGGCGTCCCGGCGGTTCCGGTCTGATTGCCAGGATTGGTGACCGTCACGGATGATCCTCCTCCTCCGCTACCGAACGGTCCGCCTGCGTCGACGATCGGGAACTCGTGATGGTAGATGTCTAGGCTGGGACTATTGAGGCTCAGCTGCGGGATTGCGATGCTCGCGGTGAGGTCGATCGGCGCAGTGAGTGCCCACCAAGGGTTCTTCGCGACGTCGGCCTCGAGCTTCAGCCCGCTCTCAAGGGCGATCTCCGGGCCCACGAGGCCGTAGAGCAGCACGTCGAGCTTCGGCCTCACGCTCGCGTCGAGGCTCGCGTTCGCTGAGATCGTCGGCGGGCTGAAATGGAAATGCGGATGGAAACCTGCGATCGGGTAGAACCCGCGGTTCTTTTGCCAGCCGAGGCCGGCCGACGCCGAGAATCCGGCTTCTGCGGAAGTTGATGTGGAAGCCTGCACAGAGGCCCCTTGGTGCAGCGAAAACGTGACTTCCGAGGTCACCACTACCGGCACTATTCCCACGAACCCGACCCATTTCGGGCCTGGGATCTTGAACGGGAGATCCTCATCCACGTCGCACGACCCGGCTCCCGATACAGTCGCAGTGATCGAGGCGTTCGCACTCGCGTTCGCGGTCAGGCTTGCGCTTTCCAATCCCCCGAATAGCGACCAACTGCCCGAGAGCGAGATGCCAGCGTTGAACGATACGCTGGGCGTGATCGACCCCGTGGTGCTGCCCGAGCACATCCCTTTTGCATCGACCTTGGCCGCCCTCGCACGTGCGGCGCTGGCGCTTTGGAATGTCGCATCCAACGATCCCGACGGGACGGCTTCCAAGAGTGTCGCCGGGCGAGTAGACACGATCGTCTCGCCATGCTTGTTCACAGCCTTCGTCACTCGGCCCAGGAACCCGTCCGGCGTGGCGCGACCAACGCCGATGGCAATGATCTGGCCCGCTCGCACGTCGTTCCCACCCGCGTAGCGCAGAGTCCCTGCCCGCCCGGGCGCGGGTACAGACGAGACGACCGAGGGATCCAATACATGGGTCCGCGCAGAGGCGATAATCGGACGCACACCTTTCGGTAGCGCGAGCACCCGCAGCGTTCGTGCCGCCGACGCACCGACGATTCCGCGTGGGCCCGACACCAGCGCGCGAACGGCCAACCTACCGGACCTAAGCGGCGCAGCCGAGGTCAACGCGAACCCACCACGACCGTCCGCTTGCCCGCGGACGACGGACTTCCATCGCGGCCCAGCCCGGCGCTGCACCAAGACCACATCCCCCGGTCCCCCCGCAACCTGACCGCGAAAGACCACAAGCGCGCCCGCGCGCACTTGCGCAGGCACACGAAAGGAAATTCTCCCGGGGGACGCGCCAGCAAGCGCCGGCACCCATAGTCCCAATGCGAGCAGACATGCGACAGTGGGGAACCAAATCCGCAGGCCTCTGAGCCGGTCGCCATCACGCCCCACCAATCGACACCCCTCCTCACGACAGCGCGTGTTCTTGCCGAGATTACCGCACATGGAAGGATGCTGTCGTCCGGCCGTTGGCTCTGACGTGACGCAAGCTCCTCGAGCGTTGCGACGAGACTCTGAGCCGATGCATGACGCACGCGACGCGCTCCGCAATTGGTGGACGCGAGGACTCGCTGAGCGGCGCGGTTGAATACGACCCTTCCGGTGAGCGTCTAGATGCGGCGATGGGCCTGTCACGATCGCTGCGCTCGTGGCAGTCGCGGGCGGCCTAGGCCGAAGTCAGGTAGCGAGGTGTGGTGTACCTCGTCGTGATCGTCGTTAGTGACGTCGCTCAGGCAGCGGTGAGCGCGATTACCCCCTTCTCTCCATCTCTCGGTGGCTCGACCTGCACTGCCTAGGACAGGATCAGGCGCGCAGGGCGATCATCGGGTCTGGACGCCCTGACAGGTGCTTGGCCGGCTGAGCGGGCGTCCGAAGGCCCGTCGCACTTACGCTCGCTCGGGACGAGGACCAGCGGTCCGAGGACGAGCCCGTAGTGCTTCTGCCTCTCCGTGCGAGCGGCGTGAAGCAGAACTGTCGACACGCCGATTCGAGGCGCGCCAGAGTGCCCAAAGGGAACGTTCTCGACAGTGTGGCGTCAAGCCCAGGCGCGCCCGCCGTTCCTACCGCGCGACCACGCTGGCGGAGGAGCCAGGCCCCCTGAGTCGACGCTCGCACGCGACGCAGGATGCAGCCGAACGATGCGCCGGGATCCATGCCAGAATGCGCTCCGCATGCGACGTCGTCGACCACGGCTTAGCGCCGGGGTACTCGCTCTGGGGTGCGTGGCTGCGTGGCTGCTCGCTGCTCCCCACGCCTTTGCGACGCCCGCCTGGGTTACGCCGGTGAACCTAACCGAACCGCGGAACGAAGCGTTTTCGGCTCACGTCGCGGCCGACGCAAGCGGAGATGCAACCGCCGTGTGGTTCCTGCGCGAAGGGAATGGCAACACGGTCATTCAAGCCGCGTCGAGGCCCGCCGGGGGCCCCTGGCAGGCAACCGTCGACATCTCCGAGGCAGGCGCGGGATTCCTGTCAGAACCCGCGGTGGCCGTCGACGCACACGGTGACGTCGTCGCCACGTGGTCAATCGAGTACTACGGCCTCCGGAACTCAGTCGTGCAGAGTGCATTCAAGCCAACCGGGGACCCCTGGCAAGCACCGGTCACCGTCTCGGAAGTGCCAGAAGAACACCCCCCCGGCCCACAGGAGAACGTCGGTCCAGTAAAAGTGGCGTTCGACGCGGAGGGTGACGCGATCGCCCTCTGGTCCCGCAATTTCGGCGGCAATGCAAATCACGAAAGCATCAACGTCGTGCAGAGCGCCATCCGCCCAGCGGGCGGTAGCTGGCAGGCGCCGGTCAGCGTCTCGGATCCGGGCGGCCAAGCGAGCGAAGCCCAAGTCGCGCTCGACGCCAACGGCGACGCAATCGCAGTGTGGGAAAGCAAGGATCCCAAACGCTCCGAATGCTTCGGTGAACACGTCATCCAGAGCGCCCTCAGGCCGGCGGGGAGCACCTGGCAAGCTCCTGTCGACCTCTCCGAAACCAGCGGTGCATGTGACTCGGAAGGGCCCAAGCTCGCGGTCGATTCGGCTGGCGATGCCGTCGTCATGTGGAGACGCTTCGAACGGGTCGAGGGCGAAGGCGCCGTCTGGCTCCAGGCGGTGAATATGTCGGCACATGGCATATGGCGGGGCCCAGCGAATGTCTCTCCCGTCGTTGGCGGCGCGGGAGCGTCCGAACCAGAGGTCGCAATCGACGGGCAGGGCAACGCTACCGCCGTCTGGGAGGGCAACATCAATGAAACCGAGGCCGTGTGGAGCTCGACGAGGCCCGTCGGCGGCTCCTGGCAGGTGCCTGTCGACATCTCCGGACCAGGGCAGACCACCGAGCCGGACGTCACCCTGGACCCGGCGGGCAACGCCATCGCGGTCTGGCGCCGTTACCAGGGCGACGTGATTCAAAGCGCGGTCAGACCAGCCGGTGGACTCTGGCAGCCCCCGGTCAACGTCTCTCAAGCCGGCCAAGAAACTCGCATGCCGTCGGTGGCGTCTGACGCTCTGGGCAACGCGGCCGCTGTCTGGATGAGCAGCAGCCACAACGGTGACATCTCCACTGAGATCGTGCAATCAGCGGGCTACGCCGCCGCCGGCCCTCAACTGGACGATCTCTCGATTCCATCTACAGGCACGGCGCGCACGCCGGTCTCGTTCACAGTCTCGCCGCTCAGCGTGTGGTCGACCGTCGCTGAAACGAGGTGGAGCTTCGGCGACGGCACCTCGGCGACCGGCACGAGCCCGACGCACACCTACGCGAAGGCCGGGATCTACGAAGTAACCGTCGAAAGCGAAGACGCGCTCGGCAACAAGACCCGTTCTTCGGGCAGCATCAGGATCGCGCCGCGCATCGAAACAGTCGAATACAAGAACTGGCGGCTCTCCGGCACCCTCACGCCCAAAGTGATCGGACAACCGATCACCCTGCCAGAAGGGTCGAGCTTCAATGGCTCGGGTGAACTCAACACGGAAACCGGAACGGGCTCTGTAGACGGCACCCTGTCGATCCCGGCCTTCGTCGCAAGGTTCAAGCTGTTCGGCTTCCTCCCCGTGAGCATGGGGATGACCCTGACTCCCGTGGGCCCATTCGACGGCACGCTCGTCAATAGCGACACGGTCGTCGGGGATGAGATGCTGAGTGCGCCTACGGAGCTCAACCTGGGTGTCACCTCGGTGGGACTACTCGGGCTGACGATTCCAACGAGCTGCAGAACCGCGGAAGTCATCGGCTTGAACCTCACCGACGAGATCACGGCCGAAGAACTGCTCGTCACTGGCTGGAAGTTCGCGGGCAGTGCGACCGTGCCTGCATTGAAGTGCGAAGGGCGGCTCCTCGGTGGGCTGTTCGGTCAGGTGCTAACCGCCCTGCTATCCGGCGGGGATACCCTTTACGCGATCAGCGTCACCCCGCCCGGCGCGTAGCTCGAAGCCAGGCCGATGTTCCCGCTTGCCCGCCTCCACCGCGCAGTTAGCCCACAGGGCTGACAGGCGGACGATTCGCGCCGCGCGCTCGGGTGCTCCGGTTGTTTCGGCACTGCCACTTCGTCCCTCAACGCAACAGCGACGGATGCCACACTGTCTCGATGCCTTTATTCCCGCGCCAGGCGATGACGGCGTCGCCGTGGGCGTGTAGTGCCGGGAAGAACAGTGCGACGACCAGATCTGAGTCCCCGGTGGGCGAGCGGGTTTCGCAGCGAAGGCGCTATCGCTGTCAATGCTTAGAGCCGCTGCGTGACCCCGCTTCACTCGTCTGCCCAACGTCTCCGTCTGGGCACTAACGTGTTTTACGGCGCGACGGTAGGACGGTGAATGAGTCGCCTACCGGCGGACTTGGTTCGAGCTCGCCCCGCGAGGTTGGCATCCGTTGTGCCCGTAGGGCGGCAGAGCCCGGCGCCGCACCATTGACCATGAGTTGACGGAAGCGAACCGGCGTCATCCGCGGATAAGGGAAGCGAGAGCCCGTCTGTCGGTTGGTTACATCCTCTTGCACCCAATAGGCGCGGGTAAAACGGCCCGTGGCTTTTCGGCAGCGCGAATGAGCCCGAGCGTTCCAGCCTGGACGAGGTCCGGGAGCTCGAGACCCCGGCCCTGGAACCGCTTCGCAACATCTATGACGAGTCGTATGTTGCATGCGACGAGTCGGCGCTTTGCCGCGAGGCCACGCTGCACTAGGTGATCGACAGCAGGATCCTCGCCGGGAGGGCTGTGCTCATCCGCGGCGCGTGTCCCCGCCTCTATGGCGCGGCCGAGTTCGATCTCTTGCTTGGCGTCGAGCAGCGGATACCGCACGACGTCGCGCAGGAGGAGCCTGAAGCCGTCCAGTTCGCGGCTGCCGAGCTCAGCGGATTGGCGAGCGACGGCCCTCGGCTCGACATCGCCCGGACCGCTGTCGACGAGATAGCCCGCGGCAACTGATCGCTCGACCAGTCGCGCATGATCCGCGACGGAGAGCTTGTGCCGTTCGGCGGCCCGATCGGCGTCGGCGTGCAACACCGGCGCGCCGGTTCTGAAGAAGTCGTCCTCGAGGTCGGCCAGAGCGTCACTCAGCGGTGATGGTCCAAGCTGCTCTACAACCTCGCGATGCTCGTCCGATGCCACGCCCGCGAGGCTATTCGCATACCGCCCCGACTGACAAGACCACGAGGACGGCGACTCCCTTTCGAACGTGTCCTCACGGCGCCCTGCAAACAGGTACTCCGACGTACTGCGCGATTCATCGCCTACCTGACAGGCCAGGTGCCCGTTCTCAAGCGCGAGCAGTGGAATCCGAGAGCATGGTGACGGCCTCGTGGCCACTCCGATCGGCCGCTCGGACCAGAAACGCTTCCATAAACGCTTCGATAAGCGGTCATTTGTCCGTCCAGCACCGCCGCCGGTCGCCCACAAAATTGCCCAATAGCAGGCAGTTTCCCCCAAGCCGACGCGGGGACTCGAACCCCGGACCCCTTCATTACGAGTGACTGGATATGCCGTGATATTGGCTCTGCCGAGGTGATCTCAGTTCTCTGAGGTGCTCTCAGATCACCTCAGAATTGCGGAGTTCGGGACATATTTCGGGACACGGTTTGCTGCCAACAATCTCCGACCACCCAGGACGCATCAAGCCGCGTCCCTCAGCGCTTCGACGGGAGCGTGCGGCCAAACTCCACAGCGCGGCGCGTCCACGCTGCGGCCTGGCTCTTGCTCCGCACGCCTCCTCGGCGACATGGACCCAAACCGGTCATCTCCCGTCCTCCTGGGCGGGGGCACTCGCCCATTCGAGGGACTCGACCGCGGGACGCTCAAGCCCGAGCAGATCCGGGCCGTCGAAGCGCCAGGCGTGACGCACATCAAGTACGAGCTCAGCTGACAAGCCAACCGCGGTATACTCCGGCGCGTCAAGCGCGTCAAGCGCGTCAAGCGCGTCACGTGCGTCACGTGCGTCACGTGCGCCGTGTGCAGGAGGCTTGCCAGCGCGCGACCGCGACGGAAGAACGAATTGGGGGTCGGAGGACTCATGGCACAGGAAGCTTTTGGTTGCCGCTTGGCCACTGCATTCACGATCCTGCGGCGAGCGCTCGTGATGGGCGCACTGGCCGCGACCGCGCCCATGATCCCGGCCTCGGCTTGGGCGTCTCCGGCAACTCTGACGGTCTGTGAAGGCGGGCCGCACAAGTGCGAATACTCCCAAGTCCAAGCGGCGATCGAACACGCCCGGAATCAGGCGACGATTCAGATCTCTGCGGGCACCTACAGCGGCTTTGTGATTCCCGACAAGTCCAGCCTCACCAGCCTCACGGTGAAGGGCGCCGGTTCCGGCAGGACCACGATCAAAGGCGGCGCCCCCGTCGTCACGATCGGCGCAGGCGTGTCGGTCACGGTCAGCGCGCTCACGATCACCGGCGGCACCAACACCGGCATCGCAGGTTCGGGCGGCGGCATCTACAACGAAGGCGCGCTGACCGTCACCAACACAGTCGTCACCGACAACACTGCTGCCGAACGTGGCGGCGGCATCGATAACGGGCGCAGTGGCAAGCTGACACTGACCGATAGCGCACTCAGCGGCAACCGAGCGAGCGTCGAAGGCGAAGGCGGCGGCATCTACACCGAAGACGGCGGCGGCGGCATCTACAACGAAGGCACGGCAACGCTGACCAAGAGCACGGTCAGTGACAACACCTCCGGCGGAGACGGTGGCGGCATCGAGAACTTCGGTGGCTCGGCGTCGCTCACCGACAGCACCGTCAGCGACAATAGGGCTGGCGACAATGGCGGCGGTATGAATAACGCCAGCTACGAGAGCGCGATAACGCTCGAGGACACCAATGTCAGGGGCAACACCGCCGGCGAAGATGGCCACGGCAGCAACGAAGATGGCGGCGGCATCTACAATTACGGCACGACGACGGTGATCAACAGCACCCTCAGCGACAATCGAGCCGCCCGCTCTGGCGGCGGCATCTTCAACCGCAGGGGTGCCACCGTGACGCTTGAGAACAGCAAGATCAGCGACAACACCGCCGGCGAAGATGGTGGCGGCATCGACAACGCCGGGAAGGCGACGCTGACCAACTGCAGGATCAGCGACAACACCGCGGCCTTCGAAGGCGGCGGTATCTATAACCTTGGCGAAAACGCCTCGCTGACGCTCACGGACGGTACCGTCAGCGGCAACAGTGCTGTCCTTGGCGGCGGCATCTACAACTACAGCGGCCGCCACTACACCAACTACCTAGTTGGCACGCTGACGCTTGAGAGCAGCACGGTCAATCACAACATCGCCAGCAAATCTGGCGGCGGCATCTACAACGAAGGCACGGCAACGCTGACCAACAGCAATGTCAGCGGCAACACCGCCAACGCAGATGGTGGCGGCATCTACAACTTCGGCGAATCGGTTGCGCTGACCAACAGCACCGTCAGAGGCAACACCGCCAACGCAGATGGTGGCGGCATCTACAACGAAAGCACGGCAACGCTGACCAACAGCACCGTCAGAGGCAACGCCGCCGAATATGGCGGCGGCGTCTACAACACCCGAGGCGTCTACGGAATCCAAGAGGGCACGTTGACGCTTGCGCACAGCAAGGTCAGGGGCAACCATGCCAGCGTCCTGGGCGGCGGCATCGATAACGTCTCCGGCGCGGTGACGCTGGAAGCGAGCGAGGTCAACGGCAACTCGCCGGAAGACTGCTCGGGCGCGGCCTGTTGAGCATATCCACGAGGGCGGGAGACGACGCGGTGCACCAAGCTGGCCGGGGCAGGGTCGCTAACCGTCCACTCTGAAGTCCAGCGCGAGATTCCGCCGCACCTCGGCGCGCGACGGGCGTCTTGCGGTGGCGCTCTCAGAGACGGTTGAGACCGGCGCCGAGGATCTAGCGCCAGCGCTCGCTGCGGTGTGAGCCGAGCGCGCCGGGAGCTCCGCCACCGTCTCCGAGATCGAGCCCGTCCCTTCGATCACGCCTGCTCATCGGAGCACCACCGAACCCCAGTTCACGCGGAGCGGTCACGAGAGCCGACGCGGGGACTCGAACCCCGGACCCCTTCATTACGAGGGGTGCGCAGATGGCGATCTCTGCGGGTCAGATCATGATGACTGCCGCAGTGCCCGACGCAACGAGCGATTCTGGCGATCGCTGCGGGTGCGCTCGCGACGGCTGAGGCTTCCATAAAGCTTCCACGACGAGTCGTATTTGGGGGAGGCCGGAGTGGCTTCTCCTTCGCGCGCGCTGTCGAACCCGCTTCGACTGGCACGCCCTGTCCGCGTGGCGAGCAGAGGCGCGTGGGTGGGCGACGGAGCGTGCAGCTCCTCCTCAGGAGGAGCACTCGTCGCGCGGTCGCTCGGAGATCTCGTGCGTCACGCCGGCGGATGTCGGCGCTCTAGGTGCGGCTGCGCGCCGCCTTGAGAACGAGCAGCGCGCCCTGCACCCCGCTGCCCATCGACCTCGACCTTGAGACCCCGCTTGCCGGCCTGACGCAGCAGCGTGCGTCCGCGTGCGCTCAGCGGCACGTCGACCGTCTCGGTCGTCCCGGACGCCATCGAGAACCTCGCGCTACCGATTACAACGTGACGCTTACGCACGCGGCGCGATCCCCGCCTCGAGTGGCGTTTGCCGGCGAGCTCCTGCTTCACAGCCGCCACGACCTCGAGCGTGCCCACACACGTGCCCGCGCCGCAGCGAAGCTCGACGGCGGCGATGCCGTGCCGTACTAGCGCTCGACCGACGGTTTCCGTTCCGGGCGCGAATCGCGGGACGTTGAGCGCGGCACTCGTCGCAGTCGCCGATCCGGCACCGTTGCTCGCGGTGACCGCGCATGAGATCGAATGTCCGGCGTCTGCGCTCTGGACGCGATACGTGCCTGCGAGCTGCCCTGGAATCGGGAGGCCGTCGCGAAGCCACGCGTATTCGAGGGCGGTCGGCTTGTTCGCCCAGCGCCCCGGTGCGCATGTCAGAAGGCCGCCCACGGCGGCGTTGCCCGAGAGCAGCGGTGCTTCCGTGCTCGCGGGCTTGGTCGGCGAGAGTTCGAACAGCGCCGCGTCGATACCCGTCGTCGTCGTGGCGACGTTGACGGCGACGGGCGTCGCTTCCGCCAGCGCCGCCTTGCCGCCGTAGAACTGCTTGGCGTAGACGGGCTGGCATTCGCCTCTCGCGGGACAGACCTTGCCCGTGAATTCGACCGCGTAGGAGCCGGTTTGCATCGTGGGCAGCGTGTATTCGCCGTTGCCGTTGGCGAGCGCGCACGTCGGTGAGTTCATCGGTTCGCTCAGCGAGAGCGCGCATACCTCGGCGCCGGCGATCGGTTCGTGTTCGATCGCAGCGAACACGACGCGCCCGCTTACGTGCCCGTCTTCGAGCAGCGCCGCGTCGATCCCGTCCTGTCTTCCGCTGGCTTCAGGTGCAGCCCCGTTGCGCCGGCGAGCGTGGGCGCGCCGTCGTAGAACTGCTTCGCGTGGAGCACCGTGCACCCGACCGCGTTGCAGTAGCCCGAGAACTCGATGTAGGCGGTGCCCTGCCCGATTCCCCTAAGCGTGTAGTTGCCTTCCGCGTCGGTGGTCGCGAAGATTTCGTTCGCTTCGAAGACACCGGGTTCGGTTTCTTCGAACAGAAAGACCACCGTTTGTAAGGGATGGCCTTCGGTATCGGTCACCGTGCCGCTCACGCTCGCGGCTTCCACCAGGCTCGGATCGATGCCGGTGCTCGCCTTGGACGCTTCGACCTTGACCGGCGTCGACGTCGCGAACGAGCGCGACCCGTAGTACCACTGAGGCGCGTATGGTCTTTCGGTCAACGGCAGGTGTTCGCCGGTAAAGCGGACGTGGTATTCACCCACAGGTGCCCCGCTGATCGTGTATTCGCCGTGCGCGCCCGTGAAGGCGCAGTGAGCTTCACGTTCGGGTTCGCTCGCCGTCAACTTGGCGCAGACACGTGTGCCCGATATCGCTTCAGCTGTTGACGCGCTGGTGACGGTTCCGCTGATTTCTCCTGTCGGCGCGGCGTATGCGGGTGCCGCCAGCACGAGGGGCACACACACGACGAGCAAGCAGGCCGGCGCCCGCATTCGCGGACTCCTCGCGCAAGCTCCCTCGAGCGACTCCCAGGCACGCCTCATCTTGCGACCAATCGTAGGGCACAGCAGAGCAGCGGGCAAAGTTGTTCACGGACCGCCAAATGGTTCCCGCGCGTCCAAGGGCCCTCGAGATGGAGTGGCTTGAGATCGTTCGCCAGCGCCCGAGCAGCGCTGCGACTGCCGTAGCGGCTCACTTGTGGCCGCCCGTGTCTGCTCGGAGGTTCCCAGTGGCGCCGTGCTTTCCGTGGTGGGCGGTTAGACGGACCACGACGGTGGCGGTCTTGCGAATGTGGTCGTTCGTTCCTTCGGGGACGAACACGAGGATCGCACGCACCCGCAGCGCCCTGCCATGCTTGAGTGCGACTAACGCGACGGCGGCCATCGGGGACGGCCGTCGATTCATGCCTTCTCAGCTTGCCTCGTCGGTTTCACACGAATACGCTGCCCGCAACGTGGGCACCTGATGACAACCGACCGTGCGCGCCCACTACGGGACGGCGGCCAACGCCAAGCTGTGCGATTCATAGCCGGCAGCGACCTGCGCGACTTGGCTCAGGCCGGGCGTTTCCACGGGCGTGTAGGCGTCTGCGGCACTACTGCCGTCGCCGATCTGACCAAAGCGGTTGTCCCCCCACGCCCAGACCGTTCCGTCGGCCAGCAGAGCAAGGCAGTTTGTGCTGCCGGTTGCGAGCTGGGTGACGGTGTTCAGGCCGCTCACGTGGATTGGAACGTTGCTGGTTTCGATCTTTCCACCTCCCAGCTCACCGCGGAAGTCGTCGCCCCAAGCCATCACCGTCCCGTTGCTCAGAAGCGCGTAGGCATCATTGCCCTTCGCTGCTATCGCTGTGACACCCGCGAGTCCGTCGACCTTGACCGGCAAGTCGCTCTTTTCGAACTTGCCGTTGCCCAGCTGGCCAAAGTTGTCGCGCCCCCAGGTCATGACGGTGCCGTCACTAAGCAGCGCCATTGCGAAGGTCTTGCCGGCTGCCACCGCGACGGCTTCGCTCAACCCGCTGACCATCACCGGGTAGTTGCTGCACGGGGTGTTGCTCGAGCAACGTTCCGGGCCGGATGTCGTGCCGTCGCCGAGCTCGCCATAGCGGTTTTCTCCCCACGCCCACACTTCCCCGTTTGACCGCAGGGCGACGCTGATTTCCCCACCGGCGGCGACTGCCGTGATGCTGCTCAAGCCGGAAACCTCCTTCGGGGAGAGACTTATGACCTGAGTCGGGCCCAGGCCGAGCTGCCCTTGCTCACCTAGCCCCCAGGAGTCCACCGCACCATTCGCTACGGCGAGCCCGTAGTTGTAACCAGCCGACATAGCGGTGACGCCGCTGAGGGTGCTGATGCTCGTCGGGCGGCTCTGGCCTTCGGCGCTGCCAATGCCGAGCTCGCCCGCGACATTGTTGCCCCAGCTCATCATTTTGCCCGACTTCAACAGGGCGTAGCTGAACTCGCTTCCGCCAGCCAACTGAATGGCTTCGGGGAGACCTTCGACCGGTATGGGGTGCTTACTGCAGAAAACAAATTCGGGTTCACAGGTTTCCGGCCCGCTGAAGGTACCGTCGCCAAGCTCGCCAACCTGGTTTTCGCCCCAGGCAGCGACGTTTCCGAGTGGTCTATAGGTGAACTGTGCGCCGGCATCGCCGCTAGGCGTGGCCACTGATACTTCCACCGGCCCATTGCTACCTTCCGGGGAGACGGCGGTGATCATGCTTGCCGAGTCCACCCTGACGCTGGCGGCCGGCTTACCGCCGAATTGGACCACGGTTGCCGAGGCCAGGTTGGTGCCGCTGATCGTGACGGTCGTGCCGCCAGCGACGGTTCCAGTGTTGGGTTGCACGTTAGAGACTGAGGGTGCGGGGACGGTCCCAACGGCAGCACTCCCGATCACGGCATGGTGCAGTCCGGGCGACAAGTTTGTCACTTGTTCGACACCCTTCACGGCGATCGGCAGCTCGCTACAACCGCTCCAGCCGTTGACGCAGTGTTCTGGCCCGGTAGTTTCACCGTTGCCAAGCTCGCCGTCAACATTCTGGCCCCAGTCCATGAGGGTGCCGTTGCGCAACTCGGCAATCGCAAAGAAGCCACCTGCAGCCACCGCGGTCACCTGAGTCAGGTTCTTGACCTGCACCGGTATCGAGCTTCCGGTCGTCTTGCCATCGCCGAGTTCGCCGGTCAGGTTCGAGCCCCAGGACCTCAAGGTGCCATCGCTCATCAATGCCACGCCGAAGGCCCAACCCGCCTCGACCTGCGTGACGCCGCTCAGCTGATGCGCGGTGCTACAGGGGCTTTCCGCGACTGTGCAGACAAACACCGGAATGTCCTTGTTGCCCGACACTCCGTCTCCGAGCGCACCATAGGCGCTCTCACCCCACGACATGACGCGGCCGCTCTGCAACAGCGCGAACGCTTTGTTTCCGCCGGCGGCGATTGCCACGACCGGTTCGCGTGCGGGCAGCTTGACGAGCTGCGGAAGATCCTTTTCGCCGCCTTCTTCCCCGTCGCCGAGCTGCCCATAGTTGTTCTGGCCCCACGCCTCGACGGTGTGGTTGCGCGTGAGCGCCACGCTGAAGTGTTCGCCAGCGGCTATGGCCACCGCAGGTTCGTTCAACGTTACATGAACCGGCACGTCGCTGTTTTCCAAATTCCCATCGCCCAGCTGTCCGCGCGTATCCTGGCCCCAGGCCAGCACTTCGCCGCTGCTCGTGAGGGCAAGACTGTGCGCTTCGCCTGCGGCCAACGCGGACACTCCACGCAGATGATTCGTGCAGCCAGGTTCTTCGGCGGCACAGACCGGGACACGCGTCGTCCGGTCGGTTTCCATGGCGCCGTTCCCGAGCTGACCTTCGGTGTCCTTGCCCCAGGCCACCACTTCTCCGTCTTCGAGCAGGGCAAGCGAGTGGTTGTAACCTGCCGCGAGGCTGCGTACGTTGCTAACTTCGCTGACCGTCACCGGTCGCGTGGTGCTGGTCTGGGTGCCGTTGCCTAGCTGCCCAGAGGTGTCGCCGCCCCACGCCTCCGCGCCGCGCCCAGGGCGGTAAACGAATTCGTCACCCGGCACCGTCGGCGAGGTGCCGGCCGCCGTGGTGACCGTTACATTCTGAGATCCGGCTCCGGGCGGCGAGAGAACCGTGAGCGAGTTGGGAGACTCACCGATGATCGCGCTTGCGGTGAACGGCCCGAACTTGACGATCGCGACCCCGATGAGATGCGATCCGCTGATCGTCACCTCGGTTCCGCCGGATTCGGGACCGGTATTTGGCTGTACGTTGGAGACGGTCGGCGGGAGCGCACCCGCCGCCAGGCTGAATTCGCCGCCGTCCGCCAGCGCCGTAGCACCCCCGAGGCCCGCGCCGACTTCAACCGGGGTCATGTTGCACGGAGCGCCCAGGCAGCTTTCAGGCGGCGGTGCGTTCCCGTCGCCGAGCTGCCCTTCGCGGTTTCCACCCCAATCCTTGATGGTGCCGTTCCTCATGAGCGCCGAGCTGTCGGATCCGCCCGCCGCGATGGCCGAGACTTCCTTCAAGGCACCGCCGCCGGAACCCGCCTTTACTTCCACCGGCACTTCACTCGTGCTCTCGTTGCCGTCGCCGAGCTGTCCGAGTATGTTCGCGCCCCAGGCTCGCACTTCACCGTTCGCTAGCAGCGCGATGCCGTGCGTGGCGCCACTCGCGATCGAGGTCACTTCCTTTAGGTAACGCCGCTGGGTTTCCGGGCCACATGAGCGTTCTGGCTTTTCGCATACCGCAACCGGGACGTCGCTGCTCGAGTTCGAGTCGTTCCCGAGCTGACCGAAGGCACCGGCACCCCAGCTTCGCACGGTCCCATCCTTCAGCAGCGCAAGGCTGAAGCTTTCACCCGCGGCCACGGTGACCGCCCCCGTCAATCGATCGGCGACCGGGCAGACTCCTTCCTGTGCCATGAGGCACACCGGCACGGGTACGTCGCTGCCTTTGGTGTTCCCATTGCCGAGCTGCCCGCTGCCGTTGGCCCCCCAGGTCCACACTTCGCCGCCTTCGAGCACCGCCACGCTGTGCTTGCCGGCCGCTGCTATCGCGACCGCCCGTTCGGGAAGCTTGACCGACACCGGCAAGTCGCTTTGGGATTCGTTACCGTCGCCCAGCTGCCCCGCAGAGTTTTCACCCCACGTGACCACCGAGCCGTCGGTGCGCAGAGCGAGGGCGAACGCTTCGCCGGCCGCGATCGCCTTCACTTCGGTCGGGTAACCGAGCCGGTTTTCGGCCTTGCAGCGATGTTCCGCCACGAGACAGACGGGCGTCGGCACCTGGCTGCTTTCGGTGCCGCCGTTGCCGAGTTGACCGAATTCGTTGTTGCCCCACGCCGTGACCTCGCCGCTCGCAAGCTGCGCCAGGCCGAAGGCCTTCCCCGCGACCACTGATCGTGTTTCACTGGCGTTGCTCGGTTCGATCGGCAGGTTGCTTGCTTCGGTTTTGCCGTTCCCGAGCTGCCCGCCGCCGTTGGCCCCCCACGCCAGGGGAGCACTGGCGGGGCGATAGGTGTAGCGGTCGGCGGGACCCGCGGCGGAGGCCACGCCATTGATAGACACGGTCACGTCCACCGTTCCGGTCCCGGCCGGCGCGACTGCCATGATCAGATTGGCCGAGTCGCTCACGGCTTTCGCGCTCGCGGACCCGAACTTCACCGACGTGACGCCGACAAAGTTGGTTCCGCTGATCGCCACTTCCGTGCCGCCCGCTTCTGCCCCGGCGTTCGACTGGACGTTGGTGACCGTCGGTACGACCCCGCCGGTCGTAAAGGTGACCGCCTGGCCTGCCATAGTTCCCGGCGCATTGTTGCTGGTGCGCCTGTTAGCGGCGTTGATCCTATAGGTGTAGCGCGTGTCCGGCTTCAGGCCGCTCACAGAAGCGTTCACGGGGGTGTTAGCCTTGCCGGTGAACGGTTCGGGATTCGCCGGCACGTTGATACCCATCGAAGAGCCGGTTTCTTCATATTCGAAGTAGTACGAGGCGTCCTTAGTTTCCTTGCCCGCCGCGCCTTCGGTTTCCTCCGCGTTAACGGTACCGTTGAGCATTGCGGACGTTTCGGTGACTCCCGAGGGCGCCTGCGTCATGGCGTAGACGAGCGCCGGTTCGCGGTCTTCGTGCGCGCAGCTCAGCGAGTGCTCGTCATAGAGGTTCTGCACCCAGGCACCGTCGGGGAGTTCTACCTTGTTCTCAGACGCGCAGAGATCTCCAATCTCCTGGTGGTGTTCTGACACCCATCCGGTGTCGGGCGACGGCTCAATCACTGACTCGGCGTACTCATGAGAAGCGGTGGCCGACGTCTTGCGGACCGCATTCCCACCAGGGTTGTACTGTCCCGCGCAGATGTAGCTGAACGGCGCGTCGCCCTGGTACGGAACAAAGCTGTATGCGGCGCCATTGGTGGTTTCCATGTGATAGGCGCAGAACCCTTCATCGAAACCCTTCGCATATGTCGTCCCTGGAGCCGTTACGACAAGGAATTGGGCGTTGGGTTCGGCCGTCCAACCCGCGTTGTGTCGAATGGCTTCTTCGACCTCGCTTCCGA
The DNA here is from genome assembly GCA_963738355.1 of uncultured bacterium. Classification (GTDB taxonomy): domain Bacteria; phylum Actinomycetota; class Thermoleophilia; order Solirubrobacterales; family Solirubrobacteraceae; genus Palsa-744. Next base: position 27,783 of record CAVTWF010000009.1, read on the forward strand.
CGGCGCTAGCGTTTACTTCGCTCGGTGCGGGCTTACCTTCGTCGGTGTAGATGTCTGCCGAAGTGAAGGTGACCTGCGGCGCCACGCGACCGGTGCGATCGAAGTACTGCGTGAGAATGCCCTGGTACGCAGTGGTATGAATGCCCTGGTAGCCGGAGCTCGTGAGCCCGTAGAAGAGCTTTTCGAGCATCGCCCGCACTTCCTGGCCGGGTGTCGTCTTGCTGAAGTTTGAGCCCCAGAGGATCAGATGCACAACAGGCGCGTGCTCCACGCTGGAGGCGCCTTCCTGGTGGATCAGCGGTTCTACGACTTCCGGTTCGTATTCGCTTTCCAAGCCAACGCTCGTCAGCCCAGGGCCGAAGATGCCACCCGAAGCGCGATTGCGCGACCTGACGGGTTCCGGCGCCCAGGCCGCCGCGGCCTGAGAGGCGGGATAGAAGTGGATGTCTTTGCCCGCCGCCCACGCCGGTGGATGTGCGAGGCCCGTCAGGAGGGACTCCTTGCTGCAGGGGCCGGCGCACTGCGCGCTCGCCTGCGCGGCGAGCGACACCGAGACGAAGAACACCGTGGCCGCGAGGAGCGCCGTCCTCGCTGCACCCGACGCGCGACCGAGGCGCGCGACCGTCCCTATCCGGCTATCGACTACGAAGCGGCCGGACCCGGTGGCCTCGCATCTTGACACCAGACGTCCACCCCGCCACACCTTCGTGCCTACCCGTCCATCCACCGACCGACAGCTATCGCGCAAAGCTCGCTCCTCCCCGGACTCGCGGTTTCCACCCAACCGCCCGCGGCGCCGCGTCTCCGCATCGACCCCAACGACGGCGAAGCGCATCATACGCTAAGCCGTGGAGGGTGAGCTTCCGCTGTCAGCAGTCGCCGAATCACCCAGTCATCCCGGCCCGACCCTTGCGAGGTCGGACGGCCGACATTCACAGAGCGCTTCGTGCCGCTGCGGCGAAGCGCTGCTCCGGTGTGCCGGCTGGCCGCGCGCTGCGGGGCTTGGCCCGCCAGCACTGCGTGGCATCGCGGATCAGCGCTCACTGAGTCGCCGGCACACACACGCCCCGTTGCACGGGTTGCCGCAGAAGCGACGAAGCCGTCAGTCAACATCAATTGTCGGGGCGATCAGCTGAACGAGGCGCGTTACTTCACCCCGCGCACGCATCCGGCCAACTGCGACGTCTGGAACGGCGAGGGCCTAGAGGGTTTGCTCGCGCTGCGCGACGCGCGCTGGACACACTGGGGGACGGCGGCGGTTGCGCGGAAGCCTCTTATAGTGGGATTGGTTGTCTGCTCAACAAAGGAGCCTGTTGTGGACGTGGAGATCTGGTCTGACGTCGCCTGCCCGTGGTGCTACATCGGCAAGCGCCGCTTCGAACCCGCGCTCGAGCAGTTCGAGCACCGCGACGACGTAAACGTGACGTGGCGGAGCTTCGAGCTCGACCCCGGCGCGCCGCACGAGCGCACGGGCGACCGCGCCGAGCGCCTGGCGGAGAAGTACGGCATGACTGTTGAGCAGGCACGCGAAGCCGAGGAGCGGCTGACGGCCGTGGCGGCAGGCGAGGACCTTCCTTTCCGCTTCGACATCGCCCGCAGCGGCAGCACCTTCGACGGCCACCGCCTTGTGCAGCTGGCCGAGACCCACGACCTCCAGGACGCGATGAAGGAGCGCCTGCTGCGCGCGTACTTCACCGAAGGCGAGCTGATATCCGACCACGACACGCTCGTGCGCCTTGCTGTGGAGGTGGGCCTGGATGAGCTGGAGGTCCGCGAGCTGCTCGCCGGCGACCGCTATGCCGATGAGGTTCGCGAGGACGAGCGCACGGCCGGCGAGCTGGGAATCAGCGCGGTGCCGACCTTCGTGGTCGACCGCAAGCTCGGCACCTCGGGCGCCCAACCGCCCGACGCGCTGCTCGATCTGCTACGCCAGGGATGGGCCAAGCGCAGCCCCGCATCGGCGCTCGCCTAGGATGGGCGCGATGGCGATCTTTGAAAACCTCAGCACGCTGAGTGGCGCCCCGCTGGAGGACGCCGCGCTGCAGGGACGCGCGGTGCTGGTGGTGAACGTCGCTTCGCGCTGCGGGCTGACCCCCCAGTACACGGGACTGGAGCAGCTGCAGGAGCGCTACGGCGAGCGCGGCTTCACGGTGCTGGGCGTGCCGTGCAACCAGTTCGGCGAACAGGAGCCGGGCAGCGCGGAGGAGATCCAGACGTTCTGCTCGACTACTTACGGCGTCACGGAAAAGGGAGCCCATAGCAGGGCTTTTGTCCCAAGCCGACGCGGGGACTCGAACCCCGGACCCCTTCATTACGAGTGAAGTGCTCTACCAGCTGAGCTACGTCGGCGCAGGCGCCTATGGTACCCGCGCGGGCAGGCTCGGTGGCTGCGCTGGCTAGCCGTGTGGCGGGGTGGCGCTCGCCGGCCGGTGCGGCGCCAGGTGCTGCAAACGGACGTGCGGCTGCGAGCCCGCGTGATGGGTCTTATGCGCGGCACTGTGGCTCTTGTGATTAGCGCGGTCGTGGTCGAAGATGTTGCTCACCGTGTGCTTCATGCTGTGCTCCGCGTGACCAACCGCGTGTCGCACCGCGGGTGAGACGGCGTAGGCGATGAGCGCGGCAGCGATGCCGATGACAGCGGCGACCATCGCAAGGCGCGCTCGCCGCATTTCGGTCGCGCGGCGCGTCCGGCTGCGGCGTACCGGTGCGGGCGTTGGGTGAAATGGCGCGATTGACATGCTCGCCTACCTAACCAACCTATAGCGCGCGAAGAGCGCCTTTGCGGCAGGAGTCGGCGCCGTTCACTTGACCCGTGTGTACGTCACCCGGCCCCGCGGGCGACGGCGGCGCAGGCGAAGTCGACGAATGCGTCGCGGAAATGAGCCGTTGCGGCGCGGCGCAGGTTCGACCAGCGATGCGAGCACGCGCCTGCGCGCGCGATCGATCTCCTCCTCGTCGAGCTTCGGCAGCTTGCGCTCGAGGTAGGAGATGAGCATCCTCGCGGGCACGATCCGCACGCCCTTGCGGCGCGCCAACGGCCGATCGACCCACGCGCGGCTGTAGACGATCAACGACTCCACCGGCTCGCCCGTGATGCGCTCGATCGCGCGCTGCTCCGAGCGAGCCTGCTCGAGCGTCGCGCCGTGAATCTCGCGGAGCGTGATCGGTCCGGGATGGCTCTTCGTCTCGACCGTGAAGACGCCCGCGGGCCCGATGAGGATGTGATCGACATTGCCGTGGCCGAAGCTCGCGTCGTGGACCACGCACCAGCCCTCGTTCGCGAGCGTCTCGAGCAAGCCGCCCACCTGCTCCTCGCCCGTAGCGCCGCGCTCATGGCGCTCGACGAGCGGGAGGATCGAGTGCGACACGACGAGGATCGCGAGCAAGAGCGTGATCTCGGAGGTCAGGAAGATCGGGTCGTGCAGCCCGAGCGTGCGCCCGAGGTACGTCGTGCCGACGGCGAGTGCGCCGAGCGCGACCAGCGTGCGTAGGCGCAGACGCTGCACGATCGTGCGCGCGTGCTGCCCCGCCGCGCGCGCGGCGGGATCACGCCGCTGCATCGGCGTCGCGCGCGCTTCGAGCCTTTAGGGACATACCCGAGCATCGGCCCGCAACGCGGTACCGCTTTAGCGCGAGGGCCTTACTTGAGCGTCCTGCACGCGCGCTAAGCAATCCGCCGAAATAGCGCGAGCGGCGCCTCTCGGCGCTCAAGGACTCGCGCGCCGCGGTCGAAGCAAAGCGAGGGACGATGCGCGGCGGCGCGACGCCCCAGCGTCAAGGAAGACGAAATGTCCGAGAGCTTGGAGCCACCCCTGCACAGTGACGTCTGCCTGCTCCTGCGCGCGCACGCGGAGCAGGGATGGCTGCGCCGGGAGGTGCTCCCCGTCCTCGACCAGATCGACGCGGACACGGGCGCGGGCCAGCAGCGACTCGAGGTCGCGCTCGCGTACCTCGAGGTCGTATGGACGCAGGCGCGGCTGCGCGCCTGCGAGACCGACGCGACGCTCGCATGGCTGGAGCGCGCGGACGGCGCGACTCACCTCAGCGAGCGCGCATGCACCTACTACGCGGCGGTGGGCGCCCTGCGTAAGCGCTTGGATGCACGCGTCGCGACGCTGCTATCACGCTCGATCTGGGCGCAGGCGTAGCGCGCATAGCGGCGCCTAGCACGCCCGCGCGCGCATCCTCCTACGTATAGGCTCCCGCGGACATGGACGGTGGGCGCCCAGGGTACCGCTTCGATCTGCAGTCGCACTCGACATACTCGGACGGCGAACTCGAGCCGGATGCTGTCGTGCAGACGGCGGCGGACGCGGGCGTGCAGCTGATGGCGCTCACCGACCACGACACGATCGACGGGGTGACGGCAGCGCTCGCACGCGGCTCGCAGCTCGGCGTGAGCGTCGTGCCTGCGGTCGAGATCTCGGCGGTGGACGATCAGCGCGAGCGCCCGTGCGAACTGCACATCCTCGGCTACCGGATCGACTACGAAGACCGGCAGTTCCGCAAGACGCTCGCCGACTTCGTCGACGACCGCCGGCGCCGCACGCTGCGCATGGCCGAGGCCCTCAGGGAGCTCGGGTTCAAGCTCGACGAGGAGAGCATCAGCAAGCGCGTCGAGGAAGGGCGTTCGATCGGCCGCCTGCACCTCGCCGAAGCTGCGCTCGCGCGGCCCGAGAACGCGGAGCGGCTGAGCAGCGAAGGGATCGACGAGGTCGGCGGCTTCATTCGTGGCTATCTCATCGAGGGCACGCCCGCGTTCCGGCTCCGCGAGACGCCAACGGTCGCCGAGGCGGTCGAGGTGATTCACGAGGCGGGCGGCGTCGCGATCTGGGCGCACCCCTTCTGGGACTTCTCGGACCCCGAGGACGTGGTCACGACGATCGATCGCTTCAACGGGCTGGGGATCGACGGCGTCGAGGCCTTCTACATCACCCACACGCCCGAGCAGACCGAGGTGATCGTCGAGCGATGCCGAGCGCACGACATGCTCATGACCGGCTCAGCGGACTTCCACGGCCCCGAGAACAGCATCTTCTGCCGCTTCCTCGCGTTCGACACCTACGGGCACGAGCCGCGTCTCGGCCGCATCGCGGCCTGAGCACTCAAGCGCCGAGCGTCTCGGCGAGTCGGTAACTGAGTACCTCGAGCGCGAGCTCCTCGGAGACGTGCAGCTGCAAGCGCATGCGCGTCTCCGCGACGAGCTCGACCGCGCCGCACAGCCCTGCGGCCGGGTGTGCGGACGCGCGCGCGCGCAAGGCAGCCTCTCGATCCACCCCGTGCACGGCGCTCGAGGCGCCGCACGCGATGCAGAAGCAGTCGCGCAGCGAGAGCTCCGCGAGCCGCAGCCCGAGATCCAACACCGCCGCGCGCCGTCGGCGTTCGGCGCGGCGCTCTGACTCCACCCCCTCACGACGCAGCCGCCGCTGCTCCTTCTCGGGAAGCAGTTCTGCGCGCTCCTCCATGTTCGCGCGCGTCTCCTGCGCCGCCTTCGTCCCCTCCTGCTTGGCGAGCTCGAGCAACTCGAGCCACGGGCGTTTGTCGAGGTCGCCTCGCATCGCCACGTCGATCCAGCCTTCGACCTGCGCGCGAAGCCGCTCGCCGTCCTCGCCCGCGAGCCAGCGCGCGAGCCGCGAGTCCCCGAGGGAAAGCCGAGCGCAGGACTCGGCACGCGCGCGCTCGACGCCCTGCTCTGCCAGCCTCTGTGCAATCGATGCCACGGGTGGCGCGTCGAAGCGCACGTGCTGGCAGCGGGATGCGATCGTCGGAAGCACCGCGCGGCGGTCCTCGGTGAGGAGGATGAGGTGGACGTAGGGCAGGGGCTCCTCGAGCGTCTTGAGCATGCGGTTCGCCGTTTGATCGTTCATCGCCTCCGCGGACTCGATTACGAACACGCGCCTGGAGGCCTCGAAGGGCGTTCTGCTCGCGGCCTCGATGACCGGCCCCTCCACGTCCGCAACGAGCATTTCAGCGGCGCCGCTCGGGCGCACCCACGTGAGGTCGGGATGCGTCCCGCGGCTCACGCGCGCAGCCGCCCCGGACGGATCGGGGGCGCCGTCGGCGAGGAGTGCGGCGGCAAATGCGCGTGCGAGGCGCCGCTTGCCCGTCGCCGGCGGCCCGTGGAAGAGATACGCGTGCGAGGCGTTCGCGGGCGGCAACGCAGGCACGAGCACGGATCGTGCGTGCGGATGCGCCTCGATTCCGGGAAGGGCCCCCACTAAGTCTCGTACGGCCACGGAGAGGCCATCGTAGAGCGCGCCGCGGGAGTACCGTCTGCGCGTGCCCAGGGGGAAGCTGATCACGATCGAGGGGCTCGACGGCGCCGGCAAGACGACGCTCGCGGAGGCGCTCGCGCGGGAGATCGAGGCCCGCGGATTCGACGTGGAGCTGCTGCGCGAGCCCGGTGGAGTCGCGATCGCCGAGCAAATCCGCGACCTCCTGAAGGACCCGGCGCACTCGAACGGCCTCGGGGGCCGCGCGGAGGCCTTGCTCTATGCCGCCGCCCGCGCGCAGCTGACCGACGAGAAGCTGGTGCCATTGCTCGCGTCGGGGCGTTGGGTGCTGCTCGATCGGTTCGTCGACTCCTCGCTGGCATACCAGGGCGCCGGGAGGAGCCTCGGAGTGGGGCGCGTCGGCGAGGTCAACCGCTTTGCGACGGGCGATCTGACACCGGACAGAACGCTTTACCTGCGCGTCGAGCCGGAAACGGGGCGCGCGCGCCAGAGCGGACGCGCCGAGGCGGCGGACCGCATGGAGCGCGAAGACGGCGAGTTCTTCACTCGCGTCGCCGACGCCTACGATGACCTCGCGCGCTCGGAGCCTGCGCGGATCCGCGAGATCGACGCGGAGCAGGATGCGGACGCCGTCCTGCGTGACGCGCTCGAGGCGATCGCGGACCTAACGGCGGCCGCCCGCTGAGAGCGGGTAGGAGCCGGCCAGGCAGACGCTGCGAGCGTCTAGCATCGCCGTCATGCCTCGCCTTTTGAGCCTCCGGCGCCGCGACCCGAATGCGCCCGAGCCGCGGAGATTTCGCCCGCCGCGGCATAAGCGTCGCCCGCGAGAGCGCATCCGCCAGCTCTTCGAGGAGGCCGGCCTGCACGTCTCGCAGACGTGGTCCGAACTCACGGACTGGATGAGGCTCGGCCGCTGAGGACGCGCTCGCGCGGCCGCCGGAGCCTTCGCGGACCCCCGATCGAGGCTCGAAGGCCGGAGAAACCGCGATAAAACGGGCGCTTTAGCGGCGTTCGTCCTCCCCAGCCGTTAGTCTGCGCGCCTAATGACGCTTCAACACCCACTACACCCGATCAAAGGGGAGGAGTGCCATGACTAAGAACGAGCTCGCTGAGTCCCTCGCGCAGAGTTGCGATCTGGGAGTTGGCCAGGCCCGCAACGTGGTCGACGACGTAATCGAGACGATCTCGAACGAGTTGGCACGAGGTGGCGAGGTGGCGCTTGCCGGTTTCGGCAAGTTCAGCGTGAGCCAGCGGGCTGCGCGCCAGGGCCGCAATCCCGCGACGGGCCAGACGATCAACATCCCGGCTAGCAAAGCTGCGCGGTTCTCGGCCGCGAGCGCGCTGAAGAAGCGGCTCAACTAGCCGGCAGTCAAGGCTGACCGTCCCGGCCACCGGTCCTGGCGGACCGGTGGCTCTGGGCGCCCCAGGAGACGGCGCGAAACGCGCGCCTCTTGATGGCTGCCTGCGCATAGGATTTCCCCGTGCGCGGGAAGCTGGTGGCGGGGGTGGTGCTTGCGCCGCTGGCGCTACCGATCGCTGCCTGCGGGAGTTCGCGGCCACCCACCACGAAGAGCGAACTCCGCTGGCTGGGCAGCGCCGAGACGATCGCCACCGCGAAGGTGCCCGAGGGGCCGGTGTTCTCGTTCATCGGCCAGCAGTATCGGTTCTGGCGGCACACCTATCTGCAGGTGGACACCCGATTCGCCGAACCATGGCGCGTCTCGGACGCCGGGCGAGGCAGCAGCTGGAGCGACGGGACCGTCGCTGGCCGATCCCGACTCCTCGACGAAGAAATCTCCGTCGCAGTGGGCTGCCAGGTGCGCCCGTTCGTGATCATGCGCGGGCTGCTGAAGGATCCCGGCGATTCGGTCTATGCGGAGGCGCAAGGGCGGATGGTACGCCTACGGCGAGCGGGTCTGCCGGCGGCGCTCGGCACGCACGACGCGCTCGTCTATGGGGCGATACCAAGTGCTCCAAGCGGATTCCTCCTGCGGACCCGCTCAGGCGGGTCGGTCCAGCTCCATCGGGTCGGGCGGAGGTACTCGCGCGCGGCAGGCTGCGCCGGAGAGGAAGGCGCGTGGGTGAGCGCTCACTTCAGCCACGCGGTCGCGAGCCACGTGCTCGCCTTGATCACGCGATGCATGCAGGACAAGGGGTTCGAAGTGGGCGCCCCGGATCCGGGGTCGAGTCCTTGGCTGGCGCACGACGACAGATTGCGCCAAGTCATCGCGACGCAGAACGTGTGCCGCAGCCAAGCTCGCGCCGTCTACGACTAGGCCGTCGAGTTAGCGAGGGCCTATCCGGCCGCGTGGATCAGATCACCCGCAGCCGGTGTTGTTGCCGCAGCTCGGGCATGTGTAGCAGGACCCCGTCCGCTGCATCATGCCCCCGCACTGGCTGCACGCCGGGCCGAGGTCGAGGCCCTGGATTCGCGCCGGCACCACCGGTGGCGAGTCCGTGAGGGACGACGCGGCTGCCTCGCGGGAGGGCTCATCCGCGACCTTGGCCTCGGCGGTTGGTGACGTGCTCTTGCCGCCGTTCCCCGAGCCGTTCCCCGAGCCGTTTCCGTTGCCCGCCTCGTGCGGGCTGGGCTCGTCCTGCTCGGCACTGGGGCCGGCGGTATCCGAGGCGAGCACCGACTGCGCCGTCTCCTCTGCCGCCTTTCGCGCACGCACCTCCTCCGTGAGGATGCCGAGCTCCTCCTGCGCGTCCGTGTCCAGGAATCGGGAGGCGAGCCAGCGCATGATGTAGTCGGGCATCGACTTCGCGAATGGGATCTCGGGGTTCGTCGTGATGCCCTCCGGCTCGAAGCGCATATAGCTGAACTTGCGCACGAGTGTCTCGAGCGGCACGCCGTACTGCAGCGAGATCGAGATCGCGGTCGCGAACGCGTTCATCATCCCGCGAAGCGTGGAGCCCTCCTTGCCGATGTCCGTGAGGAAGATCTCGCCGACGCTCCCGTCCTCGTACATGCCGGCGGTGATGTAGCCCTCGTGCCCACCGATCGAGAACTTGTGCGTGATCGACCTGCGCTCGCGAGGCATCCGGCGCCTTTGCGGTGGCGCCGTCGCGAGCGCCTCCTCAACCGCGCGTTGGACGACCGTCTCGACGCTCTCGCTCGCCGCTGCTTTGTCGCCCGCGTCGGTGCGCAGCGCCTGCGCCGTCTTCGAGCCATCGCGGTAGATCGCGAGCGCCTTGACACCCAGACGCCAGGCCTCCGTGTAGGCCTCGGTGATGTCCTCGACGCTCGCCGCTTCAGGCAGATTCACCGTCTTGCTGATCGCACCCGAGATGAACGGCTGCACCGCGCCCATCATCTTCAGATGGCCCATGTGCGAGATCGCGCGTTCGCCGACCGCCACGTCGAACACGGGAAGGTGCTCCTCGGCCAAGCCCGGTGCGCCCACGATCGTTCCGTGCTCGCTGACGTAGGCCTCGATCTGCTCGACCTGCTGAGCGTTGTAGCCGAGCGTCTTTAGCGCCAGGGGGACGGTGCGGTTGACGATCGTCATCTGGCCGCCGCCGACGAGCTCTTTGAACTTCACGAGCGAGAAGTCGGGCTCGACGCCGGTCGTGTCGCAATCCATCAGGAAGCTGATCGTGCCGGTGGGAGCGAGCACGGTCGCCTGCGCATTTCGGTATCCATGCTCCTCGCCCTCCACGACCGCTTCATCCCATGTTGCGCGTGCGGCCTCGAGCAGGGCATCGTCCGCGCACTGCTTGTCAGCGATCGCGTGCGCCGCGTCGCGATGCATACGCATGACGTTGTTGTGCGCCTCGCGGTTCTCCGCGTAGCGGTCGTAGGGTCCCATCGCGGTCGCGATCCGCGCGGAGCCGAGATAGGCGCGCCCCGTCATGAGCGCGGTGATCGCCGCCGCGGTGCCACGACCCGCATCGGAGTCGTAGGACACGCCGTCAGCCATCAGGTAGGCGCCGAGATTCGCGTAACCAAGGCCGAGCTGGCGGAACGCGCGGGCATTGCGCCCGATCTCATCAGTGGGATAGCTCGAGGGCGAGACGATGATCTCCTGTGCGAGGAAGACGACGTCGACCGCGTGCTTGAAGGTCTCGACGTCGAAGCTCCCGTCCTCGCGACGGAACTTCATGAGATTCAGCGACGCCAGGTTGCATGCGGAGTTGTCGACGTGCATGTACTCCGAGCAGTTCGCGACAACCACTCCGTCCACGATGTAGGAATGATGCAGCGGCTCGGTCAGGTTGTAGACCATCTCCTGGCCATCGGGCTCACGCGCAACCATCGTCGTCGATGACTTAGTGCGATATAGCTCGCAGCCACCGATAACGTCTTCCAGAGCGTCCTGTTTCCGCGGGCACGAGAACCCGATGTCGCTCACGAAGCGTTCGAGATCCGTGCCGGTGATGCGTAGATCGAAGCCTGCTCGTGAGAGATATTTGGCGGTTGTTCCGTCCTTGCGCGTGTACGAGAACGCTGATGGGCCGCCATCACTGACGCGGTAGATGCGGCCCCTGATGCCCCACACAGACAAGAGGCGCTGCACATCCTTGAGCAGTGCCTCGCTGCGACTACCGAGCCCGACATAGCGACTAGCCTTTCCGCCCTCCACTCGCGATACGCAACCGTCGGCTCCGAAGAGTCCGCGGAGGAATGAGGCCTGTATCTCCGGTGGAGCGGTGAACACAGCCCGTGGCACCCGCTTGTCGTGTGCGCGAGTCGAGGTGACGCCAAGATCGCCGAAGAACTCGCGGACAGCTTCACTGCCGGCACGCAACTGCACGGTGCCGTTCGGCATCTCCTGCCTCGAGATGCCGCCGATCAGTTCCTTGAGCAGTCCCTCGTGAGCGTCTGCCAAGCCGTCCGTCACGTCATCCCCGCCATAGACCCACCCGGTCTGGGCATTGGTGAGCCAGCCGTCCCCAACCAGGTGGCCGGTCAGCTCGGCAAGTCCCTCGCTCCAACGATCGGGAAGCTCTTGATAAACGACCGACCCCCCACGTGAACACGACTTCGCGAGCAGCTTGACCGCCGCTGGCAGATCCCAGCGCGCATCCTCTGCAGGCGTAGGCGAATCGTTGAGCAACACGCGGTCCTCGCTGGAGAGCTCCTCGGCGTGCACGTAGCCGCGATTTGCAGTCCAAATCCGATGGTTAGGCGTGCAGCGCAACTCGCCACCATTGGCGAAACGCAACCTGACGATTGGCTTTACACCGTTGCGCATAAACGCGACCGGCTCAGTAGCGGCGACGCCTTGTCCGGGATCATCGGCCGTAGCGCGATGCGTATACACACGAAATGACTCGCCAGCCTCGCCACGAGCGACGAGCTCTTCAATTGGCAGCAAGCCGAGCGTTGTGTGGACTCGAGCGTCACCCGGGAAACACGGGTTCGACGCGTTGATCCGGCCCGAGTTGGGGCTCGTGTGCCAACGGTTGATCGTGGTGTCGTACTGCATTCCAGGGTCCGCGCAACGCCAGGCCGCTTCGGCGATCTCGCGCATCAGCTCGCGTGCCGGGATCGGATCGCCGATCGGTCCTCCGGTGGTGCGCGCCAGCAGGCGCCAGTCCTCGTCGTTCTCGACCGCGCGCATGAACTCGTCGCTCACACGCACTGAGTTGTTCGCATTCTGGTACTGGATCGAGATGAAGCCGTCGCCGTCGATCGCCATGTCGAATCCGGCGTCGCGCAGCGCCTGCGCCTTGTCCTCCTCCTTCGCCTTGCACCAGACGAACTCGCGGATGTCCGGGTGATCGACGTCGAGCACGACCATCTTCGCCGCCCTTCTCGTCTTGCCACCCGACTTGATCGTTCCCGCCCACGAGTCTGCGCCGCGCATGAACGAGACGGGGCCCGATGCCGTACCGCCCTTCGCCAGCGGCTCCATCGAGCCGCGGATGTTCGAGAGGTTCACACCCGAGCCCGAGCCGCCGCGGAAGATCATCCCCTCCTTGGTGTTCCAGTCGAGGATCGACTCCATCGTGTCATCGACGCTCAGGATGAAGCACGCCGAGCATTGCGGACTCTCCTCGAAGCCCACGTTGAACCACACCGGCGAGTTGAACGCCGCCATCTGGTGCAGGAGGACGTGGGTGAGCTCGGCCTCGAAGGCCTCCGCATCCTCCTCGGTCGCGAAGTAGCCGCCCTCGCGGCCCCAGCCCGCGATCGTCCCCGCCACCCGCCCGATCATCTGCTTCACGGAACTCTCGCGCTCTGGCGAGCCCAGCTGGCCGCGGAAGTACTTCTGCGCGACGATGTTCGTGGCGTTCTGCGACCAGCTCTTCGGGAACTCGACCTCCAACTGCTCGAAGGCGACGTGCTCGCCGTGGCCGATCCGCGCGTCCCGGCGCTCCCAGTCGACGGTGTCGAAGGGATGAACGCCTGGCTCGGTGAAGAAGCGCCCCACGGAGAGGCCCGTCCCGAGCCCTGCGGAGGCCCGGCCCCACCGCCGCGCAGCGGCTACCTCGCCGCTTGATCGCGCGGTATCAGAGGTTGTCGTTGATGTCGGACGGGGGGCTGAATCCATGGGTCTGTCTCCTCTGGTACCGGCGGTGTTCGACGTCTGATTTCCTCGTCATTGGGGCCGATCAGTATCCCGCTCGAGCCGGATGGAAAACGAGGGCCGAAATGCGCCGCGAAGAGGAGTCTGTGCACCCTCAATTTTAGGGCCTCGGAGGTCCGAATCCGGGCTCCTCGGGCCGCTGGCGAGGCGCAGATCTACGTCGAAGCCGGTGCTTGCGGGGAAGCGAGAAGCCCCTCGCTCGCGCCCACCGCGTTGGGCGCGGTTCCGTTCACGCCGGGGCCCACCGCGTGCTCGTGCGCGAGCGAGGTTGCGGTCCCGGCAGCGGGCAGCGCGGCGGCCGAGCAGGTCCAGAGCGCGGCGATCCACACGAGGCACGCGAGCGCCACGTGCACCCACACGAGCTCCGTCGGCAGGTGCGTCTCGTACTGCACCGCGCCGACGACGCCCTGCGTCGCGAGCAGCACGCACGTAACGGTTGTCGCCCTGCGCACCTCGGCGCTCGCCTCGCGATAGTGCGCGAGCGCCCACAGCACGAGTGCGAGCAGCCCGAAAGCAATCGCGATCTCACTGTGGCGGTGGATCACGAAGTCCATCGTCCCGCGGCCATCGAAGGTGAGGCGGCTGATCCGCTGTCCCGGTTCGCCGCCCGCGTGCGGCCCCGCGGCAGTCGCCGCGGTGCCGGCGAAGATCGTGACCGCCCCGAGCACGACGAGCGCGCGTGAGCTCCACAGGAGCGTCGCGTCGCGGCTCTGCGCCGTCCGCTTGTCGGGCTCGTGCATGGAGCGCCACACGAGCGTCCACGCCGCGAGGATCAGGGCGATCGAGAGCGCGAAGTGGCCCATCACCCAGCCGTACGCGAGTTTGCCCTCGACCGTGAGGCCGCCGAGCACCGCTTGCGCCACGACGCCGAGCGGCAGCACCAGCGCGATCCACATGAGGTCCCTCCGGTAGGGGCGACGCCGGTACGCGAGCACCCACGCGGCGATCGCGGCGATCGTCACGGGGACCGTGATCGTGCGGTTCGAGAACTCGATTAGGGCGTGCGTCGTGAGCGGCGGGTAGGCCTTCCCGTAGCACTTCGGCCATTCGGGGCAGCCGAGGCCCGAGCCCGTCAACCGCACCGCGGCGCCCGTCATCACGATGAGCGTGAACGCGCCGAGACCCGTCCACGCGACGTAGACGTACTGGCGCGGCGTCAGCGTGAAGCTCTTGAGACGTGCGAGCGCACGCGCAGGGCCTGACGCGCGGTCCGCGGAGCTCCGGTCCATACAGCCAAAGGTACCCGACCACACTCGTGGTTGCGGGCGTTGGGGTACCCCGCGACGGATACCCTTCCTGAGGCATATGCGGGATGATTTGGTGCCCCCGGTCGTCGTCGACCGGGTCGACAAGCGCTTCGAGATCCCTCGGGAACGGGTGAGCACGCTGAAGGAGCGCGCACTGCACCCGCTGCGCCGCAGCGCCGTGGACGTGCTCCACGCGCTCAACGACGTCTCCTTCGCGGTGGCGCCGGGCGAGTTCTTCGGGATCGTCGGCCGCAACGGATCCGGGAAGTCGACGCTCATGAAGTGCCTCGCGGGGATCTACTCCGTCGACAGCGGCTCCATCTACGTCAACGGCCGTGTCTCGACGTTCATCGAGCTTGGAGTCGGCTTCAACCCGGACCTCCCCGCGCGTGACAACGTGATCCTCAACGCGACGATGCTCGGGTTGAGCCCCCGCGAGGCGCGCCGGCGCTTCGAGAGCGTGCTCGACTTCGCGGAACTCGGAGAGTTCGTCGACCTCAAACTCAAGAACTACTCCTCCGGCATGATGGTCCGCCTCGCCTTCTCCGTGATGATCCAGGTGGACGCCGAGATCCTCCTCATCGACGAGGTGCTCGCCGTCGGCGATGCCGCCTTCCAGCAGAAGTGCTACGACGAGTTCGAGCGGATCCGCGCCTCCGGCAGCACGGTCCTCTTCGTCACGCACGACATGTCCGCGGTGCAGCGCTTCTGTGATCGCGCGCTACTGCTCGAGCGCGGTCACATGGTCGAGCTCGGCGATCCCGAAGCCGTCGGCAGCCGGTACATGGAAATGAACTTCTCGGAGCACGCCCGGGAGGCACAGCGCGTTGCGGCCGAAGGCGATTCGGCGGCGGGCGCCGATGCGGGGCGGGCCGCGGAGCCCGCCCGCGACGGTGCCGGGGAGGCGGAGGCCGAGCAGGGAGCCCGTTACGGCGACGCCAGCGCGCAGATCCTCGAGGCGTGGCTCGAGAACGAGCGCGCCGAGCGCGTCGACGTCCTCGAGACCGGCCATCCCTGTACGTTTGTCGCGCGTGTGCGCTTCACCGAGGAAGTCGAGAATCCGCTCTTCGGCATCAACGTGCAGAACGGGCGCCGCGACCACCTCCTCTCGGCTTCGAACCTCTGGAACGAGGCACGGAGCGGGACGTTCTCAGCGGGTGACGAGGTGACGTTCAGGATTCAGTTTCAGAACGTGTTCGCACCGGACCGCTACTACATAACGCCCGCCGTTGCGCGCCACAGCGGCGCGTGGATCGACCGCCGCGAGCGGATGTTCTCGGTGGTCGTGACCGGCACGCGCGCGCCCGACGCGCTGCTCGACCTTCCCTACGAGGTCACGATCGAGCGCGGCGCGCAGGCGCGAGGCGTGGTGGAGACGGTCGGATGAGCGCCGCGTCCGCCGCAACCGAAGCGCCGCTCGAGACGGCGGCCCTCGGGCGCCCGATCAAGGGTCCATCAGCACTCGGCTCGGACCCACGCCGACTGTGGCACCTCACGTGGACGCTCGCACGCACGGAGTTCAAGCTGACGTTCTTCGGATCGGTGCTCGGCTACCTCTGGCACCTGATGCGGCCGCTCCTGCTCTTCGGCGTCATCTATCTCGTGCTGAGCAGCTCCAAGGGCCTGCGCGCCAGCTGGGGCTCCGGAGAATTCTTCGCGGCGGCGCTGCTTCTCGGCATCGTGCTGTTCACCTACTTCAGCGAATCGAGCGCGGGCGCGGTGACGTCGCTCGTCAACCGCGAGGCGCTCGTGCGCAAGATCGAGTTCCCGCGGCTCGCGGTGCCGCTGTCGATCGTGCTCACCGCGCTGCTGAATCTCGCGCTCAACCTCGTCCCCGTGCTCATCTTCCTGCTCGCCGCCGGCGGATCACCCTCCTGGAGCTGGCTGGAGCTGCCGCTGCTCGTCGCCGGGCTCGCGCTCTTCTCCGTCGGCCTCGGAATGGTGCTCTCCGTGGGCTTCGTGCGCTACCGCGACGTGCAGCCGATCTGGGAAGTCGTGCTGCAGGCGACCTTCTATGCGTCGGGCATCTTCATCGCGATCGCGAACCCCAAGGCGCCCCTCGAGGTGACGATCTTCGGGCAGCAGATCAACCTCTCGCACGTGCTCATGGCGAATCCCTTCGCCGCGATCCTCCAACAGGCACGCCACGCGTTCATCTCTCCGACCTATCCGACGGCGACGCAAGCGATCGGCGGTGGACTGCTGATCCTCATCCCGGTCGGAATCGCGCTTGCGACGCTCGTCGTCGGCTTCATCGTCTTCGACCGCCAAGCGCCATACGTGGCTGAGCAGCTCTAGTGCCGAGCGAGACGAGTTCGCGCGGCAGCGCGGAGCGGCCCCTGCGGGTGGCATTCGTCGGCCAGAGCGTCTACTTCTCTCAATGCGCGCTCGAGCGCGCAGCCGACGGCGTCGAGCCGGCTTTCCTCGACTTCCGGGCCGGCGCGCCTGCGCAGCCGCTGCTCGCGGAGCTCGAGGAGCGCGACCCCGACGTCGTGCTCGTGTTCCGACCCGAGATCATCCCGGAGCGCATGTTCGAAGGCCTACGGGCACTTACGATCGGCTACCTCACGGAGCCGCTGCCCCGTGAGGAGCGGCGCGCGCACGAGGACCTGCGCCAGCGAATGTGGTGGCTCGAGCGCGTCGACCCTTCGAACTTCGACCGCATCGTCTGCTTCGATCCGCTCATCGCCGAGACCGCGAGCGCCGTGCTGCCCGTGTGGCGATCGCTTCCGATCCCCGTCGCGGACAGCGTCTTTGAAGACGTGCGGCCGCGCACGCGGCCGCCGCGTCTGCTCTTCGTCGGGCGGCCGACGCCTCATCGCGAAGACCTGCTCGCGCCGATCAAGGAGTCGTTTGAAATCGTGCACATCGGCCACGGCCTCTTCGGGGTGCAGCTCGCGCGGTTCTTCGCGCGAACCGACGTCCAGCTGAACCTCCACAACAACCCCTACCCCACGTTTGAGAACCGCATGCTCCTTGCGCTCGCGGCGGGACACCTCGTGATCTCCGAGCCGCTGAGCCCTGATCACGGGCTGAAGGACGGCGAGCACTACATCGAGGCCTCGACGCCCGAGCGCTTTCTCGAGCTCGCCGAGGAGCTCGCCGACGATCACCACGCGTTTGCCGAGATCCAGGCCGCCGGTCGCTCCCAAGCGGAGCAGTTTCGCGCGTCGAGGGTGTATCCGGGACTGCTTCGCGAAGCGATCGAGGATGTCTCCGCGGTTGGAGGCGGGCGGGCGTGAACGCGCCCGCGAAGGCGCAGCACCGCAGCCGTCCCGAGCCGCCGCAATGGCTTGCCCGCGCGCCCTCGCTGCAGCGCGTGCGCAAGCTCGACTCACCGCGTGCCGAGATCCTGCTGCTCGTCGCGATGGTCGCTGCCGCAGCGATCACCTACACGCTCTTTTCCCTGCGCATCCGCACCTTCCAGCCGGACGAGTGGTACTTCACGGAACTCGCTCGGCTCACTGCCCACGACTTCCCCGCCGCATTGTGGAAGTCGGGCATCTACCTGCGCGGCATCGAGCGCGTCGATCAGCTCTTTCTAACGATCCCCTACGCGCTCTTCGGAACTCCGACGTCCTATGAAGTGGCGCACGTCATCCAGGCGCTGCTCTATGCGAGCACCGCGGTGCCCGTGTGGCTCCTCGGTCGCGCCGCAGGACTCGGCCGTGCGGCACGAATCCTTGCGACGGCGCTCGTGCTCGCAGCGCCGTGGGCGATCGTCAGCACCTCCTTCCTCGCCGAGCCCGCCGCGTACCCCGCCTACGCGTGGGTCCTCTGCACCACGTGGTACGCGGCCACACGACCGTCGCGCAAGATAGAAGTGCTCGCGCTCGCGGCGCTCGCGCTCGCCGCGCTCTCGCGCACACAGTTCCTCGCGCTGCCGCCGATCCTGCCACTCGCGATCGTCTGGCAGGAGTGGCGCTGGGAGCTCGCGGGAGAGCCGTGGCGCAGCCGCCTGCGGGAGCTGCCCCGGCGATGCTGGTCTCGCCATCCGATCATCACGGCGATCAGCGCACTCGCGCTGCTCGCGATCGTCGCGAACGCCGCGGGCCTGCTGCCGGGCAGTGGCATCGGCACGCTCGCCGGCGGCTACGGCCTGCCTCACGTCGAATCCGTCTCGGCCGAGTACACACGCGCGCGCTACTACCTCTCGCGGATGGCAGCTGGAACCGGCGTTGTGGCGCTCGCGCTCGGGTCCGCGTGGGTATTGCGCACGCTGGCGCGGCCGCGACGCGAAGGCCTGCACGCGCTCGCGGCGGTCTGCACGCTGGGTCTCCTCGGGCTGCTCGCGTCGATCGTCACGGCGGGGCCCGACGAGCGCTATCTGCTCTACGGCGCCGTGCCGATCGCGCTCGCGTTCTCCGCCGAGCTCGACAGCCGCAGGGCCAGCGAGCGGATGGGACTCGCCGGCGTCATCTGCGTCGCCGCGTGCGTGACCGCGGTCATCCTGCTGATCGAAAGCGTCACCTGGCCTTCGTCGGCGGGGCCATACGACTTCTTCATCTACCCCGCAGCAATCTTCTACGGCCGCGTGGTTCTGGGCAAGCTGAGCCTCGTCCATCTGCCTGTCATCCATGCGGGACCCGAACGGCTCGTGCAGGCCGCGATCGTGGTCGTCGCGATCGCGTGGGTGGCGACGGGGTACCGCGCGCGTGCTCGCCGCCCCGCCGCGGTGGTGCTCGGATTGGCGGTGCTTGCGCTGTGCGTCGCGCAGCTCTACTACACGCTCGACAAGTTCACCACCGGCGCCGGGGCCAACCCGGGCGGCCCCATAGCGGCGCAACGCTCGTGGGTCGACAAAGCCGTCCCGGCCGGCGTGCGCCCGTACGAGCTGGGCATCGGTCTCGGCGGCACGCCCTCGTACATACCGATCTGGCGCACGATCGACTTCTGGAACACGTCGGTGCAGGGGGTCGCGTCGTTCTCGCTGCCCGAACGGCCGCCGATCATCATCGCCGGGAGCAGCTCGCTGCGACTGGGCGTGCAGAGCCCCAGCGGGCTCCTCAGCGCGCTGCCCGCCGGGCCTTCGGAACCTCCGCCGCCGGTGCCTCGTTATCTGCTGTTGCCCTTCCAGGGCACGAATCCGATCGGCCTCGAAGGGCAGATCCTCGGCAAGGATCCCCAGCTCCCGGTGATCCTCGTGCACGTGGGGCACCCCGCGCGGGTCGCCTGGCAGCTCGGCGGACTCAACGACGAAGGGTTCTTACTGCCCGGGAAGCCCGCGGGCGCGACGATCTACAGCGGCGCGCTCGGGTCGACGGCGCGCTGCGCGAGCTTCTACCTCATCGCGCCGCCGACGTTTGCCGGGAGCTGGCCCTACGCGGTCTTCAGCGGCAACCAGCAGGTCGCCGCCGGCAGGCTCGTCGCCGGGCAGCATCAACCGCTCGTGGTGCCCCTGCGCCCTCGGATCGTCGCCGGCGGCCCACTCGCGACCCTGCGCGTGCGCGTACACGGGAAGGTGCTCTTCGCGAGTGGATCAGTCGTGAGCGCGCAACTCGCGTTCTTCGAAGTCCTCAGCTGCCCCCGCGGGCTGCGCTGATCGCCGCCGCTCGGTGCCGAATGCGCGCACGTCCGCGAGCAGGTCCTGAGCGAGGCGAGCGAACACGCGCGAGGCCCGAAACTGCTCGGCTTTGAGGCGCCCGCGGATGCGGATGCGCTGGTACATCTCGGGAAAGCGAGCGAGGCGGTCGAGTGTCCAGCTGATGCCCTCCGAGGAGGAGAAGTGCAGGTAGTCGATGTCGCGCTCGAGCCCGTGGTTTGGCTCCAGCGTCGTTGCGAGCAGGAGATGCCCCGCCGCGAGGTGGAGCGCGACCTGCTGCGCGAAGCCGGCGGCGCCCGCACGCGGGACGTAGATGCCCACGTCGAATTCCTCGACCAGCTCGGCGAGCTCCTCGCCGACCACGCCGTGAACGACCTGGAAGAGATCGTGATGGTGCTTCACCGGCATCAGGACGTGCTCGCGGTGCTCGGTGGAGCGGCCGATATTCATGACCCGTGGCGGGTTGTGAAGCTCTCTGACGTCGCCGAACAACGAGTCGCTCACCGGCGGCGCGATCGCCCGCCATACCGCGACGCCGCCTACACGTTCGCCGCTCAGCGCGGGGCAGAACGAGACGAGGCGGTCCAGGCAAGCACCCACCTCTTCCGATCCGGGCTCCGGCTCGCGCTCGGTCAAGACCCCGAGCCTGAGGCCCGGCAAGCTCGCGAGCTCGGCCGCCGAGTGGCGCGGCGGGTCGAAGATAACCGTCACGTCGACTGGTGGTGAGAGCGCACTTCTCGCACGTTCGTCGTGCGCGAGGCGGGTGAAGACGACGCCTGGAGCGTCCGCGCTCGGAGCGAGACTGCCGAGCAGCGCCTCGGAGCCGACGAACGCGACGTGCAGCGGAGCGTCTGCGGGTCGCGTACGAACGGGCGCGGGCACGGTGCCCTTTTGCAGTGGGCCCGCGACGAGCCCGTTCCCGCCCTCGCCCGCGCCATCCAGCGGCTCGGCTCGCGGAGCGGAACTCGCGGCGGAAGGGGTGCTCATGGGCACCGCTACGATACCTGCGCACTCCGGCGACTGAGCCCCGGCCGCCTCCCGAGCATGTCCGATTGGCAAGAGCGAATCACCCGTGAGACGGCACCGTCGATCCGGGCCGAGCACGAGCTGCGCTACCGCCTTGCGGCTCCGCTTGTCGCGGGGAGCAAGGGTTGGGCCGACCTCGGCTGCGGCAACGGGATCGCAGCGGCCGCTGGACTCGGGCAAGCGCGGCCCGAGCACATCGTGCTCGTGGACGCCGACAGCGAGGCCGTGGCGAGCGCTGCAGCGGAGCTACGCGTACCGGGCGCGCGGCAGATCACAGGCGACCTGACCGACCCGCAGGTGCTCGAGGAGGTGGGCGCCGGCTTGGAGGGCGCAGGCGAGGCACGGGTCGTGACCTGCTTCGAGGTCGTCGAGCACCTCGCCACATTCGTGCCTCTGCTCGAATGGTCGACCGCACTCGCCCGTGCCCGCACCGCGACATTCGTCCTCAGCGTGCCCAACGACGCGTTCTGGTCGATTCAGAACCCGCACCATCAGACCTCCTGGGGCGAGGGCGCTTTCGAGGAGCTGCGGCGGCTGCTTCCACCCGAGCAGACGCTGCTGCGCCAGGTCGCGGTCTCTGGCTCGGCGGTGGCCGACTGGGAGTCAACGGCGCGAGCGGGCTATGAGCTCCCGGTCGCGGTCGGCGGACCCGAGGCCGTGCCGACCCACTTCATCGCGGCGTATGGCCCGCGCCACGACGAGCTCTGGCGCGGAGCCCACGGAATCCAGACCGACATGCTCGAGCAGCGCCGTTGGGAGCGCCAGCGCGAGAACGACGTCGCAGTGATGCAGAAGCTCGCGCACGAACACGACGCGGAGGTGCAGAAGCTGCGCGGAGAGCTGCGCGAGCGCACCGTGTGGTTCGAGGAATGGCGGACCTACATCCACGAGCTCGAGACCGAATTGAACCGGCCGCTGTCGGGCGTCTCGGAGGATGAGCTGCCGGCGCGCGACGAAGAGGCGACGAGCGCGTGAAGGTCGCCTTTCTCGTCAACGACCTTCAGCTCTCCGGCGGCGTTGGCGTCGTGATCGAGCACGCGCGGCGCCTCAGCATGCGCGATGGGTGGGACGTCACGCTCGTGCTCGTGAGGGCGCCCGAGGGCCCACGCTGGCACGGCTACGAGCAGCTCCCGCACCTGCACGTGCGCGAGCGCGAGGAGGCGCTCCAAGAGCAATATGACGTCGCGCTCGCGACGTGGTGGGAGACGGCGTTCACGCTCTTCGAGCTGCGCGCCGATCGCTACGCCTACTTCGTCCAGAGCCTCGAGGACCGCTTCTATCGCTCCGACCAAGCCGAGCGACTCGGTGCGGGCATCACGCTCGACCTGCCCGTCTCCTTCGTCACCGAGGCGCGCTGGATCGCAAACACCTTGGCGCAACTGCGCCCCGACGCCCCCTGCTATCTCGTTCGCAACGGCATCGACAAGGAGGTCTTCTCACCGCTTCCGGGTTTGCCGGAGCCGACGGAGGAGCCCTTGCGGATCCTCATCGAGGGCTCGCCGAGCTCGTGGTTCAAGGGCGTCCACGAGGCGATCATCACCGCCGCGGCGATGCACGAGGCGCGCCATGTCACCGTGGTCACCGGCGAGCGCGAGGCGCTCGGCGAGGTGCCCGCCGACGAAGTCGTCGGGCCGCTCACGCACCGGGAGATGGCGGACCGCTACGCACGCAGCGACGTCGTGCTGAAGCTCTCGCGCGTCGAGGGGATGTTCGGGCCGCCGCTCGAGGGCTTTCACCGCGGGGCGACCTGCGTCGTGACACCCGTCACCGGTCATGACGAGTACGTCGAGCATGGCTGGAACGGCCTACTCACGGAGTGGGACGACCCGCGCGGCACAGCGCGCCAGCTCGACCTCCTCGCGCACGACCGCGAGTTGCTCCACTTCCTGCGCCGCAACGCGCTCGAGACGGCGCGTGCATGGCCGTCCTGGGAGCAGTCGAGCGAGTTCATGGCAGCGGCGCTGCTCGCGATCCAACGCGAACCGCCGCCGCCGAGCGGCGCGGGCGCGGCACGCCTGCTCGCGGATCTCCGCGGGGGCCTCGAGGCCTACACGGGCCATCTCAAGGAGCGCGCCGATTTCGCGCGGCGAGCGCTGCGCTTCGAGCGCCGTCTCGTGCGTGTCCGCGAATCGCGCCCCGTGAGGGTGCTTGCGAGGCTGCGCCGCTATCGCCTCGCACGCGCGCTCGCACGACCCGTGCGACCGCTCACGCGCCGCGTGAGGCGCCTGTTCTCTTGAGCGCGGGTGGAGCTGCGCGAGCGATGCTTGACGTGATCCGCCGCCGCCGGGCGGACAGGAGCGTGGGATTCGACGAGGTGCAGCTCGAGCTCGCGCGCAACGGCCCCGTGCCGCTTGTCGCGTCGATGCACGATGCCGAGGGGCCGCTGCGGGTCGCCGCAGTCATCCCCTCCTTCCGCCGGGGGAGCGGCGGCCACGCGACGATCGTGAATCTGCTCGAGGGAGTGTGTGCGCGCGGGCACGAGGTCTCGGTGTGGCTCGAGGACTGCGAGGGACGGCATGCACGCGAGGGCAGAACGGTGACGCGGCGCAGCTTCCGCGAGTTCTTCGGCGCCGAGCAGATCGAGCTCAACGGTGATTTCTCCGCGTGGCAGGGCGCCGACGTGGCGCTTGCGACCGGCTGGCAGACGGTGGCACGCGTGCTCCTTCTTCGCGATGTCGCCTCGCGCGCGTACCTCGTACAGGACCACGAGCCCGATTTCTACGCGACCTCCGCAGAGTCGCTGTGGGCGGCGCAGACCTACCGTGAGGACCTGTACTGCGTCGCGGCGAGCGCTTGGCTCGCCGAGCTCCTGCGTGAGCGCTACGGAGCGAGCTCCACGCACTTCGATCTCGCCGTGGATCACGCGCTCTACCGTCCCGACGGCGAGCTCTTCGATCGCTTCGCTGCTGAGCGCCGCAGCGATCTGGTCGTCTTCTATGCGCGCGCGATCACCCCGCGACGAGCCGTGCCGCTGGGGTTGATGGCCTTGGCCGAGCTGCACCGCAAGCAGCCGGACGTCGAGATCGTCCTCTACGGCGAAGACCGGCCGCTCGACGTGCCATTCCCGCATCGCAACGTCGGCGTCCTCGATTCCGCGCGCCTCGCCGCGCTCTACCGCGAAGCGACGGTCGGCATCGTCCTCTCACTCACGAACCCCTCGCTCGTCGCGCTCGAGATGATGGCCTGCGGGCTGCCGTGCGTGGAGCTCGCGAGCGAATCGATGCAGAGAACCTTCGGGCGAGACGGCCAACCAACGCTCGCTCCCGCAGACCCGATCGCCCTCTGCGCCGCGGTGCAGGAGCTGCTCGCGCACCCAACGCCGCGCGCGAACGCCTCCGCGCGCGGCATCGAGCTGATGGCCGAGCGAACGTGGGAGCGCGCGGCCGTGCAGGTGGAGCACGCACTGCGGGTCGCGCTCGGCACACGCGCCCGCCCCGCGCGTTAGGCTCAGCGCGAATGGCGACGGGCACCGCGGCACGAGAGGCTCCTGCGTGGCGTCGCCAGCCATCGCCCTCAGGGCGCGTCGCGGCCGCTCGGCGTCGCATCGCGCGCATTCCCCGCGTGCTCGCACTGCTGGTCCTCGTGGGTGCACTTCAGTCGCTCGCGTGGGACGTCGTGCTCCCCGCCTTCCAGGGACCCGACGAAACCGCCCACTTCTCGGCGGTCCAACACCTCGCCGAAACGGGGAGCCTCGCCAGCCCGACCAGCGGTAACGCCGCGAACTCGACGGAAGAGGAGGCGGCTCTAAGCGTGCTCAACCTGCAGCCGCTCATAGGCAACCTGACCGCGAAGCCCGCCTGGAGCCCGGTTGACCTGAAGCTCTGGCACGAAGAGGAGCGCACACTTCCGGCGGGCGCCGCGACGAACGGGTCCGGGCCGAACGCGATCGCGAAGAACCCGCCGCTCTACTACGCGCTGATGGCGATCCCCTACCGGCTGTTCCTCGGGCTTCCGCTGCTCAAGCGAATGTTCCTCATGCGGCTCGTGAGCGCGCTCTGCTACCTCGCGACGATCATCTTCACGTGGTTGATCGCGGGCGAGGTGCTCGGGCGCGTGCGCTGGAAGCAGATGCTTGCCGCCGGCGTCGTGGTGCTCGAGCCGCAGCTCACGGCCATGAGCGCGGTCATCAACGCGGACAACCTGCTGATCGCGGTGACAACGGCCTTCCTCTACTCGGCGCTGCTCGTGGTGCGCCGGGGGCCGTCGATGCGGAGAGTCGTGACCGCGACTCTGCTCGCCGCGGCGGCGAGCCTTACGCACGGTCGCGGCCTGGTTACGTTACCCGTGCTGATCGTCGCGCTCCTCGCCGCGTGGATCCGGTTCAGGCCGCCGATACGCGACACGCTCTACCGCGGCGGGGCCGCTGTCGGCACGCTGCTGACCGCGCTCGTCGCGTATCTGCTCTTCGGACGCGGAGCGAACACCGGCTCGCTCTACGGCGGCCAGGTATCGGCGCTCAACAGCGGCCAATTCAACATCAGGCAGTTCCTGTCCTCGGTCTACCAGTTCTATTTCCCGCGGCTGCCCTCGCTGCAGCCGCGAATCGGCCCCGAATACGGCTATCGGCAGGTCTTTATCAATACGTTCTACGGGACCTTCGGGTCGCTGGAGGTGACTTTCAAGGCGCGCGTGTACGACGTCTTGCAGGTGCTCTCCGCGCTCGGCCTCGTCGGCTTCTACACCGCGTGCGTGGTTCATTGGCGCCGGCTGAAGGCGCAATGGCCGACGGTCGTCGTGCTGTTCTCGCTGCTCGTCACGACGCTTCTCTTCCTGCACTACGTCTCCTACCGTTCGCTGCTGGGCGACGGCGGAATCGACCCCTTGATCACGGGTCGCTACCTCTTCCCGATGATCTCGCTGTTCGCGTTGGCGATCGCGTTCACCGTGGGCTCGCTGCCGAAGCGCGCGGGCGTTGCGCTCGCGGCGGTGATCCTCTCGATCGGGCTTCTGCTGTCACTCGGCGGGCTCGGCATCACGATGGCGAGATTCTATGGCTAGGGCGCTGCATCGACTCTCGTTGCCGCTCGCCGGGGCCGGGCTGCTGGCGGTGCTCGTGCTTGCCGGAGCGCTCCTGTGGTTTCGGCCTTTCCTCACGAACAAGCGGCCTGTCGTGGCAGAGGTGCCGACGCCGGGCGCCATCTACGATCCCATCGAGTACCCGGTACCGCGAGGCGGTGAAGACTGCATGAACGTCATCACGGTGACCCCGCAGAGCGAAGTCGCGCAGTTCGTCGTGCGGCCCGATGGCGCCAAGGGTCAGCTCGGCCCGCCGATCGATCTGGTGCTGAGCGCGCCGGGCTACCGTTCGGTGCTCAAGGTGCCGGGCGGCTATCCGGGCGGTGGCGTCGCGCTTCCCATCACGCCGCCGAAGCATCCCGTGGTCGGCACCGCCTGCTTCGTCAACAAGGGCCGCATCGCGGCAGCGCTTCTCAGTACCGATGAACCGCGCACGGTCTCGCGCTCGGCCACGACGATCGGCGGCAAGGCCGTGGTGGGCGACATCGGCCTTAGCTTCTCGCAGGCGCGCGAACAGTCGCTGCTCTCGCGGCTCGGCGAAGTGTTCGCGCACGCATCCAACCTCACCGACCATCTCGTGCCAGCGTGGCTCATCTGGCTGATCGCCGTCGTCGTGGCCTTCGGCGTCCCGATCGCAATCGTCGCAGCGTTCTACCTCGCGCTGCGCGAAAGCGAAGCTCCGGCCTCCGCGCTCTAGGCGCAGTCGGCGCTGCCTTCGCCCCGGCGCGCTGCTAGCGCCGGCGCAGCCCGAGAATGCTCAGGAGGAAGGACGAGAAGAAGATCTGAATACCGACGATCATCAGCGCCGCGGCGATCACCGCGAGGCGTTCATCGGCGAGCGAGCCGAAGCCGTGTGAGATCCAGGTCGCGAGGATCGTCGCCCCGATCGCGATCCCAATCAGCACGAAGAGCCCGCCGAGCGCAAGCCCGTGCTCGAGCCGGAAGCGTGATCGCGCCGCGTCGAACCAGTGGTCGCGCTCGCCCATGAAGTACGTGCCGTAGGCGTGCGCGCAGAGGCCGAGCGCGACCACCTGCGTGCCCACGATCATCAGCAGCGCGCCGCCGATGAGCGCATGGATGCCCCACGCGCGGCCAAACAGTTCGAGCCCCGCGCCGACGACCGCGAGAATCAGCGCGCCGACGATCGCAAGCGCGGCGCCGGGGACGATGAAGAGATGCGTCGGGCTGTGGACGAGCAGGAACCGCAGATGGCGCCAGCCGTCGCGGAAGCTCGAGAGCTTCGACTCACCCCCGCGCGGGTGGTACGTGATCGGGACCTCGGCGATCTTGAGGTGCTGTTTGGAGGCGCGGACGACCATCTCGGAGGCGAGCTCCATGCCCGTCGAGCGCAGGTCCAGCCGCGGCAGCACGTCGCGGCGGAAGGCGCGCATGCCGCAGTGCGCATCGTTGACGCCGGTCTTGAAGAAGAGGTTGAGGATGCCCGTGAGCACCGGGTTGCCGATGTAGCGGTGCAGCCACGGCATCGCGCCGGGCTCGATGTCGTCCATGCGATCACCCATCACGAGCTCGGCGCCCTCCTCGAGCAGCGCCACGAAGCGGGGGATCTCGCCGAAGTCGTAGGTGAGGTCGGCGTCCGCCATCACGATGTAGCGGCCGCGCGCGGCTCCAAAGCCGGCGAGGTACGCGCTGCCGTAGCCGCGCCGGTGCTCCGTCACGACCCAAGCTCCCGCTTGCGCCGCAAGGCGCGCGGACTCGTCTTCGGAGTCGTTATCGACGACCAGCACCTCACCCGCGACGCCCATACGCTCGATCGCGGCCTGCGCCGACTGCACGCAGCGCTCGATGTTCTCGTCCTCGTTGAGGCAGGGGATGACGACTGAAACGAGCGGCGCGGTCGCGTCGGCGACTTGGTTGGCACCTGCTGGGCGGGCGGCGGTGCTCATGACAGGCCGTCAGTGTACGGATCGGCGACGCCGTTTCCGGGTTCGGGGACACGAATCGCACGCCCGCGCGAGGATTTCACGCCCCGTATAACGCGCGCGGAAGCCAAAAGTGGCGGCGGCAGGCCGCAGATCGGGCCCAGACGGCATGCTTTCGCGGCGTGCGCGTCTGCATCGTCTACGACTGCCTCTACCCGTACACCGTCGGTGGCGCCGAGCGCTGGTATCGGAACGTCGCCGAACGGCTCGCGGCCGCGGGCCACGACGTGACCTACCTGACGCTGCGCCAGTGGGACCACGGGGAGAGCGTCGACCTGGAGGGCGTCCGCGTCGTCACCGCGGGTCCGCGGATGGCGCTCTACGTCGGCGGCCGCCGGCGCATCCTCCCGCCGCTCGTCTTCGGGGCGGGCGTGCTCTGGCATCTGCTGCGCCATGGACGCCGCTACGACACGGTGCACAGCGCGTCCTTTCCCTATTTCTCGATCCTCGCGGCAGGCGTGGCGCGACTGATCGGGCGCTTCGAGCTCGTCGTCGACTGGCACGAGGTCTGGAGCCGTGCGTACTGGCGCGAGTACCTCGGCGCGATCGGGGGCCCGATCGGCTACGCGGTGCAGCTGCTGTGCGCGCGTCTGCCGCAACGCGCATTCTGCTTCTCGGAGCTCCACGCGAACCGCCTGCGCGCGGAGGGACTCCGCGGCGAGGTTACGGTGCTGCGTGGGCAGTACGTGGGTTCTCCCCACGCGAACGCCGCTTCGCACGCGAGCGGAAACCCCGCCGAGCCACTCGTCGTATTCGCGGGCCGGTTGATCCCCGAGAAACGCGTGACGCTCGGGGTCGCCGCGGTCGCCGCTGCGCTTCCGAGGCTTCCCGGCCTGCACGCGGTCTTCTACGGCGATGGGCCGGAGCGCGAGCGACTCGAGGAGGCGATCGCGAAGCACGAGCTCCAGGGCGTCGCGAGCGCACCGGGGTTCGCCGACGCAAAGGTCGTCGATGAGGACCTCGGCCGCGCGCTGTGCATGCTTCTGCCCTCGCGCAGAGAGGGCTACGGGAAGATCGTCGTCGAGGCCGCGGCGAGTGGAACTCCCAGCGTGCTGACGGCGGAGGAGGACAACGCCGCGGTGGAGCTGATCGACGATGGCGTGAACGGGATCGTCGTCCCGCACGCCGACCCGCAGGCGATCGCGGACGCAATCGTGCGCGTGCACGAAGCGGGCGAGGAGATGCGCGAGCGTACCGCGCGCTGGTACGAGGAGAACGCACGCCTGCTCTCGCTCGAGTCCTCGCTCGAGATCGTGATCGCGAGCTACACGCGCGAGGGACGGCGGGTCTAGGCCACGCTGCCGGCCTGCACCGCCGAGCGGATCGACTCGGTGACGGCGGACGCCTGCTCGGCGCTCAGAACCGGGCTCATCGGGATGGCGAGGTGCGTGCTCGCGGCGGCTTCTGTCCCGGGCAGCTCGACGCCGTCCGCATACGGCGCCATCGCCGGCTGGAGGTGGATCGGGACGCGGTAGTAGGCACGATGCCCGTGCTCCTGCTCCGCGAGGGCGTGCGCGAGCGCGTCGGGGTGCTCATGCCTGATCACGAACAGGTGCCACGCGGGTGCGGCGCCCGGGAACGCGCGCGGCAGCCGCACGAGCTCGCCCAGGCCCGCTCGCTCGTAATGGCTCGCAGCCTCGCGACGACCGTCCGACCACGCATCGAGATGGGGAAGCGCGACGCGCAGGATCGCGGCCTGCAACTCGTCGAGCCGCGAGTTGTAACCGACGTACTCGTAGCTCACCTTGTCGCGCGAGCCGTGAAAGCGAAGCATTCGCACGCGCTCGGCGAGCCCTTCGTCGTCAGTGGTGACCGCGCCGCCGTCGCCGAAGCAGGCGAGGTTCTTCGAGGGGAAGAAGCTGAAGGTCGCCGCTGCGCCGAGTGCGCCCGGCCTCCCCGCCTCCGATGTCGAGCCCGCCGCCTGGGCGGCGTCCTCGAGCACGGGCACTCCGAGCGCTTCGATCTCGCTCACGGGCGCGACGTTGCCGAATAGGTGGACCACGATCACGGCCTTCGTGCGCGGCGTGAGCGCCTGCCGCACGGTGTCCGCGGTGACGCAGAACGTGTCTGGATCGATGTCGCAGAAGACGGGGCGTGCACCCGTGGCCGGGATCGCCTCCGCGCTCGCGTAGAAGCTGAACGAGGGAACGACGACGTCGTCGCCCGGCCCGACGCCCATCGCGCGCAGCGCGATCGTCAGCGCGTCGGTTCCGTTTGCGACCCCGATCGCGTGGCGCGTGCCGCAGTAGTCGGCGAACTCACGCTCGAACGCCGCGACCTCGGGGCCGAGGATGAACCTGGAGCGCTCGACGACGTCGCGCATCCTCGCGAGGACCTCATCGCGCAGCGGGTCGAGCGTCGAAGCGGTGTCAAAGAGCGGAACTGACACGATCCGCAGAGTACGCGTTCAGGAACGCTCGGCAGCGCTCGATGCGGCGCCGCTGGTCCAGGACGTCGGCACTTGGGCGAGGCCGAGCGTGCGAGCGTACGTCTCGAGCGTGAGGCGCGCGCTGCGCTCCCAGGTGAACGTCGCGGCGCGCTCGCGCCCGGCGACGCGCAGACGCTCGGCCTCGCCGCGGTCGGTCACGAGCCGCTCGATCGCGCTCGCGATCGCACGCTCGTCGTGGGGGTCGAAGAGCAGCGCCGCGGCGCCCGCGACCTCGGGGAGCGATGCCGCGCTCGAGGACGCCACGGGAACGCCGCGCGCCATCGCCTCCAGCACGGGAAGCCCGAAGCCCTCGTAGAGCGATGGGTAGACGAAGGCGCGGGCCACCTGCCAGAGACCCTCGAGCTCGCCCTCGTCGAGCCAGCCGAGCAGTCGCACGTCCGCAGCGACGCCCAGCTCGGCGGCGCGTGCGCGCAGCTCCGCTTCGTGCCACGTCGGATATCCGGGCAGCACGAGCACAGGACGCCGATCGGATGGGATCAGCGCGAGCGCGTCGATGAGCGCGCGCAGGTTCTTGTGTGGACGCTTCGCCGAGAGGCTCAGCACGACCGCTCGCTCGCCGAGATCGAAGCGCGCGCGGGTCTCGGACTCCGGCGCCGCCGGCACTCGCTGGAGCGCGCCCAAACCGTGCGGCACGACGTCGATGCGCTCGGATGGGGCGCCGATCAGCGCGACGAGGTCGGCTCGCGTGCTCTGCGAGATCGCGATCACGCGGTCGGCGCGGCGCACGGCGAGCGGCACGAGCACGCGCATCCCCATGCTGCGCATACCGGGGTGCGCCTCGGGGTAGCGGGCGTAGATCAGGTCGTGCACCGTCACGACGCGCCGGAAGCGTCCCCACGCCGGTGCGGTGCTCCCCAGGCTGTGCAGGAGGTCAACACGCTCGCGGGCCGCCAAGCGCGGGAGATGCAGCTGCTCGCCCGCCACCCACTGCACACGATTGCGAGCGCTCACGGGGACGGTCACGACCCGCATGCGATCGGTGTCGCCTCCGAGCACGTCGCTCGCCTCCGAGCGGGCCCGCGCGGCCTCGCGGTTGACGAACGCGGTGAAGCGCACTCCGGGGGCCGCAGCGAGCAGGGCAGGCAGCAGCTCGCGCGCGGCGACCTCCATGCCCCCGGTCTCTCCCGGCACGAGGAAGATCAGGTTCAGGCCGACGTGCGGCGAGCGCGCGCTCAAGGCCGGGAAAGGCTAGCGGCATCCTCGCCCGTCGCCGATATCGGCGGCAAATACGATGACGCGCTGTGCCTCCCTCGATAGACGTCGTGATCGTCGCGTACAACCGCTTCGACCTCACCGCGGATTGCCTGCGCCACCTGCGTGCTCAGACCGTGCCGTTCCGGCTCATCGTCGTGGACAACGGCTCCACCGACGACACGCGCATGCGGGTGCGCGAGGCTTGGCCCGACGTCCACCTCGAGCATTTCGACGAGAACCACGGCTTCGCCGAAGCCTGCAACCGGGGGGTCGCCGCGGGCTCGGGTGAAATCGTCGTGCTGCTCAACAACGACGTCGACTGCCGGCCCGACTTCCTCGAGCGCCTCATCGCTCCCTTCGCTGAGCACGCGGACATCGGCGCCGTGGCAGCGCTGATGCTGCAGCCGGGAGAGCAGACGATCGACAGCGCCGGGCTTGTCGCCGACTGCACGCTCGCGGGCTTTCCGCGCCTTCAAGGCATGCCCTTCGAGCGCGCACGCAGCGAGCGGCCGGTGCTCGCGGGTCCCGCGGGCACCGCGGCCGCGTACCGCCGCACGGCATGGGAGCAGGCCCACGGGCTCGACGAAACGATCTTCGCCTACATGGAGGACTTCGACCTCACGCTCAGGCTGCGCGCGGCGGGATGGCGCACGCTCCTCGCGGCGGACGCGATCGGCATGCACCTCGGCTCCGCCACCCACGGTCACCGCTCGGCGAGGCAGCGCCGCTACGGCGGGTTCGGCCGCGGGTACCTGATCCGCCGCTACGGACTGCTGCGCGGGCGCACCGCGCCACGGACGCTTGCTGACCGAGCTCATCGTCGTGCTCGGAGACGTCATGATCTCGCGCGACCTCGAAGCCCTCCGCGGCCGCGCCGAGGGCTGGCGCGCGGGTCGCGGGAAGCCGCGCTTGAAACGACCGCCTCTCGATGCGATCGACACCTCCATCAGCTTCCTCGACTCGCTCGCGTTGCGACGAGGCGTCTATGCCGGAAACGCAACCTGAGTCAAATGGGAACGCGCGGCGGCCGCGCGTGCTCTTCATCAGCGCCGACGCCGTCGGCCCGGAGATGGCCGGGGTGGGCATCCGCTACTGGGAGCTCGCGAACATCCTCAGCGCACACGCGGACGTCGAGCTCGCCGCGATCCGCGTCGGGGATATGCCGCCGTCTGCGGTCACGCTGAGTGCATTCGAGCCGCATTCGCCACGCGCGCTGCGAGATGCGGTGCGCGCCGCCGACCTCGTCGTGTGCCAGCCGCAGTGGCCGGTGCTGACGCGCTGGCTGCACGGCTCGCGCGCGCGCGTCGTCTATGACCTCTATGACCCCGAGGCCTTCGAGACGATCGAGCTCTACGCGCACCGGCCCGCGCTCCA
This sequence comes from uncultured bacterium, assembly GCA_963738355.1. Lineage (GTDB taxonomy): Bacteria > Actinomycetota > Thermoleophilia > Solirubrobacterales > Solirubrobacteraceae > Palsa-744. The sequence continues at coordinate 60,340 of CAVTWF010000009.1, forward strand.
GCGGCGCCTCATGGTGGATCTCGCGGTCGACCGTTTGAACGCGGCGCTGCAGACCGGCGACCACTTCATCTGTGCGAGCGAGAAGCAACGAGATCTGTGGCTGGGAGCGATGTACAGCCGACGCATGATCGACCCACGCGACTACGATCGCGATCCGAGCTTCCGCACGATCATCGACGTCGTGCCGTTCGGCTTGCCGGCCGAGCCGCCACAGGCACGCGACCGCGACGCGATGCGCAAAAGCATTCCCGCGCTCGGCGAGAACGACGAGATCGTGCTCTGGAACGGCGGCATCTGGAACTGGCTCGACGCCCCGCGTGCCGTGCGCGCGTTCGCGTTGCTTTCCGCGCGGCGCCCCCAGGCGCGACTCGTCTTCATGGGCGCATCGAACAACCCCGCGGGGGTGCGCGCGAGCGAGGAAGCGCGCGCGATCGCCGCCGACCGAGGGCTGCTCGACCGCGTCGTCTTCTTCAACACGAACTGGGTCCCCTACGGTGAGCGTGCGGACTGGCTGCTCGCGGCGGACTGCGCGATCTCCGTCCACGAAGAGCATCTCGAGACGCGCTTCGCGTTCCGCACGCGCCTGCTCGACTGCTTCTGGGCGAGGCTGCCGGTTGTGTGCAGCGACGGCGATGAGCTCGCGGAGGTCGTGCGTCGCGAAGGGCTCGGCGCGGCGGTTGCGCCGGGAGACGACGAGGCGCTCGCGCTCGCGCTCGCGCATGTCCTCGGATCGCGGCAAGGCGTCCTACGAGCAGGCGCTCGCGCGAGTCGCCGCTCGGTACGCGTGGCCCGAGGTTGCGAAGCCGCTCATCGGATTCCTGCAGGCTGCCGTGACCGGGGTGCCCTCAGCTCACGCATCGCGCGCGCCCGTGCGCAGCGAGCTCGGCCACCGCGTGCGCTCGATCGCATATCGCGCGAGCCATCGGGCGATACGCGCGGCGCTGGCGACCGGCAGGCGACTCGGGCTCTTGCGCCCGGTGGGTTAGCGCGGGTCGCTCACGAAGCCCGCGGCATCGCGAGCGCGCCACCACGACACCGTCTCCTCGACACCCGCGGCGAGCGCCACGCGCGGCTCGAAGCCAACCTCGCGCCGCAACCGATCCACGGTCGCGACGATCGTCTGCGGCTCGCCCTCCCGTTGGGGCAGCGCGCCGAGCCGCACGAGCTCCGGATGCCCCGCAGCGTGCGATATCAGGCCGATCAGGACACGCACCTCGACTCCGCTCCCCGATGCGATGTTCACCGGACCCTGCGCCGAGCTCTCGAGCAGCGCCGCGAACGCGGCGCCGGCGTCATCGATATGGAGGAAGTCACGCACCTGCGTGCCCGCGGTCGCAGGAGCCTCCCGTCCTGCGATGAGCGCACGCGCCACGGACGGGAACAGGCGCTCGGGATGCTCGCCCGGGCCATAGAGGAAGAACAGCCGTCCCCAGGCCAGCTCCATTGCGGTCTCCGCCGCGTACGATGCCGCGATCTCGTGCGTCGCGCGCTTGCTCACGCCGTAGAGCGTGGACGGACGCAGCGGGCTCTCGCGCTCATCGAGCAGCCCGTCGCCGTTCCAGGCGTATTCGGCGCAGGTACCCGCCAGCACCGCGCGGCAGCCGCCCACCTCACGGAACTGGCGCAGCAGTCGCAGCGTCGCCTCCGCCCAGCGGATGTTCTCGGGCGCGCTCCAGAAGAGGCCGGGGACGCTGTACCAGGCGAGGTGAAGCAGCCACTCGGGCTGGACGACGCCCAGCAGCTCGGCCGTCCACTGCGGATCGAGCAGGTCGCCGCGATGCCATCGAACGCCCCGCGGCTCCGTCCGCGCGTGTGTCGACACGCCGTGGATCTCGTGACCGTTCGCGAGCAGCGCGCGCACGGCCGGCTCACCCACGAACCCGGCCGCGCCGGTAACGAGCACGCGGCTCATGGCGGGCCGCTCGCGCGCCCGCGCCACACCCTGGCGTGCTGGCGTTTCAACGGATCTTCGACCATAGCCTTGGCTATGCTGCTCCCGGCTGGCAGCCACAGTGCGCCGCGCACCGGCGTACGAGCTTAGCCATGCTGGCCATGGAGACGACACCGACGCAGAGGTTCGGGCCACCTGCGCGCGCGAGCGGGCATCATGCTGCGGCCTGCTCACGCGACGCGACTCGAAGTTCGTCACGAGCTACCTCAAGGGACTGCGCGGCATCGAGATCGGCGCTTCCGCACACAACCGCTACTACCTCGACGCGATCAACGTCGACCGCTGGGGCGGCCGACGACACGCCGTACAAGCGTGAGGAGCGCCGCCTCGCGCTGCACACCACGAGGGTCGACGTCGTCGCTCCGGGCGATGATTTGCCGTTCGCGGACGACTCGGTGGACTTCGTCTTCGCCTCTCACGTCATCGAGCACTTTCCAGACCCGATCCGCGCGCTCTACGAGTGGGTGCGCGTGACGCGTCGCTACATCGTGCTCGTGGTCCCGCACCGCGACCGCACGTTCGACGCAGACCGGCCCCTGACGAGCGTCGCCGAGCTCATCACCGCCATCGCGAAGGGTTGACCTCCGAGGAGGACAAGCACTGGAGCGTATGGACGTGCGAGAGCTTCATCGAGCTCTGCCGGCAGATCGGCCTCGAGGTCGTCGACAGCCTCGACCCCGACGACAAGGTCGGCAACGGGTTCGCGATCGTCATCGATGCGTCGGTGAAGCCCTCGAAGGACGTGGCCGCGCCGCAGGTCGAGAACGCGCCCGAGCGCGGCGGAGATCAGCCGTTGCGTCGGAGCCGAACTGGAATCAGCGCGTCGAGCTCGGCGGGGTAGGCGCGCAGCGCCAAGAGCACGACCGCGTAGATCAGCGTCGAGAGCACGAGCCGGATCACCACCGGCAGCCCGCCCGCGAGCATCGGCGTCGCCCCGAGCGCGCCGGCCAGCGCCACCTTCGGAACGACGGCGAGCCGGGGGCGCAGATGTGGCCGCCCATGCGCGAGGAGCACGCCGCCCGCGATTGCGACGCCGACCTCCACAATGGTGGTGCCGATCGCCGCTCCGTTGGCGCCGTCAACCTCGATCAGCGCCGCCACCACGACGATCGCGGCCGCGAGGAAGCTCACCGCGTGAAGACGAGGATCAGCCGGTGCAGCCGGAGGCTCAGCATGCCATAGCCCCACACCGTGGTTACGAAGCTCGCGCCAAGCGCGAGGCCCTGGATCGCGAGGATCGACGACGCGGGCAAGAAGCGTCGGCCGCCAATCAGTTCGATGATCAGGTGCGCTCCGACCGCGAGCGACAACGCGACCCAAACACCCACCAGAAGTGAGACTTCGAAGACACGCGAGATCGCATAGCCGAGCCGAGCCTGGTCTTCGCGAGCGGCGCGCGCGAAGATCGGGAACGCCGCTCCGACAAGCAGCCCAGGAATCGCGAAAAGCGCTTCGACGACCCTGAAGGACACGCTGAAGAATCCGAGTTCGTGTGCGCCGGCCAGGAGCGAAACGAGGACGATCGCCGTCCGGAAGTACAAGGTGCCCGCCGCCACCGCGACCGAATACGTGAGCACGGGCGCGAGCAGGGCGCGCCAGTGGGCGATCCTGAACGACGGCGCCAGCGGGATATTCCCGCGCACGAGCAGCGCCGTCGGCACCAGTATCACCGCAGCCGCGATGCCCGGTGTGGTCATGAACGGAAGCAGGCTCGCGCCAAGCAGAACGAAGACGACGATCATCGCGTTCGACGCGAGCTGGCGCATGAGTTCGAGGAACGCAACCCAGCCGAGCCGCAACGTCGCCATGAGCGGGACGGCGAGCGTGATCTGGGTGTTCGTGACGAGCACCCCCAACCCCGCGATGACGACCGCGAGAGCGAGCTCCGTTTCATAGGCGAGGAACGCGAAGACGCTGATGGCCGCCACGCCGGCGGTGGTCAATACGAGGCGGATCCCGAGCAGGCTGCGCGCGACGCGATCGCGCTCCTCCCCCTCGAGCACCGCCAGCTCCCGCATCCCCACCGCACTCAGCCCGAGATCCGTAAAGCCGGTGACGATCGCGGCGAGCGACATCGCCGTCGCGTAGAGCCCGGTGTTCACGACACCGAGGTGGCGAAAGAGAAGCGCCGCCCCGCCAAAGCTCACCAGCGAGCCCGCGGCGAATGAGCCCACGCGCATGGTTCCGCCACGCACGGCGGTGGGCCCCGCGCTCGCACTAGAGAGCACATCCTCGCCTTCGAGGGATTCCGCGGCGACCGTCTCCGCCCGTGACGGGCCCGCGGGCCCTCGCTCAGGAGCCCAAGGGTCCGTCGCCACGTAGGAACACCGAGGTGTAGGCCGCGCCCGCGAGTCCACGCCGCTCGATCGCGGAGAACGCCAGCGCGATCCACCAGCTTGCCGCCATCGAGGCACCCGTGGACGGCCGGCGCGCGGGATGGCGCCGAATCGCGTACTCCCATCCCAGGCGGTTGCAGTCGCGGCCGACCTGATCGGTCGTGGTCGTGAGGACTGCGCGCATGCCCAGCTCGCCCAGGCGCCGATCCAGCGTCGCCGACGGTATGAGCTGAAGGTGCCTCGGGGCATCGACGTGTGCCCAGTACCGGCCGAGCATGCGGTATTGGAACGAATCCGGATTGGGTGTCGAGATTGCGAGCACGCCTCCTGGCTCCAGGTTCTCCACGCAGCGACGCACTACCTCCCATGGGTCGGGGAGGTGCTCGATCACGTGCCACATCACAACAGCCGACGACGGCGGAAGCTCCGCGAGCGCGTCGGCCGGGTCATTGCTGTGAATCGCGCTGACGCCCAGCACGTCGTGCAAGTCGCGGCAGTATTCGGGGTCCATCTCGATCGCGGTCACCTCGAAGCCGGCGCGTTGGGCGACGCGCGTGAACCTGCCCGGCCCGGGGCCGATCTCCACCATCCGCCCGCCGGGCACGTGGCGCCTCACCAGCCCGAGCTTGATCTCCTCCCCGCGGACGAACCTCATGACCTCGGGATCGCGCACGGAGCCATACCCGCCTTGCTCGTAGTAGCGACCGAGATCAGCCGGAACCTCGGGTTGAAAGATCACGCCACAGCTCGTGCACGTGCAATAGGCGAAGACCTCCGCGCCGAGCCCACGGTTGCGGTCGCCCACCTCGAAGGCCGCCGTCGAAGGGCCCCCACACAACCGGCACGGCGCCGTCAGATTGGTCGCCGGGTCGTGGGTCGCGATCATCCGGAGGGGCGATCCTGCGGCCGGAAGTCCGCAAAGGAGGCGTCTCGCGAGGAGATCGTCCGCTCGCCGGACGGCTCGGGCCAGCGGATCCCGAACGCAGGGTCGTCGAAGCGGACGCCGCGCGCGGCCTCGGGGACGTAGCGATGCCCCATCTGGTAGACGACATCGCAATCGTCGGTGAGTGTCTGAAAGCCGTGCGCCATACCTTTGGGGATATAGAGTGCCCGCTGATTCTCGGCACTCAATTCGACGCCGTGCCAGCGGCAATAGGCGGAGGAGTCGGGGCGCAGGTCAACGGCAACGTCGAAGATCGCTCCTCGCACACAGCGCACGAGCTTCGGCTCGCCGTGCGGCTCCGCCTGGTAGTGCATGCCGCGCAACGTATCGCGCCGCTTGTTGAACGAGACGTTGCACTGGACGACCTCGGCGTCGAGCCCGCGGGCGCGCAGCTCGTCGGCATCGAAGCTACGTGCGAACCAGCCTCGATCGTCCTCGATTCGGTCGAGCTCGATCACCCACGCGCCGGGGAGCGGTGTCTCGAGGAACCTCATCGACCCGCGCCGGTCACGAGAGCAGCTTGAGCTCCGGGGTGCGAGCCGCGAAGCGGCCTCCCCACTCGCGTACGAAGCTCAGCTGCTCGACGATTTCGTCCTTGAGGTTCCACGGGAGGATCAGCACGACATCCGGCTTGTCCTCGCCGATGGTGTCCGGCGGGCGGATCGGGATGTGGCTCCCGGGCAGGTAGCTCCCCTGCTTATGAGGGTTGAGATCGCACGTGTACGCGATGAAGTCCCGCCGCACGCCGCAGTAGTTGAGCATCGTGTTGCCCTTGGCCGGCGCGCCGTAGCCGACGATCCTCAGGTCCTGCTCCTTGAGATCGATGAGGAAGCGCAGGATCCGGCGCTTGTCCTCCGCGACGCGGCGCGCGTAGTGCCGGTAGATCTCGAGGCTCTCGTATCCGGCGCGCCGCTCGCGCTCGCGTAGCTCGCGCGCGGCCGCGCTCTGTGCACGCTCGGAGTCCTCGGCGTGACAGCCGTAGATCCGCAACGAGCCGCCGTGCGTCGGGAGCTCTTCGACATCAAACAGCCTCAAGCCGTGCGCCTCGAACACGCGACTCACAGTGAGGAAGGAGAAGTAGCTGTAGTGCTCGTGATAGATCGTGTCCCACTGGTTCTTCTCCATGAGGCGCATCAGGTGGGGGAACTCCATCGTGATCACACCCCGCGCCTTGAGCGCGATCTTCATGCCGGCGACGAAGTCGTTGAGGTCCGGGACATGAGCGAGCACGTTGTTCCCGAGGAGGAGGTCCGCCGCGGAGCGCTCGGCTACCGCAGCGGCCGTCTCGCGGCCGAAGAACTCCACCAGCGTGGGGATTCCCCGCTCGAGTGCGACCTCCGCGACGTTCGCGGCGGGCTCGACGCCGAGCACCGGAATGCCGCGCTCCTGGAAGTACTGCAACAGGTACCCATCATTGGAGGCGATCTCGACGACCCGGCTGTCGCCGTCGAGGCCGAAGCGCTCGACCATGAGCTCGGTGTAACGCCGGCTGTGCTCGAGCCACGTGGTGGAGTAGGAAGAGAAGTAGGCGTAGTCGGAGAAGATCCGCTCGGGTGTCGCGAAATCCTCGAGCTGGACGAGGAAGCAGCGGGCGCAGACGAGCGCCCGCAGCGGGTAGAACGGCTCCATCGCGCTCACCTGCTCCGCCGTCAGATAGGAGTTGGCGAGCGGAGAGGCGCCGAGATCCACGAAGACGACTTCCAGCGGAGCGCCGCAGAAGCGGCAGCTCGGGGACCTCATGCGCCCACAGCGAGGCGGCACCAGGTCGACGCCCGGCGCGGCCCTGCGCTCATGTCGACCTCGAGGCGTGCTGCAGCGCCTCGATCTGCCCCATAGTGATCCTCCGCATGTCGGCTCCTTCCGCGAGCTCGCGGTACCAGTCGACGGTCGCTTCGAGCGCCCGGTCAAGCCGGATCGGCGGCTGCCATCCCAGACGCGCGCGTGCCATCGAGGAGTCCAGCTTCAAGTAGCGCGCCTCGTGCGGGTGCGGGCCGGGGTCGTGGTCCCACCGCAGCTCGTCAGCCCAGAGCTCAGCGACGCGCGCCGCGATCCAGCCGACAGGGCGTGCGTCTTCCTCCGGTGGCCCGAAGTTCCACGCGCCAGCATTCGCATCGGTGGCCCACAAGGCCTGGGCGAGCACGAGGTACCCACTGAGCGGGTTCAGCACGTGCTGCCACGGCCGGATCGCGTCGGGATTGCGCACGTGAGCGGCGCTTCCGTCGAGCGCGGCGCGCATGAGGTCGGGGATCAGCCGGTCCTCGCCCCAATCTCCGCCCCCGATCACGTTGCCCGCGCGCGCGGAGGCGATGCGCGGAGCGCCGGGTTCGGCGAAGTAGGACCGACGGAAGGCCTGCGTCACGAGCTCCGAGCAGCCCTTGGAGCTCGAGTAGGGGTCGAAGCCCCCCATCGGGTCGCCCTCGCGGTACCCCCAATCCCATTCCCGGTTCTCGTAGCACTTGTCCGAGGTCACGTTCACCACCGCGCGCACGCCGTCCACCACGCGCACGGCGTCGAGGACATTGACCGTGCCCATGACGTTCGTCTCGTAGGTCTCGCGGGGCGCGGCGAACGACCGGCGCACGAGCGCCTGCGCAGCCATGTGGATCACGATCTCCGGCCTCGCGGTCTCGAGCGCGCCGACGACGCTGCTGGGGTCCCGCACATCCCCGGCGACGCTCTCGATTCCGTCACCCACCTGCGCGAGCTCGAACAGCGAAGGCTTCGTCGGTGCTCCCAGCGAGAACCCCGTGACGCTGGCGCCGAGCGATTGCAGCCACAGCGCCATCCAGGCTCCTTTGAACCCCGTGTGGCCGGTGAGCAATACGCGCTTGCCCCGCCAGAAGGCGGGATCGACACCCTCTGCGCGCGCCGGAGGTGCGCCGTTCTTGCTGATGTCGCCCATGCGGTCGCTACTCCCACACCCGCCACGGCGCGGCGCCGCTATTCCAGAGCTCATCGAGATGGTTGCGATCCCGAAGCGTGTCCATCGCCTCCCAGAAGCCCTCGTGACGGAAAGACGCGAGCTGTCCCTCCTGCGCCAGCGAGCGCATCGGCTCCTGCTCCCACACGGTCTCGTCGCCCGCGAGGTAACGACCGACCTCGCTCGAGAGCACGAAGAAGCCGCCGTTCATCCACGAGCCGTCGCCGCGCGGCTTCTCCTGGAAGCGCCGCACGCGCGTCTCGTCGATCTCCATCGCTCCAAACCGGCCCGGTGGCTGCACCGCCGTCACCGTGGCCAGCGCCCCTTCCTGGCGATGAAAGTCGATCAGCGCCGAGATGTCGAGATCGGAAACGCCGTCGCCATAGGTGAAGCAGAAATCGCTCTCCTCGACGAAGGGGAGCACGCGCTTCAGGCGTCCGCCGGTCATCGTCTCCTCCCCTGTGTCGACGAGCGTCACGCGCCACGGCTCCGTCGCCGAACGATGGATCTCCACTCCGCCACCCGCGAGATCGAATGACACGTCCGACGTATGGAGATAGTAATTGGCGAAGTACTCCTTGATCATGTAGCCCTTGTAACCGAGGCAGATCACGAAGTCCTCGATGCCGTGGGCTGCGTAGATCTTCATGATGTGCCAGAGGATCGGCTTGCCGCCGATCTCGACCATCGGCTTGGGCCGCGCAGAGGTCTCCTCGCTCAGTCGTGAGCCAAGCCCGCCGGCCAGTATTACGGCTTTCATCGGTCGCAGAGTATTGCTCGCGGACGCGGGCAGGCTGACGAGCGCATCGCCGCACGCCACGCCTTCCGCCGTCGCCGTCGTTGGCGACACGCGTCCAGGGCCGTCCACGCAAGAGCTTTAGCGTTCGTGTCGGCCGGCTGGACATCTGTTCTAGCGCCCACCCGCGCGCTCAAGCGGTAGGGGGCCTCCGCCGAGGCAGGACCCAAACCGCACGACCCAAACCGGGTAGGGCGCTTCGAGGCTGCCCTTGGCGACGGACCCGGAACGCGGAATCACCGTGAACAGGAGGTCACGCAAATGACCAGTCTCCTCGATACAGGCGTAGGGAAACGCCCCGAGCCTGGCTCAGGCTTCATCTCGGTCAGCGAACAAACGCTCGACGAGCGCACGACCGAAATCGCGGTCGAGGGCGAGCTCGATCTCGCCACCGCGCCACGGCTGAAATGGCCGCTGCTCGACTCCCTCAAGGCGGGCCGCAACCATCTGCTCGTCAACCTCTCCGGCGTCACGTTCATCGACTCGACGGCGCTGAGCGTCCTGGTCGGAGTCCATCGCAAGCTCGACGAGAGCGCGCACATGGCGGTCGTGTGCACGAACGCCAACGTGCTGCGGATCTTCGAGGTCGCGGGCCTGAAGGTCGCGTTCGAGATCTTCCCGACTCGCGAGCAGGCTCTCGACCGCCTCCGCCAGGCGGCACCGCCACAGACGTGAGTAAACGGGCGGCAACGTTCGCACGCTGGACCGCGGCCTCGGCGCTCTGCGTGGCCGCTGCGGCGGCGTGGCCGGCTGCGGTCACCGCACACGATGGCCCGCATGGCCCCGGGAGCCACGGCGCGCTCGCCGAACGCCAGGGCGAAGGAGCATCGCCGTCCGCGACACAGCCGACGCCGACGCCAAGCCCGGTCGCGCACGGCGCCGCGCGCAACGCGGCGACGGTGCAGTCGCTGGCGCAGATCGGCGCCGTCGCCCACACGCATGCGGCGGTCCACGTATCCGGCGGGGGCCGTGAAACCTCCTCGGAAGCGGGACACAGCGAGAAGGAAACGCACGCGAGCGTAGCCGCGGAAGCGAAGAACAACTCCTCGGGAAGCGGCACGGGCGCCACGGGCGGCGAAGGGGCCTCGGGGCCCAACACCTCGACGTCCGCGGTCAACGTCCCCGCCACCGTGCCGACGCCCAATTCGACGTCCGCCGCGTCGGCGTCGCACGCGAGCGCCAGTCGCTCCTCCTCACACTCCTCCTCTTCAAATGCGGGGTCGGGGTCCGCCGCCGGCTCCTCCCCGCATTCAACCCCGTCATCCGCCACGCCGGTCTCAGCGCCTGCGAGCGCGACGCCGACGGCCATCGCACCAACCGTCACCGGATCATCCCCGGAGGGCACGACGCTCGGGCACCGCGCGGCTCATCGCCGTGCCGTGCGGGGAGCGCACGCTCGACGCGGCTCAGCGCATGCCCGCGCCGCGGGCTCCGGTGGAGCCGCCGCGCCCGTCAGCGGCACCGTCGCCGCCGGGGCAGCCGTGGCCGGCGCTCACGCAACCGCGGCCCGCGGAGCTCATCGCGGCACGCACACGGCCACCCACGGCTCCGCCTCCGGCCTCACGCCGGCGATCCGCACCGTCGAACGGATCGCGAACGTCGTGCCGCGAGGCGTCTGGATCATGATGGGACTCCTCGGGGCCCTCTCGGGCCTGCTCGCAGCGGGCTCCTGGTTCAGCTCCTCACGTGCGCGACGCCTCGAGCGTCAGCGCGGGTACCTGGCCGAGGAGGTCGGCCTCCTGCAGGCGGCGCTGCTGCCCGCGATACCCGCACGCTTCGGCGCCGTCGGCACCTCGGTCGCCTACCGACCCGCCGAGGGCCCCGCCGCGGGCGGTGACTTCTACGACCTCTTCGCGCTCGAGGACGGGCGCCTCGCGGTGATCGTGGGCGACGTCTCCGGGCACGGCCCCGCGGCGCTTCCGCAGACTGCGCTCATCCGCTACACGCTGCGGACGTATCTCGACGCCGGGCTGCAACCCCGCGCTGCCCTGCATGCGGCCGCCGTCACGCTCGACCATCAGCTCGACGGGTCGTTCGCGACCGTCGTGCTCGCGAGCTACGACCCGTCCGACCGTACGCTCACCTACGCCTGCGCGGGCCATCCGCCGCCGCTCGTCATCACGGATGAGCCGCTCGACACGGTGCTGAGCGGCGCCGCCCCGCCGATCGGCGTCGGGCTGCCCACGGGCACGCGCCAGACAATTCTGAAGCTGCCGCCCGGTGCCGCCGTGTGCTTCTTCACCGATGGAATCGTCGAGGCCCGGATCGGCGGCGAGCTCTTCGGCACCCACCGCCTCACGGAGACGCTCACCTCGCTCGGCCCCTCGGCATCCGCAGAGGCGCTGCTCGAGCGCGTCGTCCAGACCACGGACCGGCGTCCCGACGACATGGCCGCATGCCTGCTGCGACTCGACGCCGCCGCCGAGCTCAACGAGACCCGCCCCTCGATGAACGGGCACGGGCACGCGCCCGTCCTGCAGCGCGAGGAGCTCGAGATCGACAAGGCCGCGCTCGCCGGTCAGCGGATCCCCCGCTTCCTCGCCGCGTGCGGCCTCTCAGCCTCACGCGTCGCGGCGGCGATGCGCGCCGCGCGCCTCGTCGTCGGAAGCGCGGGCGAAGCGGTGCTGCGGCTGCGCGTGGACGGCGACGACCCCGAAGTGGAGGTCGTGCCGCACAACACGGGGGTGCTCCACCTCGCCCAGCGCCCCGGACCAAGCAAGGAAGCCCAACTCGTCAACAGCCGGTGATGGCCTCCGTCATCGAATCCGGCCGGCGCGAGGGTCGGCGCCGCTGGCGTCGTCCGTCCACTACCACTACCATTCCCGTCGAAGCGCCTGTGGAACCGGAGATGGAGCTCACGCTCCCGGCGCGAGCCGAGAGCCTGGCGATTGTACGAGACGCCTTGCGCGCCCTCGGAGGCGTGCTCGCGCTCGAGCAGCAGCTGCTCGCAGACATCTGCCTCGCGGTCACCGAGGCGTGCACGAACGTCGTGCTCCACGCGTATCCCGACGGCGAGGATGGACCGCTCGAGATCCTCGTCTGGAACGGAGGCCCCCGCGAAGGCGTCGGTGATGCTTCGCAGGAGGAACACGTGCCGGGCGCGCAGCCCGCAGAGGACGAGCTGACCGTCGTCGTCGGCGACTGCGGTCGCGGCACGCACGCCCCGGCGAGCACCCCGGGGCTCGGGCTCGGGCTGCGTCTGATCTCGGCGCTCACGAAGTCCGCACGCGTGAGCAGCAACGAAGACGGACGCACGGAGGTGCAGATGACGTTCGCGCTCGCTGCAAGCTCTCCTTCAGAGACGCTCTCGATGTCAAACGCGACCGCCGCGCCGCGCTAAGCTTCCGGGGCCACGCTGCAGCCAAACGAGCAAGCGGGAAAGCGAGGTGACGCGGATGCTCGGTTCGGTCCATGCGCGCGGGCCGCGTGAGCCCACACACCCCAGGTTCGGTATCTCCGAGACTAAGCTCGAGGATGAGACGACCCTGATCGCGGTCGAAGGAGAGCTGGACCTCGCGACCGCTCCCCGCCTGAAGTGGCCGCTCGTCGACGCGATCGACGCGGGCGCACGGCGCCTGATCGTCGACCTCTCGGGCGTCACCTTCATGGACTCGACAGCACTTGGCGTGCTGATCGGAATCCGCCGCTCGCTGAAGCTCGGGAGCCGCCTCGCGATCGTGTGCACGGAGCCCGAGGTGCTCAAGATCTTCGAGATCTCGGGGCTGGACGCGGTGTTCCAGATCTTTCCTACCTTCGACGAGGCACTGTCGTACGTGAGCTAGGCGAAAATGCCGCCGCGCGCGCGCGCGCGTGGTGTTCGCCGCCGCTACGGCTCGCGGCGTACGCGATCGTGGGCGCGATCGTGTTGATGCCGGCAGCCCTCGACTCCGCGTCTGCGGAACCTGTCGCTTCGTCGAGCTCCCCGAGCGAAAGCACCGTCGCGGCACCCCCGGAAATGGCGTCCGCGAGCGAATCGAGCGGCGCCGCACTCGCTGCGCCCGCCGATGAACGCGCGCTCGAAGAAACGCATGGAGCCGCGAGCACCGAAGCACCGAGCGGGGCACAGGGCACGAGCTCGCAGACGTCCTCGGAACCCGTCGCCTCACCAGCTGTCGAACCCGCTCAGCGCCGTGGCGGCGGCGCCTTCGGACCCAGCGCAAGCTTCCTCCCCCAGCGCCCCGGAAACCGGCGGGGTACCGGCTCGAGCGAAGCGAGCGTCCCGCCGGCCAACGGCGGCAGACGCCACCTCGCCCGGCACCGAGAGCGGCGCGCTATCGGGCACCGACGGCACGAAGGAAGGCACAAGCGCTCCCGCAGGCGGCTCGGACTCGGCCACCTCGTCACCGCACACCGTCGCCCAGCCCCGTCAACGAGTCGGCTCGCCGGCTCGGCGCGTCAAGGGCCGCTCGCGAGGCCGCGGCCAGGGCCGGGGAGCCTCGGGGGATGCGGCTCGTCGCCGCTTGGCTGGGGTCGCCGGCGCGGTCGGCGCCGGGAGCGCGGCGATCTCCAGCGCGGCCGCCGGGAGCCCTGGGGGCGCCGGGTCGAAGCGGTCGCGGGGACACGAGATCCGCGGCGGCCTCCAGACGCACGCCAAGTCGGGGGGCGACCCGCCCGTCGTCAAGACCGTCGCGCACATCGTGAGCGTCGTACCCCGCTCGGTATGGATCATGATCGCCGTTCTCGCCTTGATCTCGATCGCGCTAGCCGCCGGCTCCTGGCTCGCGGCGGCGCGCGCGCGCCAGCTAGCGCGCCAACGCGCTCGCCTCGCGGAGGACGTCGGCGTGCTCCAAGCCGCGCTGCTGCCCGCCGTCCCCGAGCTGATCGGCCCGATGCACGCATCCGCCGCCTACCGGCCCGCCGAGGGACCGGCCGCCGGGGGGGACTTCTACGACCTCTTCACGACCGAGGACGGCCGCATCGCGGTGATCGTCGGCGACGTCTCTGGACACGGGCGGGCGGCGTTGCCGCAGACCGCGCTCATCCGCTACACCGCCCGCGCATACCTCGACACCGGGATGACGCCGCGCGCGGCGCTGCGCGCCGCCGCAAGCGCGCTCGATCACCAGCTCGGCCACCAGTGCTTCGCGACGGCCGTGCTCGCCATCTACGACCCCGCCGAGCGCCTTCTCACGTACGCGTGCGCCGGCCATCCGCAGCCGCTCGTGATCGCTCGTGATCCGCTAGAGCCGGTGCTCGCCGCGGCCTCGCCGCCGATCGGGCTCGGTCTCGAGACCGGGCGCCGTCAGAGCGCCATCGCACTTCCGGGCGGCGCTCAGGTCTGCTTCTTCACCGACGGCGTCGTGGAGGCGCGGATGGGAGCCGCGCTCTTCGGGAGCGATCGCCTCGCGCGCGTGCTGCAGGATCTCGGGCCGGGCGCGTCCGCGGACGCCGTGCTCGCCCGCGTCGTCGCGGCCACGGACCGCCGCCCCGACGACATGGCGGCGTGCATGCTCGAGCTCGAGGGCTCGCCGGCGGCGGCGGGCTTGCGGATCGAGGAGCTCGAGGTCGACGGCGTGGAGCTCGAGCGAGGCCGCGCAGCGCGCTTCCTCGCCGCGTGCGGTGTGGAGGACGCAGCGCTTGCGTCAACACTCCGAGAAGCGCGCAGCGTGCTCGAGCACGCCGGTGGCGCCGTGATCCGCGTGCGCGTGCAGCGCGAGGGACCGCAGGTAGAGATCAGCCCGACGCGGCGCACCTTCGTGCGTCCCGTCCACCCGCTCGCGGAGGACGCTTCGCTAGGGTCAGCGCTGCTCCCATGACCGACAGCCCCGCGCTCTCAAACGAAGCCGCCATGGTGCTCGGGCTCGCCGGAACCGCGATGCCCTTCGCTCGCTCGCGGGAGGAGGAGGCGGAGCGGTGGTTGCGCGTCCTGCGCCTGCACGGCGACGTGAGTGGCGCGCTGCAGTCCCTCGGCATCGGCGAGGAGCCGATCGCCGCGCCCGATGGCTCCGGCGCACACGGCGGCAACGGCCAGGAGGCGCATGAGGGCACCGAGCACGAGGTGGTCAAGAGCATCACCCAGAGCGCGACCGAGTCGGCAAAGCGACGGAGCGTCCAGACGGTCGGCACGGTCGACGTGCTGATCGGAGCGATGGAGTACTACGGCGAGGATTTCGACCGCGTGCTCAAGGCGTACGGCACCGACCGCGACGAGGTGCTCGAGCGCGTGCTCGCCGAGAGCCGGCGCTAGCTCGCGTCTAGGCGGGCGCGGCGGCCGCTCCCGGCTCGGCTGCCGGTGTGCTCGGCGCGTCGGCGGCGGCGTCGTCCGCCACCGGGCCTTCCAGGTGCGCGTCGATCATCACCAGCGTGCGATCCGCGCGCTTTCCGGCGAGCGGGTCATAGCTCACCATGATCATCGTCGTGCGGTGACGCTCGCGCACGCTGAAGAGCAGGTCGAACAACCGCTCCGCGGTGGCCGTGTCAAGCGCGCCCGTCGGCTCGTCCGCGAGCAGCAGACGCGGTTCGTTGACAAGTGCACGCGCCACGGCGACGCGCTGGCGCTCGCCGCCGGAGAGCTGGTCCGGACGGTGCTCGGCGCGCTCGGAGAGCGAGACCTCCTCGAGTAACGCGAGCGCACGGCGGGAGCGCTCGCGTCGCCCCACCCCGGCGCCGATCAGCGGCACTTCCACGTTCGCGCGCGCGCTCAGCATCGGCAGCAGGAGGTGATGCTGGAAGACGAACCCCACGAGGCTGCGCCGGTGCTGGGAGACGTGACGGCCGCGCCACACCTGAGCGCCGTCGATCAGCACCTCCCCCGAGTCGGGCGTCTCGAGCCCTCCGATCAGGTTCAGCAGCGTGCTCTTGCCCGAGCCCGATCGTCCCGTCACCAGAACGAATTCGCCCGCCTTGACGTCGAGATCGATGTCGCGCACGGCGACGACATTGCCGTAGCGCTTGCTCACCGTCCTCAGGACGACCTCCGCACCTTCGGCGCTCGCAACCATCAAATGACATTATCGCCTGCCGATATGCTCGATCCGTGCTCGCGCTGAGCGCTGTCAACCTGCTGCGGCGCTGGGGGCGGTCCCTGCTGACGGCGACGGGCGTCGCGGTCGGCGTGACGACCGTCGTCGCCTTGCTCGCGCTCACCGGCGGGCTCGATCGCAGCGCCGGCGACCTCGCTCACCTAGGGCGCGCGGACCTCGGGGTCTTCCAAGCGGGGCTCGCCGATCTCACCGCGTCCTCGCTTCCCGCATCCGCGCTGCCGCGGATCCAATCGCTCCCGGGGGTGGCCGAGACCACGCCGCTGCAGATCCTCTCCGGCGCGGTGGAGAAGGAACCGTCGATACTCACGTTCGGCGCCGAAGCGAACAGCTTCCTCAGCAGGCGTCTCGTGCTGATCGCCGGGAACCGTTTCGGCGAAGGCGAAGCGATGGCCGGAAGCGGAGCCGCCTCGACGCTCCACCTGCACCCAGGGCAGACGCTCGTCGTCAGCGGCCGCCCGCTGCGGCTCGCCGGCATCTACAGATCGGGGATCCCGCTCGAGGACTCCGGGATCGTCATCCCGCTGGCGCTCTCGCGCGAACTCTCGGGGATACCGGAAGCGCTCAGCATGGTCGCCGTCTCGATCGCACCCGGCTACACCGAAAAGCAGGTCAAGACAAGCATCGAACACACGCTCCCGGGCGCCTCCGCGATCGGCGCTCCCGGAGAACTCGAGCGCGTGGACACGAACAGCCGCATCATCCACGAGGCGGCGGTGATCGTCGCGATCCTCGCGCTCGTCCTCGGCGCGGTCGTCGTCCTCAACACAATGGCGATGGCGATCATCGAGCGTCGCGCCGAGCTCGGTGTGCTCGCCGCGCTCGGCTGGAGCCGGCTACGGATATCCCGCCTGCTCCTGGGGGAAAGCATCGCGCTCAGCCTGCTCGGCGTCGCGATCGGCCTCGGCCTCGGCATCGCCGCCGCGGAACTCGTCGTAGCAAACGCTCGAAATCGGTGTCTTCGTGTCCCCCGAAATCAGCGCCTGGGTGCTCGTGCGCGGACTGCTCGTCGGGATCGCGCTGGGCGTGCTCGGCGCGCTGTTCGCGACCTGGAGGGTCATGCGGATGTCGCTGCTCGAGGCGCTCGGCCGCGCCTGAGCTAAGCGCTGATCAGCTTGTGCTCGAGCGCGTACTGAACGAGTTCGGCGCGCGTCGAGAGACGGAGCTTCTGCTGGATGTGCGCGCGGTGCGTCTCGACGGTGCGCACTGAGAGGTACAGCCGCTCGGCGATCTCCGCGTTCGTGTGCCCGAGCGCGATCAGCCGCAGGACGTCAACCTCGCGCTCGCTGAGGTCGCCCGGCAGCGTCGAATCCGGTTCGGAGGCCAGGCGGGCACCGAGCTTCGGATTGAGATAGCGCTCGCCCGCCGCCGCGCGGCGCACAGCCTCGACGAGCTCGTCGTCGGCCGCCTCCTTCAGCACGTAGCCGAGCGCGCCAGCGCCGAGCGCATGGCGCGCAAACGCCGGCTCCTGCTGCATCGTGAGCACCACGATCTGCGTCTCCGGCGACTGCTCACGAATCGTCGGTATCGCCTCGAGGCTCGAGCCCTCGGGCATGTTGAGGTCGAGCACGAGCACGTGCGGGTGATGGCCGCGGACGTAGCGCCGCGCGCTCTCGACATCGCCTGCTTCGGCTACGACCTCGAAGCCGGGCTCTGCGTCCAGGAGCATTCGCAGCCCATGACGGACGACGATGTGGTCATCTGCGAGCACGATCCGGACTCTGCCCTCGGAGGAAGCCTCGGCCCCCCCAGAATCCCCCGCCTTCTCCGCCCCTTCGGGGGCCTCATGCTCGTTGGCATCCACGTCGGCCATCGCGCGTGAACGTAGCCTACCGTCCCCCCGTGACGGGCATCGGGGCGCCGCCCTCATCAGTGGTTTGCCCCAACGAGCACGCGGCCTTCCCCCGACGAACGGCGAGGCGATCGCATCTAGCTTGCTTGCATGGCGACCGCAACACAGCTGGCGGGCGGGCGTGAGCAGTTGGCGCCCGTCGAGCTTGCGCTCGTCGGCGACCGCGCGCTGGTGCTCCGCGGCTTGCGCAGCCTCATACGCGCCGACCCCCTCGTGCGCGAGTGCGCCGGCGCACCGAGAGCCGCTTCCGGCCCGGACGTCGTCGTCGCACACCTGAGCGATCTGCGCGAAAGCCCGGTGGCAGAGGTGGATCGCGTGTACACGAGGTTCCCGAGCGCGCGGCTCATCGTCCTCGTCGACGATGACGACCCTTCGGTGAGCAGATGCGTCCTCGAAGCGGGTGCGAGCAGCGTGGTGCTGATGGACCTGGCGCCTGAGGAGCTGCTCGCCGCCATCCACGCAACGGCCGCGGGAGAGCAGTACCTCAGCCCACCTGTGCGACGCCGCCTCGAGGCGCTCCAGGCGGCGCTCGTCGACACGCAGCTCAGCACGCGGGAGATGGAGGTGCTGTGGCTGATCGCGCGCGGTTTCACGAGCATTCAGGTCGCGGCGCGCTTGGGGCTCTCGACGCGCACGATCGAGGCACACCGCGCGCGCATCGCGCGCAAGCTGGACGCGAAGAGCAGGTCGGAGCTCGTTCGCTACGCGCTCGACCGCGAGCTGCTGAGGGTCTGAGGCGACGCCGCCTCGCCAATCGGGAGGCGCGCGCACACATGGGTCGCGCCCTCCTCTGAGCTGACCGCGAGCGTGCCGCCCGCGAGCCCCGCTCGCTCCCGCATGCCCTTCAGCCCGTAGCCGGTCGTCTGCGTCGCGGGATCGAAGCCCAAGCCATTGTCGCTTACCTCCAGCACCAGCTCGCCGGGGGTCACCTGCACTCGCACGTTCACCGTGCTCGCGCGCGCGTGCTTGACAACGTTCGTGAGGGCCTCCTGCACGAGGCGGTAGACCACCGTCTCGAGCTCGTCGTCGAGCCCGCTCTGGCCGGGCGATGACGCCGGCAGCTCGAGCGTGCACTGCACCTCGAGATCCTCGAGCCTGCGGTGACGTTCGACGAGCGCTTCGATCGCGTCACGCAGTCCGAGCTCATCGAGGGCGGCGGGACGCAGCTCGCTGATCAGCGCGCGCAGGTTTTCGATCTCTCCCTCCAGGTGCCCGATCGCCTCGCGCACGGCGTGCTCGGTACGCATCGGTTCTTCGTGGCGAAGCGACGCGGCGAGCAGCAGCCGGAGGCTGCCGAGCCCTTGAAGCGTCTCGTCGTGCAACTCCCTCGCCCAGCGCGCGCGCTCGGCCTCGGCGGCAGCGAGGGTGCTCCGCAACCTATCCGCCTCGACGCTCTGTGCAAGCGCGACCGCATTCGACGCCGACGCTGCGAACGTGAGCAGCAGTTGTTCGTCGGTCTCGCTGAACTGCGCTCCGTCCTCCCCGCGGTCGAAGGCCGCGAGCACGCCCAGACGCGCGCCGCGATGGAGCATCGGCACCAGGAGCGCCGTCTGCGCGCCCACGACGCCGAGCTGCTCGGGCGCGATCAGCATGTGCTCATCCACGTCGGCCAGCCGAGCCGGACGTCCGCGCTCGAGCACCTCTCCCGAGGTCGAGCCCGCGACCCCGATGCGATGGCCCGCCGCGTCACCAGCGGCGCCCGTGGCGGCCGCGACGACGAGGTCCGGGCCCTCGCGGAGCATGATCAGCACCACGCGCGCGTCGATGAGCGCGCGCCCGCGCTTGACGATCAGCTCGAGCACCCGCTCGAGGCCCGTCTCGCCGCCGATCGCGACGGCGACGTCACGCGTTGCCTCGAGCGCGCGCACCGCACGCTCGAGCTCCACACGCCGGCGCTCGCTGGTCTCGTACTGGCGCGCGTTGTCGATCGCGACGGCCGCCCAGTCCGCGAGCACGCTGACGTCCTCCTCGTCGATCTCTGTGAACTCGCCTCCGGGCTTTTCGGTGAGGTAGAGGTTGCCCCACGCGCGTCCGCGGATCATCACCGGCACGCCGAGGAAGCTGTGCATCTCCGGGTGCGCAGCCGGGAATCCA
Source organism: uncultured bacterium (assembly GCA_963738355.1). Classification (GTDB taxonomy): domain Bacteria; phylum Actinomycetota; class Thermoleophilia; order Solirubrobacterales; family Solirubrobacteraceae; genus Palsa-744. The sequence goes on from CAVTWF010000009.1 coordinate 80,212, forward strand.
TAACTGTTCGGGTGAGCGCCGATATCGCGCAGGCGAAGCGGCTTCGGGTCCTCTATCAGCAGGCCCAGCACGCCCCTGCCGCGCGGCAGGCTCCCGATCGCCGCAACCGTGTCGTCGTCGAACCCCGACGTGATGAAGCGCTCGAGCTCCGTGCGCTCGTCGTTGAGCACTCCGAGCGCCGCATAGCCCGCGCCTGTGATCTCGCGTGCCGCCTCGAGCAGACGGCGGAGCACCGCCTCCATGTCGAGCTCGCCCACGAGCGCGCGGCCGGCCTCGAGCAACCGGCGCAGCGGCAGATCGTCAGCCGGTGACTGATGGGCCCCCACGGCGGGCAGATTACCGGGGGCAGCAGTCCTTGACGCGGCTTCGCACGGCAGCGCAGGCGTTCCGGATCCGTGGAAAGCACGGAGCGCGACGGCGGCTTGGGGCGAGTGCGAGCAGCGTCACGGAGGCGTAATCTGAGCGACATGGCAGACGACCACGGGGACGCGACCTCGCAGAAGCTCGATGTCGTGATCGCGGGCGGTGGCGTCGCCGGCTTGGAGTGTGCGCTCGCGCTCGCCGATCTCGCGCCTGAGCGCATAGCCGTGAAGGTGATCGCGCCGGATGCCGAGTTCGTTTACCGCCCGCTCGCAGTGCGCGAGCCGTTCGCCTACGGACCGCTCAGCCGCTACGACCTGCGCTCGATCGTCGAGGACGCCCACGCCGAGCTCGTGGCCGACGGACTCGCCTCGGTCGACCCCGATGCGCAGCTCGCGCGCACGCAGGACGGCGCCGAGCTGCGCTACGACGCGCTCGTGATCGCGGTCGGCGCGGTCGCGCGGCCGCGCTACGAGCACGCGCTGACGATCGACGACCGGCGCCTGGAGGAGACCATGCATGGCCTCGTCCAGGACATCGAGGGCGCTTACGTGCACGAGCTCGCGTTCGTCATCCCGCCCCGCATGGGCTGGCCGCTACCGATCTACGAGCTCGCGCTGATGAGCGCTGGCCGTGCCTTCGACATGAGCGTGAAGCTCGACGTCACGATCGTGACACCTGAGGACCGGCCGCTCGCGATCTTCGGGACGACGGCCAGCGAGGCGCTCGAGAGCCGGCTCGCCCACGCGGGCGTCCGCACAATCACCGCGGCGTACGCCGAGATACCCGCGCCGGGGCAGATCTCGATCACGCCGGGGGACCGCGTGCTGAGCGCGGAACGGATCATCGCGCTGCCCGAGCTCTATGGCCCACCGATCCGCGGCCTCCCTGTGGCCGAGCACGGCTTCCTGCACGTGGACCCGCACGGCAAGGTCGACGAGGCGGGGCCCGTCTACGCCGCAGGCGACGCCACCGACTTCCCGATCAAGCACGGCGGCCTCGCGGCGCAGGAGGCCGACGCCGTCGCGGAAGCGATCGCCGCGCTCGCCGGCGCGTCACTCGAGCCGCAGCCGTTCATGCCCGTGATCAAGGGAATGCTGCTCACAGACGACAAGCCGCTCTACCTCTCCGCGCGCATCACGGGGGGCCGCGGCTTCAGCTCGGAGATCTCCGAGAGCCCCATCGACGGACCGCCTGCAAAGATCTCGGCGCGCTACCTCGCGCCGTATCTGCGCGCGCACGATCCGCAGCTGGCCTAGCCCGATCGCTGGCCGAAACTTATGCGGATCGCGCGGTTTTCGCTCGTGCACTGTGCGCCGCGTGTACTACACCGAGCCGTTCCCCCGCCCGCGATCGCGCGGTGTTCTAAGGCGCCCGGTGTTAGCGTGCCGGTGACAAAGCGAAGCGAGATGCCAAGCAAATCGGTCCTCGGAGGGGGGTTCGCCCCGGCAAAGATCAGGCTGGCGGCGACCAGGATCGCACTGGGCGCGGGCTTGAGCGCACTAGCGGTGTGGCTCGTCTCCCCGCTTGCGAGCGCCGCTGCGCAGAGCACGAGCAATGGCTCCTGGAGCTTCGTCTCGGCGCCAACGTTGAACCCGGCGATCATCGAAGTGCCGGTGCCGCAGCCCGTCGCGGGTGCGCCGTCCACGGTCACGGGCGCCACGAGCGGCCAGCCCCAACAGGCGCCCGGATACATCCTCGTCGCGCCGATCAAGAACTTCGCACACGGCGGAAAGCTGATGGGCAAGCCGGGACCGGAGATCCTCGAACAGAACGGCAATCCGGTCTGGGAGCTCCCGCTCGGCCAGCCGATCCGCATCGGTACCTCCTCACGCGAAAAGGTCGCGATGGACCTACACGTCGCCACCTACGAACACCAGCCCGTGCTCGTCTGGTGGGAGGGCTACATCACTCCCAACGGCTTCGGCAACGGGACCTGGGAGATCGTCAACCAGCGCTACCAAGCGGTCGCGCAGGTCAACGCGCCGCCGGGATTCGAACTCGACTTCCACGACATCCAACTCACAACCCGGGGCACCGCGTGGATCATGGCAGACCGCACGGTGCCGCTCGACCTGACCTGCTGCGGGGGGCCCGCGAACGGCTCCGTCTACGACCAGGTGCTGTTCGAGGTGAGCGTGAAGACGGGCAAGGTCGTGTGGGGTTGGGATCCACTCCAGCACGTGCCGCTGCGCCAGTCCTATAACCCGGCGCCGAGCAGCGGGACGTGGGACGCCTATCACTTCAACTCGATCAGCTTCGGGCCATCCGGCGCTCCGATCGTCTCCGCGCGCAACACCTGGGCCGCCTACTGGATCGACCGCAGGACGAGCACCGTCTTCGCGACGCTCGGCGGAAAGGCCTCGAGCTTCCGGTTCCTGGGCGGCGCGCACTTCGCCTGGCAGCACGACGTCGAGCAGCAGACGAGCAACCAGCTGAGCCTGTTCGACGACGAGGCGGTCCCGGCGGTGGGGAAGCAGTCGCGAGCTCTCCTGCTCGCGCTCGACTGGAAGCATCACACCGCGTCGGTCGCCCACGAATACGTCCTGCCGAAGGCCGCGCTCGCCGGCAGCCAGGGAGACGTCGAGCCGCTTCCGAACAGCAACATCTTCGCGGGCTGGGGCCAGCTGCCCTACTTCTCCGAATACAGCGCGAACGGCACGCTGCTCTACCTCGGCAACCTCCCGGGGCCGGACGAGACCTATCGCGCCTTCCGCGCGTCTTGGGTCGGGATCCCGAGCGAACCGCCCGCGATCGCGGTGCGTCCCGCGACGGGGGCGAGCGACATCTACGCGAGCTGGAACGGCGACACGCAGGTGGCCGCCTGGCAGCTGCTCGCCGGCTCGCGCTCCACCTCGCTTGCCGCGACCGGCGGCCACGTGCCCAGGGAAGGGTTCGAGACGATGCTCGCGACCGCCAGCGCGGGCCCCTACTACGCCGTGCAGGCGCTCGATCCCACGGGGCACGTGCTCGCTACCTCGGGCGCCGCGCGCGCGCCGGCGCCGCAGAAGTAGACGTCGCAACAGGACAGAACGCGCGCCGGTTACGCTTACGGGCGGTGAGCCGGGAAGCCTGGTCGGCAAGGAGCTTGCCCTGTCAACCGCGCTCGCCATACCTCTATTCCTCGCCTCGTTGGCGGTCACGCTGCTCGCGGCGCGGACGTTCGCGGGGCGCCTCGACCGCCTCGGTACGAAGCTCGGATTGCCGGAGCCGCTGATCGGCCTGTTGACGGCGCTCGCGGCGGATGGGCCCGAGATCTCCTCGGCGCTGTTCGCGCTCGCGAAGGGCGCCAACAGCGTGGGCGTGGGCGTAGTCGTCGGCTCGAACACCTTCAACATCGCGTCGATGCTCGGCGTGAGCGCGCTCGTCGCGGGCAGCGTGTGTCTACCGCGGAGATCCCTCGTGCTCGAGGGCACGGCGGGCGCGGCTGTCACGCTGATCGCCGCAGCGCTGCTACTGGGCTGGCTATCGCCCGTGCTTGCCGCGGTGCTCGCGGCCGGCGCGATCGTCCCCTATCTGCTCGTTCTGGTCGGCGAGCGGCGCCCGAGCACGCGCAACGTGCGCACGGAGCCCGAGACCGAGGACCCGACGCATCATCTACTGGGCCTCATCGTCGTCGACGTCACGCTGATCGTGGCCGCGAGCGCCGGGATGGTGCAGGCGGCGCTCACACTCGGCCAGCACTGGCACATATCGAACGCCGCGCTCGGCGTCCTCATCCTCGCGCCGCTGACGAGCGTGCCGAACGCGATCACCGGGGTCCGGCTGGGCGCGGCGAGGCGCGGCACCGCGCTCGTCGGCGAGGCGCTCAGCAGCAACACGATCAACCTCGCCGCAGGTGTGATCGTGCCCTCCCTGTTCGTGACGCTCGGCGCCCTCTCAGCGACGGGCAAGCTCCAGCTCGGCTGGCTCGTGGGAATGACCGCGGTGACACTCGCGCTGCTCGCCACGCGAGGCGGCATTCACCGCCCGCAGGCACTGCTGTTGATCGCCCTCTACGCGGGCTTCGTCGCGACACAGCTCTTCGGCAGCTGAGCCCGAGGCGACGGCTGCGAGCGACCGCCGCGCCGCCCGCTTGCGCGCGCGTGTCCGTACTATCAAGCGCCATGGCGAACATGGCGAAACCGAGGCCAACGGCAACGGAACTGCATGAACGCGCAGAGCGCCTTCTCTACGAGGTGCTGATGCTGTGCAACACCGCCGCCCTGCTCGACGAGAACGCAGGACGCAACGACGGCTGGAAGGAGCTCACGCAGTACATGACCGTCGTCGAGTCGTTCCTCACCCACACGCGCTCGCTGCTCGGCTTTCTCTACCCGCCCAAACGCGTGCTCGAGAAGAACAAGCGCAAGCGCTCCGAGGTCTACGCGTTCGACTACTGCGAGCCGTCCTGGCGCGCCCGGCCGTGGAAGGAGATCGCGACGGTGCGCGCCACGATCCGCCGCGACATCCGGCAGCTGAGCCTCGCCCGCCTGCCCGTCGCGCGCAGCGGAGAGTACGCGCGCGTGGTGGCAGCGCTGAAGGCCGGCCTGGCGAGCTTCCTCGACGACGCCGAGCGGCTCTCCGCCGGCGCGAAGGCGCAGCTTCGCACCGCGCTCGAGCGCAGTGGCGGGGGCGCGGGCAAGCGCGCGGATGCGGCGCACATGCCGATGCCGATTCCGGCGATTCCCGTACCGAGCCGATCGGCCGCCGCCAGTTCCGGGTCCTGAGCGACCGGGTCCTAATCTGTGGACATATGGCCGCGACGCGCGAAATGAGTCCCCGCTCAGGAGTGACGCGTGTGTGCGTGCACGAGGCGCTCACGGGCTTCCACCCGGCGGTCGCGACGTGGTTTTCGCGGCGCTTCGCGGGGGGCCCCACCGACGCGCAGGCGCAGGGCTGGCCGCCGATCCGCGAGGGCGCGGACACGTTGATCGCCGCCCCAACGGGGTCGGGCAAGACGCTCGCGGGGTTCCTCGTCGCAATCGACGCCGCCTACCGCGCCCACGAAGCGGGCGAGGAGCTCGCGGGCCGTACGCGCGTCGTCTACGTGTCTCCGCTGAAGGCGCTTGCGGTGGACGTCCATCAGAACCTCGAGCGCCCGCTCGCGGAGATCGCGGAGGTGGCCGGGGAGCTCGGATTGCCCGCCGCGCCGATCACCGTCGCGGTACGCACCGGCGACACGACCTCGGGCGCGCGCGCTGCGATGGTCAAGACGCCGCCGACCTTCCTCGTCACGACACCCGAGAGTCTCTACCTGCTGATAACGGCGCAGCGCAGCAGGGCGGTGCTCGGAGAGCTGAAGACGGTGATCGTCGACGAGATCCACGCGCTCGCCCGCGACAAGCGCGGGTCGCACCTCGCGCTCACGCTCGAGCGCCTACAACACCTTCAAGAGGGGGCGCCTCCCCAGCGAATCGGGCTCTCCGCGACGCAGCGCCCGATCGAGCACACTGCGCGCCTGCTCGGCGGGTCCCGTGCGCCGGGCCCGACGATCGTCGACTGCGGCCACCGCCGCGAGCTCTCGGTCTCGCTCGAGCTCCCGGAAACGGAGCTCTCGGCCGTCGCGAGCGGCGAGCAGCTCGACGAGATCATCGATCGCATCGCGGGGCATGTCGCCGATCACCGCACGACGCTCGTGTTCGTGAACACGAGGCGGCTCTCGGAGCGCCTTGCGCACATGCTCGGCGAGCGGCTCGGCGCGGATCAGGTGGCGGCGCACCATGGCAGCCTCTCCGCGGATCGCCGTGCGCGCACGGAGGCGCGCCTGCGCGCGGGCGAGCTGCGCGCGCTCGTGGCGACGGCGTCGCTCGAGCTCGGGATCGACGTGGGACCGGTGGAGCTCGTGTGCCAGGTCGGCTCGCCGCGCTCCGTCGCGACGTTCCTTCAGCGGGTGGGCCGCGCGAACCACTCGCTGCGTGGCGTGCCCGAGGGAATCCTCTTCCCGATGACGCGCGACGAGCTCGTCGAATGCGCGGCGCTCATGGCCGCGGTTCATGGCGGCCGGCTCGATTCACAGCTCGCCCCCTCGCAGCCGCTCGACATCCTCGCGCAACAGGTCGTCGCCGAGGTCGCCGCCGCGGAGGAATGCGCCGAGGACGCGCTCTTCGAGCTCGTGCGCCTCGCGGCGCCCTACAGCGAGCTCTCGCGCGCGGACTTCGACGCCGTGCTGGAGCTTGCGGCGGAGGGCATCCCCACGGGCCGCGGACCGCGCATGGCCTACTTGCACCGCGACCGGGTCAACGGCGTGCTGAGGCCCCGCCGTGGCGCGCGGCTCGCGGCGCTCACGAGCGGCGGAGCGATCGCCGAAGTCGGCGATTACCGCGTGGTCTCCGAACCGGAGGACACGACGGTCGGCAGCGTCAACGAGGACTTCGCGATCGAGTCGATGGCGGGCGATGTGTTCCTGTTGGGCACGCACTCCTGGCGCGTGCAGCGCGTGACGCCCGGCGAGATGCGGGTGACCGACGCACATGGGGCGAGTCCTACGATCCCCTTCTGGCTCGGCGAGGCGCCTGCGCGCACCGACGAGCTCTCCGAAGAGGTCTCCGAGCTGCGACGAGCAGTCGCCGGCATCCTCGGCGCGCCCCGTGAGCAGGAGTTCGCGAGCGCTGCGCGGGTCGAGGCGGCGTGCGCATATGTGCGCGAGCGCTGCGGGCTCGGGGAGGGGCCGGCGCGAGCCCTCGTTGAGTACCTCTCGGCCTCGCTTGCGCAGCTCGGCGTGCTTCCGAGCAGGCGCGACGTCGTCTTCGAGCGCTTCTTCGACGAAGCGGGGGGGATGCAGCTCGTGCTCCACGCTCCGTTCGGCGCGCGCATCAATCGCGCCTATGGCTTCGCGCTGCGAAAGCGCTTCTGCGTGACCTTCGACTTCGAGCTGCAAGCCGCCGCGACCGACGACGCGCTCGTGCTCTCGCTCGGGCCCCAGCACAGCTTCCCGCTTGATTCGGCGCCTTCGCTCGTGCGCTCGGAGAGCGCACGCGGCGCGCTCGAGCAGGCCGTGCTCGAATCGCCGATGTTCAGCTCACGGTGGCGCTGGAACCTCAACCGCGCGCTCGCGGTGCTGCGCTTCCGCGGCGGCAAGAAGAGCCCGATCCAGATCCAGCGGATGGAGGCCGAAGACGTGATGGCGGCCGTCTTCCCCGCGCTCGCGGCGTGCCAGGAGAACGCGCCGCCGGGACCGATCGACATCCCCGATCACCTGCTCGTGCGCCAGACGCTTCACGACACGCTGCACGAGGCGATGGACATCGACGGCCTTCTCAGCGTGCTCGCAGAGATCGAGTCGGGCTCGATCCGAACCCACTTCGTGGACTCGACCGAACCCTCGTTGCTCGCGCACGAGATTCTCAACGGCAAGCCCTACACGTTCCTCGACGACGCACCGCTCGAGGAGCGGCGAACGCGCGCCGTGCAGATGCGACGCGGGCTGCCGGTCGAGGCGCGCGAGCTCGGCCGGCTCGACTCCGCTGCGATCGAACGGGTGCGCGCGGAGGCCGCGCCGGCAATGCGCAGCGCCGACGAGCTGCACGACCTCCTCCTGGCGCTCGTCCTGAGCCCTCCGCTGCCCGCTCATGAGGACTGGCTCGGGGCGCTCGAGCGCGAAGGGCGCGCGATGCGCGTGCGGGCGTCCAGCGAGCTGTGGTGCGCGACCGAGCGCCGAGCGCTCGTGGAGGCGCTCCTGCCGGACGCGAGCTTTACGCCGGATCACCGGATGGAGGAGGACACGGGTCGGGAGCCCGCGGACGCCGACGAGGTGGCGGCGCAAGTCGTACGCGGACACCTGGAGATCAGCGGGCCCGTGACGAGCGAGCAGCTGGCCGCGCGCACCTCCCTCGCCGTGACGCGCGTGGAGATCGGCCTCGCTCGCCTGGAGGCGGAGGGATTCGCGATGCGGGGGCACTTCGACCCCGCGCTCGACGCCGCGGCCGCCGAGAGCGAGCAATGGTGCTCGCGCCGCCTGCTCTCGCGGATCCACAGCTACACGCAGAACCGCCTGCGGCAGGAAGTCGAGCCCGTGAGCGCTCAGGACTTCGTGCGCTTCCTGCTGCGCTGGCAGCACGCCGCGCCCGACGCGCGATGCCACGGCCGCGCGGGACTGCTCGCCGTGATCGACAAGCTCCAGGGCTTCGAGCTCGCCGCGGGCGCGTGGGAGGAATCCGTCTTCCCGGCGCGCATCGAGTCCTACCAGGACCGCTGGCTCGAGGACCTCTGCCTCTCCGGCGAGGTCGTGTGGGGTCGCTTCGCGACGCGTCCACCGGAGTCACTCGAGGGACAACCGCGGCGCGGCGCGGCGACGCCCTCGCGTGCGACTCCGATCACGTTCGCGCTGCGAGAGGACCTTCCCTGGCTCCTGCGAGCGGCACGTGGCGATGCGGTCGTCGAGGAGCCTGCACACGGCGCGGCGGCGGAGATCCTCGAGACGCTGCGCTCGCGGGGAGCGATGTTCCAGGCGGAGCTGCGAAGCGAGACGGGTCGCCTGCCCTCGGAGATCGAGGAAGGGTTGTGGGACCTCGTATCGCGTGGGCTGGTCACCGCGGACGGCTTCGGCGCAGTGCGAGCGCTGTTCGCCGCACGCGAAAACTGGCAACGCCGTCGGCGCGTGCAACAGCGCCGGCGCCTGGGCGCACGGCGGGCACCATCGCTTCGCCACGGCGGCGAAGGAAGATGGTCGCTGCTGCCGAGCGTGCAGGCGCTCGCCGAGCGCGACGATCCACTCGCGGACCCCGACGCCTTCGCCGAGCAGGTCGCGGGGCAGCTTCTCGCCCGTTGGGGGGTCGTCTTCTTCGACCTCCTCGCGTGCGAGACGCTCGCACTTCCCTGGCGCGAGATCCTCTGGGCGTTGCGACGCCTGGAGGCACGAGGACTCGTGCGCGGAGGGCGTTTCGTCGCGGGCTTCTCAGGCGAACAGTACGCGCTGCTCGAGGCCGTGGACACGCTGCGCACAGTGCGCCGCGCGGGCAAGCGCGAGCAGATCGTGAGCCTGAGCGCCGCGGACCCGCTCAACGTGAGCGGCGTGGTGCTGCCGGGGGCGCGCGTCGCCGCGCGTCGGAACCTATCGGTGACCTACGTGGACGGAGCGCTGCGCGAGGAGCCGCCCGAGCGCCTCTCGCAGCCGCGCCACCCGGCGCTAGCAGGCGTCGCCGGAGAGTGAGCGGGATGGGCTCGCCGGGTGGGCGCCCTCGCGTCGTCATCGTGGGAGGCGGCTTCGGCGGGTTGCAGGCGGTCAAGGCGCTGCACGCAGCGGATGCGGACGTGACGCTGATCGACCGCAACAACTACCACCTCTTTCAGCCGCTGAGCTACCAGGTGGCTACGGGCGCGCTCTCGCCCGGCGACATCGCGGTGCCGCTGCGCCGGATCGTGCGCCGCGAGCGCCACGTGCGCGTGCTGATGGGTGAAGTCACGGGGTTCGACTTGAGCGCCCGTGAGCTGACGATGCGCGCCGATGTGCTCGGCGGCGACTCGATGGAGGTCCCCTACGACTACCTGATCGTCGCCGGCGGCTCCAACTACTCCTACTTCGGCCACGACGAGTGGCGCTCGCTCGCGCTGGAGGTGAAGTCGCTCGACAGCGCGCTCGAGGTGCGGGGGCGCATCCTGCAGGCGTTCGAGGCCGCGGAGCTCGTCGAGGATCCGCGCGAGCGCGAGGGCTGGCTCACATTCGTCGTGGTGGGGGCGGGACCGACGGGAGTGGAGATGGCCGGGCAGATCGCAGAACTCGCCCGCGACACCCTCCCTGGAGAGTTTCGCGACGCCGAACCGCGCTCGGGGAGGGTCCTGCTCGTCGAGACGGCCGACCGGGTGCTGACGTCGTTCCCGCCCTCCCTCTCGCGCCGCGCGGCCCGCTCACTCGAAGGGCTGGGGATCACGGTGCTGGTGGACCACACGCTAGTCGACGTTCAATCAGACAGCGTAGAGTTGCGAGGGGGCGACGGCGCGACATCACGCATCGCGACACACACGGTCGTGTGGGCGGCGGGGGTCACGGCTTCACCGCTGGCTCAGATGCTCGCTGACGCGTGCGGCGCGGAGGTGGACCGCGCAGGTCGCCTTACGGTGGAACCGGACCTCACGTTGCCCGGGCATCGGGAGGTCAGGGCGCTCGGCGACATGGTCCGGGTGCGCGACGCGGCAAGCGGCGAGGCACGCACGCTCCCCGGTCTTGCGCCCGTTGCGATGCAGGAGGGTCGATACGCGGGGCACGCGCTGAGCCGAAGGCTTGCTCATCCGGCGGCTATCGCCGGTGGGGCGCCGTTCGCCTATCACGACAAGGGCACGCTCGCGACCATCGGTCGGGCGCGCGCGGTGGCGCAGATCGACGGGCTGAAGCTGAGCGGCCTCGTCGCGTGGGTGACCTGGCTAGTCGTGCACCTCTTCTACCTGATCGGCTTCGAGAACCGGGTGCTCGTGTTGCTGCAGTGGTCCTACAGCTTCTTCACCCACGGCCGCGGCACGCGCCTCATAACGGAGGCCGCCGGGACGCGCGCCGAAACGACCGTGGGCAGCTAGCGGCTCGAGCTGCGGGACGAGGTCGTCCGCCGCGTGCCCGTCGTAGGACGCCGTCTCGTCGTGGTCGTCGACTTCGCGCGACGGCTCGAGGACGTCTTCCGCGAGCTGCGCGCGCTCTTGCTCTGACCGAGCTTCTTCTGTGCCTGTTCGAAGTCGCGCTGGAGCGCGCTCGTGAGCCTTCCGCTGTGCCGCCGCGCGTTCGTGACGACGGAGCGGAGGTCCTTGTAAAGGTCGCGAGCCGTCTTGCTCACGTCGCGCCCGGTTTGCTTCTGCAAATCCGCGAGCGCGGCGTTGGCGCTCTCGAGCGACTTGCTCAGACGCTTGAGAGCGGCAGGCTCCTTGAACGAAGCGCGCGAGCTGGTCGAGCGCGACGAGGTGCTACGCGATGACGCGGCGCGCGATGTCGAGGCGCGTGATCGGCTTCCACGCGACGCTGGCTTCTTGGCTGGTGGCATTGATGACTCCAGTGCTGTGGGATCGGCGATTCGTGCGCGCGCAAGCCTACACAAGCGCGACGACACGGTTGACACGGGGCCTCGCTCGACGGCGACGCTCGGTCGACGACGCTCGCGCAGCGTGCGGGGCGACGCACAACTTGCCCCGCTCGGGATAGGCTTTAGCGCGCGAGGAGACCGTCTGATGCCGCTCACTTTGACACGCACCATCGCCGTGACGATCGCGCTCGGCGCGAGCGTTGGGCTCGCCGCGTGCGGCGGCTCGTCCGAAAGCACGGCGACCACGAGCACGACAAGCTCGCAGACCGTGACGACTACGACGAAGAGCACGCCAGCAAGGCTTAGCCCGGCGGCCGCCGCGGCCTTCAAGGGGGCGCTCACCGCCTATGCCGCCTGCATGCGCCGCAACGGCATCGATCTTCCGCCGCCGAAGACGAACGCGCAGGGCCAGCCCGCGCTGACCACCGCGGGCGTGAACACGAGCAGCAAGCCGTTCTTCGCAGCGTTCGGGAAGTGCCGCGCATTCGTGCGCAAGCTCTACGAAGTACCGCACCCTTAGGCATCCGGGCAATCGCCGAAACTGCGCGCGATGAGCAAGGATCGCGTGGAGGCCTTCTCCGACGGCGTGATCGCGGTCGCGATCACGCTGCTCGCACTCGACCTGCACGTCCCGGACCCCAGCGAACCCGGTGCGCTCGCCACTCACCTGGCCTCGCAGTGGCCGCACTACGCGGCCTACGTCGTGTCGTTCATAACGATCGGGATCATCTGGATCAATCATCACGCGATGCTGCGGCGCCTCCGGGCGGTCGATCACTCGTTCCTGATGCTCAACCTCGCGCTGCTCATGACGATCGTCCTGCTCCCGTTCACAACCGCACTGATGGCCGAATACCTGAAGGCGAGCCACGGCCAGAACCTGGCGGCCGCGATCTACGGCGGCTCGCTGCTGCTGATGTCGATCACGTTCTTCTCCCTGCAGCGGTATGTGCTGCGCCGCAAGACCGACCTGCTCGACGAGCGTCTCACGCCTGAGATCCGTCGCTCGGTGCTGCGCCGCAACGTCGCGGGCCTGCCGCCGTACGCGATCGCGACGCTCGCCGCGATCGTGAGCCCATACGTCACGCTTGCGATCTGTGGAGCGATCGCGGCCTTCTACGCCGCACCCCGCACCACCTCCGACGTCAACTGGTAGGCACGCGGGACCGCCTGCGGCGCAACCGACGAGAGTGAGCGATGAGTTTCGCTCGTGCGTGCCGTCTTAGTGGGAGCATTGAGTGATGGATGGCTCGAGCGACACCAGCATTCGCACTGACCGACATCAGCCGAACAGGAGATTCACATGACCGCGACAGACACGAAGACGCACATCATTGGGCTCGGATGCGTGATCGTCCCCGTGAGCGACCAGGACCGCGCACTCGACTTCTACGTCGGCAAGCTCGGGTTCGAGAAACGCAGCGACACGCCCTTTGGGAATGGCGACCGCTGGATCGAAGTCGTCCCGCCGGGTGCAGCGACCTCGATCGCCTTGATGCCACCGCGCGAGGGCGAAGCGACCGGGATCGAGACCCGCGTGAGCCTGCTCACGGACGACATCGAGGCCGACCACGCGCAGCTGCGCGAGAGCGGCGTCGACGTCGACCCCGAGGTGATGCGGATGGGAGGCCCGGTGCCGCCGATGTTCTTCTTCCGCGACCAGGACGGCAACACTCTGTTCATCGTCGAAATGGGCGGCTCGGACTGACCGACTGAGCGGGAGCTACGCCGCCGCGGCGCTCGTCGCGGCGGCGTTCCCCGTCAGCCCGCGCGCGCCGGGTCCTGAAAGCGCGACCGACTGCGAAGCGCCTCGACGACCGCCGGCGGGGCAGTGCGCGGCGATCCGGCATGAAACGGCGGCTGGGGGTCGTACTCGATCCCGAGTTGAATCGCCCTCGCGACGTCGTCGCCTGCGACCTTCGCCGCGAGCGCGAGTGCCATGTCGATCCCCGATGAGACGCCGGCGGCTGTGACGATCTTGCCGTCGAAGACGACGCGCTCGGAGCTCGGCTGCGCCCCGAGCCTGCCGAGCTCCTCGAGTGCGAGCCAGTGGCTCGTCGCGCGCTTGCCCTCGAGCAGTCCCGCAGCGGCGAGGATCAGCGAGCCCGTGCACACCGAGGTCGTCCAGGTGCTCGCCTCGTGGACCGAGCGAAGCCAGTCGTGGAGCGCGCCGTCGCGCATGTTCTCCTGCTGGCCCCTGCCGCCGGGAACGAGCACGATCTCCGGGTGCGGGTGGTCCTCGAGCGCATCGTCGGCGACGAGCGCGAGGCAGTGGTTGTCGGTGCGCTTGGTCCCGGGCCGCTCGGCCACGAAGCTGACCTCGGCCGAGGGCAGCCGGCTAAGGACCTCGTATGGGCCGATCGCGTCGAGCGCGGTGAGACCGTCATAGAGGAGGATCGCGATCTCCACCTAGGCCTCCGCGAGGCTCGATTCGATCGGCAGCCCGAGCTCCGCGAGTAACGCAACGCCGCCGTCGACGACATGGACGACCTCGCGAGCGCCGCAGCGCTTCAGCAGGCTCGCGGCGGTCGCGGCGCGTGCGCCGCCGGCACACATGGCGGCGATGGGGCGCTGTGGGTCGACGCCCGCGGGCATCTCCTCGATGTCGTGCCAAGGCGTCGAGAGAGACCCAGCGAGGTGGCCCGCGGACCACTCCGCGGGCTCGCGCACGTCGAGCACCTGGATGCGGTCGTCGGACGCGAGCATCTCGGGCAGCTGCGCGGCCGCCACCCGCTCGGTGTGCGTGACCGGTTGGCGCTCCTGACGCCAGTTCGTCATGCCTCCCGCGAGCAGGCCCGCGACGTTGCGCACCCCGACCGCGAGGGCGAGCCTCGCAGCGCGGTGGCCGTCGGCGTCGTCGCGTCCGATGAACACGATCTCGTGCTCGGGGTCGGCGATCCACGCGAGCTTCGACCCGAATCCGGAACTGAACGAGGGAATGCAGATCGAGCCCTCGATGTGGACATCGTCGAACTGCAGATCGGTCCGCACGTCGACGAGCATTGCTCCCTCGTCGCGCTTGAGCTGGACCTGATGGGGATAGAGCGCCTGCGCTTCGATGCCCGTCGTGACGAGCGTTCCGCGGTTGAGCGAGACGATGCGCTCGAAGTTGGGCGGCTGTGCGCCGAGCTTCGCGAGTGACTGCGTCACGAACTCCTCCTCCTCGTCGATCGCGAGCGCGGCATTGTGCTGCTTCTCGAAGCCGATCGTGGAGCAGATCTTCATGTCCATTCCGGAGCCGCCGCACATCGACCCGCCGAGATGGGCGGGCCACACCTCGCAGTCATCGGGAAGCGTGATCAGGCGCTCGCGCACGGAGCGGAAGATGTCGCGGGCGCCCTGCGCAGGCTCGATCGCGAGATCCGTGCGCGCGACGTCGCCGACGAAGAGGCTGTCGCCCGTGAGGACCGCCCAGGGCTCGGGCCCGCGGTCGCCGTCGATGAGCAGGAACGCCGTGTGCTCGGGACGGTGGCCGGGCGTGTGCAGCGCGCGCACGCAGAGCGACCCGAGGCGCAGCTCCCAGCCGTCGTCGAAGGCCTCGTGGGCGTAGTCGGGGCGCGCGTCGCGATGGATGTGGATGCGCGCGCCGGTCGCCGCAACGAGGCGCCCATGGCCGGACACGTGGTCCGCGTGGTTGTGCGTCTCGAGCACGTGCTCGATCGTGACGCCGTGGTAGCGCGCCAGCTCGAGGTACTCGTCGATCTCGAACCGCGGGTCGACGACGGCCGCGACCCCTGCGTGCTCATCGCCGATCAGATACGAGGCGCAGCCGAGGTCGTCGTGGGTGATTTGCCTGAACAGCACGGTGTCGCTCCTTGAGGCCTACATGAGAAGGTTAGGAGGCGCCACCGTGTGGGGTGGTGGCATCGTCCGCTGAGAGCGCGTCGATCAGCTCCGCACGCGACGGCGGTCTGCGACGAGCGCGCTTGCGCCAGCGCTGAGAGCAGCGACGGTGAGCACGGACGGCCACGCGCCGATCCTGCGTGCGAGCGGATGCGAAATGCCAAAGCCGCCCAAATACGTCGCGAGTAGGAGGCCGGCCGCCGGAGCGCCCGCGTCCTTGCGCCAGCGATCCGCGAGGTAGATGCCGCCCGCGGCCAACACCGCGCCGCCGAGTGGTCGCACGCCGCTCTCGCGCGCGACCAAGTAGCCGCCGATCAGCGAGCCCGCGGCGATCGGAGCGGTCGGTGGACGCACGCCAGCGAGCATAGCCCGATACCGCGCGCGCCCCCGGCAAACGCGAGCGGCCACGCGACGTAGAGTCAAGCACGACACGCTGGCCCGTGTATAGGCTGGCGCGATGTCCGAGTCGATCAGGGCGCTCAAGATGCGCGTCGCGAACACGCCGGTTGGGGCACGTGTTCGCCCGTGGGCGGACGCGGCGATCGTCACTGGCAAGGCCGTGCTGACGTTCGAACGCCCGGCCTGGCTCTACCGCGGTCGAGCGGTGCCGACGTATCAGCTTGAGTTTCGCCGTGAGCATCCGGTAACCGAGGCGGACGTGGCGCTGTGTGAGCGGCTCGTGGCGGCTTTCGCACTCGCCGCGCAAGATGCGCCCGAGACGGCGGGGATGTGGGGGGACGATCTGTTTCGGCGTCGCCACGCTGGCATCTTGCGGCCGTTGGAAGCCGGCGACCCTGGGCTGCTGGCGCAGAGTCTGGCGTCGATGTTTCGGTCCGACGCGGTCGTGGGTATGGCGG
Source organism: uncultured bacterium (assembly GCA_963738355.1). Classification (GTDB taxonomy): domain Bacteria; phylum Actinomycetota; class Thermoleophilia; order Solirubrobacterales; family Solirubrobacteraceae; genus Palsa-744. Next base: position 96,254 of record CAVTWF010000009.1, read on the forward strand.
GCGGGAGCCTCGGTGTCGGCGCGTACCCGCCGTGGCGGACGCGACTCGCGTCACTTCACACCCTGTCCAGACTGTTGGCGCTCGCGGAATCGCAGGGAGCCGCGCGCGCGGAAAATCCTGAGCAGGGGGAAGTAGGGGGGGCATTCTCTGGCGGTGCGGACGGGCTGGTACCGCGTATCGAGAGTGCGCTTGGCGTGTCGCTCGATTTCCCTGATGTCGGCGCCCCCTACGGCATACGAGGTGGGCGGCGCGTTGATTACCGGGGACTCTCCGGATCAGGTATACGCGGCGGCGAGCGTTCAGGCCGCATGTCGGCGCCACTTGGCAAACGAAGTCGGCGCTCGCCGGCTCGTGGAGATCGGTGGGGGTTACGGTGGGATGACCTATTGGCTGTCACAGCTGGTCGCTGGGATTTACACGATCATCGACCTGCCCGTGGTGAACGTGTTGCAGGGGTATTTCCTGGCGAAGGCTCTTGGCCCCGACCGCATCTCACTACATGGGGAGCCCGAAGGGGAGATCGTCGTGTGGCCGACCCACTCGCTGGACGCGGTGCCGGCGTTCGACGTGCTGATCAACAAGGACAGCATGCCGGAGATTCCCGAGGCGGCCGTCCGCGTGTACCTCAACTGGGCGAAGGAAAAGTGCACGGGCATCTTCTACAGCTGCAACCAGGAGGGGGCGGCGGAGTTCGCCGGCGTGCCACAGGTGGTGGTGCCGGAGCTCATCGCGAGCGTCGGCGGATTCGAACGGCTGACGCGCGATTTGTCGTGGCTGCGCCGCGGCTACGTCGAGGAGGTGTACCAACTCGCGTAGAGTCGGCGCCCCACTGGCCGGCCACAACCTGATTCGTCTCCCTTGAGCCGGACCCAGGGCGCGACGATTTGTCGCGCAGGTCAGCTGTCCTTCTGCGGACCGGCGAGCTTCAGAGGAACCACACCGTACGGGTCGATGCGGTAAACGAGGGAGACGCGGTGGAAGCCGTCGGCGATGTCTGTCCCGCCAACAGCTGTCACCACGAGCACGGGGCTCAGCGCCTTGCCCTCGATCACCTTGACCAGGTCCTTGACGACACCCGGGTCATCGAGGGGCGCGGGGTCGAGGCCGGCAGCTCGCAGGATGTCGTTTGCCCGCCGCGTTGTCAGCTTCGCCTTGCGCAGGTGAGCCACCGCCTTGTCCGTAGCCGCTTCGGTGAGCTTGAGTGAGAGATACGCCTGCGCGGCCGCATAGTCGTGCTCGGCGACTTCGTCGGCCCACCTGATCGGGACCTCACCCAGCTCGGGCTTACCGGCTGCGTCTTTCGGCATCGGCTCAGGCCGCCGTCGGGTCGCCGTGTGGCGGTAGGAGCTCTTCAAGGCGACCCGATGCGGCTGCGCGCGCGGCTGCGTCGCCGCCCCCGCCTCGGAGGATCCAGGCACAGCCTACGGCGATGGCAGCCCCGAGGAGCGGCCCGGCGACGTAGACCCAATATGCGTGCCAGTCGCCGGACACGAGCGCTGGTCCGAAGGATCGCGCGGGGTTCATCGAGGCGCCGCTGACCGGAGCTGCCCACAGTCCGGCTAGCGCGACGTACCCGCCAATGCCGAGTGCGCCGATCGTGCCGACGTTCTGGGCGGCCGAGGCCGTGCCGAGGGCCACGCTCACGAGCCCTCCGGTCAGCGCAATCTCAATCAGGAACGCCTGCCACGCGTGATACCCCGGTCCCGGCAGCGTTGCGCCGAGATGCTCGACGTCACCAAAGATGCCTAGCAGGAACAGGCACGCGAGCGTCGCTCCGAGCAATTGTGCCATCACATACCACGACACCCGCCGCATGGGGAAGTCTCCCCGCAGCGCGAAAGCCAGTGATACGACGGGGTTGAGATGCGCGCCTGAGACCGCGCCCATGAACAGGATGATCGCGAGCACCATCAGCCCCGGCGCGACCACCGCAGCCGTCAGGCTGACCTCGCCCTTGCCATGCAGCAAGCCGCCCCCGGCGGCCACGAGAACGAGCAGGAACGTTCCGAGCAGCTCGGAGAACAGCCTTCGATAGGCGAAGCGAGGATCCTCGAACTCGGCGGGTGAGCCGAACGCCAGCCAACCGCGGTAGAGGGCACGCTGCTCGTGTGAGGTGAGAGGGGGCGTGCTCCCGGCGGCCATCGAAGCGGACTTCGGCAAAGATCCGTTCGTCCCTCCCGGCACGCCGGTGCGTTACACGGCAGCAGGCGCTCCGAACCAGGTCCTCAGCGCGTCGGGGAGGCCCAGCTCGGTGCCCTCTCCGACCCAGGCAACGTATCCGTCGGGCCGCATCAGCACGGCGGTGGGAGCGGTGACCGCGCCAAGTATCGGAAGCTCCCACGGGCCGAAATACTCAGCGTCGATCAGCTGGACGCGATCTGCCCAGGGAGTGATGTCAAAGCTGCCGGGCTCACCGAGGTTGAGCAGCACTGGCTTGGCGGCGCGCAGCAGGGTGAAGGCCCGCAGCGGGCCGTCGGCGGTCACGAGATCCAGATCGGGCATGCGGCGTCCGAGCAGGGGGTGGCCCTCGCCGAGGTCGTAATGAATGTCCAGCCCGGAGATGATCCCGGCGAGCCGTTTGCGAGGCTCGTCCATGCTCGCAAGCCCCGACACCACATCGGCCAGGACCTCGATGCGCTCGTCCCGGCGCTGGAGCGCGGTCTGAGCCATCGTGTACTGAAGAGCGCAGGCAGCGACCGGGTGGCGCTCGTGCTGATAGGTATCGAGGAGGCTCTCGGGGGAGGTCCCGTTGACCACCTGAGCCAGCTTCCATCCGAGGTTCACCGCATCCTGCACACCGAGGCTGAGGCCCTGTCCACCTGCCGGGTAATGCACGTGCGCCGAGTCGCCGGCGAGTAGGACTCGTCCCGCGCGGTAGGCCGCTGCCTGACGTGTCATATCGGTGAACCTGGAGATCCACGTGGGACTGTGGATCCCGAAGTCGGTGCCGTAGACGGTGATGAGCGCGTCGCTCAGATCGCGCAGCGTAGGCTCGCTGCTGGGTCCGAGCTGCCGCTCGGTCAAGACGACTCGCACCGGCCCCCCATCCCCGTAGACCACCTCGCCGTCGCGGACCTCGTACTCCAACCGGCCGAGGCCGTGGACGCCGATGGCATCGGTGCGGGTGCCCAGCGGCGGTTCCTCGGTCATCTCGACCTCGGCGATCAGATTGCTCCTCGTCGCATCCCACCCGGGGAACTCGATGCCGGCTGCTCTACGGATGACGCTGCTTCCGCCGTCGCACCCGACGAGATATTGGGCCCGCAGCGACTGGCCGTCGGCGAGCTCGACGTCGACGCCGGCGTCGTCCTGCGCGAAGCCCGTCACCTCAGATCCGTAATAGATTCGCACCGGTAGCTCGGCGATCCAGGCGGCCATGATCTGCTCGATCTGGTTCTGCCAGATTCCGAGCGAGTACGGATGACGCGTCGGGAAGTCGCTCATGTCCAACACGGTCGTGGCGAACGTCGCGACCTGCGCCACCTGACCCTCCGCGAGGAACCGATCAGCGACCCCACGCTGGTCCAGCACCTCGATCGTGCGCGAGTGAAAGCCGCCGGCCCGTGAGCCGACGAGCACGTGGTCGGGACGCCGCTCGACGACCGCGACGTTGACCTTCGCCAAGGCCAGCTCAGCCGCCAGCATCATCCCCGTCGGACCGCCTCCGGCGATCACCACCGCATGCTCGGTCATCGCCACACTCCCGTCGGATACGTCGAGAAACACGACCGCATTTGGCTGCTCCATTTCCGTAGGTTCTGGCTTGCGGCCTGTGATTATGCGGCACGACCCGGGGCTTGTTTCAAGGCCCCTTTGCGCTATAAATTGGGAGTGGAGGGGCCGAGCAGACGGGTTCAACAGTTGAGGAGGTTGCGGCCAGTCATTCGGTCTATGTTTCGTAGCCCGCAGCCGTGGTCGCAGTCATCGAGAAGGCGGCTTCCGCGACGTGAGATCTGCCGCGGGCTAGGCAGCTGAACAGAGCCGCGGCACGGACGTGGGGTCGGACAGCTTGAATCGACGGCCCGCGGATACTGTGACGCGATGTCCGTTCAACATCCGCACGAGCAGGTTGTTCGCCGATTCCACGATCTCCAGAATCGCTTCTACGCGGGGGGTGAGCAGGAGCCGGTGGGTGCAATGCTTACCGATGACGTCATCTGGCACGTTCCGGGTCACAGCGCGATCGCGGGCGACTATCGAGGCCGAGATGAGGTGCTTCGCTACTTCGCTCGACGACGCGAGCTCGCCGAGGCGACTTTTCGTATCGATGTTCGCGGGGTGCTCGCCGACGATGAGCGCGCGGTGATCCTCGCCGCAGGCGAGGTCCAGTCGGGGGACGAGACCCTGAGTTGGGGAACCGTGGGCATCTTTCGGCTCGCCGATGGCAAGATCGCTGAGTGCTGGGTCGTTCCCTATGACCAGCGCTCCTTCGATGCGGTCTGGTCCTCGGGCGTTGGCCGCTCTCGGGCATGAGGTAGCGCACATGGGCTCTCGACGCGAGGAGGACGCGCCCGACAGCGAGCGGAAGCTGGGCAGGCTCTGCGCCTCAATCGATGCCAGCGCGGCGGACTGGATTGTGGCCGGCGTGCGCGATTTCGACGGCACCGTCGGCTCCATCGTGCCCGCCGTCTTCGAAGCCTACGCTCGCGTGTTCCATCCGGCTGGCCTTCGCACCGATACGGGGTGGGCCGACGTCGGTTGGTCAGATGTGGCTGAGGCCAACGGTCGAGTGATGCACCCGGCGGCCGAGTGGGGTTCGCTCGTCGGATCCTGGAAGGTCAAGGGGCAGCCCGAACTCTGGGAAGCAGCTCCCTCGCAGGGCGAACCGCCGGACAGCATCACGGAGAGGCTTGCCGCGCTCCTTGCGGACTACACGGAGACCCCGAGTCGCTGCTGGTTTGCGGTGTGGGAAGGCTGGGGTTCTTGGTCGAACACGAGCGAATCATCCGTCTTCTTTCCTGACGACACGCCGGAGGACGGTCGGCAGCGCGCACGCGAGTCTCACCGGGCTAAGCGAGCTGCGCGGCAGGGGCTGATCAAGAACGCGGCTCCCTTTGAGCTACCGCAGCGACCGATGCGGCTCTTGAACGCGCCGCTCGCAGCGGTCGGCGATCTGCACGAGTACTTGTGCCACGCTCCGAGCGTGTGGTGGCCCCAGGACCGGGCTTGGTGCATCGGCACCGACGTCGATCTTGTGACCACCTACGTTGGTGGAGCGAGCGCTGCAATCGACGCGTTGCTCGCCGATAATCAGCTCGAGGTTCTCCAGGTTGGCGACGACCAGAGCGTCACATGGGAAGCGGACACGATCAATCCGCTGCCAGCTCCCCCGTATTAGGAGGGAGATCGATCTGTAGCCGGTCGAGCTCGTCGTCTGGCCTCCCGCTGCCAGCGCGCCAGGTTCGACAGGCTGGAGCTGGGTCTGCCGGACGGCGCGGACATGAGCGGGCATAATGCCGATCGCGCAACTACTCGCGCTCGGCATCTGCGCGATCGGCGCACCCGCAGCCGATGACGAGTGCTGACGCCATCGGATGCCCGACCGATGACGTGACAGCCAATGACTATGACGAAAGCCGAATCTTATGAAGACAATGACATGTAAGCAATTGGGGGGCCCGTGCGATCTTCCGCTCCACGGAGATACCGCAGATGACGTCATAAAGGCGCAGGACAGGCATCTGAAGGAGATGGTCGCAAAGGGTGATCAAACACACGAAGGCGCCTTGAAGGAAATGAAGGGTAGGTGGAAAAATCCCCTCTCGGGAATGGGGTGGTATCGGCGGACCAAGCGTGAGTTTGCCGCCCTTCCCGAAGACTGATCGGTAACAGTGCTGGTGCCGTGCTGGCCGAGCAAGCATCTGAGTACATGACCGCGCGCTGGATCAGCGAGCGCTCACAAGGCGACCTGGGGCCGGACCCGCGGAGATGGCCGACCCTGCCCCGCCGACACCGACTCGACGAGGTCCGCGCTCCGGCATTAGATCGGAGCCGGGCCTCCTCGCGCCCATGCCGCCATCTCGGTCCGGGCCGGTTCTGAACAGGGCCAGCTGTCCGGCGCCGTGCGGCATGTCCTCCGCCCTGGTCGGCCGGGATAGCGGGGGCGGGATTCGAACCCGCGACCTTCGGGTTATGAGCCCGACGAGCTACCAGACTGCTCCACCCCGCGCTGCTGTGAACCTTAATATTTAGCACACACGAGCCCTTGTGCCAAGGGCTTTTGTGGCCGTTCGCACTCGCAGCCGCGGTCGCCCGCTCAGCGGAGAGCGGCCGCGCGAAGCCTTAGCATCACCGTCCGCATGCGCGTGGCGGTGGTCGACATCGGGACGAACTCCACGCGCCTGCTGATCGCCGAGGTCGATCCCACAGGGGCCATCGGGGAAGTCGTCAGGCACTCCGAGGTCACGCGCCTCGGGGAAGGCGTCGATTCCAACGGACGGCTCGCGCACACCGCGATCGACCGCACGCGTGCGGTGCTCGCGCGCTACCGCCAGGCGATCGACGAGCACGACTGCGAGCGCAATCTCGCGGTGCTCACCTCAGCGGTCCGCGATGCCTCGAACGGCGGGGCGTTCCTTGCGCACGTGCGTCAGGAGTATCTGCTCGACGCGCACATCCTCTCGGGCGACGAAGAGGCTCAGCTCACGTTTCTCGGGGCGATGGGGATGCGTCGAGAGCATCGTGAGGAGAGCACCGTCGTCGTCGACATCGGCGGCGGCTCCACGGAGTTCGTGATCGGCCGCGCCGGCGTCGTGCGCTTCCACGTCTCCGTCCAAGCGGGCGTCGTGCGCATGAGCGAGCGTCATATCGGCTCCGATCCACCGGCGCCGGAGGAGCTGCAGCGAATCGCTGCGGAAACGCGCGCGATCTTCGAGGCGGGCGTTCCCGAGCGCGAGCGCGCTGGGGTCACCTGGGGGGTCGCCGTCGCCGGGACCGCGACCTCTGCGGCGGCGATCGCGCAGGAGCTCGACCCATACGACCCGGCGCGCGTGCACGGATACCTCCTCGAGCTCGCAACCGTCGAGCTCCTGCTCGCGCGCCTCGCCGAGATGACCGAAGAGCAGCGTCGCCGCGTCGTCGGCCTGCACCCCGACCGCGCCCCCACGATCGTCGCGGGCATGGTCCTCCTCAGCGAGGCGATGCGCGCGTTCGCGCTCGAGCACGTGGAAGTGTCCGAGCACGACATCCTTTACGGGGGCGCGCTGCGTCTAGCGGGATTCAACAGCCAGGCCGTCTAGTCACACGCGCACTTGCTCGAGCGTTCGGCTCGGGCTCATTTGGGCCGAAAATTGCGGCTTTTCGGGGCGCGATCCGAACAGACGTCCAGGGTCATAGCGCGGCCTCCGCCTGGTCCGTGTAGAACAAACGCGCAACGCGTCACGCGCGACTTTAGGCCCTCGCACAACCGCCGATAACGAGGGTGTTGGTCGAGATGGATCGTAGATCAGATCTGACTCCACGCCAGCGCAAAGCTTGAGTAGCTGCAATCCCGACCTCAAAAATCGGGACAACTACATACTCCTCCCCTCTCCTCCCCTCTAGCAGCCGCTCAAGCTAATCCACAAACGGCCCTGGACAGTTCCCTGCATGTACCAAGGGCCACCACCGGGAAGGCCGCTCCTCTGGGAGCGGCTTTTCCATTTAAGCGAGGTTCGCCCTGCGCGGGTAGGCGATCGAGGGGTCCGTGAGCACGTTCACGAGCGCGGGGCGATCCGCCGAGAACGCCCGCTCGAGCGCGCCGCGCAGCTGATCCGGCTGCTCCACGAGCTCCCCCTGGCATCCGAGCGCCTCCACGGCCTGGTCGTAGCGCGTTCCCGCACGCAGCTCCGCCGCCACGGAGTAGCCGTAGAGGAACTCCATCGGATGCTTCTCGAGCCCCCAGATGCCGTTGTTGCCCATCACTGCGACGACGTTCGCGCCGTGGCGCACGAGCGTGTCGAACTCCATGCCCGAGAAGCCGAAGGCGCCGTCGCCGAGCAGCAGCACGACCTGTCGCTCCGGCCGCGCGAGCTTCGCGGCTAGTGCGTAGCCCGGGCCCGTGCCGAGACATCCGAACGGCCCTGGGTCAAGCCAGCATCCCGGCTCGTAGCTGTCGATCACGCGGCCCGCGTAGGAGACGAAGTCGCCGCCATCGCCAATCACGATCGCGTCCCGGTCGATGATCTCGCCGAGCTCCTTGTAGATGCGCATCGGATGCAGCGGTGCGCGATCGTCCTCGAGCTCGCCTCGCTCGCCCGAGCGCCGCTCGTCCTCCGCGGCACGCAGTCCCGCGATCCACTCCGCGCTCGCGAGCGCCTCGCCTCCGGCCGCCAAACGCAGATCGCTCAGTGTCTGCGGCAAGGCCCCGTAGAGCTCCGCGGCAACTGGTCGAGGATGCGGGCGCTCCGGTTCGGCCGTATCGATGACGACGATCTCCGTGTCCTCGCCGAAGGCGCCCCCGAAGCCCAGCCTGAAGTCCATCGGCACCCCCATCACGAGCGCGACGTCCGCGCCCGCGAGCGCCTGCGAGCGCGTGCGAGAGAAGAAGAGCTCGTCGTCGGCGGGGATGCACCCGCGCGCGAGGCCGTTGAGGAACACGGGGATTCGCAGCTGGCGTGCGAGCTCCAGTAGCGCCACCTCGCCGCGCCCCCAGTAGAGGTCGCTGCCGGCCATGATCACCGAGCGCTCCGCGACGCGCAGGAGGTCGCCTGCGCGTTCGATCGCGGCTCCATCCGCGCCGCGGCCGCGCTCGCGCCTCGCTACGCCTCCGCCTCCGTTGTACGCCGCGCCCGCGCCGCGTGTCTCGCGGGCCGACTCCCCCACCTCGTCGTCGCGCGCAGGGGCCTTCTCGGCCGCCTCCATGAAGACGTAGTCAAGCGGGAAGTCCACGAACGCGGGCCCTCCGTGCGGGCGGCAGGCGGCCTCGAACGCCTCGTCGAGGAGGTCCTGGATCTCCTCGGGCCCCTGCACGGTCGCGGCGAGCTTCGTGAGCGGCCGCACGAACGGCACGTGGTCGATCTCCTGCAGCGAGCCCTGCCCCCAGCGCCCCGCGGGCGCCCTCCCGCCGAGCGCCACGATCGGCGAGTGATTCGACTGCGCGGAGGCGATCGCGCTCATCCCGTTGGTCACGCCGGGGCCCGCCGTGAGCGCGCACGCGCCGGGGTCGCGTGTGACCTTCGCCCAGCCCTCCGCGGCGAACGCCGCCGAGGACTCGTGACGGACATCGACGATGTCTATCCCCTCCTTCACACAACCGTCGTAGATCGAGAAGAGGTGGCCGCCCGAGAGCGTGAAGAGCTTCGAGACGCCGTGGGCCTTCAGTCGCCGCGCTGCCAGCCATCCGCCGTGAAGGCGCTCGGGCGTCGCGCCGGCCTCTGGGTCGCGGCCCTCCTCCTTCACCTCTGCGTCGGACATCCGGCCCGCGACTCTAGCCGAGGCGGCGCAAGCGGCGGCGGCTCGCGGCGGCGGCTCGCGGCCAGAAAACGCCTCCAGAGGGGCGCCGACACGTACAAATCGACGCAATCGGACCCTAACTCGCGCGGCTTTGGGCGCAACTTAGGCGCTGGTAACGTGTCTTTTAGGTCGACTACGTAGGCTCCTGATCGGGTCTCAAATGGAGGTAACTACACTCAAGCACTCAGCGGTCCCCGCCCGCCCGGCTCCGGGGCCGCTTCTGCGCCTTGCATCGGATGAGCGCCTGGTCGCGCTCATCCGCCGCGGCCATCACGCCGCGTTCGAGGCGCTCGTGCAGCGCTACCAGTCGCGCCTGCTCTCCTTCTGCCGGCACATGCTCGCGTCCCGCGAGGACGCCGAGGACGTACTGCAGGAGGTCTTCGCCGCGGCGTTCAACGCGATCCTCGCGGACGATCGCAACATCAACGTGCGCCCGTGGCTCTACCGCATCGCCCGCAACCGCTCGCTCAACCACCTGCGCCGCGCCACCGCCGTCGGCATGGACTCGATGGACACCTACTTCGCCGACCATGGGCAGTCGGTGCCTGAGCGCATCCTCCAGCGCGAGAGCTTCCAGGGGCTCGTGGAGGACATCGGCCGGCTTGCGGAGACACAGCGCACCGCTTTGCTCCTGCGCGAGATGGACGCGCTCTCCTACGAGCAGATCGCCGACGTCATGGAAACCACCGTGCCCTCCGTGAAGTCGCTGCTCGTGCGTGCGCGAGTCGCGCTCGCCGAGGCCGCCGAGGCGCGCCAGCTGAGCTGCGAGGAAGTTCGCGTCGAGCTCGCGGAAGTCGCCGAGGGCCTCGTGAAAATCAGCCCGCCCGTGCGCCGGCACGTCCGCGACTGCCAGCGCTGCCGCTCCTTCAACAAGCAGCTCAAGCACAACGAGCGCACGCTCGCGGCGCTCGCTCCCGTGGGCGGCATCGTCGCGCTCATGCACAAGCTGATCGCAACGAAGATCGGGACCACCACCGGCGGCGCCTACGCCGCGGGCGGCAGCGGCGCCACGGCGAGCAGTGCGGGCGTCGCCGCCGGAGCCGGAGCGGCCTCGACCCTCGGCGGCGTCGGCGGCCTCGCGGGCCTCGGCAGCGGGGCGATCGCCGCGAAGGCGGTCGCGGGCCTCGCCGCCGCAGCGCTCCTCACCGCCGGCGCGGTGGAGGTCGGTCCCGGACACACGCGCACCGGCGCCACCCACAAGAGCGCGGGCGGCGAAAGCGGCCAGACGCTGAGCGCCTCGGTGCCAGCAGTCGTCTCCTCGGCCCCCCAGGCGCTCACCGTGTCCCACGTGAGCGATCTCGCGCGCACAGCCGGAAAGCAGCACGCGAAGGCCGCCGCGAGGCGGCACAAGCGCGCTGCGAAGGCCGCGAGCACGACGACGAGCAGCGCGGCGGCGCCCGCGAGTGGGCTCGCCTCGAGCGCCGTGGGAGCGGACGCCGGCCGCCTCTCGAAGGCGCACGCCTCGAGCACTCCGGTCATCGCCCAGGTCGTCGAGGTCACGACGTCGACGACTGCGCTCCCCTCCGAGCCCCCCGCTGCGCCGGTCCTCACAACGCCCAATCAGCCTTCACCCTCGACGCCGCCCGCGCCTGAAGCCGGGTCCACCGGCCCGACCGGGCCGACGGGCGTAACCGAGCAGCCGCCGACGGAAGCCGAAGCCCCCAGCGTCGGCGGTGCCACGGAAGCCGAAACGGGCGGCTCGCAAGCGCCGCCGAGCGCCGGCGAAGCGCCGCCAGTCGGTTAGTCAGGCGCCCAGGCTGAAACTTCGCATCGGGCGTGAGAGCGCGCCCGTTGTCCCGACGGAGAGCGCGGAGGCGTAGCTTCCGCGAGCGCTCGCCGCGGCGAGCATCCTGATGTCCACGCCCGTGCGCGCGCCGCGCTTGTTCGGCACGAGCCACACGTCGCGTCCGTACATCAGGCGTCCCCCGAGCACCGTCGTGAACGCGATCGTGTAGGTCGGCACGTGGTAGTACACCGTCGAGGGCGGCAGTTCTTCCCACGAGCCGAACGCCGCCGTGCGTATCGGTCCTTGCCCCACGAGCACGAAGTCGTGGTAACGCGCCGCGAGCGAGCGGATGTAGCCGGTCGCGTACAGGGGGAACGCGCCCGTCACGCTGCCGCTGTAGGCCGGTAGCGACAGCGGCGCGACCGTGAAGGAGTCCTCGAGGCGACCATCGCGTACGCGCACCGCCTTCGCATAGGCCCCCGCTTCCGGGGCGCGCCGTTCGAGGCCCTTGTAGGAGAAGCTGAAGGGCACCGCACCGCCGTGCGAGAGCGACGGGCCCTCGAGCGCGAGGAGCAGGCCCACCGCGAGCACGAGCAGCGCTAGCGCGGCGAGCGCCGCAAGCCACCTTGCCCGCGGGCGTGCACGACGCCAGCGGGGCGCCAACAGCTCGCCGAGCGTCGGCCCGTACTCCGGTTTCAGCGCCTCCACTAGCTGCCGATCGAGAACATGCTCTCGAGGTCGTGACGCGAGTACGCCGCGAGCGCGACCATCGTGCGCGTGCGCGCGACCCCCGGGAGTTGCCCGATCTGACCCGTGACGAGCGTCGCGAGCTGTTCGTGGTGGGCGACGCGCACGATCGCCACGAAGTCCCACTCGCCGGTGACGGAGTACGCCTCTGCGACGCCCTCCATGTCGGCGAGCACCTCACCCAGCTTCGGCAGCGCGTCGCGCTCGGCTTCGATCAGCACCACCGCGTGGGTCATCGTCATGGCGAGTGGCTCTCTCCGGGTGCGATCACGACGACCTCGCCGAGCGCTGCCGCCTCGACGTCCGCCTTGAACGCCTGAGCGTCCGTCTCGATCACGGGGAAGGTGTCGTAATGGCACGGGATGATCTGCGTCGCTCCCACGAGCCGCGCCGCCTCGACGGCGTCGAAGCGGTCCATCGTGTAGTGGCCGCCGATGCACATCAGCGCGACGTCGATCGGGTCGTTGGCGCCTCCGGCCGCGACGGCGCTCGCGGACCCCACGCGCGCCGCCATGCCACCCATCAGCGAGAGGTCGGCGAAGAGCCCCGTGTCCCCCATGTGGTAGATCGTCTTGCCGCCGATGTTCACGAGCAGCCCTGCGGGCGTGCTCGCCGTGCCCTTCGGCGTCATCGAGGAGTGCCAGGCGGGCACGAGCTTCACCCATCCCCAGTCGAAGCGCACGGTGCCGCCGATGTTGGGCTCGTGCACGTTCTCAACGCCGTCGCCGCTCAGCTCGCGCGCGATCTCCACGATCGCGACTACCTGCGGCTTTGCGCGCTTCGCGATCTCGACCGTGTCCCCGAAGTGATCGCCGTGGCCATGTGTGAGCAGCAGGGCGTCCGGGTTGAGCTCATCGGCGCTCACCGCGGCCTTCGGGTTGCCCGTCAGAAAGGGGTCGATCAGGACGGTGCTAGTGCCGTCGGTGAGCTCGAAGGCCGCATGGCCAAGAAAGCGAATCTCCATCTTCACCACCTGTCGGTCGGATTGCGGGAGCTGGAGTGCAACTGCGCACAGCCGAGCGCATCGGCTCGTCGCGGTCACCATACCCGCCTCCCGCTCGCCTCGATCCCGACAAGGGCAGCGGCGCCCTCACATGCTCCGAGAGCGCATGCGCGCGAGCGCGAAACCCATGAGCAGCCCGAGCACGCCCCCGGTCAGCCCCGCCACCCAGCTCGCTTCGGGCCTCGCAAAGGGCACCGCGAGCAACGCGGCGGCGATCGCCGCGACACCCAGCAGATCGCCCTCGTAGTAGGACCCGTGCGACGCCGCGAGGAGATCGGGCACGGCCCACGTCGCGAGCAACGCGAGCGCGCCGGCGTTGGCGCCCGCGACGACCGCGTCGTGGGGATATGCGGCGAGCGTTGCGAGCGCCCCGAGGACGCCGCCGCCGAGAAACAGCGCCAGCACGAGCGCGGCTCCGTGGCGTTGCTCGAGCAGCCAGCCGAAGATCGCCACCGCGGCGATCACGAGAAAGCCGTAGAGGAAACCGGAGAAGCCGTTGCCGTAGGCGAACTGGCTCGTGATGAGCTTCCACCATTGGCCTTCGAGCGGCCCCTCGATGCGCAGCTTCGAGAGGCTCACCGCGCCCCCTTGCCACGCGACCCACAGCGCGATGCTCACGGCGACGATCGCGATCGTCGCGTACGGTCGTGGCTCGGCGGCGATGCCGGGTATCTCGCCGCGACGCAGGCGTCCGAGCGATGGCGCGGGCAGGCGCGCCCGGCGCGACCCATCCCTGCGCCTGCGCGAGCCCCTGTGCGGATGCTCACCGTCGCGCGGGAGCTTCGGGGCGCGTCGCCGTAGCCGGTAGCCGCAGTAGGGGCACTCCGTGATGTACGCGCTGACCTCCGCGCCGCACTGCTTGCACACCACGAACAGATCAGCGCCCGGGCTCATCGCCTCGTCATTCTAGGCGCGCTAGAGCACTGCCGCGCGGCATCCCAGCGCGCTAGAGTCCGCGTGGTGTTCTGGCGCGCACGGCAGCTGCGCGCTCCGCGGCACAGTGCTCGCGGCGACTCGAGCAAGCACCGAAGGCAAAGGAGATTGATCGATGCAACTCGGCTACGACAAGCCGCTCTACATCCTCGCGTTCGACCACCGCGGCTCCTTCCAGAAGAAGTTCTTCGGCATCCCCGGTGATCCCACGCCCGAGCAGACGGCGACGATCGCGGACGCGAAGCACCTGATCTTCGAGGGCATGCTCCACGCCGTGAGCGAGGGCGCGGACAGCGCCACCTGCGGCGTGCTCGTCGACGAGCAGTTCGGCGGCACCGTCCCCGAGGAGGCGCGCGCTCGCGGCCTCACGCTCGCGATGCCCGCGGAGCGATCCGGCCAGGAGTATTTCGACTTCGAGTACGGCGAGGACTTCGCGGCGCACATCGAGCGCTTCGACCCCGACTTCACGAAGGTGCTCGTGCGGTACAACCCCGAGGGCGACGCCGCTGCCAACGCAGACCAGCGCTCGAAGCTCAAGCGCCTCGCGGACTGGATACACGGGGAAGGCGCCGCCCGCGCATCCGGCGGCGAACCCCGCAAGTTCCTCTTCGAGCTGCTCGTGCCCGCGGAGGAGTCCCAGCTCGAGGCGCTCGCCGGCGATCTCGACCGCTACGAGGCGGAGCTGCGGCCCGAGCTCATGCGCCGCACGATCGCGGAGATGCAGGACGCTGGCGTCGAGGTCGACGTGTGGAAGATCGAGGGTGTCGAAGCCCGCTCGGACTGCGAAACGCTCGCGGCGCAAGCGCGCAGCGGCGGCCGCGACCACGTCGTGTGCGTCGTGCTCGGGCGCGGCGCGGACGACGAGAAGGTCGACCACTGGCTGCGCCAGGCGGCGCCGGTGAAGGGGTTCGTCGGGTTCGCGATCGGCCGCTCGATCTGGTGGGACCCGCTCAAGGCCTACCTCGACAGCCAGCTCGACCGAGCGGCAGCCGCGCAGCGCATCGGCGAGAACTACATGCGCTTCCGGCGCGTCTATGACGATGCGCAGCGCGAGGCAACCGTAGCCTAGGCGCAGCCGTGGCTCGTCGCACCTCGAGCGTCTCCCTGGGCGCGCAACCGGCCCCGGCGGCCCACGACGACGGCGTCGCCGGCGATCAGGAGCGCCCGCTCACCGAGGCCGCCGATGGCCCGGGTGCGATGAAGATGCGCCAGAGCCTCACGGAGCTCGAGCAGGAGTTCGCGAAGGAGGCCTCGCTGGAGCGCTATCGCCGGGCGTGGCTGCAGCGCACGGCCGCGAGGCGCAAGCTCAAGCGCGAAACCGACCGCCGCCACCGACGCGGCTCGGTGCGCTTCGCCGTGCTCGTCGTCACGCTCATCGTGACCGCCATTGCCGTGACCGCCGCGATGTTTGCGACGCTCTACCTCTTGCTCGACTAGCGCACGAGCGCGCGCATCACGGCTCAGGACTCGCCGAGCTTGCGCAGCGCATCCTGGACGTCCGCGCCCTGCGTCTGCGTCTCGGCGCCCTCCTCGCCCTTCGCAAGCTCCTTCTCGTCCTCCTGACTCTGGATCTCGAGGTAGATCTCCGTGCGGAAGACGGGGATCGTCGCCGGAGCGTCGATCCCGAGTCGCACTTTGTCCCCCATCACCGACAGCACCGACACCTCGATGTCGTCGCCGATCATGATGCTCTGGTTGGACCTGCGCGTCAGAACGAGCATACGTAAATTATTTCCTTCCCCCCCGCGCCTGCGGTCTAGGATCGCCAGGGATGTGCGTCAATAGGAGTTCGGATAAGCGTCTCGTCCAGAACTATTCGCGAGCCTCCGCCCGATCCCTCGCCGCTATCGACGAAGGATAGTCACCCGGCTGTCGGAAAGCGAGCCAGGGCGACGCGCGGGGCCGGAAAGCGGGGCTCCGGCCGAGCGTCGTAGCCAGATGTACTAGTCTGCTCCACCGTTCATGGCTCGCAAGTCGCTGCGCCCATACCTCAACCAGATCCGTGCGTGGACCCGCCAGGGTCGCACCGACGCGTGGGTCGCGCACCAGCTCGAAGTCAGCGTCCAGGAGGTGCAGCAGTTCAAGCGCCAGAACGAGCTCGCCGACGGCGAGGATACGGTGGCCGCCGTGGGCGGTGCGGACGAAGAGGAGATCGACCTGCGAGCCGCGGATGAGGCCCTGATCGCAGCCGAGCTCGAGGCCGCGCAGATCGAGAGCGAACGCGCAGACGCGGAGCAGGCGACGGACGACCAGGACCAGCCTGCGAGAGCCCGGCGCCGTGGGCGCCGCGGCGGCACCGCAAGACGCGGTGGCGCGCGGTCGAACGCCCCGCTGGAAGCCACCTTTGACCATGGTGAGGAGGGCTACGGTCTGTGGCTCGACCCGGCCGTTCGCGACAACCCCGTCTACGCCGAGCACTGGGCGGGACATCGGCCGATCGAGGTGACGATCGAAGAGGACCAGATCGTGATCCGCCGCGCGCACGAGGATGGCGACCGCGAGGAGTCGCTCGAGGACGCCGAGGAGGAGTGACGCGGCTCAGCCGCGCGCGAGCGTCACGCTGATAACGCTGCGGCGCCCAGCCCCCGGCAGCCACGGCGTCGCGGTCACACTCACCCGCCGCAGCACAGGCGCGCCCGCGGGAGCGCTCCCTTCCGCCAGGTCGATCACGAGCCCATACGGCGCTGACCCGAGTTCGTACCACGACCCGAGGCGCCTTCCGGCCAGGTAGCCGAGCGCGCGGATCTCGCGCCGGCGCAGCATGTACTTCACGGTCGGCTCGAGCGGCACCGGCGCCGCGCCATGCTGGATCAGCAGGACAGTGCTGCCGCGGGGGACATTGGAAGCGAGGCTCGCGTCGATCGCGCGCAGCGGCGCGAACTCCGATTCGTGGGCGTCTGCGGGCTCGAGGGCCGCGATCGCCGCGCCGCAGGCGACCACGAGCGCCAACCCCAGCACCGCTGGCCGCAGGCCACCGGGCACCCGCGCCCGCCACAGGCTCGGTCGCCGTCGCAGCGCGCCGTGCTCGGTTCGCGCAAGCGTCGCAAGCGACCAGCCGATCATCAGCCACACCCACATCCCGAGCACCGAGCCCCACCACAGCGAGTAGCCGAGCGTGTCCACGTCCGCGACGGGCGTCGCGCTCGTGACCCACGCGAACGCCGCACACAGGACGAGCGCACAAGCGGCTCCCGCGACCACGTCGGAGCGCCTGCGTCGGGCGCCCACGAGGACGATCGCCAGAAGCGCGCACAGCGCGAGCAGGCAGGAGAGCGCCCGCAGGAGCCCCGGGGAGCCCCACACATCACCCACGCGCGTGTCGCCATAGTCGCCCCCGCTTAGTTGCCCCACGGGTTCACCGCGGGGGCTCAGCGCCTGCCGCTGCGGAGAGCGAAGCCAGCGCGGCGGGATGCCGATCGCGGCGCTCAGGGCGTGCCACGCTGCGCTCCCGCCCTCGGTCTTCTGATGCGCACTCGCGGCCGACGAGAGCGCGCTCAGGTTGCCCCGCGAGCTCGAGAGCTCGTTCACTATCGCCGGCCACCAGCACAGGGCCGCGAGGACGAGCGCGACCGCCACGGGTCGCCGGAGCGAGCGCTCGGGCGCCTCGGGGTCATCTCGGCGCGAGCGCGCGCGGCGCCAGCGGGCACGCGCGACGAGCAGCCCCGCGAGCGCGACCGCGAGCAGTCCGAGCGCGGGCGCGACGTACGCGAGATGGCATTGCATCGCGAAGCTCGCCGCGAGCACCGCGCCGGGCAGCAGGCGCGGTTCGTCGCATGCGACCGACCAGCAAAGAAAGCACAGGAGGGTGAGCGCGAAGAGCCCCGCGGAGGGGTTCCAGATCCCGTGCAGCGCTTCGGCGCCGAACGAATGCGACATGAGCGCGATCGCGAGCGCGCTCGCGAGCATCAGGCCGACTCCGCCCCGCCGGCGGGCGAGCGCGACGCTGCACACGATCAGCGCGGTGTTGAAGGCGCTCATCGTCGCGGTCAGCGCGGGCGCCCCGCCGAAGCGCGCGGGCAGCGCGAGCAGCCAGTAGAGCGTCGGCCCGAGGTCGTAGGTCGCGTGGCCCGTGAGCGTCGAGGCCATCGAGAACTGGCCGACGAGCGGCGAATGCGACGTGAAGACGTCGTAAGCGCGCGTCGCGATGATCCCCTGGTCGGCCGCAGGCAGCCAAGCTCCGGCGATCGCGCGGATCCCAGTGACGATCACCGGCAGCGCCGCGGCGAGCCCAGCGACGACGGTCAGCCAGGGGCCCGGATGCGGCTCTTGCCGCGGTGCGAGCTCCCGAGGCGCCTCAGTTGCCGGGGAGACCGCGCACGAAGAAGTCGCGCTCACCGGGGAACATCATGCCCAAACGGCGAGCCTGCGTTTCGACCCACAGCGGGCTTTCCAACGCGGCGTGCTGGGCCTCGAGGGCTCGGTATTCGCGTTGCATGCTCGCGACCGTCGCGTTCGTGCGCCCCGCTTCGCGCCACGTCGAGAGCAGCGACACGCCGGCGCTGATGTAGAGGTAGAGGAGCGCGCAGAGCACGCACAGCATCGCGACGCGCCCCAAGCGATCCCAGCGCACCCGCCGCGGCTGCGCGCGCGTGCGCGCCTGGCGAGGACGCGCGGGGGAGTACGTATAGGCAGACATACGCGTCTCTTTCGCGCACGAGCGCCGGCTTCCTGTATTGGGCAAACGCGCTCGAAGCGGCGCGGCGCGGCGCAACCGCGGAGGGACGCGTGCTCGCGCCGCGGGCCTCGCTCAAGAGCGGAAGACGCTGCGACCCGGAAACTCGGCGTTCGACCCGAGCTGCTCCTCGATGCGCAGGAGCTGGTTGTACTTCGCGACGCGCTCCGAGCGCGACGGCGCGCCGGTCTTGATCTGCCCGCAACCCGTCGCGACGGCGAGGTCGGCGATCGTCACGTCCTCGGTCTCGCCGGAGCGGTGACTCATCACGGCCGTATAGCCCGCCTCCGCGGCGAGCCGCATCGCCGTGAGCGTCTCGGTGAGCGTGCCGATCTGATTCACCTTGATGAGGATCGAATTGGCGACTCCGCTCTCGATGCCGCGCCGCAGACGATCGGCGTTCGTGACGAAGAGATCGTCGCCCACGAGCTGCACACGCTCGCCGAGGCGCTCCGTAAGCAGCTTCCAGCCACCCCAGTCCTCCTCGCCCATTCCGTCCTCGAGCGACACGATCGGATAGCGCGCGCAGAGGTCTGCCCAGTAGTCGCAGAGCTCCTGCGAGCTGAGGGTGCGCCCCTCGTGCTCGAGTACGTAGCCACTCTCGCCGTGGAGCTCGCTGGCGGCAGGGTCGAGAGCGATCACGACATCGTTGCCCGGCTCGTAGCCGGCCGCCGCGATCGCCGCCACGAGCACCTCGAGGGCTTCTTCGTTGGAGCCGAGGTCAGGGGCGAACCCGCCCTCGTCGCCCACGGTCGTGTGCATGCCACGCTCGTGCAACGTGCGGCGCAGGGCGTGGAAGACCTCGACGCCCATCCGCAGGCACTCCGAGAAGCTCTGTGCGCCGCAGGGCACGACCATGAACTCCTGGAAGTCCACCCTGTTATCCGCGTGGGCGCCCCCGTTGAGGACGTTCATCATGGGCACGGGAAGCACGCGTGCCCCGTCGCCGCCGAGATAGCGCCACAGCGGCATTCCCTCCTCGGCCGCCGCTGCGTGCGCGTTGGCGAGCGAGACTCCGAGGATCGCGTTGGCGCCGAGCCGTGACTTGTTGGGGGTGCCGTCGAGCGCGATCATCCGCGCGTCGAGGCCCTCTTGATCAGAGGAGTCGAGCCCCGCCACAGCCGCTGCGATCGCACCGTTGACGTTGCCGACGGCACGCGTGACGCCCTTGCCCGCATAGCGCTCTCCGCCGTCCCGCAGCTCCGTCGCCTCGAACTCCCCCGTCGATGCCCCGGAGGGGACCGCCGCATGTCCGTGTGCCCCCGAGCGAAGGCCTACCTCGACCTCGACGGTCGGATTGCCACGGCTGTCCAGGATCTGGCGCGCGTGGACTGTCTCTATCTCGCTCAGCGCTACCCGGTGGTCGTGGCCGAGGTCGAGGTCTTCGACTTGTACTCCTTGCAATCGGGGACCACGTATTCGCTCCTGCATTCCGTCATGCCCATCCACTTCTTGCGGAATTCTTCGACGAACTTCGTGAGCTTCTGCTGGGACCCCTGGCTCGCGATCTGTGCCGCGATCGCGGATTCGGCCTGGGCGAGCGACTGCTGCGTCGAGGGCAGCACCTGGTTGACCTTGAAGATGTAGTAGCCGAAGGGTGTCTTCACGGGTCCGCTGAGCGCGCCCGTCTTGGCGGCGAAGACCGCTTCGTCGAGCGCCTTCTCCTCCTCCCCGCGCGTGACTTCGGGTAGCGAGCCGCCGTTGCTCTTCGAGAGCGGATCGATGGACTTTTCCTTCGCCACCGTGGAAAAGCTCTTCCCGGATTCGACTTCCGACTTCGCCTGCTTGGCCTCTTCTTCGGTCTTCGTGAGGATGATGTCGAGGTTGCGCCGTTCCGGCTTGCCGAACTGCGACTTGTGTTCGTTGAAGTACTTCTGGATTTCGCTCTTCGAAGGCTTCTTCTTGGAGGTCTTCGCGACCTTTTCCTGGATCTTGCGCGCGAGCAGCTGCAGCCTCACGCGCATCAGCAGATCGGCTTCGGTCTCGCCCGTGTGCGCGAGGAATTCGTGATACGCCGATTCCTTGGGGAACTGCTGGCTCTTGAGCGTGTCGAACTGCTTCTTGACTTCAGCGTCGGAGACGTTCACACCCTGTTCGGCCGCCTCCGAGATCACCCACTGCGAGGAGATGAGGAAGTTCAGGACCTCCTGCTTGTAAGCCGAGTACTGCTGTTCGCACTGGCTCTTGTAGAGGGCGGGATTGGGCTTCGATTTGCCAGTCTTCGCGGCGGCCGCTTCGAGGTGGGCGATGCACGCCGTGAAGTCAGGCGGTTCGGGCACCGGCGGCTTGGAGGCGGTCTTGCCAGGTTCGCTCGCCGCGCTGCCCGCGGCCGCAATCGCCATCCAGTGGTTGAACTGCGACTTCGTGATCGGCGTTCCGCCGACACTCACGACGGCGTCACCGGGAATCCCGCCGCACGCGGAGACCCCCACGACTACGAACAAAGCGGCGCCGAGCGCCGCCAACCCACGAACCGGCTTGAACACGACGCGCGATGCTAGCGGAAACGACCGACGGCCGCCGCCGGTAACGATTGCGTTGTCTTAAGCGCCGTGTTAAGCGGCATCGCGCGTGAGCGCGAGCAGCGTATCCGCGGCCCGCACGACGGCGGGGAAGCGCTCCGGCCCGTCAGGGGGAACGCGAACGGTGACCAGTGAACGCCCCGCCTCATAGAGCGATCCCGGGAGCTCCTCGTGCAGCCGTCGCGCGCGGCGGGAATCGAGCTCGATCGGCGCCACGGCGAGGCGATCGCCGCGGAAGCTCACCGAGCGCGCGCCCGCGAGGCCCAGCTTGATTCGCGCACGCGTGAGCGCGAGCAGGTGCTCGAGCGGCTCGGGCACCGGCCCGAAGCGGTCCTCGAGCTCGTCGCGCAAGAGCTCGACATCCGCCACCTCCGCCGCGGAGGCGAGCCTGCGGTGGATCTCGATCTTCGCGCGCTCGTAGGGCACGTAGTCCGAGGGAACGTAGGCGTCCACCTTCACGTCGAGGCGCACCGGCTCCGCGGGCTCGGGTGCCCCGGGCTCGCCATCGGCGCCCTCCTCGGCGCGCGCCGCGCGCACGGCTTCCCCGAGCATCTGCATGTAGAGCTCGAATCCGAGCGCGGCGACATGGCCCGACTGCTCGGCGCCGAGCAGGTCACCGGCGCCGCGGATCTCGAGATCGCGCATCGCGAGCGCGAGCCCCGTGCCGAGCTCGGTGTGGTCCGAGAGCGCGGAGAGGCGCTGCGCCGCGACGGGCGTGAGCGACCCCGCGGAGTCGTAGAGCAGATATGCGTAGGCGCGCTCGCGGCTACGCCCCACGCGGCCGCGGATCTGGTAGAGCTGGGCGAGCCCGAAGTCCTCCGCGCGCTCGACGATGAGCGTGTTCGCCTGCGGGATGTCGAGACCGGACTCGATGATCGAGGTGCACACGAGCACGTCGATCTCGCCGCGCACGTAGTCCATCATCACCGCCTCGAGCGCGCGCTCGTCCATCTGGCCGTGCGCGACGGAGAAGCGCGCCGGCGGGCACAGGGCGCGCAGGCGCTCGGCCGTCTCCTCGATCGTCTCGACGCGGTTGTGCAGGTAGTAGGCCTGCCCACCGCGCTCACGCTCGCGTTCGATCGAGCGCCGCACGAGCTCCTCGTCGTAGGGGCCGACGTATGTCCGCACCGGTCGCCTTCCCTCCGGCGGCGTCTCGATCACCGATATGTCGCGCAGGCCCGCGAGCGAGATCTGCAGGGTGCGCGGGATCGGCGTCGCGGACATCGAGATCACGTCGACCGAGAGCTTCAGCGCGCGCAGGAACTCCTTCTGCTTGACCCCGAAGCGCTGCTCCTCGTCGACGACCACGAGGCCGAGGTCCTTCGCGCGCACGTCCTGCGAGAGCAGACGGTGAGTCCCGATGAGGATGTCGACGCGGCCCTCCGCGAAGGACTTCAGCACGGCGCGCTGCTCGGCGGGCGAGCGCAGCCGCGAGACGTGGTCGATGCTCACAGGGTAGTCCCGGAGGCGCTCGGAGAAGGTGCCGAAATGCTGCTGCACGAGGATCGTGGTCGGCGCGAGCACGAGCACCTGCTTCCCCGCGGCCGCCGCCTTGAAGGCGGCGCGCAGCGCGACCTCGGTCTTCCCATAGCCGACGTCGCCGCAGATCAGTCGGTCCATTGGCCGCGGCGCCTCCATGTCCGCCTTCACGAGCTCGATCGCTTCGAGCTGGTCGTCGGTCTCGGTGAAGGGGAAGCCCTCTTCGAGCTCGCGCTGCCACTCGGAGTCCGGCTCGAACGCGTATCCCGTGCGGCTCGCGCGCTGCGCGTAGAGGTTCAGCAGCTCGCCCGCGAGCTCCTGCGCCGCGCGCTTGGCGCGCGCCTTCATCGCATCCCAGCGCGCGCCGCCGAGCTTCGAGAGCGCCGGGGCCGCGGCACCCGCGGCACCCGCGCTCATGTAGCGGGTGATCTTCGCGAGCTGGTCCGTCGGCACCCAGACGCGGTCGTCGCCCTGGAATTCGAGGTACAGGTAGTCGCGCGCGATCCCCGCGACGGTGCGCGTCTGGAAGCCCGCGAAGCGCGCGACGCCGTGGTCCTCGTGGACGACGATATCGCCGGTCCGCAGGTCGGCGAAGGAACGCAACGTACCCGCAGGGGCGCCGAGATCGAGCCCTGGACGCTGCGAGGCGCCGCGGCGGCGATGGTAGAGGCGCCGCTCGGGGAGGACAGCGAGCTTCCACTGCGGCGCTACAAAGCCATCGCGCAGCGAGGCCTGGACGAAGCGAAGCGAAGACGGAGGCGGCGGCCCCTCGAGCCACTGAGCGCGCAGGCGCGCAAGGTTGTATGCGGCGCGCTCGCCCTCGCCGCGTTGAGCGAACGCCACGACGGCGCGGTAGCCGGAGTTCACGAGCCGCTCGAGCTGGCCCTCCGCCTCGTTCCACGAGCGCGCGACCGGCTGCGCGCCCTGCGCGCGCAACTCGAACTCCTGGCCGGAGGCGATGCCCGACAGCCAGATCCGAGCGCGGCGCTCGAGCGCGGCGCGAACCTCCTCCGGGCTCGTGTAGAGATCGTGCGCCGCCTGGTCGTGGAACGCCGCGCACACGTCCGCCCACTGCTCCTCGAGCGCGGCCGCCAGCTCCTCCTCGGCCGCCACCACGACCTCCGCGTGCTCGCCGATCAACGCAAGGGGGTCTTGAAAGCGCTCGACCGGCAGCAGGTCCGCGATGTCCTCGCCCGCGCCGAGCTCGCCGTCCGCGAGCGGCCGGTACTCGGGCGCGAGCTCCGTGGCCGGGGCGATCTCCACCTCCTCTGTCTCGCCGAGCGAGCGTTGCGTGAACGTCGAGAACCACCGCAGCGAGTCGATCTCGTCGCCAAATAGGTCGACCCTCACCGGGCTGTCCGCGGTCACGGGGAAGACGTCGAGCAGCCCACCGCGCACCGCGAACTGGCCGCGCTCTTCAACCTGGTCCACGCGCTCGTAGCCCGCCGCCACGAGCTGCTCTGCGGAGCGCCCCAGGTCGGCACTCTCGCCGACCCGCAGGCGGAACGAGCTCGGGCGCAGCTCGAGCTCCGGCACCTTCTCGGCGAGCGCGATCGCCGAGACGACGACGACGGGCGGCTCGACGCCGGCTGCGGGGTGTGCGAGCAGGGCGTCGAGCGCCGCGACCCGCAGCCCTACGAGGTGCGGCGGGGGATTCAGATGGGACTCGTAGGTGACCCCGCGCGAGGGGTAGTAGCGCACCTCGCGCGGCCACAGCCAAGCGCGCAGGTCGCTCGCGAGGTCGCGCGCGGCGCGGTCGTCCCCTACGACCACGAGCATCGGCGCGCGCGTCTGCGCTTGGCGTTCGCCATCCCCGCCCGGGGCGCCGTCCGCGAGCGCGGCGACGAGGAACGGACGCAGGGCCCCGGACACGTAGGCGCGGCCGCCCTGCGCGGCGAGCCTAACTGTCGCCTGGTCTTCGGCCGCGGCGCTCAGCAGCGAGCGCAGCGAGCCGCGATTGGCAGTCTGCTCGGTGGATTTGGGGGGAGTCGCGGTGTTCGCCATCGCGCTCACGGCCTCCTATTTCCCACCTTCGCCGCAGAGCACGCATTCGACCTGCTCCGATCCGCGCTCGACGAGGGAGCCAACGTCGCTTGCCGGCTCCTCAAACGGGGCGAGCACGTACGCGGCGACGATCTCGGGGTCGGTCGAGGGCGGCCTGCCGACCCCCAGGCGCACGCGCCAGAAGTCAGCGCCGCCAAGCGCCTGCTTGACCGAGCGCAAGCCGTTGTGCCCCGCGAGCCCGCCGCCAAGTCGCGAGCGAACCTCACCGAAGGGCAGGTCGATCTCGTCGTGCACGACGATCACGCGGTCGAGTGACAGCTTGAAGTGCCCGCGCGCGGGCCCGACCGAGCGACCGGCATCGTTCATGTAGGTCTCGGGGCAGAGCAGCGCGACACGCGGCGAGCCCTCCACGCTCGCGCGCCCTTCGAGAAGACGTCCGCGAAAGCGCTTGCGCTCGCGGCCGAGCTCCCATCGCGCGGCGAGCGCGTCCGCGACCATGAAGCCGATGTTGTGCCGGGTTCCCGCGTAGCGGCGGCCGGGATTACCCAGCCCGACGATGAGCCAATCGACGGGAGCGCCCCGGCCTAGGAGCCTCAGGCGCTACTCCTCGGAAGCGCCCTCGCCGGCGCCACCGGACTCGCCCTCCTCGGCCGCTCCGGCCTCTGCCTCCTCTGCCGGCGCGCCCTCCTCGCCCACGAGCTCAGTTTCGGCCTCGATTTCGGCCTCGGCTTCGGCCTGCAGGCGCGGCGGCGTGAGTGTCGCGATCACCGTCTCCTCCGGATCGTCGAGCAGCGTCACCCCGCTGGGGGCGCTCACGGACGAGAGCATCAATGTGTCGCCGATCTGCATCTCTGAGACCTCGTGCAGGATCGCCGGCGGAATCGTCGTCGGGAGCGCTTCGATGTTGAGCTCGCGCGTGATCTGCTCGAGGATGCCGCCTTCCTTGACGCCGGGCGAGTCGTCGATGCCCTGCAGTTCCAGTGGCACGACCGCGTGGATGGGGCGATCGAGGCGCACACGGAGAAAGTCGACGTGGACCGTGTCGCCGCGTACAGGGTGGCGCTGGATGTCCTTGAGCACGACCGGCGAGGGCTTCGCTCCGTCGATCGATATGTCCAGCACGGCGCTTCCGGCGGCGAGCGCGAGCCGCAGCTCGCGAGCCTCGACGGCGAACGTCACGGGCTCGCCATTGCCGCCGTAAACGACGCCCGGGACACTGCCCGAGCGGCGCAGGCGCCGCGCGGCGCGCGAGCCGTCCGCCTCGCGACTGGAGACGTCGAGCTTGGTCGCGGAGCCCGCGGTGCTTGTGCTGCTGCCATTCGGCATCTGAGCGGTCAATGACTGTATCAGCCGCGCTCGGGGCCGCCACTAGGGGCAATCGGCTTCATCGCCGATTGGCGCGCTGATGCGCACAAGCTCCACCGCCAGCCCCGTGAGCGCGTTCCCGTGACGGCGCACGAGCACGCACTGGACGACGGGCCCGTGCGAGGCCGTGCGCCATGCGACACGGGTTTCGCCGCTCGTGTTCCCCAGCGCGTACGCAGTAGGCGAGCTCAGCGCGAGGATCTGCACGGAGCCGGGGCTGCGCTGGCTCGCGGCGTTGCGCCGCACGATCGCCACACAGGAGCTCTCCGCGCGACAGCCTTGCAGGCGATCGAGCATGCGTTCCGCGTTTCCCGCCGCTTGCGCCCGCAGCAGCGCCACGACCGCGTTGCGTTCGGCGTTCTCATTCGAGAGAAAGCGAGCGAGCCAAGCGCTGACCGCGAGGAACACGATCACCCCCCCGGCGATCAGCGCCGCACGTCGCACGCGACGACGCCTAAGCGCGCTTAGCCCCGGTGGGCGTTCCTCTGCGACGTCTCCCGCCGACATCGCGCTGACAAGATAGCGGCAGTCTCGCAACTCTCACTGCAGTGGCGGCGACCCCGACGATGCGCACCTGCGATGAGAGCGAGCGCTTACGCGCGATCGTGCCTCGTGGCTGCTAGTTCTCGTCTGCTCGGTTCGACTCCGCCGGGGCCGTCTGCTCGAAGTCGATCTCGAAGGCGCCAGCCTCGACGTAGCTGATCTGCCCGGCCTCGTCGCGTATGAGCCATCCGTCAACGCGGACGGCGTCGAAGTCGCGCACGGTGTCGATCAAGCGAAAGCGCGAGCCGGGGAAGAGGTCACCTGTCGGGACGCCGGGCACCTGCGCGACTTTACACCCGTGCGGACTGAGCCCCTACCCGAGCGCAAGCCCGATCCGCTCGAGACCGCGCCGGGCTCGATGGTCTCTAGCCCTAGCCGCGTGCGCCCGAGATAGCGAAAGACCCCGGCGCTTGCCAGACGCCTGGGGTCTGATCGCGACGCGGCCACCGAGGGCGGAGTTACTCCCGCGCGGCAAACCGCTTGTGGAAAAAGCCAAGGCAGTCCTGTGTGCCCTGGGATGCTCTTGCACGAATAGCGTAGGCGCCTCGGGCGCGCAAAGCGAGCGCCGCGGACGAACGTTCGAGTCTCCCTAGAAGAGCTGGTTCTCGCCGCCGAAGACGGCGCTGACGGAGTCGTCGATGAAGATCCTGCGAATCGAGTCCGTAAGGAGCTCGGCGCACGGAAGCACGCGCATGTTCCGCGGGTGCCCAGGGCGCATCGGGATCGTGTCGGTCACCACGATCTCCTCGAGGTTCGCCTCTTCCAGGTTCTCGAAGGCGTCGCCGGAGAGGACCGCGTGCGTCGCAGCGGCGTAGACGCGCTTCGCGCCCGCCTCGTGAACCGCGAGCGCGGCTGCCTTCAGCGTCCCCGCGGTGTCGATCATGTCGTCCACGATCACCGCGGTCCTGTCCTTCACGTCCCCGATCACGTAGGCGATCTCGGAGACCTGCTGGGCGGGGCGCTCCTTGTCGAGGATCGCGAGCTCGGCCCCGACCTTCTCCGCGAACTTCTTGTTCAGCTTCACGCGGCCGGCGTCGGGCGCGACGACGACGAGGTCCTCGAGCCCGAGGTCGGTGAAGTACTGGGTGAGCATGGGCATCGCGGTCATGTGGTCGACGGGCTTCGAGAAGAAGCCCTGGATCTGACCCGCGTGGAGGTCCATCGTGAGCACCCTGTCGGCGCCGGCCGATTCCAGCATGCGCGCGACGAGACGCGCGGATATCGGCTCGCGCGGCGCTGACTTCTTGTCCTGGCGCGAGTACCCGAACCACGGCGTCACGGCGACGACACGGTGCGCGGAGGCGCCGACCGCGGCGTCGATCATCAGCAGCAGCTCCATCAGAGCGTCGTTGGCGCTGATGCCAGTGCGCGGATTGCCGCACGTCGATTGGACGATGAACGCGTCGGCGCCGCGGATCGACTCCTCGTAGCGGCAGTAGACCTCGCCGTTCGAGAACGTCTTGAGGATCACCGGGCTCGGGTCGACCCCGAGCTTCTCCGCGATGTCCTCCGCGAGCTGCGCGCTCGCGCGGCCGGCGAAGAGCATCAGCCGCTTGTTGTAGTCGATCGGCAGGCTCGTTGCGGGGCGCGGACGCACCTCGATCGCGCTTTCGATCGCGCTCATCTCACTTTCCAGTTTATAGCGGGCGGCGCGTCACTCGCTGCCGCCCTCCTCGCCACTTCCCTCTTTGCGCCGCTTTGCGAAATCGGCAATGTTGACCTGCTTCGAGCGCGCCACCGCGAGCGCGCCTGGGGGGACGTCCTCGGTGATCACGGACCCCGCGCCGGTGTAGGCCTCATCGCCGACGCCGACGGGCGCGACGAACGTCGTGTCGACGCCCGACTGCACTCGCTTACCGATCCGCGTGCGGTGCTTCGCGCGGCCATCGTAGTTCGCCGTGATCGTGGAAGCGCCGAGATTGCTCTCATCGCCGACGTCCGCATCGCCGATGTAGGACAGGTGCGGAACCTTCGCGCCGACGCCGATGTTCGAGTTCTTGATCTCGACGAACGCGCCCGCCTTGGCGCGCTCGGCGAGCACCGTTCCGGGGCGCAGGTGGGTGAAGGGACCGACGCTCACGCCCTCGCCCACGATCGCCTCCTGGAGCCACGCGACCCGCACCTGCGCACGGTCGCCGATCTGCGCGTCGATCAGCGTGCTCTGGGGCCCGATGGTCGCTTCGCTGCCCACAACCGTTGCGCCGAGCAGGCGCGTGCCCGGCTCGATCCTCGTGTCCTCGCCGATCGCGACGCCCGCGTCGATGTACGTGGTCAGCGGGTCGACGATCGTCACGCCGGCGCGCATGTGCCGCTCGTTGATCGCGCGCTGCGCGATCGCCCGCACCTCCGCAAGCTGAACGCGGTCGTTGACACCGAGCGCGACGTGCGCGTCCGCCACCTCGAGCGCCGCGACCCTCGCGCCCTCGTCGCGAAGCTTCGCGAGCGCGTCGGTGATGTAGAGCTCGCCCTGAGCGTTGGCCGTCGAGAGCGACGGCAGCGTCTCGATGAGGAGCGATGCGTCGAACACGTAGACGCCCGCGTTGATCTCGTTCACCGCGAGCTCCTCCTCGCTCGCGTCACCCGGGCGCTTCGTCTCGACGACCCGCGCGACGAACCCCTCGCCGTCGCGGATGACACGGCCGTAGCCATCCGGGTCTGAGAGCCGCGTGCTCAAGATCGTCGCCCCCGCTCCCGCCGCGGCGTGCATCTCGAGCAGCTCGGCGATGACACGCGCGCCAACGAGCGGGACGTCGCCGCTCAGGATCAGGACGGGGAGGCTGCGATCGATCTCGCGCGCAGCCGCGAGGACCGCGCCGCCGGTGCCGTTCGCCGTCTCCTGGACGACGGTGGCGACGCCATCGGGCAGTGCGCCGTCGAGCGCCTTGGCGGGCGAGTCGACCACGGTTACGCGCTTTGCGCCCGCATCGAGCGCCGCGTGGACGGGCCAGGAGACGAGCGGCCAGCCGCAGAGGTCGTGCAGTCCCTTCGGACGGCGCGATCGCATGCGCGTGCCTGCGCCCGCCGCCAGGACCACAGCTGTGAATGTGTTGCTCATAGCTCGCAGTATGGAGCGCGCCGCCGCGGTGGCTGGGGAGCCTGGATTCGAACCAGGACTTGAAGATCCAAAGTCTTCCGGGCTGCCATTACCCCACTCCCCAAGGAGTGCTCGCTTCGCGCTTCCTGTCCAGCATCTTGCCAGGCGCCGGATGGCGCCGCCGCCTAGGTTTCGCCCGGTGAGCGCCCGCGCGCGAGCCGGCTCGGACCGCTCGGGGGCGCCTGCGCCGCGGCGCCGAGCTCGCTCGCAGGACCGCTCGAGGCGGCGATGCCCAGAACGCGCATCGCCTTGAGCCCGAGACTGAGCTTCTCGCGCCCGTCGCTCGAGCTCACGTCGAGCCCCGAGAGCTCGCGCACGCGCTCGAGCCGGTAGTAGATCGTGTGGCGATGCGTGAACAGTCGCTGAGCGGTGCCCGCGACGTTGCCATCCGCCTCCAGGAAGGTCCGCAGCGTGCGCACGAGCTCCGTCTCGTACTGCTCGTCGTAGGCCGCGACGGGCGCCACCGTCTCCTCATAGAAGCGCCGCAGCTCACCCGGGTTCTCGCTCATCGCCGAGAGCAGCAGCCGGTAAGCCCCGGTCTGCTCGAACGCGAGCGCCGGTTGGTCGCCGCTCCCCTCGGCGACGTTCGCCGCCAGCAGCGCCTCGCTCGCCGCCCGCTGGAGCTCCGCGTGATCGTTCGCCACCCGGCTGCGCCCGAGCGCGAAGGTGCAGCCGGGCAGGCCCGCCTCGAGCTCCCGCAGCACCGCGTCGGCCGCACGCGCGGGGGTCGCCTCGTCGCCGCCTGGGACGAGCAGCAGCACCTCCCCGCCGAGGACGTCCTCGCGATCGGAGAGCGCCGCGATCGAGCGCGAGCTCGCCGAGCGGGCGCCGCGCTCGGAGAGCATCCGCACGCGTTCGCGCCAACCGTCTTCGGTCGGTGCCTGCGGATGCGCCCGTGCGACGATCAGGCTCACGCCCGTCTCGATTTCGAGCGCGAGCTCGCGCGCGTATTGCAGAGAGCGCTCGCGATCCGGAGGATCGCCCCGCAGCAACCCCCCGAGCAGCTCTGATGCAGCCGCCTCGGAGGCACGATCGGGCGATCGCAGGCGCTGCACCTCCCCCGCGATTAGCACGACGAGCAGCGCCGAGAGCGTCTCGCTCACGGGCTTGCGGGTGCGCATGCGCAGCGAGCCGACGGGAAGGTCGGCGACGCGCAGCGGCACCACCGTGACATCCGCGCCATCGGCGAGCAGCGAGCGCTCGTCGGCCGGCGAGCGCGCGGCGACCGCCAGCGTCACGCCACGCGCATCGGTGATCGCAAGGCTCGCATCGAGAGCGCGCGCGACCGCGCGCGCGACCTCCGGCAACCCCGCTCCCGATTCGACCGCCGCGGTGACGGCCCGCAGTGACTCCTCACCGACCCCGCCGAGCTCCGTCGCCTCGGTCGTCGCCATCAAGTCGCGAGGTAGATGACAACGAGCGCCACGAGCGCGCCGATGCCGATCAGCACGGCGAGCACGTAGAGCGACAGGAAGGAGGCGGCCAGGCGCTCCCACAGACGCGATTGAGCGCCCCATGCGGGCGCGAGGATGAGGCCCACGAACGCCGCGAGGCCAAATACCCCGGCGCAGAGGACGAGCAGATCGATGATCGCGGTGTGGGTCATGGCGCGCCCGGAAATTGTGACAGCAGCGCTCCCGGCTCCGCGAATGGGGCATCCGCGGGCAGCGCCGCCGCAGGAGCAGCCCTGCCCGACGAGTCGCCGCGCGCTATCTGCTCCGCCGCCTCCCGCGCCCTCGTCGGGCCCTCCTTCCCGGCGAACAAACCCAGGACCGTCGGCCCGGATCCGCTCACGAGCGTCACATCCGCGCCGCTCGCGCGGACGGTCGCGAGACTGGTGTCGATCGCGGGGCAGAGCGATCGCGCAGCGGCTTCGAGGTCGTTGACGAGCAGCTCTCGCGGTGGCAGCGGCGCTCCCGCGCGCAGCGTGTCATTCAGCGCCTCGTGGTAGCGCGAGAGCTCGTCGCGGTCACGCGCGAGCGCGAGGCGATCCGCCTCCGCATAGACGGCGGCGGTGGAGAGGGGGGTAGCCATCGGCAGCACGAGCACCCCGAAAGCGGGTGAGGGCGCCGGCAGCTCCACGAGACGCTCACCGGTGCCGGAGGCGAGCCAGCGCCCTGGTCGCACCTGTGCGGGCACGTCGGACCCGAGCGCAATTGCGAGCGCGAGCAGCGGCGCGTCCTCGATGCCAGACGCGCGCGCGGCGAGCCGCAACACCGCCGCCGCGTCTCCCGAGCCACCGCCGAGCCCCGCGGCGACCGGGACCCGCTTGGCGACCGTGAGTCGCAGCGCCGGTGCGTCCCAGCCGGTCTCGCGGCGAAATGACGCGAGCGCGCGCGCCGCCAGGTTCTCCTCCTCGGGGCCTTCGACTCCCGGGCAGATCACCTCATCGGCGCGCGCCGCCGAATCGCTTGCCCAGTCGAGCACGAGCTCATCGGCGAGCGATATCGACTGCATCACGCTCACGAGCTCGTGACGGCCGTCGCCCGTCAGCGGCCCAAGCGCCAGGCCGAGATTGATCTTCGCGGGCGCGAGGGCATGGAGGGGGAGCTCCGTCATCGCGCGAGCATTCCCGCGAGCGCGGTGAAGTCCTGCGGCGTGAGGCGCTCCGCACGGACATCCGCCGGGTGGCCGAGAGCCTCGAGCGCCTCGCGAACGCGATCGCGAGGCGGTGCCGCATCTTCGCCTTCCGTCCTTCTCGCGAGCGCGAGCGATCCGGCGAGCGTCTTTCGGCGGTGAGCGAAGGAGTCATGGATCAGCTCGCGCACGGCGGGCTCGAGCGGAGCGCCGCGGGGCGAGGCGGCGCTGTCCCTGCGTCGAAGCGCGACGAGCACCGAGTCGACGTTCGGCGGGGGATAGAAGACGGTACGCGGAATCGCGCGCACGATCCTGACCTCACATGCGAGCTGGACGATCACGGAGCTCGCACCATACGTGCGTCCTCCCGGTGCAGCCGCCAGGCGCTCGCCCACCTCGCGCTGGACCATCACGACCCACGAGCCGACTGCCGGCAGCTCTTCGATCGTCCGCATGAGAACCGCTGTGGCAACGCCGTAGGGGAGGTTCGCGACGACCTTGTTCGGCGCGGGCGCAAGCGCGGCGAGGTCCGCGCGCATCGCGTCGCCCCAGTGAAGCGTGACGTTCGCGAACTTCTCCGTGGCGTCTCGCAGCGGCGTTTCCAGTGCGCGATCGATCTCGATCACGTGCACGTGCGCGACGCGTTCCGCGAGATACTCGGAGAGCACGCCCAGGCCGCCGCCCACCTCGAGCACCGTGTCCGCGGGCTCGAGCTCGGCGGCGTTTGCGATCACGGGGAGAAGGTTCGAGTCGGCGAGGAAGTTCTGACCGAGCTCGCGGTTGGGGCGCACACCGAACTGCCGCAGGCGACGCAAGCTCGGTTGGGCGGGTTGGCGGCCGGGCAGTGGCGACTCACCACCCGAACAGGCGCGCTCCGTTGGCGTCGAGAAGCTGCTCGAGCTCAGCGGGCGACACGCCGCGCTGCTCCGCGAGGAAGCTCGCCGTGTGCACCACGTAGGAGGGCTCGTTCGGCTTCCCGCGGAACGCCTGTGGCGCGAGGTAAGGCGCATCGGTCTCGACGAGGAGCTGCTCGTCGGGCACCTCCAGCGATGCCGCAGCGAGCTCTTTCGCGCTGGGGAACGTGACGTTCCCCGCGAAGGAGATCCACCAGCCCTCGCCCACGCACTCGCGCACGCGTGCGCTCATCGAGAAGCAGTGCATCACGACCTGCACGCCGTCCGCTTCGGAGCGAAGGACCTCGAGCGTCCGCTCCTCCGCCGCGCGCGTGTGGATCACGAGCGGCTTCCCCAGCTCGCGCGCCAGCTCGATCTGCGCGCAGAAGGCGCGCTCCTGGTCGGCGTGGGGAGCGTGCTCGCGGTAGTAGTCGAGACCCGTCTCCCCGATCGCGAGACAGCGCTCGTGCGCCGCGAGCGCACGCAGGTCCACGAGGTCCGCGTCGTCGAAGCCACTCGCCTCGTTCGGATGGCGTCCCACCGCCGCGTACACCTGCGGGAAGGCGTCCGCCGCCGCGAGCGCAGCGCGGCAGGAGGCGCCGTCGATCCCGATCGTGAGCATGCGCGCCACGCCCGCGACCCCAGCGCGCGCGACGAGCTCGGCGGTGAGCTGGACGTCGTCATGCGCGCACAGGTCGAGGTGGGTGTGGCTGTCGATCATCGGCAGTCGCCGGCTCAGGCCGGCGCGCGGTCCTTCGGGAAGAGCGAGTCGATGCGTGCGACCGGCGTGCCGAGGCGCACCGTCGACCCCCAGCGCGCCGACGCGAGCGTCCGCTCCTCGCATCCGAGCACGTCGAGCAGCGCACCCATGCTCGCCGGGAGATACGCGTGCAGAAGCACCGCGAGCGACGCGAGCCCCGCGACGAGCGAGGAGAGCACCATGTCGAGCTGCGCCGCGTTCGCGTCGTCCTTTGCGAGCTCCCACGGCGCCTGCTCCTCGACGTAGCGGTTGAGCCGCCGCACGCGCTCCCATATGACTTCGAGCGCCTGCGTGAGCTCGGCGCGGTCGATCAGCTGTTCGACCTCTGCGGGGAGGTCGCGAAACTCGTCGGCGAGCGCGTCGTCGAGCGGGCTCGGCGGCGGCACGCCGTCGCGGTAGCGATGGACCATGCCGATCGTGCGACTCGCGAGGTTGCCGAGCTCGTTTGCGAGCTCGCTTTCGTAGCGCAGCTCGAAGGCGGTCGTCGAGACGGAGCCATCCTGGCCGAAGCGCACCTCCCGGAGCACGTAGTAGCGCAGCGCGTCCGCGCCGAAGCGCTCGATCACCTCGATCGGGTCGAGCACGTTCCCCAGCGACTTGCTCATCTTCTCGCCTTCCATCAGCAGGTAGCCGTGGACGAAGATGTGCTCGGGCAGCTCGAGCCCCGCGGCCATCAGCAGCGCCGGCCAGTAGACCGCGTGAAAGCGCAGGATGTCCTTTCCGATTACGTGGTAGCTCGCGGGCCAGAACGACGTCACGAGGTCACGCGCGGCCGCGGGCGAGATGTCCGCGGGCGCGGGTGCGTACGTGAGCGCCGTGTAGTAGTTCAGCAGCGCGTCGAACCACACGTAGAAGACGTGCTCGGGATCCCACGGCACCTGCACTCCCCACGTGAGGTGGTGACGCGTGAGCGGAACGTCGCGCAAGCCGGAGCGGATGAAGGAGAGCGCCTCGTTGTAGCGCGTGCGCGGCGCGACGAAGTCGGCGCGCTCCGCGTACAGCCGCTCGAGCGCATCCTGAAAGTCGGAGAGCTTGAAGAAGTAGGAGTCCTCGCGCTCGCGCGTGAGCTCGATGTGATGGATCGGGCACTTGTTGCCCTCGTCGATCTCGCTCTCCGACTTGAAGTCCGCGCAGCGCGGGCAGTACCAGCCCTCGTAGGTCCCCTCGTAGACGTATCCGTTCTCGCGCACGCGCGAGAGCACCTCCTGCACCATCGCTTCGTGCTGCGGATCGGTGGTGCGGATGAAGAAGTCGTTCGTCGCCTCGAGCACCGGGGGCAGCGCCTTGAAGCGCTCGGCATTGCGATCGGCGAGCACCTGCGGCTCGATCCCCAGCGCGTGCGCGGCGTCGGCGACCGGCTCGCCGTGCTCGTCGGTGCCGGTCAGGAAGAAGACGTCCTCGCCGCGCTGCCGGTGATGGCGCGCCATCACGTCTGCCGCAATCGTCGTGTACGCGTGCCCGAGATGCGGGGCGGCGTTTACGTAATAGATCGGAGTGGTGATGTAGAAGCCCACGGGCGCTGATTATGCGACGTTTGTGCGGCGTTCCTCCGCTGCACCGACGACCAGCACCACCTCGCCCTGCGCGCGGTGGCTCTCGTAGTGAGCCGCGAGCTCGGCCGCGGCGCCGCGCCGTACCTCTTCGTGAAGCTTCGTCAGCTCGCGGCAGACGGCGACCGGACGCCCGGGATCGAGCTCGGCAAGCATCGCAAGCGTTGCGGGTAGGCGACGCGGCGACTCGAACGCAACGAGCGTCTCCGTCGCCTCCCCAAGCGCGCGTTCACGCTGGCCGCGCTTGCGCGGCAGGAAGCCGACGAAGCACCAACGCGCTACTGGCAGACCCGACGCGACGAGCGCCACACCTACGGCGCTCGCGCCCGGGAGCACCTCGACGCGCAGCGACGCGGCGAGACACTCACGCACCAGCACAAAGCCGGGGTCGGAGATCACCGGCATGCCGGAGTCGCTCACGAGCGCGACCGTCGCGCCCTCGCGGATGCGCTCAACGAGCGTGCGTGCGCGATCGCGTTCGTTGTGCTCGTGAAACGAGACGAGCTCCTTCGCCTGGACGTTGTGACGCTCGAGCAGGACCCGCGTGCGCCGCGTGTCCTCGCACGCGAGCACGTCCGCTTCCCCGAGCACGCGGAGCACCCTGAGCGTGACGTCTTCGAGGTTGCCGATCGGCGTGGGGCAGACGACGAGCGCCCCCTCCGCGACGGCGCCCTCGCCGCTCACGCCTGCAGCCAACTCGTGCGGATGCCCGCCCCCTCCAACGCGAGCGCGCCCGCGCCCACCATTCCCGACTCCGCGCCGAAGTGGGCGCGCACGATGCTTGCGTCTGAGCGGGCCGGCGGCAGCGCGCACGTGAGCACGACCTCTCGCGCGGGCGCGAGCAGCAGCTCTCCGGCGGCGATCACTCCGCCCCCCACGACGATCACTTCTGGATCGAGGATGTTCACGAGGTTCGCGATTCCGACTCCCAGGCGCGTGCCGATCAACGCGACGACGTCGCGGGCCGCCGCGTCGCCGTCATGGGCGAGTTCGGTGACGAGCGCGCCGGTTATCTCCCGTCCCGCCGCGAGCGCGCGTCCCAGCCCGCAATCGGGCGTGGCGCGTGCCACCCGCAGCGCTTCGCGAGCGAGCGCGGTTCCCGAGGCGACCGCCTCGAGGCAGCCGTGGTTGGGGCAGTTGCCCTGGCACGGCGGGCCGTCCTCGTCGACGACCATGTGCCCGAGCTCGCCCGCGCTCCCGTGTGTCCCGCGGTAGAGCTCGCCGTTGATGAGGAGCGCCCCGCCAATGCCCGTGCCGACGGTGAGCATCGCCGCGTGCCGAGCGCCCCGGGCCGCGCCGGCTCGCTGCTCGGCGAGCATCGCGACGTTCGCGTCGTTGTCGACGAACACGGGCAACCCGAGCCGCTCGCTGAGGACGGCGCCGAGGTCGAGCTCCCCCAGTGCGAGGTTGACCGCCATAACGGCCATGCCCCGCCCTTGGTCGATCAGGCAGGGAACGCCGACGCCGACGGCGAACGTCTCTGGCGCGGCGCCAGAGCGGACCTCCTCCACCGCGTCCACCAGCGCCCCCACAATCCTCTCCTGGTCATCATTTGGGACCGTGCGCTGCGCACGCGCGTGCACTCGCAACTCGTCGTCGATCACTCCCGCGAGCACCTTCGTGCCGCCGAGGTCCACTCCGATCACGTACTCGTCGCCCACGCGCCAACTATATGGCTGACAACGAACCCACTTCTCCTCGCTACCGGCGCTACCGCGCGGGTCGTCCAAGTGCCCGCGGGCGAGCGGGCACGCCCGTCGCGCCGCGCGAGCCGCCTCCGCCCCCGGGCGCCGGCCGCGAGTGGCGGCGCGGCGACTATCGCGCGCGCAATCGGCCCGGACGCGGCATGCGAGGTCCGGGGTGGACGAGGGAGCTGCGGACGCGACTCACGCCAAAGCGCGTCGCGCTCGGCCTCGTGGGCCTCGTCGCCGCATGGATCGTGCTCTCGCTCGCGCTCTTCCTACTGAGCTCGCACTTCGAGCGCATCTCTCCCCCGGCGAACGTCAAGAGCGCGCTCGATCCGGGCGGCTTCCTGCTGACGTCGGCGAACAACATCCTCGTGCTCGGCTCCGACCGCCGTCCGAAGGGCAGCCGCGAACCCGGCGCCGACACGTCCGGGCCAAGCCACTCGGACGTGATGATGCTGATCCGCACGGGGGGCGGACACTCGGCGCGCCTCTCGATCCCGCGTGACACCGTTGTCGAAATACCGGGCCACGGCATGCAGAAGATCAACGCGGCCTACGCGTTCGGCGGTCCCGCGCTTGCGATCTCGGTCGTGAAGAGCTACCTCGGCATACCGATCAACCACGTCGTCGAAGTGAACTTCGAAAACTTCCCCCAGCTGATCGACTCGATGGGCGGCGTCACCTACTCGGGGCCCTGCGTGCTCTCCTACCTCGACGGTGGCTCGGCGCGCGGCGGCTTCACGCTGCGCTTGAGCGCGGGCGCGCACCACCTCGACGGCAAGGAAGCGCTGGCCCTTGCGCGCACCCGCGAGAACCGTTGCGGCCCCGAAGCGCCGCTGCCCGACATCGCGCGTGTCGAACGCCAACAGGCGCTGTTCTCCGCCATGAAGAGCCAACTGCTGTCCTTCACGAGCTTCCTGCGGATGCCATGGATCGCGTGGAACGCTCCACCCGCGGTGATCTCCGACATGACCGGGCCCGAACTGCTCACGCTGTTCACGGCGCTCACGGTCGGGGGGACCCCGAGCACGCACGTGCTCCAGCCCTCCGGCACCGTCACGCTTCCCGAAGGCGAGGTCGGCCTGAGCGTCTCCGAAAGCGAGCGCCGCTCGGCGGTCGCGCGCTTCCTGAGCGAATAGTGGCGCCTACTTCGCGGTGGCGGCCTCGGGCTTGGAGCCCTTCTTGGCGCCGTCGCCCTTCGCGGCCTTCGCGTCCCCGCTTCCGCCCTTGTTCTCGCTGCCCGTGGAAGCGTCGCTCGAGGAGGCGGCGGAGGCATCTTGCTTGCCATTGTCCGACGAGCTCTCCGAGGAGGACGAGGAGCTACCCTGCGCGGCCATCTCGCGCTGGCGCCGGCGCGTTCCGTAGTCGGTGTTGTAGAAGCCCTTGCCCTTGAAGTGGACGGCGGGCGCGTGGAACACACGGCGCACCGGAGCGCCGCCCTCCGGATCGTGCGTCAGCGGATCGTCCTCGAAGCTCTGCATCACTTCGAAGGTCGTACCGTCGGGACGCTCGTACTCGTAGATCGGCATTGGCACTCCCATTATAAGAGTGCCAAGGGCCGATCCTGCGCTGGTGCGGGCGCTACGCGCTCGACGAGGCGGCCGGCTGTGGGGCCGGCTGTGCCGGCGCCGTGGTCGAGGAGTAGCTGAACTCTTCCTCGGAGCCGAACATCATGTCGAGGACCTTCGAGCGCAGGTCCTTGCTGAGAACGAATGCAAGCGCCGCGCCGACGAGCAGCACTCCGACGGTGCGGCGCAGACGGCGCTTGCGACCCTTTGCGCGCTTGCGCGAGGGACCTTCGCGCAGCGCGCTCGAGGCCTCCCGAAGCGCCGCCGCCGCGGTCGCGATTTCGCGCTGCAGCCGGCGGTCGTCGAAGAGCGCCTTCGTGGGCGCCTTGCCGTTGTTCATGCGCCCGTACGCGCCCCTTGCCGCGGTGTACGCGCCGCGAAGGGTCTCACGCAGCTCCCGGTCTTCGATCAGGCGCTGCAGATACTGGTTTTCGCGCGCGGCCATCGCCGCGCTGGTGATCTTCCCGACATCGATCTTGCCGATGTTGTTCTTCTTGCCTGCCATTTGAAAAAACACCGCCTGTAGTAACGCAGAGGCTCTAGGAGCCACCACTATACGCCTACCCCGATAAGCGTAATGCACGCGTTCGGGACGCGTGCCCCGGAGAGCTCAGGCGTAGAGCGCGGCCTGCTCCTGGGCGGTGGGAAACACCCACGCGCTCCGCGCGCGATGCTCCTGGCGAAAGACGAACCGGAGTTGCTGCGGTGGACGCAGCTGCGCCGAGTTGGGGCGAAACGTCGCGCAAGGCTCGGAGAGCTCGAGTGCACACAGCAGGTGGTGCTTGAAGTAGCACTCATCGCAGGTCACCTTTTGCGCAGCGTGCGCCGTCCGCTTGCTCGGCACGTAGCTCCTTCGGGGCTCGTATTGGGCTCTCGTCAGCCGCTCGTCTCGGGCGAGGCAACCGGCTTCGAAGAGCGAGGGGGCCATCAAAGCACCATGGCTGCCGCAGCTCAAGGGCACGTTCGAGTCGCTTTCCGCAAATGCGAGGAAAAGCTCTTGCCGCTACCAGCCGAAGCCCTCGGCCGCGTGCTCGACGATCGCTCGCGCGATCGCGAGCGACGCGCTCGCCCCCGGTGAGGGCGCGTTGCGGACGTGAAGCGCGCGGCCTGTGACGGAGAAGACGAAGTCGTCGATCAGACGGCCGTCGCGGCCGACCGCCTGCGCGCGCACGCCGGCGAATGCAGGCTGGGCGTCGCCGGGCTGAAGCTCTGGCACGTAGCGCGCGGCGGCGCGCACGAGCGAGGACGGCGAGAGCGCGTGGTGAACCTCGGTGATGCCCGTGCGCCACCACTTCCGCGCCATCCTCCACCACCCCGGCCACGTGAGCGTCTCGCGCGCGTCCCGTGGATGCAGCGTCCGCAGGCTGTAGCCGTCACGCGCACCGACCGGCAGAGCACTCGGACCGATGAGGACCTCGCCGTCGGGGTGTCGCGTGAGGTGCACCCCCAGAAAGGGAAGCGACGGGTCCGGCACCGGGTAGATGAGCGATCGCACAAGCGCGCTCGGCTCCTTCGCAAGGCGCAGGTAGGCGCCGCGAAAGGGAACGATTCGCGGGTCCTGATCGGCGCCCGCGAGCACCGCGGTGCGGTCCGCCCAAGCGCCCGTGCAGAAGATCGCATGCGAAGCCTCGGTCGCGCCGTGGGCGTGGCGCAGCCGAACCGAGCGCACCCCGCTCTCGACCCCGAGCACCTCGCACGCCGTCGCGATATCGCCGTCGCCCGCACGCACGTCCTGGGCGTAGGCAGAAGCGACCGCGGGGAAGTCCACTACTCCGGTCGCCGGTGAATAGAGCGCCGCGACCCCCTCACAGTGCGGCTCGAGCTCGCGGATGCCGCTGGCGTCGAGACGCGTGAGCCCAGGCACGCCGTTGGCGCGCCCCCTGCGCTCGAGCTCGTCGAGACCCGGAACCTCCGAGTAGTCGACCGCGACGATGATCTTGCCGCTGCGCTCGCACGCGATCTCACGCTCCGCGCAGTACTCGTAGAGCTCCTGCGCGCCCTGCACGCACAGCCGCGCCTTCAAGGAGCCCGGAAGGTAGTAGATCCCCGCGTGTATGACACCGGAGTTGTGGCTCGTCTGGTGGGCCCCGAGCCGCGGTTCGCGCTCGAGCACGGCGACGCTCGAGTGTGGCCTGCGACGTGTCAGCTCGCGGGCTACCGCGAGGCCGAGAATGCCGCCGCCGACGACGGCGACGTCACAGGTGGCGGGGGGCGCTCCTTCGGTTGACACGTGCCGCGCATTATCGTCAGCCCATGCGGATTCTCGTCACCGGAGCCAGCGGCTTCGTGGGCGCGATGCTCGTTCCGCGATTGCTCGCGGAGGGCCACGAGGTCCGAGCGCTCGCGCGCGATCCGGAACGGGTGCACCGCGCGCTCGCCTCGCAGCTGCTTCATCAGCCCGCGGTCGATCCTGCGTCGCCCGCCGATAACGCGCTTGTCGAGATCGAGATCGCAGCGGGCGACGTCCTGCTGGACACCGGGCTCGATCGTGCACTCGCCGGAGTCGAGGTCGCGTACTACCTCATTCATTCGATGGAGCGTTCGCGTACACGCTCGCGCAATGGCTCTTTCGATCGCCGCGAAGGGGACCTCGCCGTTCGCGAGCGCCGAGCAGCGGAGAACTTCTCGCACGCCGCGATCGACGCGGGCGTGCGGCGGATCGTCTACCTCGGCGGCCTGCTGCCGCAGCAGTGGTCCCCCTCACGCCATCTCGCGTCACGCCACGACGTCGAGCGGGTCCTGCTCGCCGCCGCTCCGGAGTCGCTGGCGTTGCGCGCCTCGATCGTCGTCGGCGCGCGCTCACGCTCGTTTCGTCTGCTCGTGCGGCTCGTTGAACGACTGCCGCTGCTCGCGCTGCCCTCGTGGCGGCGCTTCCGCACACAGCCGATCGATGGACGTGACCTCCTCGCGATGCTCGTGCGCGCCGCGGACCTACCGATCCGTCGTCAGCGCTCGATCGACGTCGCAGGGCCCGACGTGCTGAGTTATGAAGACATGCTCACACGTATCGCGGACTCGATGCTCATCAGGCGTCGGCAGCTGCGCATGCGCGTGGGCGGGACGGCGGTGAGCGCCCGCGTCGCCGCGGCGATCGTCCAAGAGGACCCCGAGCTCACACTGTCACTGATGGAGGGACTGAGGGGCGATCTGCTCCCATCCCGTCCGGCCGAGTACGCTGCGAAGATCTTCGACGTGCGGCTGCACTCGTTCGATGCCGCGGTTGAGCACGCCTTGCGCGAATGGGAGGCGGTCGAACCGCTCGCGGCTCGCTGAGCGCGTGCACGATCCACGACATGAGCGTCGTCGCAGGCTCTATCCATATCGATGCGCCACCGGAGAAGGTATGGGAGCTCGTGATGGACCCCGATCGACTCGGAGAGTGGGTCACGATTCATCGCAAGCTCATCGACGCCGACGAGGGTCCACCGCGTGAGGGCTTTGAGATGGTTCAGTCGCTTCATCTGCGGGGGGTGAACATCACCGTCCACTGGCGCCTCATCGATTGCCGCTCGTGTGAGCTTGCGGTATGGGAAGGACGCGGTCCCGCACGCTCCCGCGCGCGTACCGAGTATCACATCAAGCGCGAGGGGGAAGGAACGCGTTTCGACTATCGCAACGAGTTCCACCCGCCGCTCGGGGCCGTCGGCGCGCTCGCCTCGCGCGCGCTCGCACGGGGGGTGCCGGAGCGCCAAGCGCGGGTCACGTTGGCCCGGCTACGCGACCTCATGGAGCGATCCGTCACCACCGCTGGTGATAATCGCACCGGGTAAGTATGGGCTGCTGCGCTATAACTGCATGTCTTGTGTAGGCTACGGTCCGCACCGGGAGTCATATTTGTGTGCTCCCCCACCGTTTGTCACTTCCACTTGTGAGGAGATACTCACGTGACCGACTTCCTTGATCAGAAGCGCGCCGAGATCACAAGGCGCCTCAACGAGCTCCGCCCCTTGGTAGAGGAATACCACCAGCTGGAGGCCGCCTCTTCGGCTCTTCGGGGAGTCACAGGCACCCGCAGCAACGCCGGCACGGCTCGCCGTCGTGGACCAGGACGTCCACCTGGCTCGCGAACCGCGACCACCGCTCGCCGTTCGACCGCGACCACCGCTCGTCGTTCGACCGCGACGACCGCTCGCCGTTCGACAGCGACCGCCAGCCGCGCCGGGCGGACGACGCGCACTCGCACGAAGGCGACGACCGCGGGCCGCACGGGGCGCCGACCCGGCAGACGCAGGGGCAGCGGCGCTCGCGCAGCTCAGACGCTGGAGCTCGTAAAGGCTCAGCCGAGCGGCATCACGATCCCCGAGCTCGCGACCAAGATGGGCATCAAGCAGAACTATCTGTACCGCGTGCTGCCCGGGTTGCAGAAGGAAGGCAAGGTTCGTAAGCGCGGGCGCGCGTGGTACCCGCGAGGCGCCTCCGCCTGACGCCGGTCCTCGCCGCGGGCCGCCGGCGGACA
Organism: uncultured bacterium; assembly: GCA_963738355.1. Classification (GTDB taxonomy): domain Bacteria; phylum Actinomycetota; class Thermoleophilia; order Solirubrobacterales; family Solirubrobacteraceae; genus Palsa-744. The sequence continues at coordinate 139,266 of CAVTWF010000009.1, forward strand.
GCACCGGTGGCCCGCATCCGGCCGTTGATCGCTTCGAACTCCTAGATCAGGCCGAGCTGCTGCACCGCGTCGCGCTCCTGCGCGAGCTCGGCGACGCTCGCCTCGAGACGCGCGCGAGCATCGTCGTGGAACTCGAGGTCCTGCACGATCGAGTACTCGCCTGAATAGCACGTGCACGGAAAGCCTGCGATGAGCCCCTCGGGCACGCCGTAGGAGCCATCGGAGGGGATACCCATCGACACCCAGTCGCCCGCGGGAGTGCCGAGCGACCAATCACGCATGTGCATGATCGCCGCGTTCGCGGCCGACGCAGCGCTCGACGCGCCGCGTGCCTCGATCACCGCGGCGCCGCGCTTCTGCACGGCCGGGATGAACTCCTGCGTCACCCATTCCGCGTCGTCGACCACCTCTGTCGCTGGACGCGAGGCAATCTTCGTGTGGGAGATATCGGGGAACTGCGTCGTCGAGTGGTTTCCCCAGACGGTCATGTTCGTGATCTCGCGCACGCGCGCGTCTGCCTTCGAGGCGAGCATCGCGAGCGCGCGATTGTGGTCGAGACGCATCATCGACGTGAATCGCGAGCGTGGGATGTCGGGGGCGTTGCTCATCGCGATGAGGCAGTTCGTGTTCGCGGGGTTACCGACCACGAGCACCTTCACGTCGTCGGCGGCGTGTGCGTTCAGAGCAGCGCCCTGCGGCTTGAAGATGCCGCCGTTCGCCTCGAGGAGATCGCCGCGCTCCATGCCCTTCGTGCGCGGTCGCGCGCCGACGAGCAGCGCGATGTTGACCCCGTTGAAGGCGACTGCGGGATCATCCGTCACCTCGATGCCCGTCAGCAACGGGAACGCGCAATCGACGAGCTCCATCGCCGTCCCCTCGGTCGCACCCAGCGCCTGCGGGATCTCGAGCAGGCGAAGCTCAACCTCGGTGTCCGCACCGAGCATCTCTCCGCTCGCGATGCGGAACAGGATCGCGTAGCCGATCTGTCCCGCCGCACCCGTGACGGCGACGCGCACGGGGCTCATGCTCGTTCCTCGCGGCGGAGTTCCGCAATCTTCGGGAGCGCGACGCGCGCAGCGTCGTGGGTTGGTCGACTCCTACTCATGCGTTCATCTCCTCGATCACGGCGTCTGCGAATTCAGAGGTGCCCACCGCGGTCGGATCGTCGCGGCTCGGCTTGAGATCGTATGTCACCTTCTCCCCCTTGCGTATGACAGTGGCGATCGCCTGCTCCGTGCGGTCGGCGGCTGCTTCCTCGGAAAGGTGGCGCAGCATGAGCACCCCGGAGAGCATCAGAGCCGTCGGGTTAACCTTGTTCTGGCCCTTGTACTTCGGCGCCGACCCGTGCGTCGCCTCGAATACCGCCGCCTGCGTTCCGACGTTCGCGCCCGGCGCCAGGCCGAGACCGCCGATCATCCCCGCGCCGAGGTCGGAGACGATGTCGCCGTAGAGGTTCGGCAGCACGAGGACGTCGTACTCCTCGGGCCTCGAGACGAGCTGATTGCAGAGGTTGTCGACGATGCGGTCTTCGAATTCGAACTCCGGGTGGCGCGAGGCGACCTCGCGCGCGACCTCGAGGAAGAGACCGTCCGTGAACTTCATGATGTTCGCCTTGTGGACCGCTGTCACCTTTTCGCGCCGATAGCGCTTGGCGTAGTCGAACGCCGCCTCGACGATCCGTTCGGATCCGAACACGGAAATCGGCTTGATCGATAGGCCGGCGTCCTCGCGGACGGTGGCCCCCTGCTCTGCGAGGCACGCGCGCACCTGCGCGTTCGCCTCCGTGCCGCGCTCGAACTCGATGCCCGCGTAGAGGTCCTCGGTGTTCTCGCGGACGATCACGATGTCCGTCTCCGGATAGCGCGTGCGCACGCCCTCGTAGGCCTTGCAGGGGCGTAGGCAGGCATAGAGGTCGAGCTCCTTGCGCAGCGCGACGTTGACGGACCGGAAGCCCGAGCCGACGGGCGTAGTCGTGGGGCCCTTGATGCCGACCTTCGTGCGCAGAAGCGACGCGAGCGTCGCCTCGGGGAACGGGTTGCCGCGCGCTTCGTACTCGTCGATGCCGGCCTCCTCGCGGTCCCAGACGAACTCGACGCCGGTTGCCTCGAGCACGCGGCGCGTCGCTTCGACCAGTTCGGGGCCCGTGCCGTCGCCGGGGATGAGGGTGACCTCGTGTCGCATGCCGCGGCCATCCTATACACGCTCTGCTTCACTATCCCCATGGCGATCGCCGACCGCGCGCAGGACGCAGGAGCGCCCTTCAGCACGCACCGCGTGTTCAACCAGCCGCCTCCGCTCGAGAACGTGGACATGTTCTCGACCAACGTCCCGCTCGTGGAGGCGACGCAGCGCGAGGGCGCGGGATGGGTGCTCGAGCGAGCCGCTGAGCTCGGCCGCCTGATCGGCGGCGAGCCGGTGCGCTGGGGCTTCGAAGCAAATGAACACACGCCCGTCCTGCACACGCACGACCGTTACGGCAACCGCATCGACGAGGTCGAGTTCCATCCCGCTTGGCACCGGCTCATGCGTCTCTCCGTGGAGCACGACCTCCACGCGCTCCCGTGGCGCTCCCGGGAGCCCGCCGCGCACGCCGCGCGCGCAGCGCTTTACATGACGGCGATGCAGGCGGAGGCGGGCTTTGCGTGCCCGACGACGATGACCTTCGCGGCGATCCCGACTTTGCGCATGCAGCCCGAGCTCGCGGCCGAATGGGAGCCGCTCCTCACCGCGACGAGCTACGAGCCCGCGCTCGTCCCCGCCCGCGAGAAGGGAAGCGCGCTCGCAGGAATGGCGATGACCGAGAAGCAGGGCGGCTCGGACGTGCGCGCGAACACGACGGTTGCGCGCGCCGCCGCGCGGTTTGGAATCGCCGACGAGGGTGGACCCGGCGGCGAGTACGAGCTCACGGGGCACAAGTGGTTCTGCTCGGCGCCGATGAGCGATGTCTTCCTCGTGCTCGCGCAAGCCGACGAGGGGCTCTCCTGCTTCCTGCTACCGCGCGTGCTCCCCGATGGCACGCGCAACGCCTTTCACATCGAGCGCCTCAAGGACAAGCTCGGAAACCGCTCCAACGCGTCCAGCGAGATCGAGCTTCACGGGGCATGGGCGCGGATGGTTGGCGAGCCGGGGCGTGGCGTGCCGACGATCATCGAGATGGTCGCCCACACGCGCCTCGACTGCGCGCTCGGCGCGGCGGCGCTGATGCGATTGGGCGCTCTTCAGGCGACCCATCACACAGCTCACCGCTCCGCCTTCGGCAAGCTGCTCGTCGACCAGCCGCTGATGCGCAACGTCCTCGCCGACCTCTGCGTCGAGTCGGAGGCTGCGACGGCGCTCGCGATGCGCCTCGCCCGCGCTTACGACGAGGCGCTCGCTGACTCCGCGGACACCGGCGTCGCCGGCACGAGCGCGGCCGAGAGCGACGCCGAGCTCTTCAGGCGGCTCGCGACGGCGGTCGGCAAGTACTGGGTGTGCAAGCGTGCTCCGAACCACGCTTTCGAGGCGATGGAGTGCTTCGGCGGCAACGGCTACATCGAGGAGTCCGGGATGCCACGGCTCTATCGCGAGGCGCCGCTGATGTCGATCTGGGAGGGCACTGGGAACGTGATGGCACTCGATGTCCTGCGTGCGCTCTCGCGGACACCGCGCGCGCTCGAGGTGTTCCTCGCCGAGCTCGACGAGGCAGCCGGCGCCGACTCCCGTCTCGACGCCTACGTCGTGAAGCTCCGCGAAGATCTCGCGAGCACCGACCCCAGCGACGCGGCGGCGCTCGAATCGCGAGGCCGCTCGCTGACCGAACGCATGGCGCTCTCGCTTCAGGGATCGGTGCTCGTCCGCTACGCACCGCACGCGGTCGCAGACGCGTTCTGCGCCTCGCGCCTTCAGCGCGATGGTGGGCTCGAGTACGGAACGCTGCCGCCGGGCTGCGACATCGACGCGATCATCGCGCGCCACGGCCTGCCCGCCTAGATAGACGCCCGATAGCGGGCACTTCGCGTCTCGCCGGCGCCGAGCCGCCCTACCATTGACATATCAGCCATGGGAGTCCGGCCGACCATCCAGCTAGCTCGCATCTTCGGCATCCGCATCGGTGTCGGAATCAGCTGGTTCCTCATCCTCTTTCTCTACATCTTCATCTTCACGCGGTACTTCCACGAAGTGCTCGGTGGCTCCTACACGACGACCTACGCCGTCACGGTCGCAAGCGTTCTCTCGTTCTTCGTCTCGCTGATCCTCCACGAGCTCGGTCACGCGCTCGTGGCACGCCGCAACGGGCTGGGGGTTCTCGGCATCGAGCTCTGGGCGCTCGGCGGCATGACGCGGACGACGGGAGCGCCCGATGGCCCGGGCGCCCAGTTCCGAGTGGCGGCAGCGGGGCCCGCCGTCACGCTCGCGGTCATCATCGGGAGCATCGCTGCGGGCCAAGCGTTCGCGTCCGATCACCACTTCGTGCAGGTCGCGACGGTGAGCGGCGGCGTCCACACGACGCCGATCGTGGTCTGGCTGAGCTGGCTCGCGCTGCTGAACGTGCTCGTGCTCGCGCTGAACCTGATCCCCGCGTTCCCGCTCGATGGCAGCCAGATCACGCAGGCGATCATCTGGAAGCTCACGGGCGACCGCAACACCGCGGCCCGCATCACAGGCCGCATCGGCCAGGGATGCGCGCTCGCGCTCGGCCTTGGCGCGATCGCCCTGTTCGCGCGCGGCGACTCCTTCGACGGCATCTTCGTGATGCTCTTCGCCGTCTTCCTCTACCAGGGCGGCGGCGCGGCCGTGCTGCAGGGCGCCGTGGGGCAGCGCATCCAACGACTCACCGTCGCGGACATCATGGACCGCGAGCCCGCGGTGATCCCCGGCGACCTGCGATTGCTCGACGCGCAGGAGCAGTTCTTCGCGCGCTCGCGACGGCCGTGGTACGCGGTCGTCGACCATGCGCGCCACTTCCTCGGCGTCGTCAGCTCCGAGCGCCTCGACGCGGAAATCGCGGCGGGACGTCCCGCGCTCTCGGTGAGCGACGTCGTCGAGGGCAAGGGCGAGCTCCCCATGCTGATCACCGAGGATGTGCCGCTCGAAACGCTGCTTCGCTCCGAGGCGCTTGGCCGCTGGGGCGGGGTTGTGGCGGTCGACGGCGACGGCGTATTGCGGGGCGTCGTGACGCTCGCACAGATTCGCAAGGCTCTCAGGCTGGCCTCCGGGCAGTAGCGCTCGCGCTATAGAGTCCCGACGCGAATGCCGGCGCACGACGTACTGATCATCGGAGCGGGCCTAGCTGGCCAGCGGGCCGCGCTCGCGGCCGCCCGGGAGGGCGCAGACGTGGCCGTGATGAGCAAGGTCCATCCCGTGCGCTCGCACTCCGTGGCGGCTGCGGGCGGCATCAACGCGGCGATCGACCCCGCCGACGACTGGCGCTCGCACGCCTACGACACCGTCAAGGGATCCGACTATCTCGGCGACCAGGACGCGATCGAAATCATGACCTCGGAGGCAGCCGCCGAGGTCATGCACCTCGAGCACATCGGCGTCAACTTCCACCGCAACGAGCACGGTGAACTGGACCTGCGTGCGTTCGGCGGCGCGTCGATGAACCGCACGGCGTACGTCGCGGACATCACGGGCCAGGCGATCCTCCACGTCCTCTACGAGCAGCTCCTGAAGTACCACGAACAGATCGACCGCCTCGAGGAGTGGTTCGTCACGACGCTTCTGCGCGACGAGGCGGGGAGCTGCTGCGGAGCGGTCGCCCGTGACGTGCGCTCCGGGCAGCTGGAGCTCTTCACCGCGAAGAACGTGATTCTCGCCTGCGGCGGCGCAGGTCAGGCCTACCACCCGACCACCAACGGCCTCATCGTCACCGGTGACGGGATCGCGCTCGCCTACCGGCTCGGCGCGCCGCTCATGGACATGGAGATGGTGCAGTACCACCCCACGACGCTCGTCGAGAACGGCCTTCTCATCACCGAGGGCGCACGCGGTGAGGGAGCGATCCTTCTGAACTCCGAGGGCGAGCGCTTCATGGAACGCTACGCGCCGAACAAGCTCGATCTCGCTTCGCGCGACGTCGTCTCGCGCGCCGAGCAGACGGAGATCCTCGAGGGGCGCGGCGTCGGCCCGAACCACGACGGTATCTACCTCGACATCACGAAGGTCCCGCGCAAGCGGATCCTCGAGGCGCTGCGCGAGATCGTGAACATCGGACGCGACTTCGCGGGCGTGGACATCACGCGCGAACCGATCACGATCCGGCCGGGCCAGCACTACATCATGGGCGGCGTCAAGACCGACGTCGACGGCGCCACGTCGATCCCTGGCCTCTACGCCGCGGGCGAGGTCGCATGCGTCTCGGTTCACGGCGGCAACCGCCTCGGCGCGAACTCGCTGCTCGACACGCTCATCTTCGGCCGCCGCGCAGGCGAGCACGCGGCCAGGCGCGCCGCGGTGATGCCGATGCCCCGCGTGCCCGTGGGCGCGGTGCGCGAGCAGGAAGCGATGATCGAAGAGATCCTCGCGCGGCCCGCGGTCGCGGGACGACGCGTCTCGGAGATCAAGGCCGAGCTCGGCGACACGATGAACAAGCACGTCGCGGTCTACCGCGACGAGGAGGGGCTGAGCACCGCGCTGGAGACGATTCGCCGCCTGCGCGAGGAGTCGCGCACGGCACACATCGACGATCACGGGCTGGTGTTCAACCAGGACGTGCTCGGGGCGATCGAGCTCTCCTACATGCTCGACTGCGCCGAGGGGGTCGTCGTCTCCGCGCTCGAGCGGCGCGAGTCGCGCGGCGCGCACTTCCGAACGGACTACCCCGAGCGCGACGACGAGGAGTGGCTGAAGCACATCGACCTCACGATCGGCGAGGATGGGCCCGAGGTGAGCTACTCCGAGGTCACGATCACGCAATGGCAACCCGAGGTGAGGACGTACTGAGCCGATGGCAGAGTTCAGGCTGAGACTGCGCCGCTTCGACCCGGAGTCCAGCGATGCCCCCTACTGGGACGAGCACAAGGTCGAGCTCGAGGAGCACCACTCGGTGCTCGAGGGCATCCTCCAGGCGAAGGCGCGCGTCGACGGCTCGATCGGCATCCGCTGCTCGTGCCGCGCCGCGATCTGCGGCTCTTGCGGCGTGCGCATCAACGGCGAGCCCGCGCTCGCGTGCAACACGCATCTGAGCGACGCGCGCGAGGCCTCCAAAGCGAAGGGGTCCGGAGGCGCGATCGTCGTCGAACCGATGGGGAACATGCCGGTGATCAAGGACCTCATCGTGGACATGGACGCGGTGCACTGGAAGAAGGTGCAGCGGATCACCCCGTGGCTCATCAACAAGGAGCCCGTGCCCGAGCGCGAGTACATCGTTCCGCGCGAGAGCATGGTGGACATCACGCAGACGATCGCCTGCATCCAATGTGGCGCGTGCGTCTCGGACTGCCTCTCGATGGAAGTCGACCCGGGCTTCATCGGGCCCGCGGCGCTCGCCAAGGCCTATCGCTTCGTGGGCGATCCTCGCGACGACCAGCACTACCAGCGCCTCGATGACCTCTCCGTGGACCCCCAGGGAATCTACGACTGCACCCACTGCTTCAAATGCGTGCAGGCGTGTCCGAAGGACGTCAACCCGATGGGCCAGATCATGCGCTTGCGCCGCATCGCCGGCTCCGACGAGCAGATCGTCGATCCGAATAACGGGCATCGCCACGAGGAGGCCTTCACGACGCTCGTTCGCGACTACGGGCTGCTGCACGAGGCGGAAGTGCTGCCGCGCTCATACGGCGGCGACTCGTGGTTCGGGAAGTTCCACCCCGCCGCGGCCATGGAGCTGCTCTCCTCGCTGCCGATCGTCATCAGAGGGCTCTTCCGGCGCAAGGTAAGCCCGAAGACGGCAATCCTCGGGCACCGACTCCCGCGCCCCGCGCTCCAGAGCGTGCGCGCGATCTACGACAAGGTCGAGCCGAAGAAGAAGAAACCGCGTGAACGCTACGAGCTCAACCTGTTCGTGACGGGCTACGACGAAGACGACCAGGCGCCGGCGGGCGAGCCTGCCGAGGGGGAGACGCAGCAATGATCAAGGTTGCCTACTGGCCGGGCTGCGTCAGCCGCGGGTTCACGCCCGAGCTGCACGGCTCGATGGCAAAGGTCGCGCCGCTGCTCGACATCGAGCTCGTGGAGCTCGACCGCGCGAACTGCTGCGGAGCGGGGGTGATCGCCGAGCACAACCAGGAGCTCGCGGACACGCTCAACGCGCGGACCTTCGCCCTCGCGCAGGCGGTCGATGGCGCGGAGATGATGATGAACATCTGCTCGACGTGCCAGGGCGCGCAGCGCGAGTGCCAGGAGCGTCTCGACGCGAGCTCGGAGTACCGCGAGCACGTCAACGAGACGCTGCGCGCGGCGGAGGGGATCGCATACGAGCGCGGCCTCGTCAACAAGAACTTCCTCTGGGTGCTCGTCGAGGAGCTCGGCCTCGACGAGGTGCGCGAACGCGTCGAGCGACCGCTCACGAACCTCAAGGTGGGGCCCTTCTACGGCTGCTACATCGTGCGCCCCCGCGAGCGCCTCGAAATCGACGCAGAGCATCCGCGCGACCACTACCTGGACCAGCTGATCGAGGCGCTCGGCGGAACCGTCATCGACTACGCTGGCGCGCGCAAGTGCTGCGGCTTCCCGATCATCACGATGAACAAGGAGGCTTCGCTCAAGCAGGCCGGCCGTCACCTCGCCGACGCGATCGAGGCGGACGCGGATTGCCTCGTGACCCCGTGTCCGCTCTGCCACCTGAACCTCGACATGCAGCAGCCGATCGCGGAACGTGTCGTCGGCCGCGAGCTCGGCATGCCGGTGCTTCACCTTCCGCAACTGCTCGGCCTCGCGCTCGGGCTGGAGCCCCGTGAGCTCGGGCTCTCTCGCCATGTCGTGAGGCCGACCTCGGTAATCGACTGGTCGACTTCGGTGGTCGCGGCGGCGAGCGCCTGAGGGCGCCCCGTTCATCGACGGGCGGCTAGGCTCCGCGCCCGTGCGCATCCTCACGATCGTCGGCAACCGGCCGCAGTTCATCAAGGCAGCCGCGGTTTCGGGCATCCTGCGCGAGCGCCACGAGGAGATCCTCGTGCACACGGGCCAGCACTACGAGGACGCGCTCTCCGGCGTCTTCTTCGCCGAGCTTGGCCTCGCGCGGCCCGACCACGAGCTCGGCATCGCGGGCGGGACGAACACATCGCAGACCGCCCGCATGCTCGCGGCGCTCGAGCCCCTCATCGTCGGCGTCGAGCCCGACGCGGTGCTCGTCTACGGCGACACGAACTCGACGCTCGCGGGCGCGCTCGCGGGCGCTCAGGCCGGCCGGCCCGTCGTCCACATCGAGGCGGGGATGCGCTCGTTCGAGCGTGCGATGCCCGAGGAGCTCAACCGCGTGCTCACCGACCACATCGCGAGCCTTCTGCTGTGCCCCTCGGAGGCCGCGGCGCAGAACCTCGCTGCGGAGGGCGTCGGCTCGAGGGCGGGGGGGCGCGTCGAGGTCGTCGGGGATGTGATGGTCGACGTCGCGATGCGCTGGCAGCCGCGCGCGCGGCAGGACGGCGCGGCGCTCGGGGCCTACGGCCTCGTGCCGGGCGAGTATCTCCTGTTGACCGCGCACCGAGCCGGCAACGTCGACCCGCCCGAGCGACTGCGCGAGCTCGTGGATCTCGTGCGAGCGCTCGGCGAGGAGCAATCGAGAGGCCCGGTGCTCTTTCCCGTGCATCCACGCACACGCGAGCGATTGCGCGCGGGCGGGCTCGAGGAGACGCTCGCGAGCAGCCGTGGTGTGAAGCTCGTCGAGCCACTTCCCTACGCGGCCTTCAGCGCGCTCCTCTGCCAGGCGCGCGCCGTCCTCACTGACTCCGGTGGCGTCCAGAAGGAGGCGTACCTTGCCGGCGTGCCATGCCTAACGCTGCGAGCGCGCACAGAGTGGATGGAGACGGTGCGGAGCGGCTGGAACACGCTCGTGGACCTCGACCTCGAGGCGGCGCTGAGCGCGCTCGCTCGCAAGCCGCCTAGCGAGCGCCCGCCGCTCTATGGAGACGGCGAGGCAGGGCGCCGGTGCGTGGAGGCGATCGACGCTTTCGCGCGTGATCGCTCCGCGCAACGCGGCGCGGCGGCGCAGGCGCGATGAGCCCGCCGGAGGAGACGCCCGTGCGCGTCGGCGTCGCCGGCCTCGGCTACTGGGGGCCGAATCTGGCACGCAACTTCGCCGCGATCCCGGGCTGCCGCCTGGAGTGGCTGTGCGAGAGCTCGGAGGCGGCGCGGACGAAGTGGAGTGCGAGCTTCCCGCAGGCACGGATGACGGGCGATCTGCAGGAGCTCCTGGACGACCCGGAGCTCGACGCCGTCGCGCTCGCGACGCCGGTTCCGACGCATGCGGAGCTCGCCGTGGCGGTGCTCGCTGCGGGCAAGCACTGCTTCGTCGAGAAGCCGATGGCGCAGACGACCGCGGAGGCGGAGGCGGTGATCGCGGCAGCGGCGCAAGCCGGCAGGGTGCTGATGGTCGGGCACCTCCTCGAGTACCACCCGGCGGTTGAGCGCCTCAAGGAGATGGTCGAGGGAGGCGAGCTCGGGGATCTCTACTACCTCTACGGCAACCGCGTGAACCTCGGCAAGCTGCGCTCTGACGAGAACGCGCTGTGGAGCCTGGGGGCGCACGACGTCTCCGTCGTCCTCCACCTCCTCGGCGAGGAGCCGGTCGAGTGCTTTGCGCGCGGCGAGTCCTACCTGCGCGAGGGCGTCGAGGACGTCGTCTTCTGTTACCTGCGGTTCCCGTCGGGCACCGCCGCGCACCTCCACCTCTCGTGGCTTGACCCGCACAAGGAGCGCCGGATGACGATCGTCGGCGCCCGGCGGATGGCGACCTTCGACGACATGGCGCTCGAGGGCAAGCTCACGGTCTACGACAAGGGCTTCGACGAGGACGTGCGCTCCTGGGGCGAGTACCTCGCGCGCAGCGGTGACATCTTCTCGCCGCGCCTCTCGAACGTCGAGCCGCTGCGCGTCGAGTGCGAGCACTTCGTCGAGTGCGTGAGGACGGGAGGCGTTCCGCGCTCGGACGGCAGCAGTGGCCTGCGGGTCGTGCGCGTGCTCGAGTCCCTCCAGCGCTCGCTGCGCGCGTGAGCCGCTCCTGCTAGAGGCCGCCCGCGCTGAACGGCGCCTCCGCGGTGACCGCATCGGCGCCGAGCTCGAAGGCGCTGTGCAACGCACGCACGGCCCGCTCCACCTGCCCGCGACCGATCACGCAGGAGATCCGAACCGGCGAGGTGGAGATCATGTCGATGTTGATGCCCTCCTCGGCGAGCACGCGGAAGACCTTCGCCGCGACGCCGGGATGGGTGCGCATGCCGGCGCCCACGATCGACACCTTGCCCATCTCCGGCTGCGTGTCCATGCGCTCGAAGACGCTGTCCGTCATCGGTGCGAGCGCGCGCGTCGCGACCCGCAGGTCGTCGTGTGGCACGGTGAACGAGATCTCCGCCTTCCCGCCCGCGGAGCCGGGCACGTTCTGATCGATCATGTCGACGTTCACGTTCGCCTCCGTGAGCGCCTCGAAGACGCTCGCCGCGACTCCCGGCTCGTGACGCAGGCCGAGCAGCGTGACACGGGCCTCCGAGGTGGAGTGCGTGACACCCGTGATCAGCGGTCGCTCCTTGTGCTCCATCATCTCTCCTTCCGAGATCACAACGGTACCGGGGGCATCCTCGAACGAGGATCGACAGTGGATCCGTACATCGTGGTTGCGCGCGTACTCGACCGAGCGCAGCTGCAGCACGCCGGCGCCTGAAGCCGACATCTCGAGCATCTCCTCGAATGAGACGAACGGCAGCTTTCGGGCCTCGGGGACGATCCGCGGATCGGCGCTGAAGACGCCCGCGACGTCGGTGTAGATTTCGCACACCTCCGCCTCGAGCGCCGCGGCGACTGCGACCGCGGTCGTGTCCGAGCCGCCGCGTCCCAGCGTCGTTACGCGCTGGTCCGTGGAGACGCCCTGGAAGCCGGCGACGAGCACGATCTGGTCTGCGGCGAGCGCCTCCCTGATGCGGTCCGCCCGGACGTCGATGATGCGCGCCTTCGTGTGCGAGGTGTCGGTGAGGATGCCCGCCTGGGAGCCGGTGAGCGAGATCGCGGGGTGGCCCAGATCGTGGAGGGCGATCGCACAGAGCGCGCACGAGATCCGCTCGCCCGTCGAGAGCAGCATGTCCATCTCGCCGGGATCGGGGTTCTCCGAGATCTCGTCCGCCATCGCGATCAGCTCGTCAGTCGTCTTCCCGCGCGCGGAGAGCACTCCGACGACCGCGTGGCCGGCTTCGCGCTTCTGCGCCATCCGCCGCGCGGCGTGCTTGAGGCGCTCTGCGTCGGCGACGGACGTGCCGCCGAACTTCATTAGGACGATTCCTGGCACGGGCGGAGAATAGTGCGCGTGCGCTGCTTGCTAAAGGGCAAGTCGTCCCGCGAGCGCCTTGCTCACGGTGACCTCGTCGGCGTACTCGAGGTCCGCGCCAACCGGCAACCCCGAGGCGAGGCGCGTGAGCGTCAGCTCGGGCTCGCGGCCGTGCAGCTCCGCGGCGATGTGAAGCGCAGTCGCCTCGCCAGTCGTCGTGGGGTTGGTCGCGAGGATGACCTCCTGCACCGCGCCGCCGTTGGACGCGGCCGCGCGGACGCGCGAGTAGAGCTCGGCGATCTTGAGGTCCTCGGGGTCGATGCCGTCGATCGGCGAGAGCGCTCCGCCGAGCACGTGGTAGAGGCCGTGGAACTCGTGTGTACGCTCGATCGAGATCACGTCGCTCGGCTCCTCGACGACGCAGATCACCGCGGTGTCGCGCCGGCCGTCCTGGCAGATGCGGCAGCGCGGCTCGTCGGCGAGGTTGAAGCAGACCTCGCAGAGCCCGATCTTCTCCTTGACCTCGTGGATCGCCGCGGCGAGGCCGAGCGCATCCTGGGGCGGTGCGCGCAGGATGTGAAAGGCGAGGCGTTGCGCCGTGCGAGTGCCAATGCCCGGAAGCTTCGAGAGCTCTGCGACGAGGCGCTGGACCGGGGGAGCGAAGCCGTCCAACGCTACTCGGAGAGCTCTGTTGCGGGCAGCTCTTCCGCGTCGAGCTCCGCGACGAGACGGGCGACGAGCTCCTCCTCGGCGCGCGTGTGCTGGGGCTGCGCGATCCCTTCGCGCAGCTCGTAGGAGAGCCGCACGCGCCTGCCCGTGACCCGCTGAAGCTGCTCTCTCACGGTCGTGTGGTGGACCCGGTCTTCGGCCTTGCGCTTCAGGAACGCCGCGCTCGGGGAGAACGCGAGCGTCACTTCCTCGCCGTCGACGTGCACCGGCTGCGACTCCGCGATGAGCGCTCCGAGCAACGCGTTCTCGCCGCGGATCAGCTCGAGCGCCCGCGGCCACTGCTCCCGCAGAGCGTCGAGGTCGCCCGCGGGGACGGGCGTGTCCTCGTGGACGGAGACCTCGCTTCCCTTCTCCTCGGCCTTCTCGGCCGCGCTCAGCTCCTCCGCGATGCTCGCGGGCGGCGGGTACTCGGGGGGTGGCGCATCCCCGGGGGGCGGCGGATCCTCGGGGGTGCTCGCGGGCGGGAGGTCCTCGGCGACCGGCGCAGGCGTACGCGGCTCGTCGTCGGCGCCACCGGCGATCCTCGCTTCGAGCCGCTCGATGCGGGCGAGAAGCGAAGCGTTCGAATCCTCCATGGCGGGGCTCGCCGCCTTCACGAGCGCCAGCTCGAGCTGCGTCCTCGCGTCCGCACCGGCACGCGTCGCCTCGGTGGCCGCAGCGAGGAGCTCGAGCAGCCGCACCACCGTCGCGCGCCCCGCGCGCTCTGCTTGCGCGAGCAGTCGCGCGTCGGCCTCGGGAGTGAGCGAGAGCTCCGCCGGCAGCCCCCCGAGCGTCTGCACGATCAGGAGGTCGCGTGCGCGGCCCTCGAGGTCGGACGCCACGGCGCTCGCGTCGCGCCCGCCTTCCAGGCAGCGCGACACCGCGAGCAATGCGTGCGCGGGGTCGCCGTCAGCGACCGCGTCGATCAGCTCGCCGAGGATCTCGACGTCGACGATCCCGAGCACCGCGAGCACATCGTCGAGCGCGATCTGCGCGCCGCTATAGGTGACCAGCTGCTCGAGCGTGCCGAGCGCGTCCCGGAAGCTGCCCGTGGCCGAGCGCGCGATCGCGACGACCGCCTCGGGCGGGACATCGATCTGCTCCGCGTCAGCGACGCGGCTCACGACGGTCGCGACCTGCTCGGCGGAGGGGCGCTGGAAGTCGAAGCGGTGGCAGCGGTCGATGACCGTCGCGGGGATCTTCTGCGCCTCCGTCGTCGCGAGCACGAAGACCGTCGCGGGCGGCGGCTCCTCGAGCGTCTTCAGGAACGCGTTCCACGCGGGCTGCGAGAGCATGTGCGCCTCGTCGAGGATGTAGACCTTGTGGCGACCCGAGATCGGCGCGAATGCGATCCGCTCGCGCAGCTCGCGAATGTCGTCGACGGAGTTGTTCGACGCGGCGTCCATCTCGATCACGTCGAGTGACGTCGCGGCCGCGATCGCGCGGCAGGAGGCGCACACGCCGCAGGGCTCCGTCGTCGGCCCGCGCTCGCAGTTCAGGCATGCCGCAAGGATCTTCGCCATCGAGGTCTTGCCGGTCCCGCGCGAGCCGACGAAGAGGTACGCGTGGTGAACCTTTCCCCGCTCGACCGCGTTGCGCAGCGTGCGCACCACCGCGTCCTGCCCGACGACTTCGGCGAAGGCTCGCGGACGGTGGCGCCGGTAGAGCGAGCGCCCTCGCCCCTCGACCTGCTCTGTGTCCTGGCCCTCGCTTGGCACTGGAGGCTGAGTGTATCCGCGGCCCGGTGCTCCAACCGCGTGGGCCTGCAGGTAGCGTCTACGCGGTGAGCAGCCCCGCTCCACCAAGGCTCCGCGCGGCCGCTGCTCGCCGCCACATCGGCCCTTTCGCGAAGCGCGCAGAGGCGCAGGGGCCACCCCGAGCTCATGCGGATATGGGTTCGCAGCGCTGGCTCGCGCGGGTGCGGGTGGCGATCACGATCGGCGCCGGCGCCGTGCTCCTGCGGGCGATCCTCGGCGTGGGGTTCGCGAACTACGACACGCTCTACGCGCTCGTCTGGGGCCAGCAGGCGGCACACGGCGAAAACCCCCAGTACGCGATCCCGATCGCGCCGACGCCGCACCCGCTGATGGAGGCGCTCGGCTTCGTGCTCTCGCCGCTCGGCCCGAGCGCGGTGAGCGAGATCACGGTGTGGGTGGGGTACGTCGCGCTCGCGACCTGTGGGTACCTCGTCTACCGGCTCGGGAGCGAGTGGTTCAACCGCCCCGCCGGCGCGCTCGCCGCGGTGCTCCTGCTCACACGCAATCCGATCCTCTCCTACGGCTCGCGTGCATACATCGACATCCCCTTCCTCGCACTCATGCTCGGAGCGATGCTCGTCGAGACGCGGCGCCCGCGCGCGGGGGCGCCCGTGCTCGCACTGCTCGCGCTCGCGGGCCTGCTGCGCCCGGAAGCGTGGGTCTTCTCCGGGCTCTACTGGCTCTACCTCGCGATCGGCGGGCGATTCGCGCCCCGGGAGCTCGCAGGGCTTGCGGCGATCGTCGTCTCGGCGCCGGCGCTGTGGCTGCTCGGAGACCTGCTCGTGACGGGAAACGCGCTCTGGTCGCTGACGCACACGAAGGAAACTGCGGCAACGCTCGCGCGCGTGACGGGAATCGGCAATGTGCCCGAGTACATCCCGCGGCGCATCGGCGAGATCATGCGCCCCGTGGAGCTCGTCGGCGCGGCGCTCGGCGGGGTGCTCTCGCTTGCGTGGCTGCTCCCGCGCGCACGCCTGGGGGCGATTGTGGGCGTCGTCGCGGTGATCGTGTTCGCCGTGCTCGCGGCCTTCGGGTTGCCGATCGACACGCGCTATGCGTTCCTCGCGTCCGCGATCCTGTGCATCTTCTGCGGCGCGGGCGCGTTCGGCTGGATGCTGCTGCCCACGGGCGACGTGCGGCGGCGCATCTGGGGGCTCGCGGGCAGCCTCGTGCTCGTGGGGCTCGTGGCGTCGATCCCTGGCGAGTACGGGCGCGTGCACCGCCAGTTCCGCAACCTCGCTGGCGAACAGCAGGGTCCAGGACGACCTCGTGGCGCTCGTGCGCACCGGCGCCGTCGGTGTCAGGTGTGGCCCGATCGGTGTGCCCAACCATGCGCCGATCCCGCTGCTCGCGCTGCGATTGCAGGTGAAGCCGGGGCGGATCGCGAGCGAGCGGGTGCAGCGCATCACGGAGGGCACATACATCGAAGCCGCGAGCACGCAGGCGACGCACTACATCCTCGACCCCAATGAACCGCACCCGCTCATCCCGAGCGTTCCGGCGGGCTTTCATCCGACGGCGCGCGACCGCTCGTGGGTCGTCTACGAGCGCTGCGTGGGGTCCTGACGCGCGGCGAGCGATGCTCCGTTAGGCTGCGCGTCGTCATGCGCCCCGCCCGCCAGCTCCCGCGCGTCGCGATGGTCCTCGCCGGCGTCGGCATCGCCGCCGTCGTGGCCGCGTGCGGCTCGTCGAGCTCGAGCAGCTCCTCGAGCGGCTCCTCCGGCGAAGCGCAGACGAGCGCGTCGTCGTCCGCGCCCACGACTCCGACGAGTGGCCCGCTATCCAAGGAACCAAGCGTCACGCCGCCAACGGGATCGCCGCCACATACGCTCGTGACGAAGGAAATCGTCACCGGCACGGGGCCGGTCGCGGGCCCCGGGAGTCACGTCACCGTCAACTACGTGGGCGTCCTCTACGCGGATGGCTCGAAGTTCGACGCGTCATGGGACCGCGGCGAACCGTTCAGCTTCACGCTCGGTCAGCACGAAGTGATTCCGGGGTGGGAAGAGGGCGTCGCGGGCATGCGCGTCGGCGGCCGCCGCGAGCTGATCATCCCGCCCGCGCTCGGCTATGGCGCGCGGGGAGCGCCGCCGAAGATCCCGCCCAACGAAACGCTCGTGTTCGTGGTGGACCTGCTCGGCACCTGAGGTGGCGCGTTGGCGAGGCGCCCGACGGCGTCGGCCTCGATGTCCAAGCTGAAGCAGCTCGGTGTCGTCGTGAGCCTGCTGGCCTTCTGCGCCGGGCCCCTTGCGGCGTGCGGGAGCTCGCAATCCGCGAACGGCGCGGAACTGCAATCACGGCGGGCGGGCCTCGCGCAGGTCGCGCAGGCGCTCCTCGCCCGCCGGGGAGCCGTCGCGCACGAGGTCGCGGCCGCGCGGCTCGCATGGCCGCTGCTCGACCGCGGCATCCCCCACGCCTCAGCGCTCCGGCACGAAAGCACGCATCGCACACGCGATCCGCGCGCGCTGCGCAGGCAGCAGGCGCTTCAGGCGCGCCGCGAACGTGAGCTCAAGCAGCGCATCGCGGCGCTCAGGCAGCTCATCGTCCTCGCCGCCGCGCGCGCGCAGGGGATGTACGCGCCGCTCGTCGCGCACGGCGAAGAACTGACGGGCGCAGGCTCGGGGATCGCGGGGGTCTACGAACTCGGCGCGGGTCTCGTGAACCATGGGCTCGCGCAAATCGAAGCCACGCTGAACGCGAGCAAGTCCACGCCGCCCGCGGCGCGCGCCTTCTTGCGCCAGAACGTCGACACCTACATCATCTCCGTCTACGACGGCAACTTCGACCTCACGCTGCTCGGCAAGATGGTCGAACGCGCCTATCAGCGACTCGGCGGCGCCGAAGGAATTCCGAAAGGCGCTCACGAGCGCGCAGGTCGCCGCGATCGCGCACGCGTACTCCCCTGTGAGCGAGCGCCTCGAACCGCATCCTTGGGAAGGCCTCGTCGGCCAGTAGGCGGCTAGCTCGAGAGCGCGAAGAGCGGCCACTCGCCGGGCACGCCCCTGAGCTCGCAGGTGCCCTTGCTATCGAACTCGAAGCCCGCACCGACGACGGTGCCGCAGGTCGTACCTGACACGAGCACCTCTCCGGGCGCCGCAAGCGCCTGCAGGCGCGACGCGATGTGAACGGCCATGCCGCCCACGTCCTCTCCCATCAGCTCGCACTCGCCGGTGTGCATCCCCACGCGGATCTCGATGCCGAGCTCGTGCATCGCCTTCGTGATCTCGCGCGCGCAGCGGAGCGCGCGAGAGGGCGAGCCCGAGAAGACGGCGAGGAAGCTGTCGCCGATCGTCTTCACCTCGCGGCCCTCGAAGCGCTCGAGCTCGCTCCTGAGCATCGCGTCGTGATGGGCGAGGAGGTCGCGCCAGCGGGCATCGCCGAGCGTTCGCGCGTGGCCGGTCGCGTCGACGATGTCGGTGAACAGGACGGTGAGCAGCGCTCGCTGCGCCGCTGCGCCCGATCGCTCGCCGGTGAGGAATTCCTGAATCGCCTCGAGCACGGCGTCGGGCTCGCCGACCCACGGAAGCGTGTCAATTCCCGGGAGCGTGAGCAGGCGCGCGCCCGGCACCTCCTGCGCGATGTACTGCGAGTGCCGGAGGTCGACGAACTGGTCGCCCTCGCGGTGGAGCACGAGCGTGGGCACCGCGATCGCGGGAAGCTCCTCGCGCGCGTCCATGTCGTTGGTCGCGTCGAGCATCCTGCGCATCGTCCCTGGGCTGCCGGCGAGGCGCTGCATGCGCGCCCACCAGTCGCGAAAGCGCTCGTCGCCGACTCGTGAGGGGGCGAAGAGCTCGACGTTGCTGGCATTGCCCCATTCCGAGACCAGCTCGTCGACGAACACCTTTCGTTCGTCGATCGTGTGCGTCCACTCGTACCCGGGAGCAGCCGTGGAGCGCATGATCGACGCGTACATCACGACCGCGCCCACGCGCTCGGGATGGCGCGCGGCGAGTCGCGCGCCCACCATTCCGCCGCCCGTATACGTGAAGAGTGCCGCTCGCTCGCTGCCCGCGGCATCGAGCACCGCGATCGCATCGCGCACCTCGTCGTCGAGGTCGAAGCCATCGCTCGTGGGATCGGAGAGCCCGATGCCACGACGGTCGAAGAGGATCAGCCGCGAGAAGCTCGTGAGACGCTCGATGAAGCGCCGCAGCGAAGGCTCCTCCCAGACGTGCTCGACCTGGGTTATCCAGCCGAAGAGCGCGAGCACGTCGATCGGCCCATCGCCGACGACCTGGTAGGCGATCGAGACGCCATCGCTGTTTGCGTATCGCGTCTGCGGCACGCGTTGCTCCTATGTCAAGCAGGGCACGGAAATTGCGGCATTGACGTCGATCCGTGCCCGCTGATCGATGTTGCCGGATGGCATTGAGAGAAGGCGGTGAACGCGGCGCGCGAGGTGGCGCTTGAGCGCCCGCAGCGCCTCACTGCGGGTCTTGCCCTCGGCCACGCGACGAGCGAGGTAATCCCGCGCCGGCGCGTGCACCCGCGCCTGCGTAATCGCGATTCGATGTAGCGCCAGGTTGAGCTGTCGGTTGCCTGTGCGGTTCAGCCGATGGCGCCGCTGCTTGCCCGAGGAGGCATCGAGCGGGGCAACGCCTGCGAGCATCGCGAGCTTCGCGTCGGAGGCGAAGCGCCCGGCGCCGGCGACCTCGGCGATCAGCTTCGCCGCTGTCAGCGCTCCGCACCCTGGCAGCGAGAGCAGCTGCGGTGCCTCGCGCGCCACGCGCACGCGCAGCTCGCGCTCGAGCTCGTTCGCGGAGCGCGAGAGCCCCGAGGAGCGCCGCACGAGCTCGCGAGATATACGCACCTGCGTGGTCTGCTCCATGCCCCGCAGACGGCGAGCAAGGCGCACGAGCGTGCGCGCCTGGCCGAGCGAGCGCTCGGGGACCTCGAGTGAGGGGTCGATGTCATGCAGCAGCCAGCGCAGGCGCTGCTGGATGCGCGTGCGCTCAGCGACCAGGTCCTCGCGGTGGTCGAGCAGGAGCGCGATCTCGCGCTCGGGACCCGCAAGCCGGGCTGCGGGAAGCGCGTCGATGCCCACACGGATCGCGGCACGCGCTACCGCGTCGGCGTCCAGTGGATCGGACTTGCCGAACTCGCGCGCCGACCTGCGCGCGCCGGCCATCAGCTTGGGCGCCACGCGCACCACCCGCTCGCCGGAGCGCACCAGGAAGCGCTCGAGGCCACCGGATACGTGGCGACAGTCCTCGATCGCCCACACGCGCTCGACGTCCAGTGCTCGTCCCCAGGCCAGCAGCCGTTCGTGGCCTTCATCGCGCGCCCTGACGGTGAGCCCGTCGACGTGCGTGGCTGTCCTCGCATCGAGCGCCGCCGCGGTGTGGCTCTGCTTGTGTGGGTCCGTGCCGATCACGATCATGTGTCCCGTCCCTTCGTTTGAGTGACCACCTGCGAAGCGGATTGCCGGTGGACATGCCTCAGTCGGGGCGGGAGCCAAGCTCCTATCAGGTCACGCCGGCGATCCTCGGGCGGCAGTGGGCGACACAACGCATGTCGGTCAGTCCGAACTGGACGACAGCGAGCCTAAGAGTCAGCCCACTGCCAACCCGGGGACCTACCGGCCGGATCGGACGCCACCGGCCCGTGAACGCAGACAGTGACACTGAGACGAGCCTAGTAGAAGCGCGGCGGGCTCATGGCGCGGCTGCACTGCGCGAAGTCACCCGAAGAGAGCGTCGACGGAGACCTCTATCCGACGCTCCGGTGCGATCGTGCCGCGAAGCGCACTCGTCGGCTCGGCGGTGCGTGTGATGGCAAACAGCTGCTGGACCTCTGGCGTGAGAAAGCGCGAGATCTGGCCGAGACCGTGGGCGTCGTCGGAGCCATGCGGGCGGTGGTAGTAGCGCTGGGGTACGTAGACGTGAAGCCGGCGGCGCGCGCGCGTGAGCGCGACATAGAGGAGACGGCGCTCCTCGGCGACGCTCTCCTCGCTCGAGGCGTTCATATCCGCGGGGAAGTTCCCGTCGTAGACGGAGATCACGTGCACCGCGTCCCACTCGAGCCCCTTCGCGGAATGCACGGTGGTGAGGATCGACGTAGTCCTCGTCGAGGTGCGGCGGCCCCGCGAGATCCGCCGTCGAGCTCGGGGGGTCGAGCACGAGCTCGGAGACGAACTGGCGCAGGTCCTCCGCGCCTCGCGCCGCGGCGAGGAGCTGATCGAGGTCTGACACGCGCAGCGCGCCGTCGGGATAGTGCAGGCGAACGAGTGGGGCGAGCGCGTCGCTCAGCCGGTCAACGCGGGCTGCGACGGTACTCGAATCGGACGCAATCGCCTCGAGGAGGGCGCGGGCATGCCCTCGCGAGCCCTCGGGGATCTGCGCAGCAGGCGTGTGAGAGGCGGGTCGGGTCGGGCGCGCCACCGCTCGGCGGGCGCAGGGCCTCGATGACACGGCGGGCCTTCGTCGGGCCGACGCCCTCGAGCAGCTGCAGCACCCGGAACCAGCTCACCTCATCCGCCGGATTGTCGATCAGGCGCAGAAGCGCGACGAGGTCCCGCACGTGCGCGGCGTCGAGATATCGCAAGCCGCCGTACTTGACGAACGGAATGTCGCGGCGTGTGAGCTCGAGCTCGAGCACGTCCGAGTCGTGCCCCGCTCGGAAGAGCACCGCCTGGGCGCGCAGCTCCATGCCTTCCTCGCGTGCCTCGAGGACGCGTTCGCACACCTCGCGCGCCTGTTGCGCTTCGTCGCGGGCGAAGAGGAGCTCCGGCTGCGCTCCGCCGTCGCGCTCGCTCCAGAGCTCCTTGTGAAACCCGAGGCGATCCTGCTGGGAGACGGCGTTGGCAACCGCGAGGATCGGCGTCGTCGAGCGGTAGTTGCGCTCGAGGGTCACGGTGTGACAGTCGCTGAACCGATTCGGAAACTCGAGAATATGATCGGCGCTCGCGGCGCGGAATCCGTAGATCGCCTGAAAGTCGTCGCCGACCACCGTCAGGCCCGCGCTCTCCGTGCGCAGATTCGCCACGATGTCGACCTGCAGCGAGTTGACGTCCTGATACTCGTCGACGAGCACGTGGTCGTAGGAGCCCGCGATCTGTGCACCGATCACCTCGTCGCCGCTGAGCGCGCGCCAATAGAGCAGTAGGTCGTCGAGATCGATCAGTCCGAGCGTGCGCTTGCGCCGTCCGTACGCGCGGAAGATCTCGCCGAGATCCTCGGCGTGCTCCTCGCACCACGGGAACCACGCCGCGAGAACCTCCACGAGCGGTGCTTGCGCGTTGACGGTCCGCGAGTAGATGTCGAGCATCGTGGGCGCTCGCGGAAAGCGCCGAGCGCGCGTGGCGCCACCATGCTCCTCACGAATGAGGTCGAGCAGGTCCGCGGCGTCGCCTGCGTCCAGCACACCGAAGCCGGCCGGCAGACCCACGGACGTGGCGTGCAGTCGCACCATCTTGTGCGCGACGGAGTGGAACGTTCCGCCGAGGATTCGTCCCGCCGCCGGCCCGGTGATGGCGGCAAGGGTACGCGCGCGTTCGACCATCTCGCGCGCGGCACGTCGCGTGAAGGTCAACAGCAGGATGCGCTCGGCGGGAACGCCCTGATCCAGCAGCCAGGCAACGCGTGCGCAGAGCGTCGTCGTCTTTCCCGTCCCGGCGCCCGCAAGGATCAGCAGCGTCCCGCCGCTGTACGTCGCCGCGGCTCGCTGCTCTGGGTTCAGCTGATCGAGCCAGCGCTCGGTGAGGGGGCTCGCATGCATGACCGCGCGACGCTAGGGACGCGGTCGGATGTCGCGCACGTCCTCGTGCATGCGGCGCCGCCGGTGGCCGGCCACCGGTTCCCAGGACCGATGTTCTTCCCGCGCGTTTCTGGCGGATGATCCGTTTGCAGAGACACGGAGACCGTGGTGGAGGGGTGTTAGGCACAAGGACGAGGCCCGGCATGCGCCTCGCCGCAGCCACTCGGTTCTGCTCAGGTAGCCGATACCGGGCGTGGCTACCGGTGCGTGCGCTGCGCGATCAGTTCGACGTTCTTGTGCTGGGTGCGAGATGAGGTCGCTTCGTCCATCCGAATCGACAGCGTCGCGGCGGCGAGGCGCCCGTGGCCAGCGGCGAGTAGGCCGCGTGCCGATCCACTCAGCTTGAGCTTCACGGATTTCGTTTCTCCCCCCGCGATGCGGAAGCCCACGCTGCCGAGGGTAACGAGACGGGAGTGCGTGTGGCTCTTTCGCTTGCCAGCGGGCTTGACGGACAGTGTGAGCCTGCCCACACACGCCACAGTGCCGTGGCAGGACAGCTTGACAACGGCCGCGTTGCCCTTCACCTGAATACGGTTGGCCGGCAGTGAGATCGTGCTATGCGGTTCGCCGGCGACACCGGGAGCCGCCACCGGTGATGACGATGGCCCGGCCGAGGCGAGAGGCAGAGAGGCGGGCTTTATCGGTTCGAGTGCTTCGGTGCGGCCGAACCCCGTGCCGCCCGCGGTGGTCGCTCGCACTTCGCAATAGATCGTGCGTCCGACGTCGGCCGACGTGAGCTGATAGGTCTCGGACGAGCCAGCTTGGAGGATGATGCCGCCGGAGCTGTCAACGAAGAGGATCGTGATGGTCGGGTTGGGGAGCCAACTCCCGGGTTCGCACGTGAGCGGATGTCCGACGCTGAGAACGCCGCGAATGACCGCGCCGCCCCCGCGCGGTGCTTGTGGCGGTTCGCGATTGCCTTCGGTAATCCAGTCGCGAATCTCGGGCGCCGCGAGGTTCGCGAAGAAACCGATTGCGCCATCGCTGCAGGCGCCCCCTGACTGAACGTAGTCGGTGATCCCCGCGAGCTTTGTCGGCGATTCGGGTAGTTCGAGCCCGCTGCCGAAGTCTCCAAAGCAGACCGAGCCCGTTGGCGTGCTCGCGCACAGGTAGAGAGCATCGTCTTCGCCTCCACATCTGCGCGGAAACGTGAGCGTCATCCCTAGCCAATTCAAAGCGCCGAAGTTTCCGGGCGCGCTCGTTTCACCGAATGCGGCCAGGCCGACGTTCGTGCCTTCCGGCAAGATCGCGTTCTCGCCGACCAGTCCGATCGCGTTCTGGGTCGGGCCCCCCAGGGTGAGGGGCTTTTCGAGCTTCAGCAACGCGAGGTCATCGGCGCTCGCGGGCGAGTTCACTGCGAAGTAGGGATGCTGTTCCAGTTCGCTGACGCGAACCCCCGTGGTCTTCGCTTCCGCCCGATTGACGTTTGCCTGGCCAGCGACGACGTAAACATCTGCGGCGGCAACGGGTAACGTCGGAATCTTTTCGAAGTTGTAGATGCATTCGGCGGTCGTGAGGACTTTTTGTTCGCCGATGATCACGCCACCACACGCCTTCACTTCTTCCCCACCTTCTTCCGTAGGGTCGAAGGCGACGACGGCCACCTGCCACGACGCGGTTTCGATCGTGATTCCATGACCACCGGTGATCGACGCACGGGCGCGCGGCGCGAGTCCAGAGCGTGCGGGCCGCACGCCTGCACCACTTGCCGACGCGGTCAGTCCGCCCGCGAGCGTCGCGACCAACAACATGCATAGACCCGCGCGCCCGATCGCCCGGCCCGCGCTTCCCTTCGAACCATCACGACGCCTCACACCGCCTCCTGTGCACTAGTGGGCTGTGCGTAAGGTACTAGACGGCAGCGCCTTTGCGCGAAGGTTGTCAGCGCTGTTGCAGTATTCCTAGCGCGGGGACACCGTCGCACGGCCAGGCCCGTGAGGTCGGGGCGCTAGTCGGCGAGAGGCGCGGGGTCTGCAGCGGAATCCGCGCGAACGAAGCGAGACGAGGCCCGCTCGACAGGATGGTGGAGCGAGACGAAGTCGACGACCTCGCCGTCACGGTCTACGAGCCAGCGGCAGGTCCGCCAGCCTTCGTCGCGGTACACGAAGACGGAGCTCCCGAACATCGCAGCATTGCCGCCGAGGGTCCCGCCGCGCTCTCCCGCGAACCGGTGCTGCTGCTCAGTCGGCCTCCCTGCAGTTCTGTCCCGTTGGAACACCCGGACCCCATCGGCAGCGGCGTCTAGCGTCTAACCCGGGTATCTCCGCAACCTTTGCGCCCGATTGGGTCGGGTCCCTGTCGTCCTGTTGGGCCTACATGTCGCGCTCGACCCAACGCTCGGCGACTTTGGCACGAAGGCCTTGACTTCCGCTCGGGCGAGTGCAAAGAATGTCGGACCCGACGCGTCCTCGGGTCGAGCGTCCGTGGACGAGAGGAAAGGGCCCTTGCCGATCCCTGCTGCAGCGGAGACCCGCCGCGTCGGCCCCAGCGCCCTCGCTGCGTTCCGCTGCGTCTTTCCGCGATCCGGACGGAATGGCTGGCTGCTCGCAAGAGATCAAGACACGGCTGCCGGGCCGCTGAGAAAGGGGCGACAAATGGCGACGACGTATGAGTCCGCACAGGACCTCGCAGCGCGCTGAGGCGGGCAGGGCCGCGCACGGCAAGCACGAGCAACGAATCGGCGAAGCGGACCCGAATTGGCCGGACTGGTACGCGCTCTACATGGTGCGCGAGAGCGCGGGCGAGGAGTTGCCGACATGAGCAGCGACTACGACGTCATCGTGCTCGGCGGCGGCTCGCCGGGCGAGCACTGCGCGGGAGCCCTGGCGGAGGGTGGCCTGCGCGTGGCAGTCGTGGAGCGCGAGCTCGTGGGCGGGGAGTGCTCCTACTGGGCCTGCATACCCTCGAAGACGCTGTTGCGACCCGGCGAGGCGGTGCATGGCGCGCGCGAGGCCGCTGCGACCGCGGACGTGGATGTGAAGGCGGCGCTCGCGTGGCGTGACTTCATCGTCTCCGAATACTCCGACGCAGGACAGGAGCGCTGGCTGGCCGAAAACGGTATCGACCTGCTGCGCGGCAATGGACGGCTGGCGGGGCCGGGCGTCGTCGAGGTCGACGGCGTGCGCCATACCGCCGACCACGTGGTCCTCGCCAACGGCGCCGATCCGGTGATACCGCCGGTCACGGGCTTGCGCGAGCTCGAGGGCGTTTGGACGAGCCGCGAGGCGACCTCCATGAAGGCCGTTCCGCGCCGCCTGATCATTCTCGGTGGTGGGCCGGTCGGGCGTGGAGATGGCGCAGGCCGTTCATCGACTCGGCGGCGAGGCGGCAATCATCGACATGGCGAGCACGTGCTCGCGCGGGAGCCCGCGCCTCTCGGTGAGGCGCTCGGCGAGGCTCTGCGCCGGCGAGGGCATCGAGCTCGTGCTCTCGGCGAATGCGACCGCCGCGCGTCGCGACGGCGATGACTACGTGCTCGAGTTCGACGACGGGAGCGAGCTCCGCGGCGAGCGATTGCTGGTGGCGACCGGCCGGCGCCCCGGGTCGCGGGCATCGGCCTCGAGACGCGTCGGAGTCGAGCCCGACGCGCACGGGGTGCCCGTCGATGCCCACCTGCGCGCGGCGGAGAACCTGTGGGCGATCGGCGACGTCAACGGCCTTTGGCCGCTCACGCACGTCGGCAAGTACCAGGGCGAAGTGGTCGCCGCGAACATTCTCGGCGAGCCGCGGAAGGCGAACTTCGAGGCCGTTCCGCGCGTCGTCTACACAGACCCGCAAGCGGCGGCGGTCGGAGCCTCGGCGGGCCGTTGCAGCGCGATGGTCCCGGTATCGGGGGTTGCGAAGACCGCCACTTACACGCGCTCGTACGCCGAAGAGAACGGTTTTCTCACGCTGCTCAGCGACGGGGAGCGGCTGACGGGCGCCTACGCGTTGGGTCCCGAGGCGGGCGAGTGGCTGCAGCAGGCGACGCTCGCGATCCGAGCCCACGTCCCACTCGACGTCCTCTCCGACACGATCCAGCCCTTCCCGACGTTCTCTGAGATCTACGTCGCCGCTCTGCGCACTCTCCAGCGCGAGATTGCGACAGCGTCGAAGCCCGTCGGCGCGGGCCCGGCTGTGGTGGGTTGAGGGAGGACACGATGCGCTCCGACATCGTTCCCGGGGGCACGTTTCCCGACTACGAGCTGCCCGACCACGAAGACGTCCCTCGCAAGCTCAGCGAGCTGCAGGGCGACGATCCCCTGATCCTCACGCTCGCGCGCGGTCACTACTGTCCGAAGGAGCACCAGCAGCACCTCGAACTCGCGGCGGAGCATCCGAAGGTCGCCGTTTCCTACACGCAGATGGCGACGATCGCGACCGACGACCACCACACGCTGCAGGAGTTCCGCGCGTCCGTCGGCGCCCAATGGACGTTCCTCTCCGACCCCGCGCGCATCGTCCAGAAGGACCTCGACATCCAGGAGTACACGGACGCCGAGCACGACCCGATGATCCCCCATACGCTCGTGCTCAAGCCGGGCCTCGTCATTTACAGCATCTACAACGGCTACTGGTTCTGGGGGCGCCCATCCTTCGACGACCTGTGGCGCGACCTACGAGCCGTGTCGAGCGAGATCCGGCCCGATTGGGACCTGGCCGCCCCGGGCCTACGCGAGGCCTGGGACGCGGGTGACCTCTCGCGCTTCCACGGCTGGAACAAGATGGACGCTGAGAGCGCGAAGGCCGCGCTCGAGCAGGGGACCGTCGATTAGCCCAGCGGCGCGCTCACGTCGACGATTCGAGGTCAGGCGAGCGCGGTGGGCGTCGACTCGTGCGTCTCCTCGACGTCCTGCCCCAAGACGGGAGCCCCGTCGCGGTCACGCGCGTTCTGTGCCGTGTCGCCGGCGGCCCCGTATTCGCTGGCGCGGACCGCGTTCGAGAACGGTCCCGGGGGCGGCGGGAACATCGAGGTGAGCTCCCGGTTGGTGTCTCGCCGGGCGATTCTTGGAACGAGTCTCCGCATTCGCGTCATTACCTCCGTGTAGTTGATCACCGCTCACAGGATCCTTGAGCGTGGTGTCCGTTGCTACGCCAAGGAGTGTCTTGGTGACGATGAGTGCGCTTACGATATCCAGGACGCGCCGTTTATAACAGCGACTCGACGAACGTACGAGCCAGCGCTACCCACGGGTGCGTGATCCGCGCGTAGGCCGGCCGCCGTGTGAAACGCTGGTTGACGGCCCGGGTCAGAGCACCTGTTGCCGACGCTGGCTGGCGTCACGGCAAGCGGCTCGATGGCTCATGTTCGTTGCGGTGCTTGTCGATGAGGTGCCCGTGCCCTCTGCAGGCGATCGAGCGTCCCGATCGAGCGTCGGCTCCGCCCCTTTGGTGGCCACCGCGAGGACCGGCCACGACGCGGAGCATCCACCCGCCGCTCGGGCACCGGCCAACCGTCGCTGGCGGGTGGGCGGCGCGGCTGCGAGGGCGGCTGCATACGTCAGCGTGCTGGTGGTGGTTGCGATCGTTCTCGCGACTCGGCACGGGAGTACATCCGGCACGAGCCCGCAACCTGTAATCACGGTTGCGGGGGCCGAACAGGTGCTCGTGGACCTTTGGCCCAAGCGAGAGGCGGCACGAACAAGCGACGACGTGCGGGCACTGGGCGAAGTCGACAGCGGCGCCGAGCTACGTCGCGATCTCAGCGTGACCCTTGATGCGCGCGACGCTGGGTCCTGGAGCGAGCGGGTGATCCGCCCGCTCGGGGCGAAGATGATCGCGGTATCGGACCCGGCCGGCTACCCCGCCTCCTTCATCGCCGCCGTACAAACCACGAATCAGTTTTCAAGCGGACCTTCAAGTCATAAGCCCGAAGGCATCGACACGACGCTGCTCGTATTCGTCAAGCCTTCGAAGACCGCTCATTGGTCCGTCGCGCTAGAAACGGGCTATAGCGGCACGCTCGAAGAACTGTCCCCCGAAGAAAACGAATCTGGGAGGCCACGCGTGAGGCCATCGCGGCACGGCGTTGCGCCTGAATGGCTGAAGCCCGCCGGTGCGATCAGCGCGCTCGCCAACTACTACCAGCACTACGCGGACTATGGCGGCGCACCCCACCACACGCCTTTCCTGCCGGGTACCTGGACCACGCACCTGGGAAAGGAAATCGCCGGCGGCAACTCGCGAGGTGGGGTGAACAGACTCGGATTCTTCGCCCACGTCACATACACTCCCGCGACTGGCAGCGCGAACGTATATCACTTCATGCTGGGCGGATATGAAGTTGATTGTGGAACGGTCGAACTTGCGTCAACGTCGCTGCCCGTGCGTGGCGGGTTCCTCTACCAACCCCGCACGCGGGACAACTGGGGCGGGTGGCTGCCGCCGGGTGCCTACAGCGCGATCCGTGCATCAGGCGAGCACCAGGTGTGCTTGGCGGTCGAGGGGTTCAACGGAATTGAAGTCATTGGGGGCGAGAGCGAGGACGCCACTCTCAGCGAGAGTGGAACGCCGCTTCTACTCCGGCGGCCAGCACCACTTCAGAGATCCCAGCGCAGCTAGGCGACCCCGGCCCCCTAGCCGGTTGTAGCGATAAGAGCTCGATGCTGCTCCGGCGAAGAGACCCTATTGCGTCCACTCTCCTTGGCGCGGTAAAGCTCCATGTCAGCGGTCGCGAGCACAGTCGAGTACTCGAAGCCCTCGCCCGGCTCGGAGGCGGCGACCCCGAAGCTCATCGTCACCCGGACCCCTCCGATTGGATCTGCGGACACCGCCGCGCACAACCTTTCCGCGAGCTCGCGCGAGCGCGCGCGGTCCGACCCGGGCAGGAGGATCAGGAACTCCTCGCCGCCGATCCTGTACGCGAGGTCGAATGCACGCAGCTGCTCGCGCAGCAGGGAAGCGACCTCCCGGAGCACGACGTCACCTGCCTGGTGCCCGTGGGTGTCATTGACATCCTTGAAGCGGTCGAGGTCGCCCAACACCATGCCTACCGGCTCACCCGTCGCCTGCGACTGCCGTACGAGCTCTAACACGCGCGACTGCAAGGCATTGCGGTTGAGCATGCCGGTGAGCTGGTCGAAGATCGCGTCGCTGCGGTGCTCGATGTCCGAGCGCATCAATGGCGTGGAGAGCACCGCCACACAGAGGACCAAAGTCAAGGGGACGACCAGCACCGCGGGATTGCTGAAGACGACCGCTCGATCGACGCCGAACGCCACGGCCAGGACGAGGAGGAGGGTGAAGGCGACGCCGGCCACCACGCCACGCATCGAGAAGCGGGAGCTCAGCACAACTACGGCGATGGCGAGCCACGAGATCCCGGGAGCGCGAGCGCCGCCGGCGAGCGCCACTGCGGCGGCCACCGTGATCTGAACCGCGAGAAATGAGGCGAACATCGGGTACTCGGGTCGCGAGACCCGAGTCTTGAGTCTGTCGGCGATGACGAAGAACGCCCCCGGCCGGCGGCAATAGCAGGAGCGGCCACCATCCAACCCACGGGCCGAGAGCAATGAGCGAGAGGCCGAGTAACCCAAACGCCTTCTGCCGGGCACTCCGCACGCGCTCGTCCATGTCGAGCATTCGCTGACGATCGAAGCCGTCGCGGCAAAGCCAGGAGCTGGGCGCTCCCTCAATCTCGTCGGCGCGGGTCACTTCTTCCTCGTGAGTTTGTGGCAGGCCGGCGCCACAGGCCGGACATACGTAGTGCTCGGCAGATGCGGTCGCCCCCGTGAGCGCCAGTTGCGCGCCGCCGACGGATGTCGGCGGCGGCCCCAGAAACCCCGACCCTCGTGCCAGGCGCTAACTCACGCAGCAAAGAGCGCCGGCCACCGATGGCCGGCGCTCCCAGTGACCCTCATCTGAGCGAGCCTTCCTCTCCTCGCCTCGCGTCTCCTCCCAGCCCGCGCCGTAGCCGTCCTCCCCTTCCGGCGCGTACGCCACCCGTCTACCACTGAATCACGGAGCGCAAACCCGTCGACCGCCGCTCGAGCACATCTCCGCTGGGGCGCAAACGTAGAGCGGGGCCAAATTGGCCCCGCTCTCGCGGTGAGCGCCCCGATAAAGGCTGCTAGCTGGGGATGCTCCCGGTAACCGGAAGTTCTTCTGCTTCGCAGTCGTAGCCGTTGTGCACGCCAGAGTTCGCGTTCTTGCAGTCACCGAACGTGGCGGGTCTCGCCTTGTCGGCGCCACCGGCGTTGGACGCCATGGTGGTTGCCACCCAGGGAGATGCAATCGATGCCAGCGTCACCAGCACCGCGAGCGCCGCCCGCCCGACACGACTTGTTCTGAAAGAGATGTTCACGACTAGCCTCCTTGCCTCACTTGAGATTGCCCTCGTGTCATATATCGGCCGTTGGACGGCTCGTCTCAAGGCCGCTGGGCGGATAGCCGATCGGACCGTCGGGCGACCTGCGGCCGCCTGGACGTCCGTTGTAGCTTCGTCTCACCAACCCGCGGCTCAGACTCCGCACAGGGCCTTCGACTCCTCGCCGCGTGCGAGGATGCGCCGAGGCGTCGACTGACAGCTACGGACGCACGCGATGCGTGGTGTGAGGCGCGACCATTGACCCAATACCAACAAAGGAGGCCAGCATGAGCGACATCGACGAGGAGATGGTCTTGGCTCACTTCATCGTTTCCGATGATGTCGAGCGTTCCCGACGCTTCTACACCGACGTACTTGGCGGCAAGACGGTCATTGGCGGCGAGGCGAACGACGAGGTGACATACGTCGCGCTAGCGAACAGCTGGATCATCATCAACGTCGGAGGAGGTCCGACCGACGACAAGCCGACCGTCACGCTCGAAACGCCGCCCGACCCGGATCGGGTGAGCAGCTTCCTGAACATCCGGGTCGCGGACATCCAGGCTCTCTACGACAAGTGGACCGCACGCGGCGCACAATTTCTGACGCCGCCGAAGCAGCACGAGACCGAGATCCGTTGCTACATCCGCGATCCCGACGGCTACATAATCGAGGTGGGTCAAACGACGCTCGCCAGAGGTTGGCGTCCACCGTCTTGATCACCCGTGTGGGCACCCTGGCGACCATTTACGCTGGCGCCGTCGTGGCGCTCGCTTTGACAGCGGCAGCCCCGCGCTAACCGGGGTTCGTGGCCGCCACGAACCAGACGGACCCGCGGCCGACGATCGAGCCGTCGGGCTTCTGCCAGGCCGCGTAGTGGTCCCTCAGCGCCTCGGCGATCTCGCCCCGACGGCTCTCCCCGTAGTCGCCGTTCAGGCGGATCAGCTCGGCGCCGGGTCCGATCGCGAGCAGGGAGTCGACGGCCTCGTCCATGTCCGCGCCCATGTAGTAGTCGAAGTCCCGCTGATGCAACTCGATCTCGTCGAACCCGGCGGCCTCGAGAATCCCGCGGGTGGTCTCGGGGTTACCGAGCGAGAATGGCCCGGGCCCGCAGGTGTCAACCTCGTACTCGTCAGGGCGCGAGAGGAACCGCTCAACGACCTGCTCGGTCTCCGCCCAGAGCGGGCTATCGGCCTTGCGCCGCCAGCAGACCTTGGCGAGCCTGCCGCCGGGCTTGAGCGCGCCGCGGATCGCGCGCATAGCCGGAACCGGTGCGGCGAAGAACTGCGTCCCCATGCGCGAGAAGGCGTAGTCGTAGATGGGATCCCACTCCGCCGTCTGCGCATCGGCGGTCTCGAACGCAATGTTCTCGACTCCCGCCTCGACGGCCTCGCGACGGGCGTCCTCGATGAACCGCGGCGAGGAATCGGTGCCGAGCGCGAAGCCTCCTGGTCCGACGAGCTCAGCCAGCTGTTGAGTGGTCTCGCCGAAGCCGCATCCGATGTCGATGCAGCACCCGCGCTCGGGCGGCGGAAAGAGCTCGAAGACCTCCTCGGTGACCTCTGCCAGCGCGCCCACGAACACCTTGCGGTTCGACTTCCACCGCTCATACAGGACCGTGTCCCATGCACGCACCGCTTCCTCGTTGGCGACCGCCACCGCACCCGCGCGCTGCTGTTGCGTCATCGGCCGATGGTACACCTCAACGCTGCTCCGATCGACCGTGTATGCCCAACGTCACACGACCCGTGACGGCCGTTCTGGGGCTCGTAGGCAGGCGAGCAGTCGCTAGCGGCGCGACCTGCATCCCGCTGCCCTTGACTTCAACTTCGAGACCTCGCTGGCCGGCCCAACGCAGCAGCATGCGGCCACGCTCGGTCAGCCGCGCGTCGACGCTCCGCGCGGGAAAGGAGTAACGTAGTGATTGGTTTCGGCACACGCCGGAGAGTTCGACTCCGAAGGACGGGCTCTCAGTGCACGCCAGACCCGCCCCGAGCCGCGCCAAGCGCGGATGGCTCTTGGAGCATCTACCAAAGCCAAGAATGAGGAGCTCACTATGAGCGACAGACCGGTTTTCATCTATGCCGCGACTTACGCCGACGCCGTCGGTGCCGAAGCGGACTACGACACCCTCCTCGAATTGCATGAGGCGAAGCTCGTCGGCACCTATGACGTCGCGTTGGTCACCAAGGACGACGACGGCAAGGTCCACGTCGAGAAGCACGAGAAGCCGACGCAGCACGGCGCGTGGGGAGGCATCGCGGTCGGAGCAGCGGTCGGGGTCCTGGCCGCGCCCGCGGTCATCCCCGCGGCCCTGGTCGGCGGCGTCATCGGCGGCTTCGGCGGACACTTCAGAAAGGGCATCTCAAGCGGCGACGCCAAGGAACTGGGCGACCTGATCGAAGCGGGTCAGGCAACGCTGCTCGTGATCGGGGAGTCGCGCCTTGAAGAACAGCTTGACAAGGTGCTCACGGGCGCCGAAAAGACGATCGAAAAGGAAATGAACGTCGACGCCAAGGAGTTCAAGAAGGAACTCGACGAGGCCGAGAAGGAGTACGCCGCGGTCTAGCTGGCGTGACAGGCTGCGACCGAGGCTCGGCCGCAGCCTGTCAGTCGCGTTTATCGCTGCCTGTGATGCCGCTTCGTCACCCGCGGCGAGGAAGCAGACGTGCCGTAGTGGGCGCGGCGTGGAAATGAGCTCGCCCGGCGTTACTTGACGATCGTGAAGCTGAGCTTCCGCGGTGCCGACTTCTGGCCTGCGGTGTTGGTGGCCGTGATCACCAGTGTGTAGCGCCCCGGCCTGAGCTTCTTGTGGCGCGAGATGGGTCCCTGGAAGGCAACCTTGTTCGTGCCGCTCTGGCCAGCGAACGTTAGCGTCCCGGCCGTCACGGTCCGCTGACACGCTTTGCGCCTGTGATTCTTGTGGGTCTCGGCTACACACTTGCGGCCGGCCTTTCGGCCGCTCACCCGTTGTGTGAAGCTGAAGCTCACCGTCGCCGGCTCGTTGAGCGTGAACTTGACCGTGGTTCCCACCGGCGGCTTGTGCTTGGAGTGCTTGTGCCGCGCGCTGATGCGAGCGAGCTCCCTGCCGACGATCGCTAGTGCACTGACGAATACCTGGCCACTGGACTGTGCGCTGGAGCCGGCCTGGTTGGTGGCGGTCACGCTGCAGCTGTAGGAGCCAGCCTGAGTGGCGGTGAGAGCGGCGCCTGTGCGGGCGGGCGGGCGGGCCGAGGCGATCTGCGCCTCGTCCCAAGGACGAGGCGCATTCGTCCGTGCTCCGGCGCTTCCAAGCGAACGCGTTAGCCTTTGGCCGCATGCACACCGCAATGACCGCACGATCGTGAGGGTGACGCTCGACTGGGACAGGGCGACGTTTCACCCGATCTACGGGGGCACGCAGCGGCTTGAGGTCCCGCTTCCGCAGACGCTCGGAGAGGATGCTCGGACCTCGCTCGCCTCCGCGCTGGTGGGGCTCGAGGTAGTCGGCGGCCCCATCGAAGACGCCAAGCTCACCCAGTCGCACATCCGCATGGAGATCACCGGCGACGCGGACGTCGAGGTAGTCAAGCAACGACTCCAGGCGCTTGTTGACGACGTCCTATCGCAGGCCGACGAGGCGTCGAACTAGCGATGCATTCGCTCCACGCCATCGTTGAAAACCGGAA
Organism: uncultured bacterium; assembly: GCA_963738355.1. Lineage (GTDB taxonomy): Bacteria > Actinomycetota > Thermoleophilia > Solirubrobacterales > Solirubrobacteraceae > Palsa-744. The sequence goes on from CAVTWF010000009.1 coordinate 173,832, forward strand.
ACGACGTGCCTGTCGATGAAGCGGCCGGCAGCGCAAGGAGTTGCCCCGCGGAGTCCGGGGGCGAAAACGCCGAGTCCTCGTCCTGACGTTCAGCGAACAGGAACGGGTACCCGTCCTGGCCCCTCGAAGACGATCCCTTCCCATGCGAACCGGCGCCATCCATCACCGTGCCCGGGCATCTGCGGGTCGTCCTCTCAGAAGCTCCGGGCCTGATAGCGAAGATCGAAAAAGCTCATCGGCGCTCCGCTGACGCGTCTTTGGAGGCCGGTCGGCGCTCCGGCGAAGGGCGGCTTCATCTCGCGAGGGTGATGCCGACCGCAACCGCGCCCGTCAGTGTGCCCAAGCTCACAGAGAGACTGCCGCCCCGACGCCACGATTGGGTTGACCCGAGTCTCCTCCTAGAACTTAGGGTCCTATCCCAAAGAACGGCTCGCAAGGATGCGAGCCGTTCTTTCGTGCGCACCCTTCCGCTCCGCCGGCGAACGGGCCACACCCGACCACCACCCACCCGCAACCCCATAGAATCAGCCCTCCAGGGCGCGTAGCTCAGTGGGAGAGCGCTCGCTTCACACGCGAGAGGTCGCTGGTTCGAACCCAGCCGCGCCCATCGGCGTAGTCCGGTTCCTAGAGTTTGATTACGGGCGCCGGGAGGCGCTCCGATTCTTCAGGATCCATGCGCGATGTTGGCGCTCGACGGGCACTTGTCGATACGGCGAGCTTGGGCGGGGTCCTGAGGGGCGCTTCCACCACACGCGCGCGCGACGCCGCTCGGGCAGCGCCGATCAACCCCATCCTGAAAATGGCTTCAGTCCCGCGGGCTGGGCTCGAGCTCGCGTCGAGTCTGCCGCCGCTCGACGATCGTCGCCAGCAGCAGGCTCATCTCGAAGAGCAGATACAGCGGCACGGTCTCAAGTGCAAGTGTGATCGCGTCCCCGGGCAAGAGCGCCGCCACCGCCGCGCATGCGAGGACCGCGTAGCGTCGATTGCGGCGCAGCTGGCTCGGCGTCACGATGCCCGAGCGCGTGGCTGCCAGGATCGCGACGGGCACCTGGAAGAACAGGCCCATCGCGAGCAGCGTGAGCGCCGCGAAGTGGTAGTACTGGCTGGCCTGTACGAGCACGTTGAACTGATCGCTGTTGAAGTTCTGTAGGAAGCGCAGCGCCGCCGGCAGCACGATGAAGTAGCCGAAGGCCACGCCTGCGACGAATAGCAGCGGGATCGCAAATGTGAGCCACCGGGCGAGGCGCTGCTGCTCGGGTTCGAATGCGGGGATCACGAATCCGTAGAGCTGGAAGAGGATTATCGGCAACGCGAGGATGAACGCGAACAGGAGGGCGATTCCTACGGTCGTGGCAAAAGGCTCGCCGATGCCGAGCGTGACCGGCTTGTTGCCTTCGGGGGCCTTCGAGAGCGCCGCGAGCGCCCGCGCGAGCTCGGGTCGGACGGGTGCAAGCGACGCCCGCGTCGCCCTCGTGAGACCGCTGCCGGGACGCTCCAGAGTGCCCACGACGAGCTGCACCTGCGCAGCCACGGTGCGCGCCCCCTGCTGGACTCGGTAGGTCGCTCCGAGCGGACCCTCGCCGGCCTTGATCTGCTTCTGCGTCTGGTGCGCGAGCGGTCCGTTGAGGATGTTGAGCAGCGCGTGGTTCTGCCACATGCAAAACCCGAACGCCACCGCGAGCGCCGCGAGCGAGACGATCACGCGCGTGCGGAGCTCCTCAAGGTGGCCGACGACCGTGAGCCGATCCTGGTGTCCTATGCGTCCAACAGCTACCGCCATATCGATGCAATACGCGAGCGGGTCGTCCCTGGATCATTCGGGCCCTGAGGCGCCCGCCGCCGATCAGGCGGCATCCGCGGCGTCGGCGATGGCGCTTTGTGCGCGCAGACCCGCGTTCCATCGCTCTTCCACGTGCCCGAGCTTCCAGAACGCGATCGCTCCCAGCCAGCAGAGCGCAAAGAGGCCGACGATGATGATCCCTGCCTTGTTGAGATCGAAGCCTGCGATGTAAGCTCCAAAAGCCGCTGTGCAAGGCGCCGATCTCGGCCGGCAGCAATCCGAGCAGCTCGATCGTGCCGATGAGGAAGCAGATCGACACCGATAGGCCCGTGATCGCGAGGTTGTAGTAGACCTTGCGCACGGGATTGAGGAATGCCCACGAGTAGGCGAAGTTCATGAATAGACCATCGATCGTGTCCAGCAGAGTCATCCCCGCCGTGAACAGGATCGGGAGGCACATGATCGAGTAGAAGGGGAGGTGCTGCGACGCGAGCAAGGCGGTCGTCGCGAGCAGGGCGACCTCAGTGGCGGTGTCGAAGCCGAGGCCGAACATCACGCCGATCGGGTAGATGTGCCACTCCTTGTCGATCGACTTCATCCATCTTCCAAACACGCGGGACATCAGCCCGCGGTTGTTGAGCTGCTGCTCGAGCTCCGCCTCGTCGTAATGACCGTGGCGCATCGCACGGAATACGCCGAAGATGCCCTTCAGGATGACGATGTTCAGGAGCGCGATCAGGTACAGGAACGCGGCGGAGACGGCGGTACCGAAGATGCCGCCGAACTGCTCGAGCGTTGAGTGGCTGTTGGAAACGGCGCCGTAGACAGCCTTCTCGGCGACGACGATGCCAACGCCAATCGCGACCACGATCGTCGAATGGCCGAGCGAGAACCAGTACCCGATGCTCAGCGGCCGTTTCCCTTCCTGCATCAGCTTTCGCGTCGTGTTGTCGATCGCGGAGATGTGATCCGCGTCGAACGCGTGCCGAAGCCCCAGCGAGTAGGCCAGCCCCGCGATGCCGATTCCCAGGCCCTTGTAGTGCGAAGGGACGACGAACGCGACGAACACGCCGAAGCCGACGACGTGCAGCAGCGCGATCGTGAGGAACATGATGCCCGTGCGCCGGCGCTCCGCAGGGCTCAGCGTGCGTGCAGCGTCAACGATTCGCCGAAACATCGCTCGCTACCGCTCTCCGTCCGCGGCTTCGGACCAGTCGCGCTCCGCCACGCACCCGCCGGTGACGACGACGCCGCGCTCGCGCGCGATGTCGTCGACCCATAGCGTGTAGCTCCCTTCGGGAACGTTGTCGAACACCGCTGTGTAAGCGGGGAGTCCGTTGATCTCGCGCTCGAGCACTTCCTTGTGGGAGCGCAGATCGTCCTCCCCCGAGGCGCTGATCTCCACCTCGACGCCGTGCATGTCGGCCTCGGTGTGGAGGATCAGCGCCCCCACGTCCCCGCCGAGGTCGAGGACGACGGCCTCGGGGTGCCGCCGTGCGGCGTAGCGCGTGTGCGGGGCCGAACCCCGCTGCTCGTGGCGGTGGACGTGGTTGTGCATGGCCGTCGCTCCCTACTTCGGTGCTCGACGGGAAGTCGAACCCGTCGTGCGGCATGGCCACGTACGGGAACGTCGATTGCGAGCGAAACGGGAGCGGGGTGATGCCCTGCGTGGTCGCCGACACCGCCGCGTCCGGCTTGTAGCTCTTTTCGACGAGCGGATACGTCGCGCCCGCGACTGCGCGCAGCGAGATGTTCGTGACGTCGTCAGTGACGCGCCTGCCGTTCGGGTAGCCGGCGAGGTCTCCGCCGACGATGCCGAGGACATTCGGTTCCTTCGCCGGCGGAACCGCGACGTTCAGACGCAGCATCTCGGCGAGCACCTTGCCGGTGTTGTTCTGGAAGCCCGACACGATGCCCTTGGGAAGGCCCGTTAGGAAGATCGCGACGAGGTCTTCCCGTGGCGCCTTCAGTGCTTCCAGGTTCGGGAACTTCGTGGGATAGAGCACCGGCAGCAGCCCCGCGAGCTCTGGGTGCTGCACGAAGGGCAAAAACTGCGCTTCGTCAACCGGGTGGCTCGAGTTCCAGTCGTCCTTGCGGCTCATCGGGATCAGCACCTCGTTGAACAGCGGACTTGCCAGCCGCGAGACCTGCACCCATGGCCCGGCCTCCGAGCGTTCGCTGTTCGCGCCGTCGGAGATCCGGAGCTTGCGGCGGCTCGCCGAGCCCCACACTCCGACCACCGCTTTCGAGCTCATCACGTTCGTCGGCGCCGACCCATCGACCGTGAGCGCCTTGATCGGGACCTGAATCGCGATCGAGTGCACGTTGAGCGTCTGCAGCGTGTCCACCCCAGCCGTCGCGGGCGTCGGTATCAGGTGCAGATTCTCGATCGGGCGCAGGTCCGCGAGGTCGAAGATCGACCCGATGTCGACGAAGAACGGGTCGTTTCGCTGCCCCGCGAAGACCGTCTGGCCTGCCGGCAGCGAGTGGACCGCTTCCTGCGCGAGCTTCGCGTAGTTGGGTGTCGAGCGCGGCCCGATGTTGCACGGAGGACACGCCAATCCCTCGCCGAGCACCGTGACCTTCCGGTCCTCCCCGAAACGCTCGTCGTCTCTGTGATCGACTCGCGTGACGGTGTAGGACTGGCGCTGGCTCCAGTTGGGGTCGCTGAGCGAGCTGATCGGCCCCGTGTTGTACAGGAAGGTGTTGGGATTCGTGATCATCGAGTCGAAGCAGAACTCGTATGTGATGTCCGCCAACCCGTCACCGTCGTTGTCGATGTGGATCTTGTAGAGCACGTCGTTCCCGAACTCGAAGAACGTCGGACCGCCCGCCGGCACCTCCGCGGGGAGGTAGTTGGTGATGATGGTGACGGTTTCCGGGTTGTCGGGACTAACGAACGCGTACGTGTCGGTGTTGTCGGCAACTGGGTCCTTGCTGATCTCAGGTGCCTCGCGATGCGATGACATGTGTCTCTTCCTCTCTTTCGTCTGCGCTGGCTCAGCGGGCTGCCTCGAGCAGCCGCTTCACCAACACGGGGTCTCTGTAAGTGGTCTCCTGCTTGCCGGCCATGACTGTCACCTCGTTGCGCTCGGCGCTGCGGATGTATGCCGTCACGGGCTCATGCGGCGCCGGCCCCGAAGGCTTCGCGACAGTTGCCTTGGGCAGCGTGCTCGTCGATCCGCGACCGTCGAGTGCGACGGATGCGACCTTCGGCGTCGCGAGGATGACCGCCGCACCGGCCGCGGCACCCGCGGTGCTCTGAAGGAACGCGCGACGGCTCGTGCCGTCGATTGCCGCGGCGCCGGCCGCGGTGGCGAGCGCGGGGACAGATGCGGGCGCCTCTGGACTGACCCGCAGAAACGAACGACGACTGATCTTCTTCATTTGAAGCTCCTCTCGATTTGGGTGTAAGCGAAGGCGTTGCCGGGCGACCTACGAGGTCGCGACCGGACGCTTACCGTCCGGATTGGGCGCCGCCGCCGCCTCGGTCGTGCTGGGCAGCTCGGGTTGGCTCACCGCGCCGCTCAGCGAATCCTTAAAGCCGCGCATTCCGCTGCCGAGCGACTTGCCGATTTCCGGAAGTCGCTTGGCCCCGAAGACGAGCAGCAAGAGGACGAGCAGAAACGCGATATGTGTTGGGTTATCGAGTCCCATGGTTCAGATAGCTCCTCTGAGTAGGCGTCACATTGATCCGACTTGGTGAACGACTACGAGGCGGGGCTGCGTTTGGATCACTGAACTTGTGAACCTCTTGGTCGCGGCGTGCGCGAGCGCTCCCAAAAGCCGTGCGTCGGGCCGCGTGATCCAATCGCGGCGCTCGCGCGTAAGAATGCAAGGAGTGATCAAACCGCTGCGCATGTCGACCAGGAGATCGACCGCGAGTCCCCGCGACCTCGCGGACGAGGAGCTGATGGAGCTCGTGCAGCGAGGACATGCCGCCGCGTTCGAGGTCATCTATGACCGCCACGCCGGCGTCGCTTTCTCCCTCGCCTACCGGATGTGCGGGCAGAGGGCGCTCGCCGAGGAGACCGTGCAGGAGGGCTTCCTCGCCCTCTGGCGCAGTGGCTCGCGCTACGACCCCAGCCGGGGAAGCGTCCGCGGCTGGATACTGCGCATCGTCCACAACCGCGCGATCGATGCGCTGCGCCGTGGCGCCGTCCACGAGAGCACGCGAATCGACGAGGAGGGCATCGCCGAACGCCTGGTTGCGCCCGAGCGGACCGACCTGGAGTTCGTCCGCCGCGACGAGGCGCGCGAGATCAGAGACGCGCTCGAGGGACTTCCCGACGAGCAGAGCCGGGTGATTGAGCTAGCCTACTTCGGTGGGCTGACCCATGTGGAGATCGCCTCGATGCTTGATGTACCCGTGGGCACGATCAAAGGACGGATGCGCCTCGGCCTCGCGAAGATGCGCATGGCTCTCGCGGATCCCGCGGAGGTGCTCCAATGAGCGCGCATGATCCCCGCGCCGGCGAGGGGGACTGTGGCGGCCACGCAGCGCCGTACGTGCTGGGCGCGCTGACCGAGGCCGAGCATGAGGCGTTTGCGCATCACCTCGCCTCCTGCGCCGTCTGTCGCGAGGAGGTCGGCGCGCTGCAGGCGGTCGCCTCATCGCTGCCTGCGGCTGTTCCACAGCTCGAAGCACCACCGGAGCTCAAGCAGCGCGTGATGGCGGTCGTTCATGAAGACGCCGAGCGCGCGCGAGCGAGTCAGACGCGTCGCGCCCCCGCGCTCGCAACGCGACGCCGGTGGCGGCCGGCGCTCGTGCCGGCCAGCATCGCGCTGGCCACGACGATCGCCCTCATAGCGGTGCTTGCTCGGCGGTGGCTCGAGCGGCGGCTCGCACGTGCTCCGTGCTCAGGTGAGCGCTCCTGGCGCCAGCGCCTCCGTGCGCCTGAGCGGCAGCCACGCGCAGCTCACGCTCGCCAACATGCCGCAGTCCGCCCCGGGTCGCGTGTACGAGGTGTGGATCGAGCGCGACGGAGCGCCGTCGCCCACAGACACGCTCTTCACCATTTCCTCCCGCGGCAGTGCGACGATCGGTGTTCCGGGAAGCATCGCGGGCGTCAAGGAGGTGCTCGTTACCTCCGAGCCGCTCGGCGGCAGCTCGGTCCCCACGACCGCGCCTGTGGTCATCGCAAAGCTCACCTAGACGCCGACGAGCTCCTACGCGGTGCGCGACGGGCGCCTCCCGACTCGATCGGCGGCACGGTAGGGTCCGAGCCGCAAACGGTCGTGCGAACTCTGCTCAACCTCATCTGGTTCGTGCTCGCGGGTCTCTGGATGCCCTTGCCTACGTGCTCGCCGCGCTGATCTGCTTCATCCTGATCATCACCATTCCGTTTGGCATCGCATCGCTGCGAATCGCCCTCTTTGCGCTGTGGCCGTTTGGCAGGACGGCGGTCAGGCGAACCGACGCGGGTGCTGCGTCGGCCATCGGCAACGTTCTCTGGCTTCTGCTGTGCGGCTGGTGGCTCGCGCTCGCGAACCTCGTTTGCGGCGTCCTTCTATGCATCACGATCATCGGCATTCCTCTCGGGCTGGGAAGCTTCAAGCTGATCCCGATCTCGTTGCTCCCGATGGGGCGTGAAATCATCGACGCGGACGAGGCGAGCGCGCGGGGCCTGCAACCGCTGCTCTGAGCGACCCGGACTCCACGCGCAAGCGCGTCCTTGAACCCGCGCTAACGCGCCGCCGGGCGCCCGGGCGCGGCTCTCTCCGCCGGGCTCATCCCGAGCGCCGCACGAGCAGACTCGAGATCCGAGTGGACGCTGCCCTCGACGATCAGTCCGTTGCGAAGCTTCCAGGTCCAGATGGCGGGGGCTCGCAGCTCACCGTCCGCTCGCCCGCGAACCTCGCCGATGACGACGACGACGCCCGCGACGGCCTGGTACTCCACCGGCACGAGCTGCAGCTCCTCCCACGTCGCGGCGACGTCGTCGTGGTATTCACGGATTCCCTCGTGACCCTCGTAGGGCGTTCCCCCGCGCACGAGATGCGCGGTCAGCGGCGTGAACCTCACGTCAGGGTCAAGCAGCGCGATCGCCGCCTCGACGTCCCGCCGCTCGAACGCCTCGAAGAGCAGCTTCACCTGCTGGACCTGCCGGCCGATCGGTGACCCCGGCACGTCAGACTCATTCACGCTTCTGAGCCGTTGCTCGGGCGCGAATGAAGAAGACGGGGAGCTCATGAGCCTGCCTGCAAGCGGATCGCTCACAGGTCAGGCCAGCCTTACCCGCTCTGGTCGCCTCCAAACCACTAACGGCGGTCGTCCGGCTCATGCGAGTCGTTCGCATCAGGGCGGCCGCGGCGCCGTCGATCCTCCTCCGCCGGATGCTCCACCAATGCAAGCACGCGGCTCGCCATGAACCGCGCCGTGCGCACCGGCTCGCCCGTCCGTGTCACCTCGACGACCTCGACGATGCCGCGTCCTGTGGTCGTCTCCACCTTGCGACCCGCGCGCGTCGCCTCGATCTCGTACGTCCGCGCTCCGTCGTCCGTCGCCACCACGATCTCGACCCAGTCGCCCTTCATGCGTTGCTCCTATGTCAAGCAGGGCACGGAAATTGCGGCATTGACGTCGATCCGTGCCCGCTGATCGATGTTGCCGGATGGCATTGAGAGAAGGCGGTGAACGCGGCGCGCGAGGTGGCGCTTGAGCGCCCGCAGCGCCTCACTGCGGGTCTTGCCCTCGGCCACGCGACGAGCGAGGTAATCCCGCGCCGGCGCGTGCACCCGCGCCTGCGTAATCGCGATTCGATGTAGCGCCAGGTTGAGCTGTCGGTTGCCTGTGCGGTTCAGCCGATGGCGCCGCTGCTTGCCCGAGGAGGCATCGAGCGGGGCAACGCCTGCGAGCATCGCGAGCTTCGCGTCGGAGGCGAAGCGCCCGGCGCCGGCGACCTCGGCGATCAGCTTCGCCGCTGTCAGCGCTCCGCACCCTGGCAGTGAGAGCAGCTGCGGTGCCTCGCGCGCCACGCGCACGCGCAGCTCGCGCTCGAGCTCGTTCGCGGAGCGCGAGAGCCCCGAGGAGCGCCGCACGAGCTCGCGAGATATACGCACCTGCGTGGTCTGCTCCATGCCCCGCAGACGGCGAGCAAGGCGCACGAGCGTGCGCGCCTGGCCGAGCGAGCGCTCGGGGACCTCGAGTGAGGGGTCGATGTCATGCAGCAGCCAGCGCAGGCGCTGCTGGATGCGCGTGCGCTCAGCGACCAGGTCCTCGCGGTGGTCGAGCAGGAGCGCGATCTCGCGCTCGGGACCCGCAAGCCGGGCTGCGGGAAGCGCGTCGATGCCCACACGGATCGCGGCACGCGCTACCGCGTCGGCGTCCAGTGGATCGGACTTGCCGAACTCGCGCGCCGACCTGCGCGCGCCGGCCATCAGCTTGGGCGCCACGCGCACCACCCGCTCGCCGGAGCGCACCAGGAAGCGCTCGAGGCCACCGGATACGTGGCGACAGTCCTCGATCGCCCACACGCGCTCGACGTCCAGTGCTCGTCCCCAGGCCAGCAGCCGTTCGTGGCCTTCATCGCGCGCCCTGACGGTGAGCCCGTCGACGTGCGTGGCTGTCCTCGCATCGAGCGCCGCCGCGGTGTGGCTCTGCTTGTGTGGGTCCGTGCCGATCACGATCATGTGTCCCGTCCCTTCGTTTGAGTGACCACCTGCGAAGCGGATTGCCGGTGGACATGCCTCAGTCGGGGCGGGAGCCAAGCTCCTATCAGGTCACGCCGGCGATCCTCGGGCGGCAGTGGGCGACACAACGCATGTCGGTCAGTCCGAACTGGACGACAGCGAGCCTAAGAGTCAGCCCACTGCCAACCCGGGGACCTACCGGCCGGATCGGACGCCACCGGCCCGTGAACGCAGACAGTGACACTGAGGCGAGCCTACCGCGACGCGCGGTCAGCGGCGACGAGCGCGCGGGGCTAGTGCGGGGTTGGTCCAGCCGGCGTCGGTGGGGTTGATCGTCGTGCCCGGCGGCACGATCTCGTCGATGCGGTCGAGCAGCGCGTCGTCGAGCTCGACGTCACTCGCCCCCAGCTGGCCCTCGAGCTGCTCCATCGTGCGCGGCCCGATGATCGCGGCCGTCACGGCCGGATGGCGGACGACGAACGCGAGCGCCATGTGCACGAGCGATATCCCCCGCTCCTCCGCGAGCCCCGCGAGCGCGTCCGCCGCCTCGAGCTTCGCCTGGTTCGCGGGGATCGAGAGGTCATAGCGCTGCGGGAGCCTCTCCGCACGGCGTGAGGTGAGGCCCTCCGCGCCCTTGCGCCAGCGTCCCGACAACCAGCCGCCCGCGAGCGGGCTCCACGGGATCACGCCCATGCCGAACTCGCTGCACGTCGGCAGGACGTCGGCCTCGATGCCGCGCGCGAGGATCGAGTAGGGAGGCTGCTCGCAGATGTAGCGCGCGTAGCCGCGCTCGCGCGCGACCCACTGCGCCCTCACGATCTGCGCCGCTGGGTAGGTCGAGGATCCGATGTAGCGCACCTTCCCCTGCGAGACGAGGTCCGAGAGGGCGCCGAGCGTCTGTTCGTGGTCGGTCCAGGGATCCCAGCGGTGCACCTGGTAAAGGTCGATCCAATCCGTCCGCAGCCGTCGCAGCGACGCCTCGACCTCACGCATCACCCAGCGACGCGAATTGCCCGCTTCGTTCGGGTCATCTCCCATCGTCCCGTGGAGCTTCGTCGCGAGCACGACATTCTCGCGACGCCCACCGCCGAGCGCCTTGCCGACGATTTCCTCCGACTCACCGCGCGAGTAGACGTCGGCGGTGTCGATGAAGTTGATCCCTGCGTCGAGCGCCCGGTGGATGATGCGGCTCGACGCATCGTGGTCGGGCTCGCCCCACGCGCCGAACATCATCGCGCCCAAGCACAGCTCGCTCACCTGGACGCCGGTGCGGCCGAGAGTTCGTAGCTCCATCGCGGTAGTGAACCCTAGCGGCGTCCAGCGCGGCTTCCGCCTGCCACGCCGATCGTCACGAGAGCGCGCTGGGCCACGGTGGCGAGTGCGTGATCCACGCTCGCGAGCACCGCGGCGAGCGCCGCGGCATCGCCCCCGCGCACGAGCTGCAAAGTCTGCGTTGAGGAATCGGTGCGGGGCTGCTTCGCGACGTTGTTCCGAGCGCATGGTGCTGGTCTTCGCAGTGCTTGCCGCGGCCGGCGAGCTCCCCGTGGGCGTCGAAGCGGCCGGCGCCTTCTGCGACGAGGAGTGGCCCCTCACCGGCGCCACCGGAAACGGCTTGCGAGCCAGCGCGATCAGCGCCTCCGCGGTTACCCAAACCGGCGCCTTCGCGCTCGTTCGCGAGTAGCGAATGCTCCCGTCGGGCGCGATAAGCGTTTCCAGATATCCGATTGGCGATCGGCTCGTGCCCCGCCTGATCGAGTTCACGTTGCGACCGGCCGCGAGGAGGCCCTGGATCGCCCACGCCGTCGACTGCGCGTTGGATTCGCTACCCGGACCCTCGGGGAATCCGCCGTCGAGGTTCTGTGCGCGCGTGATGTACGAGACGGCGTGCGCAATGACGGCGTGGGGATCGAGCCCCGCGTCGAGGATGCCCTGGAGCGCCGCGGCGGTGTCGTCGACTTCGCTGCCGCCGCCGCGCGTGTCGAAGTTGAATCCGCCGTCGGAGTCCTGCTGGCGCTCGATCCAACGTCCCGCGTTCAGAAGCAGCGTGCTGCCCGGTTTGCGGCCCTCGGCGCGCAACGCGAAGATCGCAAACGCGGTGAGGTTCACTTGGCCCGAGAACGACCCGTCCGAGTGGCGCGCCGCGAGCAGCTTCGATTCCAGCGCAACGCTCCCCAGCGACCGCGTCTGCGCCCCGCACGCGCGCAGCGCAAGGATCGTGCGCTCGACGTCGCCCACGTCTTCGAGCGTCGAGGCTTCGGAGCGCAACGCGTCAAGGACCGAGTGGCCGTCCCGCGCGACGCTCGTCGGGTCACGTCCAGCCGCCGCGAGGCCCATCGCAACCCAAGCGGAATACAGCTCGCTCGAGGGCGTTCCGCGTGCTTCGCCGTAGCCGCCGTTGGCGTTCTGCGCGTTCGCGAGGTAGGAGAGCTCGCGCGCGAAGCCCGAATTAGCCTCGTGTGCCGTGGGTCCGCTCGAGTCCCCGCTAGCCAACGCCGATCCGCCATGCGCGCCGAGTGCGATCGCGGCACCTACGAGGGCGAGGGCCAGCGGCGCGGCGCTCCGGGCGACGTCAGATGAGCGGGCGGCGCTCGCTGCCGCGCGGCGCACCCGTGCCCACGGGCGACCACGTGACTTCCATGCGCGCGCGCACTCGCGCGAGCAGGCGCGCGAGCTCGCGGCCGAACGCGAGCGCGAAGAGGAAGCTCGCGACCACGTCGGTGATGTCATACGGAAGCCCTTCGACCGCGCGCGCGAGCAACGCTGGCTCCGTGTACACGCCGCCGAGCGTCCACGTGTACGCATTCATCACCTCCTTCGCGAAGAGCGCCGAGAGGGCACACGCGCAAGCGAGCGTGATGCGCGAGGAGCCGCGGGCCGTGAGCCGGCCAAAGAGCGCGCCGAAGATCCCTACGAGGCCCCACGCAACCATCTGCCACGGGGTGTAGGGGCCCTGCCCGAGGAGGATGTTCGAGGCGAGCATGCCGATCGCCCCGACCGTGAACCCGGCGAGAGGCCCGAGCGCGTAGCCCACGACGAACGTCATTGCGGTAATGGGCTTCACGTCGGGCAAGGCGACAAACGCGTCGCGGCCCAGCGCAGCGAGCGCAGCGAGCGTAGCCACGAGCGCGATCATCCGGGCCGACGGGCGCGCTCGCTCGTACGCGATCCAGCCGATCAGGAGCGCGCCCGCGACGATCGCGAACGATGCAAGCGGCCAGGTCACGGCAGCGCCACCCGCGAGTGACCAAGTGGCCCGGCGCCGGACGGCGCCTTGCCCGCCGCTCGTTGTGCCGCCTCGGGCGCGATCGCGAGCGCGCCTGTGTTCCGCTCGGAGAAAGCGCGCAGCAGCGCGGCTCCGTCTTCGGGAAGAAGCGGCGCATCCGTGTTCGGCGCCCCGTCCGTATGCGCGACGTGCAGGATGCGCGCGGTCTCGGTGGCGAAGTACCAGCCGCCGGCGAGCAGCTCGTGGAGCGTGCCGTCGCCGATGATGCGCCCGTCCGCCATCAGAAGAGCTCGATCGGCGCACGCTGCGGCGAACTCCGGATCGTGCGTCGCGACGATCACCGCCTGACCCTCACCTGCGCGGCGGCGGAGCGCCGCGGCGAGCTCGGCCTTCGACTCACGGTCCATGCCGCGCGTGGGCTCATCGAGTGCGAGCACCGCGGGACGCTCGCCTCCGCTGAGGATCGCCAGCGCGAGCCGCTGGCGCTCGCCGCCGGAGAGGTCGCGGGGATTGCGGTCCGCGAGCGCCGTGAGGCCGACCGCGTCGAGTGCATCTGGAGAGGCCTCTTCCCGCACTCGCTCGTGCAGGAAGTAGTCGCCGGGGTTCTGCAGCAGCAGCGCGACGCGGCCGGCGCGCTCGATCCCACCCCGCGTTGGCTCGAGCAGCCCAGCCGCGTGTCGGAGCAGCGTCGACTTGCCGCATCCGTTGCGGCCCATGAGCGCGATCGCTTCGCCCGCCCGCACCGTCAAGTCGACCCCGCGCAGGATCGCCGGGCCGCTGCGCAGCTCATGCCAGACGCGGCGCATACGCAGCGCGACTTCCGCGCCGTCCTTGTCCCCGCGCGAGCTCGTTGCGCCGGCGTGCGGAGCGACGGCTCCAGCGCTGCCGAGCTCCCCGTCCTCGCGCAGAAGGCCGCGCGCTCGCAGCATCGCGCGTGCCTCCTTCACGCCGACGGGCGCGGCCGCGATGCCGGCGAGCGAGAACATGCGCGCTCCCGGCGTTTGCAGCGCAGTGGCGTGTTCGGACGCCCACGCAAGGAACGAGCTCGGGTCGCCGTCGTGGGCGAGCGCGCCATCGTGGAAGGCGATCACGCGGTCCCCGTCCGGCAGACAGCGCTCGAGGCGGTGCTCCGCCAGCACCACAGTCGCCTCGAAGTCGCGGTTCAGCCGCCGCAGCAGCGCGATCAGCTCGTCGCCTGCCACGGGGTCGAGCTGGGAGGTCGGCTCGTCCAGCAGCAACAGCCGGGAGCCGCTCGCGAGCGCGGCGCCAAGCGCGACGCGTTGCTTCTCGCCCCCCGAGAGCGTCGCCGTCGCGCGATCGAGCAGGTGGTCGATCCCGAGCGCGAGCGCCGCCTCCTCGACCCCGCGTGCGACCGCTTGCGCGTTGTGGCCTCGGGCCTCGAGCGAGAGCGAGAGCTCCGAGCGCACGGAGCTCATCACGAGCTGTGTCTCCGGATCCTGGAAGAGGACGCCCACGAACGCGCCCAAATCCGCGGGGCCGTGGGCGCGCGTATCGAGTCCCTTGACCGTGACCGTGCCAGAAAACGAGCCGCCGTGGAAATGCGGGACCAACCCACAAGCCGCGCGGAGGAACGTGGACTTCCCCTGGCCGGTGAGCCCCGCGAGCACGCACAGCTCTCCGTTCGCGATCTCGAGCGACACGTCGCGAAGCGCGGGCGCGCCCGCACCGGGGTAGGTGTAGGAGACGCGGTCGAAGGCGAGCATCGGGACGAGCGGTCTCGTGCATGCTTTAGAGCTCGATCCCCCGCCGAGCGGCGAACGGCAGGAGCGCCGCCACGGCAATCGCTCCGGCGAGCGCGAGCGTTCCGAGCGAGATCGGCGCGTGGATCAGCGGATAGGCGTCGAACTCATCGAATCCCAGCGCGCGACCTGCGAGCGCGAGCGCGAGCATGGCGAGCGCGGAGACCAGGAAGGCGAAGTCGTGACGGGAGTGCGGCGTCCGCAGCCCCCGCGTTCGGCGGCTGCCGCCGATCGCGAGACCGCGCACCTCGAGCGTCGCCGCGACATCCATCGCGCGATCGAGCGAGCCCGCGACGACGGCGCTCAGCAACAGCGCCCGCCGGCGCAGGCCCGCGTGACCCTCCGGGCGGGTGCGCTGCGCCTCCGCGAGCCGCCGCGCGTCAGCGCCCAGCAGAGGCACCATGCGTACGGCGAGAGAAGCGGTCAGTGCGGAGCGGAAGGAGAACCTGCGCAGGCCACGCATGAGCTCGTCGGGATCGACGGAGAGGCTCGCGAGCATCGTCGCGAGCATGATGATCGTGACCTTCAGGGCGATCCAGCCGCCGTACGCGAGCGCCTCGACCGTCAGGTCTCCTTGCCCGAATGGGCCGAGATCGCCGAGGCGGGCGAACACCGTGAGGCCCTCTCTCGAGACGAGCACGTTCACGAGGATGATCGGCACGATCACGATCAGGACCGTGCGAAGGCTTCGCACGAGCGCCCGCCCCAGCCCCGCGCCGGCGCCCGCGAGCAGGATCGCGAACGCCAGCGCCCCGAGCACGAGTGGCTGATGGATGATCAGCGCAGCGCCGATGAGCGCGGCGAACCAGAGCGCGCCAACCCACGCTCGCGCGGCGTGCAGCGGGCTCGCGAGCCGACGGTAACCAAGGCCGGCGCTCGTGTCCAAGGACTATTCCCCCCGCGGAAGCGCAAGCACGCCCCCGGTTGGTGTGATCGCGACCGCGAAGCGCCTGTACAGCGAGCTGCGATTGAAGGCGTTGGCGGCGCGCTCCACGCCTTCGGGGGTCGTGCCCGTCACGACCCACAGCGGTTCCTGGCCGGAGGGCCGCAAGGCGGCGATGAGGCCCCCGCCCGCGCCCAGCGTGCTGCTCACCTGCGCCGCGGTCGTTCAGAAGCGCGATCGAGCTGCCGTCCGACCGAGATGCGCGCATAGACGCCGCTCGTGCGCGGACCGCGCGTCAGCGGCTCGACCGCTAGCAGCGCACGAAGCGAGGACCAGGGCGCCACCGCGACCCGCAGCGTGTCCGGGATTTCGCCTGCCGGGCCGAGGCCCGCGAGACCTGCCGGAACGCCGAGGACGCGCAGACGACTGTCAACGGTCTTGCACGCGTCGCTTTCGACTTCGCTGCATTCGACGCGAACGGGCAGGCGCTTGCCGCCGACGCCGTGCACGAACGGCTCGGGGAAGGACCCGACGACGGCGGGCGTGTAGAAGGTCTGGCTCCAGTCGTGGAGGTCCCACCACACCGCGTCGCCGCGGTGGACGTTCGTCTCGGCAGCGCCCTCCGGGGCTTCGACGCCGTTGACGTAATAGAACCAATCCACCGGTTCGCCGTTGACGTGGCCGCCAGAGTGGCCGTTCACGCTCTGCACGAAGCCGCCGCCATACTTCGTCGAGACCTTGTAGTTGCGCATCAGCAGGCTCATCACCGTCTCCTGCCCGTGCACCTGCAACGCGTGCTGGTCGAGGACTGGGCGAGCGCCGAAATCGCGCGTCACCGTGAGTGTCACCGCGCCCGGCGTCGCTCCCGCGCCGAGCCCGCACCCTGCGACGAGTCCCGCGCTCAGGAGCGTGAGAAGGGCCGCCTGACGCAGCGGGCGGGCGAGCTTCATGCCCGCCCGCTCCCGCCTACGCCCTGCGAACGGCCTAATCGACATAGAAGACGACCCTCGAGGTTCCTCTCGCGAGCTGCGTACGGCTGCCGGCCGTGTCGGTCGCCTGCACGTCGAGCACGTAGCGGCCTCGCGGAAGTGCGAACGGCAGCAGGTAGGAGAAGGTCGAAGACGCACCGACCGAGAAGAACCTGCCGTGCGCCGCGCCGCATCGCATCGCGTGGAAGCGGTCGGTGACACCGTTGTAGAAGGAACAGCGGGAGCGACCGTTGCGCGTCCGCACGGTGCGGGTGAGGCGCAGTTCGACGCCGCTCACCGCGGCGGAGGCCGTGACCCTGCCGCTGAGGATTCGTGGCGCGTGGCTGCGCGCATAGTGGTGAGCGTCGAGCAGGCCCGTCACGTCCGCGACCACCGCGAACGGCCCCGTGTAGGGGGTATTCGTGAGTGATGAAGGGAACGCGGCCGCTCCGGAGCCCGAGGTAGCTGACCCACACGTCCCGTCGTTGCCGTTGTGCACACAGACCGTGTAGGCGTCCGACGGCACCGAGTCGGGCGCCGAGGCCTGCAGCGTGTACGTGCCCGCGCTTGAAAACGTGAACGTGGCAACCCCGCCCGGCCCCCGGTGCCGCGCTCAACGCGCCCGCACTCACGCTTACACCGGGCGGAAGCGAAGACTCAGGCGAACCCAATTCGGTGCTCAGCGATCCGATCGTCACCGACAGCGGTTCGCCGACGTTCACGGCGCTGCGCGCAGGCGCGATCGTGAGGAAGTGGTCCGGTGCCGTCTTGGTCGCGCACAGCGGCCCGACTTCATAGCACTGGGCGACGAACACGAGGTGCATGCCATTGGTGGTCAGCTCTTCTTCGCACGCGCCGTGCTGTGCGAACTCGCTGTTGATCCAGACAGCCCAGTAGATGCCCGGGTTTTCACTGAAACGCGGGAAGTTCACCCCATCGATGCCGACGATTTCGACTCCCGCGGACGTCAGAAAGGCCTTCCAGCTGCTGCCCGCGGCGTCGTAGAGCGCGCCGCCCGCGCTCGTACCGCTACACGTGCCGCCTTCGACCGGTACCGGCGTCGTGGTGGTCGTCACTTCCTTCTGCGGAATGAGCGTTTCGCCGCCCACGCCCTGCACGCGGACGGTAACGGTTGTTGGAACACCGGCGAGCGCCGACGACGCCGACAGACCGAAGATCACAAGCGCGACCGCCGTCAGCAATCGCACGCGAAAACGAGATACGAACATGAGCCACCCCTTTCCACGAGGGCTTGTTGGGCTTGACGCCGGTGTCAGGTCTCCTGGCTTCCGGGCCTACCCATCGCGCCTTCCCGGTCAGCCGCGTGGCTGAGCAGTGGCTTTGTCTCGCAACGCTTCCCGCATGGTCGCCAGCGAGCCAGCATGCGGTGGGCATCCCCGGTCACAGTGGCGGGTCCGCGCCGGTCTTTCACCGGCTTCCCTTGACCACCGACCTATGTTGAGGCGGATGTTACATCACCCCATACGCCGTCGCACGGCCGCCCTCGGCGCGCTCTACGATCAGTCGCCGTGCGCATAGGAGTGATCACCGGCTCGGGCACTCACGCGCTGCCCGCGCTGCAATCGTCCGCGACGCGCGTCGAGCAGACACGCTTCGGCGCGGTCGCGCTGAGCGAGGGGCTCGTCTCAGGGGTGCCCGTCGTTCACATCTCGCGCCATGGCGAGAGCCACGAGCGGCTCTCGAGCCACGTCAACCATCGTGCGAACATCAGCGCGCTCATGCACGCGGGGGTCGACGCGGTGCTCGCGGTGACCGTGTGCGGCGCGGTCGACCCCACGCTCGCGCTCGGAGGCCTCGTCGTCTTCGACGACCTCCACTTCATCTCGAACCGCCTGCCCGATGGTTCGCTGTGCTCGCTCTACGAGACCCCCGGTGAGCGCGGTCGCGGCCACTGGGTCTTCGAGGGGCCCTTCAGCTCGCCCCTGCGAGACGCGTTGCTCGAAGGCGCGCAACAGAGCGGACTGCAGGTGCGCGACGGCGGCTGCTACGGCCACGTCGATGGCCCTCGCTTCAACTCCCGCTCGGAGATCGCGGCGCTGCGTGCCGCGGGAGTCAGCGCGGTCAGCCAGACGGCGGGCCCCGAGACGGTCCTCGCGGGTGAGGCGGAGCTGCCCTTCGCGCTCCTCGGCTACGTGACCGATCACGCCAACGGCGTCGTCGAGGACGCGACGCCCGTCGAAGAGCTCCTGCGGCATCTGCGCGCGAGCACGACCGCGTTCGACGCGACGCTCTCCGCCGCGATCGGCGGGCTCGCGGAGGGCTCCGCGCCGGCGCCAACGGGGACCGTGCTGCGCTTCGACTGACATGTGCGGCCGCTACACGAACACCCGCGGGCCGGAAGAGATCGGCGAGCACTTCGGCGTCAAGGTTCGAGGCAGTGAGGGCACGGGTCGCTACAACGTCGCGCCCACCGAGGAGGTCCTGGCGATCGTCAGGCGCAAGGAGGAGCGCGAAGCACGGCTTCTGCGCTGGGGCCTCGTGCCGCACTGGATGGACGACACCAAGCGGGCGTACAAGATGATCAACGCGCGCGTCGAGGGCATTCCTCGCAACCCCACCTACAGCGAGCTCGTCTCGCGGTCCTCGCGGCGCGCGCTGCAGGTCGCCGACGGCTGGTACGAGTGGCTCAAGCCGGAGAAGCGCGGCGAGCCCCGCCAGCCCTTTCGCTTCCAGGTCGACGGCGGATCGCTGTTCGCGTTCGCCGCGATGTGGACCGTCACGAAGACGCCCGACGGCGAGTGGCTCGCGAGCGTCGCGCTGATCACGTGCGACGCCAAGCCAAATCGCGTTGCGGGAGCGATCCACGACCGGATGCCCGTCGTGCTCGCGGATCGCGACGCGCAGCAGGCGTGGCTGGACCCCGGCGTGAGCGGCGATGAGGCCCTCTCGCTCTGCGGTGCGCTGCCGAGCGAGCGGACGTCCGCGACGCCCGCGAACCCCGCGGTCAACAGCGTCAATGCAGAGGAAGGGCCCGACCTACTCGTCGCGCCCGGGAGCTAGCCGGTCGACTCGAGCGCGGTGTGCGAGTCGGCGCCCGTGACCGACGTGATCGCGTCCGCCGCGATGAGATGCTGCGTCTCGTCCGCCGGCATCGGACGCCCGAGCAGGTAGCCCTGGGCCAGGTCGCATCCGAGTGCCCGCATCAGCTCGAGCTGCTCCGGCGTCTCGATGCCCTCCGCGACCATCACGAGCGAGAGCGTCCTGCCCATGCTCACGATCGCTTCGAGCAGCTCGCGCCCGCGCTCGCCGTCCCCACTCGAGGCGATGAACGCGCGGTCGATCTTGAGGATGTCCACCGGCATTGTCCGCAGGTAGGCGAGCGACGAGTAGCCGGTGCCGAAGTCGTCGATCGCGATTCGAACGCCGAGCTCCTTGAGCGCATGCAGCACGTCGAGCATGCGGTTGGAGTCCTCCGCGAGCGAGGTCTCGGTGATCTCGAGGATCACATGCCAGGGATCGACACGTGCGCTTTCAAGCGCCGCCTCGACCGCGGTGAGCAGTCCCGGCGCGCGCAGCTGCACCGCCGAGACGTTGACGGAGATGCCGAGCGGGACCGCCGCGGGCGACGGGGGCGCGGGGGCGCCCGGCGCCTCGCGCGTGCCGGCCCATGTCGACGCCTGCGCGAGCGCCGCTTCGAGCACCCACTGCCCGACGGGCACGATCAGGCCCGTTTCCTCGGCCAGCGAGATGAAGTGGTCAGGCCGGATGAGGCCGCGCGTGGGGTGGTTCCAGCGGATCAGCGCCTCGAAGCCCTCGAGCGACTCGCGCCCTGACTGGATGTCGAAGATCGGCTGGTAGAGGAGCCAGAACTCGTCGTTGTCGAGCGCCTTGCGAAGGTCGCCCTGCAGGTGGAAGTGCTCGCGAGCCTTCTTGTGCATGCTCGGCTCGAAGAGCTGGACCGCGTTCTTGCCACCGGCCTTCACCGCGTGCATCGCCATGTCTGCGTGCGAGAGCAGCTCCTCGAAGGTCGTTTCCGAGGCCGACCCCACGGCGACGCCGATGCTCGCCGTGACGCGGTGGCCGCTCTCGGCGAGCAGGTCGAACGGCTCCAGCAGCGCCGCGCGCATCCGCTCCGCGACGACGAGCGCGTCATCAGGCCCTTCGACGGCGTCCATCAGAACGAGGAACTCGTCGCCGCCGAAGCGCGCGACCGTGTCTTCCGGCCGCGTTGTCTGCTTGAGCCGCTGTGCGACCTCGATCAAGAGCCCGTCGCCGGCGCGGTGGCCGAGGCTCTCGTTGATCCACTTGAACGCGTCGAGGTCGAGGATCACCATCGCGACACGCGCACCCGAGCGCAGCGAGCGCGCGAACGCGTGTGCAGCGCGGTCGCTGAGGAGCGCGCGATGGTACAGGCCGGTGAGGGGGTCGTGGAAGGTCTGGCGGCGCAGCTGGTCCACGAGCTTCACGCGCTCGGTGTCGTCGCGCGTGTTCAGGACGAACGCCCCCACGTGCGGGTCGGCGAGAAGGTTCGTGATCGTCGTCTCCGCGTGCCGCGTGCGACCCGACGCGTCGGTCAGCTCCCAGCCCGTGCGCACCATCTGCCCGGGGGCGAGGCCGGAGCGCTCGAGCGCCTCCGTCAGGACCCGCGCGGCGTTCACGCCGAAGACCTCGAGTCCGCTGCCGACGAGCTTTTCCGACGGGAAGCCGAAGATCTCGCGCATCGATTCGCTCACGTCGCGGATCCCGAGGTCCGGATCGACCACCATTACGGCGTCGGAGGAATGCTCGACGACGGCGCGGTAGTAGCGCTCCGTCGCGTAGATCTCCGCCGTGCGCTCCTGCACGCGCTGCTCGAGATGATCGGTGAGCGCGCGGTTCTCATAGGCGACGATCACCTGTGTGATGACGCCGAAGATCGCGACCGCGCAGAGGATCGCGACGAGCACGCCGAGCGGGCCCAGGCTCTCGCCGACGAGCCAGCGCGCGGGGACCATGAGCACGCCCAGTGCTGCGGGCAGGGCGGGCACCAGGAGGATCGAGCGCCCGGCGGCGAGCTCGCGCCAGCGCGAGTAGCGTCGCTCGTGGCCGAGGGACACGGCCTGCGCCGGTCGCCCCAGCAGGCGCGCGACGCTACGCCCGGACTCCGCGGGGGCCTCGGCCAGGTGCTCCTCCGCCGGATGTGCCGCCGCGAGCGCGATCAGCGCAAAGCCCGCGACCCAGCCCGTGTCGAGCCCGCTGATCCCGGGGAAGCGCAGGTGGACCGCGTTCAGGTACCAGAACGAGATGTCGGAGAAGGCGATGCAGATGATGCCGAGCGCGAGCAGCGCGAGGCCGGGTGGCGGGTCCTCGCGGCGGCGCAGGGCCATGTAGAAGAGGGCAGCGAGCGCGACGGTGTCGAACGCGGGGTAGGCGAGGTTGACGCCCTGGCTCAGCGCGGACGCCGAGCTGTGCTCGACCACCGAGCCGATGATGATCGTCCAGCCGAGGAGGAAGAAGCCACTCGCGATCAGCAACCCTTCGGCGGCGCCGCGGAGCTGCGAGAGCGGGCCCGCCGGGGTCTGCACCATCAGCAGGAGCCCGACGACGAGCAGGACGGGGAATGTCAGGAAGGCGGCGTCGAGGATCGAGGGGCTCGGAACCGTGTTGTTGAGGCCCACTTCCCATACCGTCCATCCGACCTGACCCCACGTCCAGGCGGTGACGCCGATCGCGATCGCGAGCCAGGCCTTCCACGCGCGTCGATCGGCGCCCGCGGCCCTGGCAGCAGTCGCTCGCTCACGCCGCACCCGGCCCAGGCATGCGATCGTCGCGAGCGACGCGAGCAGCGCCTCCTCGATGTCGTCGAACGCGGTCCACCCCAGCGCGCTGCCCGCGTGCAGCGTCGAGAGCACGCCGAATGCTCCCACCGCGATCACGGTGAACACCGCTACGAGGGACCAGATGCGTGCAGGGGAGGGGTGGTGTGACGGGCGCTGCGTCATTCGCTGCTGGGGGGGAGGCCGTGCGCGGCATCGCGTGGGGCCGGTCTGCACGCCGAATGGGCTCGTCCGTGAGGCCTTCGCGGCCCCTGCCGCTGTTGTTTGTATCGGCACAAACGGCCATTTCCGCCTACCGTAGTTTCCCGCAACTTGGCGCCCGCTCGGAGGGCCGCGGGCACCTCGTTGGTGCCGATCGGGCGTCGCCGAGGCCCCGAAGAGGGGCCTCTGGGCGCCGCAGGGTTGCGTACTCGCGCCGGTTTCGGGGAAGATGCTGGGCGACGTGGAGAAGGCATACGAGCTCCAGACGCTCGGCGCCGAGGACCGCCACTGGTGGTATCGCGGCAGGCGCCGCTTGCTGCATCGCGTGATCATGCGCTTGGGCCTGCCCGCGGGCGCGCGCATCCTCGATGCGGGCTGCGGCAGCGGCCGCAACATGGTCGAGCTCGCGCGCTACGGGTCCGTGACGGGCATCGAGATCTCGCCGGTCTCCGTGGAGGCGGCGCGCGCGCGCGGCGTCGGCGACGTCCTGGCCGGCTCGATCACCGACATGCCCTTCGACGACGCGAGCTTCGACGCCGCGGTCTCGCTCGACGTCATCGAGCACCTCGAGGACGACCGCGCAGCACTGCGCGAGCTGCGGCGCGTGGTGGCGCCCGGCGGCGCGCTCCTCGTCACGGTGCCCGCCTATCAGTGGCTGTGGAGCAGCCACGACACGATCAACCAGCACCACCGCCGCTACAACCGCACCTCGCTGCTCGACGCTGCGGCGTCCGCGGGCTGGAGGTGCGAGCGCGTCACCTACTTCAACTCGCTGCTCCTGCCCGTAGCGATCGCGCTGCGTGTCCTCGAGCGCGTTCGCCCCGCGTCCGGCGGCGGCAGCCCCGACCTCTGGATACCGCCGGCGCCGCTCAACCGCGCGCTCGAGCAGCCGCTGCACGTCGAGGCGGCGATCATCGGCCGCAACGGCCACGCGCTTCCCGCGGGCCTCTCGCTGCTGGCGGTCCTACGCTAGGAGGAGGCGGGTGCGCGCCCGATCGCGGGCGCCCGGAACGTCCACGCGCGGTTTGCGAGGAACGTGAGCACGACGACGATCACGATCGCGAGCGCTTGCGCCGCGATCTTGTCGATGCCGAGCTCGTGCACGCCGATATAGAGGAGGAGCTCGTCGAGGCCGAGGCCGCACGTCTGCACGATCGCCCAGCGCACGGGGGTGAAGGCGTCACCCTCATGCCCCTGGAAGGTCCATGCGCGGTTCAGCAGGAAGCCGTTGATCGCGCCGACGACGAAGCCGATCGCAGAGGCCACGAGGTAGTTGAGGCCGAAGACCTTGAACAGCACCGTGTAGACGATCAGCGAGATCAACGTGTTGGAGACGCCGACGATCGCGAACCTCAGGAATTGGCCGACGACGACCGCATGCCGATGGTTGGCCGCGACGCGAGCGAGTGCCCGGATGCGCCGGGTGCTCGGCTGATTGATGTGACTGCGATCGGCGGACATCGTCTGAAGGATCACCCGCTGCCAACGATGGGCGCTGAGACTAAGAGCTCGATAATGACCGAGTCTTGCGGGTTGCCTTGCGCGCCCGTGGGGCTACGCTTTGGACTGCACCATGATGTCACCTGAAGACACTCGTTCGCCCGCCCTGCTGAGCGTCGTTGCTCCGGCATACAACGAGGTGGAGCTGATCGAGACCTTCGTGCAGCGGATCTTCGCCGCGCTCGCCGACTACACGTTCGAGCTGATCATCGTCGACGACGGGAGCAGCGACGGTACGGCGGAGGCGCTCGACCGCCTGGCAGACGCGGACCGGCGCCTGCGCGTCGTCCACCTCTCGCGCAACTTCGGCCATCAGGCCGCGCTCACCGCGGGGCTCGAGCACGCGCTCGGCGACGCCGTCGCGATGATCGACGCAGATCTGCAGGACCCGCCCGAGCTGATCCCAAAGATGGTCGAGCAATGGGAATCGGGGTCCGACGTCATCTACGCCGTGCGTCGCGAACGCGAGGGCGAGACGGCGTTCAAGCTCGCGACGGCGTCGTGGTTCTACAAGCTCTTCAACAAGCTCGCGCAGGTCGACCTGGAGAGCAACTCGGGGGACTTTCGACTGCTCGACCGCCGCGCGCTCGACGCGCTGCTCGCGATGACCGAGCGCTCGCGCTTCCTGCGCGGCATGACGGTGTGGGTTGGGTTCACGCAGACCGCCGTGCCCTACGAGCGCGGCCCGCGCTCCGCGGGGGAGACCAAGTACACGCTGCGCAAGATGGTGCGCTTCTCGCTCGACGCGATCACCTCCTTCTCGCACCTCCCGCTGCAGCTGTCAACGTACGCGGGCCTGCTGTTCGCGGGCGTCGCGTTCATCGCGATCCCCGTCGTCCTCGGGTTGCGCATCGCGGGCTCCTACCTCCCCGGCTTCGGGTCGATCACGATCATCCTGCTGCTCATCGGCGGCATGGTGATGATCGCCCTCGGCGTGATCGGCGAGTACGTGGGGCGCATCTACGACGAGGTCAAGCACCGGCCGCTCTACATCGTCCGCGAAGAGCGCAACAGGCCCGAGGGGAGCGGACCGGTCGCGACGAGCATCGCCGGCTGGGAGGCGCTCGCGCCGAACGCCGATAGCACCTCGGTCAGCGCTGCGCCGCGCACGACGCAAAAGCCCTGAGCCCCGGCTCACCTCGTGAGCGCTCCTCTGGGCCACCGCTAGTGTTCTCAGCTTGCGGACCCCCGCAATCGTCGTCAAGGAGGCCTGATCGCCATGCGCGCCCGTACGATCCTGCTGCTCGCAACCCCCGCCGTCATCGCGGCCGTGAGCGTCGCCGTGCCTGCGCTCGCCATCCATTCGGCGCCGAGCGGCGGCGCGCACTCGAGCAAGAGCGCCGGCAAGGCGAAGAAGTCGACCCCGAAGGTCCGCTGTGTCTACACCGGGAAGGGCAAGGGCCGAACGCGGGTCTGCTACGTATCGGGCCCGGCCGGGGCGCGCGGCGGGCGCGGCCCGCGCGGCTTCGTCGGAGCACATGGCAAGCGCGGCCAATCCGGCACGACCGGCCCCGCTGGCCCGACCGGCCCCGGAGGCGTCGCGCGCGCGTACGCGCTGGTGGGAGTGAGGGGCGGTATGCAGCTCGTGACGAATTTCTCACGCGAATTCGAGGCGGTGAGCCGCGTCACCGGGCAGGAAGGCGTCTATTGCCTGACGCCCGCAGCGTCGGTCTCCGATGAAGTCGCAGCGGTGGTATCCGCGGAGTCCTCTCTCAGCGAACCCGGCGCCGTCGGGTTGGCGGTTGTGAACGCCGGGCATCCGAGCTGTCCCGGCGACTTCGAGGTCGAAACGTTCAAGCTCAGCGAAAAGGGCCCTGTGCCGAGCGACGTGATCGCGTTCACCATCGTCGTTCCATAGCGCGCCACCCCCGCGCCTAGCCTTCGTCTCCCCGCGAGGGCGGGCGCCGGCGCTCGAGCTTTCGCTGCGCCGCGCGTCGCTTGTCGGCAAGCCGACGCCGGCGTGAGGCGGTGGTTGGCTTCGTGGGCGTGCGATCGCGGGGGACCGCGAGGGCCTGCTCGAGCCGCTGTGCGAGGCGCTCGAGGGCCAGATCGCGGTTGCGCGCCTGCGAGCGCGCGTCCTGTGCCACCGCGACCACGCGCGGGCCGGCGCGCGCGAGGATGCGCGCGCGTTGGTCGTCCTCGAGGCTCGCGGACGCGCGCACGTCGAAGATCGCTTCGACGCGTGAGGCGGTCACGTTCGCGTGCTGGCCGCCGGGGCCCGACGAGCGGCTCGTGCGGATGGTGATCTCGCCGAGCGGAATGCTCAGCTCGTTGCCGACCCGCAGTCGGCGCTGCGGCTCATTCAACTGGCGGCGGTGCTGCGGATGGGTCGTGGAGGGCAGCTACCGCGTGCTCCTCGCCCGGCGGTAGGTGCCCGTCGCGTCCCACGTATCCGCCCTTGCCTCCCGCGCACAGATAGACGACGTCGACATCGCCGACGTTGCGCAATTTGCGGACTGTCGCCGCGTCCACGCGCGCCATGCTCCCCTCGCCGAGGCGATGCACGGAGCCGTCCCCGAACTCCATCTCGATCGTGCCGCGATGGATGAAGTAGAGCTCCTCCTGCTCGTCGTGGTAGTGAAAGCCGCTGTCGATCCCGGGTGGCACGACGATCACGTTGACGCCGAACGCGTTCACGCCCAGGCCGCGGCGCACCTTTCGAAAGCCCGGGCCCTCGCCGAGGTCGTCGTAGTGCCCGACGGCATAGCCCTCTCCCGTGGTGACACGCGGATAGTCGTTGGAGGCATCCATCTCTGCTCCTCTCATGTGGAATCGGCGACGCTCCTGACAATTATGCGCGCCGCAGCGCGCGGCCGCCCGCGCGGCCCGTTAGCGAGATACGAGAGGCACCCGCGCGGAGGAGGCGCTCGGATGAGCGCGGGCGCCGGCTCCCGCCCGCCAGACCAGCAGCCCCCACACGCCCAGCGTGCAGATCGTCGCGGACGCGTATGCGGCGACGGGGTTGGCGTGGCCGAGCAGGGCACCGAGCACGGCGAAGAACGTGAGGAAGCTGAACAGCGCAGTCACGAGGCCGCCGAGCATCGCGGATGCGGCGAGCGGACCCGACCGGCTCTGCGTGAACGCCGCCATCACCGCCGTGATGATCGGGAACGGCGTGAGCAGCCCCGCGAGGTGCGGCGAGAGTCCCTGCGCAGCCGCCGTCAAGGCGAGCACCATTGCGACGGTGACGAGGAGGCGCCAGACGAGCAGGTCGCTTCCGGGGGCGCTCCGCTCCGAAGCGGACCCCCGCCCCCGCAAGAGCAGGAATCCGCCCGAGATCGCGAGCGCCGCGATGACGACGCTCACGGCGAGCGGAACGTGGACCGCAGAGAGCAGCGCCGTCCCGAGCGCGAATGCCGACCAGCCGGCGAAGAGCGCGAGCGGAGTGGGGCCGCGATTGCAGACGAGCGCGTAGACGACGCAGAAGGCGACGAGCGACACGATCCCGAGCACCGCGCCCGCCGCCGCCGCGCTCGCGAAGCGATTTCCCTCGTCGACCGAGAAGATGAGCAGGATCGGAGCCGCGACCACCGGCAGGCCACTGACCATCCCCGCCGCGCCGTGCCCCACGCGTCGCGCGACGAGCGTCGCGGTGGCGACCAGCGCGGGGGCGAGCGTCACTTTCAGCAACAGGGGCAACATCGCTACCCGCCGAGGCTACTGGAGGCGTGCTACCTCCAGGGAGCACAGCAAGGTCGAAACGGAGAGGGAGGGATTCGAACCCTCGAACGAGGTCAACCCCCGTTACGCGATTTCCAGTCGCGCCCGTTCAACCGCTCCGGCACCTCTCCAGGGTTCAGGCGCTTAGCGCGGCCGAGCGCCAAGGCTATCGCGCGCGTGTGGCGCAACGCTCAGAAGCCGCCGGTGATAGCCTGCGCGCGCCGATGGAGTTGATTCTCGCCGCAAACCGCGCAGTGGCCGAGGACGTCGGCCTGATCGCCACCTTCGGCGGGCTCGGCGTCGTCGTCGGCATCATAGTCGCCTACATCGCGTTCCAGATCCGCGGCGAGCGACAGCAGAACCGCGAATATCGCAACTCGGGCCGCGCGACTACTGAACGTTGACGATCGTCCCGACCGGCGTGTAGGGCCACACCTGCCCTGCCGTCGAGGGGGGCATCTCGACGCAGCCGAGGCTCTGCGGGGAGCCGTACTGCGCGCGTTCGAACCCGTGTAGCGCGTCGCCGCCGTTGAAGTAGCTGATCCACGGGATGCCCGGATCTTCGTAGTGGCTGCCGTCCGGGTTGGTGCCGCTCATCGTGCCCGAGGAGATGTGCTCGTAGACGGCGAACGTCCCCGCTGCGGTGGGCCGCGAAGGGATGCCCGTATTCACTGGAGTCGTGAGCACGGTGCGGCCGTTGTGCCAAAGGTTGAGGCTCTGTGCGCCCTCGCTCACGTTCACGAACGAGTACCCGAACCCGTAGTGGCGGTGCGCGAGCACGTCGCCGATCAGCGCCCGCCACACCGCAGCGCCGGCTTCGCCGTCGATCGTCATTTCGTGCTGGTCCTCGAGCGCCATCACGGCACCGCGCGTGAGCTCGCCCGCCGCACCCGGCTTCCAGAAGCCTCTGAGCGCCGAGGGGATGTCGCCGTAGCGCCACGTGAACGTGCCCGCGGGCGGCGAGACCGCGGCGGCCTCCTGCGCCTGCGGCGTGAGCGCGGCCTGCTGGCCGTGTTCGGAGAAGCGCAGCGGCAGATAGCCGAGCTCTGCAAGCAGCTGTTGCAGGCGGAGCGTCGATCCGGACGGGACGGTCCACGTCGCGGTCGACGCGCTGCCGCTCTGGCCGCCCACGAGTCTCACGCCGTTGGGGAGCGCGATCGTCACCGTCGTGCCCAGCCCGTAGCCGTAGCCGCTCGGGTGAAAGACGATCGCGTGCGTCCCCTGCGTACGCCACGTCCCCGGCGTCGCCGGCGAGACGACCGGACGCGCGCTGCCGAGAGCCTTGTCGACGGGCTCCGAGAAGGTCAGCGAAATCGGCGTTCCGGGATTGATGCGCGCTCCCGGTGCGGGGTTCGACACGGCAGCGGCTGAGGTGCCGGGCGGAAAGTAGCTCACCGCGGTGCTGGGCGCCGTCTCCCACGCGCGCGGGGTCGCAGCGACCGCGATCGAGCCCGCGGCTCCGGAGCGCGGAAGCGTCACTTCGCTTTCGGGGTTCGCCAGCGTCCGCCGCTGCAGCGAGCCTTCCTGGCCGAAGGAGACGGTCGAGACCGGCTGGTCGAACTGCACGCGAAGCGGCGCGCCCGCAGCGATTGTCAGATACGGGTCGACGACGTGGGCGCTCGGTGTGGTGAGCGAGAGGCGTACGTGTTCGGTTTCGCCCGCGAGCCAGGAGATCCAGCCGGGTCGCTTGACGACCGCTTCGACAGACACTTCGTCCCCGACGGGCACGAGGCCGCGCGGCCAGACTTCGTGGCCGCGAAGGACGACCGGGATCGGACGGCTGTGTGGGCCCGTCACGGCGCTCACGCGCTCGATCTGCCCTCCGCTGAGCGGCATGCCAACGATGGCGAGCGAGCGCGAGCCCGCGCCGAGGCTCGTGCCGACGAGGACGAGCGCGAGCCCCGCTCCGACGATCACGACCAATACGAGCACGAGCACCAGCAGGATGGGGTGCCGCTTGCCGGCGAATCGTCCACCCCGCCCCGACGAAGGACCGCCGCGGGAGGCCTTGTGGACGGAGCGGTCCGAGAGCTCGACGCCCGGCTGGCGCTCGGGCTTGTAGGTGCGCTCGTCCGTCGCGCGCGGCTTCAGCATTGAGATGTGGCGCCTCGGTGTGCTCATCCGATGCTCCTCAGATGATCGGTTCGGCTACTGCGCCTTTCGCACCTGCGTAATTCTTCGTCTGATACCTGATACGCGGCAGTTGCGCTAAGTGCGCATTCTACTGAGCGGCTGCGACCTCTACGACCGGCTGGCGGCGAACCGGGTTTCGATTGCCACCTGTGGTGGTACATCCAGTGATGACGAGTCTGGAGGCCTGCCAACTCCTCCGCGGGTCTCTCCGTCCTCCCACCACGCCGGCGGGCCCGAGAGCGCGGGTACGTCGGCGTGGCAAGTCGATCAGCGAGCGTCTATGCGCGGGTGTGCTCGCGCAGCGCCGGGGTGTCGTCGATGTCCGGCACGGCGACGAGCGTCGCACGGCCGTTCCGCGTCGGACGCGTGTGGGTGCGCGAGAGCAGCTCACCCACGGCGGCGTCGACATCGCCCACGAGCGTCTCCGCGTCCGGCAGCGCCTCGCGGTCGGCGTAGACCCCGAAGCACGCGCGATCGCCGACCGTCGTCATTCCGATCGAGAGCGCGTGGCTGTCTGCGAGCGGCACCACCGGATAGGCGCTCTCGAGCCTGCACCCGAGCAGATAGAGGGGCAGCCGTGGGCCAGGGATGTTCGCGACGACGAGATTGAACGTATGCGTGCTCGAGAAGACGCGTGCGATCGCGCGTTGGAAGGCGACCGGCGCGCGCTCTGCCGCCTTCAGCGCGAGGTCGGCTCCCTCGGGCTCTCCCGTGCGCTCCTGCCGGCTGGTTGCGAGATGAACCCGATAGAGGCGGCTGAGGGGGTCGGCCTCGTCGCAGGGGAGCGTCACGAGCACGAACGACGCACGGCCGACGGGGAGCGCTTCGGAGCCGCCGACGTTCACGGGCACGAGCGCCTTCAGCGCAACGGGATCCTCGCCGCGGCGCATCAGATATGCGCGCAGGCCGCCCGCGACGGCGGCGAGCAGCACATCGTTGACGGTCGTCCCATACGCCTGCTTGACGGTGCGCAGGTCATCTAGCCGCCGCTCGCCCCACGCCATGCTCCGCTGTGGGGAGAGCGGTCGGTTGAGCACGCTCTCGGGCGCTCCGCCAAGCGAGTTACGCAGCGCGCGGGCGACCCTCATCGCACCCCCGGCGGTCTGCTGCGCCGTGCGCGTGGGCGAGCCGAGCGCGCGCAGCGGCCAGCGCAGAAGGCCGAGCTGCTCCCCCGCGAGGTCACGCAGGCCTCGCAGCAGGACCCGCTCACCGCCGGGCTCCGGCCGCGCGCGCCAGTCCTCTGGCGACCACGTCTCGTGATCGGGCGTCGGATCGAGCAGGAGCCTGCCGATCTCGACCGCGGCGATCCCTTCGACCATGCAGTGGTGGAGCTTCCCCACGACGGCGCAACGGCCATCACCCGCGTCGTCGCAGATCCACAGCTCCCACAGGGGGCGGTCGCGACGCAAGGGGACGGACATCACCTCGTCGACGAGCTCGCGCAGCGGACCCGGCGCCCAGTAGATGTGGCGCTCGAGCGAGAACGCCGGGTCGTCCACCCACTCGGGCGCGCGCAGCCCGAGCGGCACCGTCGCGAGCTTCTGGCGGTAGCGGGGAGCGCGGGCGAGGCGCTCGCCGACGTGATCCCGGAGCTGGGCGAAGCTCGGCATCGGCGCCCCGTCGGGCGGGGCGAGCGACGCGACCCAGCCGACGTGCAAGTGCGCGCTCGAGGTCTCGAGCTCCAAGAACGACGCGTCGAGGCCCGTGAGACGCCGCGTGCTCATACCGCCGCCACGAGCCGCGCTTTCGACTGGCCACCGGTGCGCTCGCCGCGCTCGCTTTCCGGGCGCAGCTCGCTCGCGGCACGCGAGCGCGGTATCTGCGTGCGCCCCCATCCGCTCGCGAGCGCGAACGCGACGAGACGGTCGAAGTAGGTATGCAGTGGCGTCTGCGCGATCCCCGTGCCATGCAGCACAGCGCGCGCACGACGGTCGTCGTAGCGGACGCTCGCGGTGAAGTATGGGAAGAAGACACTGCTGCGCGTAAGCGCGCGGCGGATGCGATTGTCGCGCACGATCGAGGAGAGCACGGGGTGCACCACGCGCCGGTACACGAACGGGTCGAGCAAGAGCGGCGCGGGGCGCTCGAAGAACGCCGTTGCGAGCTCGACGACCTCGCCCACGCTGGTGGTGTGCGATCCGGCCGTGAGGTTGAAGGTCGCTCCCTCCGCCTCGCGCATCTGTGCGAGCGCGAACGTCGCGTCCGCGACGTAGTCCACCGGAACGATGTCCACGGGGGACTCTCGGCGCGCCGGCAGCGCGGTGTACAAGCCGCGCGCGAAGGCGCGCAACGGCCAGTACAGGCCGTTGAAGGAGACCGTCCATCCGTTGCTTCGCTCGCCGACCACGATGCTCGGGCGCACGACGGTCACGGGCAGACGCGTCGCGCGCCTGCGTGACGTAGCACTCCGCCTCGAACTTCGACTGCTCGTAGGCGTTGCGGAAGCGCTGGCCGACGTCGAGGTCGTCCTCGCTGAAGCACCCGCGATGGGTGCCCGCGACGTAGGCCGTCGAGATGTAGCTGAAGCGGCGGATGCCGCCGCGCGCGTCCGCGCACTCGGCGAACTCGAGCATCTCGCGCGTGCCTTCCACGTTGATCTCGCGGGCCTCCTTGAGCCCTTGCTCGAAGGAGACCGACGCGGCGCCGTGTACCACCTCGCTCACCTGCTCGGCGACCGCATCGCGGCGCTTTTCCAGGCCGAGGTCGGGCGCCGTCACGTCACCGCGCAGCGGCACGACGCGCTTCGCGTAGGAGTGCCTGTCGCCGAAGAGCGCGCGCAGAGCGTCGCCTGTGCGCGCGGTGGCCTCGCGGTCGCTCTCTGCGCGCACGAGCGCGAAGATCGTGCGGTCGGTGCGTTCGAGGTAGCGCGCGAGCAGCGCCATCCCGACGAAGCCGGTCGTGCCTGTGATCAACACACCATCGCCTCGCGCGCGCTCTGCGGACGCTCGCGCGGTCGTGCGCCCAACCCCTCCCAGGTACGTCTCGTCCGGCGTTGCGGCGAGCCGTCATCTGTGGTCCCTCCTGGCCGCGCACGGCGGCCATCTATTCGATTTTCGGAGCGCCGCGAGTGGATCTAACCGAAAGGCCAGCTACAGAAGCTCGGCCCTCGACCCCTCGCCACGCCCTCACCTTGCGGGCTGACTTCTCCCCGGGGCGGCCGCTGCGACTTCGCAGCCGTGCGACATCCGGGCACCCAACCGCTCACTGTATCCCCGTTCTCGCAAACTGCAAACCATGAATGGACGAAAAGGCCGCGAAATGCGAGCGGCGCCGACGCGCCGGTCGCGGTCGCGCTCAGGAGCTGCCGATGATCACGCCGATGCCCGCGACGATCCCGCCGCCGAGCGTCACGACCACGAGCGATTGGCGCAGCGAGACATGCAGGAACCGGTAGCGCACCCAGGCGATCGCGAACAGCTCGACACCGACGACGCTCCCGGCGACGATGAGCGCCGTGTGCACGTCCTTGATGATGAAGGGGAGCGAGTGAAAGACGCCGCCGAGCGCCGTCGCGGCACCCGTGATCGTGCCGCGCACGACCGCCGAGCCGCGCCCCGTCTGCTCTCCCGTGTCTGAGAGCGCCTCCGAGAACCCCATGCTCACACCCGCGCCGAGCGCGGTCGCGATGCCGACGACGAGCGCCGTGTGCGAGTCACTCGAAAGCGCGGCCGCGAAGATCGGGGCGAGCGTCGAGATGGTGCCGTCGATCGTGCCCACGAGCGCCGGCTGAACGACGCGCAGCAGGAACGTCCGCTCGTCGTACCCCGTGAGGTGCGCGATCGCACGCGTCAAGCGCGTGTGCTCCTGCGTGTCACCCGCTGGGAGAGCTGAGTGTCGGCACTCGCCGCTGTGCCGGCCGTGCCCGCCTCCGTGTCCATGAAGATATTATATAAAATGATTTAGAATAAGGATGCCCTAACGTGAGCTAGCGGAGTAGAATAAGGTCCACCTAACTGATGTCCACCACCGCACAGCCGAAGATCGACGAGCGCCTCGTGAGCAGGCTGCGCGAGCGCGGAATGCGCGTGACATCGCAGCGGCTGCTCATCCATCGCGCGCTCTGCGCGCGCGCTCAGCACATGACCGCCGAGCAGGTGCTCGGCTCGGTCTCGGAGGTGCTCCCGGGTGTCTCGCTGCCCACCGTCTACGCGACGCTCGAGCTGCTCGAGGAGCTGGGTCTCGCGCGGCGTCTTGCGACCGGCAGCGGCGCAGTTCTCTTCGACTCGCGTGTCGAGCCGCACGCGCACACGGTCTGCACGCGCTGCGGAGCGACGCAAGACCTCGAAGTCACGCCGGCTTCCGCGCGCGCCTACGCGGGCGCGAGCCGCTCGGGCTTCAGGCCCGACCACGCGCAGCTCGTCATCTGGGGCCTGTGCGAGCGTTGCGCGCGAGCATCCGAGCGCGCTGCCTGACGCGCCCGCCTGACAGCCGTCTCCTGAGATCCTCGGGCCGCCTCCGGAGCGCTCAATCCTGGAAGTGGACCTCGATCTTCTCCTCGTCGCTTCGCTCCTCAACCTTTGCCAAGGCGCGCCTCGCAGCTTGGTCGCTCGGCAACCTCACGCCGAGCAGGCTTCGCGGCCACAGCCGCCGTACGACGACGACGTTGATCTCGGCCGCGTACATCGTCATCTGCGCTCCCACGTGAAGCCACACGAGCAAGCCCAACGCGAGGGCGAAGAAGCCGTATGTGCTCTTCTCGCGCGCGATCACGTGATCGACGTAGTAGCCGCCGAGCACCTGCAGCAGCTCCCACAGGATGCCGCCGATGACGGCGCCGATCCACAAGCTGCGCGTCGGGATCGACTCGGCGGTGAGCAGCCGGAACGCGGCGCTGAACATGACGAAGTTGAGCGCGAGCGAGAGCGGGATCCCGATCACCTTGAGCGCCGTGCCGCCGAGGCCGCCACCCGCGAGGCCGGAAACTGCTGAGGAGACGACGAACAGCAGCCCGATGAGCGTCACGCAAGCGAGCCCGCGCAAGCGCTTGCGCAGGAAGTCCGGGCGTTCCTTCACCGGGACCGCCCACGCCCTGTTGAACGCGTTCTGCGCCGCCTGGGTGATGCCGAGGCCCGCCCACAGGGAGCCGAGGAGGCCGATCGCGAGTGCCGACCCGCGTCCCGGCAGATGCTTCTGCTTGAGGTCGCCGCCGATGATCGGGAAGTGCCCGAGCACCGAGTCTTCCACCGACTTCTGCGCGCTCGGATCGCCGTGCAGGACGTAGCCGAGGATCGTCACGAACACGAGGAGCAGCGCGAGCAGTGAGAAGAACGCGTAGTAGGCGAGCAGCGCCGCCTGACTCGAGGCTTCGTCGTCGCTGAACTTCCTCAGGACCGCGACCGGGATCGCAAGCCAGCGGTGCCGCTCCTGTATGCGGTCGAAGGCCCTAACCGGACGCAGGAGATCCACGGTCACGCACCGTACAGAAGCTTCCCGCCGCTCACGCGCGCAAACCGGCGCGGAGCCGATCCCCGGACCGAGGGCACGCGATACTGTGGCGCTGTGATCAACGCCGCACGGATCCCGGGTCGGGCACGGGAGGGGGAGCGCACGCGGCGCAGTCGCCGCCGCGCCGATGGCGCGCGCCCCGCCGTGCCACGCGAGGCGTGGATGCGGCTCTTCGCGTGCACGGGCGCCGCGGCGCTCCTGCAGCTCGACGGAACACTCATCACCGTCGCGCTGCCGTCCGTCGCGCACAGTCTCCACGTGAGCAGCGCATCGACGTCGATCGTCCTGAGCGCCTACTTCGGCGCCTACGCGCTGATGCTGCTTCCAGGCGGCGTGCTCGTTGACCGCTACGGCGCGCGCAGCCTCGCGCTCGCGGGGCTGTTCCTGTTTGCGCTCGGCGCTGCGGCGGGCGCACTCGCGCGGAGCATGGACCTGCTCGTCGCGACGCGCATCGTCCAAGGGGCGGGCGCGGGCCTCGTGAGCCCCGCCGCGCTCGCGGGCGCGGTGAGCGGCTTTCCCGCGGAGCGCCGCGGCGGCGCGCTCGGCATCTGGGGGGCGAGCGCCGGCGTCTCGAACCTCGTTGGTCCGCTGCTCGGCGGCCTGCTCACGGTCGCCTTCGGCTGGCGCGCAGACTGGTGGGCGCTCGTGCCGCTCGCGCTGCTCGCCGCATGGGCGATCCTCCGCTACCTCCCGAACATCGTGCACGGGGACGACAGCAAGGCCAGCCGCCCCGTGACCAACGGCGTCGTGCTCGCGGCGACGCTCATCGCCGCGCTCACGTTCGCCGTGATGATCGGCTCCTTCTACCTCGCCGAGCAGTACCTCCAACGCGTCGCCGGCTATTCCGCGCTCGGCGCATCGAGCGTGCTCGTGCTCGTCGCGTTGTTCGTCGGGGGCGCGGCGCCGCTTTCGGGGCGCCTGGCCGATCGCCACGGCGAGCGCATGCCCGCGATGCTCGGGTTCATCGTCGCCGGCACGGGCCTAGCCGTGCTCGGCATTCCGGGAGTCTCGCTGCACAGCCTCAGCACGCTGCCGCTCCTGATCCCGGTCGGCGTCGGATTGGGAATGCTGTTCGTCCCGACCTCACGCGCCGCGCTCAATGCCACGCCCAGCGCCTCGCACGGGCGCACCTCCGCGCTGCTCTCCGTCGGCCGCCTGCTCGGCGCCGCGGTGGGGGCGGGCGTCGCCGGCGCGGCGCTCGCCGGCGGGATCACCGCTTCGGGCGTGCACAACGCGCTGCTCATCGCGGGCGCGGCGTGCTTCGTCGTCGGCGTCCCTGCGTGCGCGCTCCTTGGGGCGCGGCCGCCGGCCGTGGACGCGCCCGCCGGATCGCACTCCGCGCGCGAAGCGCGTCTGCTCACCGCGGACGGGCCCGCCAAGAGCGGCTGACTCGAGCGCTCGCGAGATCCGCGATCGGCCGCGGGTCGAACTGAAGGCCGATTGTCGATGCGTTGAGTGGCAGGGCGCCGCTCTGCAGCCGCGCACGGGCGGCGTCGATGCGCCCGGCGATGACCACGAGCGCGTTCGCGGCAGCCCGCCTTCGCCTACGGACGCGGCCTGCGCGTGGCGCGCGCCCGATCGTGCTGGCCGTTCTCGGACTCGCCTGCTTCACGCCGGCGACGAGCGCCGCGCCGCCGCTAACCGCGGCCAACTGGGATCTCGCGCAACAGCGGCAGGTGAGCGCCGCGGGGCTGATGTCGAACGTCGGTGACTCCTTCGCGGGCGCAAGCCATCTCTCGGCGGCGCAGGCCGACGCAGCAATGGCCGCGCTCGCGGAGCGGCTCGCGGGCCCAACCGGCGAACAGGGGGCGCCTGGGGAAGACGCGAGCGCAACCGGCAGTGCCACCGCCACGAGCGTTCCCGCTGTCAATCCCGTGCGAACTGCGCAGAGCCCGGTCACCGTCGTGACCTTCGACCGCATCGTGATCGAACAGCTCGGCCTCGGAGACGTCGCCGCGCACGTGCAGAGCGTGGCGCAGGCGGCGGGCCTCAGACCGCCTTCGTACTTGGGCTCGGAGGTGGTCGCGCGCTTCCTCGAACTTCGCTACGACCACCCCGCGGGCACCGACCGGCTCGAGCTCTTCCCGACTGATCCGATCACGCGCGCGGAGGCCGCGTGGTCGCTCGCGCGCGTCCTTCACTTCGGAAGCTGGAACGTCGCATACGCGCGCGAAGCGCTCTTGGCGTTCGAACTGCCGCGGATGAGCGCCGATCAGCGCCAGGCCCTGCAGATCGCGGTCTCGCGAATCGGCTACCCGTACGTGTGGGGCGGCACGACCGACAACACCGCCGATGGGCTCGAACACGGCGGCTTTGACTGCTCGGGCTTCGTGTGGCGGGTCTTCAAGGTCTCCGGGCTGTCTTGGGGCGCGCAGATCCTCGGCCGCACAGCGGCCGAACAGGCAGGCGAAATACCGCGCTCGCAGCGGCTGCGTGCGTCGCAGCTCGAGCCCGGCGACCTGCTGTTCTTCGGGAGCGCGCACTTCACGAGCAAGGCGACCGAGCGAAACGTCACCCACGAGGGGATCTACATGGGCGATAACTGGGTGATCAACTCATCGTCCCAAGGCGTCTACGTGCTGCCGCTGAAGGGAAGCTGGCTTGGCAGCTCGTTCGCGTGGGGACGGCGCGTGATCCCCTAGCTTGGGGACGCGCCCTACTTCAGGCGATCAGTGTTCGATGAGGCTGTCGTGGTCGAGCGCCATGAAGGCGTCGACGACTTCGGGATCGAAGCGCCCCCCGCTGTCCCCCCGCACCTCGCCGACGGCGTCAACGACGGATAGCGCAGGCTTGTAGGGGCGCGGATGGCTCATCGCGTCAAATGCGTCTGCGACCGCGACGATGCGACCTGCGACGGGTATCTCATCGCCACTCAGTCCCGCTGGGTAACCGCATCCGTCCCAGCGCTCGTGGTGCGTGAGCGCGATCTCCATCCCCAGCCTCAGGACGAGGAAGTCGCTCTCGCCGAGGATGCGCCCGCCGATCGACGTGTGGGTCTTCATCACCTCGAACTCGTCTGACGTGAGCGATCCGGGCTTCAGCAGGATGCTGTCCGGAATCGCGACCTTGCCGACGTCGTGTAGCGGCGCCGCGCGACCGATCGTCCAGATCAGCTCGCGCTCGAGCCCGAGCTCCATCGCGACGAGGCCAGCGGTGTATGCGACGCGTTCCGTGTGGCGCTTGGTCTCGTCGTCGCGGTACTCCGCGATCAAAGCGAGGCGCTTGACGTCCTTGAGCCGCGATGCGTCGCGCTCGCGGAGCGCTTCGCGGAAGTCGGTGATGTCGGTGAACGCCGCGACTGCCCCGTAGGGCTCGGCCTCACCGTCGCGGCGCAAGGCGGCGCTGTTGATCGAGATCCAGCGCACCGAGCCGTCCGGCTGCTTGACGCCCATCACGACCTCGCTCTGTGGCTCGCCCGTGCGAACGCTCGTCATCGTCGGCAGCTCCTCGGCGCCGAGCGGCGAGCCATCCTCGCGGATCAGGGGCGCGATCGGCCGCTCGAGCGATGCCTGCGCGAGCTGCTCGTCGCTGATCTCGAGGATCCGCTTCGCGCGGTCGTTGAACGCGAGCACACGCCCTTCAGTGTCCTGGACGAGGACGCCCTCGTGTAGCGACTCGACGATCGAGAGCGCGGCGGCGCTCAGGACGCGCTCGAGCGGGTTTGAGTGCTCATCGCGCTCAGGAGGCGCGGCGCTGGCCGCAGCGCGCGTGCGCGCGGGTTTCGTGGCGTTTTTCGTCGCAGTTGGGGACACGTTCGCTCAATTCCTCCACGCAATCGTTGGTGATCCTCGACGCCGTTGTCGTCCTTAAAGGGCCACGACTTGACCTTTTCGGGCCGATTTCACACACATGACGGTGCGCGGAAGGTTCTCGGCTGCACGGAGTCTCGCCTTCGAGACCCATCGTCATCGAGGCGGAACACGTGGAGATGACGCGCTGGATCTCCTCCACTAGCCGGCGCGGGGCGCCCGGAGAAGGCCATGCCGCATCCGGGCGCCCCATCGCCTGCGCGCACGCCACACAGCCGGAAGGATCGCGCCGCGGCGGGGTCTGTGTTCCGGGCTTCTCCACGCGACGTGAGGGAACACGCCGGTCACGGACGGACACGTGGAGGAGCCCTTGTTGCGAGGAGGAGAGGAACACGGCGCCCGGGGGCCGCGCGGCGCGCGGCCTCCGGGGCGCCGCGGCGGCGATTGACGAGGGTGCGTCGGACGAGCCGGCGCTAGCTGACGGTGCCGCCGTCTGACCAGCTCGCGAGCGCGAGCAGCGCGCCGGTGCTCAGACCGCGCCCGGAGACGATGCAGCGGCGTCCATCGCGCAGCCACACAACCGTCGGCACCCCGTCCGCGCTCTGCACCCAATAGCGCACGCCGTTGCGCCAGATCGCGCGGGCGCCGCTGTGGGGGGCACCGAGGTTCGAGATCGGCGGCGGGCTCCCTGCGACGATCGAGTACGTAACCCGCCCGCCGGCAGGGTCGCCGTAGAAGACGGTTGTCACCGAGTGCTGCTCGATCGCGTCGGCACGCATCCCTCGGGCTTTCCACCCGAAGCGATCCTCCCAATAAGGGAACGAGACCCCGTCGACCGAGGCGTCAAGCTGCTGGTGAGCACCCGGCACCTTCCTGGGAGCCGCCGCTGTCGCCGGCTGATCGCCGATCGCGACGAACGCACCGAGCGTTGGGGCGTGCGTGCCGCTGCCGGCGCTCAGCACCACCCCGAGCACCGCCGCGCCGGCGATCACCGCAGCCGCCGTGAGCGCAAGCGCGGGCCGCCGGAACCCACGCGGTCGTGAACGCCGCGCTCCCGCTCGCAGGCGGCCACCGCGCCGGCCTCCCACGAGCTCCTGCACGCGGGCCTCCAAGGCCTCGGGCGCCCTCGCCTCGCCGGCCTTTGCGAGCAGCGCAAGCGCGCTGCGCTGCTCCTCGAGCATCGCCTCGACCTCGGGCGACCCGGCGGCTTCTTGCAAGACCTCCTCGCGACGCGCCGGGTCCAGCGAGCCATCGGCAAGCGCCGCCAGATCGGCGGCGAGAGCGTCGTCGATATCGGGCGTGGGGTTCTCCGGGGGGAGCTTATTCATGGTCCTATCTCCCTGCTCAGACTCCGCTGAGCCGATTCTCTTCCCGCATCTGGAGGCTTTTTGGTCCTGCTCGTTACGCTTTTGTCCGCCCGCGAGTGCGCTCCGCCCGGCACCGCGACGCGCTCGGCCTCACCGGAGACTGCGGGCTCATCGGCGAAGCGCTTCGCGAGCAGCCGCCGCGCACGGAAGAGGCGCGTCGTGATCGTCTCTTCGCGCACCCCCACCGCGCGCGCGGCCTCCCGGTAGGAGAGGCCGATCAAGTCGACCGCGACGAGCGCGAGGCGGAAGTGCTCGGGGAGCTCTGCGATCGCCTCGTAGATCTCGGCCACCTCGCGCGCCTGATCCGGGGCGAGCGTGGGCCGGGGGTCGGCCGGGGAGACGTCCTCCAAGGTCGCCGCGGTGACCGGTCGCCGGCTCGCATCGCGACGCCCCGTAAGGAACGTGTTGCGCAGCACGCGCAGGAGATACGCGAGCTCGGCCTCCTCGTCGCGCAGGAGCCGCGGCCGTGCGAGCACGCGCACGTAGGTCTCCTGTACGAGGTCCTCGGCGTCCTCACGCGAGCCGCACAGCGCCCAGGCCGCGCGATAGAGCCGGCTGGTGTGCCGAGTCAACGATCCTGGATCGAGAAGGCGCATAGGCGCTTTGTCGGCAGCGCCCGCAATCGGGGACCGCCACAGCTGCGACTGTAGCGGCTGTCGTGTGGGCGAGGCGGCCCTCAACGACCACGCGAACGCGCCACGAGGGACACGTCAACGTGAGCACGAGCGCTCGCACGAGGAGGTACGCTGAAAGGGTGCGGATGCAGGCGCTTCCTGTTGCGTCGCGCGACCGTGATCCATGACATGACGTCAGGAGAGGTGCCTTGCCTTGAGTGCCCAGGAGGGGACAGAGCGTTTGCGCGAGAGAGCGAGCAAGCCGGCGGCGGCGATCGAGGTGTTGCGGCGCCGCTGGGCGATCCTGCTCGCCGGCTTGGTGCTCGGCGCGGGCGTCGCGCTCGCCGTCCAGTCACAGGCTTCGAAGACCTACTCAGCGAGCGCGAGCGTGGCTTTTCCGAGCGCCATCCTCCGGGAAGTCGGCCTCGACGTTCCCGGCGGATCGAGCACCGAAGAGC
Source organism: uncultured bacterium (assembly GCA_963738355.1). GTDB lineage: Bacteria > Actinomycetota > Thermoleophilia > Solirubrobacterales > Solirubrobacteraceae > Palsa-744. The sequence continues at coordinate 214,982 of CAVTWF010000009.1, forward strand.
GAGCGGGAACTCAACACCGAAGCGCTCACAGTGCGCTCGCCTGAAGTCGCGCGCGCCGCCGCCGCGGCAGCTCGGCGTCACCACGCGTCCCGGTCGGCTTGCGTCGGAGATCAGGACCGAAGCGCTTCCCGGCGCAAACGTCCTGAAGATCATCGCCTCGACGCCTCATCCACGCGAGTCGGCCCGCCTCGCGAACGCGTTCGCGGAGCAGTACGTCGCCGTGAGGGAGCGCTCGCAGCTCGCGGTGATCGAAGGCGTGCAGCGGCGGCTCACAGGCGAGCTGCTCTCATTGCCGCCGAGCTCGCCCGAACGCACCACGCTCGCGCAGTCGCTCCAGCGCCTGAACGCGCTTCGCGCGTTCGCCGGCGACGGCACCCATGTCGTGACGCTCGCGACGCCGCCCTCCAGCCCGAATGGGCCCAGCACGCTCGAGGCCGCGGGCATCGGGGCGGCGTCTGGCCTCGCGCTTGCGCTCCTGCTCGTGTACCTGGTGGAGTCGCTCGACCGTCGCGTAAAGACGGTCGAGGACCTCGAACGCGAGTACGGGCTTCCCGCCCTCGCCGCGATCCCGCGCTTCAGCGTCGACGCGAGCACCGCGGGCCAGCGAAAGGAACTGCTGGAGCCGCAGCGGATCCTCAGGACGGCGCTCGATTTCGCGGCGGTGACGCGCGAGCTCGACACGATCCTCGTGACGAGCGCGGCGGTCGGGGAAGGCAAGACGACCGTCGCCGCAGACCTCGCGCACGCGATGGCGCTCACGGGACGCTCGGTCGTGCTCGTCGAGCTCGACCTGCGTCATCCGACCTTCACGAAGCAGTTCGAGCTCAACACGCGGGAGGGGCTCACGCTCGCGCTCACGCGCGGCTCGGATGTGCAGGAGATGCTCGTCGAGCCGTTCGCCGAGTTGCCCAACCTCGCGGTGCTTTTCTCGGGCCCGCTGCCGCCGAATCCCTCCGAGCTGATCGGCTCGCCCAAGATCGCCGAGCTGATCGGCGCGCTCGCGTGGGATCGCGACATGGTGATCATCGACAGCCCACCGCTGAACCCTGTCGCGGACGCGCAGATCCTGCTCGACAATCCGGCGATCCACGCGGTGCTCGTGGTCGCGCGAGCTGGGCGCGCGACGCGCGAGGACGTCCGCAGGGCGCGTGGGATCCTCAGCCGCCACATGGCCGAACCGCTCGGGCTCGTCGTCACCGGCGCACGCGACGTCTCGCGCTACGGCTACGACTCCTACTACGCGACGCGGCCGACGAGCGCTAACGCCCGCGCCGCGAACGGCTCGAGCGCCAGTTCAGCGCAGGCCGGTCACGTCCCGGCGCCTCCGCTGCAGCAGCTCTAGCCGCGCACCCCGCGGCCGCGGAAGAAATCCGCGGACGTGGAGCAAGTCGCGGGAAGGATTCGCGAACCGTGGAGTCCAGGCCAACCATACGCGGGGCTTCGCGGGCCCGGGGGGCATGCGGAGCCGAATTAGAAAGTGAGAGGAGATCCTCATGTCTACACGTCTGCGATTGGCGTCGCTGGCGGCCGCAGGCCTTGTGGTCCTCGGCGCAGCTCCCGCGAGTGCGGGCGCGTTGCCGTTCCTGAGCGGCCTGACAAACCAGAGCACCATCGGCAGCACGGTTCCCGGTAACGGCGACGTGAACCCCTACGGGGTCGCGACGGTACCGCGGAGCATCGGCTCGCTGGTGGCGGGTGACACGCTCATCAGCAACTTCAACAACGTTCACAACGAACAGGGCACAGGCACGACGATCGTGCAGCTCTCGCCGAGCGGCGCGCTATCGGTCTTCGCCCAGATCAATGCCGGCTCGCTGCGGGGGCGGTGCCCGGGCGGCGTCGGCCTGACGACGGCGCTGGCGGTCCTTCCCGGCGGCTACGTCGTGGTCGGGAGCCTGCCGACAACCAACGGCAAGTCCGCCACGGCTAGCGCGGGCTGCCTGATCATTCTCAACAGCCACGGCGTGCCTGTGGAGACGGTGGCGGGTTCGCCGATCAACGGCCCGTGGGACCTCTCCGCCAGCAGCTTCCTCGGAGGCACGATCAGCGTGCTCTACGTCTCGAACGTGCTCAACGGCACCGTCGCGGCCGAACCGAGGACGGTCGAAGGGGGCACGATCGCGCGACTCGTGCTGCTGAACCTCCCGAATCAGCCGCCACGCGTCGTGCTCGAGAACGTCATCGCGACGGGCTTCCCCGAGCGCACGGACGAAGCGGCGCTCGTCGTCGGCCCGACGGGGTCCGCGATCGCGACCGGACGCTTCTGGTGGGAACAGACGCTGTATGTCGCGGACACCGTCGATAACCGCATCGTGGAAGTGCCGAACGCGCTCCTGCGCTTCACCCCCGCAACGGGGGGCGGGCGCACCGTCACGGAAGGCGGCGACATCGACGACCCGCTCGGGATGACCCTCGCTCCGAACGGCGACATCCTCACGGCGAACGGCGAAAACGCGAAGCTCGTCGAGACGACGCCCGCCGGCGCAGAGGCCGCGAGCTTCGACACCGAAGTCGGGCCGGGCGGCCTCTTCGGGCTCGCGATCACGCCGAACCAGAAGGGCGTGCTGTTCGTGAACGACAACGAAAACGTCCTCGACTTGCTCAACTGAGCGCTCTCAGCTGAGGGTCCATAGGCCCCGCGCGCCGGCCGGGCGTGCGCGCGGGGCCTTGTGGTTCAGCGTGGCTCGCGCCTACTCGAGCCAGATACTGCGCGAGACCGCGACGGGCTTGCCGCCCTGTGGAGTGAAGGTCCCCCGCGCGGTGAGCCGAACGCGCTTGGAGCGCGCAAGCAGCGACCTGCCGGCGCGGGTGAGCCGGAGTCTCAGCTTCTTCGTGCCCGCGCGCGTGAAGGAGACGCGGCCCGAGGCCACGAGCACGGGCGCGTCCGCGTGTCCGCGCCTAACGCGTCGCGGAGCGAAGTACCAGGAGACGACTGCGGTGCCCGACTCAGGGGCATCGATGACGAGGGTGTAGCCGCGCGAGCGCAGCACCGACGCGACCCTCGCCGACACGCCTCGCGGTCGGATCTCGCGCCTAAGCTGCGAAGCGATTTCCTTGATCGTCACGCTCGCGACGCCCTGCTTTGGCACGGGCCCTCCGAGCGGACCGCCGCCGGTGAGCGAGAGCACGCTTCCGAGGCCCGGGCGCACGGGACCCAGGAGGAGGGAACGCGAGCTTGCGATTCCGCCCGCGTTGCTCGCGATGACGAGACATCCGATCGAGCGTCCTACGTCCGCTTCGCTTGCCGCGTAGGTCGGCGAGCTACCCTGCTGCAGCACTTCCCCGTTCGCGCCGTTGAAGAAGACGTAGCCGAACGTCGGGCCGTTGGCCCACACGCCGGGTTCGCAGCGCAGCACTCCGCCGACCATCGGTTCGCCGCCCAGCGTCGCCCCGCCGCCTTCCGGGGCCAGCGGCGGCGTTTCGCTACCTTCGATGAAGTCCCGTATCTCCGGAGTTGTGACGTTCACGAAGCCGTCGAGTGAGTCCGGAAGGCACGCTTGGCCGTGGATCACTTCGACGAAGTCCACGAGCCCGATCAATGTGCGCGCCCCGTCCAGGTCGCGCGTCAGGCCGCTGCCACTGTCGCCGTGACACGCCGAGCCGCCGACGCTCCTGCCGCAGAGGAAGTCCGCTTCGGCGCGACCGCCGCACGCACGACTCGGTTCGAGCGTGAGCGAAAGCGCGTTGAGGGTGCCGTTGGGTCGTTCCGCGCGCGGCTCCTCGAGGCCGTAGCCGGAGAGGGAGGCGCCGAGCCCTTCCGGCGGGAACAGCTGCGCGGTGGGCAGCGCGATCGGTAGCACCGCCGCGGTCGTCTTGAGCGGCATTGAAAGCCTGAGCACGGCGACGTCGTCCGGTGCCGCCGCGCCTTCCGTGTAGTCGTAGTACGGGTGCCGTCGAACGGAGGTGAGCAGCCGCGCCTCGACGTGTGGCCCGTGTCTAATTTCTTCTTCGGTGATGTTCGACGCGCCCGCGACGACGACGAAGTCCGACACCGGGATTTCCGTTTCGGTGACCGGGTCATACGTGCAGTGACCGGCCGTGAGGATGTGCGTGGCGTCGATGATCGCTCCCCCGCAGAGCAGCGAGACGGGTTCGCCTTCGGCTTCGAATTCGGCGAACACGGCGACCTGCCAGGGCACCTGTTCGATCGTCTCCGGCGTGCCGCCCACAACCGCCGCACGCGCGAGGTCCTCACGCCCGTGTCGCGGCCGCTCCCGCAGCAGTCGCCGAGAGCCGCGGCGTGGCGTCGCCAATACGCGCTGCTCACGGTACATGCGCACCGCACGCGCGCGCGACGCCGTGGCCGCGACGGCGCTCGCCCTCTGCCGGGACGCGCTGGCGCCCGCGGGCGCCGACACGCATACGAGCAGCAGCTGCGCGGCCAGCACGGCGAGCACACCCCGAGCGGCGCGAGCAATCACTGCTGAGCAACCCAGGGCGCCCCCTGCGGCACGTCCAACCACACCACCTCCCAATTTGCGATTAACGGGCAAGCTACCAAGCTCGGCGTCGCCGCCGCGCGAAGAGCGCGAGCTGGCCGGGGCCTAGAGTCCCCGCAATGGCTGAACTAACCGCCGTCCGGTTGCGCCCGCCGCGCCTGCGCACGCCTGCCGACGAGCCGGACCGGGGCGCGAGCGCATACGAGCTCTTCTTCGACCTCGTGTTCGTCGCGGCGGTCTCACAGGTCTCCGCGTCGCTGAGCCGCGAACCCACAGCCGCCGTGTTCATGCGTTTCGCGGCCCTCTTCATCGCGATCTCGTGGGCCTGGGGCGGCTTCACCTTCTACGCCAACCGTTTCGAGGACGACGACATCGTCCATCGCCTCGTGCAGGCCCTCGCGATGCTCGCGATCGTTGCCTTCGCCGTCGACGTCCACTCGGTCATGCGCGACGGTCGTGGGTCGGCCGTGCTCGCGGCCGCATATGCGGTGACGCGAGTCTGCCTACTCGGCCTCTATTGGCGGGCGCGCCGCTACACGAGCGGGTCCGGGCGGGCCCTGATCGACCGCTACCTGCGCGGATTCTCGGCGGGCGCGGTCATGTGGATCGCGTCGATCGGCATCCCCGGCCCGACGCGCTACTGGCTGTGGGGCGCGGCCCTCGTCGTTGAACTCACAACGCCGCTGCTCGCCTGGCGTCCGCTGGTCGGCTCGGTGAACGTCGGACATCTGACCGACCGCTTCGGAGGTTTCTTCATCATCGTCCTCGGCGAGTCCGTCGTGTCGGTGGTCGCGGGCGTCGCGGGAACGCACTTCTCGGCCGCGGCTGCAGCGATCGCGGTCGCGGGCTTCGTGGTCGCGCTGTGCCTGTGGTGGATCTACTTCGACCTCGCGGACACCTCGGTCGTGGGCCGCGGCGTGCTCGGCCTCGTGTACGTCTACGCCCACATCCCGCTCCTCGGCGGCGTCGCGGCGCTCGCCGCAGGGACGAAGATCGCGATCACGCACGCGGACGCCTCGACGCTAGAGGCAGGCGCGCGATGGGCGATGTGCGGCGGGCTCGCGTGCTATCTGCTCTCGCTCGCCGTGCTGCACCTCTCCGCGGAGTGGACGAAGCCACGCGAACGCGCCTTCCTCGGCCGACTGACCGTGTCAGGCGCGTTGATCGTGCTCGCGGCCGCGGGAGCGGGGCTCGCGCCGATCGTGTTCGTCACGATCCTTGCGGCGATGCTGCTCGCTCAGCTTGTCCTCGAGCTCCTGACCCCAGCGGTCGGCGCGGCGAGCGTGTTCACGCCGGGCGCCGCGATCAACCCTCCAAGCCCCGCGGTGTCGCCGGCCCAATAAGGAGACAAGCGGGCAGGCGGGAGGTATTCACACACTGACCCGTGTGGCGGCCCATCACGCAGCTGCACCGCCGACTCAGATGTCCACCTCGAAGCCGACGTCCAGGTCGCTGGCTGGCTTGCCCCCAACGGCCCAGTTCTCCATGGTCGGCTCATGCAGCTTGATCAGGCGCACCAAGCTGACAGGATGCCGGCACGATGTACCGCTACTTCGTTGTCGACGTCTTCACCGAGACGCCGCTGGAGGGCAACCCGCTGGGGGTCTTCCCCGAAGCGCGTGAGTACAGCACGGAGCAGATGCAGAACCTTGCGCGGGAGATGAGCTTCTCCGAGACGATCTTCGTCCTTCCGGCCCATGGCGACGGCGATGCGAGAGTACGCATCTTCACCCCCCGTCGTGAGCTCCCGTTCGCTGGCCACCCGGTGCTTGGCTGCGCGTTCGTCCTGGGCGAGACGCTCAATCGAGATGTCGTTGGACTGGAGACGGGGCTCGGCTTGATCCCGGTGCGGCTAGAGCGCGCCGATCGGCGCGTTGTCTTTGGGCGAATGCGGCAGACGATCCCGGACTGGCGGCCCTACGAGCGTGAGAACGAGCTGCTAAGCGCGCTCGGAATGGAGCACTCAGGGCTTCCGGTCGAGGCGTACCCCAACGGCCCGCTGCATGTCTACGTCGAGCTGGAGAGCAAGACCGCGGTAGCCGGGCTCCGGCCGGACTTCGCCGCGCTGATCGCGCTGGGGGAGATCGCCGCCAACTGCTTCGCCGGCTCGGCACGCAGCTGGAAGACGCGCATGTTCGCGCCCGCGGGCGGCGTCTTCGAGGACCCCGCAACCGGCTCGGCGGCCGGACCGCTCGCGATCCATCTTGCGCGCCACGGGCGCATCGCATTCGGCGACGAGATCGAGATCGAGCAGGGCGCGGAGATCGGCCGCCCATCGGTCCTTCACGCACGCGCGGATGGATCGAGCGACCACGTTGAGCGCGTCGAGGTGGCCGGCTCGGCGGTGATCGTGGCGGAGGGCGAGTTCCGCCTTCCCGCGCCCCACTAGGACCTGCGCCCGCCGAGACCCGGATCGCGCCGCGACAGCGCTGGACGGAGGGGGAGGGATTCGAACCCTCGTCAGAGGTATAAACCCCTGAAACGGTTTTCGAGACCGCCGCATTCAACCACTCTGCCACCCCTCCGGAGGCGCCCGGTCGAGGACCGGTCGCCGGGCGACCACCCAAGGCTAGAGCAAGATCTCGCGGCTCAGCATCCGATCACACGCGGCTGTCGTTGGCAAGCGCCGCGTTCAGCGCCGGGAGGCGAAGAACTCGCTCAGCAGCGCCGAGGACTCGCCCGCGAGGAGGCCGCCTGCCACCTCCGGCCGGTGGTTGAGCCGCTGCTCGCCGAGCACGTCGAGCACGCTTCCCGCGGCGCCCGCCTTCGGATCCTCCGCCCCGAACACGACGCGACGGACGCGCGCGAGCACGATGGCGCCCGCACACATCGCGCACGGCTCGAGCGTCACGTAGAGCACCGAGTCGAGCAGCCGCCAGCTGCCCAGCGAGCGTGACGCCTCGCGCAACGCGAGCACCTCCGCGTGCGCCGTGGGGTCCTGGCGCACCTCGCGCTCGTTGTGAGCGGCTGCGAGCACCTCGCCACCAAGCACCAGCACCGCGCCGATTGGCACGTCGCCGTGTTCTAGAGACTGCTCGGCCTCGCGCAACGCCAGGCGCATGAAGTATTCATCCAGCGGAAAGAACGTGCTCATGGTGCCGCGTGAGGAGAGCCATAGACTGGTCCGAGGGCTGCGGCACCAGGTGCCCGCGCCGCAACGGCCCGACGAGGCACATCATCGCATCACGGAAACCGCTTTCAATGGCATCGCTCTTACTCGCGAAAATTGGCTCGGGGACCCGTATGCGCACGCGGATCGAACGCGGTCTCCGTCGTAGCGGCTCGCTAGCGGTCTGCTTCGGTACGGTCGGCGCCCTCGCCATCGGAATGGGGGTGCCCGCGGCGGCCCGCGCAGCAACGACGCCCTACATGCCCGGCACGGTGATCGTCGGCTACAAGGATGGCTCCACGAGTGCTGCGCGCATCGCGAGTGCCTCCGGGGGCACGGCAGCGCCTGTGAGTGTCCTTCACCTGCCCGCGGGGACGAACCTGCAACACGCGCTCGAACGGCTGCGCTCCGATCGCGACGTCAGCTTTGCCGTCCCCGACTACATCGCTCGCGCGAGCACGGTGAGCGCCGGCACCAGTGCGCCGACCACGATCGTCCCGCCGGCTCCGTTCATTCCGGAGAACGTCGGCTCCACCAACACCCCTGGCGGATGGCAGGCGTTGCAATGGAACTTCGTGGGCGCAGAGAGCGTCGAAGCACCTCAGGCGTGGGGCAACCTCATCGCCGATCACGCCGAAGGGGGGCGCGGCGTTGTCGTCGCGGTGCTCGACACGGGCGTCGCCTACCGCAACTGGAGGGCAGTTCCGTCGCTCACCGGGATTCGAAGCCTCGCAGTTCGTCCGCGGCAAGGATTTCGTGAACCCTGGCCAGCCACCCGTCGACCACAACGGTCATGGCACCTTCGTCGCGGGTGAGATCGCGGAGGCAACGAACGTCCGCTACGGACTCACGGGACTCGCATACGGAGTCCGCCTCATGCCCGTGCGCGTGCTCGACAGCGCCGGCGAAGGCGACGCGCTCACGATCGCACAGGGCATCCGCTACGCCGTCGACCACCACGCACAGATCATCAACCTGAGCCTCGAATTCCCCGCCGCGATCTCCGCCGCCGACGTTCCCGAGCTGACGCAAGCGCTGCGCTACGCCGACCAGCGCCACGTGCTCGTCGTCGCCGCCGCGGGCAACGACTCCGACGAAGCGATCCCATATCCGGCACGGGCTCCGGGCGTCGTTGCAGTGGGCGCATCGACCGAACACGGCTGCCTCGCGGACTACTCGAACTTCGGTCACCACATCGCGATCGTCGCCCCCGGAGGCGGCCCCGACGCGGATCTTCCCGGCGATCCGGGATGCCGACCCGAACTCGCTCCTGGGCGCGACATCTTCCAGGTCACGTTCCTCGGCACCTCCCCACGCCGCTTCGGCCTGCCACCCGGCTACGAAGGCACCTCGATGGCGACGCCCGAGGTCGCCGGGACGGCGGCGCTCGTCATCGCCTCTGGCGTCCTCGGCAAGCATCCCACGCCCGAGGCGCTTCAGGCGCGTCTGAAGGCGACAGCGCGCCCGCTCGGCAGCGCATCCGACCGCTACATCTACGGTGCGGGCCTGCTCGATGCGGCGGTGGCCACCGCGCCTGGTGGCCCCGGCGCGATCTCCGCGAGCGGTTAGCCCGCTCGCGTAGCTGAGGGAGCGCGCGAGGCAGGCGCCGTCTCGAAGGCGCTCTGCACGTCGGCACGCGGGTCGATCGCGGTCATCGGCGCACCCGCCTTCAGCAGCGTCTCCTGGTACTCGTCCTCGGCGTCCGACTGCATCACGATCGCGCCGCCGACGCCGAGCGTCGCCCTGTCGCGCTCGACGACGATCGTCCTGATGACGATGTTCAGGTCGCACCCGCCGCTCAGGCCGAGGTAGCCGATCGCGCCGGAGTACACCCCGCGCGCCTCGCCCTCGAGCTCGTCGATGATCTCCATCGTCCGCTTCTTCGGCGCGCCCGTCATGGAGCCACCGGGGAAGCACGCGCGGATGCCGTCGGGCGGCTCGACATCCTCGCGAAGCCGCGCGAGCACCGTGGAGACGAGCTGATGCACGGTCTCATAGGACTCGACGTGCATGAGGTAGGGCACGTGCACCGTGCCAACGTCGCACACGACGCCGAGGTCGTTTCGCAGGAGGTCCGCGATCATCAGGTTCTCCGCGCGGTTCTTCTCGTCGGTGCGCAGCTGCTCCGCGAGCCGGACGTCCTCCGCGGGGGTCGCTCCGCGCGGGCACGTCCCCTTGATCGGCTTCGCCTCGACCCAGCGGTCGCGGTCGACGCTGAGGAAGCGCTCGGGCGAGGAGCTCAGCACGGCGCACTCGCCGAAACGCAAATAGGCCGAGAACGGCGCCGGGTTGACGCGGCGCAGTGTGCGGTAAAGCGGCAGCGGGTCGACCGCGACGTCGGCCGTGATCGTGTTCGTCAGACAGACCTCGTAGGTCTCGCCTTCGAGCAGACGCTGCTTGCACGTCGCGATGTCCTCGAGATACCGCTCGTGCGAGCGGCTGAGCCGGAACTTCACCGGCTCCGGGAGCGCGGCTCCGTGCCACTCCGGCTCGTCGATGGGTGGAAGCGAGGCCAGGCGGAGGCTGGTCTCCGCGATCCAGCGATCGGCCTCCTCCGCGCGCCCGGGCTCGGTCGCGCACACGACGTACGTGCAGTGCTCGACGTGGTCGAACGCGATCAGCCTGTCGGCGAAGAGGAACGCCGCGTCGGGCATGCTCGAGCGATGGGCGTCTGACCCTTCACACTCCGCCTTCAGCTCGTAGCCGAAGTAGCCGACGAAGCCGCAGTTGAAGTCGAACGGCAGGTCATGCGAGATGTGGCGCATGTGCCGCATCTCCCTGCTCAGGTAGTCGAAGATCGATTCCTCGAGCACCTCGCTGCCGTTCGCGCTCTCGATCCGCAGCTCGCGCGTGTGCACGTCGTAGAGGATCGTCGCGCCGAGCGGCCCTCCTGCGGCGCCCATGAACGAGAACCGCGCGCGCTCGTCGACCTTGCTGCTGTCCAACCAGAAGGAGGTCTCGCTGTCGCCGTAGAGATTGACGAACGCTCGCTCGGTGTCGTAGAGGGTGTCCAGCCGCTTCACCTTGAGGACGAGCTGGGCCCTCCGCGCGACGCTGCGTCCACCGTTCGCAGCGGCCACCGCGCGGTCAGTCGCGGCACGCGGCGTCGCGGCGTTGGCTCGGCCGCCGTGCTCCCGCGTCATGTCGCGGAAGTTGGCGAGCAGCTGACGGCCGTGCTCGGTGCAGATCGACTCGGGGTGGAACTGGACGCCCCACTGCGGGAGCGTGCGATGCGCAACCGCCATCACGACGCCGTCGCTCGTGCGCGCTATCGGCGCGAGCTCCTCCGGGAGCGGCTGCTCGACGCACAGCGAGTGGTAGCGAACCGCCTGGAACTCACGCGGGATGCTCGCGAACAGCGGCGACCCGTCGTGGAGCACGGCGCTGATGCGACCGTGCATCACCTCCGGCGCGCCGATCACCCTTCCCCCGTGCGCCCAGCAGAGGCCCTGATGGCCGAGGCACACGCCGAGCAGGGGGACGCTCGCCTTGCGGATCGCATCGGCGCACACTCCGAAGTCACCTTCGTCGTCGGGGCTCCCCGGCCCAGGCGAGATCACGATGTTGTCGAAGCCGAGGCCTGCGAGCTCGCTCCACGTCGCCGCGTCGTTGTGCACGACGATCGGCTCGTCACCGTTCGCCTCCGCGAGCAGCTGGAAGAGGTTGTAGGTGAACGAGTCGTAGTTGTCGATCAGAAGCGTCTTCAAACGCTATGTGCGCAGCGTGTGCCGGGTGAGCTTCCCGGTGCTCGTACGCGGGAGTGTCTCGACGAACTCGAAGGTCTTCGGCACCTTGTGAGGTGATAGAGATCCGCGGACCCGCTCTCGGAGCTCCTGTTCAAGCTCACGGCTTGCTTGCGAGCCCTCGGCAAGGCGGATGAAGGCACACACGGACGGGAAGCCGCCGCGATCGGGGCGGCCGACGACCGCGCACTCGGCAACAGCGGGGTGATCGATGAGGATCTGCTCGATCTCCACAGGGGCGACCTTCATCTCGCGAACCATGAAGACGTCGTCGCGGCGTCCCACATAGCTGAAGACGCCGTCGAGGTTCTGGTGCAGGACGTCGCCGGTGCGCACCCATCCGTCTCGGATCGTCTCCTCGGTCTGCTCGGGACGCTTCCAGTAGCGATCAAAGTTTGCTGGGCCCCTGATCTCCAGAAGGCCCGTACCTCCGGGCGGCAGCGGCACCCCGTCATCGTCGACCAAGCGCGCTTCATAGGGCGGGATCGCCGTACCTATCTCCCCGCCGACGGCCTCCCCCGGCGCGGCCGACATGAAGATATGCAGGCACTCGGTTGATCCCAGGCCGTCCAGGATCTGGTGAGAGAAACGATCTTGCCAGGTCTCGAACAACTGGACGCTGAGAGCGTCGCCTGCGGAGACGTAAAGGCGGACGCTGGCGAAGTCGAGTTTGACGCCGCGGATGGCGGCGATCGCCCCATACAGGGTGGGCCCGCCGAAGACGACGGTCGGCTCAGCCTTCTGGATCGCTTGGAGAACCCCCAGCGGATCGGAGGGCGCTGCGCGCAGGAAACTCGTAGCGCCGGCTGCCATCGGGAAGAGCACGGAATTGCCCAACCCATAGCCGAAAGACAGCTTCGCTGCCGAGTAGCACAGGTCCTTATCGGTGAGGGCGAGTCGCGCGCCGAAACCAGCGGGTAGGGCGAGCAGCCCTCGGTGGAGGTGAACGACTCCCTTTGGCGAGCCGGTGCTACCGGAGGTGTACTGGATCAGGGCCAGCTCGTCGGGCCCAACGAGGACGAGGTCGGCCACGTCGTCGGCGTGCGCCGCATACCGCGGGTCGCCCTGCGGTTCGTCGGTGACGATGATCGCCATCGTCGTGGCGAGTTGCTCGCGGGCGCCCAAGATGCGCTCGGCACAAGAGGAGTCGACCACCGCGGCGGCCGGTGTGCAGTCGTTGCAGATGAATGTGACCTCGTCCTGAGTCAACTGGGTGGGAATCGGCGCGGGCGCCGCCCCGATCCGCATCGCCGCAAGCAGGAACGCGACGGCCTGCGGGGCGTCGGGATGCATGAGGATGACGCGGTCGCCACGGGATACACCTGCGCTGCGCAAGGTCCCACCCGCCCGCTTGACGTGGTCGAGCAGTTCCCCGTAGGTCCAGGATTCCCTCTCTGTCTTGATCGCCGTGCGACCGGCGTTACCCTCCTCGATGTGACGGTCGAGGTAGTACGCGCTTGCGTTGACCGGCGTGGAGTCTTCAGCCATCAGCCGCCTTCTCTTCGACGAACAAGACAATGCGGTCTACGGAGCGGAAGTTCTCCGGATCGAGATCGTCGTCATCGATCGTGATGCTGTACTTCTCCTCCAGGAAGGAGATCAGTTGGACGATCCCGAGTGAGTCGATAACTTCCGCCTCGATCAGATCGACCCCAGAGTCGACGGGTCCGACGTCCGGCGCGACGTTGCGTAAGAACTCCTCTATTTCGGCCGTCACGCTCGCAGCACCACTCATTGGTCGCGGGGCTCCCGGGTCGTTCGCGATGCAACCAAGACCCGGCTCTTGGTCAAGGCCCACATCGGCTGATAGCGGCGCGTATTGTAGACGCAACGTGCGGAATGATCGCGGCTGGCGGCGCTCGGGTCCGCGGCGATCTCGGGCACGAAGAATGGTTGGACTTCGAGGGCAGGATTCATTCGGAGCGCTCCATTGTCAGGGGGACTCGCGAGTCGTTCGCCGCAGGAGCCCGACTCGCCGGCGTACAACGATCCACATCGGCTCGTATCCCCGCGTACTGTAGATCCAACGGGCGGGCCGGTTCTCGCTGACCACGTAGCCCCACAGCCGTCGGTAGCCGCGATCGCGCAGCGCGGTCTCGATGTGCGTGAGGAAGCCGGCCGCGGTCCCGCCGCCCCGATGCTCCTCGAGCAGGTAGAAGTCGGACCCGTAGACGTCTTTCTGCGCGAGCTCGATCCCGAGCCCCTTGTTGCGGAGGTCCGGGAAGCGAGCGCCGGAGCCCGCGTCCACCCACCAGTAGTAGCCCACGGCCTCGCCCTCTCGGTAGCCAACGAAGCCGAGGAAGCCTTCCTCGACGTAGCGCGCGAAGCGGCGATCGGCGCCCTGCTGACCGCGCCGGCTGTTGAGCGCGCTCAGGTCCTCCAGACTGCCCGCGCCGAGGTCCTCGACGCGTAGCTCGGCGCTCGACGCGTCCACGATCGAGCCGAGGTCCTTCACAAGCACGATCAGGCGCTCGCGCTCGTAGAGAAGCCCGCGGAGTCGGCGTGCGACCTCAGCGCTCGTGCGCCGCGGTCCCTGTGCGCGCAGGTGGCGCCAGATGCGACGAAGTCCAGATGACACCGCCGCAGAATGCCACAATCGCCCCGTGCCGAATGGTCTCTCGCCCGACCCCGCGGCGGGCGTCTTCGAGACGATGCTCGTCTTCGCAGGAGCGCCCGTCGAGCTCGACGCGCACGTCGCGCGGGCATCGGCTAGCGTCTCTGAGCTCTACGAAGCGGTCGTGCCCCCGGAGCTCGGCGGGCTCGTTCGAGAGCGGGCGGGCGCGCTGCAGCTCGGCCGCCTGCGCTTCACGCTGGTGCCGCGGGCGAGCGGCCTCCTGGAGGCGACGATCGCCACGGCGGAGGTCGACGCCGCAGACGTCTTCCCCGCCTGGGAGCGCGGCGCTGCTCTGGGCAGCGTCGTGGTGGACGGCGGTCTGGGGACGCACAAGTGGGCTGACCGAGCTGAGCTCGAACAGCTCGAGCACAGCCTCGAGGAGAAGCGCATCGCGCTACTCGTGGACGCAACGGGCGAGGTGCTCGAGGCCGCGCGCGCGAACGTCTGTGTGATCGAGGAGGAGGTCGTGATCACGCCACCCGCAGACGGCCGGATCCTTCCGGGCGTCGCGCGTGCGCGTGCGCTCGAGACGGCTCGCTCGCTCGGGATCGAGGTGCGGGAGGAGTCGCTCACGCTCGAGCGCCTGATCGCCGCCCGCGAGGCCTTTCTGACGGGCTCCGTGCGTGGCATGGAGCCGATTCGCGCTCTCGATGGTGCGACACTCGACCCCCCGGGGCAGCTCTTCAGCGAGCTCGCTGCGCAGATGAAGCAACGGTGGGTCAGCCCGACGCGCACGCAGGCGGCGCCGGCGCACTGACGCTCGCGGGCATCGCGCACGACGCCGGTGATATGCCGCAGCTCACCCGGCGGCCGCGGGCACCGCAGCCGGGGCGCGCTGCCTTGCGCGCACGAGCAACCACTCGAGGACGAGCGCGACCCCGACGGCGACGGCCGGCACGAACACGAGCTCGAGCCTCATCGCGGTGTAGTTCACGGACACGAGGATCGTGAGCACCGCGCCGAAGAGGCTGCCGCGGGCAAGCGTCGCCAGCGCGCTGCCTTCGCGCCGGCGCGCCAGCAGCATCACAAACCCCGCCACCACGACGATGCCCATTGCGAACGCCAGCACCGGCACGGCGGTTTCGACGGGGTAGCGGAAGTCGAGCTTGATCAGCGTCCCCAGGGCGCTCGGATACCTCGAGAAGATCGAGCTCCACGTGGCGTGCGCGGGGATCCGATAGTCGTTGAGGACGTAGGCGAGGTTTTCCTTGATCGGCGAAGAGAAGAGAAGCGGCGCGGCGATCGACGCCGCGATGCCACTCGCCGTCGCCCCGAGCATCACCCGCGAGCGCTTTCTCAGTGCGAGCCACGCCACGGCCGTCAGCGCGATGATCGTCTCGTCGCGGGTGAACGAGAGGACGAGGATCAAGAGAATCCATAACGGCAGCCATCTCGCACCGCGCGCGTGCACGCGCAGCGCGGCGATCAGGGCGGCGATCAGCAGTGCGAGCCCCCAGGTGTCCGTGTTCGGATGCGGAGCGAGCGCGAGCAGGGGCGGTAGCAGCGCACAGAAGCCCGCGCTGACGGCGCTGATGAGCGGCGGAAAACGGGCGCGCAGAAGCAGATAGGCGAGTGGCGCGATGAGCGCGAAGCCGATGAGCGAGATGTACTCGAGGCTGTCGGTGCCGCCCACGGGGCTGATCGCCTCGGCGAGCAACGGCACGGTCCAGCGACGGCGGTAGAAACGCGAGCTGTAGTCGACCCAGCGTGGGTTGGCGATCCGCTGCTCGCTGGGCGGGAAATGGCTTTCGCGCGTCCTTTCGCGGTTCGCGAGCTCGCTCGCGAAGACGCGGTCGAGCGCCTGGAAGCGGCCTTCCCCTTGGAGCTCGTGAATCTGTGCCTGGTAGAAGAGCGCGTCCGGGTTCCACTGCGGGCTCTCCCAGAAGTGCGGGAGCACGATGAGCAGACCGAACACGAGCAACGCGACGAGGACGAGCGCATCGCGAGCTCGCGGTGAGAGCCGAAGGAAGGCGTTTTTCATGGGCGCAGACTGTAGGCGCGGCCATTTGGTGGGTTTGGCCGGCGCTAGGCTGATCGGCGGTCGTAAGCCGAGGCTTGATTCTCGGGAATCAGCGTCGCAAGGGCGTCGTTAGACGCCTGGCCACTGCACGATTCCTCCGTGCCGGGACGCCCTGGACGACGCCCGCGCGGAGCTTCCCCTCACCCTCCGTTCCACTGGCTGAGCACACGCAGGTGGTTCCAGGGGATGCGGGGCATGTCGTAGTAGTCGTTCGAGAAGCCGAGCCCCGGATAGGGGTTGGGCTTGCCCACGGGGTCCTCGAAGCCGAACGCGAGCTTGGCGCCGCCGGTGTCCTTGCAGTAGGCGCCGTAGACCTGCAGCGCGCGCGCGACGATCCGTTCGCCCGCGTTCATGTTGGGGATCGCGTTGATGTTGATGCTCGGGTCGAGCTGAATGCGCGTGCCCTCGGGGATGCAGTTGGCGCCGCCCGAGTGCCCGTCGGTCTTGCTCGCGGGGTAGCGGTAGACCGACGCGCAGGTGTCTTCGGTGATGAAGCCCAGCGCGTGGTGGATTTCGCCCTGTTCCATTTCCCAGAGGCGCGGCAGGCCTGCGAGCAGCGGCATGCCCGCGCCCGTTGCCCCGCCGCCCGTGCCCGGGCCCGTGAGGCTAAAGCGCGTGCCCCAGCCGGTGGTCCAGCTCGTCGACGAGGCGCGGTGGGCGTTCCAGAAGTCGTAGCCTGTCGAGCCGTCGATCACGACCATCGAGCTGTCTGAGCCCGCGGCCGTTCCCGCGCTGGCGGGGATCTGGATCAGCTGCTGGGTGAGCTGGCAGGTGCCCCAGGGTTCGGTGCACGAGACGCTCGCGAACGGGTCGCTCGGAGCTGCTTCCCAGACCGGCGTGCCGTATTCGTAGAGATCCGCGTAGCCCTTCATTTCGCTGCCGAGGAAGGAGGCCATCGCTTCGCTGTTGGGGTCGACGACGGGGTTGCCCACGATCGGCACGTTCCACGGGCTGCCGGCTTCGAAGGCCACCCTGGGGGTGGGACCGCCGCTCGGCGCCCGCGTGGTCGTGGTCGTGGTCGTGGTCGTGGCGGTGGTGGTGTGCGTCGTGGTGGTGGTCGTGGTGGTCGTGGTGGTTTCGACCGGCCCCGTGGCGCCCGTCCCACCCGTGACGCCCGTGGTCCCCGTGGCGCCCGTGCTCCCGCGACCCGTCGATCCGCTGGGCCCGGTCGGCCCCGTCGCACCCGTTCCGCCGCCTCCGGTGGCGCCTTCGCCGGGAGCCGTGGTGCCGGTCGAGCCAGTTTCACCGGTGGTGCCTGTCGCACCGGTCGCGCCTGTCGCGCCGCTCGGGCCGATTGGGCCGATTGGGGGGAGGGGCGCCGTGGAACCAGTCCCACCGCTCGCACCCGTCGCGCCCGTGCTACCGGTCAGCCCCGTGGCGCCCGTGACTCCGCTCGCACCCGTCGCGCCTTCGCCGGTTTCGCCCGTCGTGCCGTGTTCGCCGCTCGCGCCGATCGGGCCCGTGGGCCCCGTGGCGCCAGTCCCACCGCTCGCGCCCGTCGCGCCTTCGCCGCCTTCGCCAGTCGTACCGTGTTCGCCGCTCGGGCCGATCGGGCCTTCGCCCCCGCCTTCGCCGCTCGCGCCGCTCGGGGCGGTCGCGCCGCTCGGGCCGCTCGGGCCGACGCCTTCGCCTTCGCCTTCCGAGCCTTCAGGTACGCCGCCTCCGGAGGTCCCTTCTCCCGGGCCACCTTCGCCGGGGGCGCCTTCGCCGCGCGTACCTTCCTGGCCGCTCCCGCTGCCACGCGGCGTGCCGAGCGCGGTGCACACGATGGGGACCGTGCCGAGGACCTTGCTTCCGGTCGCGCCGTCGTAGCCGTTGAGGTTGAAGACGATCCCTCCGCCGGTCGCGGAGAAGACGCCGGCGCCTTCCTGGGTAAAGCCCGGCGCGCCATCGATGCCGATACCTCCAGCCTCGCCGCGTGGCAAGAGAGCGCCGAGCGAGGACGGAGAGAAGACGCCGAAGGAGGCGAACCTGACCTCCAGCCGCCTGCTCGGGACGACTGACGTCGTGTAGCGCACTCCTCCTGCTGACCAGGTGGGCGAAGCGAGGTTGATCGCGGTGGGTTTCGATCCTGAGACGTCCACGACGAAGTTGCTGACCTTCCCGCCCGCTCCTTCCGCCCCAAAGGCATAGAAGAAGGCCGACCAGCTGTTCGGCAGCGTGATCGTCGTTTCGACCGACCCGAGCCATACCGGCTGGCCGCTCGCCGCCTCCGGTGGCGCGCTCGTGCGTACGGTCGCGATCCCGCGCGCCGCGACGTTGAGCACCCCGGGCGCCATGACGCACTCGACTTCGGCACGTGCGGTCCACGCCGGCGGATTCTCCATGCCGGCAGCGCCAGCCGTCACCAGCAGCATTGCAAGTGTCGCCCCAAGCACCTTTAGGTGCAAGGTCCAGCGTGCGTTCGCGCGGCGAACCATTACCGCCTAATCCTCTCCTTCAACAGCAACCAGAGAGCCGTCTACGGGCCGCACAGCGGAGCCCATCGCGGCTGTCGAGCATACTACCCGATGTTCCGCGCGCTAATCCGCGCTTCTGTTACCAGCCTGTGACTTCCGCGGCGGGCATGCTGGGGCCTCGTCGACGCCACGCCGGACACCTGGAGGGATGCCCAGGTGTCCGCTCCGGCCGGTTGACCGCGCCGAGCGCGCACCCGTGGCGTGCGCGATGCCACGGGCGCTCGAGCGCTCGGCGCGTCAGCTCAGCTTCAGTGCCTTCCCCTCACCCTCCGTTCCACTGGCTGAGCACACGCAGGTGGTTCCAGGGGATGCGGGGCATGTCGTAGTAGTCGTTCGAGAAGCCGAGCCCCGGATAGGGGTTGGGCTTGCCCACGGGGTCCTCGAAGCCGAACGCGAGCTTGGCGCCGCCGGTGTCCTTGCAGTAGGCGCCGTAGACCTGCAGCGCGCGCGCGACGATCCGTTCGCCCGCGTTCATGTTGGGGATCGCGTTGATGTTGATGCTCGGGTCGAGCTGGATGCGCGTGCCCTCGGGGATGCAGTTGGCGCCGCCCGAGTGCCCGTCGGTCTTGCTCGCGGGGTAGCGGTAGACCGACGCGCAGGTGTCTTCGGTGATGAAGCCCAGCGCGTGGTGGATTTCGCCCTGTTCCATTTCCCAGAGGCGCGGCAGGCCTGCGAGCAGCGGCATGCCCGCGCCCGTTGCCCCGCCGCCCGTGCCCGGGCCCGTGAGGCTAAAGCGCGTGCCCCAGCCGGTGGTCCAGCTCGTCGACGAGGCGCGGTGGGCGTTCCAGAAGTCGTAGCCTGTCGAGCCGTCGATCACGACCATCGAGCTGTCTGAGCCCGCGGCCGTTCCCGCGTGGCGGGGATCTGGATCAGCTGCTGGGTGAGCTGGCAGGTGCCCCAGGGTTCGGTGCACGAGACGCTCGCGAACGGGTCGCTCGGAGCTGCTTCCCAGACCGGCGTGCCGTATTCGTAGAGATCCGCGTAGCCCTTCATTTCGCTGCCGAGGAAGGAGGCCATCGCTTCGCTGTTGGGGTCGACGACGGGGTTGCCCACGATCGGCACGTTCCACGGGCTGCCGGCTTCGAAGGCCACCCTGGGGGTGGGACCGCCGCTCGGCGCCCGCGTGGTCGTGGTCGTGGTCGTGGTCGTGGCGGTGGTGGTGTGCGTCGTGGTGGTGGTCGTGGTGGTCGTGGGGTCAGAAGTTGTTGTCGAGGTGGCGCTTCTGGTCGAAGTCGTCGTCGTCGACGCCCCTTCGCTCCAGGAGCCGCGGGAGCGACGCGAATGCTGGTCCACGCGCGCCAAGTGGGACGGGCGCTTTGCGTGACTGTGGGCCGCGCGCCCGTGCCGACGCAGGGTTCGCTTGAAAACGCGCGCAGACTTGCTCCCGACCTTGTCCTGCCCGCGATGGTTAGGGGTCCTGGCGAAGCTTGTTGCAACGCCTGTCGCAGTCGTAATGCACATGACCAACGACACCGAAAGTGCAGCGATCCGTCTAGACGAGTTGGACATACGTGCCTTTCTGGAGTTGGACGAGTCGTGTGCGCGGCCCCGTGCTCTGCCCCCGTCCGTCGCCACACGCATCCACACGGCGATCGGCGAGGGCCGCGCAACTCGCTCATGCGTCCAGTGGACGGATGTGCAGTCGTGCCCCGGCGAAACATGGACGGACGTCGTATTCGCGGGGCGAAGCGCACCGCGACAGGGGCACACGGGGTGCGCTTGAGCTGTCGCTGCTGGAGCTAGGCGGTCAGCGGAACAGGAACCGCTTGAGCCGCGCGTTTCGCGCGGACGCGCTCGAAGCTCGGGACGAGACCCCGCAGCGCCGCACCGACCCCGAAGAGAACCCAGAAGCGCTCGTCGGGTCCGTCGGTGAGGAATATCAGCGACACGAAGATGCTCAACTGCGCGACCATCACGCCGCGCGCGAGCGTCGCGAGGTCGTGCTCGCCCGCGCGCTCGAAGTCGCGCGCGGCGGTGAGGCAGGTGCCGAGCAGCGTGACCACCACGGCCATCAGCAGCCCGAAGCCGATCACACCGGTCTCGGCAAACGCCTCCAGGTACATGTTGTGCGCCACGTGGGGTTCTTCAATGACCATCGCGACCGCCGTGAGAGCACCCGGCTGCCGCACGAAGTGAACCGCCTGCATCGGGAAGTTCCCGAGTCCCACACCAACGATCGGATTCGCCTCGCCGACCTTCCACGCGAGCTTCCAAAGTTCCGTCCGGCCGGTGCCCGTGCCGCTGAAGTTCGTGAGGCGCGTAAGCGCGCTCGGGTCAGCAGCGATCCAGATCGCCGCGATGCCGACGAGCAGCGCGAGCGCGGCGCCGAGCCCGAGGCGCCCGCGCCTGAAGACCACGAACGCCGCGACCGCAGCGACGACCGCGGAGAGCAGCGCGCCGCGCGACTCGCTCGCGACGATGCCGGCGACGAGTATCACGATCGCGCCGCTCAGCACCGAGCGGAGGACCACGTGCCGGTAGGCGGCGAACAGCGTCATCGCGACGATCACGCTCGACACGAGGCCGGCGCCAAAGTAGTTCGGGTCCGTCGACCCGCCCGTGAGGCGCCCTTCAGCGGCCGATTCGTTCGCCACTTCGCCCGTCTGATGCAGGCCGGTCGTCGCGATCCCGATCGCAACCGACGCGACGCCGCCGAGAACGAACGCAAGCAGCATGTAGCGGACGTAGCGACGGTCCGTGATCGATGTCGCCACGACGATGAATATGCCCGCGGCGATCAGCCATTCCACGAGCGTTTCGAGCGCCGTGCTGGCGCTCGATGCCCACAGCAGCGACACCGCGTTCCAGACGAGGAACAGCGCGAAGGCGACGATCAGCGGGCGCTCGCGCTGCAGCATCAGCCGGCGCGTCCGCCATGCGGTCGGCCACGTGCCGATCCACGCCGCGAGCAGGAGCACCGATAGGACCGCCGGGCCGGAGGCGGGGAAGTGCACGGCGGTCATGAATGTGAGCGGAACCCAGACGACGAGCGCGAGCGGAAGGTTGAGGAAGACGAGCGGTACGTAGATGAGCGCGATCGTCACCGCTACGCCCGTGGTCGTGTGCCGTGCGAGCAGCACGCCGACGAGCGGTGCCGCGAGCACCGCCGCGACTCGTACGAAGTTCGGGCGCAGGGACGGAAGCGCCCGAGTGCTCAACGAACCACGCGAGCCCGCGAGAGCAGCCTGCGTACGAACGGCTGCTCCGCGGAGGCGCTGTAGTAGTAGCTCGAGCTGTGCGCGCCCTCGCCCACGATCAACATCCCGCGGGGTATCCGATGCGCGCGCATCAGGAGATCCCTCATGAACTGGAAGCTCGCGCGCCTCGTGTTGTTCGGGCGCGCGACGACGATGACGTCGTCGACGAAGGGCAGGAGCTCGTATGCATCGCCGACCTCGCCGAGCGGAGCCGTGTCGATGACTATGTAGTCCACGGACTCCTTGAGCTCCTCGACGGCGCTCGGCATGCGCGCGACGACAGGCTGCAGCAGCTGCGCGCTCGCGCCCGGGCCTGCGGGCAGAACGCGCAGGTGTGGGTTGTCTGTCGGTGAGAGCACGTCCGAGATCCCCCGCGTGCCGTCGAGCAGCGACGTGAAGCCGCGAGCGCTGTTCTTCGCTCCGCCCGCGACGCGACTCAGGTCCGGCTTGCGCAGATCGAGATCCATGAGCACGACGTCGTGCCCAGCCTCCGCCAGCGCGTGCGCGATTGCGGTCGCCGAGCTCGTCTTGCCATCGCCTGCGTTCGCGCTCGTGATGAGGATCACCTGGGCGTGATGGCCGTCGCCGTTGCGCCCAGAGCCCGTGTCGAGCTGCACGCGCACCATCCGGAAGGCCTCGCGCATCGCGCCGCCGGAGCCGGCGTCGCCTCGTTTCATCAGCTGCGCCTGTCGTAGGTCGGCCGGTATGTATGCAAGCACCGGCAGCCTGTAGAGCTCGAGCAGTTCGTCGGACTCGCGCACGCGATCGCTCACCATCTCGATCACGACCGACGCGACGGACGCGATCGCGAACCCGGCGACGAGGGCGAGCACCACGACAAGCCACGCGGCCGTGCCCGTGGGCGAACCGGGGAGACCCGCCGTCTCGGAGAGGGAGAAGTTCGGATCCTGGCCCTTGCCGAACTCCTCGATCAGCGCCGCGCGTTCCTGCGCCACCGGGTCTTCGCTGCGGCGGCTCGCCGATTCCGTCGTGGTTTCGGTTGGGGGCTTTTCGGCGGGCGTGCGTTCGGCGTAGGAGCGCAACAGCTGCTGTCGCGCCGCGAGGCTCGAGAGTGCAAACGAATTTGCAAGGCGCTGCGCGATCTGCGGCGAGCCGGCTTCGGCAGTGATCGCGACGATGTCGCTCTGCCCCTGTACCTGCACGTTGGTGGCGCCCATGACGCGCCCGGGGCTCCATCCTGGCCCCATCCGCTCGGCCGTCATGACCGCCGCCTGGTGGGTGTCGAGCAGCGAGACCGCGGTCTGCGAGAGACGCGTCGGATCGCCCGATTCGCGGAGCACGGGCAGCCCATTCGCCCCCTCGTTGTTCGAGGGCACGGGGTTGAACAGGATCGACGCGGTGGATTCGTAGTGCGTCGAGCGGTGCTGGAGGTACGCGATCGAGCCGGCGAGCGAGGCCAGCACGATCAGTGCGACCAACCAGCGATGCGCCTTCAGCGCCCTCAGGTATGGCCCGAGAGCGCCCTGCTGCGCACCTTGCTCGATTGGCGCCGGCGAGAAACCGTTTTCGGGCGGGAAGGATCCGTCCACGCAAAGCGAGTATAGAGCCGGGAAACGGCCGCAGACCCACTCGCTAGAGTCCTCGCGGTGAGTGTGAGCCTATCGCGGCACAGACGTCGGGCCAGGGTACGGTAGCTCGCTGTCGACCGCAACCCGAGGAGCCGATGCTACCGAATGAGCGTCACGCCGCCGCGCACAGCCAGTGGCCCTAGCGACACGCCGTCGCGCAGGCCTCTGACCCGCCACGCGGTCCGGAGCGTCGCCGTCACAGCGCTCTCCTTCGGGGGCGGCAAGATCCTCGTCTTCGGCAGCACGGTCGTCCTCGCACGCCTGCTGACGCCGAAGGACTTCGGCGTCGTCGCGGCGGCGAGCGCGGTGATCCTCTACTTCGACGTCGTCCTCGATCTCGGGATCGGCGCCGCCCTGATCTACGAGCAGGACGAGGGCACGACGGAGCGCGTGCATAACGCGTTCACGCTTAACCTGATCATCACAAGCGTGCTCACGGGCATCGGGTTACTGCTGACGCCCGCGCTTGCAGCGTTCTTCTCACTTCAGGACGAGCAGAACGTCTTCCGCGCGCTCTTCGTTTATCTCTTCATCAAGGGCCTCGGCCAGGTCCAGGACTCGATGCTCCAGCGCGACCTGCGGTTTGGCCGCCGCGGCAGCGTCGAAATCGCACGTGGGGCGGTGCGCGCGGGGGTGTCGATCGGCATGGCGGTCAGCGGCTTTGGCGTGTGGGCGCTCGTCGGCGGGCTGCTCGCAGGAGAAATCGTTGGGACGACGCTCTCGTGGGCGCTCGTCGGCTTTCGCCCGCGGCTGACGCTCGACGCGACGATCGTGAGAGCGATGATGGGATTCGGGCTCGCGTTCATCGCACTGAAGGTCTCCGACGCGATCGCGCTCGACTCGGATTACCTCATCGTCGGCCATTCGCTCGGCGCGACACAGCTCGGTTATTACACGATCGCGTATCGCTTGCCCGAGCTCGCGCTCACCAGCCTCTACTGGATCTTTGGCACGGTTGCGTTTCCCCTTTATTCGCAGGCGCGCGCGCGAGGGATGGACGTGACGGGTTACGTGCAACTGCGTGCGCTTCGTCTGATAACGGTGTTCAGCTTTCCCGCGGGTGTGCTGCTCGCGCTGCTTTCGCGCGACGTGATCTACGTCCTCTTCGGAGCGAAGTGGGCGCCCGCGATCACACCGATGATCTTCATCTCGTTGATGACCTCGTTCATGTCGATCGGGTTCTCCTCGGGAGACCTCTTCCCGGCGATGGGGCGACCCGGGACGCTGCTGATCATCAACACCCCCCTCACCGTGCTCCTCGTGATCGTCTTCATCATCGTCGTGCCGTACGGCATCGTCTGGATCGCGGTCACGCATCTCGTCATGATGGCCATCGCCCAAGGCGCGCGACTCATACTCGTCACGAGGATCTTCGGCACCAAGCTCGTGCAGCAGCTCCGCGCGATGTGGCCGGGCGTCTGCGCGACTGCCGGCGTGCTCATCCTCGCCGGCCCGCTGCGGCTCGTGCTCGACCATGGCGTCGTCTCGCTCGTCCTGCTCTCTCTCACCGGGGTGCTCGGCGCGATCGCGGGGCTCTACCTCGGCGCGCGCGACACGGTCACTGAAGTGCGCGGCCTCGCGGGCCAACTGCGCCCGAGCGCGGGCGCGTGAGCGAGCGGCGTGTCACCGTGACGGGGCCGAATGGGAGCGCGGGCGGCGGTGGCTCCCGGATGAAGGTGCTCATGGTGATCGACGCGCTACACCTAGGCGGCGCCGAGCGCGTGCTCGCGACGCTCAGCCGCGTCGCGTCGGACGCAGGCTTTCACTTCGTCGTGGACGTACTCTCGCCCCCGGGCTCTCGGCGCTCGATGATGCAACCGGTGCTCGAGGCGGCGGGCGTGCCGATCAACTACCTCTCGATCCGGCGCCTCGCTGACCCCCGTGCGCTGCCGCGCCTCGTGGCTGCGATCCGCGCGTCGCGGTGCGATCTCGTCCACGCGCACCTCGAGTATGCTGCGACGCTCGTGCCGCTGGCCGCTCGCATTGCCGGCCGTCCTGCTGTATGCACCTTTCATCACACGGCTGTGCCGTTGGGCCGCAGGGAGGCTGCCAAGGAGCGGCTCGCCGTGGCGTCCGCGAATCGCAGCGCGAACGTGATCTTCGTCTCCGAGGCATCGCGCGCCAGCTTCGCGCGTGTATATGGAGGCCCGCGGGCGAACTGGTCCGTGATCGAGAACGGTGTCGAGCTCGACCTCTTCACTCCCGAGCCCGCGCCCATGCCCGACGAGCTTCAGGTGCCCGATGGGGCGCCCGTCGTGGGCATCGTGGGGGCGCTGCGATGGCGCAAGGGGCACCACGTCGCGCTCGCCGCGTGGCCGGTCGTGCGCTCACGTATCCCTGACGCGCGCCTGCTGATCGTGGGCGAGGGGCCAGAGGGCACCACGCTGCGCGATCAGGCGCAAACACTCGGGATCTCCGACAGCGTGATCTTCGCGGGCATGCGCACGGACGTCGCTCGCCTGATGCGCGCCTCGACCGTGCTCGCACTGCCCTCGCAGCACGAGGCGCTGCCCACGACCCTGATGGAGGCGGCGGCGTGCGGGCGCGCAGTGATCGCAACGGACGTCGACGGCGTGCCGGAGGTGGTCGTCGATGGCAGCACTGGGCTGCTCGTGCCGTTCGGCGACGCCCATGCGCTCGCGGGGGCGATCATCGAGCTGCTGGAGAACGAGGCTCGACGAGACGAGATGCAGGCGAGCGCAAGACGACTTGCCGAGGAGCGCTTCGACGCTGGGCGCTGGGCGCGGCGGCTGTTCGCCGCCTACGAGCAGGCCTGCGACGAGCGCACTACCGCGACGGGCACACGCGTCGCATGAGCTCGAGCGCTGAATCAGCGGCGCGCGCGCCGGGGCGGAATGCGTCTCGCCGTCGTTGAGCCGACGTCGCACGGAGGGCTCCTTCACTACGCCTTCCAGCTGGCCGACGCGCTCGCCGAGCGCGATAACGAGGTGGACCTCTATGTGCCCGTGGACAACGAGCTCGCGGGACATCCGGGGCCCGCGCGGCGCAGGGCGATCCTCATCGCTCCGGTGCCGGCCGTTAGGGGCGGGATCGCGGACGCGGCGCTCGTTCGGCGGGCAGGCGTGGCGGTTCGGCTGCTGCGCGCATGGAGCCGCATCAACTGGGAGATCCGTCGCGGACGCTACGACGGCGTCATCCTCACCTCCGACGTCGATCTCTGGCCCGTCGCGGCGGCCGCGCTCCTGCTGACGCTCGGGCGGCGGCGCCCACGGATCGCCGCGATCGGACACAGCGCGCGCCCGTTCAACCGCTGGTCGGGCAGCGAGCTCTTCGTGAGCTCGCCGCTGCTCGAGCGGTTGCTGCGCGAGTACTACCACCGCATCGACGTGCTCTTCGTCCATGGCGAGCGCAGCCGGGCGGAGTTCGCGGACGTGTGGTCGCCACCGAACGTGGCGGTGATACCGCACGGCGACGAGCGCCTCTTCGGCGAGTCGCCGCCCGCGCCGACGGAAGAGAAGCGGCTGCTCTTCTTCGGCGACTGGCGCAAGGTCAAGGGGTTGCCGGTGCTCATGCGGGCGTTCGATGCGCTGCTCGCGCTCTCACCGGAAGCGCGGCTCACGATCGCCGGCTCCCCCTGTCCGGAGGATCTCGATCCCGACCAGGTCCGCAGCTGGGCCGCGAGCCACTCGGGGCGCGTGAGCGTGATCGACCGCTACGTCCCGGTTGCCGACGTGCGCGGCCTGTTTGCTACGGCCCGGGCGGTAACGGCTCCCTATCTGGTGGGTTACCAGAGCGGCGTCGTGCACCTTGCGATGACGATGGCCCGCGCGGTCGTCGCGAGCGACGTCGGCGACCTGCCCTCGGTTGTCGTGGACGGCGAGACCGGGCTAACCGTTGCCCCCAACGACCCGAACGAGCTGGCAAGGGCGCTCGCGAGGGTCCTCGACGACGCCGAGCTCGCCAACCGGCTCGGCGCGGAGGGCCACCGCCGGCTGCTTGAGAACGCCAGCTGGGACGCGGTGGCACAGAAGGTGCAGGAGGCGCTCGGCAGTCAACGGCCCGTGTCCGGAACCCCCGTCGCCTGAGCGCCGCGCAGGAACTCCGCCACCTCACGGCAGCGCCGCTCGAGCGTGTTCCCGCGCGCGATCGCGGTGCCCGCGCGGACCAGGCGCGCGCGAAGCTCGGGGTCCTCGGCGAGCCGCCCGAGCGCCACCGCGACGGCCTGGGCGTCGTCTGGCGCTACCAGCAGCGCAGCCCCATCGACGGTCTGCGCGACCCCTCCCACGTCCGTAGCGACCACCGGCAGCGCCGCCGCAAAGGCCTCGAAGAGCACCTGCGGCACGCCCTCCGTGAGCGAGGTGTGCAGAAAAAGGTCGCTCGCTCGATACACGTCGCGAAGCGCCTCCCCAGCGGGCACGAAGCCGAGCAGCTCGGCACGTTCGGAGACACCCAGCGACTCGAGACGTTCGCGCAGCGGCTGCTCGAGCGGCCCCTCACCCGCGACCCGCAGAATGAAGCCAGGGGCGTCGTCGGCCAGCAGCGCAAGCGCGTCCGCCAGCAGCAGCGGGTTCTTCTCGTTGTCGAGGCGTCCGACGCTGAGCACGCGGAACGGACTCTCCGGGTCGCGAAGGGCAGCGTCGGTGCCAGCCACGACGTCGTGCTCGCTCGTCAGCGCAACCGTCATCGTCCCGGCCCTACGCGCGCGCGTGTAGCTCTGCAGGAGCGTCGGTCCGACCACGAGCACCGCGGAGCGGCGCGCCAGCATTCTGAAGGCCCAGTCGAGCAGGCGGGCCGCGATCCGCAGGGACGCACGCCCGGGGTGCCTCGTCGCCACGTACGAGACGTAGTCCTGCCGGACGCCCAGCACCACGGTGCGACGCCGCAGCGCGGCCAGCGTCGCGAACGCGACCGCGAGCGGGTTCGGCCCGAAGAGCCATACGGTGTCCACATCCGCGAGGACACGCCAGAAACGCACGGCGGAGCCGACGAGCGCGCGCAGCACCGACCAGGGCTTCACGAGGCTCGAGTAGTGCGGAAGCGGCTCGTACTCGACGTCGGCGGGCAGCGGGAAGTGCCACGGCGCGTCGAGCGGGTCGAGCCGGCCGAGCAACACCAAACGCTCCACGTGTGCGCGCAGCCCGATCAGAAACAGCACGAACGCCTGCTCGGCGTACACGCGGCCTTCGTGGCGCCGGTAGGCGAAGTCGCTGTAGACCGCTAGTCGCAAGTCGGCCCGACCTCCGCGACGATCACGCTCGACCGCGGGCGCTCAGACGTCGCGCGAAGGCCGTCGCTCGCCGCAACGCGCGTACCGGCGCCCGCATCCACTGCGGCCGTGGTCTGCTCGCGAGCGCCCATGCAATCGGGGTGCGCGCCACGCGCCGCGGAGCGAGCGCGGCAAGCACGCCGCAGCCGAGCAGAAACGCACGCTCGAAGCCGCTGAGCTCGGGGTTGCGCATGACCGCGCGCGGGAGCGCGAAGAGCAGCAGCCACACCGTGTCCCCTTGGACCGGGTGTCGGGCCGGGTCGAGCTTGAGCGACGCGAGCCGTTGCATGACGTGCGTCGAGTTGCGCAGCATCAGCGGCTCGGGGAGCGGCCGCCCCTGATCCGCGGCGGTCCGCAGGAGGTAGCGTTCGCGCGTGAGCTCATGGCGGAGACGCTCGCGAAGCCGAGCGGCGTCGACCTCGTCGGTATAGGCCCACTGATTACCGCCGTGCAGGCGATAGGCCCCGAGCTCCTCGTCGATCGCGGCGATCGGGCCATAGAACGC
Organism: uncultured bacterium; assembly: GCA_963738355.1. Lineage (GTDB taxonomy): Bacteria > Actinomycetota > Thermoleophilia > Solirubrobacterales > Solirubrobacteraceae > Palsa-744. The sequence goes on from CAVTWF010000009.1 coordinate 243,884, forward strand.
ACACAGCGGGTTCATGTAGCCGTCGTTGTGATTGCGAAAGAGCGGCTCGTCGGGTATCGGCAGGAGCGCCTCGAGCGTCCTGCGGTTGAACGCGTTGCCGCCGAGCACGGGTGTCACGTAATGGCCCCAGCGAGCAAATTCGCCGACGACGTCGCCGTGCGGAAGCGGCGCGCATGCGGGCGGCTCGACGCCGCCGCGCAGGCCGTCGGAGTCGACGAGGGTGAGCCGGAACTCGAGCTTCGCGCATTCTGGCTCCCACGCCGCGGCGATGCGAGATGCGGCGAACGGATAGAGGTAGTCGTCGGCGTCGAGGAACATCACGATCGCGCCGCGGGTCTGCGGAAAGGCCGCGTTGACGGCTGTGGAGTTGCCGCCGTTGGGCTTGAGTATCGGCTCCACGCGGTCGCCATAGCGCGCGATCACCTCGCGCGAGGAGTCGGTCGAGCCGTCGTCGACGACCAACACCTGCAGATCGGCGTGGTCCTGCGCGAGCGCGCTGTCGATCGCCTCGTGCAGGTAGCGCTCATAGTTGTGGCTGATGACCACGATGCTGACGAGCTGGTCGCTCACGGCGACCCTTCCGCGCGCCGCCGCGGCAATAGGTAGCGCAGCTGTGCGAGCAGGTCGATCGTTCCGCGCTCCGGGTAGATGCAGCAGCGCCGGACCTCCAGCGCAGGCGTGGCCGGCGTCGTGAACCCCTCGCGTGTCGTAAGCCCCCAGCGATAGCCCGCGTCCGCCGCCGCGGCGACCGTCGTATCGCTGTATTCGGCCGGACCCCCGTACGGGTATGCGATCGTCGAGATCGACACGCCGAGCCTCGATTCCAATTGCTCGCGCGAGCGAGCCAGCTCGGAGTGCTGGTACTCGCGCGGCTCGTTGGCAAGGACGGGGTGCGAGCAGGTGTGAGACTGCACCGAGAAGCCTCGCTCCACGAGCTCGCGCGCTCCGTCCCACCCCATGAACAGCGCGGGCGGCTCGCCCGCGGGCCGAAGCGACTCGAGAATCTCACTCATAGCGGCCCCACGACGCTCCTCGTCCATGCGCTTCATCGCGCGCGCGAGCCGACTGTATGCGCCCGCGCTCTCCCTGCGCACGTCGAGCCGCTCGCCCTCCCACGGCAGCGTGTCCTCGGTGGCATGCTCGAGCGCCCAGCCGAGCGTCTCCCACCAGGCGTCGATCTCGCCCGAGAGCAGCCGCGGCACCAGGAAGAACGTCGCCGGCAGGCCGAGCGCCTCGAGCACGGGGACTGCGAGCGTGAGGTTGTCCCTGTAACCGTCGTCGAACGTGATCGCGACGGCGCGTGAGGGCAGTCGCTCGCCGGCGTGCACGCGCTCGAGCGCGTCATCGAGCGCGAGCACGTTCGCCCAGCGCCGGAGCGTCGCCATCTGCCTGGCAAAGCCGCGCTCGCCCGCGCCGCTCGGGGCGGGGAACCCCGGCGTCGCCGCGACGTTGTGCCAGGCGAAGACGAGCAGGCGCGCGCTCACCGCGAGCCTCGCGCGAGCGTTCGGAGCGCACGCATGATCCCGCGCGCAGGGATGCCAAAGCGTGCGCAGCCCGCCAGCCAGCCGGCGCCGAAGCTCACGTGCATCGTCGTGAACACCGCCGGCAGCATCATCGCGTCGCCCGCGTCCTCGCTGGCGGCGACACGCACGCAGACCGCGCACTGCGCGGCGCCGTACGCGCCCAGGACGACTCCCGCGAGCGCACGACCACGCCGCCCTGCGAGCCACGCGACCTGCGTCGCGACGAGCGCCGCGGGCGCAAGCTGCGAGACACCCACGCTGTCGGGATGGCGGTTGGCCGGTCTTCGCGCGGTAGAAGCCGTAGCGCGAGTACTGGCGCGCGAGCGCGGGAAGGCTCGCTCGCGGCACGTACCTCGCCGCCATCGCGCGCATGCAGACGATGCGCTCGCCACGTTCGAGGAAGCGCGAGGCCAGCTCGCTGTCCTCGTTCACCGGCCAGCCGTCGCTCCATCCGCCGGCGCGCTCGAGCACGGAGCGCCGCCAGACGCCCGAGAACACGCCGGTCCGCAGGTCGTGTTCGTCGGCGCCCGCCGAGCCCCGCGAGCGCACCGGCCACTTGGCGGAGCCGCCGACGCCGAGCGCCGTTCCGAGCGCGATCGCGACCCGCCGAGACCAGCCGTCGACCCCGTAGGGGACCGGCGGTCCGCTCACCCAGTTCACGTCACCTCTGCGCAAGCGCTCGACGCCGATCTGGAGATAGTCGGCGGGGAAGTACGTGTGCGCGTCCATCTTCGCGACGAACTCACCCCGCGCCTCGCGCAGGCCGATGTTGAGCGCCGACGCGAGATCCCCGCTGGGATTCTCGACCACGTGCACGCGCGGGTCGCGGGTCGCGAGCTCCTCGAGCGCGTCGCGGGTGCCATCGGTCGAGTTGCCGTCGATGATCAGGAACTCGATCGTCCCTGCGAGCCGTTGCTCGAGAATCGTGCGTGCGGTCGAAGCGATCAGCCTGCCCTCGTTGCGCACAGGCACGAGCACGCTTACGTCCGGGCGGGCCTGCATCGGCGCGCATGATAGGCGCGCGCGGAGCTCATGACGCTCTCGCGCGCAACGCTGCGCCGTGCGCGGCGGGCGGTGCGCTCGAGCAAGAGGCGAGCCCCGGTCCGCTCGAGCTCCGCCCACACGAGCCGCTCGCTGCGGTTGCTCAGCTCGCGCTTGTAGCGCGCTGCCGGCGCGAGGAAGTCGTACTCGAGCAAGCCGTGCTCGTGGCATGCGCGCATGAAGAGCGCATGCGCCGCGAGGCCGACGCGCACTTTGTTGTCGGAGCGGCGCACGACGCCGCCCTGGTAGAAGAGGAGCCGACCCCCTTCCACCAGCCCGTAAAGGCACGCGAGCGTCTCGCTCTCCTGTCGCACGCGAAAGAGCGCCACTCGGCGCGCCGGGAGCAGGCGCTCGACGAGGTCGCGATGGAAGGAGCAGAAGCGGTCGCTGGCGAACGCGCCCCGCTCGCCTTCGGCCCGCCAGTGCGCCTGGTGCAGGACGATCAGCTCCTCGAGCATCGACCGCGCCTCCGTCGCGTCACGTGCCCATTCGCAGCGGACCTCGCCGAGCAGCGAGAGGGTCCGCTGCAAGCGTCGTCGCCGCCGCGTCGGCAGGCTGCTCGGCGCCTCCTCCTCGAACCCCGCAAGATCCGCGACAGGGCTCTCCTCGACCTGCCAGCTGACCGCGTGGCCGGCCGCCGCGAGCGCCTCCGCATCCTCCGCGACCATGCCGTCGAGCCGGAACCGCTGCCAACGATGATGCCTCTTGAGCTCCGACATCAGGGCGCTCGCAAACTCGGCGCGGTCGGCGTCGCTCGCGAGCAGCCGGTTTCGCTCGACGAACACCGAGGTGCCTCGCGGTTCGCCCGCGGTGCCGAGTGCGATCGTCGGCGGTCGCAAGCGGCTGAGGCCCGCCTGATCGGCGATCAGCGCGATGCCGCGTACCGCGCCGTCGCGCTCAGCGCGCACGAAGCGGTGGCGCACGACGTCGCCATAGTGCTCGAGCCAGGCGTCCGTCCAGTCCCATGAGCACATGACGCTGGCGTCGCCGAGCTCCGACTCGAGCGCTCGCCAAGCCTGACCCACCTCCTCACGGGCCTCCTGCGGTAGGGTCGATGCGCTCATCGGGGCTCCAGCGCTCACACGAGCTCCAAGTCCCCGAGCGACAGCGCCCACGAGGAGCGCTGCCTCGGATCAGGTGAGGTGCCCGGCTTTAGCGAACCGATGCTGAGCGCCGCGCCGCCACTGGCTGGGACAAACCCGCAGCGGGCTGCCTCGAGCCGCGACGGGAACCTGCAGACGACGGAGTCCCACCGACTCGCCCCCCTGACCATCGCGACCAGTTTTCTCGCGGCTCGCGCGTCGCCGGGAGCCGTGACGAGCTCGGACACGTGGCAAACGGAGAAGCGCTCGTAGCGGTGGGGACGAAAGACCGCGATCCCGTGCGCGCCGCGTCTGTCGCGCGCAACCACCGCGTGGTACACCGGAAAGCGCCCGTAGCGCCAGCGCAGGAACTCGAGGTCGATCGCGGTGCGCAGTCGAACGCGGCCGTGTGGGCTGCTCGCCCCGGCCCCGGGCAGATCGATGTCGGCCGCCAACGTCTCTGCGGCAGTGGCGGCCTCCACAGCGGGCGGCCCGCTCGGGGACGAGCGGCCCCATAGGCGCCTGATCCGCAGCGGCAGATGCGGCCGTGTGAAGGCTGAAAGCCGGTCTACCCCCACAAGGCCGGCCTCCCGCACGCGCGAGCGGCTCGCGGCATTCGGATTGTTCCAGGCGAAGCTCACATCCCGAGGGATGTATCGCTCGTGCCCCGCGCGAATGAGCGCCACCGCCACGCCCCGCCGACGGTGCGAGGGATTCACGGCGAGATCCACACCGCGCATCGTCGAGAGCGTGTGGTCGCCCGCGCGCAGGCGCCAGGGCATGTACGCGAGGAAGCCGGCGAGCTCGCCGCCAGCGACGGCGACGATCAGGATCGAGGGCCCGAACGGGCTTTCGAGGTGCTTCCAGCGGAAGAAGTTGCCAAGGTCGATGCCGCCAACCTGGCCCGACCAGCTCTCGAAGGAGCCGCCGAGCAGCCTCAGTACCGCCGCCTCGTCCTCGGCGGCAAAGCGCCTCAGCTCGAGTTCACTGGACGGACGCCCTTGAGCTTCGTCGTGCGGCACGCTGTAGATGAAGCGAAGAGGCGCTCGCGCCGGGCGGCGCGAGCGATCAGGTCGTCCTGATGATGAGCACCGAAGACGGCGCGTGGTGGGAGACCTTGTTGGGCACCGAGCCGAGCAAGAAGCGCTTGGCCCCCGTCATCCCCTTGTTGCCGACCACGATCAGGTCTGCGCCGGTCTCCTCCGCGACGTCGAGGATCGCGTCCGCCGGGTCCCCCTGGCGTGGATGCGTGCTCGCCGCGACGCCACCGGCTTCCGCGATTCCGAGGGCATCCGTGAGCGTCGCTTCGACCTCCTCGCGGGGGCTGATCGCCCATTGCAGTTCCTCGGGTGTTTCGCGGCGCTCCTGGCGAAGGCGCTGCGCGGGCACGGGCTCGTATGCGCTCACGAGGTCGACCGCCGCGCCGAGTCGCTTCGCCAGCTCGACCGCCTGGCGCACCGCCTCCGTCGCGGTCTCCGAGCCGTCGGTGCCCACCACCACCCTTTTGAACATAACCTTCCCTTCGTCGCCCTCGTTCGCGCCTGCTGGCGGGCATCATATATCGCACCGGCGATGATCCTCTGGGGCGCGGCGTACTGTAGAGCGAGTGATCGACCTGCACTGCCACGTGCTCCCCGGAATTGATGACGGGCCCGACCGGATCGAGGAGTCGCTCGCGCTCGCGCGTGCCGCTCAAGAGGACGGCACGGACACGCTCGTGGCGACCTCGCATGTGAGCTGGCGCTACCGCAACGAGGCCGCGGGCATCGCCGCGCTCGTCGCCGACCTCAACGCTCGCCTCGCCGCGGACTCCGGCGCCGGCGCCTGCCCGAGGATCCTCCCGGGCGCCGAGATCGCGGCGTCCGTGGTCATGGACCTCGACGCGGATGAGCTCCGCCGCCTCGGTCTCGGCGGCGGCCGCTGGCTTTTGCTCGAGCCGCCGCTAACGTCGGCGGCGACGGGCCTCGACGTGATCGTTGACGACCTGCATCGGCGCGGGCACGGGGTGTTGCTCGCGCACCCCGAGCGCTGTCCTGCCTTCCACCGCGATTCGCGTCTGCTCGAATCGCTCATCGATGGGGGGGCTCTCACATCGATCACGGCGAGCTCCTTCACGGGCCGCTTCGGCCGCCCCGTGCGCAAGTTCGCCCACGCGATGCTCGCGGCGGGCGCGGTTCACAACGTTGCCTCGGACTTCCACGACCTGGTGGGGCGCCCACCGGGGATGAATGCCGCGCTGCTGGCCAGCGGGCTCTCCGCGCTCAGCGAGTGGCTCACGCAGGAGGTGCCGCTCGCGATCCTCGAGGACAGGGCGCTGCCGCCGCGACCGGCGGTCTCGGTGCCCGTTGCTCCCGCCGTCCCGCGCCGCGGGCTTTGGGCACGCGCGCGGGCGCTCAGGCGAGCTTCGTGATCGCGATGATCATGCCGATGACGACGAACACGACGATCGCCACCTGCATCCAGATCCAAGTCGTAGGCATCTGAACCAGCGTACTTCTGACGTCCTCGTGTGTTCATAGAGGAGGACGGCTCCACGCTGCGCACGCGAGTGGGTGGCGCAGCCGCCTCGAAACCAAATGTAAGGTCATGCCGATGAGCGATTTTCACCCCCATCTCCGCCGGCCCGCGCTTGCCGCGGCGATTGCCGCCTCGCTGTCCCTGCTCGTGTGCGCCACCGCTGGCGGCGCAGTCGCGCCCGCCCCGGCATCCGCGCTGCTGCGGGGTGTGAACATCGAATATTCCGACTCGGCGGGGATCGGGAGCGAACTGAGCGCGGCGAAGGCAATCCATGCCGGCGCCGTGCGGGTGCTCGTACGCTGGTCGCAGCTCGAGCCCTCCGCGCCCGGCAAGCTCGCTCCGGGGCCCTCCGCCGCCCTCGACGAGTTGGTGCACACCGCCGCTGCCAACGGCATCAAGGTCATCATGGTCGTCGACGGCACACCCTGCTGGATCTCCTCCGCGCCTGCGACGATCGAGCGCGGCTGCGTTCCCGGCCAGGAAACGGAAGCGAACGCGTGGGCGCCGCGCGACCCGTCGCAGTACGGCGCCTTCATGGGATACCTAGCTCAGCGCTACGGCGGCCAGCTCGCGGCGCTCGAGGTCTGGAACGAGCCCGACCAGAGCAACGAAAAGTATCTCGCGGGCCCGAACAAGGCCGAAAACTACGCCGCGATGCTGAGGTCGGCGTACATGGCGATCAAGAGCGTCGCTCCCCAGGTGCCTGTGCTCGGAGGCTCGATCGTAGGCCCGAGAGGTACGTTCCTGCGGGCGCTCTACGCCGCCGGGATCAAGGGGTACTACGACGGCCTGGCCGTGCACTTCTACACGCTCACGCTCGCATCGCTGCGCTCCATCCACGAAGTCCAGGTGCAGAACGGCGACACGACGCCGCTGTGGCTCGACGAGTTCGGCTGGAGCTCCTGCTGGCCGCGGCAGCGCGTTCAACAGGAACAGGGCTGCGTTACGCGCAACGTCCAAGCCGCGGATCTCGCGAGCATCACGCACTCGCTCTCGCAGATGCCCTACGTCGCGGCCGAGATCTTCTACAAGCTCCGCAACATCCCGGACGAACAGTTCGGCGTGCTCGGCGAAGGCGGCGAACAGAAGCCCTCGTTCGGCGCCGTGGCGCGCGTGTTCGCGACCCCGTTCGGGAGCCCAGCGCCAGTGAGGCTCAAGCTGCGCCGCTCGAAGGGAGCCGCGGTTGCAAGCGGGTCCGGGCCGGTGGGCGAATTCATGGAGCTCGAAGCCTTCAAGCGCGGCGCCCTGCGCTACAGGACGATCTTCACGCTCGACCGCTTCAACGATTACTCGATCGCGCTCCCTTCGAGCCTCGGCAGCCACCACCTGCTCGTGCGCGTGCTCGCCTACGGCAGCGGCGCACGCTCGTCCGCGCGGCGTCTGTAGCGCAGCGCGTGTAAATGGAGCCCGCGGCGCGTCACTCGGCGCCGCGGAGCAGCGCGAGCACCGTCAGCAGCAGAATCTTCAGGTCGAGGCCGAGCGACCAGTGGGCGATGTAGTAGTTGTCCCACTCGACCCGTTCGGCGAGCGAAGTCTTGCCACGCAGGCCGTGCACCTGCGCCCATCCGGTGATGCCGGACTTCACGCGATGACGGTCGCCGTAGCGCGCGACTTCTTGGCGGAAGAGCTCGACGAACTCCGGACGCTCCGGACGCGGTCCGACGAGGCTCATCTCACCGCGAAGGACGTTGACCAGCTGCGGCAGCTCGTCGAGCGCCGTGCGCCTGATCACCTGCCCAACGCGTGTCCGCCGGTCGACCCCCTCGACACCGCCTGGGGCGACGTCGCGGCCCAACCACGCCAGGCCGCCCTCGCCGTCCGCCTCGGCGCGCTCACCCTCGAGAGGCGCGCTCGGCACGGCAGCCAATTCGGTCGCCGGGTCGGACGTACGCATCGAGCGGAACTTGTAGAGGTCGAAGATCTTCCCATCGCGACCCACGCGCCGTTGGCGGAAGAGGATCGGACCGGGTGAGCTCACGCGCACGGCGAGCGCGACGCACCCCATCACGGGCGCGAGCGCAACCAAGAGCAGACCGGCCGCGAGGCGGTCGAATGCATGCTTGAGCGCGAACTGCGCGCCGTCGGGGCTGATGCTCGAGAAGCTCAGCAACGGCAATCCGCCCACCGTCTCGTAGCTGATGCGGTTGTTGATCGTGTCGAACATGCGCGGCACGACTGAGACTTCGATTCCGAGCTCCTGGCAGCGCTGGATCAGCGGGCTCACACGCGAGTCCGTGACCGAGGAGAACGCGACGATGAGGTGCGTGATGCTCGTTCGCGCCACGATCTCGTCGACGTCCTCGACCGTGCCGAGGACGGGAAGGTCGCAGCCGCCGACCTCGGTGAGCGCGCGCGGATGGTCATCGAGAAAGCCGATCGGACGCAGCCCGTACTCGGGGTGATGCCCGAGCCGCTGCGCCATCTGCGAGCCGATGAGCCCAGCGCCGAGTATCAGCACGGGGCGCCCCACGAGGCGGCGGCCGCGCGCCCAGCGCTGGCTCAGCGAGAGCGTGGTGCGACCGAGTCCCACCGCGAGCAGCGCGAAGCCCCACGCCCGCAGCCAGTAGACCTGGTCGGGGGCGTGCCCATTCAAAAGCAGTCCGATGATCACCACGGCCATCGCCGCGAGCGACACCGCGCTCACGACGGGAACCACGCTGTCGAGCAGGAGAGCCCTCAGCTTTGAGCGATAGAGACCGCGCAAATAGAGCAGGAGCATCACGACCAGTGGCAGCGCGAGCAGCGGCGCGTTGACGCTCGAGACGTGCGCCGCGGCATGCAAGCCGCCAAGCGCGACCACCGTTGCGAAGCACGCCGCGAAGAGGTCGACGAGCGGCACGAGCGTCTCCCAGCCGCGCCCTTCGAGCAACCACTGCAGCGGGCCGCGCGCGAGTTCGAGCCGCCCCGGCTGCGCCGGAGCGGCATGTGGCGCGACGCCGACAGGGCCCGGGAGCGCAAGCGTCTCCGGGCTCGTCTGCCTCGCTATGCGCGGAAGATCCATTTCAGCGGTTGCTCGATCGTCTGCCCTCGGCGGGACCGATACCGTCCCGCGGCCCTCGTATCCCAAACGTGGCGTCAATGCTCAACCCTCGCCAGATTCCTCGTAAGCAAGCCGACGCCCAGCAGCGCACACGCCACGACGAGCACCGCGATGACGTCCGTGCCCGACAGCCCCAGCGGCTGCGCGGCGACGGCCGCATCTTGCGTGCCCGGCGTCGGATGGTAGCCGTGGCCCCCGACACCCGAAGCGGCGCGCGAGCCGGAGTTGCCCGCGTGTCCCGATCGTGTGCCGCCCTGCGAAGGTGCAGGCCCGCCCACGGGCGAATTGGTCGTTTCACCCCTCGGTACCGCGATCGATCCTGCTTGCGCTTCGGAGCCCGTGCCAGCGCCGCTCGAGAAACTCGTCTGACGTTCGCCGCTTCCCGCGCCTGAGCCGCCGGCAGGGCCTCCGCCGCCGCCCCTGCCGCGGCCGCCGCGGTTAACCAATTCCGCGCCGAGGACCGCCTGCTGTCCCGCGCCGGGTCCGCCGTATCCGCTGAGCAGCGGCCCTTCCGGATTTGCTCCCACGGGGGTGGCGAGCGCACTCGGAGCGCTCGCGAGCAGCACAGCGATCGCGGGCGTAAAGCCCAGCACCGCACGCCCACGATTGAGCATCGCTCGGCGTGCGCAGATCATTTGTTCTCGTCCCTGAGATGGTGCTTCATGCGTGTGTTATCGCTCGTAATCTCGTCCCATGCGCGGCATGCGGATCCCTCCTTCGCCGGCTCCCCTCTTCCATCGAGCGACGAACTCTTCCTGCTCTTCAGGCTATCGAATCCGACGGCCTTGTGCAAGCCAAAACCGCCCGTTTCCTAGCTCAAAAGCGTAGCGTTTATTCGAGTTGCTGGGCTTTGTTGAGAATCGACTCGTTGAGCGCCGCGACGCTCACGCGCCCACCCGCTCGCGAGATCGCGAGAGCGTCCCTGGCGAGCGGATCGCGGGGGTAGAGAACGAGCGCGTGAGAGAGCAGGGCGTCGGCGCGCACTGAGTTCCCGCGCTGGGATGCGATCGCGCCGCGCTCGAGCGTCGCGTACTGATCATCGGGCGAGCGCTCTAACGCGAGTTCGAAGTCGCGGTCGGCACGCGAGAGTTCCCCGTAGCGCAGCGCGATGCTCCCGGCCAGGAGATACGGTTCGGCGCTCAGCGGGTCGATATCTGCGGCGGTTCGCAGACGCGAGTACGCGGTCGCCGGCGCACGCGCCCACACGGCCGCGGCGCTACCCACCTCGAGCGAGCTGAACCACGGCAGGGCGAACGCCGCAGCGCCGGCCAGACCCGCGAGCGCGAGCGCCGACCCGGTCAGCAACCTGCGCCGCGACCCGATTTCGCGCGCCGGCGATGCGGAGTCGACGCGCCTCGAGGGATCGAGCGCACAGGCGATCCCGAGGAGAGCGAACGCGGGCGCGCCGAGGCCCGCGTACTCCCAGAACCAGTCCGCGGAGCCGTGCACAAGCCAATACGCAAAGCCGGTCACCGCTGCCGCGGCGACGGCTGCCGCGAGCGGATCCGGCGATCGCACCGCCCGGGCCGCGGCGAGGAGCGCCGCGACGACGCCGACGAGCGCGATCAGCGTGCCCACCAGGCCCGTCTCCGTGAGCGTCCGCAGCTCGAGGCTGTGCGGGTAGCGCGGGGTCTCGCCGCTTCGCCCGCGCGTCAGGTATTGCTGCGCGTAGTTTTCGGAGCCGATGCCCAGCAGCGGGTGGGCGCCGAATTCGTCGAGCGCGACGCGGTAGAAGTCGTAGCGGTTCGAGCCGAGTCCGCTCAGCAGCCGGTTGCCACGTGCATTCGCTTCGTAGCCGCGCGGGCTCTTGAACGTGTCCCACGCGTGTCGCACACGCGTCACGGGGTTGCCCGCGACCGCCAGGCCGCCGGCGAGCACGCCGACGAGCGTTGCCGTCGCGAGCGCGACAGTGGCGCGCCGCGCGCGTCCGCGCACCTGCGCCGAGAGAAGCGCGCGTCCCTCATAGGCAGCCGCCAATCCCACCACGAGGCCAACGACGACTGCCGCGACCAGCGTTATCAGCGTCGCTTCCTGCAGCGCCGACTGCGCGCTGTGCAGCAAGGCCGGCGTGCCGACGCCGTTTTCGAGATGTTCGTCCGCCTTCACGATCGGACGAGCGCTCGCGGCGACCCCGAGCAGCACCGGCACGATCACGGCGAACGTGCGCAAGCGCCGGGGCAGGAGCGCGAACACGAGCACGAGCACGACGGCGCTCGCGATCGTCGCTCCTCTGCTCTGGCTCAGCAGCGCGACCGACGAGAGGAGCACCGCCGCCCCCGCCAGCACGCCGCGGAGGGCGGCGGGCAGGCGCTCCGAACGCACGAGCAACGCCGCGGGCCAGGCCGCGATCATCCACTGCGCGGCCGCCGCGTTGACGTAGCCCGCGGGGTAGATGAGGCGGCCACCCGAAAAGGCTTCTCCCAAGGCGCTCGCCCCGAGGCCGTCCAGGTGGATGAGCACGAACACCCCGACGCCCGTGATCGCGAGGACCCATGCCGTCACGAGTAGCGCCGCCCCTCGCGAGCGCAGGGGAAAGGTCGCGAAGATCATGAAGACGATCAGGTAGAGGAGCGTCCGCGCGGCGCCTTCGAACGCGGCGCCTGGGTCGGCTGCCCAGATGATCGAGAGGAAGCTCCACGCCGTGTAGGCGGCCAGGCAAGCGAGCGCGATCAGCACCGCCCGCGGCAGCTCCCGCGGCCTGAAGCCGAGTGCGATCACCGCGACCGCGAGCAGCACGAGCACCACGATGCCGCCCGGCGCCCAGTGCGTCACGGCGTATCCGCCGTCGTCGGTCGCCCACGCCACGAAGAGCGCGAGCGTGCCAAGCGCCGGCAGCACGACCGGCGACTCCCGCAGCGGCGAGAGCGCGCGCGCGATCAACCGCGCGTCATGCCCGGGCGCAGGCGAGGGGCCGTGTAGCTCCTGCGTGGGCACCCATGGAGCCTACGACCCGGCCGGGCGCGAGGCTCCCGCAACGAGCAGCGCGATCATGCGCCCGAGGAGGTCGTCGGGGACCGCAGCTGGATCCGCGAGCTTCTGGCGCGCGATGCCGTCGGCGAGCGCATCGATCGCGATCGCGAGGTCTCGAGCGGGCAGCTCGAGCTCGAGGCCGAACTCGCTCATGCCGTCCGCGATCAGCTTTGTGAGCATCTCGCGTACGCGTGCGAAGCGCGCGGCCACCTGCGGGCGCACGTGGGGATCGCGCACCCCGTAGGCCCAGAACTCCATGAACAGCAGCACGAGCTCGGGCTCGCGCTCGATCGTGCTCATCCACTGGCGGGCGCCTCCCGCGGCGCGCGCGCTCACCGACGTTCGTTCGCTGACCGCTTCCGCGATCTCGCGCGCGTGCAGGTCGATCTCGCGCTCCATGAGCACGAGGAAGAGGTCCTCCTTGCCGTCGAAGTTCGAGTACAGCGCACCGGTTGAGAACCCCGCCTCCGACGCGATCTCCTCGACCGACGCGCCGTGGAAGCCGGAACGCGCAAAGACACGACGCGCGCCCGCGAGCAGGCGCTCGCGCGTGGCGGCTCGGCTCTGCTCGCGCGTGAGGCGAGCCGTCGCTGCGGATGCCATCTCCACGCGCCAATAGTACTTGACAGAGCAAGTGTTATTGCGATAGCGTCCGTTATCGAACCTGCGGGAGGCACCGCGGCCAGGCGGACGGAGAACGAAGGAGCTTGCATGGCGATCACCACGCCCACCCCAACCTCGACGGAGACCTCTGCGGCGGAGGAGCGCGTATGGCCCGGCAGCAGCGCAGCCGCCGACGCGATCTCCTATGAGGACCTCTACGCGCGCTGGGAGCGCGGCAACTGGAGCGCGATGGAGCTCGACTTCAGCGAGGACGCGCGGCAGTGGCGCGAGCAGTTCTCGGACTTCGAACGCACCGCCGCGATCTGGAACTACGCGCTCTTCTTCTGGGGCGAGGACGCCGTGGCGGACAACCTCTCGCCCTACATCGACGCGGCACCGCGCGAGGAGCAGAAGTACTTCCTCGCCACGCAGCAGGTCGACGAGGCTCGGCACGCGGTCTTCTTCAAGCGCTTCATGGAGGAGGTCTGCGGCGTCGGCTCGGGGTCGACTGCGTCGGGGCTGAACGCGATCCGTCCTCAGCTCACGGCCGGCTTTCGCAAGATCTTCGACCGCCTCGACACGATGGCCGAGGAGCTGCGCGCCGACCGCTCGAAGCCGAAGCTCGCGGCCGCGATCGCGCTCTACCACGTCGTGATCGAGGCCGGCCTCGCACAGCCGGGCCAGCACATGATCTCCGACTACCTGGAGCAGCGTGAGCTGCTGCCCGCCTTCCGCGCAGGCATGCGCAACATCGCGCTCGACGAGCAGCGCCACATCGCCTTCGGCGTGAAGATGCTCGCGGACCTCTCACGCGAAGACGCGCGCGTGCCGGCGGCCGTCGCGAGCCTCTTGCGCGAAGTCCTCAAGTACACGGGGCAGGTCCTGCAGCCACCCGGCTGGGACGAGCGCTACCTCACCTGCTTCGGCTACACGTTCGACCAGATCGGCGCGGTGGGCGTGACGTCGCTGCAGTCCCGCCTGCGCGCGGCCGGGCTCCCGCACGAGGAGCTCCCCGGACCGCCGCTGATGTTCAGGGGCTTCTCGCCGGAGCAGATCTCGCGTCGCGGACGCGAACTTGCGATGGCCGGCATCACGGGCGTTCGCGAAGGCCCCACCAACCGCGATCCCGAGACGGTCTCGCTGCTGTTCGACTCGATGCGCCTGCAGGTGAACCCCGAACACGGCCTCACGCGACCCACGACCTTCCAATGGGAGTTCGTGGACCCCGACATCGCGACTTGGCACCTCACGGTCAACAACGGGTCGAGCTCGGTGGCGCAGGGTGAGGCGCCGCACCCCAACTTGAGGCTGCAGGTCGCCTACCAGGACATGGTCGACATCATCGGTGAGCGGCTTGACCCGCGACGCGCGCTGCTCACGGGCCGCCTGCGGGTGCACGGCAACCCGCTCGCGCTGCTGAAGCTCGCGAAGGTCTTCCCAAGCGACTGACGCATCATTCGAATGAGAACTCGCCCGCGCCCCCATCGCGGCGGGCGTTGTTCGCCGAGGAGCGCGCTGCGGCTCGCACACCGGCAGCCTCATAGCCGCGAGTCGGCCGAGGGGCGTGCGCCTCGATGCCGAACTCGAGCGGTGCGATCACGCGGCGAGCCGTATGCCCGCTCGCGCGACGAGCGCTTCTCGCCACTTCGCGTGTCCTGCTCCCGCTCGCCGCGACTCGCTCGCGCGGCGATGCAGCCGTCGGCGTCGCGGCGCTCCGCGCGGCCTCGGCCGCCACCCGCTCGATCGCTTGCCCAGACACACCGATCGCAGGCGCCCGATCCCCGGACTCACGAGCGGCTGTGGAGCGACGAGCGCCGCTGAGCACCAGCGCACCGCCCGCCGCGAGGCTGAGCGCCACGCCTGCTGCGAGGACCTTCGCCACCAACGTCCCGCCGAGCGGCCATCCGCCGGCGCTCCCGGCCGCGGCCCCGGTTGCAAGCGCACCCGCAGTCCCGGTCGCCGTTCCGGCCCCGCCGCCCGCGACGGCCGCGATCCGCAGCGAGATCACCGGTGGTGGCAGCGCCGCCGCGAGTCCACGCAACGAGCGGACGTACCGCCTGCAGCGGGAGCATTCGCGCTGGTGGGCAAGCGCAAGCCGGTAGCGCTCGCCGCTCGGATCGAGAATCCCGAACGCGAACGCCCGCATCGTCGAGCCCTGCTCCTCGCACCAGGCCTCCGCGCGGATCACCGCCAGCAGCTCTCCCACCTTGCTCGCGACGCCGCCGGCGCGCGTGTCGCCCTCCATCAGCTTGCCCAGACGCTTCGCGCTCAGGCCCATACGCTGCGCCGCCTCCGCGCGCGAGAAGCCCTGCAGATAACAGAGCGTCGCCGCCTCGAGCTCCCTTTGCGCGAGCCCTCCACGCAGGCCCTCGAAGAGCTGCCGGAGCGTGCCCAGGTCGTCGATGCGCGCCTCGAGCTCGGGCTCGAAGCCGAGCGCCTCGGCCTCCACCTGCGGCGCGCGAGCTGCCTCATGGCGCGCGCGACGCTCGTCGACCGCACGCCGCGTCGTCACGACGACGAGCCAGCCGGCGGGGTTCTCGATCTCCTCGCCGCCCAAGACCGCGGCGTAGAGCCCCTGCCACGCCTGGGCGTAGCATGCTTCGAGGTCCGCCGTGTCGAGCTCGCACGCACTCCCGCCCAGGCGTGAGCGCACCGTCGAGAGGACCTTCGGGCGCAGCGCGTCGAAATCGCGCCGTAGCAGCCGCTCGGCGCGGAAGCGGCGAAGCGACTGTGGGCTCATGCGTTCCTTCTTCCGACCGCGACCAACGAGAGCGGCCAACACTATTCTCGCCCGCCTGTGAACGTCGCCGCGGACAAGCCACGCACCGAGGCGATCCTCGACATACCGATCGCGGTCTCCGATTACGAGCGCGTGCTCGACTGGATGCAGGCGAGGATCGCGGCGCGCGAGCCCGCCTACGTGACCGCCGCCGCGGTGAACCTCGTGATGTGCGCGCGTGAGCAACCAGCGGTGATGGAAGCCGTGCTCGGTGCGACGCTCGTCGTCCCCGACGGGCAGCCGCTCGTCTGGGCGCTCCACCTCCTCGGCGCGCACGAGGCAACGCGGATCTACGGCCCGGACCTGATGCTCCTGCTGTGCGCTCGCGCTGCGCGTGAAGGCACGCCCGTGTACCTATATGGAGGTCGCGACCAGCCGTCGGTCGAGCTGCTCGCGCGACGACTCTGCGAGCGCTTCCCGGGGCTTCCGGTGGCGGGCAGCTACGCAGCGCCCTTCCGCCCGCTCACATCTGAGGAGGAGGAGCAGACCGCTCGCGAGATCAACGACTCGGGCGCCGCCGTGGTCTGGGTCGGGACGGGCCAGCCGCGCCAGGAGGTGTGGATGTCGAGGATGCGCGAGCGCCTCGCGGCGCCGATGCTCGTGGGCGTCGGAGCAGCGTTCGATTTCCACGCGGGCCTCGTTCCGCAGGCGCCGCGCTGGATGGGTCGGCACGGACTCGAGTGGACCTACCGTCTCGCCCGCGAGCCGCGGCGGCTGTGGCGGCGCTACGCGCGCTACAACCCGCGTTTCGTCGCCGCGTTCGCCCGCCAGTACGCGCAACACCGGCGCGCAGGGCGGCCATGAGCCGCGTGCTCGTGACCGGCGGCGCGGGCGTGATCGGGGCCGCGGTCGTGAGACGGCTCCTCGCCGATCCCTCCTACGAGGTGCGCGTGGCCGACTCGCGTGCGGCGCCGCAGTGGATGCGCGAGGCCTGCGAGATCCGCGTGGCGGACCTTCGCGACCCGGCCCACGCGCGCGGGTCCGTGCGCGGCTGCACGGACGTGATCCACCTCGCAGGGATCGAGGGCGGGAGCGCTCGCCTGAGGCGGATCCCGCACACGGTCGTGGCGGTGAGCGAGGCGCTCACGGGCGCCCTCGTCGACGCAGCGCTGGCGCAGCCGCTCGAGCGCTTCACGTACGTGTCGTGCGGCACCGTCTTCGAACGCGCGGAGATCTTCCCCACCCCGGAGGATTACCTTCCGGACTGTCCCACGCCCCGCTCGTCAAAGGGCTTCGCGAAGCTCGCGGGCGAGGCGCGCTGCCGGGCAGCGCGTGAGCAGCACGGGCTGCGCTACACGGTATGCCGCGTGTTCAACACCTACGGCCCGGGTGAGCTGCCCGGCGAGGAGCAGGGCAGCGCCCACCTCGTGGCGGACCTCGTCGGCAAGGCGCTCGCCGACGCGTCGCCGCTGCCGATCATCGGCTCCGGAGCACAGACGCGCACGCTGACCTACGTCGACGACGTCGCCGCGGGCATCGTGGCGGCGATGTCGTCCCCGGCCGGGGTCGCGGAGGACTTCAACATCGCCGCCGGCGAAGAGCTGAGCGTCGCCGAGATCGCGCGCGCCGTGTGGGCGGCCTGCGACAGGGATCCCGCCGAGTTCGCGATCGAGCCGAGCGAGGTCTCGCCCGAGCACGCGCAGCGGCGCTGGCCCTCGGTGCAGAAGGCCCGCTCGCTGCTCGGATGGGAAGCGCAGGTCCCCCTCGAGCCGGGACTCGCGGCGACGGTCGGATGGTTTCGCGAGCACGCTGGCCCGCCCGAGGCTCCCGCGGGCGTCCGGAGGAAGCTCGCGGCGCGGCGCTAGCGCCAGCGCTCGAGCAGGTCCTCGTCGGGCACCTCGCGGACCGCGCGCGCAGGCACGCCGAGGGCGACCGTTCGCGCGGGAACGTCTCGCGTCACGAGCGCTCCCGCGCCCACGAAGGCCTCCTCGCCGATCTCCACTCCGGGGGTGAGCACCGCGCCGGCGCCGACCCGGCACGCGCGTCGGAGCAGCGGTCCCCGCAGCGGCATTTGCGCCACGTGGCGAGACATCGTGTCGTCGTTCGTCGTGATCACCCCCGGCCCGAGGAAGACGTCGTCCTCGACGATCGAGTACGCGGTCAGGTAGACGCCCGTCTGCACGCGCACGCGCGCGCCCACCGAGACGTCGTTGTCGACGACGCTGCCGCGCCCGATGACCGTGCCCGCTCCGACCCGCGCGCGCTCGCGCACGTAGCACTGGTCACCGAGGATCGCCTCCTCCGCGACCTCCGCGCCCGCGAACACGACCGCCGCCGCGCACACCGTCACGCGCTCGCCGATCTTCAGCGTCCCCATGTCGCCGCCCGCCGAGGAATGGCCGGCGAGCCGCGGGCGCTTCCCAAGCACCGCGTGATCCTCGACGATGCAGCCGTCCGCGAGCTCGGTGTCCGAATGGACGACGACGTGGGCTCCGAACTGCACGCCCTCGCCGATTCGAACGCGCTCTCCCAGCACGAGGCCGGGCGCTCGCTCGTCGGCCGTCACAGACGCACCACGTTGCGGGCGCCGGTTGTCCGCGTGACGCCGCGGAGGTCGACCACGAGCCGCGCGCGCCTCACGACGAGCTCGTGATCGACGTCGGGGTGCGCGGTGACGATCACGACCAGGTCGGAGTCGCTCAGGAGCCCCTCGAGGCTCGAGCCCTCGATGCCAAGCTCGGGAAGCGCCGGCACGTGAGGGTCGTGGTAGCGCACGTCCCCTCCCATCTCGCGCAGCAGCTCGATGATCTTCAGCGCGGGCGATTCGCGCGTGTCGCCGATCCCCGGCTTGTAACTCACACCCAAGATCCCGACGCGCGCGCCCTTCACCGGCAGCGCGGCGTCGTTGAGCGCCCGCGCGATGCGCGCGACGCAGTGGTAGGGCATCTGCTGGTTGATCTTCCCCGCGAGTTCGATGAACTCGGTCGGCATGTCGAACTCCCGGGCGCGCCACGCGAGGTAGAAGGGGTCGACGGGAAGGCAGTGCCCGCCCATGCCGGGACCCGGCTCGAAGCGCATGAAGCCGTACGGCTTCGTCGCCGCGGCGTCGACCACCTCCCACACGTCGATGCCCATGCGCTCGGCGAGGATCGCGAGCTCGTTCACGAGCGCGATGTTCACCGAGCGGAAGATGTTCTCGAGCAGCTTCGTGAGCTCCGCGACCTCGGGGGTCGAGACACACACGACCTCGTCGCACACGCGTTCGTAGAGCGCTTGCGCACGCTCGCCGCACGCCTCGGTGAGCCCGCCCACGACCTTCGGCGTGTTCCGCAGCGTGTAGTCCTCGCGTCCGGGATCGACGCGCTCGGGCGAGAAGGCGAGCTGGAAGTCGCGGCCGGCGGCGAGCCCCGACTCCTCGAGCAGCGGCGCGACCCGCTCGCGCGTCGTGCCCGGATAGGTCGTCGACTCGAGCACCACGAGCTGCCCCGGTTGCAGCACCTTCGCGAGCGCACGCGTGGCATCCAGGAGCGCCGTCAGGTCCGGCTCGCGGTTGGGGGTGAGCGGCGTCGGCAGACACAGCAGGACCGCCTCGGCCGTGGCGAGCGGCTCATAGCTCGTGCCAGCTCGAAGCGATCCGGCGAGCGAGCCGAGTTGCTCTGAGGGCACATCGGGGATATGGGAGCGTCCCGCGTTGACCTCGCCGACCTTGCGGGTGTCGACGTCCACGCCGAGAACCTCACAGCCCTGCTCCGCGAAGGCCACCGCCAGCGGGAGCCCCACGTAGCCCAAGCCGACCACGCCAACCGTCGTCATCTCGCGGCCAGTCTAGGGGCTCGCTCGGCCCTCGCCGGACTGCACGCCGTCGTAGATCGCTGCGAGCCGCGAAGCGACGACATCCGGCGCGCACAGGGTGCGCACGTGCTCGAGGCCGCGCTCGCCCGCGTCCACGTCACGCCACCGGCGGCGGATCGCGTCCGCGAACGCGACGGCGTCGTTCGCCGGCACGAGGCCATCCTGCTCGACGAGCTCCGGGAGCCCGCCGACGCTCGACGCGACGACGGGTATGCCGGCGGCCATGGCCTCCGCCGCGGCGGTCGAGAAGTTCTCCGATCGCGAGGGGACGAGCGAGACAGCTGCGCGGGCGCGCACCTGCTCGAGCTGCGTCGCGTCGAGGAGGCCGAGGAAGCGCACCTGTGCCCCAGCCTCGCGGGCTCGCGCTTCCAGTGCCGAGCGCTCGGGCCCGTCGCCTGCGACGAGGAGCGGCACGCCCGCGATCCCGCACGCTTCGATGGCGACGTCGATGCCCTTCTCCGGGGCGAGCCGTGCAACCACGAGCGCGTGCTCCCCGCCCCCCGCCCGCGAGGCTGTCGCGAAGGAGCGCAGCGGGGGGCGAAGCACATGCGTCCGCCGCCATGGGAGCGGCGCCCCGAGCTCGCGCAGCCGCGTGATGGCGAACTCGCTGGGCACGAGCACCGCGTCGGCGAGGGCGGCGATGCGGCGCTGGGACAGTGCGAGACCCGCGCCGTACGCGAGCGCCTCCCCGGCGCTGCCGCGGCAGCGCAGTCGCACGCCTGGGGCGGTGTTGCGCCCATGACAGCGCGTGCACGGCGCGCCGCGCGTGAAGCACACGCCGATCGCGCACACGAGACGGTACTGGTGCAGGTGCAGCACGACGCGCGCGCCCGCCGAGCGCGCGGCATCCAGGGCCCGCCAGCCGAACGTCGGCTGGAGGTTGTGGGCGTGCACGACGCGGGCGCCGCCCTGCGCGACGGCGTCGGAGACCTCGTTTGGCTCGAGCCCGCCGCGCAGTAGGCCGAGTGCGGCGCGCTCGCGTCGCAGGTCGGCGGAGTCCCGCGTGAGCAGCTGCGAGGGCTCGCCGAGCTGCTCGCGCACGAGCCACATGAGGTTCTCGACGACACGCTCCTCGCCGCCCGTGAGGCGGTAGCGCTGGTGAACGAAGAGGATCATTGCCGGGTCAAACGTAGAATGTCCGCCGTGCCGGTGGCGCTCCGGGTGGCCGCGAGCCCTGATCGGAGCCCGAGCACGCACAAGTTGCGCCCTTCAGCGTCAATCGTCATCCCAACCCGCGCGCGCCCCCGTTACCTGGAGGTCGCGCTCGCGTCGATCGCCCCGCAGGCGGCCGACGCAGGCGCGGAGATCGTCGTCGTCGACGACGCAGGGCCCGCGGAGCAGCGCCGCTCGCTCGTGGAGCGCTTCGGCGCGCGCTACGTCGCCCATGAGCGCCCGCTAGGCCTCAATCATGCGCGCAACACGGGGGTGGAATGCTCGAGCGGCGAGCTCGTCGTGTTCGTCGACGACGACGTGGAGGTCGCGCAGGACTGGCTCAAGGGCCTGCTGCGGGCGGCCGGCGCCTACCCCGACGCAGCCGTCTTCACGGGGCCGATCCACGCCCGCCTCGAGGGACGCACGCCGCGATCGTGCGGGCGCGAGCGACCCCCGCTGACGACGCTCGACCTCGGCTCGCAGGACAGCGACCGCGTGCGCTTCGCGTGGGGCACGAACATGACCATCCGGCGTTCCGCGCTCGAGCGCGTAGGCCCCTTCGACGAGACGCTCTCGGACGGCGGCGACGAGCAGGAGTGGCAGGAACGCCTGCGCGCGAGCGGTGACGGGCGAACGATGTACATCGCCGCCGCGGGCCTCTACCATCGCCGCTCAGCGGACGACGTCGGGCTCGTACCGCTGATGCGCACCGCGCTGGCGCGCGGCCGCGCCGCAAGGCGCTTCGACGCGTTCCGCGGCGAGGCGCCCCCGCGGATGCGCGAGCTCGCAACGCTCTCCAGATGCATTGGGCACGTTGTCATACGTCGCTGTCCCGCGGGGATGACGATGGTCGCCCACTCGACCGGCCGTGTCCAGGAAGCGCTGCGACGGCGGCGCGCCCCAGATCGCAACGCGGGGGCCGGGGTGCCTGGAGCGGACGACTTCCTCTCCGGCGAGAGCGGAACCGTCGTAGGTGGGGGCCGCGTTCGCCGTCGTCTGCTCGACGGATTGGAAGACGGGCTGGAACATGCGACGGCTCGCAGATCGCGCCTGCGCCGCGCGGCGCGGAGCTATCCGGAGCGGCGGCGGGTCCTGGTCGTCGGGGTGCAGCGGCCGGAGCGCGCCGCGCTCGCGAACGCCGCGCGGGCCGAGATAGAGCGCTCTCGCCACGACGTCGACGTGTCGTTCGCGCCGGCTGCGCAGCGGGGCAAGTTCGAGAATGTGAACGCTCTGATCGCGGAGCACGTGCTCGGGGATCGCGACTGGCTCGTGGTCCTCGACGACGACGTCGTGCTGCCCCGCGGCTTTCTCGACAACGTGCTCTTCCTCGCGGAGCGCTTTGCTCTCGATCTCGCGCAGCCGGCCCACAGCCGGACTTCGCACGCCGCGTGGCGGGTCACGCGCCGTCGGCTCGGGAGCGTCGTGCGGGAGACGAGCTTCGTCGAGATCGGGCCGGTGACCGTGTTCGGCCACGCGACGTTCTCGACGCTCCTGCCCTTCCCGGCGCTGCGCATGGGCTGGGGACTCGACGCGCATTGGGCCGCCCTCGCTCGCGAGCGCGGATGGCGTTGCGGCGTCCTCGACGCCGTGTGCATACGCCACGACGCCGCTCCGGTCGCCCAGGCCTATTCCCGGGAGGCTGCGCTCGCGGAGGCTCGGGCGTTCCTCGCGGGGCGCCCCTATCTGCGTGCGTCGGAGCTGCAGCGCACCCTCGTGACTCACCGGCGGTGGTGAGCGGCCGGTGAAGGTCGCCGTCGTAGCCGAGTACTACCCGAGGCGCGCCGACCCCGTCCTCGGCGTATGGGCGCACCGCCAGGCGCTCGCGGTGGCGCGCGCGGGGGTGCAGACGCGCGTCGTCGTCCTGCACCGGCTCGTTCCGCCGCGCGCGGCGCTGCGCTCGGGCAGAGCGGCGACGAGCCGCGAGCTCGCCGCGCGCCTGCGTCAGCCGCGCCACGAAGTGCGCGACGGCATACCGGTCACCTACGTGCCCTATGTCTCGCCGCCGCGGCCGAGCTTCTACGCCTACTGGGGAGCGTGGTCGGCTCCGGCGCTGGGGCTCGCGCTGCGGGCGCTGCGACGGTCCTTCGACTTCGATCTCGTCCACGCGCACAACGCCGTCCCAGCTGGTGATGCGGTGCGGCGCGTGCATCCGCACATGCCGCTCGTCGTATCCGTGCACGGGAGCGACGTGCTCTACACGGCGCGCGCGGGAGTCGCGGGGGCGCGCGCGGTCAGGCGCACCCTCGAGGCGGCGTCCGTCGTGGTTGCGAATAGCGCGGGCACGGGCGAGCTCGCAGCGGCCTACGGCGCGCGCAGGGTGCGCGTCGTGCATCTCGGCGCGGACATCCCTCGCGGGGCCGACGGCGGAGCTGCGGCGGAGCACCCTCTCGAACGCCTCGCGCAAGAGCTGCCGGAGCCGACGCTCGTGACCGTTGCTCACCTCGTCGCTCGCAAGCGCCATGCCGACGTGGTGCGTGCCGTGGCGGCGCTCGCCGCGCGCCATCCTCGCTTGCGCTACCTCGTCGTCGGCGATGGGCCCGAGCGCGACTCGCTGCTCGCGCTCGCGGCGTCGCTGGGCGTGGCGGAGCGCGTGGAGATGGCGGGGCAGCTCTCCCCCGGGGAGGCACTCGAGCGCATGTGGCGCGGCACGCTCTTCGTGATGCCCTCCACGGAGGAGGCCTTCGGCGTCTCCTACATCGAGGCGATGGCGGGCGGCGTTCCCGCGATCGGGGCGCGCGGTGAGCCAGGCCCGGAGGAGATCGCGGGCGCGGGCGGCGGCATCGAGCTCGTGAAGGCGGGCGACGTGGACGCGCTCGCGCGATTGATCGACGAGCTGCTCTCCTCGCCGGAGCGGCTTCGCGCGCTCGGCGAACGCGCGCGGGCCACCGTCTCGGAGCACTTCACGTGGCAGCGCTGCGCCGAGCAGACGCTTGGCGCGTACGAGCTCGCGATGCGATGAAGCCGGTGCTCTTCGTCACGGGGCACGCGCCTGCCGACCGCGCGGGGGCGTTCGCCTGCCTGCACGAGCGCGAGAACGTCTTCTTCGCGCTGTTCGGCGGTCGCTCGCAGCACGGGGCAGGGGCGGCGTCAGAGCTCGCGTTCCCGCACCGGGAAGTGCGCCAGCGCGATGTCTTCGAGCTCGCGTCCGGCGGCGACTATCGAGCGGTCGTGTGCTCTACGGGCGGCAGGGTGGCGCTGCCGCTCGCGTGGGCGGGCGCGCGTCGCGGGCGCCTGCCGCTGATCCTCTGGAGCTCGCTGTGGGCCCATCCGCGCAGCGCGCCGCACGCCCTCAGCTACCTCGCGCTGCGGCGGCTCTACCGCTCCGCGGACGCGGTGGTGACGTACGGGCCACACGTGAGCGCATACGTCGCGGCGAGGGGGGCGCGCAACGTGCAGGTTGCGCCGCAGTCGGTGGACAACGACTTCTGGAGCGCCCGGGGCGAGGTGCCACCGGAGCATCCCGCGTGGCCCGCGAAGAGCGCGACGAAGTTCCTGTTCGTCGGACGCCCCGTGCGGGAGAAGGGGCTCGACGTGCTGCTCTCCGCGTGGCGCGCGCTCTCGATCGACCCCGGCGAGGCGGCGCTCGTGGCCGTCGGGGTCGAGCCTGCGGACGTGCGCCGCGCCGCGCGCGGGACCCCGATCGCCGGCGTGAGCTGCGCGGGAGCGCCTATCGGCGCCGATGCTGCGCAACTTCTACGCGGCCGCGGATGTTCTTGTCGTACCCTCGATCCCGAGCCGGACATTTCGGGAGCCATGGGGCCTAGTGGTCAACGAGGCCTTCAACCAACAGCTGCCCGTCATCGCCAGCGACGCCGTCGGAGCCGCCGCGGGCGGCCTCGTTCGCGATCACGCGAACGGCCTGATCGTGCCCGCCGCAGATCCAGCCGCGCTCGCCGGCGCGATGCGAGCGCTCGCCGCAGATCCGGAGCTGCGTGCGCGCATGGGGGCTGCGGGCGCACGCGACGTGCGCGGCTACAGCTACGCGGCGTGGGCCGAGGGCTTCTCCCACGCGCTTGCGACGCTCGGCCTCTCGATGCGTAACGAGATGACAGGAGGGGACACTGTTAGCGTTGCCTGACCGCGCCATGTCAAGCGCCCGCCGAAGTCCCAGGATCGTCGCACTCGCCGCGACGCTCGCGCTCGCGTTGATGGCGGCGTGGAACGTCGCCTACGCCCACGCGGACGAAGCGTCGACGATCATCGAACGCTGCACACACGGGCAGTCGCTTGCGGGGTTCCATCGCAGCGCATACGCGAAGGCGCTGAGGGAGCTCCCGACGGACGTCAGCGAGTACTCCGATTGCGAAGAACTGATTAGGAAGGCCGCCCTCGCGGCGGCCGGGAGTGGTGGCGGTGGGGGCCCCGGAGCGGGTGCCATCGCCCCGCCCACTCCCGCTGAACAGGCGGTCCTCACGCGTGCTGCGCGGGCGCGCCCGTCGCCGCGTGCAGGTGGGCAAGTCCGCGGAGCTGCCCGGAGTCGTTCCCGTGAGCATCGCCTCCGCGCTGAACTCGCTGCCCACGCCGCTGATCGCGCTGCTCGCCGCGCTGCTCGCGCTGGCCGTGGCAAGTGGCGGCGTCTCGCTGCGCAAGAGCGGCCTCTCCTCACTTCGCCTCCGCTTGCGCCCAGGCAAATGAGCACGCCCACGATGCCGCGTGACCGAGCGGCCGCGGAGGGCACACGGGGCACGGACCGCAACGGCGAGGGTGCCGCCGGCCCCACTGCCACATGGTCCGCGATCGCGGTCGCGGGCACACATCATCCGCAGCCGCCGCTGCGCTCCCGGACGAGGGAGCTGGGCCTCGCGCTCGCGCGCTTCCTCGGGAGCAACACGGGGTGCACGCTGATATGCGCCGCGATTCTCAGCACGATCGCATTCGTCGCCGGCGGCGGCCTGAGCCTCGCGCCGATGACGGGCGTCGAGATCGCGCTCACGATCGGCGGCGGGCTCGTGGTCGCAAGCGTCGTGGTCATCGGCGCTCAGATATCCGCGGGCAGGAAGCTCTACGGGACCTGGTCGGTGATCCTCCTGCTCGCCTTTGCGGCGCTGAGCGCGCTGTCGATCGCGTGGTCGGTGGAACCGGACGCGAGCTGGCAGGACGCCGCGAGGCTGTTCGCCTACGCAAGCGTCTTCGCGGCCGGCGTCGCGCTCGTCCGCGTCGCGCCCGCGCGCTGGAGCGCGATCCTCGGCGGGGTGACGCTCGCGGCGATCGTCGTGAGCGCCTATGCCGTCCTCACGAAGATCTTCCCGGGCGAGTTCGCGGCGTCTGAAACCTATGCGCGCTTGCAGCAGCCGTACGGCTACTGGGTCGCGATCGGGCTGACGGCCGCGATGGGCGTGATGGGGTGCATGTGGCTGGGCGCGCGGCGGGATGGGCACGCCTTGCTGCGGGCGCTCGCGTATCCCGCGATGGGGCTCGAGCTCGCGACGCTCATGCTCACGTACTCGCGCGGTCCGCTCGCGGCGCTCGCGATCGGGATCATCGTGTGGTTCTGCATCGTCCCGCTTCGCCTTCGCGGGGCCGCCGTGCTGCTGGCGGGCGCGCTCGGCGCGGCGGTGATCGCGGCATTCGACTTCTCGAGCCACGCGCTCTCGAGCGAAAACATTCCGCTCGCACAGCGCATCGCCGCGGGCCATCAGCTCGGCGTGCTCGTGCTCGTCGTGCTGATCGCACTCACCTCCGTGGGCGTCGCGGTGGGGTTCTTCTTCGGGCGCCGAGCGCCCTCGCCGCGCGTGCGCAGGCGCGCGGGAGCGGCACTGCTCGCGCTGATCGCCGCCGCGGTGCTCGCGGTCATCGGCGGCCTCGCGATGACCCATCGCGGCCTCACGGGCACGATCGCATACGACTGGAACACGCTGACGAACCCGAACGCGAGCTCGCCGCAGAACACGCCGAACCGGCTCACTGCGATCGCGAGCGTCCGCGCGCGCTATTGGAAGGAGGCGCTGCAGATCTTCGATGCGCATCCCGCGCTCGGCGTCGGCGCGGGGGGCTACTCGACGGCGCGGCTTCGCTACCGGACGGAGACGCTCAACGTTCGCCACGCGCACGGCTACATCGTGCAGACGATGGCCGAGCTCGGGGTCGTGGGGCTGTTGCTGACGCTCGCCCTCTTCGCCGCATGGCTCGTCGCGGCGGGGCGCGCGACGCACCCCTTCAACCGCCGCTGGCGCAGGTGGCGCTGGCGCAGGGAGCAGCTCGAGTACACGCCTGAGCGAATCGGCCTGCTCAGCATGCTCGCGCTCGTGGTCGTCTTCGGCGCGAACTCCTTTGCCGACTGGACCTGGTATGTGCCGGGCACCGCTTGCGCGGCGCTCCTCTGTGCCGGCTGGCTCGCGGGCAGAGGACCGCTGACGGGCGCCGCGCCGGCCACGGCGCCCCAGCGCCGCGGCTCGCGCTCAGCGTGCGCCGCCTGCCGCCGCTCACGACAGCGCTTGCGGCGGCGATCGTGGCGACGGCGCTGCTCGCGGCGTGGGTCGAGTGGCAGCCGGAGCGCTCCGCAGAAGGCTCCGAACAGGCGCTGACGCAGGCTGCCCGCGAACCGCTCGCGGCTCGCGCGGCCGCTGAGTCCGCGGTCTCGGAGGACCCCGACTCGCTGCAGGCGTTGCGCTATCTCGCTGCCGTCCAGCAGTCGACCGGCGAACCCGCGCAGGCAGAGGCGACGCTGCAGCGCGGGGTGCAGCTGCAGCCGGCCAATCCGCAGTCGTGGGCGGCGCTCGCCGAACACGACCTCCAGGCGGGCAACTACCCGGCCGCGGTGCAGGAGTTCCGCGCCGCCGTGTACCTCAACCCAGAGGCCGTCGCGCCCGAAAGCGAGATCGCGGGCGACCCCGAACTGCTGAGCGTGCGCAACGCGTACCTCGAGGCGCTTCGCGCCGCCGGACAGTAGGGATACGCTTCGACCAATGCGCGACTGGCTGAAGCTGTGGCGACGCTGGCGTGAGAACCGGCGCGCGCGCCGCAGGCGCAGGCGGCTCGGTCGCTAGGCGCGCGACGACGCGATCTCCTCACCAGCGCGCGCGGCGCGCGCTCGCGAGGAGCAGCGGATGTGCTCCGGGGAGCCCGCCGGCGGGCGAGACCCGGATCGCCTCGAAGCGGAACTCCTCGAGGACGCGAGCGAGCGAGCGCCGCGTATAGAAGCGCAGGTGGTCGGAGAGGGGGTCGAAGTGAGCTTCGAAGAAATGCGGAAGGAGCGCCATCGCGAGCAACGACGCGCGGCTGTGATTCGGCGTGCTGAGCAGCGCCAGCCCGCCGGGCCGGAGCACCCTTCGCAGCTCGGAGAGCCAGCCCACGGTGTCGGCGACGTGCTCGATCACCTCCCCCGCCCAGACCGCATCGAAGCTCGCGTCCTCCAATGGCCAGGAATGGTCGACCGGCACGCGCAGGAACTGCAGATCGCCGCGACGCGCGCGCGCGCGTCGCAGGGGCTCCTCGGCGACGTCGACTCCCACCGCCTGCGCTCCGGAGTCGGCGAGCGCCGCGGTGAAGCGACCCTCGCCACAGCCCACGTCGAGCACGCGCTGATCCGCCGCGACGTGGCGCAGGAGGAAGGCCAAGCGCAGGGCGAAGTCCGGCGGCTGAATGCCCTCGGGGACGCTTTCCCAGAGACGCTCGTGGTAGGTCTCCGAGCGCATCGTGGCAAGACTACGTGGCGACGCGAGTCCGCATCGTGCGCGCTACGTCGCCGCGTCCGGGGACCCGAACCACTATCTTGCCCCAATCAGCGCCGCGGGGACGCTGTTTTTGAGGGATGTTGTGATGCACGGCACTGTGCAGAGGATGACCCGAACGCTGATATACGAGACGATGGCCCCGCAAGGCTAAGGAACGAGGCAAGGGCGTGGATGACCACTTGAGCGCGGTGGCAGCGAGGATGCGGGTAAGCCGTTGAGGGTGGCGTTCGACAGTCGCCCGGCAGCCGACCAGTACGGAGTCGGGCGCTACTCGAACTGCCTGCTCGCGGCCCTTCGCGCCACCGCCGACGTCGATACGGAGATCGCGGAGACGCATCGACCGCGGCGCGCGGACGTCTACCACTCGCCGTGGCTGCAGGGCGCCGTCCTGCGCAGCCCGTGCCCGATGGTCGTGACGCTCCACGACCTCATGCCGCTGAAGGCGCGCGGCGAGTATCTGCGAACGGGGATGCGCCTTCAGCTTCGCTATCTCGCGGTGCAGCGCGCGGTGCGCGTGATCGTGCCGACGCGCGTAGTCGCCAGGGACGCGATCGCGCGGCTCGGCCTCGAGCCGAAGCGGATCGCCGTGATCCCGGAGGCGCCGGCTCCGGCGATGTACCCGCGCAGCGAGGACGAGGTCGCTGCCGTGCGCGAGCGCTACGCGCTCCCCGAGCGCTATCTCGTGTGGGTGGGGAGCATGCGCCATCCGGACCCCCGCAAGCAGGTCGCGAAGCTGGCCGCCGCGCCGCGCGAGCTGCCGCTCGTACTCGTCGGGCCGAGCGGGCCATGGGTGCGCGAGCTTCCGAACGTCATCCTCACCGGGTCGGTTCCCGACGACAAGCTGGCCGCGATCTACTCCGGCGCGCACGCGCTCGTGATGCCCAGCGACGACGAGGGCTTCGGGTTGCCCACGGTCGAGGCGCTCGCGTGCAACACGCCCGTCGTCACCTGCGAGGTCTCGGCGTTGCAGGAGGTGCTCGGAGCGCGTGCGACGTTCGTCGAGCGGGGCGACATGGAGGGGCTTCTCGAGGCGGCGCAGCAAGCGCAGCGACCCGCGCCGAAGCCTCCGCAGTGGACCTGGGCGGATGCGGCGCGCGCGACGTGGCAGACCTACGACGAAGCGATCAACGAGGCGAGCGCCGGGCACATGACCGCGGTCGGCCTCTGCCGAACGCCCGTCGCCGCGCGTCCCTAGTAGGCGCCGCGCCGGCTCAGCACCGCGGGCAGCGTCTTCGCGAGGATCGCGAGGTCGAGCGCGAGCGACCACCGCTCGAGGTAGATGAAGTCGAGCCGCACGAGGTCGTCGAAGTCGAGCTCTGAGCGCCCGGAGACCTGCCACAGGCCGGTCATCCCGGGGAGCACGAGATAGCGCTTGCGGTGCCAGTCCTGCAGCAGATCGAAGTCGCGCTCGGGAAGCGGTCGCGGTCCGACCATTGACATCTCGCCACGCAGGACGTTCGCGAGCTGAGGAAGCTCGTCGAGCGAGAAGCGCCGCAGGAATCGCCCCACGGGCGTCAGGCGCGGATCGTCGCGGATCTTGAACAGCGCGCCGCTCGCCTCGTTGAGCTCGTCGAGCTCGTCCTGCTGGTGCTCCGCGTCGGCGTACATCGTCCTGAACTTCAGGCACGCGAAGGGCTGCTGGCCGATGCCCGGGCGCATCGAGCGGAAGAGGATCGGCCCCCGCGAGGAGACCTTGATCGCGAGCGCGATGAGCGCGAGCATGGGGCTCAGGAAGAGCAGCAGCACGGTCGCGAAGACGAGATCGAAGGCGCGCTTGAGCGCGAAGTCGATGCCCTCGAAGACCGGTGGCCCGAGCTCGAAGAGCGGCACCGACTCTCCGGGCACGAATTCGGCGCGGTTGACGAGGATCTCCATCGTCGAAGGAGCGATGCACACGCGCACGCCACGACGGTGGCAGCGGTCCACGATCTCGACGGCATCGCTCTGGGGAAACTCGGGGTCGGCGATGATGACCTCGTCGACGCGGCCGACGGAGAGCACGCCGTCCAGGTCGCCGATGCCGCCGAGGGGGCGCAGCCCGTTGGGCATCGGCAGGGGCTCCGAGGAGAGATACCCGAGCACCTCGACGGGGGACCGCGTCGATCCCGTACGCGCCGTGTCGCGCAGCGCGTGCGCGACGTCGATGATCTGCTTCCCCGTGCCGACGAGCACGGCGCGGCGGTGATAGCCCGCCGCACGCAGCAGTGCACCCGTCGTGCGCTCGTAGAGATGACGAAACAGCGGCACGTAGACGAGCCCGAACGCAAGCGAGCCCCAGAAGACGTAGAAGCTGCGGTAGTGCTGTCCGCTGACAACGGCGAAGATCAGCGCGACGACCGCCACCTGGAACAGCGAGGCGACGATGCGCGTGAGCCCAGGCCGCTGGGCGCGCGACGCGTAGAGGCCGGAGCGCCAGAAGAGGAGCACGGTCAGCAGGTAGGTGAAGGGGAGGTAGCGACCGGTCTCGTGGATTTCGGCGCTCAGCTTGACGGGCGCGCCGTCGCCGAACAACGCGAGCACGGCAGCCTTGAGCACGAGCGCGGTGAAGATCGCCAGCGAGACGCCGAGGAAGTCGAGCGCGAGCAGCGACACGACCGCGGCGACGCGGCGCGCCGTGACCATGCGCAACAGGAACGAGAGCACGGGCGGCCGCTTGCGTCGCATGTCGCGATCGAGGCGCTCCGGGTGCAGCGCGAGCGCAGGCCAATCCGCGACCGGGAAGGCGCGAGCGGTCTGCTCGTCGCCGAGCGTCGGCTCGGCGTCTTTCACGACGGAGGCCTGCCGGGCGCGAAGCGCCTCCTCAGCACGTGCCATATCACTCATAACTCGCGGGAGCGGCAAATGTAGCGACGCTGGCCGACGCGTGCGGGTCCTCGGCGGACGGATGTCCGAGCCAAGCGGCCCTTACCCGACCAGCGCCTCGACGCCGGCTTGCTCGATCGTGCGCTCCAGCCCTTCTCGCAGCGAAACGTCCGGCGACCACCCGAGGAGCTCGCGCGCGAGCGTGATGTCCGGCCGGCGCTGCTTGGGATCGTCGATCGGCAGCGCCTCGAAGAGGATCTCCGCGGAGGAGCCCGTCACATCCTTCACCGTTTCCGCGAGCTCGAGCAGGGTGAACTCGTCCGGGTTGCCGATGTTCACGGGGTCGTGGTACGCCGGATTCCGCAAGGGCGATGAGGCCGCGGATCAGATCGGCGACGTAGCAGAACGACCGCGTCTGGGAGCCCTCGCCGTAGACCGTGAGCGGACGGTTCGCGAGCGCTTGGCGCAGGAACGTCGGGATCGCGCGTCCGTCGTGTGGCCGCATCCGCGCCCCATAGGTGTTGAAGATGCGCACGATCGCGGTGTCGACGCCCTGCTGGCGGTGGTAGGCCATCGTCATCGCCTCGCCGTAGCGCTTGGCCTCGTCGTAGACGCCGCGCGGGCCGATCGGGTTGACGTGTCCCCAGTAGGACTCCACCTGGGGATGCACCTGCGGATCGCCGTAGACCTCGCTCGTGGAGGCGAGCAGGAACCGCGCACGCTTGAACTTCGCGAGGCCGAGGGTGTGGTGCGTGCCATACGAGCCGACCTTCAGTGTGTGCAGCGGGAGGCGCAGGTAGTCAATCGGCGAAGCGGGCGAGGCGAGGTGGTAGACGAAGTCGATCGGCTCGTCCACGAAGTAGGGCTCGGTGACGTCCAAATTGAGGTGGACGAACTCGGGAGCGCGGATGTGCTCGATGTTCACGAGCGACCCGGTGTCGAGGTTGTCCACGCACAACACCCTGTGACCTTGCGCGAGCAGCGCGTCGCAGAGGTGCGAGCCCAGAAATCCCGCCCCGCCGGTCACAAGACAGGTGGACACGGTGTCGGAGGATACCGCTCGCCTCAGCACTCCGCCGGTCGCACGGCTGCACGGCGAGTCCGCACGAGCCGCCCGCGAGCACGCCCCCACATATCATCAGTCGATATGGCCACCACCTCTTACCGCGGAGATCCCGCCGGCGCCGACGCCCGCGAGCAGGACGCGCCGGGCGGCGAGCCTACTGCCGGCGCAGGCGAGGACCTCACGATCGCGCCCGTCGTGGGTCCCGACGACCCGCGGCGATTCACCGACTCGGGCATCGAGATCAAGTCGCTCTACGACGAGCACGACCTCCCCGCGGAGCTCGAGCTCGGCGAGCCGGGGAGTTACCCGTACACGCGCGGGATACATCGCGAGATGTACCGAGGTCAGCTATGGACGATGCGCCAGTACGCGGGCTACGCGTCGGCGAAGGAGTCGAACGAGCGCTACCGCTACCTGCTCTCGAAGGGATCGACGGGCCTCTCGATGGCCTTCGACCTGCCGACGCAGCTCGGCCTCGACTCCGACGATGAACGCTGTCTCGGCGAGGTTGGGCGCACGGGTGTGGCGATCGACACGATCGACGACATGCGCACGGCGTTCTCGGGCATCCCGCTCGACCAGGTCTCGACATCGATGACGATCAACGCGCCCGCGGCGTGCCTGCTGCTGCTCTACGAGCTCGTCGGCGAGGAGCAGGGCGTCCCCGCGGAGAAGCTGCGCGGCACGACCCAGAACGACGTCCTCAAGGAGTACATCGCGCGCGGCAACTACATCTATCCGCCCGCGCCCACGATGCGCCTGACGACGGACATCTTCGAGTACTGCCACGAGCGAATCCCGCGCTGGAACACGATCTCGATCTCGGGCTATCACTTCCGCGAGAAGGGGTGCTCGGCGGTTCAGGAGGTCGCGTTCACGCTCTGCTCGGGCATCGCCTACGTGCAGGCCGCAATCGACAAGGGGCTTGCCGTGGACGAGTTCGGCCCGCGCCTGGCGTTCTTCTTCAACGGCCACAACAACGTCTTCCAGGAGATCGCGAAGTTCCGAGCGGCGAGGCGCATGTGGGCGAGAATCATGCGTGAGCGGTTCGGCGCGACGAACGAGCGCGCGATGATGCTCCGCTTTCACACGCAGACGGGCGGTGTGACGTTGACGGCGCAGCAGCCCGAGAACAACATCGTCCGCGTCGCCCTGCAAGCCTTCGCAGCGGTGTGCGGCGGCACGCAGTCACTGCACACGAACGGCTTCGACGAGGCGCTCGCGCTGCCCACCGAGCGGGCAGCGAAGATCGCGCTTCGCACGCAACAGGTCATCGCGAACGAGTCGGGTGCGGCGGACACCGTGGACCCGTTCGCGGGGTCCTACTTCATCGAGTCGCTCACCGACGAGATCGAACGCCGCGCGAACGATTTGATCGCGAAGGTCGACGGGATGGGTGGGTCGGTCGATGCGCTCGCGTTCATCACGAACGAGATCGACCAGTCCGCATGGGGCTATCAGGAGCGCTACCGGCTCGGCCAGGACATCGTCGTGGGAGTGAACGCCTTCGAGGAGGACGACGTCGAGGTGCCCGACCTCCTGCGTGTGGATCCCGCCGCGGAGCGCGAGCAGGTGGAGCGACTGCGGACGTTCAAGGCGGATCGCGACCACAGCCTCGTCGAGCGCAGGCTCGCGGAGCTGCGCGGGTCGGCGCAGGGCAGCGAGAACCTGCTCCCCGCGATCCGCGAGGCGCTGAAGGACCGGTGCTCCCTGGGAGAGGTGTGCGGGGCGATGGAGGACGTGTTCGGGCGCTACCAGCCCGCGTTCTAAGCGGCGCGCGCCGAGTACCCTGGGATCACGATGGACGGGAGCTATCGCGTAGCGGTCGTCGGCGCCACCGGGCAGGTTGGTCGACTCATGCTCGATGTGCTGCGCGAGCGCGCGTTCCCGTCGCGCGAGGTCGTTCCGTTCGCCTCGGAGCGCTCCGCGGGCAGCGAGCTCGACGGCTATGGCGCCGTCCGCGCGCTGAGCGAGGAGACGATCGGGGGCTTCGACCTGGCGCTCTTCTCCGCCGGTGGCTCCGTGTCCGGCGAGTGGGCGCCGCGCTTCGCGCGTGCAGGAGCCGTGGTCGTGGACAACTCTTCGCGCTGGCGCATGCAGGACGACGTCCCACTCGTGGTGAGCGAGGTCAACGCCGACGCGCTCGCCGCGCACCGCGGGATCATCGCGAACCCGAACTGCTCGACGATGCAGATGGTCGTCGCGCTGAAGCCGCTCTACGATGCCGCCGGCATCGAGCGCCTCGTGATCTCCACCTACCAGGCCGTTTCGGGGACCGGCAAGCGCGCTGTCGAGGAGCTCACGCGAGAGGCCGAGGCAGTCCTCGACGCCCGACGCGCCGGGGCGCCAGCAAGCGTCGAGCCCGACGTCTATCGGCACCAGATTGCCTTCAACGCGCTTCCCGAGGCGGGCAGCTTTGCCGCGGGCGACGACCACACCGACGAGGAGCGCAAGCTCATGAACGAGACGCGCAAGATCCTCGGCGACCCCTCGATTCGCGTCTCGGCCACGTGCGTGCGCGTGCCCGTCTACATCGGCCACTCCGAGGCGGTCAACGTGCAGACGCGCGAGCCGCTCTCGCCCGAGCGCGCTCGCGAGCTGCTTGCGGGAGCGCCAGGTGTGAGCGTCCTCGACGACCCCGCGGCCGCGCAGTACCCGCTCGCGACGCTCGCGGAGGGCCGTGACGACGTGCTCGTGGGGCGCATTCGCCGCGATCCCGGGCACGAACGAGCGCTCGACATGTGGATCGTCGCCGACAACCTCCGCAAGGGCGCTGCGACCAACGCGATCCAGATCGCGGAGCTGCTGCACGAGCGCGGCCTCATCGGGGCGAGCGCAGAGCCCGCCGTCGCATAGCTCGCGGCGCCGCCGCTGGGTGGCAGGACTCGACCGCGATCGCTCGAACTCCTAGAGGCGATGGTGATGGCAGAGGCGCATCGCACGCTGGTCAAGTCACCGCCCGAGCTATGGAGCGAGCTGAGCGACCCGGACGCTCTCGCGCGCCACCTCGGCGAGCTGGGCGAGATCCGCATCGTTCGCACCAACCCCGAGGAGCGCGTGGAGTGGGAGGCGCGCGACTCCCGTGGCATGGTCGAGATCACGCCGGCCGGCTGGGGCACGCGGGTGAGGCTGTCTGTGACGATCGATCGTCCCGCTTCGGACTTACCTGCTGATGCACCCGCGGCTCCCGAGGAGCCGCACCCACCCTCTACGCTGCGGCTCGGCCCCGCGCAGCTCGCGTCGCCGCTACGCCAGCTGCCGCCCCCCTTGCCCGCGCGTGCAGAGGCCCCGGCGCCCGCAGAGCCACTTGCGGCGGTGGAGCCCCTGGCACCCCCAGAGCCCCTGGCACCCCCAGAGCCCCTGGCGCCCGCAGAGGCCCCGGCGCCCGCGGAGCCCGCGATAAACGCCGCGGATGCGCCGTCGGAGCAGCCCACGCCGCAAACGACGCCGGATGGCGCCGAACGTCCCTTTCGCGCGTTTCTGAGCCGCCTTCGCAGCAGCGCGCGCTCGATGCGCGCTCGCGGGCGCTCGCCGGGGCTCGCGTCGGCCGAGACCCGGGCGGCACGGCCTGAGGCGGCGCCGACGACCGACCCCGATCGCGAGCGCGATGCGGAGCCCGAAGCCCCACTCGCCGAGGCATCCGTACCTGAGACGGCGTCCGCATCCGCCGATCTCCCTTCGCCTGAGCCGGTGCATGACACGCTTGCGCTGCTGACGCACGCGAGCGACGCGGCCGTGCCCGAGCCGGACCCGTCAGCCGAGGCAGCGGGCGAGGAGGCTGAGCAGGACGCCGCGGAGCACGCGACCGCCGTGCTCTCAGCGGTCCTCGACCGCCTCGGCGAAGCGCATCACCGGCCGTTCTCGCGCGCCTGAGAGCGCCCTCGCGATCCGGGCACGCGAGCACTCCCCGGATAACATCCGCCGCCGATGAGAGAGACCGCACCCGAGAGCTATGAGGAGCGCCTCGAGCAGCTCGTGGAGCTGCGCGAGGAGGCGGAGCACGCGGAGGGGCCCGCGGTCGAGAAGCAGCACGAACGCGGCAAGCTGACCGCTCGCGAGCGCGTCGAGAAGCTGCTCGATCCCGGCTCCTTCCAAGAGCTCGACGCGTTCGTCCGCCATCGGACGTCGGCGTTCGGCATGGACAAGAACCGCCCGCTCGCGGACGCCGTCGTCACCGGCCACGGCACCATCGAAGGCCGCCGCGTATGCGTCTTCAGCCAGGACTTCACCGTCTTCGGCGGGTCGCTCGGCGAGGTGATGGGCGAAAAGATGGTGAAGATCATGGACCTCGCCGCGAAGATCGGCTGCCCCGTGATCGGCATCAACGACTCCGGCGGCGCCCGCATACAGGAGGGCGTCGTCTCGCTCGGCGCCTATGGCGACGTCTTCGTGCGCAACGTCATGTGCTCCGGCGTGATCCCGCAGATCAGCCTCATCATGGGCCCGTGCGCCGGCGGCGCCGTCTACTCGCCCGCGATCACGGACTTCGTCTTCATGGTCAAGGAGACCTCGCACATGTTCATCACCGGGCCCGACGTGATCAGGACGGTGACCGGCGAGGAGGTCGGCTTCGAGGAGCTCGGCGGCGCGATGTCGCACAACACGAAATCGGGGGTCGCGCACTTCGCCTCGGACGACGAGGAGTCATGCCTCGAAGACTGCCGCTACCTGCTGAGCTTCCTGCCCTCGAACAACCTCCAGAACGCGCCGCGCGTTGCGCCCACCGACGACCCGCAGCGGATGGACCGCGAGCTCGACCACGTCGTCCCCGACAACCCCAACAAGCCCTACGACATGCGCGACCTCGTTCGTCACGTCGTCGACGACGGGGAGTTCTTCGAGGTCCACGAGCACTACGCGAAGAACATCATCTGCGGCTTCGCGCGGCTCGACGGGTTCGCCGTCGGGATCGTCGGAAACCAGCCCAACCAGCTCGCGGGCGTGCTCGACATCGACGCTTCCGCGAAGGGCGCACGCTTCGTGCGCACCTGCGACGCCTTCAACATCCCGCTCATCACCTTCACCGACGTCCCCGGCTTCCTCCCCGGCACCGCGCAGGAGTGGGGCGGGATCATCCGGCACGGCGCGAAGCTGCTGTACGCGTTCACGGAGGCGACGGTGCCGAAGCTCACCGTGATCACGCGCAAGGCCTACGGCGGCGCCTACGACGTCATGTCCTCCAAGCACCTGCTCGCGGACTTCAACTTCGCGTGGCCCACTGCGGAGGTCGCTGTGATGGGGCCGGAGGGAGCGGTCAACATCATCTACCGGCGCGACATCGCCTCGAGCCCGACCCCCGACGAGCGCCGAGAGAAGCTGATCGCGGACTACAAGGCGCACTTCGCGAACCCCTACTCCGCGGCGGAACGGGGCTACATCGACGATGTCATCGAGCCGCACGAGACGCGTCCGAAGCTGATCACGGCGCTGCACACGCTCCAGAGCAAGCGCCAGCAGGGACCCGCTCGCAAGCACGGCAACATCCCGCTCTGACGCCGTGGCGAGCACCGGGCACACCTTGGGGTCGCTCTCACCCGACCCCTCTCCCGAGGAGGCGGCGGCGCTCATCGGCGCGCTCGAGCGCTTCCTATCCGACACGCTCGTGGTGCTCGATTCCGGCGCGGCTACGGGGCTCGATCCGTGGCGCCGCGCGGCGCTGCTCGAGGGCGTAAGGCGCGCGCCGGTGCCCGCCGCGCCGGAGCCCTGGATAAATAGATAAAAGTCGCTAGCATTTCGGCCAATATCGTCTTTGCTGGAGGAGGACCTGCTTAGCTCACAGCCGGGGTAATCCTGCCCGACCCCGGTCCACACCCCTAGGAGCAGGAGGTTTTTGCAAATGGAGCCACTCGCCACCACCACGCGCACATACCAAGAGAGCACCAGCGACGGCGCACCGGCGGCGGCGCGCGGAGCAAAGCAGCGCGGCACGCTCGAGGATCCGGAGGTCCTGCAGAACGTACCGGGACACGTGATCCCGATCCTGCAGCGCGAGTTCGACGACTTCAAGACCGAAGCGACGAAGTTCCTGGAGGGCGAGATGCCCGAGGAGGAATTCATCAAGTTCCGCCTCAAGCAGGGCGTCTACGGCCAGCGCCAGAACGACGTCCAGATGATCCGCACGAAGCTGCCCTTCGGCGGGATCACGCCCGAGCAGCTCGAGGCTTTCGCGAGCGTCGTCGAGCAGTACGCGCCGCTGCGCAAGGGGCACATCACGACTCGCCAGAACATCCAGATACACCACGTGCCGCTGCTCGACGCGGAGAAGGCGATCCGCGAGCTTGGCGAGACGGGGCTCTCGAGCCGCGAGGGATGCGGCAACACGATGCGCAACGTGACCGGCGATCCGTGGGCGGGCGTCGCGAAGGACGAGCTCTTCGACATGACGCCCTACGCGGCGGCATACATCCGTTACTTCGTTCGCCACCCGACCACGCAGGGGATGCCGCGCAAGGTCAAGACCGCATTCGACGCTTCCCCCAGCGACCGCGCGATCGGCGAGATCCACGACGTCGCGTTCCGTGCCCGCGTGCGGCCCGGCGCGAACGGCGAGGGCGAGGTGCGCGGCGCCGAGATGCTCGTCGGCGGCGGTACGTCGATCATGCCGCGCCACGCTCAGGTCCTCTACGACTTCGTCGGCCTCGACGACGGCGAGTACCTGAAGCTCACCGAGGCCGTGCTGCGGATCTTCGACCGCCAGGAGTGGCTCCGGGTCAACCGCGCGCGTGCTCGCATCAAGGTCTTCGTGGACAAGTACGGCATCGACGAGCTGCGCCGACAGGTCGAGGAGGAGCTCGAGGGCGACTGGGTCTCCGAACGCGACTTCTCCGTCGAGCATCGGCTCGCGTTCTTCGACGAGCAGGCGAACGCCCCCGCGTTGCTCGCCTCCTACGGCTCACCGAACGGAGACACCTCGGAGTTCGAGCGCTTCCGCGACGCAAACGTCGCCGAGCAGAGGCAGGAGGGCTTCGTGACGGTCGAGGTCAAGGTCCCGCGCGGCGATTTGACTCCCGAGCAGTTCCGCGGCCTCGCAGCGGTCATGCGCGATTTCTCCGGCAACTACGCGCGCACGACCGTCCAGCAGAACCTCGTTCTGCGCTGGGTACGAGACGAGAGCGTCTATGACCTCTGGCGCGCGCTCTCCGAGCTGGGGCTCGGCGAACCCGGATCACGCGAGGTCGAGGACGTCGTCTCGTGCCCCGGCACCGACTCGTGCAAGCTCGGCATCACGAGCTCGATGGGCGTCAACCAGGCGCTCACGGAGCGCCTGCAGAGGATGCAGATAAGCGACCCGCTCGCGCGCGCGATCCACGTGAAGATCTCCGGCTGCCCGAACGGTTGCGGACAGCACCACGTCGGCGCGATCGGCTTCTACGGCGCCTCGATCAAGGTCGGGGAGCACACGATCCCCGCCTACATCCCGCACGCCGGCGGAAACTTCGAAGGCGACGGGGTGCGCTTCGGCGAGCGACTCAAGCTTCGCCTCCCCGCAAAGCGCGTACCCGAGGCGGTCGAACGCTGGATCCGTCACTATGAAAGCGATCGCGAGGAGGGCGAGACCTGGGCCAGCTACGTCGGGCGCGTCGGCACCGCAACGCTCGAGAGCCAGGTCAAGGATCTCTCGATGCCTGTCGACTTCAGTCTCGAGAACATGAACCAGTTCATCGACTGGAACCGCGAGGTTCCCTTCCAAGTGATCCGTGGGGAAGGCGAGTGCGCAGTCTGACCGACACGAAGGCTGCCGCTGCGGGCTCGCCCGCGACGACGGACGAGCACGTGCGGGCTCTCGATGGGACCCTGCGCGAGGCGCTGGAGCGCCACGCGCGGCCCGTCATGCTCTGCTCCTTCCAGAAGGAGGAGTCGGTGCTCGTGGACGAGATCCTGCGCATCGGCGGCACGCCGACGCCAGTGAAGATCGTCACGATCGACACCGGCGTGCTGTTCCCCGCGACGCTCGAGACGTGGAAGGCGTTCGAGGAGCACTTCGGGATCGCGGTCGAGGTCTTCGATGCGAGCGGGACCGGCGGCCCCTGGACGGGACCTGAGAACTGCTGCTCGCAGGCGAAGGTCGCGGCGCTCGCGCGAGCGCTCGACGGCGCCGAGGCATGGATCACGGGGCTCCGGCGCGAGCAGAGCCCCACGCGCGCGCAAATTGTGACCTCCGAACGCGACGAGTCGCGGGGGCTTTGGAAGTACAACCCGCTCGCGCACTGGAGCGAGCGCGACATCTGGCGGCGCATCCACGAGCGCGGGCTTCCGTATCACCCGCTCCACGACGAGGGCTACGCGTCGATCGGCTGCGCTCCGTGCACGCAGCCCGGTTTCGGGCGTGAGGGCCGCTGGGCGGGGACCGAGAAGACGGAGTGCGGCCTGCATCTCGATACGGCGACCGCGGCGTCCGAGCGCCCATGAGCGTCGCCGCGCGAGCGCCGCGACCGGCACTCAGTCACCTCCGTGCCCTCGAGTCCGAGGCCATCCACGTCATGCGCGAGGTCGGCGCGGAATTCGAGCGGCCCGTGCTCCTCTTCAGCGGCGGCAAGGACTCGCTCGTGCTGCTGCGACTCGCCGAGAAGGCGTTCCGGCCCGCGCGCTTCCCCTTTCCGCTCATGCACGTCGACACAGGCCACAACTTCCCCGAGGTGATCGAGCTCCGCGACAGACGCGTCGCGGAGCTCGGCGAGCGCCTGATCGTCGCGAGCGTCCAGGACTCGATCGACCGCGGCCGCGTGGTGGAGGAGACGGGACCGCGCGCGTCGCGCAACAGGCTGCAGACGACGACGCTGCTCGACGCAATCTCCGAGCACCGCTTCGACGCCGTCCTCGGCGGGGCGCGCCGCGACGAGGAGCGCGCGCGCGCGAAGGAGCGCGTGTTCTCCTTCCGAGACGACTTCGGGCAATGGGACCCGAAGAACCAGCGACCCGAGCTCTGGAACCTCTACAACGGTCGCATCCGCAAGGGCGAGCACGTGCGCGTCTTCCCCCTGTCGAACTGGACGGAGCTCGACATCTGGGAGTACATCGAGCAGGAGCAACTCGAGGTGCCCTCGATCTACTTCGGTCACGAGCGCGAGGTCTTTGAACGCGACGGGATGCTCTACGCGTGGTGGGACGGCGCGGAGCTGATCGACGGCGAGAGCATCGAAAAGGAGTGGGTCCGCTATCGCACGGTCGGCGACATGAGCTGCACCGGCGGCGTGCGCTCGCGCGCCGTCACGCTGCCCGAGGTGGTCGCCGAGATCGCAGCGACGCGCGTCACCGAGCGCGGCCAGACGCGCGCGGATGACCGCGTCTCGGAGGCGGCGATGGAGGACCGCAAGAAGGTCGGTTACTTCTAGGCGCTGACGCTTCGATGACGCTTGATCTGTTGCGCTTCACGACCGCCGGCTCGGTGGACGACGGCAAGAGTACGCTCATTGGGCGGCTCCTCTACGACACCAAGCAGGTGCACGAGGACCAACTCGAGCACCTCGTGCAGGCGAGCGTGCGGCGCGGCGGCGAAGGGGCGCTCGACCTCGCGCTGCTCACGGATGGCCTGCGCGCGGAGCGCGAGCAGGGCATCACGATCGACGTCGCCTACCGCTACTTCGCGACCACGCAGCGGCGGTTCATCATCGCTGACACCCCAGGGCACCTGCAGTACACGCGCAACATGGCGACGGGGGCGTCCACTGCGGACCTCGCGGTCGTGCTGATCGACGCGCGGCACGGCGTGCTCGAGCAGTCGCGCCGCCACGCCTTCATCTCCTCGCTGCTTGGGATCCCGCACCTCGTCGTGGCGGTCAACAAGATGGACCTCGTCGAGTACTCGCGCGCGCGCTTCGAGGAGATCGTCGCGGAGTTCGCGCGTTCCGCCGAACAGCTGAGTGGTGTCAAGGACGTCACATACATCCCCCTCTCCGCACTTCACGGCGACAACGTCGTCGAGCGATCCGCGCGGATGGACTGGTACGAGGGGAGCACGCTGCTCGAGCTGCTCGAGACCGTTGAAGTCGCCTATGACCATCCCTATGACATCCCCGCGCGCTTTCCGGTGCAGTGGGTGATCCGGCCCAGCGCGAGCGCCGCGCCGGGCGCAGAGGGCGCGGAGCTCACCGCGGCAAGCAACAACGGCAGCCACGCGAACGAGGCGCTGGGCCACTTCGGCGCCGAAGACGACTATCGAGGCTACGCGGGCCAGCTCGCGAGCGGGGCGCTCCGCGTCGGCGACGAGGTGATCGTCCTGCCCACCGGGCAGCGCACGCGGATCGCCGCGATCGACACCTTCGACGGACCGCTCGCGGAGGCACTCGCGCCGATGTCCGTGACGTTGAGGCTCGAGAACGACCTCGACATCTCGCGCGGTGAGCTGATCGCGCGCGCGGAGGATGCGCCGGCGGTGACGCGCGACTTCGAGGCCGACCTCTGCTGGCTCGCCACCGAGCCGTTGCGGCGCGGCGGCCGCTACGTGCTCAAGCACACGACGCGGCAGGCAAGCGCGATCGTGGACGACTTCCTGGACCTCGTCGACGTGCACGCGCTCGAGCGCGGCGAGCCGCCCGAGGAGCTCAGGCTCAACGACATCGCTCGCGTGCGCGTGCGTACGAGTACACCGCTCGTCGCGGACCCCTACGATTCGAACCGCCGCACGGGCAGCTTCATCCTCATCGACGAAGCCACCAACGGCACCGTCGGCGCGGGGATGATCCGCGACACCTGAGCGCGCCTTTGATGTTCACGAAGATCCTCATAGCCAACCGCGGCGAGATCGCGCTGCGCGTGATTCGCGCGGCCGAGGAGCTCGCCGTCGGGTCCGTCGCGATCTACGCGGAGAACGACCGCGACGCGACAGTACGTAAAGCGCGCCGGCGACGCTTACAACCTCGGCGACGGCCCGCCGTCCGCGAACTACCTGAACATCGAGAAGATCATCGACGTCGCGAAGCGCGCGGGCGCCGAGGCGGTCCATCCCGGCTACGGCTTCCTCGCCGAGAACGCGAAGTTCGCGAGCGCGTGTGAAGCGGCGGGCATCGTCTTCATCGGCCCGCCCGCGAGCGCGATCGAAGCGATGGGGTCGAAGACGCGCGCACGGGCGCTCATGAAGGCCGCGGGCGTCCCGATCGTCCCCGGCACCACCGAGCCCGTGAAGACGCTCGAGGACGCGCAGCAGATCGCCCGCGAGGAGCTCGGCTACCCGATCGCCGTGAAGGCCGCCGGTGGCGGTGGCGGAAAGGGCTTCCGCGTGGCGCTCGCGGAGGAGGAGCTGGGGGACGCCTTCGAGGGCGCCTCCCGCGAAGGCGAGAAGTTCTTCTCCGATCCCGCGGTCTACCTCGAGCGCTACCTCCCGGATCCACGCCACGTCGAGGTCCAGGTGCTCGCGGATCGCCACGGCAACGTGATCCATCTCGGCGAGCGCGACTGCTCCATCCAGCGCCGCCACCAGAAGCTGATCGAGGAGTCTCCCGCACCCGAATGGATCGTGAGCGAGGAGATGCGGGCACGCATCGGCCAGATCGGCGTCGAGGCGGCGCGCGCCGTCGACTACGTCGGCGCGGGCACCGTCGAGGGGCTGCTGCAGGGAGACGAGTACTTCTTCCTCGAGATGAACACGCGCGTGCAGGTCGAGCACTGCGTGACCGAGATGACGACCGGCATCGACATCGTCAAGGAGGGCATCCGCGCGGCCGCGGGCGAGCAGCTCAGCTACGCCCAGCCCGACGTCCAGCTGCGAGGGCACGCGATCGAGTGCCGCATAAACGCGGAGGACGCGTCTCGCAAGTTCGCCCCCACGCCTGGGCGGATCACGAGCTACGAGGAGCCA
Organism: uncultured bacterium; assembly: GCA_963738355.1. Lineage (GTDB taxonomy): Bacteria > Actinomycetota > Thermoleophilia > Solirubrobacterales > Solirubrobacteraceae > Palsa-744. Next base: position 287,718 of record CAVTWF010000009.1, read on the forward strand.
TCCGGCCCCGGTGTGCGAATCGACTCCGGCGTGGGCGCGGGCGACGAGATCTCTCCCGCATACGACCCGATGGTCGCGAAGCTGATCGTCTGGGACGCCGATCGCGCGCAGGCGACGCGACGGATGCTGCGGGCGCTCGACGAATACGAGATCGGCGGGCTGACTACGCTGCTCCCGTTCCATCGAAAGCTGCTCGCCACCGAGCAATGGGATCGCGGCGAGACCTGCCGCGACCTCCTCGAGGACCCCGACTGGCTGAAGTCGACCGCCGCTCCCCCGGCGGAGGCGCCCGCTGCGGGCGAGGAGGAGCTAGAGGGCGAGCAGGTCTCGCGCTCTTACACCGTCGAGGTCTCAGGCCGGCGCTTCGACGTCTCCGTGATCGGCCCGCCCCCCTCCCCGCTCGCGGTCGCCGCGGGCGCCAACGGCAGCGCCTCCGTCGCGGCGGGCTCGGCGGGGACCCGCCGGGGCCCACGGCGCGCGCAGAGGTCCCCGGGTGGCGCCGGAGGCCCGGACACGCTCACCTCGCCGCTGCAAGGCAACCTCTGGAAGGTGCTCGTCAAGCAGGGCGACACAGTCGAGGAGGGACAGCTCCTGTGCATCATCGAGGCGATGAAGATGGAGAACGAGATCACGGCGCACAAGTCCGGCGTGATCGTCGCGCTCCCGATCACCGAGGGTGCGCCGATCGCCGCCGGCGACCCGATCGCGACGATCTCCGCGAACGGGTCAGGCGCCTAGGAGCTTCGCCGCCTCGCGGAGGTTCGGCACCTCCGCGGTCGGCTTCGCCTGGCTCGGTTCGAGCGTCTCCTTGTGCCGGTTCACCCAGACCACCGGCACGCGCTGCTTGACGCAGGGCACGACGTCGTGGTAGTGGCTCGAGGTGACGTGTACCCAGCCGCGCTTGCCGCCGATCCGCCGCGCGAACTCGACGAAGTGCGCGGGGTCGGGCTTGTAGGAGCGCACCTGCTGTGCGGTGACGACGAGATCGAAGTCCGTCTGCAGGTAGCGCCGCGTCTGGCCCAGGAGCTTGTCGTCGATGTTCGAGATCAGCCCCAGCTTGTACTTCTTCGAGAGCTTCGCGAGCTGCGCGTTCGTTTCGCGGAAGGGGCCCCAGCGTGGGATCGATTCGGGCAAGAAGCGCGCACGGGCGGGTTCCATCGACCATCCGATGCGCTTGGCGACCTTCACGACGGTGCGCCGCAGGACCTCCGCGTAGAGCTCGTAGGAGCCCGCCTCGATGCCGCGGGAGACCTCATGGAAGAGCGCGATCAGCTCGTCGCGATCGATCGTCACGCCGTCCTTCTCGGCCTCCGCGGCAAACGCCTCGTAGATGCCGGTCTCCCAGTCGATGAGGGTGCCGTAGACATCGAAGGTGACCCACGTGACGTTCTTCGGGATCGGCATGGACGGGCATTATTACCTGCCGCCCTCCCGGCGGGCGGCGCGGGGAGCGAAGGCGCCTCGGCGTCCGCAGCGGCTGCGCACACGCCGCCACGGGGAAGCCCGTTTGCAATAGAGTCCCGCGGCGGCATGGACCTGCTGGAGTACCAAGGCAAGCAGCTGTTCGCCCGTCACGGGCTCGAAGTCTCACCTGGCAAGACCGCGACGACGGTCGACGAGGCGGTGAAGGCGGCGGCCGAGATCGGCTACCCCGTCGTCGTCAAGGCGCAGGTGCTGATCGGCGGCCGTGGCAAGGCGGGCGGGGTGAAGCTCGCCGACGACGAGGCCGCCGTCCGCGAGCACGCGGGCAACATCCTCGGCATGGACATCCGCGGCCACACCGTGCGCACGCTCTGGATCGAGCACGCCTCGGACATCGCGAGCGAGTACTACGCATCCGTGATGCTCGACCGCTCCGCCTCCGCGCCGCTCGTGATGTTCAGCGTCGAAGGCGGGGTCGAGATCGAGCAGATCGCGGAGCGCAGCCCCGAGAAGCTCGTTCGGCGACACGTCGATGCGCTCAACGGCATCTCCCGTGCCGAGGCAGTCGAGATCGCGACCGAGGGCGGCGCCGACGCGGACGTGATCGAAGGCGTCGCGGACGCGCTGACGGCGATGTACGAGGTCTGGGATCAGGAGGACGCGACGCTGGTCGAGATCAACCCGTTGATCGTCACGCCGAGCGCGAACGGCGCCCCGCGTGCGGTGCGCGCGCTCGACGCGAAGGTGACGCTCGACGACAACGCGCTGTTCCGCCATCCCGAGAACCAGGACCTCTCGGACCAGGCCAACCAGGACCCGATCGAGCGGCGCGCGCATGAGCAGGGCCTTCAGTACGTGAAGCTGGACGGCGACATCGGGATCCTCGGCAACGGCGCGGGCCTCGTGATGTCCACGCTCGACGTCGTCGCGCAGGCCGGCGGCGCGCCGGCGAACTTCCTCGACGCCGGCGGCGGCTCGGACGCGGCGAAGATCGAGCAGGCGGTGGAGCTGATCCTCTCCAACCCCTCCGTCAAGGCGGTCCTCTTCAACATCTTCGGGGGCATCACGCGTGGCGACGAGGTCGCGCGCGGTCTGATCGCGGCGTTCGAAAAGATCAATCCCGACGTTCCGTTCGTCGTGCGGCTCGACGGAACGAACGACGTCGAGGGGCGCGCGCTGCTCGCCGAGGCGGCGCTTCCCAACGTCCATCCCGCGAGCACGATGGACGAGGCCGCGGAGGCGGTGGTCGCGCTCGCGGCTGGGGTGTCGGGCTGATGTCGATCCTCGTCGACGAGCAGACCCGGCTTTGCGTCGCGGGCATGACCGGGCGAGAGGGCTCGTTTCACACGCTAAACGACCGCAACTACGGGACGAACGTGGTCGGCGGAGTGACTCCGGGCAAGGGGGGCCAGGACCTCGAGGGGATACCGGTCTTCGACAGCTGGGCCGAGGCGATGGACGCTGCGCGGCCGAACACAGCGATGATCTTCGTGCCGCCGCGCTTCGCGGCCGACTCGATCCTCGAGGCGGCGGCGGCGGGCGTCGAGCTCGTGATCGCGATCACCGAGGGCATTCCGGCTCACGACGAGCTCCGCGTGTACAACACGCTGCGCCGCGATCATCCTGGCACGCGACTGATCGGGCCCAACTGCCCCGGCGTGCTCTCGCCGGGCAAGGCCAACGTCGGGATCATCCCGGCGGCGTTCTTCAAGCAGGGCAACGTGGGCGTCGTCTCGCGCTCGGGGACGCTCACCTACCAGATCGGCAACGAGATCGCGCGCGCCGGCTTCGGCAACAGCACGATCGTGGGCATCGGCGGCGACCCCGTGCCGGGCTCGTCGTTCGTCGACATCCTCAAGCTCTTCGAGGACGACGCGCAGACGGAGCTCGTCGTGCTCGCGGGTGAGATCGGCGGCTCGGCCGAGGAGGAGGCGGCGGAATTCATCTCCGGCAACGTTACGAAGCCCGTCGTCGCCTACATCGCGGGCTTCACGGCGCCGGAGGGCAAGACGATGGGCCACGCGGGCGCGATCGTCTCGGGCTCCGCGGGCACCGCCGTCGCAAAGGCACAGGCACTCGAAGCACACGGCGTGCGCGTCGCACGCACGCCGACGCAGGTTGCGGAGCTCGCCGTCGAGATCCTCGGCGGCGTCGGGTCGCCGGCGCGTTAGCGCGGTTACGCTAGTCCGGTGGACCGCGAGATCTCATTCGCCCGCGGCGTTCCGTCGCTGGACATCATCGACGTCGACGGCCTGCGCGACGCCGCACTGCGCGCGTTCGACGACGATCCCGAAGGCACGACTGCCTATGGGACTTCCGTCGGCTACCCGCGTCTGCGGGCCTGGATCGCGGAGCGCTACGGCGTCGAGCCCGAGCGGGTGCTCCTGACGAACGGGTCGCTACAGGCCGACGCCTTTCTCTTCGATCAGGTGCTCGCCTCCGGCGACGAGGTCGTCGTCGAGAGCCCCACCTACGATCGCACCCTGCTCTCGCTGCGCGAGCGCGGCACCACCGTGCACGCCGTCACCGTGCAGCGCGACGGCATCGACACGGAGGAGCTGCGCACGGTCCTCGCGGGCGGCGCGCGCCCGAAGCTCGCGCACGTGATCCCGAACTTCCAGAACCCCGCGGGGTACACGCTCTCACTCGAGAAGCGCCGCGCGCTGCTCGAGCTCGCCGCGGAGCACGGCTTCCTGATCCTCGAGGACGACCCCTACGGCGAGCTTCGCTTCGGCGGCGAACCGCTGCCGACGATGCTCTCGCTCGACGGCGAGCACGTGGTGTACGCATCGTCGTTCACCAAGACGGTCTGCCCCGGCGTTCGCGTCGGCTATCTCATCGGCCCCCCGACGCTCATCGCGGAGATCGCAAGGCGCGCAACCAACACGTACATCTCGCCGGGCATGGTCTCCGAGGCGATCGTCTACGAGTTCTCCGTGTCGGGCGCGCTCGAGCGCTCGATCGAGACGGTGAGGACGGCGCTCGCCGAGCGTGCGAAGACGCTCGCGAGTGCGTTGCGCAGCGAGCTTCCGGAGGCGGACTTCGTACCTCCCGAAGGCGGCTACTTCATGTGGGTGACGCTGCCTCAGGGAAGCGACGTCGCCGCGCTCGCGCGCGCCGCCAAGGAACGCGGCCTCGCGTTCGTCAAGGGCACGGACTTCATGCTGCAAGGCGGCGAGAATGCTCTGCGGATCGCCTACTCGGGCGTGAACCCCGAGGAAATCCGGGAGGGCGTCGCGCGCCTGGCCGACGCCTGGCGCTCGCTTTCCTAGCGGCCGTAGCGCTGCTTGCCGAGTACGAGCTGCTCGGGCAGCGCGGTCCGCGGCGGCGGTGAAGGGTCGGCTACGACCGACACCGTTTCCGCCACGCTCGGCGTCACCGCGCAGCGCCGGCCCTCCGCGGTCTCGAGCGTTACCTCGTCCTCGTCGTGCGTGACCAACGCGCCCTCGAGCCCGGGCTCCAGACCGGATTCCTTGAGGTAGTGAAGGAGATCCTCCGCCTCGTTCTCGAAGCGGAGGACGCGCACCGAGGCGCCGACCTCGACGTCGCCGAGGGGAACGCCAGCCTCGCGCCTGCCGAGGACGATCGGGTGGCCGTGCGGGCACGTGCTCGCCTCCCCGACGACGGCGCGCATGCGCTCTTCGAGCGCCTCCGACATCCCGTGCTCGAGGCTCTCGGCCTGCTCGTGCACCTCGTCCCAGGGGACCTTGAGCACGTCCGTCAGGAAACGCTCGATCAGGCGGTGGCGGCTCACGACGCGGGTCGCGTGCTCCATCCCCTCGGGCGTGAACGCGATCGTCTTGTCCTTGTCGCGCGTGATGTAGCCGTCGCGCTCGAGTCGACCGACCATCTCGTGCACGGTCGGCGCCGAGAGCTGCATCGCGCGTGCGACGTTCGCCGCCGTCATCGGCAGGCCCGCCTCCTGGAGCCAGAAAAGAATCTGCAGATACTCCTCCTCCGCAGCCGTCGCGCTCACGCTGGACATCGCACGTTGATCCTAGAGGAGGACACTCGCGCCCCGGCGCTTGCGAGGATGTCCGCGATGCTGCTTCCCCGCACGGTGCTCGTGGTCGCAGAGCGCTTCGGGCCGCGTCTTGGCGCGGTGCGCGTGGCGGCCGCGATCGCACGCGGGATCCGCGCCGCTGCGCCGACATACGAGGTGGCGCCGGTCGCGCTCGAGGGCGACGCCGACCCACAGCTTCGCGTCTATCTCGACCCCCAGTTCCTGCGCGCAGCTCGGGCAGTCGTGCTCGCGGACGGCGAGCTGCTCGGCGCCGCGCCGCCCAACGGGGCGATGTTCGAGATCGCGACCGCGGCACGCCAGACGGGCGTGCCCACCTACGCGGTCACCGGCGTGCGTGCGCCAGACCTCTTCAAGGCGCGCGTGCTCGATATCCAGGTCGCCGTCGCGGCCCGCAGCGAGCGCACGCTCATGAGCGCCGGCGAAGAGCTGGGCGGTCTGATCTGAGCGCTAGCGCTCGAGCGGCAGCAGGGGCTCCGCACGCTGCGCAGCGTTCGCGCCGGGCCCCGGCCGAACCTTCAGCTCGCACGGCTCGAGCGGCTCGCCGCAATGCCCGCACCGCAGCTGCGGCTCGGCGTCGTGCGCGCAGCGCGCGTGCACGTAGACGCGCGGCGCTCCCTTCGGCGCCGCGTACTTGTCTCCCCATTGCGTGAGCGCGACGAGCACGGGCGTGATGTCGGTGCCCTTCTGCGTTGGCACGTACTCGAGCGCCTCGGGGTGCTTGCCGTAGCGCCGATGCTCCAGCAGCCCCTGGTCCAGTAGTGTCTGCAAGCGATCGCTCAGGATGTTCGGCGCGACCCCCAGGCGGTCGCGGATATCGGCAAACCTGCGCCGTCCGAGCAGCACCTCGCGCATCACCAGGGGCGTCCAGCGCTCTCCCACCACGGCCACCGCAGCAGCGATCGAGCAGTTCTGGTCGGCGAACGCACGGTAGGGCACGTGGCAATTGTAGGCATCGAGGTTGCAGATTGATACTTCAGACACGGGCACCTCGCCGATGAACGCGCAAGGCAACGGCGCACAGCCCGCGCAGGGGAGACCCGAGAGCGCGCCGCCCGACTCGGAGCGTGCGGTCGAGACCCGACCGGCGCGGGCCCGAGGGCGCGCGGTGCCCGGAACGAGGCGTGCGACCGTGATCGGCGCGGGCTCCTTCGGCACCGCCCTGTCGGTGCTGCTGGCGCGCTCGGGCCTTCGCACGACGCTGCAAGCGCGCACCGACGTGCAGGCGCAACGGCTCCAGAGCGAGCGCGAGAACCTCGTGTACCTTCCTGGCGTCGAGCTCCCTTCGGGGCTGCGCATCGAGGCGGTCGGCGCGGGCGTCACGCGCGCGGACCACGTCTTCCTCGCCGTTCCCTCTCGCAGCATGGAAGAGGCCATCGCGACGCTCTCGCGCGGCGGCCTTCCACCGCGCAGCGCGGTCATCTCAGTCGCAAAGGGCCTCGCGAGCGGCAGCGGCAAGCCCCCGACGATCCTCCTGAGCGCCGCCTTCGGGGCACACCGCGTCGCATGCCTCGGCGGCCCCGCGCACGCCCAGGAGATGGTTCACGACGGCGCCGCGCTCGTCGTCGCCTCCAGCGACGAGCAACTCGCGCGCGCGCTGGCGCAGATCTTCACCCGCGCGGGGGTCGTGTGCGAGCAGTCCAACGACCCCGTCGGTGTCGAGCTCGCAGGCGCCGCGAAGAACGCTGCCGCGCTTGCGGCGGGCGCAACCCAAGCGCAGGGACCAAACGCGGCGGGCGCCGCGGCAGGCCACATCTTCGCCGAGGTCTGGCGCTACGCGCAGCACCTCGGCGCGCGCCCAGAGTCGATGATCGGGCTCGCGGGGACCGGCGATCTCGTCGCGACGGCGCTTGCGCGCGACAGCCGCAACCGTCGCGCGGGCGAGCTGCTCGCAGCCGGGATGTCCGCGCAGGAGATACCCGTGCACATCGGCCAGGCGATCGAGGCACTCGAGTCCGTGCCGCTGCTCGCGCGCACGCTCGAGCAGGCGGGCGTCGAGGCGCCGGTGACGAGCGCGCTCGGCCGCTTGATCGCGGGCGAGCTACCGCTCGCCGAGTGGGTGAGCCTCGTGCGCACGACGGTGCCGCCGCCGGCTCGCTGGCGTCGTAGGGCGGGCGAGCGCCCCGGGGGCCGCTTCCGCGCCTTCCTGCGCAGGCTCTGGCACGCGATCACGCGCCGCTGACGCGACCCTCCATGAGCGTCTTGACGACGGCCTCGTAGACGCCCGCGCCGTGGGGCGACTCGCTCACGTAGACGTTCGGTTGGCGTGCGGCCTCGGCCTCGAGCTCGGGGTCCTGCATGAGCGCGTTTGCGACGAGCCAGAAGGCGCCCACCTCGGTTGCGCACTCGAGGTCCATGCGCGAGTCGCCGACGGCGAGCCCCTCCTGCGGCGCATAGCCACGCGCGCGCATGTGCAACGCGACCGCCGCGGCCTTCGACACGCCGGCGGGCACGAGGTGGTAGGCGTGGACGGTTTGGAGCGAGGCGAGCGCCGGCGGGAAGCGGCGGATGATGCCGTTGTTGAACAGGCGCACGTCCGCATGGCCGTGCTCTGAGAGGAGCAGGTTGGCCTCGGTCGTGTCGAGCAGGCCCCGGAAGAGGTGCGAGGCCTCGCGCCCACGATGCCAGGGCTCGTGGTATTCGAGGCGCCCGCGGTAACGCGAGAGCAGGAGCGCGGGGGCGCCCTCGCGCTCCATCTGCTGCGCGACGCTCAGTCCCTCGGGGCCTTCGGCGAGGGCGGTGCGCCCGCCCGTCAGCCAATGTTCCTCGTCGTCGATCACGACGCACGCGCCGCCCTCGAAGATGTAGGCGTGCTGGCCGAACGCGCGCGCGAGCTCGAACACCTCGACGCGGCGCCGGCCCGACATCAGGACGACCTCGACGTCCGCGCGTAGGCACGTCTGGAGCGCGCGCGCGCCCTCGAGCGAGACGCCGCCTTCGCCGTCGTGGAGCAGAGACCCTCCCTTCCCGAGGAGGGTGCCGTCGAGATCGACGTACAAGCACCGCGTGGCTGCGCCTTCCATCGCGCTCTACTATCGCAACCAGTGGCAAACGCGAGCTCGAAGGCGCCCCCTAGGCGAAGAGCCGCGCGAACGAACGGGGCGGCTCCGTGGCGCGGCCTGATCGCGGAGGGCAGGCGCGATGCGAGGCTCGTCGCCGCCACGAGCGAGGGACCGGGACCGGGCCGCTTCGAGCCGCCGCCGCCGGAGCTCCATCGCGACGTGCTCGAGGCGCTGCAGCGAATGGGGATCGACGAGCTGTACTCGCATCAGCGCGAAGCCGTCTACGCCGCCTGGGACGGCCCGATGATCGTCACCACGGGAACGGCGTCGGGCAAGTCGATGTGCTTCAACCTCCCGACCGTCGACGTGCTCTGCCGCGATCGACGGGCGCGGGCGCTCTACCTCTATCCGACGAAGGCGCTTGCCCAGGACCAGGTGCGCGCGCTTTCGCGTTTCGGCCTCACGCGAGCGGTGCGCCCCGCGCTCTACATCGGCGACACGCCGCGCGGCGCGCGGGCGGAGATCCGCAGGAGCTCCAACGTCATCCTCACCAACCCCGACATGCTGCATGTCGGGATCCTTCCCAACCACGCGGCCTGGGCGGACTTCTTCGCGAACCTGGCGGTCGTCGTCGTCGACGAGGCACACGTCTACCGCGGCGTCTTCGGCTCACACGTCGCGAACGTCCTGCGGCGGCTGCGACGGATCGCGGACGCGTACGGCACCTCGCCGCGTTTCCTGCTCGCGTCCGCGACGATCGCGAACCCGGTCGAGCTCGCGGAGCGCCTCACGGGCCTCGACGGCGTGCGGCTCGTCGAGCGCGACGGCGCGCCCGCGCCGCACCGCGAGATCGCCGTCTGGAATCCGCCGCTCGTGGACGAGGACTCCGGAGCGCGGCGGCCCGTCCTACAGGAGGCGAGCGAGATGGTGAGCGCCCTCGTGAGCGGAGGCTCGCGCGTGATCTGCTTCATGAGCTCACGTAAGCGCGTCGAGCTCTTGAGCCAGGCGGTGCGCACGCGCCTCGCCGAGAGCGACCCGGAGCTTGCCGAGCGCGTCGCCCCGTACCGCGCGGGCTACACGCCGGCGCAGCGTCGCGAGCTCGAGGAGCGATTGCTGCGCGGCGAGCTACGCGCGATCGTCACGACGAACGCGCTGGAGCTCGGCATCGACATCGGCGAGCTCGACGCGGCCGTCGTCGTCACCTTCCCCGGGACCGTCGCCTCGCTGCGGCAGATGTGGGGCAGGGCAGGACGGCGCGGCCGCGGTCTCGCGGTCTACGTCGCGGGCGAGGACGCGCTCGACCAGTTCTTCTGCCGCCACCCCGAGGACTTCCTCGGCCGGCCCGTGGAGGCGGCCATCCTCGACTACGAAAGCCCGCAGATCCACATATCGCATCTCCTCTGCGCCGCTCACGAGGCGCCGCTCTCGCGGCGCGGACGCCGCGCTCTTCGGTCCCCGCTTGAGGGATCACGCCGACCTGCTCGTGAGCGCGGGCGAGCTGCGACTGCGCCGCTCGCAGGAAACCTATGTGCCGCGGCGGCCGGCCGACTACCCGGCGAGCCGCTTCTCCCTGCGCTCGGCCTCGGCGGACAGCTTCGCCGTGATCGACTTCACCTCGGGTGAGCTGCTCGGGACCGTGGAGCTCACACGCGCGCATTCCACGGTGCATCAGGGCGCCATCTACCTGCACCTGGGGCGCTCCTACGAGGTGCACGAGCTCGACCTCGAGCGTCGCCAGGCGCTCGTCGCCCCCTTCGACGGCGACTGGTACACGCAGCCCAAGCGTGAGACGGAGACGACGATCGAACGCGTGCTCGAGAGCCGCAAGGCGCTCGGCGTGCGGCTCTTCTTCGGCGAGCTCCGCGTGACGGACACGGTCGTCGCCTACCAGCGCCGGCGACTCGAAGATCACGCCCCGGTCGGCCTCGTGACGCTCGATCTCCCGCAGACGAGCTTCTCGACGCAGGCGCTGTGGTACGAGCTCGACCACGAGCGGCTCACCGAGACGGTCCCATTGGAGGCGCTGCTCGGCTCTCTGCACGCAACCGAGCACTCACAGATCGCGGTGCTGCCGCTGCTCGCGATGTGCGACCGCTGGGACATCGGCGGGCTTTCGACCAACCTCCATCCGCAGACGGGAGGGCCCGCGATCTTCATCTACGACGGCTACCCCGGCGGCGTGGGCATCAGCCGCGCCGCATTCGCGCGCTTCGAGGAGCTCTGCGGCGACGCTCTGACGGCTGATCGCAGAGTGCCCCTGTACCGGCGGCTGCCCCTCGTGCGTGCAGTCGCCGAAGTGCGGCAATCTCAATGAACCGCTTTCGAAGGCCGGAGCGAAGCTGTTGCTCGAGTCGATGCTCGACTAGGAGCGGTTGCCCAGCGCGATCTTGCGCAGGTTGATCGTCGCGTCGTAGAGCTTCGGATCGACGCCCTCCTCGAGCGCCACCTCGCGCAGCGGGCGTCCCGACTGGGTCGCCTTCTTGACGATCGCCGTGCCGCGGTCGTAGCCGATCGCGCCGTTCAACGCGGTCGCCACGGCGAGCGTCGCGGCTGCGGAGGCATCCGTGCCCGCGCGATTGGGCTCGATGCCGTCTACGCATTTCTCCGCGAGCACGCGCGCGGCGCTCGCAAGCAGATCCACCGAGGAGAGCAGGTTGCGCGCGATCAGGGGCACGCGCACGTTGAGCTCAAACTGGCCCTGCATGCCGCCGATCGTGATCGCAAGGTCGTTGCCGATCACCTGCGCCGAGACCTGGAGCACGACCTCGGGGATCACGGGGTTGACCTTCCCGGGCATGATCGACGACCCCTTCTGGAGCTCGGGCAGCAGCAGTTCGCCGAAGCCCGCGCGGGGGCCCGAGCCCATGAGCGCGAGGTCGTTCGCGATCTTCGTCAGCGAGACGGCGACCACCTTCAGCGCGCCCGAGAGCTCGACGAGCGCGTCGCGGTTCGCCTGCGCCTCGAAGCGATCGCGAGGGATCGAGACGCCTCGCATCCCGTGCTCGCGCGCGAGACGCCGGAGCACCTTGGCCGCGAACTGCGGGTGCGTGTTGAGGCCTGTTCCCGTCGCGGTGCCGCCGAGCGGCACTTCGCCGACGTGCGGGAGCGTCGCCTTCACGCGCTCGGAGCCGAGCGCGATCTGCGCCGCATAGCCGCCGAACTCCTGGCCGAGCGTGACCGGGACCGCGTCCATCAGATGTGTTCGTCCTGATTTCACGATCCGCTGGAAGCTGCGCGCCTTGCGCGCGAGCGAGCGCTCGAGCTCGTTCAGCGCGGGCAGCAGGTCGTTGCGCACCGCGTCGAGCGCAGCGAGATGCACCGCGGTGGGCATCACGTCGTTCGAGGACTGCCCCATGTTCACGTGGTCGTTGGGGTGCACCGTCTCGCCCGCGAGCGCCGCGATGACCTCGTTCATGTTCGTGTTCGTGGACGTTCCCGAGCCCGTCTGGAAGACGTCGATCGGGAACTGCTCGTCGTACTCCCCCGCGGCGACCTCCGCGGCCGCGCGCTCGATCCGCCTCGCGCGGCGCTTGTCGAGCAGGCCGAGTTCGGCGTTGACGGCAGCCGCGGCGCCCTTGAGCCGCGCAAGCCAGTGGATCACCTCCACCGGCATCGGCTCGCCGGAGATCGGGAAGTTCTCGATCGCCTTCGCGGTCTCGCTGCCGTATAGCCGTCTTGGTGGCATCTCCGGGCGGGCACTCTAACGTGGGCGCGTCGCGCGTAGCTCCGCAAGCTCCTTCCTGCGCACCGAAAGTTCCGAAATGCAGGGCGCTTTGCGGAGATTGCGCATAGCTCGCCAATCCTCAACATTGCTCGCAGCGATGAGCGCGATGCGAACGAACGCCGCCGCCGCGATGCTCGGGGTGAGCCCGAACACGCTGCGAAGCTGGGAGCGCCGCTTCGGCTACCCCTCGACCGGGCGCACCGACGGCGGCCACCGGAAGTTCGACCTCGCGGAGATCGAGGCGCTGCGAAGCGCCTTCGAACAGACCGGGGAGATCTCCTCGGCGGTCGCGATCGCGCGCGAGCGGGGCGCCGGCCCGCCTTCCGCTCAGGGCCTGAGCGCAGCGCTCTCGCGATTCTCGGCCGAGCGCGCGGACGTCGTGCTCGAGGAAAGTCTCGCGATGCGCTCGCTCGAGCGCACGGTGGAATCGGTCCTGCTGGCAGCGGCGCAAGCGCTGGGTGACGATGCGGACGGTGCGTCGGCGGAGTACTGCTTCGCCTGGCGCTACGCGACCGGCTGGCTTGCCGCAGCGCACCGCGTCGCGCCGCGGGCGACGCGCGCAGAGGGCGTGCTCGTGTTCGATGCGAGCCAGCCGCTCCAGCTCGACGCGCTCTACGTGCAAGCGCTCGAGCTCTTCCTGCGACGCGCGAGCCTGCGCGTGCTGACGCTGCCCGTCGAGCTCCACGCGAGTCGCCTGAAGACGGCGCTCGCGGCACTCCAGCCGAGCATCATCGTGCTCGGCGGTAGCGCGGCGTCGCTCGACACGATCGCGCGGCTCGTCTACGCGGCCCGCCAGAGCGCGGGCGAGGTCGACGTCGTCGACTACCGCGGCGCGCTGCCAGACACCGGGGCCTCGACGGTGGGCCGGCTTGGCGCAACCCCGACCGCCGCACTCGAGGGCGTCACAAAGCGACTCGCGGCGAGGCACGAGGACGAGCGCAGGGCGCTCGTCCTCGGCTCCTGAGGCCTTTCGCGCGGGCGTCCGGCGCCGCCGATACCGTCGCCGTGACCGTGGCCGTATTCGCAGCGCAACCCGCCCCCACCGCGCCCCTCTCGCCGACGGACCCGCTCGCGCACCGCGCACTCGAATCGCTGTTGCGGGCCGAGGCGACGCTTCGTCGCCAGCTATCAGCGGACCTGCGCCGCGAGGGGCTCTCGGCTCCCGGCTTCTCGCTGCTCGTCGTGCTCATGACCGCCGGGGGCGAGCTCGAGCTGCGGACGCTGCGGCGACGGCTTCACATCTCGAAGGCGAATGCCACCGAGGTGATCTCGCGGCTCGAAGCGCGGCAGCTGATCGAACGGCGGCGGCTGCGCAGCGACCGGCGCGCCGCGGCGATCGCGCTCACACCGGCCGGCCGCGAGACGGTCGAGCGACTCTTCCCGGCCCATTCGGGCCGCGTGAGCAACGCGTTCTCCGCCCTCGACGACGATGAGAAGCGCTCGCTGACGAACCTCTGCCGCAAGCTCGCGGCGTGAGCGCATGCGCACCCTGACGGCGCGCCCGCACACCTAGAATGAGCGCCCCCGTGGGCGCATCCGAACATTCCCCGCAAGACACGCTGATGCCGCAGCGCGCGGTCGATCCGCAACAGGAGCTGCCGGAGGTCGAGGAGCAGGTGCTCGCGCGCTGGCGCGAGCGCGACGTCTTCAGGCTCTCCGTGCGCGATCGAGAGGGTGCGCCGCCGTGGATCTTCTACGAGGGGCCGCCGACGGCGAACGGCCCACCGGGCGCCCACCACGTCCTCTCGCGGGTGTTCAAGGACATCTATCCGCGCTACAAGACGATGCGCGGTCATCTGGTCGAACGCAAGGGTGGCTGGGACTGCCACGGGCTGCCCGTCGAGATCGGGGTCGAACAGCAGCTCGGGATCACCTCGAAGGCCGAAATCGAGGACGACAGCAAGATCGGGATCGAGCGCTTCAACGCGAAATGCCGCGAATCGGTGTTCGCGTATCTCGAGGATTGGAACCGGCTCACCGAACGCATCGGCTTCTGGATCGACCTCGACGACGCCTACCGCACGCTCGACGAGACCTACATCGAGTCAGTGTGGTGGGCGCTTTCGGAGCTGCACAAGAAGGACCTGCTCTACGAGGGTCACAAGGTCGTGCCCTACTGCTACCGCTGCGGCACGGCGCTCTCCTCCCACGAGGTCGCGCTCGGCTATCAGGATGTCGTCGACCCCTCGGTGTACGTGCGCCTGCGCGCGTACGACCCCGCCTCGCCGCTGCAGGCGGGCGACTCGCTGCTCGTGTGGACGACGACGCCATGGACGCTGCCTGGCAACGTCGCGCTCGCGGTCGGGGCCGAGATCGAGTACGCGCGGGTCCGGCACGCCGACGAGACGCTCGTGCTCGCGGCTGCGCTCGTCGAGCGGGTGCTGGGCGAGGACGCCGAGGTGCTCGAGCGCTTCCCCGGCAGCCGACTCGTGGGCCAGCGCTACGAGTCGCCTATCTTCACGCTCAGCGACCGCCCGCGCGGGTCCTCGCCCGTGCTCGCGGGCGATTTCGTCACGACCGAGGACGGCACGGGCATCGTGCACATCGCGCCCGCCTTCGGCGAGGACGACTTCGACGTCGCCGCGGCGAACGACCTCCTCAATCCGTCGCTCTCGGGTGTGCACACCGTCTACAACCCCGTGCGCGCCGACGGGACCTTCGACGAGCGCGTGCGAAGCGTCGACGGCACGCGCTCCTACGCGGGCCGCGTCGTCAAGGACCCCGAGCTCACGGCGGAGCTCGTCCGCGACCTCGACGAGCACGGGCTGCTGCTGAAGGCGGAGTCCTATGAGCACTCCTATCCGCACTGCTGGCGCTGTGGGACGCCACTCATCTACTACGCGAAGGCGAGCTGGTTCGTGCGCACGACGGCGATGCGCGACGAGCTCCTCGCGCATAACGAGACCGTGACTTGGTACCCCCCACACGTCAAGCACGGCCGCTTCGGGGAGTGGCTGAAGGGGAACGTCGACTGGGCGCTCTCGCGCGAGCGCTACTGGGGCACGCCGCTGCCGATCTGGCGCTGCGGCGCGGGGCACGTGCGGGTGATCGGATCGTTCTCGGAGCTGGAGCAGCTCTCGAGCGCGACGCTCGCCGACCACCACCGGCCGTTCGTCGACAGGGTCGAGCTCCGCTGTCCGGATTGCGCAGAGCCGATGCGCCGCGTGCCCGAGGTCATCGACGTGTGGTTCGACTCCGGCGCGATGCCATTCGCGCAGTATCACGCGCCGTTTGAGAACGAGGAGCGCTTCCGCGAGCGCTTTCCCGCGGACTTCGTCTGCGAGGCGCTCGACCAGACCCGCGGCTGGTTCTACTCGCTACTCGCGATCTCCACGCTCCTCTTCGACCGCGCGCCGTATAGCAACGTGGTCTGCCTCGGCCTCATCCTCGACGCCGAGGGCCAGAAGATGTCGAAGTCGAAGGGCAACGCGGTCGAGCCCTGGGAGGTCATCTCCCGCTACGGCGCCGACGCCTTCCGCTGGTACCTGTTCACGTCGAAGGCGCCGTGGGACGGCTATCGCTTCTCGACCGACGCGATCGGCGAGCAGGTACGCCTCTTCCTGAAGCCGCTCTGGAGCACCTACTACTTCTACGTTCTCTATGCGCGCGCCAACGAACAGGCGCTCCGCGAGGCGCAGGCGGCGCCGGGCGAGCGCTCGCACGATCACCTCGATCGATGGGTGCTCTCGCGCACCGCCGCGACCGCGAAGCTCGTCGACGAACGGCTCGACGCGTACGACGCGACGGCCGCGGGACGCGCGATCGGGGAGCTGCTCGATGACCTCTCGAACTGGTACGTCCGGCGCACGCGCCGGCGCTTCTGGGATGGCGATGCTGCGGCGTTTCGCACGCTGCGGGAGTGTCTGCTCACGCTCGCTCACGTGCTCGCGCCGTTCTGCCCCTTCATCAGCGACGAGATCTACGACAACCTCGACGGAACGCAGCCGAGCGTCCACCTGTGCGACTTCCCGCGCGGCGAGAGCCTCCCAGCGCACGACGCCGAGCTCGAAGAGGCGATGGCGACCGCGCGCGAGACCGTCCGCCTGGGGCTCGCCGCGCGCGCGAAGGCGAAGATCAAGATCCGCCAGCCGCTCGGAGAGGCCGTCGTCGTGGCCGCGGGCTCCGAGCGCGCGGCGATCGAACGGCTGGCCGAGATCGTGCGCGATGAGCTGAACGTCAAGCGCGTGCGCTTCGTGCACGCAGCGGAGGAGCTTGGCAGCTACGAGGTGAAGCCCAACTACCAGCGGCTCGGCCCGCTATTCGGCAAGGACATGCCGCTTGTCGCGGACGCGATCGCGGCTCTCGATCCTGCGCGCGTTGCGGCGGCAGTGCGCGACGGTGGGACGATCGGGATCGCGGTCGGTGGCCGCGATCACACGCTCAGCCCCGCGGACGTGCAGCTGATCATGCGCGCGCCCGAGGGCTTCAGCGTCGAGCGCGAAGGAACGCACGCCGTGGCGCTCGAGCTCGCGATCGACGACGACCTCCGGGCGGAGGGGCGCTCGCGCGACATCGTTCACGCGGTGCAGAACGCACGGCGCAACGCCGGCCTCGCGGTCGAGGATCGCATCGAGCTCGCGCTCAACGGCGACCCCTCCCTCCTGCACGCCGCGCGCACGCACGGCGACTACATCGCGGGCGAGACGCTCGCGGTCGCCCTCGATCTGGACGGAGACGCCCCTGCGGCGGCGATGGACCACCGCGAGGACGCGACGATCGACGGCCTCCGGCTCGAGATCGCGCTACGCCGTCGCTAGCGCGGGGTCGAGCTCGGCCTCGAGCTTCTTCTTCGGGTAGGCGCCCACGACGGTCTTCACGGCCTGCCCGCCCTTGAAGAGGATGAGCGTAGGGATCGAGAGCACCTGGAAGGACGCCGCGGTCTGCTGATTCTCGTCGACGTTGAGCTTCACGATTCGCAGGTCCGGCCGCTCGGAAGCGATCTCCTCGAGCACCGGCGCGACCACCCGGCACGGCCCGCACCACGGGGCCCAGAAATCGACGAGCACAGGCTGTTCGGACTCGATCACCTCAGCCTGGAAGTTCGCGTCTGTGACCTCACTCAAGTTGCCTGCCATGGGGATCTGCCTTTCGTCTGTGCGGTGAACCTGGATGCTTTCGGAGCCGTCTTCTCGCTCCAGAATCGTCGCATACCAGTTTAGCGGGGAGCGCTATACAAAATGTAGTGGGCACGCGTCTTCGCGTGTTCAAAACGAAGCGCCCGGGACGGTCGGTCCCGGGCGCTTGCGGGGAATGAGATCTCGCGCGAGCGAGATCGATGCCTCCGGCCAGCTACGGCAGACCCGCCTGCCCCGTTTCGGGGTTGAGGAAGAGGCGCCGGAACGGGACCTGGTTGAAGTCGAACATGTTTTCGAGGCTTCCCGTGGTCGCGTCCGCCGAGCCACCGCCGATGCGGGCGCCGCCGAGCCAGTTGTCCTCGATGAAGCGCACGATCGACGTCTGCGTGGTGAACGTGTTGTCGACGTAGTTGGCCTTCGCGTAGGGCGAGACGACGAGCAGCGGCAGCCGCGGGCCGACGCCGCAGCGTCCCTGCTCGGGCTGGCCTTCTTCGCCGAGCGGCACCTTCGCTAGGTTCGAGCCGCATTCGCCGCTGCCCGTGAGGGCATCCTTCGCGGTCTGCGACTGGTAGACGATCGGCCCGATCTGGTGGTCGTACCAGCCGTCGCTGTCGTCGTAGTTGATGATGACCGCGGTGCTGCTCCAGGTCGGCAGCTTCTCGAGGCGGTTGATCGTTTCCGCGAGGTAGCGCTGCTCGTCGAGCGTGTCCGAGTACCCGGCGTGACCATCCTCGTAGGCACGCGCCTTGAGGTAGGAGACCGCCGGCATGTTGCCGCCTTCGGCCGCTGCCCAGAAGTCGCGGATGTCGTACTGGTGATTGGCCTGGTCCTGACGGCCGATCGCGGCGATCGAGGTCGGCGGCACGTGCCGCGGATTGGCCGTCGAGGCGTAGTACTGGAACGGCTCGTGGTGCGGGATGTAGTCGTTGACCTCTTCGCCCGCGATGTTCTTGTGTTCTTCGGTGCACACCTTCGAGAGGTTGTCCGTTTCGGGCTTGCCCGGCACGTAGCCGGGGCTCGCGAAGCCGCCCTCGAACCAGCCCCAGGTCACGTGATGTTCGTCGAGCAGGTTGCCGATGTTCTTCCCGCCCATCTGCACGGTTTCCGAGGGCGCTTCTTCATCCTCGGTCGCCGAGCACACGTCGTAGTAGGGGTCGGCGTCCGAGAACAGCGTGCCCTTGCCCTGGGGACCCGCTTCACCGGGAGTGGTGGGGCTGAGCGGCCCTTCGGGGCATGGCGCGGCGTTGATCGCGGCAAATGACGGGCCGCAGTCGACACCGTACGTGTTCCCCGCGGTGACGTTGATCGCACCGGGCGAGGAGGGGCCGAAGCCGGTTCCGTAGGAGTTGTCGCTGAGCGCGAAATTCTGCGCGTAGTTCCAGAGGCCGGTGACGGTGTTTCCGTCGAAGTAGTCCATCACCGCGTAGTTCGGTTCCTTGCCGTTCGCGATGCCCGTGCATTCCTTGACCGTCTTTTCGCGACCCGTGTGCTGGACGAATTGATCCATGAGCCCCTTGTCGAACGCCTTCTGCTCGTCGCTGTAGCCGTGGTCCTGGTCGCAGGTGTGAGCCTGTGAGCGGTCGAGCCGCTGCGGGTTCGAGAGGTTCGGGTTGTTGCTCAGGAGCTCAGCCGAGAGGCCGTTGACCGACGGCGTGCCGGGCGCCGCGTTGAACGCCGGCTCACCGGGCGGATTAGCAGCGTGCGGATAGGTCCCGAAGTAGTGATCGAAGGAGATGTTCTCCTGGAAGAGCACCACGACGTGCTTGATCGGCGTCGCGGTGCCGCCGGCGCCGATCCCGCCGCCGTCGAGAACGACGGGGCTGCCTGTGGGTGCTGCGCCCGTGGCGGCGGAGGCGCCACTGGACTGGTCGCTGCCCGCCTGTGGGGTCGCGGCCGGGGCGCCGCCGCTTGCGGAACTGTCCGCGATGGCGACTCCCGCAGCCGCAATGCAGGCGGCGAATACCGTCAGCGCCGCGAATACGGAACTCGAAATGCGTTTGCGCATGATTGGCCCTCCAAGGTCGAATCGTGGACGTCGTCCCGTGCACCAGCTCTCCGTGCCGGGCCGTGCGCAAGTTTTCGCCCCTCACGAGTTGCCCTCGGTAGCGATTGTGTTACCCAGCCGAGTCCATTTCGTGACCGCGCGGGCGTGGCCCAGCCGGCGGAGCCTGTGGGAGGCCGGGCGAACGCTACGGGAGGGTCGGCGAGCGCCTCTCGCGCTCGTGCGCGAGGTCACCGTCCGACGCGGTCAGGGAGCGCGCTGCCGGTCTCTCGTTACTCACGCGGAGCGCGGGAACGAGCCATATCGCCTCGAGCGTGATGCGCCAGGACATCTTGCTCTTGCCCTTCTCGCGATCGCGGAAGACGATCGGCACCTCCACGACGCGGAAGCCCGAGCGGACCGCGCGGTAGGTGAGCTCGACCTGAAACGCGTAGCCACGCGAGCGCACGGTCTCGAAGTCGATCGCTTCGAGAACCTCGCGCCGGAAGCACTTGAAGCCGCCCGTGAGGTCGCGCACGTGCAAGCCGAGCACGAACCGCGCGTAGGTCGAGCCGCCGCGGCTGATGAGACGCCGCAGGAGGCTCCAGTCCGTCACGCCCCCACCCGCGACGTAGCGCGAGCCGAGCGCGAGGTCCGCGCCGTCACGGACCGCCTGCAGCAGGCGCGCGAGGTCGGCTGGGTCGTGTGAGAAGTCCGAGTCCATCTCCAGCACGCAGCCGGCTCCGGCCGCGAGCGCACGCGCGAATCCCGCGAGGTACGCTGGACCGATCCCGCTCTTCTCCGTGCGATGCAAGACCTCGAGCCACTCGCTCTCGGCGGCGAGGCGGTCGGCGATCTCCCCCGTTCCGTCAGGGGACCCGTCGTCCACGACGAGCACGCGGAAACCTTCGGGAGAGGAGTCCGCGAGCACCGCCGCGGCGGCGTCAACGATCGCCTCGATGTTCTCGGCCTCGTTATAGGTGGGCAGGATCAGCCACGCAGTGCCGGTCTCACGAGCTGCCACGGCGACGTACCCTACAGAGCGGGCGTGCCCGCAAGGCTCGCTTGAGCCCTGAGCTCTCGAACGCCGCGATCGCGGACGCGCTCGAAGAGCTGGGCGACCTCTACGAGCTCGACGGCGCCGTCGTCCATCGCGTGGTGGCCTACCGCACGGCCGCGCGATCCGTACGCGAGGCGTCCGTCTCCGTGGCCGCACTCGCGCGCGCTGGCCGCGTGACGGAGCTGCCGGGGATCGGCGCGACGCTCGAGCAGAAGATCATCGCGCTGCTCGACACAGGCACGATCCCCGCCGCGGAGAAGCTGCGCGCGAAATTTCCGCCAGGGCTCGTCGCGATCACCCGGCTACCCGGGCTCGGACCCAAGCGTGCCCGTCTCCTGTACTCGGAGCTCGGCATCGACTCGCCGCAGGCGCTGCGAGCGGCGGCGCTCTCGCAGCGGCTTCGCACCGTGCGCGGCCTGGGTCCGAAGTTTGAGGAAAACGTGCTTGCGGCACTCGAGCGCCCCGAGGTCGAGGAGCAGGCGAAACGACTCCTGCTTCCCCACGCGGTGGAGCTCGGCGAAGCGCTTGTCGCGGGATTGGTTGAGCATGGGCCCGCGGACGCGGTGGTCGAGCTCGCGGGCTCCACCCGCAGGCTCGCGGAGACCATCAAGGACATCGATCTGATCGCCACGACCGTCGAGCCCGCAGCGCTCGCGGACTCGCTCGCCGCACTCGATGAGATCGAGAGCGCGTCGTCGGGAAGCCCGGCGGGCGCACGCGGTGTCACGCATTCGGGCGTACGCGTGGACCTTCGGATCGCCGCGCCCTCCCAGCGCGGCAATCTGCTGCAGCACTTCACCGGCTCGGGCGCGCACAACGTGGCGCTGCGCGAGCGCGCGGTGCGAAGCGGCCTGCACGTCTCCGAGTACGCGATCGAGGACGACTCGAGCGGCGCGAAGCTGCTCTACGAAGACGAGGGGGAGGTCTACGAGCGCCTCGGATACGCGTTCATCCCGCCCGAGCTGCGGGAGGATCGCGGCGAGCTGGACGCCGCGGCCCGTGGCGGACCGGGCCTGCCGGAGCTGGTGAGCCGCGGCGAGCTTCGCGGCGACCTGCATTCTCACACCGTGGCCTCGGATGGCCGCGCGACGGTCGATGAGATGGCCGCGGCGGCGCGGGAGCTCGGCTACGAGTACCTCGCGATCACCGACCACTCGGCGTCACACGGCTTCGGCAACGACGTCTCACCGGAGGAGCTTCGCCTGCAAATCGAGCGCGTGGGTGAGGCGAACGCGCGGCTCTCGGGCATCGAGGTGCTCGCCGGCAGCGAGGTCAACATCCTTCCCGACGGATCGCTCGACTACGAGGATGCGCTGCTCGCCGAGCTCGACTGGGTGATCGCGAGCGTGCATACGGCGTTCTCGATGGGAGAGCAGAAGATGACGGAGCGCATGATCGCCGCGATCGGGCATCCGCTCGTCGACGCAATCGGCCATCCGACCGGCCGCATGCTCGAGCGCCGTCGCCCCTACGCGCTCGACCTCGACGCCGTGTTTGCGGCGGCGGCGAGAACGGGCACGATGCTCGAGATCAACGCGAACCCCCGCCGGCGCGACCTCTCGGAGCTGAACGCGCGTGCCGCGGCGGCCGCGGGGGTCACGCTCGTGATCGACTCGGACGCCCACGGGCCGGAGACGCTGCCGCTCATCCGCTGGGGCATAGCGACCGCGCGAAGGGCGTGGCTGACCGCCGCCGAGATCGCGAACACGCGCCCTTGGTCAGAGCTCAGGAGGATGCGCAAGCGCGCGCGTCCGCAAGCAGCCGCGGCAGGAGCTCCCGCGCGACAACATCGTCGATCGCCTCGCGCCTGAACGACGAGATCGCGCGCTCGGCTCGTAGCCGATAATCGCCCTCCGGCGCATCGAGCGCCAAGCGCAGGGCGCTGGCGAGGTCATCGCCCACGAGGCGTGAGTCGAGCTCGCGCGCGATCGCGAGCGCGGGATAGGGTCCCGGCGCGGGCGCGGTGACGAGCATGCAGCCGTCTGCGAGCGCCTCGAGCTGCGCGATCCCATAGTCCTCGCGGCGCGGGGCGCAGACGAAGACGCGCGCGCGGCGCAGCAGCGCGCGGTACGCATCCGCCGGCAGCGCTCCGACGAGCCGGATTCCCAGCTCCTCGCGGGAGAGCCTCACGCCCGCGCGCTCGAGCTGTTCAGGCGTGCAGCCCGCGACCACCAGCTCCTCGGAGCCACGGCGCGCCCTGCGCCACGCCTCGAGCACCCGGGCGGTTCCCTTCTTCGCGGGGTTGCCCGCGTAGGTGACCGCCGCGATGTCCCGATCTCCCTCCGCTGCGCCGGAGGGGTCAACCGGCATCGGCAGCACGAGCGCACGGCCCTGCCCGAAAACGGCCGCGGAAGCTCCGAGCGCGCCCTCGCTCATCGGCAACAGCAACGGCGAGCCCGCGAGTCGTCGTCGCTCGAGCGCTCGCTGCCAGAGGCCGTGCCGCCCCGGGCGATTTTCCGCCGCGAGGGCGTCGAAGCGGATCGCGCCCGGCGCGGGCCACAGCAGCGCAGCCGTCGTGGTGCTGTAGATCGTCGCCCGTGGCGCGTAGCGCAGCAGCGCATCGCGCGCCGCGGCGCGCGCCGCACGGGACCAGCCGAGGTCTGTGAGCATGAACGTGCGCACCGGTCTCTGTGCCCGCGCGGCTACGACGGCGACGCTGGCGCCCGCCCGCCGCATGGACTCCGCGAGCTCGGCGTCCGCGGCCCTCCAGCCGGTGGTGGAGCCGAGCGATACGAGCAGCACGTCCACCGGCTCGCGCACCGCTCTCACCGCAGGGCGCCGTTCACTTGCTCGGGGCGAACCGCCTTTAGCCCCGGCGTGCGCTCGAGCGCGATCGGCCGAAACGGCGAGATGTGCACGACGTAGAAGCGCACGCCGTCGCGCTCCTCGATCGCCGCGACCGCCGAGTGCTGGCGGCGCCACGCGAATGCTCCGATGATCGCGAAGCCGGCTCCGATGCCCGGCACCTGCGGCGCGATCACCGCGAGCCCGCCCGCGACGACGGTCAGCACGAGCAGCGGCCACAGCCGGTTGATCAGGACCGCCGCCGGCCGATGGGGCGGGAGAGCGGTGCCGGGCTTCGCGGCCGCCAGCAGCCTCGCGATCGCGGGGCTCGCCTGCATGCGGCGGCCGAGCCACAGTCCGATCCCCGCCGCGACCACCCACCAGCCCGCGCTGACCCACAGCGTCGTCTTCGGCGCTCCGTCGGCCACGGCCAGCACGGTCACCGCCGCGAGCGCGGTCGCCGCGCCCGTCGTCAGCAGAACGGTCGTCTTGAGAAACTCGACAAAGCGCACGAGCGTCGTATAGAAGCACCCACCGCACGCGGCGGGTGCGCCGGATGAGCACGTCGCTGCGTATAGTGCGCCGTCGTGACCGCGGTACGCGCGTGCGGGCTCGCAAAGCGCTTCGAGCAATCCCGCGCAATCGACGGCGTATCGCTCGAGCTTGCGGAGGGCGAGGTGCGCGGCCTCCTTGGCCCCAACGGCGCGGGCAAGACGACGCTCCTGCGGCTCCTCTTCGGGCTGGTGCGCCCGGATGCGGGCACGATCGAGCTCTTCGGCCGAGCACTCGAGGCCGACGACTCGCTGTCGCTCGAGGGCGTCGCGGGTTTCGTGGAGGATCCGAGCTTCTATCCCTACCTCTCCGGGCGCGGCGAACCTCGAGCTGCTCGCGGAGCTCGACCACGAGGGTGCGGCTGCACGTGTGCCCGAGTCGCTGGAGCGCGTCGGCCTCACCGAGCGCGGCGAGGACCGCGTGAGCGGGTACTCCACGGGGATGCGACAGCGGCTCGGGATCGCGGCGGCGCTGCTGCGCGAGCCGCGGCTGCTGCTGCTCGACGAGCCGATCGCGGGCCTCGATCCCGCTGGTGCGTGCAGAGTGGGAGCGCTCGTACGCGACCTCTCGGCGAGCGGCGTCGCGGTGCTCTTGAGCAGCCACCAGATCGGTGAGATCGAGGGGATCTGCGACAGCTTCACGTTCATGTCTCGGGGCGCCGTCGTGTGGGACGGCGCGGTCGCGGACCTGCGCGCGCAGGCGCCCGCGGGCGCGTACGCCTTTGTCACGAGCGACGACGAGCGCGCGCTTGCGATCGCCGCCGCACAGCCCGGCGTCCGTGCCCGCCGGGCCACGGGTGGAGAGCTCTCGCTGGAGGTCGGGGGAGGATCGCTCGACGCCTACGTGCTAGCGCTCGGGCAGGCGGGCATCGCCGTCCGTCGCCTCGAGCAGGTCACGAGCCCGCTCGAATCGATGTTCTTCGCGCTCACGTCCGGAGGTTCGAAGGAGACGAGCATTCCGGCAGCAGCTCCGCCGGCGTGAGCGCGACGATGCGCGCCTTTCGCGCCGAGCGGCGCAAGCTCGCCAGCCTGATGGCGATCCGGCTGCTCGCGCTCGTGTGCCTGCTCGGCCCCTTCGCGTTCGCAGCTGTCCTGAGCGCGCAGTCGGGCAGCCCGGCCGACACGATCTTCGGCGCGTGGGTCCACTCCTCCGGCTTCGCGGTCTCCCTTGTCGTCTTGAGCTTCGCGGGCACCTGGGGATTTCCGCTGCTCGCGGGGATCGTGGCAGGCGACATCTTCTCCTCCGAGGACCGCTACGAAACGTGGAAGACGGTCCTGACGCGCTCGTGCACGCGGCGCGAGCTCTTCACCGGGAAGCTGCTCGCGGCAGCGACGTTCCTGATCGCGCTGGTCCTGCTCACCGCCCTCTCGAGCCTCGCCGCGGGATTGCTCTTCGTCGGCGACCAGGCGCTCGTGGGCCTCGGCGGGACGCTCGTCTCGCCGGGCCACGCGCTCGGCGTCGTGGTCGCGAGCTGGTTGCTCTCGATTCCGCCTACGCTCGCGTTCGGCGGGCTCGCGGTGCTTTTCTCGGTGCTCACGCGCAACGGCATTGCGGGGGTCCTCGGACCCAGCCTCGTCGCGCTCGTCATGCAACTGCTCGCCCTCGTGGGAGCGGGCGTATGGGTCCACCTGCTGCTCGCGGCCTCCGCCTTCGACGACTGGCAAGCGCTTTTCACGAAGCAGCCCTACTACGGCCCGCTCGGCGTTTCGCTGATCGTCAGCGCCGCGTGGCTGGCGGCGTGCGTGTGGGTGTCGTGGAGGGTGCTCAGTCGGCGCGACTTCGCCGGCGCGCCGACGGCAAGGAGACGCGGCTGGGGACGACCCGTACGCGTGGTGCTCGCCCTCGCGGCTCTCATCGCGCTGCTCGCGATCGCGGGCAACTGGGGTCCCGCGGGAGTGACTGCTTCGCGCCTGCAGGCAAGCCTCGGGCCGACCTTCAGCAATCTCACGCTGCTCCAGCAGCGGCTGCTCGGGCGCCGCGTGCCGCATGGCACGAAGCTCAACACGCAGACTCGCTGCGGCCGCCGCGCGAGCAACCCGCGGGGGCCGGGCGAATGGGCATGCGCGGTCTACGTCTTCACGCCGCGACCCGGCGCGGTGCCGTTCGAAACGACCCCCGTCACCTATGACGTGAGCGTGCAGGGAGATGGCTGTTACAAGGCAGACTCGCCACCCTCCTTCGTGGGCGCGCAGACGATGCGCGACTCGTCGGGAAAGAGCGTCGTCAACCCGCTCTTCACGATCTACGGCTGCTTCAACACGCTCTGACGGCCGCCGCGAGCGGTCGTGCACGTAAGACGTTCGTCCACTCCGTGCGACCCAATTGCCCGCGATCGCTCGCGGCGAGATGCCTCAAACCAGCCTCGCTGGGCCCATCGCCCTGTGGCCGTGGACGTTTGTTGGAGTGTGCGCGCGCGGCGAGGCAGTGGCGCGATGGACGTTCGTTGACGCGAGGAGACAGCGGGGACTGTGGCGCTAACGCAAAGCTGCCGGCGCCCGGCGGTGCGCGCGAACGCCGCAATCACGGGCTGAATCGGCGGGCACACGCCGCACGAGTCGGACTCCGCCCCGGTCTGCGCGGGCCCCGGTCTGCGCGGAAAACCGGTTGTGTCGTCACACTTCCCGCACAAGCCGTCGATATATGAGCGATGGCGAATTCTTCGTGGCTGATCCGCGACGGCATGGATCGCGAGCGGATGCTCGATATGGACGTGCGCCTGCAGCCCGTGCGGCGGCGCTCGTTCCTGATCCTCGCGGGCGCGCTCGTGGTGCTCGGCCCGTGGCTGGGCTTCTGGACGCTCATCCCGCTCGCCGTCGCAACCGTCCTGCTCGGCCTCGCCGACAAGCTGATCTCGACCAAGCAACGTCCCGAGTACCTCATGTTCGCCGCCTGGGTTGCCGCGGAGGTGATCATCGCGATCAGCGTGTCGATCTCCGGCGGCCCGACCGTCGCGACGATGTCGTGGCTCGCGATCCCCGTCGTGACCCTCGCCTCGCGCTTCTCCGACCGCGGCATCGCGGCGGGCATCGCGATCGCCATCGGCCTGCTGCTGGCGGTCGCCTTCGGCGTCGACGCGCAGGCGGTGATCAACGATCCTCCGCTCGTCGTCGCCCCCGCGACGCTGATCGTCGCCGTCGCGATGTTCTCGGTCGCGCTCATGCAGTCCGACGTCGAACACCGCAGCCGGGCGGTGGTGGACGAGCTCACCGGGATGCTGAACCGCGCCGCGCTCGCTGGGCGTGTCGAGGAGCTCGAACAGCAGGCGCGCGTCACCGGCCTCTCGGTCGGGGTCGTCGTCGCGGACATAGACCACTTCAAGACGATCAACGACACCCACGGCCACAACACCGGCGACGCGGTGCTCCAGGACGTCGCCTACCTGATGCGCAAGCAGCTTCGCGCGTTCGATCTCGCATACCGCCTCGGCGGTGAGGAGTTCCTCGTGCTGCTCCCGGGCTCCGACCGCGAGCAGGCCGGCATGGTCGCCGAGCTCCTTCGCCAGTCGATCGAGGCGGAGCCGCTGGGCGGCGGGATCGACGTCACGATCAGCTGCGGCGTCGCCGCGTCCGAGCTCGGATCGCAGTTCGTCTACGAGGCGGTGTTCGGGCAGGCCGACGCCGCCCTCTACGAAGCCAAGCGCTCCGGCCGAAACCGCGTCTGCAAAGCGGAGTCCCCCGAGCCGACCGCGAGCTCGACCCAGCCCGCGGTCCCCGCCTAACGCGCTAGAGCAGCGCGGCGAGCAGCGCGCGCACCTCTGTCGGGCCGTCCACGACCAGGTCCGCCTGCTCGACGAGCTCCTCCGGCGCCTCATCTGAGGCCACGGCCACGCACAGGGCGTAGCCGAGCGTTCCCGCAGCCACCATCCTGCGCAGCTCGCGAAACGCGTCGAGATCGGTGCGATCGTCGCCCACGTACATCGCGGTGGTCAAGCCCGCTGCCGCGGCCTTCAGCTCCTCGCCGCCTCCACCGGCCTCGCCTTTGTCCGGCGCTCCATCGCCCTCCTGTGTGGACTCGTCCGCCTCGGCCGACGGGCCCTCCTGCCTGCGCACGGGCGTGCCCTGCGCCTCTTCGAATAGGACCGCGATCCCGCGCCCCTTCTCGAGCGCGACGGGCGGGCGCACCTCGAGCACCTTGCGCCCCCAATGGACCGCGAAGCCCTTCTCTGTCGCCTGCTCGGCGAGCGCTTTGAGCGCCGCCTCCGCCTCGGGTTCGTCGCGAGAGCCGCGCCAGTGGAAGGCGACCACGACGCCCTTCTCCTCGCGGCGCACGCGGAGCGTGCGCAGACGGCCGTCGTAGGCCTCGTCGGCGAACGCGGCGACGCGCGCACCCCACTCCGCGATCGCCGGGTCGAGCAGCTGCGTCTTCGTCGCGCCGGGCGCGAGTAGCTCGCCTCCGTGATTGCCGATGTACGCGATGCTGCCGATCGCGACGATCTGCCGCGCAGCCTGCGCTCGACGCCCACTCACACACCCCACGAGCCCGTAGCGCTTCGTCACCTCGATGAGCAGCGCGCGCGTCGCCTCCGAGACGTGCGCGTCTTCGGCGTGTTCGACGATCGGCGCGAGCGTGCCGTCCACATCGAGCAGCACGGCAGCGCGCGTGGGGTCCGAACGCAGCGGCTCCAATGCCTGCACAAGCGTGGCAGTGGATGACACGCGCACTAGTATGCCGCCTCAGTGCCACGGCCGCCCCAGGCCCCGCCCGCGGTGGCGGGGCAACCCATCGCGCAGGCGCGCAGAGACCGCGAAAGGCTGCTGAGGCTCGCTGTGATCGGGACGGCCGCCGGGTTCTTCAGCGGTATCTTCGGCATCGGCGGCGGGACCGTAATCGTGCCCCTGCTGGTGCTCTGGCTGGGCTACGAACAGCGCGAAGCCGTCGGCACCTCACTGCTCGCGATCGTGTTCATCGCGGCCTTCGCGGCAGCGCTGCAGGGCGCCTACGGCAACCTGCGCGTCGCAGACGGCGTGCTCGTGGGCGTCCCCGCCGTGGCTGGCGTCCTGTTCGGTGCATGGCTTGCTCAGCGGCTTCCGCACCGGACGCTCGCGCTGCTCTTCTCGGTCGTGCTCGTCGCGGTAGCCGTGGAGCTGCTGGTCCAGTGATCGGTGCGATCGTCATCGGGCTCGCAGGCGGAGCGATCGCGGGCCTGCTCGGCGTCGGCGGAGGCGTGCTCTTCGTCCCCGGCCTCGTGATCTTCCTCAGCTTGAGCCAGCACGTCGCGGAGGCGACCTCACTGCTCGCGATCGTGCCCGTGGCGATCGTGGGCGCGATCACGCACGATCGCAACGGCAACGTGCGCCGGCGAGATGGCGTGCTCGTGGGCCTGTTCGCCCTCGGCGGCGCGGCCGCGGGCGTCGTGGTCGCGAACGCCCTTTCGGGCAGCGCCTTGCGCGTCGGCTTCTCCCTGCTGCTCGTGTTCGTGGCCGCCCAGCTCGCACGCGACGCGATGCGCCGGCCGCCACAGGAGGATCCCCCGGTGAACGCATCCGCCGCGCGACGCTAGGCCCGCGGCGCGAAAGGGCTACCCTTAGAGGCTCAATGGGCCTGGACAACCCCACCCACTGGATACCAATCCTCGTAGTGCTCCTTCTGATCTTCGGCGCGCGGCGCCTACCGGAAATCGGGCGCTCGCTCGGCTCCGGCATCCGCGAGTTCAAGGGCGCGATCACGGGCGAGAGCGAGAAGCCGGAGGCTCCCGCGCCGCCGATAGCGCCGCCTCCCGCCGAGGCTCCCTCGGCCGATCCGTCGACTACGGCGGCGGTCGAGCAGCCGGAGCACGCCGGCAGCACCACCGGCTGAAATAGGACGGCATCCAAGCATCGCCTCGCGCGGCTGCGCGCGGGGGATGGCGAGCCACCCCTAACCGATGCCCCTCGCGCTCGCGGCGCCCGTGGCGTGCCGCGACGCGGAGTCCGCGCGTTCGGCATCCGCGGAGGCTCCAGCGGTGGCGACGTCGCGCGGATAGGTGAAGCGCGCCCTGAGCAGGAAGACGCCGGCGAACGCAAGCGCGACGAGCATGATGAGGAAGGTGACCTGGAGCCCCGTGCCCGTGCTGATCGAGACGGCACCCGGATGGGTCCCAACCGGCGACTGCTGCGGGGCGATGCCCGCGATGAGGTCCGCGAGCCCCCCGAAGAGGACTGGCGCGAACGCCTGCGCAATCGAGCGCAGGAAGGTCCTCGTGCTCTCGGAGCGCCCCCACAGGCCGGCCGGCATGATGTCCAGGCGCGCGGCGTCGAGCGGCGGGTTGGCGGCCGAGATGAGCGTCGCGCCACCGATGTCGAACCACAGCGCAGGCGTCAGGTGGCTGCCGAGGAATCCCGGGACGAGCAGGCAGGCGGCGCCCAGGTAGCAAACGGCAGGCACCCACACACGCGCGTTGAGGAAGCCTCGTCGCAGCAAGTAGTCGGTGAGCCGTCCGCTCACGAGCGTGCCGGCGAGCGCCCCCGCCACGAGCGTCACGACCACGAGCTCCGCCGTCACCTGGCCCTCGCGGAAGTGCCCGCGCACGAACAGGATCGCGAACGTCTGAAGGCCTGCGAAGTAGAAGTATCCGAGCGACGAGCTGATGATCAGCAGCACGAACGTCGGGATCGAGAACATGTAGCGGAGGGCGCGCACGAGGCTCATCCGCCGCGGCGACTCGCGCAGCACGAGCCGCGGGTCCGGGCTCACCCCGTGTGTGCGCGCGACGTCGTGCGCGAGGTCATCCGCCGGCGCGTCCGCTTCCCCTTCTCCCGTTTCGCCGCGAGCGCGGGAGGCCGCGGAGGCGAACGCCTCGTCGAGGTCGCCCACGCCGGGCTCCAGCCGGCTCTGTCCGCCCCGCAGCGGCTCGGGAATCCTTCGCCACAGGAAGCGGGCGAGAAAGAAGCCGGGGATCGAGAGCACGATGAAGGGGACGCGCCACGAGAACGCGCTCGCGAGCACGCCACTCGCGACAAAGCCGAGGGCCGTGCCCGCGACCTCCCCGCCGAGGATGTACGCGTACACGGTGCCGCGCTCACGCGCCGGGAAGTAGTCACCCGTGAGCGAGGCGATCGCGGGACCCGCCGTGGCCGTGACCGCACCCAGCGCAAGGCGCGTGAGCAGAAGGCCCGAGTAGCTCCCGGCGAACCCGCTGAAGAGCGTCGCGACGCTCCACAGCGCGACGCTCGCGGCGAGCAGCGGCATCCGCTTCGTGCGATCGACGAGCACGCCGACCGGAATCACGAAGACCGCCCCCACGACCAGCGTGACCGAGTAAAGAAGGCCGAGTTCGGCGTTCCCGATGTGCAGCGAGTGCTCGAGCTGCGGCGCCACCGCGCCGACGGTCGCGGAGTCGGCGCTGCTCAACGCGAGCACGCCGCCGAACGCAGCGATCACCTGTGCGCGCGCCGGGCCCCCTACGCGCTTGACCACCCCGCCGCGCAGTAAGCGCCCGCCGCCGCGAATCCCTTGCCAGCCGGCGTTGAGGGCGCGTGTGGCTGCGTCGCCGCTGCTCATCCCACCGTCCTACTACAAACCGCGCCGGACCCGAGCGGCGCGGCGGGCCTCACGCCATGAGACGAGCCGCGCGGCGGCCGCTACTTGACGATCGTGAAGTGCAGCGTGGCCGGCGCAGCCGGGCCCGTCGTGTTCGCCGCGGTGATCGTGAGCGTGTACGGCCCGGGCTTCAGCTTCGTGGCGGCGGAGATGCGACCTTCGAAGCGCACGTGATTGACGCCTTCGTGACCGGTGAACGAGAGCACGCCTGCGGTCACGACGCTGTGGCAACCCTTGTGCTTGCGATTGCGGTGCGTCTTCGCGACGCACTTGTGAGCCACCTCGCGACCGCTCACGCTGTGCGTGAAAGTGAACTTCACGCCCGCTTCCTCGCTGAGGGTGAACGCGAACGTGGTGCCCACCGGCGGCTTCGGCTTGCGGTGCTTGTGCCCGTGGCCTCGGCGACCGCGTTTGCCCGCCAAGCTGATGTGCGCGAGCTTCTTGCCCTCGCGCCACTTCGCCTTCGACTGCTGCGCCGACGCGAGCGTCGGCGGCGGCGGAATCACCGTGGCGGCCGCGCTGGCCGCGCCGGTCGTGACGTCGAGCAGCGGGTAGGTCACGACCTCCGTACACGCGAGGGGGTAGCCGATGTTCGGCTTCGTCGGGGTGTACGTGGGGCCGGTCGCGACGAGCGTGCCGTTCAGCAGCCACTGGTAGCCGTCGAAACCGAAGAGCGCCGCCGACGGTTGCAGCGATGCCCAGCTCGCCCATGACGCGCTGCAGGTCTGCGGCGAGCCGGCCTCGTGGTCGCCGCTGACGACGGGGGGCCCGAGCAGCGGTCCCGCCACACCGGTGCCCACGAGGCCGATGTTGTTGCGAGACGCCTCGGTGAAGTAGAGGTTGCCGTCGGCGCCCGGCGCGATCCCTTCGGGGCCGCTTTCGAGCACGTGCGTCGGGAACAGTTCGAGTTCGCCACTCGGCGTGATGCGGCCGACCCGCGACACTTCGATCGTTTCTTCCGTGCCTTCGACGATCACCTTCTGCTGAGCGTTCTCTGTGAACCACAGCGCGCCGTCGGGCCCGGGCGCGATGCCGTTCGGCCGGCTGTTCGCTTCGAGGCTGACGAGCGTGACCGTGGTGCCGCTCGGGGTGATGCGCCCGATCTTGCTGCTGCCTTCCTCGGTGAACCAGACGTTGCCGTCAGGGCCGGGCGCGATGTCGTGAGGCCCCCCGCCACTCACGTGGAACTCGTTGAAGCTGAAGGAGCTCGGGACGAGGCGTCCGACGTTGCCCTTGCTCGGCTCCGTGAACCAAAGGTTGCCGTCGGGGCCGCTCGTGATCGCGAACGGGCCGCTTTCCGGCGTCGGCGTTGCGTATTCGCCGATCGCGCCCGAGGGGGTGATGCGACCGATCGCGCCGCCCTGGCCCTGCGTGGCGCCAATGCCGTACTCGGTGAACCACAGGGTGCCGTCCGAGCCCGCGGCGATTCCCAGCGGGCCGCGTTCGGCCGTCGGCAGCGGGAACTCCGTGATGACGCCCGCAGGCGTGATGCGACCGATCTTGTTGCCCTTGTACTCGGTGAACCAGAGGTTGCCTTCCGGGCCAAGCGCAATCCCGGACGGTTCGCTTGCAGGCGTCGGGATCGGAAACTCCGTGACCCCGCCCGCCGGCGTGATGCGACCGATGCGGTTGCCGCTCTTCTCCGTGAACCACTCGTTACCTTCGGGGCCGGGGGCGATGCTCGTCGGCGTGCTGTTGGCGCTGATGACGGGGTACTCGGTCACCGCGCCGAGCGGCGCCGCGAGCGCTGCGGCGGGCCACGCGACTGCCGTTGCGAGCACGAGCGCCGCGGTCCCGAGGGCCGCTCGGGGCCGCCCCAGACGGGCGATGAAGTTCTTCTCGTCAGTTGCACGCGTCATATCGAGCCGCTCCTTTGCGCGCCTCTTCGACACGTCACCTCGAGGCCTCAACCGCTGGGCGCGGACGTGCAAGAGGTGGGCTACCGGAGCGCGCCGAGCCCTCCAACGCGCCCTTCACGTGCGCGTCGAGCGCGTTGACTCGGTAGAGCGCGAGCGCCTCCGCCGACGCGAAGCCGCGACCGGCCGCGGCGTCGGGGCCGTGGTGAAGAAGCACACAGTGCTCGAGCGCGAGACGACGGTCCGCCGGCAGCGACGCCGGAGCGTGCCCGGCGATGACTCGAAGGCCGAGCTCCATGTGACCGAGCAGCTGTCCCTCCTCGCTGCGCGTGATCTCCGCGCCGTAGGCGAACTCGCGCGTCTTGCCGACGTCGTGGACGAGCGCGGCGCTCAGCAGGAGGTCACGATCGAGGCGCGGGTGCAACGTGCATAGCTCGAGGCACATCGTCGCCACCGCGACCGTGTGCTCGAGGAGGCCGCCGAGGTAAGCATGGTGCGCGTGCGTGCGCCGTCCGTCGAAGGGTCCCGATCTCGGCGCCGTGCACGGCGCGCGGCGCAGCTCGGCGCGCAATTGCGCGTCCCCGAGGAGCGACCGCAGGAGCGCGGAGAGCCCGTCGTCGTAGACCTCGCGCGCGAGATGCTCGAGGAAGCCATCGAGCTCGTCGATGTCGCGATATGCAGCGGGCAGGAACGACGCGGGGTCCGCCTCGCTCGCCGGCGCGCGCTCGATCGCCTGGAGCTCGAGATGGAGCCCGCCGTTGAAGCTCTTGACCCGCCCGCTGACGCGGACGAGGTCGCCGCGCTCGAAGCAGCCGGCGAGGAAGTCGGCGTCGCGGAACGCGCGGCCCGTGATCGCCCCGGTGCGGTCGCGCAGCTCCACCGTGAGGAAGGCGCTGCCGGTGCGCGAGATCTGGCGCTCCTTGCGCGTGCACGCGTACACAGCCTCGAGCTCCTCGCCCGCGCGCAGCGTCGCGATCGCGCGGCGTCGCGCCTCGCCGTCGTGCGTCCCGGGCGGATTGGGGGAGAGCTCCGGGCTCGTATGGAGGCTCGCTGAGGCCATAAGGTGATGATGTACGGTGAGTCGGATGCAGCCGTTGACCTGGGACCATCGCCCGTCGGGCCTACGAGCTCCCGCGCTCGTTTGCGCGTTCCGCGGCTGGAACGACGCCGGCGAGGCCGCGAGCGCGGCGGTTTCGTTCTTCAGCTCCGCCCTCGAGGGCAAGCGCTTCGCGTGGACGGACGCTGAGGAGTTCTTCGACTACCAGGCGACGCGTCCGCGAATCCGCCTCGTCGACGGCGTCACTCGCGAGGTCGAGTGGCCCGCGCTGGAGCTCTTCGAGGCGCCCGTCCCCCGCGCGCCGCGCGACCTCGTCTTGATGGTGGGGCCGGAGCCGTCGCTTCGCTGGCGCTCCTTCAGCGCGCTCGTCGTCGAGCTCGCCGAGGCGCTCGGCGTGCAGATGGTCGTGACGGTCGGTGCACTGCTCGCGGAGATCCCGCACACGCACGCCGTCCCGATGACCGGGCTGGCCTCCGACCCGGCACTCGTCGAACGGCTCGGCTTGAAGGGCTCGAGCTACGAGGGACCGACGGGGATCGTCGGCGTCGTCCACCGCGCATGCGCGGAGGCGGGGGTGCCGGCCGTGAGCCTGTGGGCGAGCGTCCCCCATTACGTGGCGGCCGCGCCGAACCCAAAGGCCGCGCTCGCGCTCCTGCGCAAGCTCGAGGGGCTGGTCGGCGTATCGGTCGACGCTTCGGCGCTCGAGCTCGCCGCGGCGGACTACGAGCGCCAGGTCGGCCTTGCCGTGCAGAGCGACCCCGATATCCAGGCGTTCGTGGAACGCCTGGAGCAGTCGACCGAGACCGAGGAGCAGCCGCTCACCGTCGACGAGCTCCCGTCCGGCGACATCCTCGCGCGCGAGTTCCAGCGCTTCCTGCGCCAGCGCGGCGGCGAGGGAAGCTAGCCCGGGCCTACGCCTCTGCCGCCGGGCAGATGCTCAGGAAGTCGCACGCCGAGCAGACCTCGTAGGAGGGCGTGGGCTCGAACTTGAGCGCGCGGATGCTGTCGGCGACGTCCGTGATCGTGTCGGTGACACGTTGGAGCGAGGGTGAGTCTTGCGCGACCGTGAGCGGGACCTTGCGGTTGTCGAGGACGTAGTAGTAGGCGAGGCGCTCGGCGGTGACGTCCCATGCACGGCGGGCGGCGAGCGCATAGAGCGCGAGCTGGATGTCCCCTTCGAGCTGCGCTGCGCTGCGAGCGTGGCTCGTCTTGTAGTCGATCAGTTCGTAATCGCCATCCGGGATCCGATCGACGCGGTCCACGCGCCCGCGCACGAGATGCGGGCCGACGGGGAATGAGAACGAGCGCTCGAACCAGACAGGGCGCCCGGGCTGGTCGGCGAGCTGCTGCTGGTAGCGCGTGAGCGCGGCGCGGGCGGTCTCGAGCAGCGCGAGCTCGCCGGGGCTCTCGCGGAACCCCGCGCGCCTCCACGCGGCGTCGAGGAGGCGCATGAGCGCTGTGTGGTCGTCGGCACCCCGCGCAGGCGTGCCCTCCGACTCGGAGTGGTAGCGCTCGAGTACCTTGTGAACCATGATCCCGAAGCGCTGTTGCGGCGTCTGCTCGGACGGGATCCGCAGGACGCGCGCGAACTTGTAGCGCAGGGGGCATGCGCGGTAAGAGGCGATGTCGGATGCCGAGAGCATCAGACCGGCGCCGTGGCGGGGCAGAAACGAGACGAGCCGCGCGTCCTCCGGTGCACTCGCGCTGCCGCCGAGCGCGGCCTCGGTGATCGACTCTCGAGCGGCTGCGCCCTGCATCCCGCCCGCGGCGCGCGAGGATTCGGCGATCAGCGTGGCGTCGAGCTCGGAGGACTCCAGGAGCTCTCGCTCGAGTGGCGTCGAGGCGGCAAGCAGGCGAGCATTGATGTCTGGGAGAGCATCCGCGAGGCTCTGCTCGTTGGAGCGCTCGAGCAGCGCCGCGAGCTTGATGAGCTGCAGGTAGCGAACGACGCCGTGCGAGATGTCCTCGCCCGTGTCCAGTCGCAACTCGCCCAGGCGCCCCCCGATGCGCGTGACGTCCTCGAGCACGTGGCGCCGAAGCGCGCGGATCGCACTCTGCAGCGCCTCGGAGGAGCTGCGTGGCTCGGGCGCATGGTCCTCCCACTGCGCGCTGACCGCGCGCCGAGCGTCCTCGGCCGCGGCGATCGGCCCTTGAGGCGAGCGGTCCGCGGCGCGCGCGGTGTGGACGAGGACGACGCGCTCGCGTGCCCGCGTCATCGCGATGTACAGGAGTCGGCGCTCCGCGTCGGCCCCGCCGGCGTGGGCGAGCAGGGGCGCGAGCAGATGGTCGCCACCGGTTCCCGGCTCGGTCTCGGTCGTGCCCCGGCTACCCGCGGAATCATCGATGCCGACCAGGAACACGTGGTCGAACTCATGCCCACGACCATGCTCGAAGGTCAGCACCTCCACGGCGGCCCCGTTATCGGCCGCGCGGGTCTCGGCGCCCTCGCTCGCGAGATCCTCGAGCGTCAAGCCCGCGACGCTCGCGGCGCTCAGATACGCGGCGAAGCTGCGCGCATCGCCCTGCGGCTCGAACTGAGCGGAGTGCGCGGCGAGCTCCTGAATGCGGCTCAGGCTGACAAGACCCTCGGTCGCTCCGTCGCCCTCGCCGAGGAGCCGCTCCCTGCGCAGGCCCGCGCGATCGATCACGCGGTGCAGGAGCTCCTCCGGCCGCAGCTCCGCGAGTGCCGCGGCGAGCTCGTCGTAGATGGCGAGGAACGTCGAGATGCGCTCGCGCGCCTCGGGCGGAAGCTGCGGGGCCTCGAGCGCCGCGGCGAGCGCCGGGAGCATGTCGAGCTTTCGCCGGCGGGAAAGCTGCACGACGCGCGCGAGATCGACCGGGCGCAGCTCGACGGGCGGACGCGTGAGCAGCCGGATCGCCGCATTTCGATCGAGCGGGTCGCTGAGGAGCCGCATCCACGCGAGGAGGTCCCGTACCTCGGCGCGCTCGAAGAGCTCGCTCGCGCACGCGAGGCGATAGGGGATCGCGCGCTCCTTCAACGCTCCCACGAGCGCGCGGCCATCGCGCGCAAGCGAGCTGACGAGGACGCCGATCGAGGGAGCAGCCGAAGCACCGGCGGCAGCGACCAGGCGCTCGATCTCGGCGACGATCACCTCGGCGCGCGCGCGCTCATCGGCGCACCGCCAGAAGGCGATCTGCTCCGGCGCCGCGGGCTCCGGCTCCTCCGGCGCGGGTCGCCCGAGCGCGGCGTTCGCGGCGTCCAGCAGGCGCGGCCCGCAGCGCACGCTCTCCCGCAGCTCGACCGAGGTCGCGTCCGGATGCGCGCGCGCGAAGGTGCCGAGCCACTGCCGATCTCCCACGAGCGTCATGTTGGAAACGCTTTGCGCGAGGACCTCGACCAGGGCGCCTAGCGCAGGCCCCACATCCTCGAAGTCGTCGAAGAAGACATGGCCGAAGCGAGCGGCGAGCCGTCCACGCACCCCGGTGTCGTCCTTCACCAGCGCGGCTGCGCGTACGGGAAGATCGCCGGCGTCGAGCGCCTCGCGCGCCGCGAGCATCAGCTCGTGTTCGGCATAGAGCGCAGCGAAGGCGTGCGCGGGATGCTCCGCGTCGGCCTGCTGCGCCTGCGCCCAGGAGGAGTAGCGCTCGGCGTCGACTAGCGCCTCCTTGAGCCGGTCGATGCGTTCGATCGCCCGCAGCGCCGAAGCCGGCGTCCGCGGCGCGGACCCTCTTGGGCGAGCGCGGAGCGCTCCTCCCGAGGCCTCACGTGCGGTGCCGAGCAACATCGCGAGCCGGTCTGCGCGGTTGGCGAGCACGAAGAACGGATCGAGTCCCGCCGCGAGCGCCTCGCTGCGCAGCAGCCGCTCGCAGAATGCCGCCGCGCTCGACACCACGGGCTCGCCCTCCCCGGATCGGTCGCCAAGATCCGCTCGCAGCCGCGCGGCGAGAACGATTGCCGCGCGCGGCGAGGGGGCCAGCACGAGCAGGCTCTCGGGCGCAACCCCTTCGCGCAGCAGCTCGACGACGCGCGCGATCAGCCGCTTCGTCTTCCCCGATCCCGGAACGCCGGACAGCAGCGAAGCGGCGCGCACGCCGATCGGAAGCTCGTGTTGACGCTCGACCTCCGTGACCGGCTGCGCTCCGGCCTCGCCGCGGGTGACGCGGGGGGCGGACGGCGAGGAGGGCAGCGGCGAAGGCGCCGCTCTGGAGGGAGGCACCCCCCTAGGATATGGGTGTGGACGCGATCGATTGGGATCTTGCGCAACGGATCGGCGAGCTGGTCGCCGGCAACCCTCCCCACGGCGAGCTCGCGGCGGATTCCGTCGGCGCGCTCACGCAGCGCTTCGCAGAGCGCGTGAGCTCGTATTCCGGACTCACCCCGACGCGAGAGCTGCCCGCGCTCGAAACGGTCGACCGTCCGCGGTGGATCGCCGCGAACCTCAAGAGCATGCGCCCGATGCTCGAGCCGCTCGCGGAGCGCGGGCTGGCGGCCAGCAAGCCGCGGCGCCTCGAGGCGCCGCTCGCCCGCGCGATGCGCTCGGCGTCCGGGTTGCTCCTGGGCGCCCAGGTGGGAGCCCTCACGGGGATGCTCTCGCAGCGCGTGCTCGGCCAGTACGACATCGAACTGCTGAACCCCTCGGGCACTCCGCGTCTGCTGCTCGTCGCGCCGAACCTCGGGCAGGCGGCGCGCAACCTGCATGTCGACCGCGAGGAGCTCACGTCGTGGGTCGCGATCCACGAGGTCACGCACGCGGTCCAGTTCTCCGGGACGCCCTGGCTGCAGGGCCACCTCGCCTCGCTGCTCAACGAGCTCATCGAGCGTATGCAGGTGACGGTCTCGGCCGGGGACGTGCTCGGCGGGCTTCGCGGCGGCGACGCGAGGGCGCTCATCGAGCGTCTGCGCCGCGGCGAACTGCTGCGCATCACCCTCGGCGAGTCGCGCTGGGCGCTCGTCGAGCGCATGCAGTCGGCGATGTCACTGATCGAGGGTCACGCGGAGCACGTGATGGACGCCGTCGGCGCCGACGTGCTGCCCTCGCTCTCGAAGCTCCGCGACGCGATGACGCGGCGGCGCCAGACGCGCGGTATGCCGTGGCGTGTGCTCGAGCGTCTGCTGGGCATCGAGCTGAAGCTGCGCCAGTACGAGATCGGCCGCCGCTTCTGCGACGCGGTCGTCGCTCGCGGCGGACCGCCGATGCTCACTAGGGCGTTCGAGTCCGCGGACGCGCTGCCGAGCGCGCGGGAGCTCGAGGCGCCGCAGCTGTGGCTCGCGAGGATGGCCTGAGACGAACACATGTTCGAGTTCGCGTGGGCCTGCTTCACCAGCATTTACCGCACTCTGCGGCGTTTGTAGCTATTGATGGCGCCGCGCCGCGCGCACTCGTTGCACAAACATGTGTTCGTGGTAGGCTGTAGCTCGAGCACGAGCTCATTGACCGTACCCAGACGGCCGCTCGTGAAGGAAACGGGCGGTGGAATCCCGAAGCTTCCCAGGAGGCAACCATCGAACCCATGGCCAGTCCGACTTCTCAATCAAGCGATAGCGGAGCGCCCCACGCCAGTCCCAGCTCGGCGCCCTCCGCGAGTCCCAGCTCGGCGCCCGCCGCGAGCCGAGCCCGCAGCAGCAAGTCGACGTCGAGGGCACGCACCCGCCGGAGCACGAGCAGCCGCGGCCGCAACAACAGCACGCGCACGCGCAGCCGGGCGAGCACCTCGAGGAGCACCCGCGGGCCTGCTACGCGCGTGGGCGACTACGCCGAGCGCGCGATCCTGATCCCCGTCGGCGCAGCGCTGATGGCGCGCGACGCCCTCGTCACGGGCGTCGAAGACGCCATCTCCACGTACTCGAGCTCGAGCAAGATCGAGGCTCAGCTACGCCGCTTCGAGCGTCGCGGGGGCACCGCGCGCAAGCGGCTCGAGCGCGAGGTGCGCAAGACCCGAACGCGCTTCGAGCGCGGAGTACGCCAGCGGCGGCGCGAACTCGACCGGCAGAGCAACCGCCTCCGCAAGGACCTCTCGTCGCAGGTCGAGCAGGCACAAGAGCAGTTCGAAAAGACGCAGACTTGGTTCGGAGACACGCTGAAGTCGCGGATCGACGACAGCAGCGAGCTCGCGGGCCGCGTGCAGGATCGCGTCCTCAGCGAGGTGTAGCTCGGCGAGGCCGAGGGCGCACTACCGCTTCCCCGCTTCGGTGCGGAGAGACCGTGGCGGCGAGCTGCCGGCACCTGACTCGCCGGTGGAAAGCAGGACCCTCTCCTCCCTAAGCCAGCGGGGCGGGGCAACACCGCCCCGCTGGCTGCTGAATGCGGCGCTCACATCGGGCGCTTTCGGCGCCCTTCGGGCATTTGCCACAATGAGGCCGTGAACAGGGACGAAATCCAGAACGCGCTGCGCGCCGTGATCGACCCCGAGCTGCGACGCTCGATCGTCGAGCTCGACATGGTCCGCTCGATCGAGATCGGCGAGAACGGCGTCGTCGACGTCACCGTCTCGCTCACGACGCCCGGCTGCCCCGTCCGCTCGCACTTCCAGAACGCCGTCCGGGAGGCCGTGTCCGCACTCGACGGCGTCAACCACGTCAACGTCTTCTTCGACGTCCTCAGCGACCAGCAGAAGCAGACGCTCGCACAGAAGCTCGGCCGCGGCAGCCTCCCGGAGGGGTCGCTCGCGCAGGTCAAGAACGTGCTCTGCGTCGGCTCCGGCAAGGGCGGTGTGGGCAAGTCGACGCTCACCGCGAACCTCGCGGCCGCGCTCGCCGCCGAGGGGAAGCGGGCGGGCGTGCTCGACGCGGATGTCTGGGGCTACTCGATACCGCGGATGTACGGGCTCGGCGCGAAGCGCCCCGCCGTCTCGGCAGAGCGCAAGATCGTCCCGAACAGCGCGTTCGACGTGAGCGTGATGTCGATCGGCTTCTTCATCGAGGAGGACGCGGCCGTCGTCTGGCGTGGGCCGATGCTCCACAAGGCGCTCGCGCAGTTCCTGCAGGACGTCGACTGGGGCGAGCTCGACTACCTGCTGATCGACCTTCCGCCCGGCACTGGCGACGTCTCGATGACGCTCGCTCAGATGCTGCCGCAATCGAAGCTGCTGATCGTCACGACGCCGCAGGCAACCGCGCAGAAGGTTGCGCGGCGCGCCGCGGAGATGGCGAACAAGGTGTCGCTCGAGATCGCCGGCGTGATCGAGAACATGTCGTTCTTCGCGACGCCCGATGGCGAGCGCTACAAGATCTTCGGCGAGGGCGGCGGGCAGGAGCTCGCCGACGAACTCGACGTGCCGCTGCTCGCCAACGTTCCGCTCACGATGCCGCTGCGCGAGCACGCGGACGGGGGTGTGCCGCTGCTGATCGAGGATCCGGACGATCCCGCCTCCCAGGCGATCCGCCACGCAGCGCGCGGCATCATCGCGATGACGCCCGTCGAGCTGCCGGTGCTCGCGAGCGTTGAAAGCCCGCCGGTTGGCCCGCCCGCCGCGAGCCCCGCGCCGGTCGGCGCTTCGCTGCCGATGGCGTAGGTGGAGCTAGCGGCTCGCCGCGTAGTACTCGGCGTTGATCTGCGCGTACTTTTCCCACTCGTCCGGAAGCTGATCTTCGGCGAAGCATGCGTCCACGGGGCACGCCTCGACGCACGCGTCGCAGTCGATGCACTCGTCGGGATCGATGTAGAGCATCTCCGCCTCGTCGTAGCCCGGCTCGTCGGGCGTCGGGTGGATGCAGTCCACGGGACAGACCTCGACGCACGAGTTGTCTTTCGTGCCGATGCACGGCTCAGCGATCACGTACGCCATCGATGTTCCTCTGCTCCTTTTCGGTGGCTTCCGGCAGTGGGGGCGGGCGCCATTCTAACCGCCTGCGCGCTCCGCTAGCTTGCGACCATGCTGCTGCTGACGGGTGCCACGGGGCTCATCGGTGGAGCGCTGCTGCCGCGGCTTCTCACCGAAGGCCACGCCGTGCGGTGCCTGGTGCGCGATCCGCGACGCCTGGGCGCGCAGCGTGTGCGCGTGCAGATCGCGCTCGGCGACCTTGCGGACCCGCCCTCGTTCCGCAACGCGATGCGCGGTGTCGACACGGTCGTTCACCTCGCCTCCTCGACGCGCGACCAGCCCTACGCGTCGATCGAGGAGCTCAACGGCATCGCGTCGTGGCGGATGGTCGACGCCGCGCGTCGCGCGGGCGCCGAGCGTTTCGTCTTCCTCTCCGCGCTCGGCGCCTCGACCCATCACCGCGCCCGCCTGTTCCGCGCGAAGGCGCTCGCAGAGCAGGCGGTCGGCGAGGCTGATCTCCACACGACGGTGCTCGCCGCATCCTTCGCGTACGCCCCGGGCGACCGCTGGTCACAGCTGCTCGCGCGCCTCTCACTG
This sequence comes from uncultured bacterium, assembly GCA_963738355.1. Classification (GTDB taxonomy): domain Bacteria; phylum Actinomycetota; class Thermoleophilia; order Solirubrobacterales; family Solirubrobacteraceae; genus Palsa-744. The sequence continues at coordinate 330,089 of CAVTWF010000009.1, forward strand.
CTCCCCGCGGTGCCGCTTCCCGGCGGTGGGCGCGCCGAGCTTCAGCCGATCTGGGCGGACGACGTCGCAGCGTGCGTCGCGGCGTGCCTACGCGCGCCGGCAGCCGATCCGCACACCCGCCTCGAGCTGGCCGGCCCGCAGACTCGCACCGTCGCCGAGGTGGCGCGGCTGCTGCTGCGAGCGCTCGAGCGGCCGCGGCCGCTGCTCACGGTGCCGACCCCGCTCGTCTCGCGCGGATTGCGAATGGCGCAGCGGATGGGTGCCGACTCGCTGCTGCCGACGTGGGAGGAGGCCGAGCTCACCGAAGTGTCCATGACGACGGTTCGCGGCAGTGCGGACGCGGAGCGCCTCGGCGTGGCGCCCAAGGAGATGCCCGCGGTGCTCGGCCTCGGGCGCCGGCAGGCCGGCTAGGAGACCGGTGGCCGACGCTCGGTCCAGGGCCGCGCGGCTTCCAGTTGCGCGGCCAGTGCGAGCAGCTGGCCCTCGCCGGCGGGCCGGCCGATGAGCTGTACCGCGAGCGGCAGCCCGTCCTCACCCTGGAAGAGCGGCACCGAGATCGCCGGCTGCCCGGTGGCGTTGATCATCGGTGTGAAGGGCGTGAAGAGCCCGGCGCGCGTGAACGTCTCCAGCGGCTCCGGAGCCGCGGTGTCGAGCGTGCCGATCGGCAGCGGCCGTTCCGCGAGCGCGGGCGTGAGCAGCGCGTCATAGGGTTCGAGGAAGGAGATGATGTGCCGCGCGACCCCTTGCAGCTGGGCGTTGAGGCCGAGCCCCTGGACCGCGTTGACGTGCTGCATCATCGAGTAGATCGCCCAGCTCATTGGCTCCATGTCGGCGTCTGTCGCGTCGCGCCCCGCGATCGCCGCGGAGTAGCCGATGCTCATGGCGATGTGGTTCGAGAAGACCGCTCCGAAGATCTGGGTGAGCCCCTCGAGCTGCCACGGCGGATCGACCTCCTCCACCTCGTGCCCCAGCGAGCCGAGCAGGTCGGCGGTCGCAGTCACCGCCTCTGCGCAGATCGGGTCGACGACCGCGTCGGGCGTCGGCGGGAGCATCGTGACCGCGATCCGCAAGCCTCCGATTTCCACCTTCTCTCCGGCCTCGGGTGTGGGCGTCCGGGCAGCGGTCGCCGCGAAGGGCTCTGAAGGCGGAGGGGCCCACGTAGCGTCGCCCGGCTCGTACCCCGCGATCTCGTCCAGAACCGCCGCCGTCTCGGCGACCGTGCGGGTGAGGATGCCGTCGATCCCGAGCTCTGAGTCGCCGAGATCGGGAGCCATCGAGACGCGCCCCCGAGCGGGCTTGAGGCCGACGAGCCCGCAGCACGCGGCGGGGATGCGAATCGAGCCGCCGCCGTCGTTGCCGTGCGCGGCGGGCACCATCCCCGATGCGACCGCCGCCGCCGAGCCGCCGGAGGAGCCGCCGGGGGTCCGCTCGAGGTCCCACGGGTTGCGCGTCGGGCCGAAGAGCCGCGCCTCGGAGACCGGCAGGATGCCGTACTCGGGCAGCGTCGTCGTCCCAACGACGATGAAGCCCGCTTCCTTGAGCCGCCTCGTGACGTTGTGGTCGTAATCCGCGACGTGGTCGGCCATCAGCTCGCAGCCGTAGGTGAGCCGCATTCCCTTCACGGCGCGGTTGTTCTTGATCGCGATCGGCACCCCGGCGAACGTCCTGGCATCGCCCTGTCCGACGCCGTCCGCGGCCGCAAGCGCTCCCTCGGCATCGACGTCGACGAACGCGTTGAGCTTCCCATTCAGCTCATCGATGCGCCGCAGCGAGACCTCGACGAGCTCCCGTGCGGAGACCTCGCCCGAGCGCACCATCGCCGCAAGCGCGGTCACCGGCCGGAACATCAACTCGCCGTCTGGCACTTCGCTCGCCTCCTTCCGCAGTGGTTGGTGCAACCATATACGTAGCCCACAAGGCATACGCAAAGCCGGGCTGCATGCGATCCATGAAGCCCTGGAACATCCCTAGGCCTGCCAGAAAGCGAGTCCCATGAGCGAGGTTCAGACCGGCGGCGCCGTGCATCAGAACGGCAATGCCACCACTGAGGTGCAATCGGGCCTCGAAGGCGTCGTCGCCTTCGCGACCGAGATCGCGGAGCCCAACAGGGAGGGAGGCTCATTACGCTACCGCGGGGTCGACATCGAAGACCTCGTCGGCGCCGTCCCCTACGAGCAGGTGTGGGGCCTGCTCGTCGACGGCCACTTCGAGCCCGGCCTTCCCCCCGCCCAACCGCACCCGCTCACGGTGCGCTCCGGCGATCCGCGTGTCGATGTTCAGTCCGCGCTCGCAATGCTCGCCCCCGAGTGGGGCTTCGGCCAGCTCCTGGACATCTCCGACGAGCAGGCCCGTGACAACCTCGCGCGGGCGTCCGTGATGGCGCTCTCCTTCGTCGCGCAGTCCGCGCGCGGAGCGGGCAAGCCACCCGTCCCCCAGGAGGAGGTGGACAGGGGGAGGACGATCCCCGAGCGCTTCCTCATCCGCTGGCGCGGCGAAGCGAACCCCGACCATGTGAAGGCGATCGACGCCTACTGGATCTCCGCCGCCGAGCACGGCATCAACGCGTCGACGTTCACGGCGCGGATCGTCGCCTCCACGGGCGCCGACGTCGCCGCGGCGCTCTCCGCCGCCGTCGGGGCGCTCTCGGGACCGCTGCACGGCGGCGCCCCGGCGCGCGTGCTCAAGATGATCGACGAAGTCGAACGCACGGGCGATGCCGAGCGCTGGGTGCGCGACGCGCTCGACCGCGGCGAGCGGCTGATGGGCTTCGGCCATCGCGTCTACCGCGCGGAAGACCCGCGTGCGAAGGTGCTCCGCAGGACGTGCCGCGAACTGGGCTCGCCGCGCTTCGAGGTCGCCGAGGCGCTCGAGCGTGCCGCGCTCGCCGAGCTACACGCGCGCAAGCCCGACCGCGTCCTCGCGACGAATGTCGAGTACTGGTCCGCGGTCATCCTCGACCTCGCCGAAGTGCCACCCGAGCTCTTCACCTCGATCTTCACGTGCGCCCGCGTCGCCGGCTGGTCGGCGCACGTCCTCGAGCAGAAGCGCGAAGGCCGCCTCATCCGTCCCACTGCGCTCTATGTCGGCCCCGGCCCGCGACCGGTCAGCGCGGTCGAGTAGCAGGCCTGCAAAAACACCGAGAGCCCGGAGTTGATCCGGGCTCTCGCTGTTGAATTCATCGGCCGATACAACACCTATCGGCCGCCACGCGGTGCTTGATTAGGACTCGCGTGGAGTGATCGACCAGAGGTCGAGGTCCTACATCATCCCGCTCATGTCGGGCATGCCACCGGGGGCGCCTCCCCCGTCCTTCTCGGGCACCTCCGCGACGATCGCCTCGGTCGTGAGGATGTTCTTGGCGATCGACGCCGCGTTCTGAAGCGCCGATCGCGTCACCATCGCGGGATCGATCACGCCCGCGGCGACGAGATCGACGATCTTGCCCGTCGCCGCGTTGAGGCCTTCGCCCGTCCTTCGCCTTGCGGACGTCGTTGACGACGACGGAGCCCTCCAGACCGGCGTTCTCGGCGATCTGGCGCATCGGCTCCTCGAGCGCGCGCAGGACGATGCGCGCGCCTGTCTGTTCGTCGTCCTCGAGCTTGCCGTTGAGGTTGAGATGCTCGCCGCGCGCAGGAGCGCGACGCCGCCGCCCGCGACGATGCCCTCCTCGAGGGCCGCCCGGGTGGCCTGCAGCGCATCCTCGACGCGGTGCTTCTTCTCCTTCATCTCGGTCTCGGTGGCAGCGCCGACCTTCACGACAGCCACGCCGCCGGAGAGCTTCGCGAGCCTTTCCTGGAGCTTTTCGCGGTCGAAGTCGGAATCCGTGTTTTCGATTTCGGCCTTGATCTGGTTGATGCGGCCCTTGATCGCCTCCGAGTCACCCGCGCCGTCGACGATCGTGGTCGTGTCCTTCGCAACCACGACCCGGCGAGCGTGGCCGAGCTGCGAGAGCTGCGTGTTCTCGAGCTTCAGGCCCATCTCCTCCGTGATCACCTCACCGCCGGTGAGGATCGCGATGTCCTCGAGCATGCGCTTGCGGCGGTCGCCGAAGCCGGGCGCCTTCACGGAGACACCGGTGAAGGTGCCGCGGAGCTTGTTCACGACAAGCGTCGCGAGCGCCTCGCCCTCGACGTCCTCGGCGATGATCAGCAGCGGCTTCGCGCTCTGGATCACCTGCTCGAGCACGGGCAGCAGGTCGCGCACGGCGCCAACCTTCTGGTTGGCGATCAGGATGTACGGTTCCTCGAGCACCGCCTCCATGCGGTCCTGGTCGGTGACCATGTAGGGCGAGATGTAGCCCTTGTCGAACTGCATGCCCTCGGTGAATTCGAGGTCCATGCCGAACGTCTGGCCCTCCTCGACGTTCACCACGCCGTCCTTGCCGACCTTGTCGATCGCGTCCGCGATCACATCGCCGATCTCCTCGTCGCCGGCGGAGATCGTCGCGACGCGAGCGATCTGCTCCTTGCCGGAGACCTCCTTGGACTGGGACTCGATGTCCTTGACGACATCGTCTACGGCCTTCTCGATGCCGCGCTTGAGAGCGAGCGGGTTCGCCCCCGCCGCAACGTTCTTGAGGCCCTGTGCGGACGATCGCCTGCGCGAGCACGGTCGCCGTCGTCGTCCCGTCGCCGGCGACGTCGTTGGTCGCGGTCGCGACCTCGCGGACGAGCTGGGCGCCCTGGTTCTGGAAGACGTCCTCGACTTCGATCTCACGCGCGATCGTGACGCCATCGTTGGTAATCGTGGGTGCGCCGAACTTCTTGTCGAGCACGACGTAGCGTCCCCTCGGGCCGAGCGTGACCTTGACCGCGTCCGCGACCGTGTTCACGCCGCCTTCGAGCGCCTGCCGCGCGTCGGCGTCGTATTTCAACTCCTTGTGTGCCATGTCTTCTTCAAATCTCCTATCGGCTCGGGAATGTCCCTAAGCCTCGACCTTCGCGAGAACATCGGACTCACGCAGCACGAGGAGCTCGTCGCTCTCGCCCGGAATCTCCGTCCCGCCGTACTTGCTGTAGATCACTTCGTCGCCCTTCTTGACGTCAAGCGGGATGCGCTTGCCGTCGTCGGCGAGCTTGCCCTCACCGACCGCGAGCACCTTGCCCTTCTGCGGCTTTTCCTTCGCGGTGTCGGGAAGGACGATGCCACTGGCAGTCGTCGCCTCCTCCTCCACCGCCTGCACGATCAGCCGGTCGCCCAATGGCTTGAGCTTCATCTTCGAGACCTCCATCTAGAGACTGCTTCAAAACTGCCGAAAACCCCCTGCGGGCGTCTCCGCCGACTTGGCACTCTAGGGGTGAGAGTGCCAACAGCGCCTATATATACCAGACGGAATGGGACTTCCGGGCCCTCGGGGCGAGATTTCCCTACCTGCCAGTGCTCGCGCGCGCAACGTGACGCGGGCGCGAGCGCGGAGCTAGTTCTGCGCCCCGCCGAAGCCTTTCATCGCCTGGGTCATGTCCGGCGGGTTGTCGACGATCTGCGAGAAGCGCACGACCGTCACCGTGTCCTCCGTGCTCACCGTGCGGCCGTAGATCTGCTCGAGGAAGTGGATGAGTTCCTCGTGCCGGCGGAACTCGGGGTTGTCGTGCTTGATGTCGCGCGGCGAGAGCTCCGAGAGCTTCATCACCTCCACCTGGTCGATGACGGCCTCGAAGATCCGTTCGCGCGGCGAGTACTGGTAGCCGATCGTCACCAGCACGAGCTGGTTCTTGCGGTACTTGTGCGACTTGTCGCCGAGGCGGATCGTCGCCGTCTTGCGTCCCCGCTTGAGCTCATCGGCGAAGATCGTGGAGTAGAAGTTGAGGACCTGCACGGTCACGGCAGGCTATCGGTCTTTGCGCGCATTGCAAAACGCCGCAAGCGCCTGCGCGAGTCGCGCGCGTGGGCTAGAAGACGTAGGCCTCGAGCGCCCGCGCGTCGTGAACCACGAGGCGGCCGCGGCCCTGCGAGATCACGCCCGCGCGCTCGAGCACCGCGAGGAAACGGCTCGCCGACTCGCGGGAGGAGCCCGCGAGCTTTGCGACGTCCGTTTGCGTGGCGGTGATCAGCACGTCCCGCTGTGGGCGAGGCTCCTCGCCCGAGGACGGTTCTGCGCCCTCGCGCGCGGCGTCGCTAGCAACCTGCTGCACGAGCTCGAGCAGCACCGTCGCGACGCGCGATTGTACGGTTTGGAACGAGCGCCGCGCGAGCCGCTCGTTGGTTTCCCGCAAGCGCCGTCCGAGGGCGATCACGAGACGCATCGCGATCTCGGGGTGTTCCTTCATCAACCGTCGCATGTCGCCGCCCAGCACGCCCACGACCTGAAGCTCCTCCACCGCCTCGATCGTCGCCGAGCGGCGCTCCTCCTCGAACATCGCGAGCTCGCCGAAGATCTCCCCCGGGCCAAACGTCGCAAGCGTGATCGTGCGGCCGTCCGCGTGCTCGCGAACGGCCCGGCAGTGACCGCTGCGCACGACGTAACAGGTGTCGCTCGCGTCGCCCTCGCGGAACACGATCTCCCCGGGCGCAAAGCTCCGGGGCACCGCGACTTGGGCGATCCGCTCGAGGTCATCCTGCGCAAGCGTCGCGAAGACGGGCACGCCCGAGAGCAGCTGCGCGGTCTCCGAGAACGTCGGTGCTGAGAGCGTCGATCCACCCATGTCACACGAGATAGCAGACGCGGGCCGCTCCGACGCCGCGCCGCAAGGGTTTAAGCAGCTGTATGTTCCGTTCGGTGCGAATCTCGAGACCGTTCGCCGCACTCGTGCTGGCCGCGATCGCCGCCGCCGGCGCGAGCATCGTTCCACACGCGACCGCGGCCAACGCGCCCAAGCATGCACGAGGCCGCGCGGTCGCGCCGCGGACGCCCTATCACTCGCGGGAACTGTGGGCCACGATCAACATCTGCAACGCCAAGGACAAGCCGAACGTCGTCGGCATCCGGGGATCGATGCCCGGCGATGGCGAACCCAAGGACGCGATGTACATGGGCTTCCGCCTACAGTACCTCGACGCGACGACGGGCAAGTGGCTGGAAGACGGTAAGTCGGCCAACTCGGGGATGCTGAAGGTCGGCTCCGCGTCCGCCACGCGGCAATACGGCTTCAGCTTCACGCTCACCAACTCCTCGCGCCTCTACCAGCTCCGCGGCATCGTGAGCTTCCAGTGGTTGCGCGGCAAGCGTGTCGTCTACTCGACGCAGCGGGCGACGAGCGCCGGCCACAAGAACGTCACGGGCGCCGATCCGCCGTCCTACAGCAACGCGACGTGTCTGTTCAGCTAGCGGGGTCCGCCAGCGAGGCGGGCGCAGCCGCCTCCGCGCCAGCGCGCGCGGGGTCCGCATCCGCGCTCTGCGCGAGCGCGAACTTGCGCGGGTCGTTCGTGATGATGCCGCTCACGCCGAGCGCCTCGAGCCTCCGCATCATCGCGGGATCGTCGACCGTCCACACGTAGAGCTCGCCGCCCGCATCGCGCACGGCCGCCACGAGCGCGGGGGTCACCACGCGCCAGTGCGCCATGATCGCGTCGACCCGGCGCGCCCGCAGCGCGCGGCGCGCCTGCCCCGGGAGCCGGAATCGCATGACCCTCAGCAGCACGAGCGCGGGCAGCAGTGTGAGGGCGTGTTGCGTGTAATCGCGCTTTGCCCGCGGCACCGACCAGCCGACGCGCAAACCCGGCTCGATCGCGCGCATCGTGTCGAGATCCTCGGGGAAGAGGCTGCTCACGAGCGAGCGCTCCAGGAGGCCGTGCGCGCGCAGCGCGTCAATGACGCGGCGACCATACCCGGGCAGCTTGACGTCGACGTCGAGCGAGACCCCGGCATAGGTCTCGCTCGCAAGGTGCCCGAGGCCCTCCTCCAGCGTCACCGCGGCGCGGCCGCACAGGTCCTCGTAATCGTGCGCGAGCAGCAACCTCCCGGTGCCGTCGCGGTGCTCGCTCAAGACGTCGAACTCGATCATGTCGACGCCGGCCGCGAGCGCAGCGCTAAAGCTCTCCAGCGTGTTGCCGGGCGCGATGTGCGCGGCCCCCTTGTGCCCAACCCTGAGCGGTGGCATCCAGGCGAGGCTAGCGTCTCAGAGCGGGAGGCGGGCGGAGTCCCGCAAGCTCTCGCGCGCGCACGAGCACGGCATCGAGCATCGGCTCCGTCAGGCGGCCCGTGAACGTGTTCTGCTGGCTCGGGTGAAAGCAGCCGAGCAGCGTGAACGCCTCGCCGGGTTGCTCGGCGCCGTGGGCAAAGCGCGGCTTGCGCCCGTTGGGGCGCCGGGCGCCGGGTAGCCGCAGCGCCGCGTCCCACGCGAACGCGCCGAGACAGACGAGCACCCGCACCTGCGCCAGCGGCTCGAGCTCGCGCGACGTCCACGGCAGGCAGCGGTCGCGCTCCTCGCTCGTGGGCCGATTCGCCGGCGGCGCGCAGCGGACCGCCGCCGCGATCCACGCGCCTCGCAGACGCAGGCCGTCGTCGCGACTCACGGAGGTGGGCTGATTCGCAAAGCCCGTCCGCCAGAGGCCCGCGAAGAGGAAGTCTCCGGAGCGGTCACCGGTGAAGACCCGCCCCGTGCGGTTGCCGCCGTGCGCGGCGGGCGCGAGGCCGAACACCAGCACTCGCGCCTCGGCGTCGCCGAACCCGGGCAGCGGCCGGCCCCAGTAGACCTCGTCCGCGAACGCCGCCCGGCGCTCGCGCGCGACGCGCTCGCGCCACTCCACGAGGCGCGGACAGCGACGGCAGCGGGCGATCTCCTCGGCCAGCCCCGCAAGGCGCGCGCTGGACGCCTGCGCGCCGTCGCCGTCGCGCGGCCTGCTCACGTACCCTGTCGAGTTGGCATGTCGCTCCCATCCAAGCAAGCCCGGCTCGCGCTCGCCGCGCTCCTCCTCGGCGCCCTCCTCGCGGGCTGCGGCGAAGCGTCAACGGCGAGCAACTCATTCACCGGCGAAGCACACGCGGTCGCCTCGCGCGTCGACGAATTCCAGAAGCACGCGAGCGAAGGCAGTCAGAGCAAGCTGTGCTCGGACGACCTCGCGAGCGGACTCGTCGTAAGCCTGCGCAAGTCGGGCAAGGGATGCACGGAAGTGCTCAAGGAACAGCTCAAGAACGTCGAGGATCTGACGCTCGCCGTTCAATCGGTGAGCGTGCACGACAACCACGCCACCGCGACCGTGAAGAGCACCTACGACGGCAAGCCGAAGTCCTCGACGGTCACGCTCGTCAAGGAAGACGGCGCCTGGAAGATCTCAGGCGTTTAGCGCGCGGCCGTACTGGCGCTCGTAGTACTCGCGGTACTCTCCGGAGCGCACGGGCTCCCACCACCAGGCGTTCTCGCGATACCAGCGCACCGTCTGCTCGAGGCCTTCGTGCAGGCGCATTTGCGGCTCCCAACCGAGGTCGCGCACCTTCTGCGAAGAGAGCGAGTAGCGCCGATCGTGCCCGGGGCGGTCGCGCACGTGCTCGATCAGGGCCGAGTCCGCGCCCGTGAGCTGCACGATGTCGCGCACGATCTCGATGTTCGCGCACTCGTCGGGTCCGCCGACGTTGTACACCTCGCCCGGCGCGCCCGCCTCGAGTACGCGCTCGATCGCGCTCGCGAAGTCGCCGACGTAGAGCCAGTTGCGTACCTGCATGCCGTCGCCGTAGATGGGGAGCGACTCGCCTTGGAGCGCGTTGAGCACCATCAAGGGGATCAGCTTCTCGGGGTACTGGTAGGGCCCGTAGTTGTTCGAGCCGCGACAGATCGACACCGGCAGCTCGTAGGTGTGCACATAGCTCAGCGCGAGCATGTCCGCTCCCGCCTTCGACGCGGAGTACGGCGAGGAGGGCCGCAGCGGCGAGGACTCCGTGAACGTCCCCTCCTCGATCGACCCGTAGACCTCGTCGGTCGAGATCTGCACGTAGCGCACGCCGCGCTCGCGCGCGGCCTCGAGCAGGGTGTAAGTGCCGATGCAGTTTGTCTTCACGAACGCGTCAGGCTCCGCGATCGAGCGGTCGACGTGGGTCTCCGCAGCGAAGTTCACGAGCGCGTCGGCGCCCTCGATCGCGTTCAGCACCGCCGCGCGGTCCTCGATCGCGCCATGGATGAAGCGAAAGCGCGGCTCCTCCGCGAAGTCGTGGAAGTTCTCCTTGCGCCCCGCGTAGGTGAGCTTGTCCAGCACCGTCACCTCGTCGCCGTGCTCGCGCAGCCGCACGCGCACGAAGTTCGAGCCGATGAACCCGGCGCCTCCGCAAACCAGAAGTTTCATGCTCGCCATGCCCGTATCATCCCAGCCCGCGCCGCGAGGTATCCCGCAAGCCCGTCCTGCCAGGGCGGCATCGGCAGCACGTCGTCGCGCTCGCTGGCGAGCGCGGAGTACGCCGGCCGCGGCGCCGGGCGCCCCATCGCGGCGGTGCTCGTCGGATGCGACCTCGCAGGGCACCTCGGCCTGCCTGAAGATCTCGCGCGCGAATCCGTTCCAGCGAGACCTCGCCTGCGCCCGCAAGGTGAACGAGCCCCGCCACGCCGCGCTCGAGAAGCCCGATGAGCGCGGGCGCGAGGTGCCCCGTCCATGTCGGGCATCCGACCTGGTCGTCGACGACGTCGATGCTCTCGCGCTCGGCGCCGAGCCGCAGCATCGTCGCGACGAAGTTGCGCCCATCGATGCCGAAGAGCCACGAGCTGCGCACGACGGCGTGGCTCGGCGGAGGCGTCGAGCACATGGCGCTCGCCCGCGAGCTTGCTCTGCCCGTACACGGACTGCGGCGCCGGCTCGTCGGACTCCACGTACGGCCGGGGGCGACCGTCGGCGTCGCGCTGCGGCACCCCGGAGAAGACGTAGTCGCTCGAGACGTGCAGCAGTGGGATCCGGGCTCGCGCCGCCGCGCGGGCGAGGTTCGCCGCCCCGTCGGAGTTCACCGCGTGCGCGAGATCGGCGTGCTCCTGCGCCCCGTCGACGTCCGTATACGCGGCGCAGTTGATGAGCGCCTGCGGCGCGGACCGCTCGAGCGCGCTGTCAACCGCCGTGCGGTCGCTGATGTCGAGCTCTTCGCGCGTCAAGCCGATCGGCTCGTGGCTCGCTCGCTCTCCCGCCCGCAGGACGTCGTGGCCGAGCATTCCCGCAGCGCCCGTTACGAGCAGTCTCACGGGATCGTCAGGGAATCGAGATGTCGGAGTTGTCGCCGACCATGAACCGGTAGGCGCGGGGTTGGCGCTCGCCGCGGCGCACGGTCACGTTGCGGCCTAGTAGCGAGGACTCCATGCGTCCGTCGAGGTTGCACACGGAGGAGCCCGCGAGCAGGATCGAGTGCTCGATCTCGGCGTGCTCGAGCTCGCAGCCCTCGCCGATCGCCGTGTAGGGGCCGATGTAGCAGTCCCGCAGCTTCGCGCCGGGTCCGATCACGGCGGGGCCGCGCACGGTGCTGCGCTCGACGCGCGCGCCCGAGTCGATCACGACGCGGCCCTCGACCTGCGAGTCCACGAGCTCGCCCTCGACGGTGGGGATGAGGTTGTCGAGGATCAGACGGTTGGCCTCGAGCATGTCCTCGAGGCGCCCGGTGTCCTTCCACCAACCGCGCACGATGTGCGGCTCGACGCGTCGGTCGGCGTCGACGAGGTGCTGGATGGCGTCGGTGATCTCGAGCTCGCCGCGGGCGGAGGGCCGGATCGCCCGCGCGGCATCGTAAATCGCGGGAGTGAACATGTAGACGCCGACGAGCGCGAGATCGCTGCGCGGCTGGGCGGGCTTCTCGACGAGCCGCAGCACCCGCTGCGTCTCACCCGCGCGCGACGTCCGCGAGCTCGGCGACGCCGTAGTTCTCGGGATCGGGTACGGGCGTGAGCAGGATGAGCGCCTCCGGCCGGTGCTCGCGGAACGCGTCGACGAGGTCGATGATTCCCCCCTGCAGGAGGTTGTCGCCGAGGTACATCACGAAGGGGTCCTCGCCGAGGAACGGCTCCGCGGTGAGGACCGCGTGCGCGAGCCCGAGGGGCTCGTCTTGGAGGATGTACGTGATCCGCACGCCGAAGCGCGAGCCGTCGCCGGCAGCGTCCCGGATCTCCTGCCCCGTCTCGGGGGCGATGATCATGCCGATCTCCTCGATCCCGGAGGCGGCGATCGCCTCGATCCCGTAGAAGAGCACGGGCTTGTTCGCCACGGGCACGAGCTGCTTCGCACTCGTGTGCGTGATCGGACGCAGGCGAGTGCCCTTGCCGCCGGCGAGGATGAGCCCCTTGAGCGCCGCCATTTGGCGGCTAGCCTACTGATGCACGCCGCCGCTACGCGGCCGTCGGCACGGCCCGCAGCTTCGCGAGCGCATCGAGCACCGCCTGCCGCGCATCCTCCGGCTCGAGCACCGCAGCGTCGCCCGCTTCCTTGAGCACCTCGCGCACGAGCCACTCGGTGCCGGCGAAGCTCACCGCCACGACGACGGAGCCGTCGGGCCAGTCCTCGACGACCTCCCAGCGCTCGCGAGCCCAGCGCGCGCGCTCGGGGGAGACCCACACGCGAGCGCTGCGCGAGGCCTCCACCTGCCCCGTGCGCAGCCAGTCCGCCGCCTCGCGTCGCGGCGACGTCGGGGCGCGGCTTGAAGGTCCCGCCGCTCAGCTCGGCGTGCTTGACGCGATCGAGCCGGAAGTGCCGCACCGCCTCCTTGGCGGGGTCGAAGGCCGCGACGTACCAGCCCTCGCGTCCGTTCGTGAGCGCATACGGCTCGACGACGCGCACCGTGAGCTCATCCTCGTTGACCTTGTAGTACTCGAGCTCTACGAGCTTGTGCGAGACGATCGCGCGCGAGAGCAGCCGCGCGACCTCGGAGTCATCGCCGGTGCCGTCCGCGACCTGCAGGCCCTGCTCCATCGGGTCTTCGCCGAGTGCGGCGACGATCTTCTCCCGCGCGGACGCGAGGGAGCCCTCGCCGACGTGCTCGCCGATGAGGTCGATCGCCGCGACGAGCGCCTTCGCCTCCACGGGAAGCAGCCGCGCGGGGCGATCGAAGTTGTCGCTGTAGGGCTCGGGGTCGACCTCGATTTCACCCTCCGCGTCGAGCACTTCCGCGTAGAGGACATAGGAGCCGCCGCCGAAGTTCACGACGTTCAGGACGCTCACGTCCTCGCGCAGCTCCTGCTCGCTGACCTTCAGGCGCTCGCAGAGGTCGGCGAGCTGCAGGCGCTTGCCTTCCCTGCCGGCCTGGATCAGGATGCTCGCGAGCGTGACGAGACGCGCGAAGCGCTCGGGACGGATCGTCGCCTCGCTGCGGCTTTCGCGCTCGCCGGAGCCTCGGCGCCGTGCGCGCCGCGTGCCGTCCTCGTCCTCCGCGCGGGCGCCGTTGCGGCGAGCGTGCTTGTGGCCGTTGGACTGTGGCGTGGGCACCTTCGCGTGGCGCTCCTCGAGCGTCACGAGCCGGCGGTCGAGCTCCTCGACGAGCTCGGGAGGCCCGAGCAGGCGCGCATGACCTCCCATGCTGAGGACCCAGGAGAGCATCGCGCGCGGATTCGAGTAGGGGGTGCGGAAGAGGCGCTCGCCGTCCCCCTCCTCCTCATCGGAGCCGTCGGGCGCGACGACCTCGCCGTAGCGCCCGAAGTGGCGCTCGATCTGCCACGCGACGCGCTCCGAGAGCACGATCTCCGCGACTCCGCGCTCCTCGCCGAACTGCCACTCGGCGCGATTGGCGTAGCTGCGCGGGTCGAAGTCGGCGGGACGCCTGAAGTCATGCTCGGCCTTCGTCGCGTAGGCGACCCTTCCGCGGATGCGGGAGAGGCGGAAGACGCGGATCGCCTCGCGCTCGTGGGAGTAGCCGAGGAGGTAGAACTGGCCGCCCTGGAAGAGCAGGTGGTAGGGATCGACGCGCCGCGCCGAGACCTCGTCGCGCTCCATCGTGTAGTAGTCGAAGGTGACCGTCTTGTTGCGGAAGATCGCGGTCTCGATCTTCGCGAGGCGTGCCGAGAGCTCCTGGCCACCCGCGGATGCGGTGATGCCAAGCGCGACCGAGGACTGGCCGGTGCCCTGCAGCGGGCTCGGCCGGCCCCAGGTGATCTGCTGGAGCGCGAGCCGCAGCGGCTCCGCGTAGGCGAACTCGCCGTCGAGCAGCTGCAGCGCCGTCTGCAACGCCGCGAGCTCCTTGTTTGAGAACTCGATCGCGGGCAGGTGGAAGTTCTCGGGCCGCAGCGAGTAGGTCTCCTGCTCGGCCGCCCCGTCAACCGGCTTCTCCACCGTGAGCGCGATGCCGAGCGAGTCGAGCTCGGAGCGGTCCGCGTAGAAGCGCCGGGCGAACGCGTCCTCGTTCATCCCCGCGTATCCCTCGACGTCACGCCGGATCTCGTGTGCGGTCACCGGCCTGCGCTCAGCCATGAGGTAGGAGATGAGGGAGAGCTGGCGGATCAGCTTCTCGGTGTCCTTCGCCATCGCGGGAAACGATAGAGCGCGCCTGCGATAGGGCTCTTTACCGGCGCTCGGACGCCTCGGCAGGCGCCCGCAATTTACGGAAAGTCCCGGGTCGCGTCAGGCCGCGGCGGCGTCGGCGGGCGCGAGCGGCGGCGCGCTCTCGGGCTGCCCCTCGCCGCTGCCGAAGTACGCGGCGGCGCCGATCGCGCGGTCGAAGTCCGACCATTCGCGCCCCGGCGCGAGCTCGCGTTCGAGGCGGTCGAAGCTGCCGAGCCGCCCACCGAGGTTGTCGATCATGTGTACAAGCGTCGCCTCGCGCGTGCACGGCACGACGGGGCTGCCGTTCTCGAGCGTGCCATGGTGGGCGAGGATGATGTGCAGCACGGCGCAGGCGAGCTTCTGGGGAAAGCCCTCGAGGTCCTCGATGATCCGGCGCACGCGGTAGTAGCCGAGCGCGATCTCGCCATGCAGGCGCCCGAGGTCCGTGAGGTCGAATGCCTGCTGCTGCGCGGAGTAGGCGTCGAGCTTGCCGATGTCGTGGAGCAGCGCGCCGGTGACGGCGACCTCGCGGTCGATGCCCGGAAAGGTCGCGGCCGTGGTGCTGACCGCCTGCGCGACGCCGAGGCAGTGCTCGAGGAGGCCGTGCCGATAGGCCTGGTGGTAGTGCTTCGCGGCGGGCGCCATGCGGTAGCGCGCCCAGAGATCGGAGTCCGGGGCGAAGACGCGCTCGAGCAGCGCGCGCAGGTGCGCGTTCTGGATCGTCGCTACGAGCGCCCTCAGGTCGCTCTCCATCTGGTCGGCTGGGCGCACGGCGCTGTCCACGAGGTCCTCGAGCGCAAACCCACCGGGCTCGGGAGCGCGCAGCTCCGTGAGCCTGATCTCGGGGCCGTAGTCGGGGTGCACGGCGTAGCGGCCGCGAACGCGGACCGGCTCGCCTTCGCGGATGATCTCGGCGTGCACCTCCACCTCTTCCCAGACCATCGCCCTGACCGCGCCCGTGCGATCTCCGAGTGCGAGGCGCAGATAGGCCTTCCCGTCGCGACGCTCGCGACGCTCGACGCGCCGCACGAGCATCACTTGGTCGACATCGCAACCGTCCGATAGCTCTCTCACGAACACGCGTCTGACGGTAGAGCGGCGAGCGGACGAAACGCCGCGGGGCACGGCCTGCGATTGCGTGCTTGACTTCGGGGCTTGGAGTACGCTTCGCGAACCGCGTTGATCACCGGCGGCACGGGTGGCCTCGGGGGCGCCGTCACGCAGACGTTCCTCGCGGAGGGGTGGCGCTGCGTGGTCCCGTTTACGGTCGCGGCGCAGGCGCAGGCGCTCGAGCAGAGGATCGCCGGGGAGGAGCACCGCGCGCGCCTGGAGCTCGTGGAGGCTGATCTCTTCGACGACGCCGCCGTGGCGAGCGTCGCTGAGGCGGCCGACGACAGTGCGGCACCGCTCGAGGCGGCCGTGAACCTGGTCGGCGGCTTCGAGGCGCCGGGCCGCGTGCACGAGACTCCCGTCGAGCGCTTCGAGGCGCAGCTGCGGGTGAACCTGCGGGCCACGTATCTCGTCAGCGCGGCGTCGATCGCGCGCATGATCGGCCGCAACCGTGGCGCGATTGTGTGCGTCTCCGCGCGAGCCGCCGTGGAGCCGTTCGCGGGTGCGGCCGGCTACGTGACGGCGAAGGCCGCCGTGCTGGCGTTCGTCGAAGCGCTTGCGAGCGAGTACACGGGCGACGGAATCCGCGCTAACGCGATCCTGCCGAGCGTCATCGATACGCCCGCAAACCGCGCGAGCCAGCCCGACGCGGACCACTCTCGGTGGGTCGAGCCGGAGGAGATCGCGCGCGTCATCGCGTTCCTCTGCTCATCGGACTCGGCGCCGATCAGCGGGGCGCGGATCCCGGTCTAGGGCCGCGCATGACATGCCACACTTGACCCGATGGCAGACACCGATCTCGGCTCATCGCGCCGGGGACGCCTAGCCTCGGCACGCCTCTACCTGATTTGCGACCGCGCGCCCGGCGGCCGCGACCTCGCGCCCTTCCTGCGCGCCGCGGTAGGCGGCGGCGTTGACGTCGTGCAGCTTCGCGACAAGCAACTCGAGCATCGCGCGCTCGTCGAGGCCGCGCGCGTGGCAGGCGCCGTATGCCGGGAGCTGGGCGCGCTGTTCATCGTCAACGACGATCCGCATGCGGCGCTCGCCGCTGATGCCGACGGCGTTCACCTCGGGCAGTCGGACATGGCTCTCGCGCAGGCGCGCGGGATCGTTGGGGACCAGCTGCTCATCGGACTCTCGACGCACTCGCGCGGGCAGGTGGACGCGGCGTCGGACGCCGCGATGGAGGGCGTCCTCGACTACATCGGCGTGGGCCCCGTGTTCGAGACGCCCACGAAGCCGGGCCGCACGCCGGTGGGGCTCGAGCTCGTTCGGCTACGCATCGGCGCGAGCCGAGGTCCCGTTCTTTGCGATTGGAGGGATTAACGCGCGCAATGCGCGCGGGGTAGTTGACGCTGGCGCCGAGCGGCTCGCGGTCGTCCGCGCGATCGGGGACGCCGGACGGCCACGAGCGGCTGCGCTTGCGCTGCACGCGCAGCTCGAGGAGCAGAGCCTTGAGCACGCGTGAGCTCCGTGAAGAGCGGCTACGAGCCGAGCTCGTCCCGCTCGCGCCGGGGGAATGGCCGACCGCGCTGCTCGTCGCGATCGCGGTCGCCGTCCTGCTCGCGGCGGCGATCGCCGCCGGCACTGCGACCGTGCACGACCTGAGCCGCCACGGCGGCTCGTTGCCGGGCGGGATCTTTCTGAGCGCGGTGCTGATCTCGCTCGCCCTGGGGATGTTCAGGCGACGCTATTGGGCGGTGGCCGGCTTCGAGGCTCTGCTCACGTTCCAGATCGTCGTGTGCGCGCTCGCGCTGGTCCTCGCGACGACGATCTGGGTCGCGATCGGGTGCCTCGCCGCGATCTCGCTGGGCGGGTTGCTGTTCTGGAAGCTCATCCGCGTCATGGGGCGAATCCAGGCCGGCGAGATCGCGAGCGAGGCGGAGCGCTCCTGCGATAGGGTCGCAGGCGATGGCTGAGTCCGCGTATGACTGCATCGTGATCGGAGCGGGCCCGGGCGGCTACGTGGCGGCGATCCGAGCCACGCAGCTGGGAATGCGCACCGCCGTGGTCGAGCGTGACCAAGTCGGTGGCCGCTGCTTGAACTACGCCTGCATCCCCGCGAAGTCCGTCCTCCGCAGCGCCGACCTCCTGAGCGAGGTACGTGAGAGCGCGGAGTACGGGATCCGCACCGCCGGCGTGGAGGTCGACTATCCCGCGGTGCAAGCCCGTCGCGCGCGCGTCGTCTCGACGCTCACGGGTGGCGTGCGGACGCTCTTCAAGAAGAACGAGATCGACCTGATCGAGGGCGATGCGACGCTGATGCAGGCCGTCCCCGCCGCGGTGGCGGCGAGTGCCGCGGCCGCCGGCGCCGTCGGTTCGGGCGGGCTCCCGCCCGGCGGTGATCGCTCGGCCGCCAACGGGGGCGCCGCGGCACGAGTGCGTGTCGGAGATCGCGAGCTCGCCGCGGGCGCGGTGGTGATCGCGACGGGCTCCCTGCCGCGCTCGCTTCCCGGCATCGAGTTGGGAGGGCGCGTGCTCGGCACCGAGGAGGCGTGGGCGCTCCAGGAGCTGCCTGCTCGCCTCGCCGTGGTCGGATGTGGCGCCTCGGGCACCGAGATCGCGTCGGGCTTCGTGCGCCTCGGCAGCGAGGTGATCCTGCTCGAGGCTGTCGATCGCGTGCTGCCCGCGGAGGACGCGGACATCTCGCGGCTTGCAGAGCGCGGCTTCAAGCAGCAGGGCATCGACGTGCACACGAGCACGCCGATCCAAGCGGTCGCGGCCGACGACGCGAAGGTCGCCCTCTCATACAACGGCGAGCGACGCGAGGTGGACTACCTCGTGATCGCCGCGGGCCGCGCGCCCGACGTGGAGGGCCTCGGTCTCGCCGCCGCGGGCGTCGAGCTCGACGAGCGGGGCTACGTGCGCGTGGACGGGGCGATGCGGACATCGGTGCCCGGGATCTACGCGATCGGCGACCTCGTCCCCGGCCCCGCGCTAGCGCACAAGGCGTCGGACGAGGGCATCATCGCCGTGGAGGACGCCGCGGGCCTCGACACGCATCCGATCGCATATCAGGACATCCCGCGTGCGACGTTCTGCACGCCGAACGTCGGCTCCTTCGGCCTCACCGAGGCGCAGGCGCGCGAGCAGGGCTATGACGTCGTCGTCGGGAAGGTGCCCTACGGCGCCGTCGGCGGCGGCACCGTCTACGGCGATCGCACGGGCCTCGTGAAGATCGTCGGCGAGACCCGTTACGGAGAGATGCTCGGCGGGCACATCGTGGGCAGCCGCGCGACGGAGCTCATCCAGGAGCTCGTGAACGTGCGCGTGCTCGAGGGCGGCTACAGCGAGGTCGCGCGCATCATCCACGGCCACCCCACGCTCTCCGAGGCCGTCATGGAAGCCGCGCGCGCGGCCGACGGCTGGTTGATACATGGCTGAGTCCGGGCCGCTCGCCTTCTACTTCGACCTCGCGAGCCCCCAGTGCTACCTCGCCGCGGAGCGCATCATGCACGCGCTGCCGGGGCCGATCGACTGGCGGCCCGTGCGGATCGCGAACGACTCCAGCGCGCCGGACGCGTACTCCCGCGCGGTGCTCGAGCGGCGGGCGAGCGAGCTGGGCCTGTTGCCGCTTCGATGGCCCGCGCGCTATCCGTTCGACAGCGAGCCCGCGATGATCGTCGCCACCTACGCGCGCGCGATCGGCCGTGGCGTCGCCTACGCGCAGGCGGCCTTCCGGCAGGCGTTCGCGGGCGGCCATAGCCTGGCGGAGACCGACTACGTGCTGCTCGCAGCGGCGGCTTGCGAGATGCACCCGAATGCCGTCAAGCGCGCGCTCACCCAGCGCGCCCTCCGCGAGCAGCTGGCGAAGGAGACGAACGATGCGCGGCGATCGGGTGTCACGGCACTGCCCGCCGTGATCGCCGAGAAGGACGTGTTCTCGGGCGAGCATGCGCTCGCGGAGGCGGCCGCGCATCTCTCGGGCAGTACGGCGACGCAGCCGCGTGGCCATGAGCACTCTCCGCGGCTCCCGGTGGCGCTCGTCCGATGAGGGCCAATCGCGCCTACCGGCTCATCATCCGTCGCGGTGGATGGATGCCCGCGAGCCTTGCAGACCCGGGCCGCTCGGATCACATCGAGGTCGTCGAGGTCGCGAGCGCCGAAGTCCTGCTTTCCTGGGACCTTCCGCCGATGAGAGCGGTGCGGCTCGCGCGGGCGCTGCGCGCCGATCTCTCGCAGCTCGACCCGGCCGGCTTCCGCGAGCGATGGATCGACGTCGAGCCCGCAGGCGAAGGCGAGGAGACCGCGGGCCGCGACTGGTCCGAATCGGACAGCTGGGTGTGACGCGGTGAGCGCGATCGACGGAGCGCTCCCGCCCCCGGACGTCGCGCTCGATTGGCTGTCGACGATGGTCCTGATCCGCCGCTTCGAGGAGCGGGCGGGCGAGATGTACGCGCGCGCCAAGGTCGGCGGCTTCCTGCACCTCGCGATCGGCGAGGAGGCGACGATCGTGGGCTCCGCGCGGGCGCTGCGCAAGGAGGACTACCTCGTCTCCACCTACCGCTCTCACGGACACGCGCTCGTGCGCGGCACCGACCCGCGCAACGTGATGGCGGAGCTCTTCGGGCGCGTTGACGGCTGCTCGAAGGGTCGCGGCGGGTCGATGCACATGTTCGACGCGCAGCGGCGCTTCATGGGCGGATACGGGATCGTCGGGGGGAACCTGCCGATCGCGGCGGGTATCGCCCTCGCGTCGAAATACCGGCGGCGCGAGGAGGTCACGCTCTGCGTGATCGGCGACGGCGCGACCAACCAGGGGACGTTCGGTGAGACGATGAACCTCGCCGCCCTCTGGAAGCTGCCGATCGTCTTTCTCGTGACGAACAATCAGTTCGGGATGGGCACGGCACTCGAGCGCCACTCGGCCGTCACCGAATTGCGTGCGCGCGGCGAGGGCTACGGGGTGCCCGGCCTGCGCTGCGACGGGATGGACGTCGTCGACACCCATCGCGTCGTCTCCGACGCGCTGCGTCGCGCACGCGCGGAGCACCAGCCCACGCTCGTGGAGGCCGTCACGTACCGCTACCGCGGCCATTCGATGGCGGACCCCGAGCGCTACCGCACGCGCGAGCAGGTTGAGGAGTGGCGCAGGCGCGACCCGATCGCGATGTTCAAGGCACGCCTCGAGCAGGTCGGGATGCTCGACGAGCAACGCTTCGCGCGGCTCGACGGCGAAGCGACCGCGCGCGTGGACGACGCCGTGGAGTTCGCGGATGCCTCGCCCTTCCCCTCGCCGGAGACGCTGTATGACGACGTCTACGTGCTCGGCGACCAGGTCCGCGGGTGGTACTCGGTGCGCACCACTGAGCCAGGCGACGCGGGGCCGGAGGAGCGCTCCACGATCGCGAGCACGGGTGAGATCCCGCAGCAGATGACCGCCGCCCTCGAGACCGCCGACGACGCGGGCTGGGAAGCAACGGGGCGCGAGGGGTAGTGGCCGAGCTGCGTTACCGCGAGGCTCTCGGCGAGGCGCTCCGCGAGGAGCTCCGACGCGACGACTCCGTGTTCCTGATGGGAGAGGACATCGGCGTCTTCGGCGGCGCGTTCAAGGTCACGGAGGGGCTACTCGAGGAGTTCGGCGAGCAGCGCGTGCGCGACACGCCCATCTCCGAGAACACGATCGTGGGAATGGGCGTCGGGGCCGCGATGGCGGGCCTTCGACCGGTCGTGGAGCTGATGACGATCAACTTCTCTCTGCTCGCGTTCGACCAGATCGTCAACCACGCGGCGCACATCCACTACATGTTCGGCGGGCAGGTGAACGTGCCGCTCGTCGTGCGGATGCCTCAGGGCGCGGGCCACCAGCTCGGGCCCACGCACTCGCACTGCTTCGAGGCCCTCTACCTTCACGTCCCCGGGCTGCTCGTCGCGATCCCGAGCACCCCCGCCGACGCGAAGGGGCTGCTGAAGGCGGCGATCCGGGGCGAGAACCCGGTGATCTTCATCGAGCACGAGTCGCTCTATGGCGAGCGCGGTGAGGTCCCGGACGGCGAAGCCGATCACCTCGTCCCCTTTGGGCAGGCCGCGGTTCGCCGCGAGGGCTCGGACGTGACGATCGTGGGCATCTCGCGCATGGCGAGGACGTCGGAGAAGGCCGCCGCAACGCTCGCCGAGCGCCACGGGGTGAGCGCGGAGGTGATCGACCCCCGCACGCTTCGCCCGCTCGACCTCGACACGATCCTCGCCTCCGTGCGCAAGACCAATCGCTGCGTGATCGTCGAGGAGGGGTGGCCGCACGGAGGGGTGGGAGCAAATCTCGCCGCGCTGATCACGGAGCAGGCCTTCGACGACCTCGATGCTCCCGTCGAGCGCGTCACCGGGGCGGACGTGCCGATGCCGTATTCGAAGGCACTCGAGGACATCGCATACCCCCACGAGCCACAGGTGATCCGCGCGGCCCTGAGCACGCTCGGGCAAGCGCCCGCGGTCGGAGGCTCGTGATGGCGGACATAGTCATGCCGCGCCTCTCGGACACGATGGAGGAGGGGACGGTCCTGCGCTGGCTCAAACGCGACGGCGAGCATGTGCGGCGTGGAGAGGAGCTCGTCGAGATCGAGACGGACAAGGCGTCGATGACCTACGAGTCCGACCAGGAGGGCGTGCTCGAGCTCGTCGCCGGCGAGGGCGACACACTCGCGATCGGCGCCGTGATCGCCCATGTCTCGAGCGCCGCCACCGAGCTCGCATCGCCTGCGTCCGATCGGCCCACAGCGACGACGCCCTCGACCTCAGGCTCCATCTCCGCGCCCGCCGCCGATGGCCACGCCGGAGAGCCCACGCCGCCTCCGGCGGCGCACGCGCCCCCAGCCGCATCCACGGCGCCGGCGGGCGCACGCGACCCACAGCGCGTGAAGGCGTCTCCGCTGGCGAAGCGCGTCGCGCACGAGACAGGCATCGCCCTGGAGGGGCTCGCCGGAAGCGGTCCTGGGGGGCGCATCGTGAAGGCCGACGTGGAGGCCGCACAACGCGACCGCGGCGCCGCGAGCGCGGAGCCTCCGCAACCGCAGACCGCGGCCGCCGCGTCCCCAGCACCTGCCTCCGCCCAGGTGCCGCCTGCGCCGCCTGCGCCCTCGCCCGCCGACGTCATGACTGCGAAGGGCGCGGCGACGACGCGCGAGCTCACCCGTACGCAACAGCTGATCGCGCGGAGGATGGCGGAGGCGAAGGCGACGATCCCGCACTTCATGCTCGAAGCGGAGATCGACATGGAGGACTGCGTGCAGCTGCGCGCCGCGCTCAAGAAGACCGCGCCGTCCGTCGTTCCCACCTACAACGACATGGTCGTGAAGGCGAGCGCGCTCGCGCTGCGCGAGCACCCACGCGTCAACGCCAGCTACCGCGATGGGCGCATGGAGCTGCACCCGCGGGTCAACGTCGGCGTCGCCGTCGCGGTCGAGCCCGACGACCCGCTCGCGAGCGCGCTCGTCGTCCCCACGGTCTTCGACGCGGACATCAAGTCGCTCGGGGAGATAGCGCGGGAGACGCGAAGACTTGCGGAGCGCGTGCGCGCTGCGACGGTCACTCCGCCGGAGCTCTCGGGCGGCACGTTCAGCGTCTCGAACCTCGGGATGTACGGCGTGCGGAGCTTCACGGCGATCATCAACCCGCCGCAGGCGGCGATCCTCTCGGTGGGCGTGCTCGAGCCGCGCGCCCTCGTGCGCGAGGGCGCGATCGTCGCGCGCAACGCGATGGTCATCGCGCTCGCATGCGACCACCGGATCCTCTATGGCGCCGACGCGGCGCGCTTCCTCGCGCGTGTCCGCGAGCTCCTCGAGCAGCCGGCTGCGCTCGCGCTTTGAGGGCTCGGGGGCTCGCTCGCAGCGCGCTCCCGGCGCTACGCTGGAGGTGAGTCGATGAGCGCGCGCAACCCCTCGCCCGAGCTGTGGATCTGCCACCTCGGCAC
The DNA here is from genome assembly GCA_963738355.1 of uncultured bacterium. GTDB lineage: Bacteria > Actinomycetota > Thermoleophilia > Solirubrobacterales > Solirubrobacteraceae > Palsa-744. The sequence continues at coordinate 353,469 of CAVTWF010000009.1, forward strand.
GGTGCCATACGACGAGGCGCTGAGCATCCAGTCGAGGATTCGCGCACGACGCGTCGCGGGGGAGCTCCCCGACGTGCTGCTGCTTCTGGAGCACCCCCCGACCTACACCGTCGGGCGGCGCGCCGGCGCCGCCGAGCTGCCGCTGGGCGAGGACTTCTACCGCGCACAGGGCATCGAGGTGATCGCGACCGATCGCGGCGGCCGCGTGACCTACCACGCGCCCGGCCAGCTCGTGGGCTATCCGATCATCCGCGTGGACGACGTCGTTGCGCACGTGCGAGCGCTCGAGGACGCGCTCGTCGCGGCGCTCGCCGACGAAGGCATCGCGGCGCATTCGCGCGCCGCGGACGGCCCCGACTTCACAGGGGTGTGGGTCGGTGAGCGCAAGATCGCATCGATCGGCGTGCACGTCTCCCGCGGCGTCGCGACGCACGGCTTCGCGGTGAACGTGGACGACGACCTCGAGCCGTTCTCGTGGATCGTCCCCTGCGGCCTCGCGGGCGTCGAGATGACCTCGCTCGCGCGAGAGTCATTGCGCGCCTGCAGCCCAGCGTCCGCGGAGCGTCCTTCGCTCGAGCGCTTTCGCTCACACGTGCGCGAGCGCCTGTGCGAGCAGCTCGAGCACCGGCCACGCGACGCGAGCATGCTCGAGCTCGGCGTGGAGATGGCGGTCCCAGCGTGAGCACGACGGCGACGAGGTCGCGTAGCAGGCCGGGCGGGATGGACGTGACGCAGGTGCTCGGCGCGGAGGTGCGCCCGCTGCGAGAGCGCAAGCCCCCGTGGTTCAAGGTGCCCCCGCCGGGCGGCGAGCGCTACCGCGAGCTCGGCGCGCTGATCCGCTCGGAGAACCTGCACACCGTCTGTCAGGAGGCCGCGTGCCCGAACGTCGGCGAGTGCTGGGAGCGCGGCACCGCGACCTTCATGATCCTCGGCGACACCTGCACGAGGCGCTGCGGCTTCTGCAACGTCAAGACGGGCACGCCGACGTGGCACGATCCGCTCGAGCCCGCCCGCGTCGCGCGATCGATCGCGCGCATGGGCTTGCGCCACGCGGTCATCACATCCGTGGATCGCGACGACCTGCCCGACAAGGGCGCCGGCGCCTTCGTGGGTGTGATCCGCCAGGTCCGCGCGCAGGCGCCGGGTTGCCGAGTGGAGGTGCTGACGCCCGACTTCCAGGGACAGGAGATGCCGCTGGCGAAGGTGATCGCCGAGCGGCCGGACGTCTTCAACCACAACGTGGAGGTCGTGCCGCGCCTCTATCCCGTGGCCCGCCGCGGCTCACGCTTCGAGCGCTCATGCCGCGTTCTGCGCCTCGCGAAGGAGATGGGCGGCGACGCGGTCGTTACGAAGTCCGGCCTCATGGTGGGCCTCGGCGAGAGCGCGGACGAGGTCATCGAGACGTTTGCGACGCTGCGCGAGCACCACGTCCAGGTGCTCACCATCGGTCAGTACCTGCGCCCCTCGGCCGACCACCTGCCGGTCGTTCGCTACTGGCATCCCGACGAGTTCGCCGAACTGGAGCTCGCCGCATACGAGCTCGGGTTCGAGCACGTCGCGGCTGGTCCGCTCGTGCGCTCGAGCTACCACGCTGACCAGCACATGCCGCGCGGCTAGGCTGGCTCCCCCGGCGAGCCCCGGGTGAGCCGCCGATGTTCCCGCTGAAGGACAACATCCCGAAGGACAGCTTCCCGCTCGTCACCGTGGTGCTGGTCGCGATCAACGTGATCGTGTACCTGCTCGCGATCCGACACGGAGGGAGCTTCGTCGGCGGCCCCACCGAAGCGACAACCGCGCGCTACGGCGCGATTCCCTACGAGCTGACGCACCCCGGCGTGCATTGCCATCTGCTCACCGCGCAGACGATCGAAGGCGAACGCGCGGAGGTGAGCTGCGCGACGCCGGCGCCCGCGGCGGCGGACGGCGTCACCGTGTCCAGTCTTCCGCCCGCGTGGCTCACCGTGTTCACGTCGATGTTCATGCACGCGAACATCCTGCACATCGGCGGCAACATGCTCTTCCTCGCGATCTTCGGTCCCACGATCGAGGATGCGATGGGCCGCGCGCGGTTCGTCGCCTTCTACTTCATCGGCGGCGTCGTCGCGCTCGCCGCGCAGGTGGCGGTGAACGCCGACTCCACCACGGTGACGCTCGGCGCATCGGGGGCGATCGCAGCGGTCCTGGGCGGCTACATCGTCCTCTACCCGCGCGCGCGTGTGCTCACGGTGATCCTCATCATCTTCTTCTTCACGATCGTCGAGTTGCCCGCGGTGGCGCTCCTCGGCTTCTGGTTCGTGCTCCAGCTGATCGAAGCCGAGATCTCGCATGCCGGCAGCGGCGGAGGCGTCGCGAACTTCGCGCACATCGGGGGATTCGCCTTCGGGGTCGCGCTGATACGCGCGTTCGCGAAGCGCCGTCGCCCCGTTCCGCCCCCCTACCCGGTGTACTGAGAGGGAATGCCTCCCACAGCTCCACCGCTTCACCGTCCGATGACACGCGTCGTCGTGCTCGGGATCACGCTGCTCTTCATCGTCGGGCTCGGCGGTCTCACCGTCGGCGTGCTGACGAGCGAAGGCATTACCCTGGGCGGGCTCGTATTACCCGTGATCGCGCTCGGAGTGCTGATCGTGCTCGGCGTCGGCATCATCGGCGCGCTGCGCAAGCCCCCACCTCGCTGACGACCATGGACCAACCCCCGTCATCGCCCCTCCTCGTGCCGCCGGGCTCGCGCCGGCGCATCCATCGGCGCCGCCGGCGCACGCGGCGCGTCGTCTTCGCAGCCGTCTCGCTGGTCCTCCTGGTCGCAATCGCCGTCTTCGCGCTCAGCCGTTCGGGCGCCAAGCTCGGCCCCGCTCGCGGCGCTCACAAGGGCCTCTACCTGGCCGGGTCCTCAGGCCAGCCCACGCGGCAGACGGGCTATGCCGGCGGCGTGTCGACGCTCGGTCTCCCGCTCGGCAAGCCGGCGCTGCTCCTGCCCGGCATCAACGACTCCGACGACGAGGACTCGGTGGAGCCGGATTTCGCCGCCAATCCCCGCGCGGGCATCCTCTTCGACCTCGACAGCGGGCGCGTGCTCTGGCATCTGCATCCGACGCTCCGCGTGCCGATCGCGAGCCTCACGAAGATGATGACCTCGCTGCTCGTCGTCGAGTCCACGCCCCCGAACGCGCGAGTCACGATCACCAAGGAGGCGATCGACGCGCCCGGGTCCCGCGTCGGCGTGCTGCCGCTCGGGCGTCAGATACCGGTCGAAACGATGCTCTACGGCCTGCTGCTGCCCTCCGGCAACGATGCCGCGGTCGCGCTCGCGGAGCACGTCGCGGGGACCGTCAGGCATTTCGTGCAGGAGATGAACGAGGAGGCGGCCGTGCTCGGCCTCTCGTGCACCCAGTACTCGACGCCGTCGGGCTACGTCGATAACCGCAACTTCTCCTGCCCCGAGGACCTCGCGGTGCTCGCTCACGACGACCTCGCACAGCCCCGGATCGCGAACATCGTGCACAGGGCGAGCGCGGTGCTGCCGTTCCCGATCAAGGGCGGAAAGCTCTACCTCTACAACAACAACCCGATCGTCATCTACGGCTATCCGGGCGCGACCGGGCTGAAGACCGGGTACACGCTCGCCGCGGGGAAGTGCCTCGTCGCGACCGCCGAGCGCGGTGGCGTGCACCTCGGCGTCGTGCTCCTGAACTCGCCCGCGCCGGGAACACAGGCACAAAAGCTCCTCGACGAAGGGTTCGAAGCCGTCTATCAGCAGCAGCGAGTGCGCGAACCGCCGATTCCGGGCGGCGTGTGAGCCACCGAGGGCGTGTAACCTTGCGGCGGCGTGGATCTGGATGACACACCGCAGCAGGCCGAATACCGCGCCGAGGTGCGCGGGTGGCTCGAAGAGCACAAGGGCGAAGCGCCAGTCCTGAGCGGCCCGGGCGCACTCGAAGACGAGTCCGAGATCATCGCCGCGCGCCGCGCGTGGCAGGGCAAGCTCGCCGAGGCGGGGCTCGCGGGCGTCACGTGGCCAAAGGAGTACGGCGGCCAGGGGCGTGGTCCGATCGAGCAGGTGATCGTGGGCCAGGAGATCTCCCGCGCGGGAGTCCCCGGCATTCTCGATGCGATCGGCGTCGGCATGCTCGGGCCGACGATCATCGCCCACGGCTCCGAGCAGCAGAAGGCGCGCTACCTCGGCCCGATGCTCCACGGAGACGAGGTCTGGTGCCAGATGTTCTCCGAGCCCGCCGCGGGCTCCGATCTCGCTGCCGTGCAGACAAAGGCGCGCCTGATGGAGGACGGCTCGTGGCGCCTCACCGGCCAGAAGGTTTGGACGACGAACGCCCAGTTCGCCTCCTACGGGCTGCTGCTCGCGCGCTCGGACCCGGACGTCCCGAAGCACAACGGCCTCACGATGTTCATCGTGCCGATGGATGCCCCGGGCGTGACCGTCCGCGGGCTGCGCCAGATCTCCGGTGAGGCGGAGTTCAACGAGGTCTTCTTCGATGACGTCGCGCTAGATGCGGACGCAACCGTCGGCGGCGTCGGCGGCGGCTGGGGAACCGCGCTCACGACACTGATGTTCGAGCGCGTGACGATCGGGCTCGGTGGGGAGGGAATGGGGTATGACCCCATGCGCTTCGCGCGCTCCCTCGCGGCCGAGCCGAACGCGCGGCGCGACCGCGACGTGCGCCTGCGCCTCGGGCGGATCGTGAGCGAGCTCACCGCCGTGCGCTTCAGCGGCTACCGCATGCTCACTGCGCTCGAACGCGGCCAGATCCCGGGCCCGGAGGCGGGGCTCGCGAAGGTCACGACGGTGAACGACGCGATCAAGGCGGGCGATCTGATCGCGGACGTGATCGGGCCCGACGCGCTCGCGGAGGGCAGCGAGTGGGCGTACATGATCTCCTTCCTCCCCGGCCTGAAGTCCGCGGGCGGAACGGAGGAGATCCTGCGCAACACGATCGGCGAGCGGGTGCTCGGCCTGCCGCCCGAGCCGCGCCTCGACAAGGGCATCCCGTTCTCGGAGCTTCGCGCGAAGGAGACGACGAAGGCGTGAACCTCGCGCTCTCCGACGAGCAGATCCTGCTGCGCGAGGCTGCTCGGGACGCGCTCTCGCGCTTCAAGACGGTCGAAGCCGCGCGCAGCGCGCTCGACGAGGCGACCGACGGCTCGAAGCAGTCGAGCAACGGCCGGATCCCCGGACTCCCGGATCTCTGGCCCACCGCCTGCGAGGCCGGCTGGCCGGGTCTCTTGATCGACGAAGAGCGGGGCGGCGCGGGTCTGGACGCATTCGACGCGATGCTCGTGCTTCAGGAGTGCGGGCGCGTGCTCGCGAGCGTGCCGCTGCTCGGGCACCTCCCCGCGACCGCGATCCTCAACGAGTCGCCGAACGCGGCGGACCTGCTTTCGGAGCTCGCGAGCGGCGAGCAGCGCGCCGCCTATCTGCCCTCGCGGCCGCCCGACGACCTCGACGATCGCTGGAGCGCCGACCCGCAGAGCGGCATCGAGCGGGCGCAACTGCCGACGCTCGGGCCGACCGGCACGGACGGGCGCGCTCCGCTCAGCGGGCGCTTTTCGTTCGTCCCCGACGCGCCGGGCGCGCACTGGCTCGTCGGCGTCGCGCTTCAGGAGGGACGCGCGGTCGGCGTCGCCGTCCCATCGGATGCCGACGGGGTTGGCGTGGAGCGCGTGATGCGCTACGACGCGACGCGGCTGCTCGGCCACGTCACCTTCGACGACGCGCCCGCGCTCGTGCTCGACGCGCCCGAGGATTCATTGATCTCGGCGTGGCATCTCGTGCAGGCGCTGATCGGGGCGGAGTCCCTCGGCAGCGTGGAGACAGCGCTCGAGGTCTCCGTCCAGTACGCCAAGGAGCGCTTTACGTTCGGGCGAGCGATCGGCTCCTATCAGGCTGTCAAGCACTCGCTCACCGAGGTGCTGCGGCAGCTCGAAAACGGCCGCTCGCTCCTCTACTACGCGGGCTGGGCGAGGCGCGGCATGCCGGCCGAGTTCCCACTTGCAGCCGCCTCAGCGCGCTCCGTCGCGGGCCACGCGCTCGACTACGCATCGCGCGCGATGATCTCCGTGCACGGGGGGATCGGCGCGACTTGGGAGCACGACGCGCCGCTCTACTTCCGCCGCGCGCAACTCTCGCGACGGCTGCTGGGCGGCACCGACGACGCAACTGATCGCGTCGCCGGCGAGGCGCTCGCGAAGGCCGCGGCCTAGCTGCCGCTCACACCCGCGAGCTTGCCTTCGACCGTCTTGACGGCGTCGGCGTACGAGACGGAGAACTTCTCGACGCCCTCGCGCTCGAGCGTGTCCGTGATGTCGTCGTAGTCGACACCGGCGCTCGCGAGCTGATCGAAGACCCGCTGGGCCTCGTCGACATCGGTGTCGAGCCGCGGCAGCGGATTGCCGTGATCCTGGTAGGCAAGGATCGTCTCCTCTGGCATCGTGTTCACGGTTTCCGGCCCGATGAGCTCCTCGACGTAGAGCGTGTCGGGGTATTCGGGGTTCTTCGTCGAGGTGGACGCCCACAGCACGCGCTGCGGCTTCGCGCCCTTGGAGCGCAGGAAGTCCCAGCGCGGGCCGAAGAAGGAAGCCTTGTAGTGCTGGTATGCGAGCTTCGCGTTCGCGATCGCGAGGCGGCCCTTGAGCTCGTCGTGTCCGGCCGCCTCGAGGCGCATGTCGGCCTCCGTGTCGATCCGGGAGACGAAGAAGCTTGCGACCGAAGCGACGTTGCTCGGATCGCCGCCCTCGGCGACGAGCCGCTCGAGGCCTCGGATATAGGACTCGACGACCTCCGCGTAGCGTTGCAGCGAGAAGATCAGCGTGACGTTGATCGAGTGTCCCTTCGCGATCACGTCCTCGATCGCGCCGAGGCCGGGCTTGGTCGCCGGGATCTTCACGAACAAGTTGCGCTTGTCGATCGTCTCGTGGAAGCGCATCGCGGCGCGGAACGTGTTGAGCGTGTCGTATGCGAGGCCCGGGTCGACCTCGATCGAGACGTAGCCGTCGCGGCCCACGGTGCGCTCAAAGATCTCGTCGAAGACGTCGCACGCCTCGCCGACGTCGCGCTGCGCGAGCGTCCAGAAGATCTCGGCCGCATCGTCCGTGCGCTTCGCGAGCTCCGCGATCTCTTCGTCGTAGGCGTCGCCTTCGCCCATCGCCTTGTCGAAGATCGTGGGGTTCGAGGTCGCGCCGACGACGGAGTACTCGTCGATCAGCTTCCGCAGGTGGCCGCTGCGCGTTGACTGCCGTGAGAGGAAATCGATCCATACGCTCTGGCCGAGCGCGGAGAGCCGCGCGAGCGCAGGCGCGCTCGCGTCCACGCCCGCCGTCGCGGCGCCGGCATCCACGACCGGTGAAGTCGTGTCGGTCGCTCGAGGCCTGTGTCATTGATATGACCTCCGCTTCATGTCGTGGGCGGGCGCTGCGGACCCGCGCAGCACACCCTTGCCTGCGCTGCGCCCTACGTTACTACCCGCTCTGCCGCGCGAGCAACTCTCGGGCGCGCGCGGCGATGTTCTCCACGCTGAACCCCAGCTTCTCGAGCACGGTCGCACCCGGCGCCGAGGCGCCGAAGCGGTCGAGGCCGAGGACATCGCCGTGGTCGCCGACCCACTTCCACCAACCGAGCGTCGCCCCCGGCTCGACGGCGAGCCGCGGCAGTCCTACCCGCCCGAGCACCTCCGCGCGGTAGCTGGCGTCCTGCGCTTCGAAGAGCTCGACGCACGGCATCGAGACGACACGTGCGCGCGTGCCCTCGGTGGCCAGCTGTTCGCCCGCTTGCAGCGTGGGCCCGACCTCCGCGCCGGTCGCGATCAGCACGATCTCGGGTGCGTCGTCCGACGAGGACTCCCACAGCACGTAGCCGCCGCGCTCGAGCCCGCTGGCGTCCGCGACCTGCGCGCGGTCGAGCACGGGGATGCTCTGCCTGGAGAGCGCGAGCGCCACCGGCCCGTCCTGACGTTCGAGCGCCACGCGCCAGGCGACGGACGTCTCGTTCGCGTCGGCCGGGCGCATGAACCACAGCTTCGGGATCGCACGCAGCGACATGTACTGCTCGATCGGCTGGTGCGTGGGCCCGTCCTCGCCGAGCCCGACCGAGTCGTGCGTCCACACCCACATCACGGGCAGTTCCATGAGCGCTGAGAGCCGCACGCTCGGGCGCATGTAGTCCGAGAAGATCAGAAAGGTCGAGCCGTAGGGCTTGACGATCCCGCCGTGCGCGGAGGCGCCGTTGACGATCGCGCCCATCGCGTGCTCGCGGATGCCGAAGGGCACGTTGCGCCCCGCGTGCACGGACGAGAACTCACCCGCGCCCTCGAAGACCGTCCTCGTCGATGCGACGAGATCGGCGGCGCCTCCGATCATCGTGGGCGCATACGCCGCGAAGGCCTCCATCGCCTTCTCCCCGGCCGCGCGCGTCGCGATCGCTTCGCCGGGCTCAAAGCGCGGAAGCGCCTCGCGCCAGCCATCTGCGAGCCGTCCCGAGTGGCTGCGCTCCCACTCGGACGCGAGGGCGGGAAGCGCACCACTCCAGCTCTCGAAACGCTCCTGCCAGGCCTGCTGCTCGCGCTCGCCGGACGCGCGCAGGCTCATGTGATCGTAGACGCGCTCGTCGACGACGAAGGTCTTGTCGGGGTCGAAGCCGAGTATCGCCTTCGTCGCGCGCACTTCCTGCTCGCCGAGCGGGGAGCCGTGCGCTTTCGCGGAGTCGGTCTTGTGCGGCGCGGGGTAGCCGATGTGCGAGCGGATGGCGATGAACGACGGTCGCGTCGGTTCCTGCTGCGCGGCGTCCAGCGCCGCATGCAGCTCGGCGGTGTCCTCGGAGTCCTCGACCCGTTGCACGTGCCAGCCGTTCGCGCGAAACCGTGCGAGATGATCCTCGCCATCGAAGGAGAGCGCCGTCGTGCCGTCGATCGTGATGTGGTTGTCGTCGTAGCAGAGGGTCAGCTTGCCCAGTGCGAAGTTTCCCGCGATCGAAGCGGCCTCCTGGCAGACGCCCTCCATGAGATCGCCGTCGGAGCAGATGGCCCACGTGCGGTGGTCGACGATCTCGTTCTGCGGGCGGTTGAAACGCTCGGCGAGGAAGCGCTCGGCGATCGCCATTCCCACCGCGTTGCCTACGCCCTGCCCGAGCGGACCGGTCGTGACCTCGATGCCCGGCGTGTCCTGACGCTCGGGATGGCCGGGGGTACGTGAGCCCCACTGCCGGAACTGCTTCAAGTCCTCCAGCCCGAGGTCGAACCCCGTGAGGTGAAGCAGCGCGTATTGGAGCATGCACGCGTGGCCGCAGCTCAGCACGAAGCGGTCGCGGCCCGGCCAATCGGGGTCGGCGGGGTTGACCCGCAGGAAGTGCTTGTAGAGCGTATAGCCGAGTGGCGCGAGCGCCATCGCAGTGCCCGGGTGACCCGCGTTCGCCTTCTGCACCGCGTCCATCGCGAGCACCCTGATCGTGTCGATCGAGAGGCGTTCGACCTCGCGCTCGGCGGGGTCTGGCGAAAGCGCGCCATCCTGACCCTCAACAGTCTGTAAATTCGTGCTATTTGCAGGCATTTTATGGTCCACCACCTCTCGGGTCCGGGGGCCGGCTGTGATATCCTTTTAAGCACAGTTATCTGCCCAAAATCGCGATTCTCGCGCCCCGGTAATCGGGGCTTTCGCACGTTATCGGAGAACTATTGGCCACAGACACGAAGAGACCCCGTAACCCCACCGCAGCCGTGGACGGCAGCTATGACGCACAGGACATCACCGTCCTCGAAGGGCTCGAGGCGGTGCGTCTGCGTCCGGGCATGTACGTCGGCTCGACGGGGCCCATGGGCCTGCACCACCTCGTCTACGAGATCGTCGACAACTCCGTCGACGAGGCGCTCGCCGGGTTCGCGACGGAGGTCTCGCTGACGATCCATCCGGACAACTCCGTGACCATCGTCGACAACGGCCGCGGGATCCCGGTCGCGATACAGGAGCAGGAGGGACGCCCAGCCGTCGAGGTCGTGCTCACGATGCTCCACGCCGGCGGCAAGTTCGGCGACGGCGGGGGCTACAAGGTCTCGGGCGGCCTCCACGGCGTCGGCGTGTCGGTCGTCAACGCGCTTTCCGAACACCTCCGCGTCGAGGTCAGGCGCGACGGCTACGAATTCGCTCAGGAGTACTCGCGCGGCACGCCGCTCGGGGACCTCGAGCGCGGCGCGAAGCTCCCCAAGGACGCAGCGTCGGGGACGACGATCACGTTCCTCCCGGACGCGGACATCTTCGAGTCGATCGACTTCGACTTCCGCACGCTCGAGGAGCGCCTGCGCGAGACCGCGTTCCTGACGCGCGGTTTGAAGATCTCGATCACCGACGAGCGCGCGCCGACCCACTCCGCCGAGTTCCGCTACGAGGGCGGCATCGAGGACTTCGTCGCCTACCTCAACGAGAACAAGGAAACGGTTCACAGCAAGGTGATCTTCTTCTCCGACGACGGCGAGGAGGGCGCGGCGGAGGTCGCGATGCAGTGGAACTCCTCCTACCAGGAATCGGTCCACTCGTTTGCGAACAACATCAACACGCGCGAGGGCGGCTCGCACCTCGCGGGCTTTCGCTCGGCGCTCACCCGCACGCTGAACAAGTACGCGCGCGACCACAGCCTGCTCAAGGAGAAGGAGGACAACCTCTCCGGCGAGGACGTCCGCGAGGGGCTCACCGCGGTCGTGTCCGTGAAGCTGCGCGACCCGCAGTTCGAGGGCCAGACGAAGACGAAGCTCGGCAATCCCGGCATAGCTGGGTTCGTCGAGTCGATCGTCAATGCGCGGCTCTCGGAGTTCCTCGAGGAGAACCCCTCGGAGGCGCGCGCGGTGATCAACAAGGCGGTGCAGGCGCAGCGCGCGCGCGAGGCGGCGCGTAAGGCTCGTGATCTCACGCGGCGCAAGTCCGTGCTCGAGAACTCGACGCTCCCGGGCAAGCTCGCAGACTGTGCCGTCAAGGACCCCGAACTCGCCGAGCTCTTCATCGTCGAGGGTGACTCCGCGGGTGGCTCTGCGAAGCAGGGCCGCGACCGTCACACGCAGGCGGTGCTGCCGCTGCGCGGCAAGATCCTGAACGTCGAGAAGAGCCGCATCGACAAGGTGCTTCAGAACACCGAGGTCCAGGCGCTCATCACGGCGATCGGAACGGGCGTGCGCGACGAGTTCAACCTCGCGGGCGCGCGCTATCACAAGGTGATCCTCATGACGGACGCCGACGTCGACGGCGCACACATCCGCACGCTCGTCCTGACGCTGCTCTTCCGCGAGATGCAGGAGCTGATCGAGGCCGGCTACGTCTACATCGCGAAGCCGCCCCTCTACAAGCTCAAGCAGGGCTCGCGCGAGCGCTACATCGAGAAGGACTCCGAGCTCGAGGAGATCCTCCTCTCGGACAAGTGGGAGAAGCTCGAGGTGACAGACCGCCACGGCGAGCCCTTCAAGCTCACGGCGACCCGCTGGCAGAGCTTCACGCGCAAGCTCAAGCAGTACGAAGGATGGGCTTCCGCGCTGCGCGCGAGCTACGGGCACGACGTCGTCCAGTTCTTCGAGGAGTCCTCGCTGCTCGGCGAAGGCGCGATGAGCCCTGAGGAGGCGGTGCAGCTGCTCGCGCGCGAGGGCCTCGAGGGCGAGACTCACGCGACGGAGCTGCTCTCGCAGGACGACGAGGCGCTCGCGGTGAAGGCGGTCGAGACGAAGACGGGGCTCACGCGGACGCTCCGCATTCCGCGCTCGCTCTTCAACTCGCCCGAGTACAAGCATCTCGTCGACGTGCACCGCCAGCTCATCGAGCTCGCGGGCAGCCCAGCGTTCGAGGTGAACCTCGACGGCGCGCACCAGAGCGCAGCATCGTTCGAGGCGCTTCGCGATGCGGTGCTCACGGTCGCCCAGAAGGGCATCAAGCTCCAGCGCTTCAAGGGCCTCGGCGAGATGAACGCCGATCAGCTCGCGGACACGACGATGGACCCCGGCTCGCGCACGCTCGCGAGGGTGACGGTCGAGGATGCCGCCGCAGCCGATCGCATCTTCTCGATGCTCATGGGCGACCAGGTCGAGCCGCGTCGCGAGTTCATCGAGGAAAACGCGCGCGCCGTCGCCAACCTCGACGTCTGACGCATGGCATCGCCTGACGTAATCAGCGGCGGCAACATCGAACCGCGCGCACTCGAAGACGAGATGCGGACTGCGTATCTCGACTACGCGATGTCCGTCATCGTCGGGCGTGCGCTGCCCGACGTGCGCGATGGGCTGAAGCCCGTCCACCGGCGCGTGCTGCACGCGATGAACCAGCTCGGCGTCGGCCCCACGCGCTCCTACGCGAAGTCATCGAAGATCGTGGGTGACGTGATGGGCGACTACCACCCGCACGGCGACACCGCGATCTACGACACGCTCGTCCGCCTCGCCCAGGACTTCTCGCTGCGCGCCCTGCTCGTCGACGGGCAGGGCAACTTCGGTTCGATCGACGACGATCCGGCCGCCGCGATGCGCTACACGGAGGCGCGGCTCGCGCGCATCGCGATGGAGATGCTGCGCGATATCGACATGGACACGGTCGACTTCGTGCCCAACTACGACGGGCGCCTGCAGGAACCGCTCGTGCTCCCCGCGCGCTTCCCAAACCTCCTCGTCAACGGCTCCTCGGGCATCGCTGTGGGCATGGCGACGAACATCCCGCCGCACAACCTGCGCGAGGTCATCGACGCGACGGTCGCGTACATCGACGACCCATCGATCGACATCGAGGGACTAACGCGCCACATCAAGGGCCCGGACTTCCCGACCGGCGGGATCATCCTCGGCCACGCTGGCATCCGCGACGCCTACGAGACCGGCCGCGGCCGCGTGCGTGTGCAGGCGCGCGCCCACGTCGAGCCGCTCAAGCTGGGCAAGGAGGCGATCGTCGTCACCGAGCTTCCCTTCATGGTCAAGAAGGGCGGCCCCGGGAACCTGACCGAGAAGATCGCCGAGCTCGTCAAAGACGGTCACATCAGTGAGATCTCCGACTTGCGCGATGAGTCGGACAAGCGCGGGATGCGCCTGGTGATCGAGCTCAAGCGCGACGCGATCCCGAAGGTCGTGCTCAACAAGCTCTACAAGCACACGTCGATGCAGAGCACCTTCGGCGTCAACATGGTCGCGCTCGTCGATGGCGTGCCGCGCACGCTGAACCTGCGCGAAGTGATCCAGTACTACGTCGCGCATCAGCGCGAGGTCGTCGTGCGGCGGACGAAGTACGAGCTCGCGCAGAAGGAGGCGCGCGCGCACATCCTCCAGGGGCTCCTGATCGCGCTCGAGAACCTCGACGCCGTGATCGAGCTCATTCGCGCCTCGCGCGATCGCGACGCCGCCCGCGCGCAGCTGATCGAGCGCTTCGAGCTCAGCGCGACGCAGGCGAACGCGATCCTCGACCTCCGTCTCTCACAGCTCACCGCGCTCGAGGCCGATGGGATCCAGCAGGAGCACAGCGACGTCATCGAGCGAATCGCCGAGCTGCGCGCGATCCTCGGTGACGAGCTCAGGGTGATGGCCGTCATCAAGGAGGAGCTCGGTGAGATCGCGGAGCGCTTCGCCGACGAGCGGCGCACGGAGATCTCGCACTCCGAGGACGAGATCGACATCGAGGACCTGATCGCCGACCAGCAGATGGTCATCACGATCACCCGCTCCGGCTACATCAAGTCGCTACCGCTCGCCACCTACAGGGCGCAGCACCGCGGCGGCCGCGGCGTGAGCGGGATGGACCTCAAGGAAGGCGACTTCATCGAGCACCTCTTCATCACCTCCACGCACGACTATCTGCTGTTCTTCACCAACCGCGGCAAGGTCTACCGCTCGAAGGTCTACGAGCTGCCGGAGGCCTCACGCACGGCGAAGGGCCGTGCGCTCGTGAACGTCCTGCCGCTGCGCGAGGGCGAGCGGGTGCAGTCGGTGCTCTCCACGCGCGACTACTCCGAGGGCCGCTACCTCGTCTTCGCAACGAGGCAGGGGATGGTCAAGAAGACCGAGTTCTCGCTCTACAACACGCCGATCAACGCGGACGGCATCATCGCGATCAAGATCCGCGACGACGACGAGCTCGTCGCCGTCCGGCGCACCTCCGGCGAGGACGACATCCTGATGGTCTCGCGCTCCGGTCAGGCGTCCCGCTTCAAGGAGACGCAGGTTCGCGCAATGGGCCGCGACACGAGCGGCGTGCGCGGGATGAACGTCTCCCGTGGCAAGAACCACGTACTCGCGATGGACGTCGCGCGCGATGAGCAGGAGCTGCTCGTGATCACCGAGAACGGCTACGGCAAGCGCACGGCGATCAGCGACTATCCGCGCAAGGGTCGCGGCACGATGGGCGTCAAGACGATCACGCTCACGGAGAGCAAGGGCGCGCTCGCGGGCGCGTTGGTCGTGCGCGAGCACGAGGAGCTGCTGTTCATATCCGCGGGCGGCATGGTGCAGCGCACCTCTGTGCGCGGGATCAACCTCTACGGACGTGCCTCCCAGGGCGTGCGTCTGATGAACCTCAAGGACGACGACGTCGTATCGGCGGTCGCGCTCGTGATGGACACGGGCGAGGAGGAGGAAATCGTCGACGGCGCGAACGGCGCGTCGCGCGAAGAGGGGGCCGCCGAGGCGGCTCCCGAGGCGAGCAGCGACAACGGCGCGAACCCCGGCGACTAGGACCACGATCGTCCTTGTCGTTCGCTACGCTGCAGGGACCAGAGAAAGGAGGTGGTCCGAACGTTGTCTGACAGTTCTTGCGGGACCCTGGAGGTGACCGGCCGTTAGGTCGGAAGGCTGGACCGCTTAGCGGAATCCAACCCGGACACCCCGGGACGGCCGCCGGCGTTGGTCCCACCGGCCCTCTTCCAGTCCGTCTCGGACATTCCAGCTAAGTAGCCATGGCAAAGGGCGCCGCTTCGGTGGCGCCCTTTCCTTTTGCGCGCGTCGCGCGCTACGCCGCCTGCGCGAGGTACGGTTGCCAGGCGGTGGGGATCGTCGGCGCGGAGACGTGGATGAAGATCTCCGAGCGCGGGGTCCGCGGGGCGCGCCGCAGCTGCATCCCGGCCTGCGCGAGGAGGCTGTCTCCCTTGCGTCGGTTGCAGGGACCGCACGAAGCGACGATGTTCTCCCAGCTCGACTTGCCACCCTTCGAGCGGGGGATGACGTGGTCCACCGTGAGGTTCGATCGCGAGCCGCAGTATTGGCACGCCCAGCCATCGCGCGCGAAGACCGCGCGTCGGGTGATCTTGCGACGGTGCGCCTGGCGCGGCACGCGCACGTAGGTAACGAGCCGGATGACGACCGGGCGGGCGACCGTGTAGCGCTCGGAATGAAGCTCGCGAGCATGGCGCTCGAGCATTTCCGCCTTCTCCTTGAGCAGCAGCACGACGGCCCGGCGGATCGAGCACACGTTGATCGGCTCGTACGTGGCGTTGAGGACGAGCACCCTCCCGCTGATCGCGCCGTTGCCGTTGCGAGCCGGCTCCTTGATCTCGGCGAAGGCCACCTCGACGGCCTCCACCGCCTGCTCGTGCGGATCGCTCTCCGAACGCACCCATGTATCCGCCGTATCCGGCGGTGGCTTAGGTCCGTGCCGCAGGCGCTCGGGTGGCGACACGGACCCCGCTGGCGCGGGGGGAGCAGTGCCTTCCATGTCAGGCGGAGTGTAGCGGGGAGCGCTCAGCCGCTCGCCGCGAGCGTCGTGCCTTCGCGGCGCTCACGCAGCGGGATAGGAACCGAGCACGCGCACCTCCTGGCAGTGCACACGCAGGCCCGCGAGCGCGTCGCGCACGCCCGGCTCGTGCGCCCACCCTTCGATGTCGGCGAAGAACATGTAGTGGCCCAGCCGCTCGCGTCGCGGGCGCGACTCGATCTTCGTGAGGTTGATCTCGCGGCTCGCGAACTCGTCGAGGCAGCCCACGAGCCAGCCCGCACGGTCCGCACCGGGCCCCCAGAACACGAGCGAGGTCTTGCCGCGCGCGTCCGCACTCGGAGGCTCTCGCAGCGGCAGCGCCGCAGGGTCCGCGTCCCCGCGCCCCAGCCACACGAACCGCGTCTCGTTGTCGGGGTGATCCTCGATGCGCTCGCGAAGCACGACGCACCCGTACTCCTTGGCCGCCAGACGCGTCCCGATCGCCGCCCAGTCGGCGCTCGCGCGCTCGGAGACGACCCGCACGGCCTCCGCGGTCGAGGTCGCGGCGGCGATCTGTGCCCCCGGAAGCTCGGAGCGCAGAAAGCGGGCGCATTGGCCCGCCGCCTGCGGGTGCGAGAGGACGGTCGTGATCTGCTCGAGCGCCACCTCCTCCTTGGCGAGGAGGTAGTGATGAACGGTGAGGACCAGCTCGCCGACGATCGTCAGGTGCGGCGCCTCGATCGCGAGCGTGTCGAGGGTGACCGTCACGGGGCCCTCGATCGAGTTCTCGATCGGCGCGAGCGCCCACTGCACCACACCATCGCGCGCGGCGATCACCACGTCATAGACGGTCTCGAGTGCCACCGCCTCGACCTCGTCGGGTCGAACCGCGTCGAGCAGCGCCTCCTCGCTGAAGGTGCCGAGCGGCCCGAGGTAGCCGATACGCGCGCTCAACCCGCGGGCGTCGCGGCGGCGTCGAGAGCCGGAGACACCGCGCGGCGCACCGCCTCCTCCTCCTCGGGCGAGAGCGCGAGCTCCGCCGCTCCAGCGCGCACCTCCTTCGCGTACACGCGCGCCTGCTCGCGATGATGGATGCACGAGAGGACGATGCCCGAGCGGGTGTCGTCGAGCACGGCGATCGAGAAGGACTGCTGCCCAGACTGCTCGTTGTATGCGTCGTAGCGCACGAGAGAGCGGTACGCGATCGCGCCCTGAAGCGCCCGCTCGACCGCGGCGAGGCGTCCGTCGAGCCGCACCGAGACCTCTTCGAGGTACTCGCGCAGCGCCTCGAACGCAGCCTGCAGCTCCACCGCGTGCTGGGCGAGGTCGCGCTCCTCGCGCTCGCCCAGCAGCACGCGCTGCGCGCGGCGCAGCCGCCGTGTCGCGACCAGCAGGTAGCCGCACACCAAGAGCGCGACGAGCGCAACTGCGCCTGCCGCGATCGCCACGATCCCCTGGGTATCGGTGATCGACGCGCTCACGCGACTAAGTCTGCCGTGCCGCGCGGCGCGATGTCGCGGGGCCGCGAGCGGCTCAGCTGAACGTCGCTTCGTAGGTGGCCTTGTTGTTTTCGAGGTCCGTCTCGCCCGGCACCGGTTCGACGGAGACTTCGACCTTCGCGCCGGTGTTCAGCGGCAGCCCTTCGATCGGGACTTCCACGGTGCTCGACTGGCCGGGCGTCGTCTTCGGGATGACGTTGTAGTCGGTGTACTGCTTGCCCGCGGTCGTCACGGTGACGTTGACCTTGACATTCGTCTCGGAGTTTTCGCCGTTGTCTTCGACCTTCACGTCAAACGTCGGGTTCGGCCCGCTCTTGACGTGGTTCAGTTCGCCCGGCACGAGCGTGTTGCCCCCGACGCTCACGCCCGTGAGCGCGCTGCCGTGCGTCCCCGGTGACACCGACGTGCTCGATGTCGGCGTCGCGTGACCAGTGATCCGGGCCATCACCGTGCTCGGTTCGAGCCAGCCGAGGTTGGGCAGGAAGTGCGAGGCGGCGACCGTCTGGCCGCTGGCCCCGTTCGCGCTCAGCGCTTCTTCGATGAGCGGGGCGACGCGCTGCGAATGGACGACGTCGGAGGCGAGGAAGCTCTCCATGTCACCCGCGATCTGCTTGTAGGCGGTGGCGCTTTCGCTTCCGCCCCCGAGCGCCACCGCCATGCGGCCCCCGATCTTCATGAGCGCTTCCGTGCGCAGGTCGAGCGCGAGCAGGAAGTCACGCTGGGCCGCTTCGAGCCCGCTCGGGATGCCGAGCTTTTCCGCGTGCGCGGTCTGCGCTTCGGCCGCGACGCGCAAGTCGTTGATCTTTTCTTCGACGCTCCCGTGCGGCTGCGCCGCCGCGCCGGAGAGCGCCTCGAAGAATGGAGCCGAGACGTCTTCGTTCGATTCCTTCGTGATCTGGCTGACGTTGCGCGCGTAGGTTTCGAGCGCTTCGCGCTTGCCTCCCCCGACGGCGCTCGCGATCACGACGATGATCACGATCAGCGCGATGAAGCCGACGCCGGCGAGGATGCGGCGTCGCACGACCGTCGCATGATGGTCGCTGGCCGGCGCCCGGCGAGCAGCACCCCGCGGACGCTGCTGCGGGGGCCGCGATGGGCGTGCCTGTCTGATCTCTGTCGGTGGTGGCTCGTCGTCGTCGAAGAACGACAAAGGCAACTCCTTGCAGGAAGAAAGCCTCAGTATGACTGGCGACCCCGCGGCGTCGCCGCCAGCGCACGGATTGCAATTTCGCCGTCAACGCTCGCGCGCGCCCCGCGCGCGCAGGGAAAGGAGCGCAGACCGCCGAACGCGAAGGCGGTGGAATCGCCAAAAACACTCTCCCGCGAGCGCGCCGCGGGCGCATCCGAGACGTCGCTGACGCGCAGGCTGCCCCGCGCCTGGCGACGCGCGCCCGTCTCCGCGCCCCGGACGCCCGAGGACCCGCAGGTCCCCGCCGGTGAGCTGCTCCTCGGACGCTATCGGCTGATCGAGCGGCTCGGCGCGGGCGGCTTCGGCGTCGTCTGGCGCGCGCGTGACGAGGTTCTGCGACGCGAGCTGGCGATCAAGCGCGTCGAGCACGCGCACGCCGGTGACCGCGCACACCGCGAGGCACTAGCGACCGCGCGACTCGCCCACCCCGCGATCGCCGCGCTGCACGAGGCCCGTGCGGACGGGGATTCGCTGTATCTGATCTCCGAGCTCGTGCCCGGAGCGCCCCTGCACAAGCTGCTCGCGGCGCGCGCGCTGGACGACCAGAAGATCCTCCAGATCGGCGTCGCGCTGAGCGAAGCGCTCGAGCACGCGCACGCATGTGGCGTCGTTCACCGCGACGTGAAGCCCGCAAACGTGATCGTCCTTCCCGACGTCGACGCGGCGCGCGAGCACGTGCCCGCGAAGCTCACGGACTTCGGAAGCGCTTGCATCGCGGGCGAGGACTCGCTGACGCACACGGGCGACATCCTCGGGACGCTCGCCTACATGGCTCCCGAGCAGAGCGAGGGCCTCGAAGCGACCCCGGAGTCCGACCTCTACGCACTCGCGCTGGTGCTCTACGAGGCGCTGAGCGGCGTCAACCCACAACGCGGTCCCACGCCGGCCGCGACCGCGCGCCGCCTGGGCGCGAGCGTTGCCCCGCTCCGCGAGCACCGGCCGGACCTCCCAGCCGTGTTGCGCGAGGGGATCGACCGCGCGCTGACGCCCCAACGCGACCGTCGAGGGACCCTCGCCGAGCTTCGTCAGGTGCTCCTCGTCACCGCTGAGCCGCGCGTGGGCTGGCGCAGGGCCCGCCAGGCGGCGCGCTCGCTCATCGCCACCGAGCGAACGCTGCCACGCGAGCAGCGGCCTCACGCACACGTTGATCGCGCGTCTGACGCCGCGGCGGCGCCCGTCACGCTCAACCAGGAGGCCACTCGCCAACTGGACCCACCGCGCACGCGCGGTCTCGGCGTCGCGCGCACCTACTGGTGGGCGGCCGCGCTCGCGGCGATCGTCTGGCAGGCCGCCGTCGGCCATGCCGGCGTCGCGCTCGTGCTCGCCGCCTTCTGCGCGCCGCTCCTCGCCCTGCCACGGCGGGCCGGCCCCGGATGGCTTGCCGCCGCGCTCGCGCCGGCGCTCGGCAGCATTGGGCTCGCGAACGCCTACCCCGCGATCGCTGGCCAGGCGGGGGCGCTTCGCGCGCGCGTGGGCCTCGGAGCACTCGGCTACTGGTGGCTGTTGCTCGCGCAGATGCTGACGGGGCACCGACTGTGGCTCTGGCCCCAGGGCGCCGGTCACCCGCTCGCCGCGAGCGCCTGGGGCAGCTCGGCCAGCGCCGCCGCCACCTACCTGCTGCGCCCGCTCATCAGCGTCGCAACGATCGAGGGCGCGGCCCTGTGGGCACTCGCGGCGGCGAGCCTTCCCTGGGTCGTGCGCGGGCGCAGCGCGGTCCGTGACGTCGTTGGAGCGACGATCTGGTCGGCCGCGCTCGTGAGCGCCGAGCAACTGGTCGACCACGGCCTCGGCGCGCACGCGACGGCCTCTCCCCGCGGCGCGGTGCTGGGCGCGATCCTCGGCGCGGCGGTCGCCGTATGCGCACGCGCGCTGCGTGGACCCGTGTCCCGACCTTTCCGGATCGAGGGGCGTGTAACGTAGCATGGCGCTGATGAGGTGTCGATTCGAATCGGACAGGCCCGCAGGGCCGCGCTCGCGCTGAGCGCGCGCGCCACATGCGGCGCGAGGCTACGTTGATATGAACATCCTGAGGAGCTTCGAGCGCACCGTCGGCGGGTTGCTGGAAGGGGCATTTGGCAGCGTCTTCCGCTCCGAGGTGCGGCCGATCGAACTCGCCCACAAGCTGTGCCGCGAGATGGACGAGCATCGCACGGCGTCCGTCTCGCGCGTCTACGCACCCAACGAGTACCTCGTGTGGCTCTCGCCCGCGGACCGCGAACGCTACGCGGGCGTGGAGGACGAGGTGATCGACGAGCTCTGCGCCTACCTGCTCGAGCACGCGCGTCGCGAACAGCTCACGCTCGCGTCGCGACCCATCGTCACGTTCAACACGGACGAGCGCCTTTCGCTCGGGGAATTCGGGATCCAGGCGCGACTCGTGCGCCTGGAGGACGAGGGCGAGCCCGCGGAGGGGGTCGCTGAGCAGGAGTCGGGCGCTCGCGCCGGCGTCGCGAGCGCGCGGCGCTCCGAGGACGATGAGGACGAACACGGCCACACGATGATCTACAGCTCCTCCGAGCGCGTGCGTGCCCCCGTCCGCGAGGCGCAGGTGCGACGGCAGTCGCGGGCCTTCGTGCACCTCGGCGGAAGGCGGCTGCTCGTCGCGCCCGCGGGAGCCGTGATCGGGCGCTCGCGCGGCTGCGACATCGTCGTCGAGGACCCCGGCGTCTCACGCAGGCACGCCGAGATCCGTCCTGCGGAGGACGGCTGGATGATTCGCGATCTCGGTTCCACCAACGGCATCTACCTGAATCGGTCCCCGATCGACGGGCCGACGGAGCTCCGCTCCGGGGACCACATCGAGCTTGGTGAGACTGAGATCGTCTTCGAGGCGCCGTGAGCCCCGTGGAGGCCGTGGTGAACTCGCTCGAGCCGATCTCGGTGGCGCTGAAGTACGGCTTCCTGGCCGTCATCTACCTGTTCCTGCTCTGGATCGCGCGCTCGGCGCTGCGCGACCTGCGTGGCCAGAGCGTCGCCGGAGAGGTATCCGCCGCGCGTGCGGATCACGCACCGCCGCAGGATGCGACGGGCCTCTACTCCGCTTCGGCGATCCACGGCTATGACGTCTCGAGCCGGGCCCCCCGGCTCGTCGTCGAGCAGGCCCCCGGCCACGACCCAGGGATGATCTACGACCTCGAAGGAGAGATCGTCCTCGGGCGCGGCGACCAGGCGCAGATCCGCCTCGAGGACCCCTACGCGTCCGCCCGGCACGCGCACATCTTCGAGCAGGGCGGCATCCTCGCGATCGAGGACCTCGGGTCGACCAACGGCACCTATCTCAACGAGGAGCTCCTCGAGACGCCGCGCCCGCTGCACCCCGGTGACCGCGTACGCATCGGCGACAGCGAGTTCACCTTCGAGACAGACTGATGCTGCGCGTAGCCGAGCAGTACTCCGCCACCGACACCGGACGACAGCGGCGGGCAAACGAGGATGCGCTGCTCGCTCGCGCGCCCCTCTTCGTCGTCGCCGACGGAATGGGCGGCGCGCAAGCGGGAGAGGTGGCCTCGCGTCTCGCGGTCGAAAGCTTCCGCCGGGGTCTCCCCAACGGCGGCGGCGATCCCGAGCACAACCTGAACGACCGCATCCAGGAGGCGAACGCGCGCATCTACCAGCTCTCGCGGAGCAACGCGGAGCAGGCGGGAATGGGCACCACGCTGACCGCGCTCTACGTCGGCGAGGATGGGGTCTCGCTCGCGCACGTCGGCGACAGCCGCGCATACTGCCTGCGCAAGGACGAGCTCGTCCGGCTCACGGACGACCACTCGCTCGTCGACGAGCTCATACGACAGGGCCGCCTCAGCCCCGATGAAGCGCAGGACCACCCGCAGCGCTCGGTCATCACCCGTGCGCTCGGCCCCGAGCCGACGGTCGAGGTCGACACGTACACGCAGCAGGCGCGGGCGGGGGACGTCTACCTGATCTGCAGCGACGGTCTCACAACGATGATCTCCGAGGAGCAGGTCGCCTCGATCCTCGCTGCAACATCGGACGTTGCGCGAGGCCGGCGAGGCGCTGCTGAGCGCCGCAAACGAGGCGGGCGGGCGCGACAACATCACGGTCGTCCTCTTCCGTCTCGAGGAGGTGACGCCGGGAGGCGCAGACGGCGAGCGCGGCGGCGGCGTGGATGGAGCGCAGGCGACCGTCGGTGCGACGACGATCGTGCCGCCGGCTCGCACCGCGCCGTCGCAGGGCGCCGAGCGCGCGTCAAAGGCGCGGAGCGTCGCGCCACTTCGTCCCCGCCGCCCGGGAGACGAGAAGGAGCACCGCAAGCGCCGGCGGCGCCGGCGCGTGGGCGCTTTCGTTCGCGTCGTGCTCGCGTGCGCCGCGGTGCTCGGGGTGCTCGCCGCGGCGGGTTACCTCGCGACGCAATACGTCTATTTCATCGGCACAAACCCGCGCGGGCTCGTGACAGTCTTCTCCGGACTGCCATATGAGCTGCCAGGGGGCATAAAGCTGTACAGCACGTACTACATCTCGGGGGTCCCAGCCTCGACCGTCGCGACTGAACGTCGACGGTCGCTGCTCGACAACTCGCTGCGCTCGCAGACGAGCGCGCAGGACCTCGTGCGCAGCCTCGAACTCGGGCAGCTCGCCGGGCAATGAACCGTCCGATCGTTCGCGTCTTCGGGCTCGTGGTGCTGCTCTTCGCGCTGCTCGTCGGCTTCACGTCCCGCTGGACCGTCTTCGAATCGGCCTCGTTGCGGAACAACGCGCTGAACCGAAGGGGGTTGCTCGAGCAGGAACGGATCGCGCGCGGGAGGATCCTCGCGAGCGACGGCACGGTGCTCGCGCGCAGCGTGCGCAGCCCCGAAGGCACCTATCAGCGCACCTATCCCACGGATGAACTCTTCGCGCATGCGATCGGCTACGACTTCACGGATCTCGCCGACTCCGGGCTCGAGCGCTTTCGCAACAACATCCTGAGCGGCAACACCGAATCGGAATTCCAGACCATCCTCAACCAGCTGCAGGGTCGCCAGCCGCAGGGCGACGACGTCGTCACGACGCTCGACCCACAGGCGCAGCGAGTGGCGGTCGCCGCGCTCGAAGGTCACCGCGGGTCGGTCGTGGCGATCGAACCTGCGACGGGTGCCGTGAAGGTGATCGCCTCGGCGCCCAGCTTCAGCCCGAACGCGCTCGCGTCGCCGAAGACCTTCTCGAAGCTCTCCCAGGAAGGGCTCGGCTCGCCGCTCGTAAACCGCGCGACGCAGTTCGGCTACGCACCGGGCTCGACCTTCAAGGTCGTAACGGCAACCGCGGCGATCGACAGCGGCCAGTACACCTCCTCGTCGCTCATCAGCGGTCGTAACGGAGTCGTCGTCTCCGGCGTTCCCCTACACAACGACAACAACGAGAGCTTTGGCGAAATCACGCTCAAGGAAGCGCTCGCGAAATCCGTTGACACCGCGTGGGCGCAGGTGGCGGAACACCTCGGCAAGCAGACGCTCGGGCGCTACATGGAGCGCTTTGGCTTCAACCACAAGCCCAAGCTCGACTACCCCTCCGAACAGATGTCCTCGAGCGGCGAGTACGAAGGGTCGCGGCTGCTCGCGCCGACCGATCCGCGAGTGGACGTCGGCCGCATGGGGATCGGCCAGGACAAGCTGCGCGTCACGCCGCTGCAGATGGCCGAGGTGGCGGCTGCGGTTGCGAACCACGGCAAGCTCATGACGCCGCATATGACAGAACGCATCGTCGATCCCGAAGGTCGCACCGTGGAAACGATCAAGCCGCACGTGCAAGCCGCGGTGATGAAGCCGTCAACGGCTGCGGCGGTCACCGAAATGATGGAAGCCGTGGTCAACGAAGGGACAGGAACGCCCGCGCAGATCCCGGGCGTGCAGGTTGCCGGCAAGACGGGCACCGCGGAAACCCAATTCGGCTCGGCCATCAACAACGTGTGGTTCATCGCGTTCGCCCCCGCGCGCGCGCCGCGCATCGCCGTGGCGGTGACCGTGGAAAAGGTACCCGGGCTTGGCGCGACCTATGCGGCGCCCGTGGCAAAGCAAGTGATGGAAGCGCTCCTCAAGTGAGATGCCCATGAGCGAGGTCGAATCAGGCGCGGTGATCGACGGGCGCTACCGCGTGCTCTCGCGCATCGGCTCGGGGGGCATGGCCGACGTCTACCTCGCCGAAGACGAGCTGCTCAGCCGGCATGTCGCCGTGAAGGTGCTCCAGCACCGCTTCGTCGAAGACCAGGAATTCGTCGAGCGCTTCCGCCGCGAGGCATCGAGCGCCGCGGGACTCTCGCACCCGAACGTCGTGGCGATCTTCGACCGCGGTTCGTGGAACGGCACCTACTACATCGCGATGGAGCATCTCCCGGGCCGATCGCTAAAGGGGCTCGTGCGCGAACACGGCCCGCTCGACCCCGAGGCGGCGATCGACATCACGATCCAGGTGCTGCTCGCGGCGAGCTTCGCGCACACCCGCGGGATCGTCCACCGCGACATCAAGCCGCACAACGTGATCCTCTCGGACGAGGGTCGCGTGACCGTCACCGACTTCGGGATCGCGCGCGCGGGCACCTCGGACATGACGCACACGGGCTCGATCATGGGCACGGCTCAATACCTCTCCCCCGAGCAGGCGCAGGGGCACCCCGTGAGCGCTGCGTCCGACATCTACGCGATCGGCGTGCTGCTCTTCGAGCTCCTCACCGGCCGGGTGCCATTCGACGGCGAGAGCGCCGTCGCGGTCGCCCTCCAGCACCTCTCCGCGGAGCCGCCCGCGCCGAGTGCCGTGAACCCCGCTGTCCCGAGCGCGCTCGACCCGATCGTGCTGCGCGCAATGGCGAAGGATCCCGACGCGCGCTACAAGAATGCGCGCGAGTTCATAGATGCGCTGGAAGGCGTGCGCGGATCGGTTGTCGCCGCCAAGGCCTCGGGGCAGTACGCGCCCGCGCTCGCTGCGGGCTCGATCGCCGGAGCAGCCGCCGCGCTCGCCGAGACTGCGGCCTACGCAGCAACGCATACCGGCGACACGAGCGCCGTGCTCGCGGTCGCGCCGGTGGCTGACGCAGGCCCCGTGCTCGGCCTGCCGGCGGAAGCCGGCGGAGCACCGACGCCGCCCGAGGAACCGGACGACACCGCGCGCAAACGGCGGCGCTGGTGGTGGGCGGCCGCGGCCGCCGTCGTCGCCGCAGGAGCGCTCGCGGCAGCGCTCCTGCTGATCTCCTCTCCGGCGGAGGTGACGGTGCCCGCGCTCATCGGCCAAAGCGAAGCGGCCGCGGTGCTGAAGCTGAAGGCCGACGGGCTCACTCCGGTCGTGCGCCAGGCGGCAAGCGTGACCGTCCCGGCCGGCACGGTGCTCGCTCAGTCCCCACCGCTCGGGACGATCGCGCGCAAGGGCACCCATGTCTACGTGACGGTCTCGACCGGTCCGGCGAACGCCGCCGTGCCGAACGTCGTGGGCCAGGATGAAGCGCGCGCGCTGAAGGCCCTACGGGCTCGTGCGCTCGATCCGACCGTCCAGACGCATTCCAGTCGCACGGTTCTCCCGGGCGACGTGATCGCGACGAACCCGGCGCCGGGCACCGTCGTGCTGCAGGGCAGCCAGGTCGCGGTGCTCGTCTCGAGCGGCGCCTCGGGCAACTCGAACCCCGCGCTCCTCCACGTGCCTGACGTCAAGGGCAGCACGCTGCGCGTCGCGCGCGAAGAACTCGTCGCAGCGAACCTCACCGTCGGCACCGTCACGAAGCAAGGCTCGGAAACGCAGCCGCCCGAAACCGTGATCTCGCAGATTCCGATCGCCGGCGCCCAGCTTGCGCCCGGCGGCGCTGTGAACCTCGTTGTCGCCGAGGCTCCGCAGGCGGCGCGGGAAGTGGTCGTGCCCAACGTGGTTGGCAAGAGCGAGACGACCGCGGCGGCGGCGCTCGGCGCGGCGGGGCTCAATCCCACGAGCTCGACTCGCACCGTGACGAGCCCCTCCGAAAACGGCATCGTGCTCGAACAGAGCCCCGAAGCCGGGCAAAAGCTCAAGCGCGGGACCACGATCACGATCGTCGTCGGCGCGCTGCTCCAGCAATCCGCGAGCACGACGACCACAGCAGCCACGGAAGCGTTGCACCCATGAGCAGCGCAACCTCGAGCATGTCCGCGCCCGGCGAGCACAAGAGCGCCGCGAGCGCAACGCTTCGCGTGGTCGTGCTCGCTGGTGGCCGCTCCGCCGAGCACGACGTCTCGCTCGCCTCTGCGGAGTCGGTCCGCGAGGGCCTGCGGACAGCCGGCCACGAGGTCGTGTGGATCACGATCTCGAGGGACGGAGCGTGGCTGCTCGACGGCGAGCCGATCAAGCTCTCCCCCGGAACGGGGCTGCTCGGCGCGGACGTCGTGTTCCCGGCGCTTCACGGTCCCTTCGGCGAGGACGGGACGGTGCAGGGCGCGCTCGAGGTGCTCGACGTCGCCTACGTCGGCGCCGGCGTCGGCGCGTCGGCGCTGTGCATGAACAAGCTCACCTTCAAGGACCTCATGAGCTCCGCGGGCATCCCGCAGGTCGCCCACGCGGGACTCGATGAGCAGCGTTTCGCGAGCGATCGCGAGGGCGCTCTCGAGTCGTTGCGCGGGCTCGGTCTGCCGGTGTTCGTGAAGCCCGCTCGCATGGGCTCCTCGCTCGGGATCGCGAAGGTCACCTCCGCCGCGCAGATGCCGGACGCGCTCGAGCGCGCCTTCGCACTGGACGAGCTCGTGATCGTCGAGGCGATGGCGCCCGGCGTGGAGGTGGAGTGCGCCGTCCTCGCCGGCCCATACGGCGAGGAGCCGCTCGTGTCGGCACCCGGGCAGGTGAGCTTCGGGGGCGACTGGTACGACTTCGAGACGAAGTACCGCACAGGGGGCATCGAGCTGCGGGTGCCCGCCGCGATCGCCCCTGGCGCGTCGCGGCGCGTGCGCGACCTGGCCCGCGAGGTCTTCACACGCGTGCGCTGTGAGGACCTAGCGCGCGTGGACTTCTTCGTCGACGGCGAGGACGTGCTCGTGAACGAGCTCAACACGATGCCTGGCTTTACGCCGACGAGCGTCTACGCGAAGCTCATCGAGCACTCCGGGATCGCGTATTCGGCGCTCGTCGATCGGCTCTGCCGCAACGCGCTCGAGCGCCATGAGCGCGGCCGTCGCTAGACCGCGCGCTACCTCAGAAGCGTGACTTCGGAGATCTCCGCCGCGACGCCCCCGCCCTGCCCTTCCGGCTGAAGCCTCGTGATCCACACCAGGTAGTAGCGGTAGCGCGCCCCCGCCGTGTCGAGACGGATCACCGTCTGACGGGCGATCGGCTGTGCACCCGCCAGCAGCGTCCAGCCGCGGCTCGCCAGCGGCGTGCTGTCGCCGTATGCGAGGCCCTGCTCGAAGCTGTTCGCCGCATAGATCGCCGCCAGGAACCCCGGCGTGGGCGTCTGGATCGCGATCGCACGGGCCGCAACGCCGGGAGCGGCGTCCACATAGAGACCGACGCCGGGCTTGCCGAGGGTGTCGCCGAGGTAATGCTCCGTACTCCAGCTCGTATTCGGGTCGCCGTCGATCGCGTTGGAGACTTCGTCGGGATGCTCGGGCCCGGTGCCGAACGGGTTGTAGTCGTGCGCCGCGGTCTGGGCGAGGTGGATCGCCTGCAGGTGCGGAGGCGACGCGGCTGCGCCCACGCCGCTATGCGTGCGTCCCAGCACGAAGACCAGCCCGGCCGCGATCAGCGCGCCGCTCAGCACGAGCGCAGCGAGCCAGCGCACCGGGTGCCGGAGCCGCCACGGGACGCGGCGCCGGCTCGGGGCGGGGAGGCTTCGCACGACCATCGTCACCTCGCCCGGGGACTGACCCGAGCGGCTCGTCTCGATTGCGAGCACCTCCTCGAGGTCACGTACCATCGCCGCGGCGTCGGGATAGCGCCGCGCGAGGTCCTTCTCCGTCGCGCGTTCCACCACCGACGCGCTGAGGGCGGACAGCTCGGGGCGCAGCACCTGCACGTCGGGCAGCTGCTCGCGAACATGACGCATCGCCACCGCGACGGGCGTCGCCGCGGTGAATGGAACAGAGCCGGTGAGCATCTCGAAGAGCACGACGCCGAGCGAGTAGATGTCGGACTGCGCGGTGACCTTCTGCCCGAGCGCCTGCTCTGGCGAGACGTAGTCGGTCGTCCCGAGCACGCGACCATTCATCGTCAGCCCCTCCTCGCTGAGCGTGCGCGCGATCCCGAAGTCCGTGATCTTCGCGCCGCCTTCGCCGCTGATGAGGATGTTCTGCGGCTTGATGTCGCGATGCACGATCCCATGCTCATGCGCCACCTGCAGGCCGCGGCCGATCTCGATCGCGTACGCGATCGCCTGCGTGATCTCGAGCTGGCCGTCGCGGCGGATGCGCTGCTTGAGCGTTTCGCCTTCGACGTACTCGAAGACGATGTATGGCGCTCTCGTCGGCTCGCCGTCGATCGCCCACTCTCCGTCGAGGTCCGCCTCGCCCGCGTCGATCACAGTGACGATGTGCGGGTGGATGAGCCGCGCCATCGCGCGCGCCTCGCGGCGGAAGCGCTCGAGCTGATCGGAATCGCTCGCGTGCTGGCGATGCATGAGCTTGATCGCGACCGTGCGCTCCAGCACGCCGTCGAACGCGCGGTAAACGGTCGACATCCCGCCGCGTCCGATCACCTCTTCGAGTCGGTAGCGCCCGCCAAGCGCCGTACCCACGAACCCGCCGCCCGCCGAGCCTCCTGCCGCCTGGGGTGCACGCGTCCCCTCCATCGGTTGCTCCTAGCCGCCGCGCCTCCGCCATCGCGAGCGGCGCTCGTCCGCGCGGCGATCGTCGCGCAGCCGCCTGATGACGACGAGCGCGAGCGCGAGCCGGTAGAGGGCGTAGGGCATGAGCGCTCCCGCCGAGCCTCTCGCCGCGGCGCGGGTATCCCGCGAACGCTCGCCGCCCGCCGCGCTCATGCGGCCCGCCGGCATCACGCGGGCGCTCAGAAGGGTCGAGAGGAACGCCGCCGACGCTCCCGCGGCGAGCTGACGCCGGAATCGGCGCGAGCGCCCGCGCCGCGCCTCCCTGCAGGCCTTGAGCGCAGCCGCGCCCGCGATCACCGGCACGCCCACCTGCCAAGAGAGGATCTGCGCATCGGCACGTCCAAAGCCCCGTGCGCGGGCGATCGCGAGCGTCGCGCCGTTCCGGGAAACGCCGGGCGCGAGCGCGAGCACCTGCGCGCCACCCAGCAGCAGCCCGTCGAGAGCTCCTGCGTCGCGCGCGCGGCGGCCGCGCTCGCTGGCGCCGTCCGCGGCGCCCATGAAGACGGCGCCCGCGAACAGCCCCAGTGCGATCGTCTTCGGCGAGCTCAGCTTGCGGTCGATGAAGCGCTCCAGCAGGAAGCCCGCGGCCGCGGGCGGAGCGGTGGCGAGCAGGAGCGAGCGGGCCGGCGGCCTCTCGGCCGCGAGTGAGCCTCGCCCGCCCGCGAGCAGCGCCGCCGCGGTGCCGCCGTGAAGCGCCACATCGAGCGACCTGCGCAACTCGACGTCGAGTGCCGCCGAGCGCCAGCGCATCAGCCAAGGGATGAGCGCCGTGTGCGACGAGGACGAGATCGGCAGCAGCTCCGCGGGACCCTGGATGAGGCCGAGCGCGACGGCGTGCCGAAGCGGAAGCTGCGCGGCGCTCACTCGACCACGTCGACGGCGGGATCGCCTGCCGCGCGCCGTCCACGTCGGCGGTGGACGACGACGTAGGCGACCGCCACGACGATCGTCGCCAGGATCGCGTAGTCGACATACTCGAAGGCATGTCGCACGGTCTTCCATTCGCTGCCGAGCGCGTGCCCGGCGAGCGCGAGCGTCACGACCCACACGGCCGAGCCGATCGTCGTGAGGACGACGAAGCGGACGATCCCCATCCTTGCGATCCCCGCCGGAAGCGAGACGAATGCGCGCACGAACGGGACGACGCGACCGAATAGCACAGCGGCCTCCCCGTAGCGGGAGAACCAGTCATCAGCCCGTTTGATCTGCGCCGGTCCCATGTGCACGAGGCGACCGTGGCGTTCGAGCAGCTCGATGCGGCCTCCGCGGCCCACCGCATAGGCAACGAGCGAGCCCGCCAGCGTGCCGAGGAGGCCCGCGGCGATCACGCCGCCCATCGTGAGGTGATGGGCTGCGCCACTCTGGCCTGGGTCCGCGACCGCGAAGCCGGCGAAGAGCATCACGACCTCGGAGGGAATCGGGATGCATGCGGCGCTGATCGCCATCAGCGCGAAGATCGCGGGCAGGCCGCCTTCGCGAACGAAGTGCGACATCGAGTTCACGAGGCCTTCCGTGACCGACGCGATGAGGAGGCCCGTCGCGATCATCCTTCAAAGATAGCCAGCACAGCGAGCGCCCGCGGCGGCGCGGCGGGCCGCTAGCGTGCCTGCGGTGCGCGTCTGGGTAGACCTCACGAACAGCCCCCACGTGCTGGTCATGCGCCCCGTCATAGAGCTGTTGCAGGGCGAAGGCCACGAGGTGCGCGTCACCGCGAGGGACTTCGCGCAGACGCTCGAGCTGCTCGACCGGTTCGCGATTCCCCACGATGCGATCGGGCGCCACCGCGGCGAGCGCCCCGCCGCCAAGGCTCTCGGCCTCGCCTCGCGCTCGGCCGCCCTGATCGGCTGGGCTCGCCGCCAAGGCCCGCGAGCGGGATCGCGGGGAGCCGTCTTCGACCTGGCGCTCGGACACGGCTCGAACGACGTAAGTGTCGCCGCCGCGCTGCTTCGCATCCCCAGCTCGACTACTTTCGACTACGAGTACGCGGCGCTCCAGCACCACGTCAACTGCCGTCTCGCGAGCGCAGTGGTCGTCCCGGACGCGATTCCCCGCGAGCGCCTCGAGCGCTACGGGGCGGCAAGCAAGGTCGCGACCTACGAGGGGCTCAAGGAGGAGTACTACCTCGCGGACTTCGAGCCCGACGCGGCCGTGCTCGCGGAGCTCTCGCTGGAGCGCTCGCGCGGGATCGTCGTCGTTCGCACCCCACCCGAGCTCGCCCTCTACCACCGCTTCGCGAGCGACCTCTTCGTCGATCTTCTCGATCGTCTGCGCGGGGTGGCGCGTGAGCGCGGCGCGCAGGTGGTGATCCTCGCGCGCACGCCCGAGCAGCGCGCGCGGCTGCGCGAGCTCGACGAGTTCACGCTGCCGGCGCACGCGATCGACGCCCAATCGCTGATCGCGTTCGCCGATCTCGTGATCTCCGCCGGCGGCACCATGAACCGCGAGGCAGCGGCGCTCGGCACCCCCGTGCTAACCACCTTCCAGGGCCGCCTCGGAGGCGTCGACGAACGGCTCATCCGCGAAGGCCGCCTGAGCAGGGCACAGTCGGTCGGCGACGTCGAGGACGCCCTTGCCGCGATCGGGTCGCCGGCCGCCGCGCGTCCTGCGCGCATCCGCCGCGATCCACGCACCCTCGTGGACCTGCTCTTGCGACCCCTCGCGCGCGCGTAGGTTTACGATGTCGCCTTCCCGCACCGTGCGTGCAGAGGGCCCGCTGAAAGGAGTTGCGATGCAATCGAGATTCGCGTCCAGGAGATTCCCCCGCAGCGGAGTGGTGGTTGCGTCATCGCTCGCGCTGGCGGCTCTCGCCGGCTGCGGGAGCAGCTCGAGCTCGAGCAGCACCTCGAGCACAACCGCGGCGAGCCCGGCTTCGACCGCGGCCGCGACGGCGTCAGGGGTCAAGGTCGCGAGCGCGACGGTCAGCGGACTGGGCACCGTGCTCGTCGACTCGAAGGGCCACACCCTCTACATCTTCGAGCCCGACAACAAGACAAAGGTCACGTGCGTGAGCTCGTGCGCGGTGGTCTGGCCGCCGCTCAAGCTTGCGGCCGCGGGCACCACGGCGCAGGCGGGCGGCGAAGTCAAGGCCTCGATGCTCTCGAGCGCGCCTGACCCCGAAGGTGGCAGCGTCGTCACGTACGCTGGATGGCCGCTCTACGCCTACGCCGGAGACTCGAGCGCGGGCACCACGAGTGGGCAGGGGCTCAACACCAACGGGGGCCTGTGGTACGTGATCTCCGCTGCCGGCCAGGTCATTCGCAAGGCCCCGTAGGGCATGAGCCCGGATTTGCGGGCTTGAAGCCCACCTGCCGCCCACCATCGCCCTTACAATCCGCGTAATGCGCCGACGGATCCGCTCCGCGGCTTTGCCGCTGCACAGGCACTCCCTTCCCCAGATCGCCGCGGATGGAGTGCTACTCGCGTTCGCCTACTACCTCGCGTTCGCGTTGCGCTTCGACAGCGGGCTCAAGCCGCCCTATGGCCTCCTGCGCGATCGCACGATTCCGTGGGTCGTGCTCGGCGGCCTGATCGTCCTGATCGCCTCGCGCGCGTACCAGCGCAGCTGGAGCTACTCCTCGCAGCGCGACTACTGGGCGATCGTGCGTGGCGTGTTCGCGATCACGGTGCTCGCGGTGGTCGCGATCGCGGTCCTGCGCCCCGTGCAGCCGATCTCCCATCGCCACACGGTCGCGATCGGCCTCCCCAACAGCGTCATCGCGCTCTTCTTCCTGCTCTCGCTGCTGTTCCTGCTCGGTTGGCGGGTGCTCGCGAGAACGCTCCACGAGCGCCGCTTCCTGGCCGGCTTCTCGAGCGTGCGCGAGAAGCAGCGCAGCGTGCTGATAGTGGGCGCGGGCGACGGCGGCCGGCTCGTGCTGCGCGAGATCGTTCGCAACCACGAGCTAGGTCTTGCCCCGGTCGGCTTCCTCGACGACGACCCGCGCAAGGTCGGTCTGCATATC
This sequence comes from uncultured bacterium, assembly GCA_963738355.1. Taxonomy (GTDB): domain Bacteria; phylum Actinomycetota; class Thermoleophilia; order Solirubrobacterales; family Solirubrobacteraceae; genus Palsa-744. Next base: position 386,511 of record CAVTWF010000009.1, read on the forward strand.
GACGGCGTGAAGGTGCGCGGCAACACGAACGCCGACCTGCCCCGCATCCTCGAGGAGGCCGAGCCGGACGAAGTGATCATCGCGATCCCATCGGCTCCGGGCTCAACGCGTGCGCGCGTGGTGCTCGAGTGCCGTCGCCGCGGCGTTCCGGTGCGCACCTTGCCGACCGTCTTCGAGCTGCTGCAGACGGGCGGAGCGGGCGCGATCGCGCGTCAGATGCGCGAGGTGCGCGTCGAGGATCTGCTCGGACGCGAGCCGGTTCACGTCGAGCTCGACCGCGTGGGGGCTTATCTCGCCGGCGAGATCGTGCTCGTGACCGGTGCGGGCGGCTCGATCGGCTCCGAGCTCTGCCGTCAGATCGCGCGGGTGGGGCCGCGCAGGATCGTGCTGCTCGACCACGCCGAGGACAACCTCTTCGCGATTCAGCGCGAGCTCGAGGACGAGCGCCACGTGCGGCCCGACGTGTTGAGCGCCGTGCTCGCGGACTGCAAGGAGGCGGAACGGGTACGCGACATCTTCCGCGAGCACCATCCCACGATCGTCTTTCATGCGGCCGCCTACAAGCACGTTGGGCTGATGGAGTCGAATCCCGTCGAGGCGGTGCGCAACAACGCGCTCGCGACACGCGTCGTTGCGACGTGCGCAGGTGAGGTCGGTAGCACGCGGTTCGTGCTCGTCTCCACGGACAAGGCGGTATCGCCGGCGACGGTGATGGGCGCCTCGAAGCTCCTCGCGGAGCTGGCGCTCGACCTTGCCAGCACGCGCTTTCCGGCGACGAAGTACAAGGCGGTCCGCTTCGGCAACGTGCTCGGCTCCTCGGGCAGCGTCGTGCCGATATTCGCCCGCCAGATCGGACGCGGCGGGCCCGTGACGGTCACGGACGAGCGGATGGCGCGCTACTTCATGACGATTCCGGAGGCCGTCCAGCTGATCATCCGCGCGGGCTCCTTGAACCCATTCCCCGGCGAGCAGCGAGGGAACGACGCCGCGGCTCCTCCCGAGGTGTTGGTGCTGGACATGGGCGAGGCGGTCCGCATCATGGACCTCGCGCGGGCGATGATCGAGCTCTCGGGGCTCGATCCCGATCACGACATCGCGGTCGAGGTAGTCGGGAGGCGGCCCGGCGAGAAGCTGCACGAGGAGCTGTTCAACACCTACGAGCGTCCACAACCCACGCCGGCGGAGAAGATTCTTCTCGCGCAGCGCGAGCGCCTGCAAGCGGAGGTCGTCCAAGCCTGGTTCGGCGAGCTCGAGGACCTCGTCCGCGAGCATGACGCGAGCACGCTGGCCACCAGGGTCTTCGAGTACGCGAGCGCTTGCGACTCCCTTGTGGGCGCGCTTCCCTACCACTCGGACACGCCCGCTCCAGCGCACGCGCTGACGTCATGACCTGGATGCCGCTCGCCCTCTCGCTGACCCACACGTTCACCGAGGTCGGCGCCCTCGTCGCAGTCGCAGGCTTCGTCGGTATCGCCGTCGTCGCGCTGCTGCTGTTCTCTCAGGGCCGCGAGATAAAGCGCCTGCGCGAGTGGGCAGGCCGAGCGCCCGAGCGCGCCGTGGAGCGCGAGCAGCGGATCTCCTCACCGGCCGCTGCGACGCCCGCGGCGGCCGGACAGGGCGCGGGCCCCGCTGCGCCGCTGCCCGCGGCACAGAGCCGGGTCGCGGGCGTGCGTCCCGTGCCACGGACGACACCGCTCATCACCCGCGCGACCGCCGCCGCGGCCACCGCAGGTGCGCCCGCCGCGGCCCAGCAGCCGCCCCCGGCGGTGGGGGCCGAGACCGCAAAGCCGGCGGCTACGCCCACCCCAGACCCGAACGTCCCAGCCCCGGCGCTCGCCCCTGCCGCGAGCGGCATAGCCGCCGCGGCAGCCACCGTCGCCGGTGCCCGTCAGGGAACTCCAGCAACGCCTGCGGGCGCGGCGAAGGCGGCGCCCGCAAGCCCGTCGCCGTCCGCGCCCGCGAGCCCCACCGCAGTCCCGAAGCCGGCCTCGGCGGAGGTGGGCGCAGTCCCGGTTGTCCCCGCCCCCGCAACCGCGGCGGCAGCGGCTGCTCCAGTGGCCGCCCGCCAGCAGACGCCGAACCCGGATGGCGCCGCGCAGCGCCCGCCGCAGCCCACCGCCACGCCGGCGGCTGTAACCCCAGCCGCCGCGAGCGCCGCGTCCGCAGCGCCGGCCTCCTCGGCTCCGCCGGCCCCGACATCCCCGCCCCCGACAACGGGCCCACCAGTGGCGACATCCGGGCCGAGCTCCACCCCGGCTCCCCCTGCCACAGCGGCGCCGACCGCGGCGAAGCCAATCGAAGCGGCCGGGCCCGTGGCGGCCCCCGCGAAGGAGGCTGCCCCCAACGGCCCCGTCCCTGCCGCGAGCCCGTCGCGAGCCGCGGCGGCGGTCGCGGTGGCCGAGAGCGCGGGCGCGGTCGCACGGCCGCGGTACCCCCCCTCTCCGGCGGGCGGTCGCATAACGCGACCGCCCGAGGCAGCGATCCCGGAGTCACCGCCTCGCGAGCGGGACGGCAGACAGCAGGGGCAAAGGAGTCTGCCCGAGCCCTCGGAATTCAGGTTCCTCAAGGAGGAGCGACACCATCCGCGCCGGCGGAGGACGATGCTGGTCGGTGCGGCGCTCGCGATTGTCCTCGCGGTCGTGATCGTCGTGCTCGCGACGAGCGGGAGCAGCGGCTCACCCAGGACCACGCCAAGCGGCGCGCAGCGGCCCGTGCACGCGCACCACAGCGTCGTCTCCGGCCACCCCACGGGCGCCGCGGCCACCGCACCAGGAGCGCTTCACGTCGTCGTCCTCAACAGCACCGAAGTCAACGGGCTTGCCCACCGCCTCGCAACGACGCTGCAGGAACACGGCTTCAGCCAGGCGCAGGCGCTCTCGGCGCATCCCACCGGCGCGTACACCGCAAGTGTCGTCGAGTACGCACCCGGCTACGCCAGCGAGGCGGAAGGCGTCGCGAGGGCGCTCGGGGTGGAAGCCAGCTCGGTGCGGGCGCTTGAATCCGCGACGCAGCCGCTGACTCCTGGCGCCTCCGTGGTGGTCGTCGCGGGCAGCGAAGCGGCGAGCGGGAGCACCGGCTAGAAGGTAGATGACAGTGCCTCCGGCGCCCCACGCCAGCAATGGCCGTCCAGGCGGCTTCCTCGACCTGCCCGAGCGCTCGCGAAAGCCGCGCGAGAAGGGAATCACTCACGTGATCGACAGGGGCCTCTCCGTGGCTGCCGTCGAAGGGCTCATGGAGACCGCCGGCGAGAGCGTCGACATCGTCAAGCTCGGCTGGGGAACCGCTCTTGTGATCGCGAACCTCAAGCCCAAGCTCGAGTGCTACGCGGCCAACGGAATTCCGGTGACCCTCGGCGGCACGCTCACAGAGCTCGCGATCCGCCAGGGACAGCTCGACGGTCTCGTCGCATGGCTCAAAGAGCTCGGCTTGACGCACGTCGAGGTCTCAGACGGCACGCTCGAGCTCGACTCTGCGCGCAAGTGCGAGATCATCTCGAGCCTCGCGAAGGAGTTCACCGTCTTCTCCGAGGTGGGCAGCAAGGACACCAGCAAGATCATGGCGCCCTACCGTTGGGTCGAACAGATCGAAGCGGAGCTCGCGGCGGGAGCGCACAAGGTCATCACGGAGGCGCGCGAGTCCGGCACCGCGGGCATCTACCGCGCAGACGGCGAGGTCCGCACCGGCCTCGTCGACGAGATCGTGCACGCCGTCGATCCCGACCTGCTGATCTTCGAGGCACCGCGCAAGGAACAGCAGGTGTGGTTCCTGCTGCAGTTCGGGCCCGACTGCAACCTCGGCAACATTGCGCCACAAGACGTGCTCTCGCTGGAGACGCTGCGCCTCGGACTGCGCGCGGAGACAGTCGAGCGATTCGCGGCGGACCGGCGCCCGTGATGGAAGCAGAGGGGGCGTACGCGGGGCGGCCCTCGGGGGCCGCCGGCACCTCCTCGCCGCCGATCGCACAGGGACATGCCGGGCCGGACAGGTTCGCGAGCGTGCCACGGGAGGTGCGGCGGGCGGCGGCGGCGGTCTTTGCGATCCTCGTGCTCGCGACGGCCGGTGGTCTCTTCCTCGCTCAGCGAATCAAGCACACCCCCACGAGCGTGCAGGGATTCGCGCTTCACCCCGCCGCGTTCTCGCCTGCCCGCGGATCGACCGAGCAGGTCTCCTTCCGGACGGCCAAGAACGACAAGGTGACCGTCGCGATCGTCGGCGCCTCCGGCGAAACCGTCGCGACGCTCGTCCGCAATCTCGCGTGGCCTCGCTACCTACGCCTCTGCCTCACCTGGAACGGCCGCCGCGGAGGTGGCCACGTGACGCAGGGAGCCGCGACACGTCCCGCGGCGGGCATCTGTCCCGCCGAGCCGGCGTTCGCACAACCCGGCGGACGGCTTGCGCCAGCGGGTGACTATCGCGTGCGTGTCACGGTGCATCGCGGGCAGTCCGTGCTCTCACCCTCGAGCTTCGCGCTCGTGGGCGCGGCGAGCTCGTCGCGGTGAGCGCCTTCTCGCCCACGTTCGTGCCGTCCCCCGGGGCAGCGCTCGGCGGCCTCATCGCCACGAGCTCCGGTCTCGGCGAGGCTGGGGAAAAGCTCGGCGTCATTCTGCTCGCGGGGCTCGTCGCGGTGGTGGTTCTCGCCCGTCCCCCGCAGCTCTCTCGACGCGTGCGCGCGTGGGCGATGCTCGGCGCGCTCGTGCTCACGCCCGTCCTGCTCGCCGTTGACGTCTGGAACACGAGCCAGCTCGTCCACCTGCGCCATCACCCTGCGCTTGCGGCGGCTGCCTGCGTGGCCGCGGTCGCCCTCATCGCGGCGCTCGCGTTGCTCTTCTGGCGGTTGCCGGAGGCGTTCCCGCCGCTCGCCGTGCTCGCGCTCCCGTTCCGCGTTCCCGTCGCCGCCGGCGGCAGCACTTCGAACCTGTTGATCCCGCTCTACCTCGTCGTCGCAGGTGGCGTGGTCGCACAGCTCGTGAGGGACATCCTCGGTGCAAGCGAGGAGGCGACGCCGACCGAGGAGCGGGGACTGCGAGCGCTAGGCAAGCGGTTGCTCGAGCCGCGCGGGCTCGAATGGCTCCTGATGTCGTTCGTGGTGCTCTACGCCGTGCAGGCCGCGTACTCGAGCGACTTCTCGAAGGCGCTCCAGAACGTCGTCTTCTTCTACGCGCCGTTCGCGTTGCTCTTCGCGCTCCTGCGCGACGTGCGATGGAACACGCGACTCCTGCTCCGGTGCTTCGCCGTCGCCGTCGCACTCGCGGTGCTCTTCGCCGGCGTCGGCTTCATCGAGTACGCGCGCCAGGAACTGTTCCTCAATCCGAAGCTCGTGCAGGCGAACCAATACGGCAACTACTTCCGCGTCAACTCGGTTTTCTTTGACCCGAACATCTACGGGAGGTTCCTCGCACTCGTGATGATCGTGCTCACGCTGCTCGTGCTCTGCGCGCGCCGCAGCCGCGAGGTCGTGGCGGGCGCGGCGTTTCTGCTGTGGCTCTGGGCCGGCCTCGTCACGAGCCTCTCAGAGTCGAGCATGGCGGCGCTCCTGCTCGGCCTTGCGATCCTCGCGGCGTGGCGCTGGGACACGTTGACCACGATCTACGTCACGCTCGCCTTCGGCATCCTCGCGCTCGTCGTCGCGCTCGCGGCGCCGCCCTCCGCGCACATCGGCCTAAGCGGAGAAGGCGCGTCGGCGAACAACGCCACGAGCGGCCGCGCGAATCTCATCTCCGGCGGGCTCTCGCTGTTCGCGGCGCGCCCGCTGCAGGGCTACGGATCGGGCGCCTTCGCGCTCGAGTACCGTCGGCATCACGTGAGCACCGAAGAAACCGCCGTCTCCGCCTCGCACACGATCCCAATCACCGTCGCGGCCGAGCAGGGGATACTCGGGTTCCTCGTCTACGTCGCGCTCGTGATCTCCGCGATCGCCGTGCTCTTCAGGGGCGCCTCACGCTCGCCGCCGCGCATCGCCGTCGCGGCGTGCTTCGCGGCGCTGGTCCTGCACACATGGGCATACGCGGACTTTCTCGAAGACCCTGAGACGTGGGCGCTCCTCGGGATCGGCGTCGCGCTCGCGCGGGCGTACGGCCGGCTCGAGAGCGACTCGGGCGCGGTCCCGCGCCCCTTCGAGCGGGCGCGCTCGACGCTCAAACCCCCGCTCGCGCGTCTGTAGCCCGACCGGCGTCGCTCGTTGGCGTGTTCGACTACCTGAAGCGGCTCGTACGCACGGGCGGCGCCTACCAGGCGGCGGAAATCGTCGCAAAGGGGATCGCGGTGCTCACGCTGCCGCTCTACACGCGGCACGTCTCGCGCTCCGGATACGGCGCCTACCAGTCGCTCTTCACGGCCGTCATCCTCGCCAGCATCCTGCTGCGCGTGGGTGTCGGCGAGGCGTTCGTGCGCTTCTACTACGAGGACCACGACGCCGTGCGGCGCGATCGCATCGCGCGCACGGCGACCGCGACCGTCGCGTGGACCACGAGCATCGCCGCGATCCTCGTCGTCGTCTTCGCCGCGCCGCTCTCCGAACTGCTCCTGGGCGCGCATCCGGCCGACCCCGAACTCATCTACTGCGCCGCGCTTGGCCTGTGGGCGTTCACCAACCTCGAGATGGCCTACGCGCAGCTTCGCGTGGACGAGCGGGCGCGCGCGTACATGATCGCCTCGGGCGCGAACGTGGCGATGACCGTGACATTCACGATCCTCCTCGTGGTCGTTGCCGATCAAGGCGCGCGGGGACTGCTGCTCGGCAACTTCGGCGCGTCGGCGATCGTGGTGCTCGGCCTCTGGTGGGTGCTGCGGCGGCGCTTCTCGCTGCGCGCGCGTGGCGCCGACCTCGTCGCGATGCTGCGCTTCGGGCTGCCCACGGTGCCCGCGGATGCGAGCGTCTACGCGCTGCAGGTCGCGGATCGCTTCTACCTCTACCGCGACTACAGCACCGCGGCCGCGGGCGAGTACTCGGTCGCGCTGCAGCTCGCCACGGTCGTGTTCGTTTTCGTGCGTGGCTTCCAGTACGCGTGGCCGCCGCTCGCGTACTCGATCAAGCACGATCGCGAGGCGGCTCGTCTGTACTCAATAGTGAGCACGTACTTCGTGCTCGGCACCGGGGTGGTGATCGCGGCAGTGACGCTGCTCGGTCGCTGGATCGTGCGGCTGCTCGCGGCGCCCGAATACTTCGGCGCGCACACGGCGCTTCCATGGCTCGCGCTCGCCTGGGCGCTCTACGGCCTCTACCAGGTGATGATCGTCATCACGGGTCGCGCACGCGCGACGAGTCGTAATCTGCCCGCGGCGCTGGCGGGCCTCGCGACGAACATCGTGCTGCTCTTGCTGCTCGTGCCCGCCTCCGGCGCAGGGCTCGGGATCGCAGGCGCGGGGATCGCGCTCTGCGGCGCCTACGTCGTGATGCTCGCGATCATGCACCTGCTCACGCGCCGCCTCTTTGCCGTTCGGTTCGAATGGCTTCGCCTTGCTGTCCTCGGAGCGACGCTCGCGGGCGTCGCCGTCTCGGGTGAGCTGCTGCTTCCCACGCACGGCCTCGAGGGTCTCCTGCTGCGGGTGGCGTGGCTGGCGCTGATCCCGCTCATCCTCATCGCGACGCGCTTCTTCTCGCCCTCCGAGCGCGTTCAGGTGCGCGCGGCGGCGGCCGAGATGCGTCGCCGCATCGCGAGCTTCCGCGCGGCGGGCGGCGACGTCGAGGTGTACGCCGAGGACCCGCTGCGGGACATCTGAGCAGCACGGAGCCCTAGCCGGCCGCGCGCAGCTCGCCCGCGCGGTTGTATTCCTCGGCGAGCTCGCGCACTCCCCGTCCGCGCTCGGGGTGAAGCGTCGCGCGCACGTGCATCCAGTAGCGGCGCGGTGAATGGCCCGGCAGCACGATCGCGACGAGCGCACGCACCGCGTAGGCCCAAGCGGTCAGCCATCGCACCGCGCGCGCCGCGGCTGCGGAGTGATGCTTGCGCATGTAGCGATCGCGGTTGCGCGAGAGTTCGACGATCCTCGGCTCCGCTTGCGCGTCTGTCGAGAGCTGCTCGTCGTGGATCGCGACCGCGGCCGGCACATAGATGCTGCGCCAGCCCGCGGTGCGCAGGCGCCGCGCGAAGTCGACCTCGTCGGAGTAGACGAAGAACGCCTCGTCGAGGTAGCCGACCTCGACGGCAGCGGCGCGCCGCACGAGCAGCGCCGATGACTGGCACCAATCGACCTCCCGCGTTCGTGTGCCCCTGCTCTGGACAACGAGCAGCCTGTGGAGCCCGAGCGCCGTGGCGAGCGCGCTGAGCGGCGTCGGGAAGCGCCACGCGCACGCCTGCGCGGTGCCGTCCGGTCGCACCAGCCTCGCGCCCGCGCACGCCGCCTCGCCATGGTCCTCGAGCGCGCGGTGGAGCGCGAGCGTCGCCCCGGGCTCGAGCTCGGAGTCCTCGTTGAGCAGCAGCGCATAGCGCCCGCGCGCCCTGCGCAGCAGCTCGGAGTCGCAGAACGCCTTGCCCACCCGTTGCGGCAGCGCGATCACCTCGTCGACCGCGGAATGCTCGCGCGCCATCTCGACCGAGCCATCGCGCGACCCGTTGTCGAGAACGAACACCTCGCTCGCGAACGGCAGCGCGCCGCGCTCGCGCTCGATCGCGTCGAGGCCGCGCGCGAGGAGGTCGCGCTTGGAGGTGTTGACCACGCAGAAGGTGAGCTCGACGCCGTCGTCGCTTCGCACGCGCATATTGTCCAGCGAATGCGCGTGCACGTCGTCGACCCCTCCGCCTACACGCCGCCGTACGACGATGCGCTGTGCCGTGCGCTCGCTCGCGCGGGGGCGCAGGTCGAGCTGTACACGAGCCACTTCACGTACGGGATGCTGCCCGAACCGGTGGGCTACTCGCGACGCGAGCACTTCTATCGCCTCGCCCACGGCCGCGCGCCCGCTGGTCGCGGCGCCGCATCCGGTCCCCGCTCACGCCCTGCCGCTGCGCTCAAGATGGCCGAGCACGTGCCCGACATGCTGCGCTACCGCCACCTCGCGAGCGGCGCCGACGTCGTGCACTTCCAGTGGCTTCCCGTGCAGCATCTCGACCGCTTCCTGCTCCCGCGCGGGCGCGGGCGCCCGGCGCTCGTGATCACCGCGCACGACGTCCTGCCGCGCGAACCCCGGCCGGGCCAGCGAGCCGCGCAGCGGCGTCTGTACGAGCGCTTCGACGCGATCGTCGTCCACACCGAGCGCGGTCGCGAGCGCCTCACGGGCGAGCTCGGCATCGAGCCCTCGCGGGTCCACGTGATCCCCCATGGCGCGCTTGGCCCGGCGTCCCTCTCCCCGTCGGGGGTCAACGGCTCGACGCTCCCGCCTGGGTTCGCCGCCGCAGGCCCACCCGTCGTCCTCTTCTTCGGGCTGCTGCGCCCATACAAGGGCCTCGACGTGCTGCTCGACGCTTGGCACGATGTGCACGGCGCCGAGCTCTGGATCGTCGGCATGCCGCGCATGGACATGGCGTCGCTCCACGCCTCCGCCACCGCCAGCGTGCGTTTTCTCGAGCGGTTCGTGAGCGGCGCGGAGCTCGATGCGTTACTCCGCCGCGCGAGCCTCGTGGTGCTCCCCTACCGCGAGATCGAGGCTTCGGGCGTCGCGTTCAGCGCGATCGGCGCGGGCGTGCCGCTCCTGCTCAGCGACGTCGGCGGCTTTCCCGAGATCGCCGCGAGCGGGAGCGCGTGGGTCGTTCCCGCGGGCGACGCACGAGCGCTCGCGCAAGCGTTGCAGGAGCTGGTCTCCGACCCCGCGCAGCTCGAGATGATGGCGCAGAGCGCGCGCGCCGCGGCGCGCGGAAGCTATGCGTGGGAGGGCATCGCGTCGAGCACACTCGCGCTCTACGAGCGCCTCCTTCGCGAGAATCGAGCGCGGTGAAAGGCAACACAAGTTGAGGACCGCGCTCGAGGTCGCCTTCTGGGTCGCGGCCGCGCTGATCGTCTGGACGCAGCTGGGGTACGCGCTCGCGCTGCTCCTGATCGCTCCGCTCGCGGGCGGCAAGAGGCGCTCGTCGACGGCTGCCCACCCCGAGAAGGCCTCGACGCAGCCGCCGTTCGTGTCGCTGATCGTCGCTGCGCACAACGAGGAGTCCGTGATCGGGGAGAAGGTCGCGAACGCGCTCGCGCTCACCTACCCCCGGGAGCGCCTCGAGATCATCGTGGCGTGTGACGGCTGCACCGACGCCACCGCGCGGCGCGCGCGCGAGGCGGGCGCGGACGTCGTCCTCGAGCTCCCCCGCGGCGGCAAGGTGCGCGCTCAGGACAAGGCTGTCGAGCGCGCGCGGGGGGAGGTCGTGGCGTTCTCCGACGCGAACGCCGCGTGGGAGCGGCAGGCGCTGGCGGCATTGCTCGAGGCGTTCGAGGACCCGCGCGTAGGCTACGCGTGCGGCCAGGTCCGCTACCTCGCCGCCGCCGGCGGCTCGGACGCGACCTCGCAGGAGAATCTCTACTGGCGCTACGAGCTCGAGGTTCGCTCGCTCGAGTCGCGCCTGCGCTCGATCACCGGCGGCAACGGCGCGATCTACGCGACGCGACGCGACGCGTATATCGTCGTCGACCCCGTGATGGGCCACGACCTCTCGTTTCCGTTCAACATGGTCAAGCGCGGCTGGCGCGCCGTCTACGTGCCGACCGCGGTGGCGAGCGAGAAGATGGTGCCAACGATCGAGGGCGAGTTCGCGCGCAAGCGTCGGATGATGAGCCACACATGGCCGATCGTCGTTCGCGGCGGCATGCTCTCGCCCCGCGGCTACGGCCCCCTCTACGCGCTGATGATCCTCTCGCACAGGGTGCTCCGTTACGCGACTCCCGCACTGCACCTCGTCGTGCTCGCGACCAATGTCGCACTCGTCGCCGAGGGCGCGGGCCTCCTCTACGAGATCACGCTATGGATCCAGGGCGCCGTGATCCTCGCGTCGCTCCTCGGGGGCATCGGCCCGCTGCGCCGCGTGCGGGTGTTGCTCCTCGCGCGCCATTACGTGCTCACCGTGTCTGCGCTCGCCGCCGGCCTGTGGGACTGGCTCGTGCACGGAACGAGCGCGAGCTGGCAGGCGGCGGAGGGCACACGGTGATCCGCCGCGCCTTCGACGTCTGCGTATCGGCGACACTGCTGATCGTGTGCGCGCCGTTGGTCGCGCTCGCCGCGATCGCGATCCGGCTGGAGAGCCGCGGACCTGTCATCTACCGCCAGCGCCGGATCGGCCGCGCCGGCGAGCCCTTCGACATGCTGAAGCTCCGCACGATGGTCCACGGGGCGGAGGCGATGGGGGCCGGCCTCGCGGTCAACGAGGGCGACTGGCGAATCACGCGCGTGGGCGCGCTGCTCCGGCGCACCTCGCTCGACGAGCTCCCGAACCTGCTCAACGTCCTGCACGGGGAGATGTCCGTGATCGGGCCGCGCCCGACGATCCCGGTGCAGGTCGCGCAGTACACCGAGCGCCAGCGCGGGCGGCTCGCCATCAAGCCGGGCATCACCGGCTGGGCACAGGTCAACGGCCGCGCCTCGCTGTCCTGGAACGAGCGCATCGAGCTCGACCTCTACTACATCGAGCACCGCTCGCTGCGTCTCGACCTCAAGATCCTCGCTCGCACGGTCACGCTCGTGCTCGGCGGCTCGGGCCTCTACAAGGGCGAGACGGGCGGCTGGGAGCTCGAGCTGTGAGCGCGCCGGCCATCCTCCTCACGGGCGTCGGCAAGCGCTACGACATCGTCTCCTGCTTCGCGCGACTCACGAAGACGATCGCCGCGGACCCCAACCCGCTCGCACCCGCGCGCTACGCCGCGAACGCGCGCGTGTCGGTGCCGCCGATGGACGACCCGGCCTACGTGCCGGCGCTGCTGGATCTATGTGCCGAGCACGGCGTCGGCGCGGTCCTGCCGCTGACGGACCTCGACATCGAGGTGCTCGCCCGCGGCCGCGCGGAGCATCGCCTGCCTGCGCTCGTCCCGTCCCCCGACGTCGCGCGCGCGATGTTCGACAAGTACGAGGCCCACCTGCTGTTCGCGCAGCGCGGCCTGCCCTCGCCGCCGACGGTGCTGCCGGAGGGGGACCTCGATGCGTTCGAGTACCCAGCGATGATCAAGCCCCGACGCGGCTCCGGCGCGCGCTCGATCCACCTCGCGCGCAACGCCACCGAGGCGCGCTTCTTCATCGACTACCTGGAAGGTGAGCGCGGCGGCGCGAGCGCGCGCGAAGCTCAGCAACGATGTGAAGGCGCCCCCCGGCGAGCCCGTGATGGTGCAACGGGCGATGGCGGGCGAGGAGCTCTCGATCGACTGCCTCGGCGACCTGCGAGGGCGCTGCCTGAACGCGATCCCCCGCACGATGATCGAGTCGCGCGGCGGCGAGTCGGTCAAGGGCACGGTCGTTCACGACGCGGAGCTGATCGAGCTCGGAAGGCGGGCGATGGAGGAGCTCGAGGTGCGCGGGCCCGCGACGATCCAGGTCTTCCGTGATCCGCAGGTCGGCGTCGCGATCACCGACTTCAACACGCGCTTCGGCGGCGCCTTCCCGGCGCCGATCTACGCGGCCGCCGCCGGCCACACGTATCCCGAGCTGATCGTGCGCCTCGCGGCGGGCGAGCAGGTCGACCCCCATGTGGGCGAGTTCAGGGCGCCGCTCACGTTCACCCGCTACTACTGGCAGCTCGAGCTCGACGCAGACCTGCAGCCGACGGGGCGCGACATCGTTCCCGGCGGCCCGCCTCCACCCCGTGCGGACGAGCACTGACGCCGGCGCGGCGCCCGCAGGGGGCCGCTAGGCAAGCTGTAAGAATGGGTGGTCGTGGAATTCCCGCGGAGAATCATCAAGCGGCGAGAGAAGGGCGAGGCGGGCGACTCCTCCGCCACGGAAGCCACGCAGGGCGCACCCGGCGAGCCCGGCGCGGCCGAGCAAGCGCCGGCGCAGGCCACCGCGATGGCCGCCCAGGCCGCGCCCACCGGGGAGTCCGAGGCGCCCGGCGCCCACAGCTGCCCGCACTGCGGGTCGCCGATGGCGCCGGAGCAGGATTGGTGCACGCAGTGCGGGGAGCGCTCGAGCGGCAACACGAAGGCACGCGCCGGCTGGTACTCCGCCGGCGTCGTCACCGCGGCGAGCGCGATCCTCGCCAGTGGCGCGGCTGCGGCTGGTGTCGCCGCCCTCAGCCAGGGCAGCGCGAAGGAATCGCCGCACGCGCCGATCGTCGCGCAGAGCCCACCGACGACCTCCGCGGCGCCCACGACCCCCGTGGCTCCGGTGAGCCCGGGCCCTCCTGAAACCCTCAAGGCACACAGCCAGGTGCCGCCCGCAGCGCAGACCGTCAGGACGACCCATTCGACGAGCTCGAGCACGGCGGCCGCGCAGGGCGGGACCGCGACGGGCACGGGCACCCCCGCGACGGGCACGGGCACCCCCGCAACGAGCACGCGCTCCTCGCAGACGAGCACGAGCACGCAGAGCGCGGGGCCGGAAGGAAGCGAACTTCAGGGTCTCACGGCGAGCGCGTACACGCTCAACCCGAGCTATCCGAAGGCCTCGCTCGAAGGCCCCGAAAACGATCCCAGCCGCGCACTCGAAGGCCGCGAATCGGGAACCGCGTGGTCGGTCGACGTGAAGCCGGGGACGCACGAAAACCTCAACGTCGGCCTGCAGATCGCGCTCGGCGGGGCGACGCGCGTGGGTAGCGTCGAACTGCACACCTCGACGCCGGGCTTCCTGCTCGAAGTCTACGGCACGACCGCGAGCACGCCTCCGACCGAACTGAGCGCTTGGAAGCGGCTCGGCCTCACGCCGTCGCTGAAGGCGAGCGCCGTGATCAAGCTCGGGGAAACGGGCAAGCACATGCGCTTCGTGCTGCTCTGGATTCCGAAGGTCCCGAGCAAGCTCAGCCGCATCGCGATCGGCGAAATCGCGCTCTTCCCGCCGTCCTAAGCGACGCCGGCGGCGGCGCTCAGGCGCTCGCTTGGCCTCCGCTCGCGCGGGTCGTCTTGCGCCGCTTCGGCGCCGTCGCGCTGGTGCGCATCCCCTTGCCCCAGACTTCGTCGAGGAACTCGGCGATCTCGTGGGTCAGTCGCTCCGGGCTGAGACGAAGCTCAACGAGCGAGTTCGCCTCGACGAGACGGGCGTTCGGCATCTCGGTGGCGAGCATGCCGGCGTCGGAGAACGGATGCACGGGATCGCGGCGATGGCCGAGCACGAGCGCGGGCGTCTTCAGCCGGCGGCGGACGTCGGCCGCGGGCGCGATGCGTCCGAAGAAGAGACCCTGGAGCACGGACGCGCCGGCGGCGGGGTCCTCGCGGACCGCGTCGAGCAGGACGTTCCCGAAATGCGGCAGGAGCCGCCGTGGAACCGCGCGTGCTGCGCGCGAGACGAACTCGAGCGCCGCGCCGCCGAACATCAGCCCGATGAGCATCGGCGTGAACGTGAGCGCGCCGGCGACCAGCGCGCCATCGAGCACGGGCATCTCGATGATCAGCCCGCGCAGGCGCTCAGGCGAGCGGCACGCCAGCTCGAGCGCTGCGTTCGCGCCGAGCGAGGTTCCCATGACAGCCGCCTCCTCGAGCTCGAGATGGTCCATGAGAGCCTCGATCTGCTGGCTGAACTCGCCCATCGTGTAGCGGGCGAGCTCGCGCGGTCGGTCGGAGCGGCCGTGTCCGAGGAGGTCGACGGTGATCACGCGGTTGCCGAGCGCCGCGAGGTCTTCGGCGAGCGGCCAGTGCATCGTCTGGCCGAGCAGCACGCCGTGCACCATGATCAGCGGCCTGCCGCTAGCAGGCGCCTTGCGCGCCGTCCTCCCCCTCGTGCCCGACGGCGTCAACGCGGCCGGCCCGCCGCCAAACTCCGTGTAGGCGATGCGCCATCCGTGGAACGCAAACGAAGACCTTGTCGACATTGTTACGTTCCAATCCTACAGGGCGCGCCCCCGTATCGCGACCCCTTCTCCGCGCCGACCCGGACCCCGATGCCCTGCTAGCTTTGGAGCCCAGCGAGCATCGAGGAGGAAGATCATGGCCAAACAACCACGCATCCTTGCCGGCAAGGTCATCGCAATCACGGGGGGAGCGCGAGGCATCGGCCGGTCCACCGCCTCCGCGTGCGTGCAGGCGGGCATGAAGGTCGCAATCGGCGACGTCGACCCGCAGGCCGCCGAACAGACCGCCGCCGAGCTCGGCGCAAACACGCTCGCGCTGCCGCTCGACGTCACGGAGCGCGCCTCCTTCCGAACGTTCCTCGACGCAGTCGACGAGCGGCTCGGGCCGCTCGACGCGCTCGTGAACAACGCGGGCATCATGCCGCTCGGGCCGTTCCTCGAGGAGAGCGACGACACGGCGAAGCGCATCCTCGACATCAACGTGCACGGCGTCATCAACGGGATGAAGGCCGCGCTCCCGGGGATGCTGGCGCGCGGCCGCGGACACGTCATCAACATCGCCTCGCAGGCGGGCAAGTATGGGTTCCCGGGCGGAGCGACCTACTGCGCCAGCAAGGCCGCCGTGATCAACCTGAGCCGCGCGGTGCGTAAGGAAATTCGCGGCTACGGCGTGGACATCACGGTCATCAGCCCGGTCGCGGTCAACACGGAGCTCGGGCTTGGGCTCGCCGAGCCGCGGCAGAAGCGCCTGCGCAAGATCGAGCCCCACCAGGTCGCGGAGGCGATCGTGCAGGCGCTTCGCGAGCCGACCTTCGACGTGCACGTCCCGCGCGACCTGAAGGTGAGCGAGCGCCTGAACGCGTTGCTGCCGATCGATGCCCAGGACGGCGTCTCGCGGCTACTGAAGGCGGATGCGGTGCTCTCGCAGATCGACGCTGGTGCGCGCGTGGACTACGAGCTGCGCGCCGCGCATTCGGAGCCGGGCCTCGAGTCGGCGCCGGAACAGCCGCGCATCACCGAACGCACCGGCTCCTAGCGGCCGCGCCGCGGCCGCCGTCAGCTCTGCGTAAGCCACTCGGCGATCAGCGCGCCGATCTGCGGCCCCTGGTCCTCCTGGAGGAAGTGGCTCGCCTGCGGGATCACTCGGGGCGCGGGGCCGGCGATCGCCGCTGCGAAGTCCTGGCCGGTTTGCAACGGGAGCACGGGGTCCGAGTCCGCCCACAGGATGAGCTTCGGGCGGTGATCGACGCGCAGCGCGTCGATCAGTTCGCGCCCCTTCGTCGCACCCGGCGCTTCGGGCGACTGCGGTATGAGCGCGGGGAACGCGCGCGCGCCCGCCTTCGAGGCGGGGTTCGGAAAGGGCGCTTCGTAGGCCGCGAGGACGTCCGCGCCAGGGTCCCGGAGGCACGCGCCACGCACGAGCATCGAGACGGGGAGGTCCTCGGTGCGCGCGACGAAGTCGCGGAAGCGAAGCCACGCCTCTGACATCCGCTGGCGCCCGGTGAAGAGCCCCGTATCGAGGAGCACGAGGCGGTCGATGCGATCAGCCTGCTCGACGGCGAGGCGCAGGCCGATCGGCCCGCCCCAGTCGTGGACGACCATCGTCGCGCCCCGCACGTCGAGGTCCTCGAGGAGGCTCGCCATGAAGCTCGTGTGCCGGTCGTAGGTGTACCAGCCGACGTCCGTGGGCTTGTCGGAGGCGCCGAATCCGGGGAGGTCGGGGGCGATGCAGCGAAAGCCCGCATCGCGGACGGGTGGGATGACGTGCCGCCACAGAAACGACCACGTGGGCTCGCCGTGCATGAAGAGAACGGGAGCGCCCTCGCCCTCGTCGCGATGCGCGAGGCGCAAGCCGTCGACCTCGCGGTAGCGGGCCTCGAACGGAAAATCGGGAAGCCCTTCGAGCCGCTCCTCGGGCGTACGCTCGACGTCGGTCATCGGCTCGGAAGCATATCCGCAGCTCCGTGCGTTACGCTCGCGTTCGCGATGCACTTCCTGGCGGCGCAGCTCCCTGTCGTCCTCGCGGCGGAGAAGAGCCGGACGGCCTTCTACATCGTCGGCGGAGTGCTCGTCGCATGGGCGCTTCTGCTGACGCTCGCGGTCGGCCTGCGCGAGGCCGACTTCCCGCCCACGCAAGGGCTTCAAAGACTCGTGATGGCCATCACCGCGGTGCTCGTGGTAGCGACGGGGGCAACCGCGATCATCACCGCCGGCTCACCCGCGAAGAGCGCAGTCGCAGCCGGGACGCCTCCCCCGGCTCCAGTCCCTCCCAAACCGCCCGGCGCACCGTCCCCGCCCACTCCACCGTCGCCGCCGAGCGCGAGCATGTCGCTCGCGGTCGAAGCGAGTCCCAACGGCGAACTCCGCTACACGAAGAAGGAACTGCAGACGAAGGCGGGCACGATCACGATCACGTTCACGAACAACTCGCCGATCGAACACAACGTGACGATCGCGCGTCCCGGCCTTCCGAGCACCGCGGCGGGCGCCGTGCTCGGCGCGACGCCGACGTTCAAGGGCGGCTCGCGGCAGCTGACGTTGAAGCTCGCTCCTGGTACCTACGTCTACTACTGCTCCGTACCCGGCCATCGCGAGGCGGGCATGGAAGGCAAGTTGAAGGTGTCCTGAGCGAGTCGCTCGGTCTGCCGGTCCGCGCCGTGAGAAGAAGAATCTCTCACGACGCGAGGACATGAGCGACGGCGAGGTGAGGGTCCGCGTGCGCCCGCGCGGCGCGCGCGACGAGCTGCTCGGGATGCGCGAAGGAACGCTCCTCGCGCGCGTGTCGGCGCCACCGATCGACGGGCGCGCGAACCGAGCGCTGTGCAAGCTGATCGCGGGCGCGCTGGGCGTCCCGCCCTCGAGCGTCGCGGTCGCGCGAGGCGAGCGCTCACGGGAGAAGCTCGTGCGCGTGCGCGGGGTGGACTCGGCCGCGATCGAGCGCGCGCTGCGCTGAGTAGAGAGGCGCGGGACGGCCGGCGGAGCCTACGACGCGGCGTGCGCGAGCTCGCCCTGCTTGCGCTCCTCGACGGCCCTGCGGAGCGCGTCCCAGTCGAGGTCCTTGAAGTTGTGCATGGGGCAGTACTTCGGCCCGCACATCGAGCAGAACTCGGCGGTCTTGAAGTAGTCGTCCGCGAGCGTCTCGTCGTGCATCGCCTGCGCCGTCTGGGAGTCGAGCGCAAGCTCGAACTGCCGCCGCCAGTCGAACGAGAAGCGCGCCTCGGAGAGCTCGCGGTCCCAGCGCGCTGCCCTGCGGTTGCCGCGCGCGAGATCCGCGGCGTGGGCGGCGATGCGGTAGGCGATCATGCCCTGCTTGACGTCCTCGGCGTCGGGGAGGCCGAGGTGCTCCTTGGGCGTGACGTAGCAGAGCATCGACGTCCCGTGCCAGCCGACGATCGCGGCGCCGATCGCGGAGGTGATGTGGTCGTAGCCGGGCGCGATGTCGGTAACGAGCGGCCCGAGCGTGTAGAAGGGGGCTTCGTGGCAGACCTCCTGCTGGCGGCGTACGTTCATCTCGAGCTGGTCCAGCGGGATGTGGCCGGGTCCCTCGATCATCACCTGCACGTCGCGCTCCCATGCGCGCTCGGTTAGCTCGCCGAGCGTCCCTAGCTCGGCGAACTGAGCCGCGTCGGAGGCGTCGGCGATCGAGCCGGGGCGCAGCCCGTCGCCGAGCGAGATCGAGACGTCGTGACGCCGACAGATCTCGAGGATCTCGTCGAAGCTCTCGTAGAGCGGGTTCTCGCGCATGTGATGCACCATCCAGCGCGCGAGGATGCCGCCGCCGCGGGAGACGATGCCGGTGACGCGGTGCTGGCAGAGCGGAAGGTGCTCGAGCCGGACACCCGCGTGGATCGTCATGTAGTCGACTCCCTGGCGCGCCTGATGCTCGATGTTCTCGACGAGCAGCTGCGCGGTGAGGTCCTCGATCTGCTTGACCTTCTCGAGCGCCTGGTAGATCGGGACCGTCCCGATGGGCACGCTCGCGGCGTCGATGATCGCCTCGCGCGTCTCGTCGATGCGCTTGCCCGTCGAGAGGTCCATGACGGTGTCCGCGCCCCAGCCTTCGGAGACCGTGAGCTTCTCGACCTCCTCCTCCAGCGAGGACGTCGTCGGCGAGTTGCCGATGTTCGAGTTGATCTTGACACGCGCCTTCAGGCCGATCGCCATCGGGTCGAGCGCAGCGTGATTGACGTTCGCAGGAATGATCATGCGGCCACGCGCGACCTCTGCGCGCACGAGCTCGCCGTCGAGGTGCTCGCGCTCGGCCACCCTGAGCATCTCGGGCGAGACGACGCCTTCGCGCGCGAGGTGCATCTGCGTGACGCACTCGGCGCCGGCTGGGAAGTCGGTCCGGTTTCGCTTCTGCATTCCTGCTCCCTTCGCTGGCATGATCCAGATCAGGTTCTGCGGGTCGGCGTCGAGTGCGCCCTCTCAGCCGCTCGAAGCGGCTCCCCGTACTTGTTACCCGCATGTTGACAGAAGCCGCGCTCGCCGATCGGCGGCGCGGTTTGGTTGCCTGCGGGCGAGTTCGGAGCTCGCTGGCGGCCTACGCCGCGATGCTCTGCGCCTCGCTGCGCTCGGCGGCGAAGGAGGCGTCGGGGTAGGCGTCGGGCTCGAGCACGGGTTGCGGAGCGGGTGCCGCCTGCGTGCGCAGGAATGTCGCTGCGACCAGCGCGCCCGCGACGCAGAAGAGCGCGCCGAGCGCCATCGCCTCGTCGAAGCCGTGCGTGAGCGCGCGCACCGCCACGGGCCCGGCGTGAGCGTGCCGTCCCGAGGCCGCGATCGTGCTGAGCAGCGCGAGGCCGAGCGCGCCGCCCATCAGGCGGGACGTGTTGAGCAGACCAGAGCCGAGCCCGCTGTCGCGGTTGGGGAGCCGTTGCATCGCGACGATCGTCGCGGGCACGAGCGAGAAGCCCATGCCGGTCGCGGCGAGCAGCGCGCCCGCGAAGACGTCGCCGAAGTACGTCCCGCCGGGCGCAAGCCCCGTTAGGAGCCCCATCCCCACGGCCGCGCAGGTCATCCCCGCGGTGATCACCCTCCGTGTCCCGAACGCGCCGACGGCGCGCGGCGCAAGCCACGACGCGACCATGATCGAGAGCGTCATCGGGAGGAACGCGAGGCCGGCGTCGATCGCGCTGTAGCCGAGCACCTGCTGGAGGTAGAGCGTGAGGAAGAACCACACGGGGAAGAACGCGCCATAGAGCAGCACGACGATGATGTTCGCGGTGCGCAGCTGGCCGATTCGGAAGATGCCCAGCGGCACGAGCGGGCGCGTTGCGATCCGGCCCTCGACGATCAGGAACGCGCCGAGCAGCAGCAGGCCACCAACGAGCGGTCCGATGACGCCCACCGATTCCCAGCCGAGCGTCGCGCTCTGCACGATCCCGTAGGTGAAGCTCACGAGGCTCGCGGTGACGAGCACCGCTCCCGCGGCGTCGAAGTGGCGCGCCCCCGCGGCCGCACGCGCGGCGGGCAGGTAGCGCAGCCCGAGCGCGACGACGATCGCACCGAGGGGCACGTTCACAGCGAAGATCGCGGGCCAGCCGAGCTCCTGCGTGAGGATGCCGCCGAGGAGCGCGCCGGATGACGCGCCGAGCGCGCCCATCGCGCCCCAGATGCCGAGCCCGCGGTTGCGCTCGGCGCCCTCCTTGAGCGAGCTCGGTGATGATCGAGAGCGTCGCGGGCGACATCATCGCGCCGGCGAAGCCCTGCAGCGCGCGGGCTGAGATCAGGAGGTCGCGCGAGTCGGCGAGCGCGCACGCGAGCGAGGACGCGGCGAAGAGCGCCGTGCTGAGCAGGAAGACGCGGCGGCGCCCGAGCAGGTCTGCGCAGCGGCCGCCGAGCATGAGGAAGCCCGCGAACGTCAGCGTGTAGGCGTTGACGACCCACTGCAGCCCGGTCGGCGAGAAGTGCAGCCCATCGTCGATCCGCGGCAGCGCGACGTTCACGATGGAGACGTCGAGGATCACCATGAACTGCGCGAGGCAAACGACGAGCAGCAGCGCGTCGGTGCGACTCGGCTGCCACGCTCGGACCGTCCCCGCCCCGGGCCTGGGAAGTGCTCGCGCTAAAGTCATGGAACCAGTGTGAGGCGGCTCCTATCCAGGTAGAAGAGAGGAGATTATCCTGGTATCAACAGTGCCCCCCATAAGCCTCGAAGGCTCCTCCCAGAACGCACGCGGCAACGCTCGCGGCAGGTCTCCGACCTCCGCCAACGGCGCCAAGCGGCGCGACGAGCTCGCGGATTTCCTGCGCACGCGCCGCGCGGCGTTGCAGCCCGATGACGTGGGCTTGCCGAACGGCGGCAGGCGCCGCACCGCGGGCCTTCGCCGCGAGGAGGTCGCGCAGCTCGCAGGCGTGGGCGTCACCTGGTACACGTGGCTCGAGCAGGGACGAGACGTGCGCGCGTCGCTCGACGTGCTCGAGGCGCTCTCCCGGGCGCTGAAGCTGACGGCGACGGAGCGCACGCACCTGCTGCTCCTCGGGCGCGGCGAAGAGCCGCCGCCGCGCAAGAGCCCGGCCGAGCGCGTCTCGCCGACGCTGAAGCGAATGATGAAGAGCCTCGACCCGAATCCGGCGTTCGTCCTCGGCAGGCGCTGGGACTACCTCGCGTGGAACCGCGGCGCATGCGCCGTCTTCGGGGACCTCGAGAAGGTGCCACGCGGCGCGCGAAACCACGTGTGGCTGACCTTCATGGACCCCGCGCGGCGCGAGCTCTGGCCCGATTGGGAGCACGGGATGCGTCTGATGGTGGCGAGATTCCGCGCGGAGAGCGCCCGCCACCTCGACGATCCGGGCTTCGAAGAGCTGATCCACGCACTGCGCCAGGCGAGCCCGGAGTTCTGCAGGGAGTGGAAGCGCCACGACGTCGCACGCAGCGGCGCGGGTCGCAAGGAAATCCGCCACCCGGTCGTGGGCTCGCTCGTCTTCGAGCACGCGGCGTTCAGTCTCGTCGACGCGCCGGAGCAACGGCTCGGGCTGTACATGATGCTGCCGGATGCCGACACGCCGGCGAAGATGACGGAACTGCTCGCGGGCAGCCACGCACCTGAGCCCGCGCTCGCCTGAGTCAAGCGGCGTCAACCACTACCATGCGCCGCCGGAGCGTCCGGCGATGGGTGCAGAGAAAAGCGCGATCTTGGTCAAGTGGATGAGCCTGCTTGACGCGAACAACGCGGGCCAGGTCCACGGCGGCACCGTGATGAAGCTGTGCGACGAAGCCGCGGGCCTCGCGGCGATCAGGCACGCTCGCCGCCCGGCGGTCACCGCGGCGGTCGATCGCGTCACCTTCCTGCACCCGGTGCACCTTGGCGAGGTGCTCACGCTGAAGGCAATGGTGAACGCCGCGTGGCGCACGTCGATGGAGGTCGGCGTCCGCGTGGAGGCGGAAAACCCGCTCACGGGCCAGCAGCGGCACACGAGCTCCGCGTACCTCACGATGGTCGCGATCGACGAGCATGGACGGCCGACGGCCGTCCCGCCCCACGTCGCGGAGACGCTCGGAAGAGGAGCGACGCGAGCGCGAGGCTCAGCTGCGACGGGCGAATCGCCTCGGCGAGCGCGAGCAGATCATGAGCGGCCGCAAGCCGCTCACTTGAAGACCATGAGCACGACGATCACGACCACGAGCGCCAGCGCCCCGTAGTTGGCAGCGCGCGAGGGCGCATCGTCGAGCAGTCCCTGCAGCTCCTCGCTCATGGATCCGTTTTGCGCCGCGAGCGCGGTCGCGAGTCGGCGCGCCTTCGCCGGCGTCTGGCCGCCATAGGCGCCGAGCGCGAGGACGACGATGAAGAGTGCAATCGCCGCGCTCACCCACCCCGCGCGGTAGCCGAAGTGGCCGAGGTTGACGAGCCAGAGCCCGAACACGCCGACGAGCAACCCGCCGACGCCCACGAAGACCACCGCGATCCGCGCTAGGCCGAGCAGGAGCGCGATTTCCGCTGGCGTCCCGCGCCGCCGAGCGGCCTCGAACGCGACGCCCGCGAGGACCGTTCCCGAAACGAAGAGGAACGCGCCGAGCAGGTGGAAGAGGAGCGCGACGTTTTCCACGGGAGGCGGAGTAATACCCTAGGCCGATGCTCGGGGGTGCACCCCTTCATCGCAAAGGAGGAACGATGAAACGCGTAGTTCTGGCCGTGTGCCTTTCAGGCGCGTGTTTGGCGTCGGCGCTGACCGCAGCAGGTACCGAGGCCGCGACGAAGGCGAAGATCCTCGGATGTCGCGGTAGCGAACGACTCTGCACGGCGACCGTCAGCCTCACCGGCGGCGCGAGCAACCAGCTCGTGAGGATCGAGCTGCCGGGCACGAGCTGGCGCGCGCCGAGTGTGAGCGTCACCCCGAAGAGCTCGCGCGGCGCTTACTCGATCACCCACAAGCGCTTTGCGCTGGGCGGCTCCGAATACCGCTTCACCCTCAACGCAGTGCAGTCAAACCCGCGAGGCGCGCATCTCACGCTGACCTTCCGCAAGCGCTGAGAGGGCACTCCCTGCTCAGGGTTCGGGCGATTGCGCGCGGAAAGGTCGCGCGCTACGTACGACCGCAAGCAAGCGCCCGAGGAGCGCCAGGAGCGCCCCCGCCCAAAGCAAGGCGTTCAATCAGCGCCAACTCCGCGCTCGCCGGAGGCTGCCACTCATTTGTCTGAAATATCGGCTCCGGCTGAGACGAACGGTAAGCCGCCAAAACGCGAGCGGGGTGCGCGGGCGCCGACCCCAGCTTGCGTCAGTGTGCACGCCGCGTGTGCTTGCGCACCGGCCGCTTGTGTTTGCGGGCCGGCCGCGTATGTTTGCGGCACGACACTGGCGGCTTGCGAGTCCCGCGATGGTGTCGTGCGGAGGGCTTGCACGCCTTATGCGAGACTGCGCGGCGAGGAGTGGTGATGGGCAAAGGAGTCGCCGGCGTCACTGAAGACACCGCTGGCAAAGGAGTCGCCGGCGGCACGGGGGATTGTGGTGGCGAAGGGGTTGCTGCTGCCGCCTGTTCCGCTGCGTAGGTTGCCGATTGCAGCCCGGTCATGTTGACGAGGTTCCCGAGGGCGATATCGACGTCGTCGAGGTGCGTACCCCACAGCGGCCCGAGGACTTCGGCCACCTTTTCGCGCGGATCTTCGGCGGGGCCCACGTCGTTCAACTGGAGCCAGCTCGCGCCGTTGGCGTGATCACATTGGCCCGTGTACTGCCCAGGCATGCTGACCCACGGGGTAGGCGCGCTCGGCACGGGGAACGGGAAGCCGGGAATGGCCGTCGTCGCTTCGTAGCGCAGCAAGGGTCCCGCCCCTGCGCCCTGGGTGGCCAACGCCGGGTTTACGCACAGCACTTCGTCGTTCGCTTCCTGTTCGGGGGTGGCGGCCCCGAGGAGGGGGCTGCTCACGCGTCCGAAGTCGGCGCCTGCCGGCGGTTCGGAGAGGAAGCTCGAGTACGCGACGACGCAGTGCGTCTGGGCGGCGCTCTGGCAGGCCGGAACGTTCTGGAAGTCGCCGCCGACGGTCCCGCCCTTGGGCACGAGGACGTTGCCGCCGAGTATCACGGCAGAGACCAGCTGCTTGCGCACCGTGGCGTTCGAGTCGATCTCTGCCTTGATCAGCTGCTTGAGCATGAGGGCTCCCTGCGAGTGGCCGACCAGCACGAAACCCCGGCCTTGGTTGTACTTGGCCAGATATTCCTCGAACGCCTCGAGCACGCCGACGTAGGCCGTCAGCTGGGCTACAAGGGTGATTTCTTCGGGGTGTTCGAGCGCGTGGAGCGTTATCTGCGGATACATCGGCGCATACACCTTGCACTGCTGGGAGAAGCGCGACGCTTGGTCGATCGCGACCTGCTTCTCTTCGGGGCCGATTTCGAGGGTGGCGTTCACCGTGAGCTGGCTGCTCACGGTGGGGTATACGTAGAAGCAGTCGATCGCCGGGTTGCTCGCCGGCTGGGCCTGTTCGACGGAGCTGGTCCCGTCGCCGAGCTCGACGGTCGTTTCCTCGCTGCTTTCGCAGGGGTTTTCGGCGATCCCCGGCTTGCACAGCCACGTCGTTTCCGCCGACGCCGTGCCCGGTGTCACCGCCGGCACGATCAACGCGGCCGCACCGATGCTCGCAAGCAACCACGTCCGCCATCCGAGGGTGCCGGTCGAACCGGTCGTGGGTCGTGGGTGCATCTCGCTCATCGACTGTTCCATCGATCACGCAATCCCCCGATGGGATCGGTGACGCCCCGTTCTATAACGACCGCGGCGGCGCCGGAGGCAACTCCAGCGGGCTTTGGCTCGACCAATGGACGGCGCGCGGCGCGAAAACGCTCAGGCGCACCTGCGCGCACTGAGCGAGTGGAGCCAACGGGGTTCGAACCCGTGACGTCCTGCTTGCAAAACGACACGACGGACCAGCTACACGGCCTGGTCTTCCCGGCGCCCTCGCAGCTCGTTGGCTACCAAGCCACGCGTGTTTGTCGCCGGAGAAGACTTTCGTCGCGACGCGGGTGCACGGCCGGCCCGCTTTGGAGCATTCCCGTCCGAATCGCCATTTCGGTCTGGCAGTAGCGCGGATTCCGTCGCGCTCGTGTCGACGAGCAGTCCCAGCACCTCACCGATCGTCGGCTCGCGACCGACGGCTACCCGCAGGGGCAAATGCTCCTGAATGCGGTAGCGATTGCGGCGGCCCTCCTTTTCCTTCACGACGTAGCCGGCTTGCACCAGGTCGGTGACGATGCCAAAGGCGCTGCGCTCGGTGATGCCGAGCGCAGCCGCCATGTCGCGCAGACGCATCTCGGGGTCGTGGGCGATACAGACGAGCGCTCGGGCATGGTTGGTGAGGAAGGTCCATTCCGCCATAAGACAAGTATAGAATCATGCCCGAAATCTCTTGCTAGTTTCGGCAAACTAGAGTAGAATCGCCGATAGACGTCGAGGCTCGGCTGTCGCCGACCGCCAGGTTGCTCGAGTTCAGCGAAAGGAGCCAGCCATGCTGGTTCAACGCAGAAGCAGGCGCGATCACATCGTCAGCACCGGCGCCTCCAAGTCGTCTCCAGAGTGCGGGCCATCGACCACCACGAACGCCAACGGCAGGACTGATGCGAGTTCACAGACGGTTGCCTCAGGCGTCTCGAACCTGCTGACTACGGTCGACGCTACCGCCGCGCGGTCACCGCTGCTGGGCGCGTTTGTCCATCCCGTCGTTTTCGACGAGAAGGTAAATGAGCACGCCGAGATACGGGGTCACGATGACAAAGACGATCCATAGGACCTTGACCCAACCTGACTCGTCGTGGCGACGGAAGATGTCGCCGAATACCACGAACAGGAGATAGATCCATATCGCGAACCCAACGAAGATGAGGATCGTCCAGAAGACTTCTAGCAGCGGGTAGTCGGTTGCGAGGATCATGTTGTCGCCCCTTTCAGTTGGTGGAAAACGCGCGTGTCCGCTCGGCGCGAGCAGCGAGCGGCCGTTCGGCTCGGACCCGAGCAGCGCGGCGAAGCACGCGGCGGAATCCGTGACGGGCAGGCACAACCAGTCGATCGAGCCGTCGCGCCCGACAAGAGCCGTCGTCCTCAGGTCGCCGATCAGACCGTAGTCCTCGATCTTCATCGAACGCTCGGCACTCCCGGGGCGATCGAGCCGCCAAGTGTCTCGCGGGTGCCACGGCAACAGTATCCGGTGGCGACCGACCGGCGTGCGCACCGGCTCGGGCCAAATCGAGCGGTGCGCAAAGCGCCGCTAGCGGCCATCACGCGTAAGCGAACCACCGTTCAGCCCGAGGCGAGCTTGCGAATCTCAAACGCCCGCACGATGTCGGTGATGCCTTTAGTCAACGCCCAGATGCCGGCAAAGATCAGCAGCGTGTACGCCCGTTCGAGGAAGAACTGGCCGCTGGTCCAGAAGGCCAGCACGATCAGCAGAATGCCGCCGATCAGAGTCAGCCACCAGAGGTCGTTGAAGGCCCGCTCAGCGAACCCCTGGACCGTCCAGATCACGCCGATGACCAGGAACACGAAGCCGAGAATGTCAGCGAAGCCCGCGAACGTTTCGCGGGGATGGATCAGCGAGACGACTCCCGCCGCCACCAGCAGAACCCCAAAGAACGCCCATAGCCACCTGGTAGCGCCCTGGTCCAAGACCGCCAGCGCGAACTCCTCGGCAGCGAAGATGAGGAACATGATTCCGATCAGCACACCGACCGTGGAGACTGACGCGTGGTTGAACTTCAGCACGACCGCCGCGATGACCAACCAGAACACGCCGAGCAGCAACTCCACCCACCAGTAGCTGGCCATCTTGGCTATCGGGATATTGGTGATGGTCCGGCTGGCAGGGGGGCCGCTCATAAACTCGGCAACGCCCTTGAGCTCGTCGATGTCTTCGGACATGGCTTTATGCGCCCGCTCCCGCCGACACCTCGTTGGCTTCCATCCTCACAAGGTCGGCCAGGAGCACCGCATACTCCGCCTCTTCGATTGCCCCGTACGCGAAATCGATCGCGTACAACGCGTCTTCTTCCGCGTGCTCCGCGTGCCTCTCGGCCTTGTCCGAGCCGTGCTCCGTCTTTTTGCTCTCGATGTCCGCGCGGATCTTGGCGATGTGCTCGCTCCACGTCCTTTGCACGTGTGCCCACCCGGCAGAGATCTTCCCCTTGCTCGCGTCGGCCTTCTCGCGCAGCTTCTCGGAGTGTTCGTGGGACGATGCGCGCGCTCTCGCGACGTCCGCCTCGAGATCGGATTTGGCCTCATCACGCGCCGCTGTCGCGCGCGTCTGCGCTTCCTTCGCTCGAACCGAGAGCTTGGCCAACTCGTCCGATACAGCCGCGTCCAACCTAGCCATCTCCAACCTCCTCTGAATGTTTCAGGACACGCACTGTCAAGGATGCTTCCCCGAGCCTCACCATTTCGACCTCTAGCTCGCCAAAGGTACGCAGGCATACTCACGGCCCGGTGACGCTGTCGCATCGGTAAGGGCCCACATCCCTAGCTCGGAGAACCACCCATCCAGCCGATGGCGGCGC
>CAVTWF010000010.1:0-146620 GCA_963738355.1 uncultured bacterium
GTGCGAAAGCGCTCCGCCTCCTCGGAGCCGCCAGTGGCGTCCCCTGCGCTGTAGGAGTGCGCGCCTGCGCCCGCCAAGGCGCCTCCCTGCACGATCAGGTACTCCTCACGGATCGGTCGTCCATCGAACCAGCACTCGAGGATCTCGCGCACCCCTGCCGCGTAGCGCGCCTGGGCGGAGAGGCTCGTGCCCGAGATGTGAGGGGTCATGCCGTGGTGAGGCATCGACCGCCACGGATGATCCGCAGGTGGTGGCTGCGGAAACCAGACGTCCCCGGCGTAGCCAGCGAGCTGCCCGCGCTCGAGAGCGCGCGCGACGGCGTCGCGATCGCAGATCTTTCCGCGCGCGGTGTTGACGAGGTATGCGCCTCGTTTCATCCGCCCAATGAGCGCCTCGTCGAACATATTCTCCGTCTCGGGGTGAAGCGGCGCGTTGATCGTCACCACGTCGCAGGTTTCCACCAATGTCCCCACATCCTCGTGGTACCGCAGGCCGAGCTCGACCTCGACGTCCGCAGGAAGGCGATGCCGGTCCGTGTAGTGCAACTCGACCTCGAACGGGCGTAGGCGCCTGAGCACCGCCGAACCGATCCGTCCGGCGCCGACGGTGCCGACCTTCATGCCCTCGAGGTCATAGGAGCGGGACGCGCAATCGGCGATGTCCCAGCCTCCCGCAACGACGGTCTGGTAGGAAGGAATGTAGTTGCGCACGAGCGCCAGGATCATCATCACGACGTGCTCCGCAACGCTTATCGAGTTGCAATAAGTCACCTCCGCCACCGTGATGTTGCGCTCGATCGCGGCTTGGAGGTCGACGTGATCGGAGCCGATCCCAGCGGTGATCGCGAGCTTTAGATTCGGCGCGTTCGCGACCCTCGCTGCAGTCAGATAAGCGGGCCAGAATGGCTGCGAGATCACGATCTCGGCCTCTGGCAACCCGCGCTCGAAGGCCGAGTCGGGGCCATCCTTGTCGGAGGTAACTGTCAGCTGATGCCCACGCTCCTCCAGGAACCTTCTCAGGCCGAGCTCGCCCGACACACAGCCGAGAAGCTCACCCGGCTTGAAGTCGATTCGCTCGGGCGTGGGTGTGCTCTGACCGTCCCAGTAGCTCGTGATCGCGGGAATGTCATCCCGTGCATAGGTGGGCGGATAACCGTCGCGAGGGTCGTCGTAAAGGACACAAAGTACGTTCGCCATGTTTGGCCTCCCCTGATGAGCAGCGCTATTCGACTCACGACGCTATCGATTTCGACCCGCCGACGATGCGCCGCGTGACCTAACTCGCCGCGATGTCGCAATGAGCTCGGATTTCGGCGGGGCGCCGTCTAGAACGTGACCGCGATTATCACGACTGTCACCCCGGACAGGATGACGGCTGCTGCCGTGAGCCACGCGACAAGAGTAGTGGTGAGCTCGTCGAACGCGCCTCGCCGCAGTGCCTCGGAGGCGCGGTACTGGCGCCATGCGCCGACGAGCAGGGTGAGCACCGCAAGTAGCGCGTAGGCGATTCCCAGTGCGCGATAGGGCCAGTGTGCGCCCTTCGTCACCCCCGGCAGCAAGCGTCCGACGGCGATGGCGACAGCGGCGACGGTCAGGCCGCTGCGCCACCACGCCAACCACGTTCGCTCCGCGGCAAGCCATGTTCGCCGCGAGGCATCCTCGACACCCTGCTCCGGTGACGCCATCCCGCGGGAGGCTAGCCGGAGCGGCGGCGGCTGCGCGACGGATCATCCGCGGCTCGCTCGGAGAGCTCGCGCTGTGGAAAGATGATTGACGCGAGGGATTCCTCAGATGTCCGTGAGAACCGCAAACGGAAGGTCGGCTCCGGCCGGAGCGCCGTCCGTCCTCATCATCGGCGCCGGCTTTGGCGGCGTTGCGGCCGCGATCGAGCTCACGCGTAACGGGTTCCGCGACGTGAGGATCCTGGAGAAGGCGCGCGATCTCGGAGGAACCTGGTACTACAACGATTATCCGGGTGCCGCGTGCGACGTCCCGAGCCATCTCTACTCGTTCTCCTTCGCACAGCGGCGCGACTGGTCGCGACTCTGCTCGCCACAGGCGGAGATCCATCGCTACCTCCATGAGGTGGCGCGCGAGCACGGCGTCGCGTCGCTGATCGACTACGAGCGCACGGTCACCTCCTGCACGTGGGACGATTCGAGGTCGCGTTGGGAGGTCGAGACGGAAGACGGAGAGCGCTACGCCGCGGACGCGATCGTGCTTGCGACGGGGCAGCTCCATCAGCCGTCCTACCCCGAGCTCGAGGGGCTCGAAGGCTTCGCCGGGCACAGCTTCCACTCTTCCTGCTGGGACCACGAGTACTCACTCGCCGGTCGCCGCGTCGCCGTCGTCGGCACTGGTGCAAGCGCCGTCCAGTTCATCCCCGAGATCGCACGGGAGGTGTGCACGCTGAGCGTGTTCCAGCGCACTGGCAACTGGTTTCTGCCACGACGCAACCGCCGCTATCCAGCACCCGTGAAGGCGGCCATCGAACGAATCCCCGGCCTGCAGGACTTTCGCAGGCGCTTCATCTTCAACTACGGCGAGGCGCTCACCTCGGCGATCCGCCACCCGCCGACGATCGGCCGGATCGTCGCTGTGCGCTCCGCCGCATGGATGCGCTATCAGCTGCGCGACCCCGAGCTTCGCCGGAAGGTCTGGCCGAACTACACGTTTGGCTGCAAGCGAGTTCTGTTCAGCTCCTACTACCTGCCCACCCTCGAACGCTCGAATGTCGAGGTCGTCACGGCGCCGATCGTGCGCGTGCAGGAGCACGGGCTCGTGACCGCCGACGGCGAGCTCCACGAGGCTGACTGCATCATCTGGGGCACCGGATTCAAGACCACGGAGTTCATGTTTCCGATGGAGATCACCGGGGCTCGCGGGCGCACGCTGCGCGATGCGTGGGCGGAGGGTCCGTGCGCCCACCTCGGTATCTGCGTGAGCGGCTTCCCCAACATGTTCCTCATGTACGGGCCGAACACGAACACCTCGGGAGGTTCGATCGTCTTCTACGAGGAGGCGCAAGCGGCCTATGTGCGCCAGGCGCTCGAACGGATGCGCGAGCGCCGCGCGGCTGCAATCGACGTCAGACCAGATGTTCAGGCGGCGAGTGACCACGCCGTGCAGGCGCGCTTCAGCGGCACCGCGTGGACGCAGTGCGATTCCTGGTACCGCGACGAGCGGGGGCGGATCGTCGCCAACTGGCCGGGCTACATGCGCGAGTACGGAAACCAGACGAGCGAGCTCGATGAGAGCGAGTTCGTCTTCACGCACGCGGCGCGGGACAGCCTCGACTCCGCGAACGGCACGGCTCCCGCAGCGCCCGCCGAGCTGACCGACGCGTGATGGCGCGGAACGCGGCGTGATCTACGACTACGTCATCGTCGGGGCGGGATCGGCGGGATGCGTGCTCGCGAACCGCCTCTCCGAGGATCCCTCCGTGAGCGTCCTCCTGCTGGAGGCCGGCGGTCGCGATCGCTCGCCCAACATCAAGATCCCGGCGGCATTCCCGAAGCAGTTCCACACCAAGCTCGACTGGGACTACGCGACGGAGCCCGAGCCGTATGTCGACTCCCGCTCGCTCTATGTGCCTCGCGGCAAGAGCATTGGCGGCTCGAGCTCGATGAACGCGATGCTCTATGTCCGCGGCCGTCCGTTTGACTACGACACGTGGGAGGCGCAGGGCGCAACCGGCTGGGGCTTCAAGGACGTGCTCCCCTACTTCATGAAGTCCGAGGACAACGTACGCGGAGCATCGGAGTTCCATGGCGCGGGAGGACCGCTGCACGTGTCCGAGCAGCGCTCCCCCCGCCCGCTCAACCGCCGCCTGCTCGCCGCGAGCGCGGCGGCGGGCATTCCGCAGATCGCCGACTACAACGGCCCGGAGCAGGACGGCGTCTCGATGTTCCAGGTCACTCAGCTGCGCGGCAAGCGCTTCAGCGCGGCCGACGCCTTCCTACGTCCGGCCCGCTCCCGCCCCAACCTCGAGGTGCGCACGCGGGCGAGCGTCCTCGGCGTCGAGCTCGAGGGCAACCGTGCGGTCGGCGTGCGCATGCGCACAGGGCGCAGCGGGGAGGAGCTCGTGCGCGGCGGGGAGGTGGTGCTCTCTGCGGGCGCCATCAACTCCCCCCAGCTGCTGCTGCTCTCGGGTATCGGACCCGCGGAGGAGCTCAGGGCGGCGGGCATCCCCGTTCGCCACGCGCTTCGCGGCGTTGGCCGCAATCTCCAGGATCACCCGTTCGTGACGATGATCTGGGAGGTCTCCGACCGCAGAACGTTGTATGGAGCCGACAAGCCCAAGCCGCTCGCGGAGTGGCTCCTGCGCAGGTCCGGTCCCCTCACGTCGACCGTCGCCGAGGTCGTCGCGTTCGCCCGCACGCGCCGAGGGCTGCCGGCCGCGGACATCGAGTTTCACATGGGCGCGGCCTACTACGAAGACCACGGCGCGGAGACCTACGACGGCCACTGCGCGGTGATCGCCCCCGCGCTCGTCTCTCCCCGAGCGCGCGGTCAGATATGGCTTAGCTCGGCCGACCCGAGCGCCAAGCCACGGATCATCACGAACACGCTCTCGGAGCCCGACGACGTCGAGTCGCTCGTGGCGGGCATGAGCCTGGCCCGGGAGATCGCCGCGCAGGACGCGCTGCGCGAGATCGTGCTGAAGGAGCTCAAGCCAGGAGCCGCGGTGACAGAGCGCGCGGATCTCGAAGCGGATCTGCGCCGACGCCTGATGCTGATCTACCACCCGGTTGGCACGGCGCGTATGAGCGACTCACACGATGATGCCGTCGTCGACTCTCAGCTGCGCGTGCATGGCCTGCAGGGTCTCCGTGTGATCGACGCGTCCGTGATGCCGGTCATCCCCGGCGGCAACACCAACGCCCCGACGATCATGATCGCCGAGCGCGGCGCGGATCTCATCCGCGGAAGCGCCGCTGCGCGCTCGGGCGAGCAGGCCGCGGCGTAGCGATCGCAACGACCGACCGCGGGCGTGGCGAGCACGATCGACCATCGCCGTGAGGGCGCGGGCCCCACGATCGTCCTGCTCCACGGCATCGGCCAGAGCTGGCACACGTGGCGGCCGGTGATTCCACTGCTCACTAGCGAGTTCGACGTGATCGCATGCAACTCGCCTGGCTTCGGCGACTCGCCGCCGCTGCCTGCGGGACAGCGGCCGACGATCGTCGCCTACGTGGAGGCGTTTCGCGATTTCTTCGCTGAGCTCGAGCTCGGCCGCCCGCACGTCGCTGGCATCTCGATGGGCGGAGCGATCGCGCTGGAGCTCGCTCGCCGCGGTGCGGTCTCCTCTGCCTGCGCGCTCTCGCCGGCCGGCTTCTGGACGGATCGCGAACGGCGCTTCTGCCAGCGCTCGCTGCGGATGATCGCCGAGGTGCCCGCGATGGCCAGGCCCGCGATCAAGGCGCTATCGGAAACGCGGGTCGGCAGGACGATCCTCTTTTGGCAGATCTTCGGCTGGCCGGCGCGGATGTCGAACGCGGACGCGATCACCGCGCTCGAGGCGGCGTGGAGGGCGCCCGCGTTCCTGCCCGCACTCGAGGCGTTCGACGACTACGCCTTCGGCGCCGGCGAGGAGCTGCGGGGGATGCAGGTGACTGTCGCCTGGGGGGTCCACGACCGCCTGCTTCTCTACCGCCGGCAGGCACCACGGGCCTGCAGGATGCTTCCCCATGCGCGCCACCTCGCCCTTGGCGCCGGGCACATCCCATGTTTCGATGACCCTGCCGCGGTGGCGGAGGTCCTGCGCAGCTCAACGCGCGTCTCGAGCGGCGCGTCTAGCGTGCGACCGTGATCAACAGGTAGCCCGAGCTGATCGCGACCGTCCCGTCGGTGGCCTCGTTGAACGACTGCAGCGAATGAGGCCGGCAGGTGCCGCGGATCGACGCAGACGAGCGTCGCGGGCTCTCGGTTCGATTGGAAGCGCCTCCGGTGGCGCTCAGCGAGCGTTGCTCGTCCGTGCCGCCGTGGGCGACAGGACTCGCTGCGCTGCCGCCTTGCGCTTGTCCGTGTACATCGCTGCGTCGGCGTGGCGCAGCAGCGCGCCCAGCTCGTCGCCGTCGTGCGGCCAGATCGCCCTGCCCACGCTCGCGCGGATCTCGAGCTCCCTGCCTCCGACCGAGAACGGCGTGGCAAACGCGCGATCGACCCGCTCCACCGCCGCGTCGAGCTCGGAGCGATTGGCCACGTCGCGCAAGATGATCGCGAACTCGTCGCCGCCGAGGCGAGCAACAGTGTCGTGCGCACGCACGACCGTGAGCAGACGCGACGCGACCTCGCGCAGCAGGTCGTCGCCTGCCTCGTGCCCGTGCTCGTCATTGACCTGCTTGAAGTTGTCCAGGTCGACGTAGAACAGGGCCAATGGCGCTTGCGCTGCACGCACGAGATCGAGTGTCTGTTCGAAGCGCTCGCCGAAGAATGAGCGGTTGACGAGGCCCGTGAGCGGATCGTGGCTGGCCTGGTAAGTGACGCGATCGATCAGTTCGCCGTTCTCGAGCCCCACCGCCGCCTGCGAGGCGATGCCGGAAAGCCGGTCCTGGAGCTCGCGCGTCTCGCGCAGACGCTCCGGGTGCGACGTCACGGCGATCCCGATCGCGCCCAGCACCTTGCGGCGCGCGACGATCGGCGCGATCGCAAGTGCTTTCGACCCAAAGGTGCCGAACAGCTCGAGCACCAACGGCGAGGCGCTCTCAAGGCCGAAGAACAGCGCGTGCGGTTGCTGCTGCTCAAAGAGCTCCTTGCCGAGCTCCGGGTCAGCCTCCCCGCGGACGATCTCGAGGCCGCGCATCTGCTCGTCGAGGTCCTCCGGATACCCGTGCGTCGCGGCACATCGCAGGTGCCTGTCGGCACCGTGCTCGAGGAACACGCTCACGCGATCGCAGTCAACGAGATACGGGATCGCGTCGGCGAGCCGCCGCGCGACCTCATTGCGCGAGGCGCCGGCAAGCGAGCGGGCGAAGTCGAGCAGCGCCTGCGTCTCCGCGTGTCCACGCCGTGCCTCGGCCAGGGCCATCGAGAGGTCGAGCGCGTTCGCGGCGTAGCGCGCGTAGTGTTCGAGCGTCCGTCGCTCGCGCAGGAAGAAGCTCTGTGGGCGGTCGAAGATCGCAACGATGCGGCCGTAGAAGCGCCTGCGCGAGCTGATGTCCGCCATCAACCAGCGGTCGTCTGCATCGCTCGGCTCGACCGTGAGCACCTCCTCGGCGAGCCGCTGCGCGTCCTCCTTGGAGAGCCCGCGGCTGTAGATCTCCGGCTCGTCTTCGGTGTCGGGCCTGACGACGAGCAGGTAATGGGGCGCACGCACGGCGCTCGCCGATCGCTCCGTGATCTTCGCAAGCGTGGACCTGAGGTCGTCATCGGCGATGAGGTCGCCAGCCACTGCGTAGATGCCTTCGAGGCTCTCGTTGAGCGCGGCGATCTCCGCCTCGAGAACCGTGATGTGCTCCGCGGGGTCCGCGTTTCTCAGCGCGAGCTCGTTGTCCCATGAGACGGAGAAGAGGCACTCCGCGTCGCCCCGGCACTGGCACTCCAGCTCCTCCACGCTCGCGGGCGGGACGCCGTAGAGCTGTGGTGCGCTCGAAAGCAGGCCGTGAGCCCATTCACACAACGCGCGATGTGGCGCGAAGCCCTCGCGCGTGCAACGCGTGAGAAGAGCATGGCCGGGACTCACCTCGACCACCTCCATCGAGGACACGACGGAGAACTTCGTAACGACCACCGCGATCTGTTGCAGCATCTCCTCGACCGACCCGAGCGAGCGCAACGTTGTGGCGACTGGTGTGCCGCCGTACTGGCGGGTCGCATCTTCGCCAACATGGCGCGGCAGCTCAGGATCGCCCGTGATCTCCTTTGCGGCCTCGAACAAGGCCATCGCCTCGTCCCGGGAGACCCAGTTGGCGATGTCTTCGAGATAGTCCAGCGTGCGCGTGCTGTGCGCAGCCCTTAGCAGCACGCCAAGCGCTTCTTGACCCGCCACGCTTCGGACGCGGCGAATGATGCCGAGGGTGATCGTGCACGCCAGGTGGCGGCCCGGTTCGGAGGACACGTTCTCGGTCATCGGCGACGACATCGGAAGCTCGTCCGACGGTCTTGAAAGATCGAGCCGCGGGTCGGCATGTCCGCTGGCTCGGCGCCCCGCCGCGGCCGCGTTGGGTCTCGCTCCGTCAGGTATCGTCTTCCACCTACCGAAGGTGGGAGCGCGCGAAATGCAGACATCGATCTCGACGGAGCGCAGTGCAGCGACAGTCCCCGAGGACATCGTGGCCTCGACCAATGGCGGGGAGCTGCTCGCGCACTCAGTCTCCGAGGAGCTCCCGCCGGGACCGCGCGGCCCGGCGCTGTGGCAGACGATCGCGACCTGGACACGCCCGACGGCCTCCCTCGAACGCGCGCGCAAGCGCTTTGGTCCTCGCTTCACGACTCACCTCCTCGGTCAGCCGCCGCAGGTTGTCATCTCGGACCCGCAGGAGCTGAAGGAAGTCTTCACCGCGCCTCCCGACGTCATCCACCCGGGCGAGGGCGCGCGCCTCATCGAATCGACCGTGGGCCCGAGCTCGGTGATCGTCCTCGACGAGGGAGAGCACCTCGAGCAGCGCCGGCTCCTGCTCCCCGCATTTCACGGCGAGCAGATCGGGAAGCTCGAGCAGCTGATGGCCGAGCTGACGGAGCGCGAGCTCGCGGGCTGGCCGTGCGAGGAGCCCGTACGTCTTCACCCGCGGTTGCAACGTCTGACGCTCGCGATCGTCTTACGAGCGGTCTTCGGGCTCGAGCAGGGTGCGCGCCTGGAGCGCCTGCGCGACCAGCTCACCGATCTCCTCAGCTTCGGGGACCATCCGATCTCGCTGCTCCCCTTTGCGCAGAGGGCGCTGGCGGGCCACGGCGTGGTGGGCCGCTTTGAAGCCGTCCGGGACGAAGCCGACGCCCTGATCTTCGAGCTCATCGACGAGCGTCGCCGCACGGGCACCGAGGGCCCAGACGTGCTCGCCCTGCTGCTCGCAGCCACGCACGAGGACGGCGAGCCGATGAGCGACGCCGAGATGCGAGACGAGCTCGTCACCGCACTCGTCGCGGGCCACGAGACGACGGCGTCGCAGCTCTCCTGGGCGTTCGACGTCCTCGCCTGGCACCCAGCGGTCGCCGACCACGTCGCCGATGAGCTGCAGAGCGGTCGCGGAGACGACTACCTCACAGCGACGATCCAGGAGGTCATGCGGGTGCGACCGGTGCTGCCGAACGCCGAGCCGCGGCGCGTGATGAAGCCGGTGCAGATCGGCGACGTGCGCTACCCGCCCGGCGTGGTGCTGATGGCGAGCGCACAGCTCGTGCACCACGACCCCGCGGTCTACCCCGATCCCTACGCGTTTCGGCCGGAGCGCTTCCTCGAATCGCCGCCCGGTACGTACACGTGGATCGCCTTCGGCGGCGGGCGGCGGCGCTGCTTGGGTGCGAGCTTCGCGATGCTCGAGATGAAAGTCGTGCTGCGCGCAGCGCTGGCGCGCTACGAAGTCCGGCCCGCCGAGGCGCGACCGGCCACGGCGCGCAGGCGTGGCATCACGGTGAGCCCGTCAAACGGCGCCACCGTGCTTCTCACCAGCCGGTCTCGGGCTTAGTAGTTGGCCGGGTCGAAGGCGACCTGGCAACTCGCAACCACGATCGGCTTCCCTACGGGATTGGCGCGAGCGAGTTGCCCCGCGCGATCGACGAGCAATCCTGCGGCGCGGGGAAGCCTGCGAAGCGGTCCGTCAGCCACGATGTCGCTTCGACCAGCCATGGCGCCGCGCTCGGGACGTGGCTCAGGCTTTCGTATTCGACGTACTGGACGGGCACGCCGCGGCCGCAGTACTCGCGCGCCAGCGAGCGCACATCGCCCGCGATCATGACGCCGTCGCCCCGGCCGATGCCGGGCTTGTTCCCAGGCGTTCCTTCAAGTTCGCCGCCGGCGCCCTGTCCGATAAACAGCGGGACGCTCGGTGTGCCGTGGCTGCCCATGATCAGCTGGTTCGCGTCCTGCACGTAGACCGGGATGCTCTCCGGCGTCGGATACTGAGGCTTCGCGAGCTGCGACCACGTGAGCCCGGGGTATGCGTCGAGGACTTCGATGATCGATGCCTGCTGCAGCTTGTTGTAGAGCTGCAGTCCGTATTCGCTCAGGTACGGAGTCATGTTCGTCTGGAAGGAGCGCGCAACCCCGATCAGCGCCATCGGGATGACGCCTGCCCAGGTTGTGCTGCCTTCGACGTAGTGCAGGTTGTGAGCAGGATCGACGAGGGTGCCGCCAAACGCGGCGCCGACGATGTGCGAGTTCACGCTTGGCGCGTAGGAGGGCGCCAGCTCCGCGGCCCACTCGGTGGCGATCGCGCCGCCCGAGTACCCGATCAGCCCGATCTTGGGGGCGCCCATGAGGCCGGTCGCCGGCGAGCTGAGCGCCGCGCGCAGCGAGTCGAGCGTGTTGTACCCGTACTCCGGTCCAGCGGCGAAATCCGCGTTCTGACCCTCGGTGTCGGGTACGACGACCGTCTCTCCCGCAAGCAGCGCGGGGGCGATCAACACGGACTCGACGTTCGGAATCAGCCCACCGAGTGTGACGCCGCCAGAGATCGCGTACGACGGCTCGTCGTCCTGGTTGAGCGAGTCGTAGAAAGACTGGTAGGAGAGGGCGGTGGGCGGCCCCAAGTGCAGAGGCGGCTCGAGCACCGAGGTCACGTTGACCGTCGGCTGACCGAGCTCGCCCGTTGAGCGGTAGAGCAGCTGGACCGCCGTGATTGGAAGCGGAATCCCAACGACGTGGTAGGCGAGGGTCCTCGTCTTGAGCACAGTCCCGGGCGCGATGCTCGCAAGCGGAGTGGCGCCCGTGTAGCTGTAGAAGGGGTCCTGCTGCGGGGGTACGGCCGCCGCCGCGCCGGGGGCGGCAATCGCCGCAGACGCGACAAGCGCTGCGAGCGCCGACAGATAGAAACGCGGACTAAACCGCTGCATGACCCGATCGCACATAGCTCCCTCTGGCCGTTGTCTACCCCGCAGAAGCGTCCCGCTAAACCCGAAACAGGCTCTCGGGAAGGCTGGCGTCGCTCAGCCGCTCTGAAGCACTGCCCGCGCGATTCCGCTGACGGAGAATCCGCGCTTCGATGCGGCGGCGCCGAGCAGGGTGGCGCCGCAGATGATGGCGGCCAGCACAAACGCGACGCTGTCGCTGGTCGCGCCGGCGACGGCGCCTGCGGCGGCCGGACCGACCGCCGCGCCCGCCGCCCAAGCGGCATTCATAAAGCCGAATGCCAGTCCCTGCGCGAGCCCCGACTCGTCGGCCCCCTCCGCGATCAGAGCGAACGCGGGGATGAAGAGGACGCCGAACGCCACGGAGGCGATGACGAGGACCGCCGCATAGACGACCGGGGCGCCGCTCACGCCAAGCGCGATCGCGGCGAGCAAGCCGACGCCGAGCGCGAGGCGCACGGGCCGCAGCGTTCCCGAACGGTCGCTCACACGCCCGACGAGCGGCGCCCCTGCCGCCTCGATGGCGGCGCTGATCAGCCACACCGCGCCGATCGCCGCCGCGCTCCAGCCGGTGCCCGCGAGGTGCAATGGTCCGAGCACGGAGACGATGCCGACGAGCAGCGAAGCGACCGCGAGCAACGCGAGCCCAGCCGCGAAGCGGGAGTTGCGGAAGGCCAACGCGAGCCTCGTGAGCGAGGTCTCAGCCGGCGGTGGCGACTCGAGACGAAGGCACCACAGCGCAAGCAGCCCAGCGAGCGCTACGAGCGCCGAGAAGGTCGCGGCGCGGCCAGTCAACGCAGCAACGACACCCACGACCGGGCCGAACAGCGCGCCCACGACGGCGGCTCCCATCGCTGACCCGATGAGCTCGCCGCGGCGTTCGCGTGGCGCCGAGGCGAGCAGCCACGAGAACGCGCCCGACCAGGTGAACGCGCTTGCGATGCCCTGCAGCAGGCGCGCCACGAGGAGCATCGCGAAGCCGCTCGCGAGCCCGAACGCGAGGCTCGAGGCAGCCATCAGCCCGAGCCCGACAAGGACCGCGCGGCGGCTGCCGGCACGAGCGGCGAAGAGGCCACCGGGTAGTGCGCCGATGAGCGTGCCCGCCGGGTAGGCAGCGACCAGCATTCCCGCGGCTAGTGGCGAGAGGTGCAGCTCGTGCGCAAAGAGCGCAAGCAGCGGCGTGAGCGCCGCGAAGAGCATCGTGTCCACGAACACGAGGGAGGCGACGAGTACGAGCAACCGACGCATCCAAGCCACGCTACCAGCCGTTTTGCGCCCGTTTGAGCGCCGCGTAAGCCCCGGCGCGCGCGCAGAGGACACACTCCTCACGGAGCCGGCTGCGTAGCCATGCCCGCGCACGCGAGCGCGGCGGGGTCGGGCGTGGTGCGTCCGTGCGGATGAAGGTACTCGGGGTAGATCGGTCGCAGCCCTCGCGCCCGGGCAAGCGGCGCGAGCGCCGAGAAGAGCGCCTTCTGGACCGCCCGCGGCGGCTTCGTGAAGCGCACAACGTCGTCGAACTCGCGCGCGAGGAGGGCCAGCTGGAGCGGACGCGGCATGCCCTTCGAGTTCGTGCGCCCGTCATTCGCGAGGCCGAAGATCGTCGCGATCATCGCCTCGAAGCGCGGCCGCTGCTCCGGCGGGCCGTCGAGCTCGACGAGCACGCTCGCTTCGTCATCGCCCGCGTTCCACCAGTCGTGAGCGGTGCCGGGGGTCGCGGTCGCCTCTTCGCCCGCGCGAAGCTCGCGCTCGATGCCACCCACGCGCGTGCCGAGGGTGCCCGCGATCACGACGAACCGCTCCTGGACGTCGGGATGGACGTGTTCGCCAAGCACGGCTCCGTGCGGCTTGACGGTCAAATGCACGAGGCCCGTCTGCAACGGCGCCCCGTCGTCCGGGCCGCGCAGGACCACGGCCCGCTCGCCCGTGACGCGGTTCTCAAAGAAGTCGCCGTAACCAGACACGCATCTACCCCCGGTTGCGTGGCCAAGCCTATTACGCCGGGATGCAAACGAGCTGGGCGCCCCCGCTCGCGACGAGCCGCCCGTCGAGGTCCCACACCTTCCCGCTCACGCCGAGCAGACCACCCTCCGCGACCACGCATTCGTGGTCGATCATGAGCCACTCCGAGCTTGAAGTAGGTTGGTGAAACCACGCGGCGGTGTCCAGGTTCGGGGCCACGAACTCACCTGCGCCGTGGCGGCGAAATGCTGCCGGCCACCCGTAGGTGTCGAGCAGGATGAGCGACCTGGCGGCATCGATGAAGCAGTCGTGGAAGCGCCCGACGGGCCGGAAACGGACCCACTCGCGCGCGACCGGCGCCGCCTCATCGCGGCCCGCGTCGGCAGGCGTGTAGCGCTGGTCGAGCGGGCGGCGCTCGATGTTTTGCCAGAAGCGAAAGGGCGGTCGCTGCTCCGCGCTCCAGAGCTCCTCCGTCGGCCGTAGCGAGTCTGGTCCAGGGACGTCGGTCAAGCTGACGTGCTGGTGCTCGTACCCCGGCGCCTCCGTGGCGGTCCGCACCAACGCGTGCAGGACCGGCTTACCCTCCTGGGTCATGCTTACCGTCAGCGCCTCCGAGCGGCGGCTGCGCTTGAGGAAGGAGACCGCGAGCTCGACCCGCGCGAACGCGGGAGAGCGCAAGAACTGGCAATAGAAGCTCGCAGGCTTCGCGATCTCGGCGCGCAGACCTGCGCCACGCAGCGCGAGCGCCGCCAGGTAGCCGCCGCTCGGCCCCCATATCTCCCACGCGTCTGAGAGCGTTGTCGAGAACTTCTCGCCTTCGCCTTCGAGCGCCAGCGCGTCCACGAGCGCGCACCCCACGGCCTTCTCGGTCATCTTCTTGGCGCCTCCTGGTGTGGTTGATCGGACCGCGAAGCCTCGCAAACGGCGCGGCGTGGGTGCGCTAGCCGAATGTCCATAGAGGGCGTGTCTGTTGAGGGCACCCCGCGTATCTGTCGATCTAAAGGCGGTCCTGCAAATGGCCACGTTGGCCGCTGGGAGCACCGTCCTGGGCGCCCCGGTCGGCGGGCATGCCGCGTCAGATCTCTTGCCACAAGCGCCTACGCAATCAGTCTCGCCCCCCGGCGAACTACAAGAGCAGCCGGACATGGCCGAGGTGTTCACCGCGGACAGCGACGCACGCCTGGACGCGGAGACGCGCGAAAAGACGCTCACGTGGCTGCTCGAGCGCTTCCCCACGGAGGCGGTGGGCGCATTTACCGCGGGTGGCTTCTTCGTCGACATGCCGAAGTCGATCGCGCTGAAGGACAACGCCGTCCTCGAGGGGCGCTCGGGGATCGATAGCGTCAGCGACGGGGAGGGCCGTCGCGGTCTCCTCGCCGCGTGGGAGCGAATGCTCGCGCGCGGTGCGAGTCGGTACGTGCTCCATCGCCCGGACCTCCCCGAGTTCACGCTCTACTGGCTCGACGTGCGCGACATCCACGGCGTCGTCTTCGCCGTGATCGCGGGCACGAGTCCCGAGGACATGACCTCCGCGGACCCGGCTTCGACCGTCATTGCGCCGCCGCCGCCGCGCATCACATCGGTCCGCAAGGACGAGCGCGCGACCGTGACCAAGATCGACGAGGCGTTCACGAAGATCCTCGGCTGGGATGCCGAGGAGATGGAGGGTGAGCGCTCACTCGACTTCCTGCACCCCGACGATCACGCGCTCGCGATCGAGAACTGGATGGAAATGATCATGCGGCCCGGTCCCGCGCGCCGTCTGCGACAGCGGATGCGGCACAAGGACGGATCGTGGGTGTGGTTCGAGGTCACCAACCACAACTTCCTCGGCGACCCCGACTACGGGTGCGTCGTCTGCGAGATGGTCGACATCTCGGAGGAGATGTCAGCGCAAGAGGCTCTGCGCTCGCGCGAGCAGCTGCTCGACCGCCTCACGGCCTCGCTGCCCGTGGGCGTGTTCCAGATCGACACCGAGCGCAAGGTGGTCTTCACGAACGACCGACTCGTCGACATCCTCGGCGTCCCCGCGGCAGACACCGTCGAGGCGCAGCTCGCGACGGTCGTCGCGGAGGACCGCCAGCCCCTCGAGCGCGCGATCGCGACGGTGCTCGCGGACGGATCGAACACCGAGGTCGAGGTCGGAGTGCGCTTGCCCGAAGGCGACGAGCGACGGTGCTGCACGATGAGCTTCCGCGCGCTCAGCCACGAGGACGGAAGCGTGAGCGGCGCGATCGCGTGCGTCGACGACGTCACGGAGCGAGCGCGCATGCAGGACGAGCTCGAGCGTCGCGCGACCTTCGACGAGCTCACCGGCGCGCACAACCGAGCGTCTGTCGTGAGCGCGCTCGAAGGCTACATCTCGAGGCGGCGCGGCAAGGGCGAACGCGCCGTGATGTTCGTCGACCTCGACGGCTTCAAGGACGTCAACGACCGTCACGGGCACGCCGCCGGCGACGAGCTGCTACGGAGCGTCGCACAGCGCATCTTCGACGCGGTACGCGAGACGGACATCGTCGGTCGCATCGGCGGCGACGAGTTCCTCGTCGTGTGCCCCGACATCGGCGGAGCGGAGCCCGCGCGGCAGCTCGCAGGGCGCTTGGCCGAGGCCATCCATGGCGAGCCGGTGCACGCGGGCACAGCGGACATCGAGTGCCGCGTCAGCGTCGGCGTCACCTGGTCCGCGGGGCGCCGTGAGAGCGCGGACGCGCTCGTCGCGCTCGCAGATCGCGCGATGTATGAATCGAAGCGCGCAGGCAACGGCATACCGACCTTCGCGAGCGCCTCTGCGGAGCGCGCGAG
Organism: uncultured bacterium; assembly: GCA_963738355.1. GTDB lineage: Bacteria > Actinomycetota > Thermoleophilia > Solirubrobacterales > Solirubrobacteraceae > Palsa-744. The sequence goes on from CAVTWF010000010.1 coordinate 15,765, forward strand.
CGACTCTCACTGAGAGACCACTCGCGCCGCGCCCGGGACGGAATCAGAAAGCCGCGTCCGCCTCGCGCCGGACGGGATTGCTGAGCGTGCCGAGGCCGTCGACCTCGACTTCCACCGTGTCGCCATCCCGCAGGAAGCGCCCGCGCGCGATTCCGACGCCGGCGGGGGTGCCCGGTCGCGATGATGTCACCGGGGACGAGCGTCATCGTCCGCGAGAGCCATGCGACGAGCTTTGCCGGGCTGAAGACCAGGTCCGATGTCGTCCCGTCCTGCAAGGTCTCGCCGTCGATCCGCGTGCGCACGGCGAGGCTCCCGAGATCGCCGACCTCGTCGAGCGTGACGATCGCAGGACCACACGGGGCGAAGGTGTCGACCGCCTTGCCGCTCATCCACAGCGGGTTCTCGAATTGCAGATCGCGCGCGCTGACGTCGTTGAAGGGCATCGCTCCCGCGAGGAAGGAGAGCGCGACGTCCTCGGGGATCCGGTGCCCCGCCTTCCCGACGACCAACGCGAGCTCGGCCTCGTAGTCGACCATGTCCGGGTAGGCCGCGGGGAGCACGATCGGCTGGCCGCTTCCGCAGAGCGAGTTCTCAAACTTTCCGAACCACATCGGCGCGGCAGGCAGCTCCTGCCCGGTCTCCGCGGCGTGGTCACGGTAGTTGAGACCGATGCAGATGATCTTCTGTGGATCGGGCACGGGCGCGCCAAGCTCGACGTCGCTGAGCGCAATCGCGTCGGCGCTGGCGGCGGCGCGCTCGGCGAGACCGCGCAACTCCAGATCTCCCGCCTGTGCGAGCAAGGCTCGCATCGAACGCGGAGCGTCCAGGGCAGCCGCGGGCACGATTCGCTCGTCGACGAGCACCGCCGCTTCCGCACCGCTGCCGCGCATGAGGCTGACGAGGCGCACGGGTGCGTTATACCCGCGTCCCGCGAACGTCGCGCCGATCCAGAAGCCCGTATCGTCGCCGCGACCGCAAGCACGACGAGGAGGTAAACGATGGGCGAGACGAACGGCGCGGCGCTCCCGGAGGGAATGTCTATCGGCCACTTCACCGACGAGGTGGGCCGCACGGGGTGCACCGTGATCCTCGCCCCCGGCGGCGCCGTCCCCGGCGTCGACGTACGCGGCGCGGCGCCCGGGACCTTCGGCACCGACGCGATCCGTCCCGGGACGATCATCGAACGGGGGCACGGCCTGCTGCTCACGGGCGGCAGCCTCTTCGGCCTCGCGGCGGCGCAGGGCGTCCTTCGCTACCTCGAGGAGCGAGGTGTCGGCGCCGAATTCGGCTCGATCTCGATCCCGGGGGTCTCGGGCGCGGTGATCTTCGACCTCCTCGTGGGCGACCCGCGCGCGCGCCCCGGCCCGCAGGAGGGGTACGCGGCATGCGAGGCGGCGACGCCCGCGCCTGCAATCGGCGCCGTCGGCGCCGGGACCGGCGCCACGGTTGCGAAAGCCGGCGATACGAGCGAGGCTCGCCCGGGCGGTGTGGGCATCGCGAGCGCGCGCGTCGGGGAGGCCACGGTGGCCGCTGTGGTCGTCGCCAACTCCGCCGGCGGAATCTGGGACGACGAGCGCGAGGAGTGGGTGGCGGCGCTCACCAACTGGGATCGAGCATCGAGCCTCATCCCGGGCACGAACACGACGATCGGCGCCGTGATCACCGACGCACGCCTCACCAAGGAACAGGCGAACCGAGTCGCGACGGTCGCCCATGACGGCTTCGCGCGCGCGGTGCGCCCGGCGCACACGATGTACGACGGCGACACGCTCTTCTGTCTCGCCAGCGGCGCGTTCACCGCGCCCTACGACGCCGTCGAGGTCCTCGCCGCCGACGTCGTCGCGCAGGCGACGGTGGCAGGCGTCCGAGCCGCGCAGTCGTCCTGACAAGCACGCCCAAACGGGCGTATTTGGAGGGATTTCCGTCTAGCGCCGGCCGTCGTCATTAAAAGGACGACACCCGTTCGCCCGATTCGTGCAGTGCGGGCCATGCTCCCCTTCACGGAGCGCCGGGCCGCATTCCGAAGCAGATCCGGAAAAAGGCAACCCCGTCGTGAGGCGGGTTCGCAAAGCTAGGGGTCTCACCAGAGACGGCCCAGCCGCCCGGCAAGTCCTGTGAAGCCCATTAAGGAGCCTTGCCGCTATGCCGCTCATCAAGAGGGGGACACGTCGTGCCACCGTGCTCGCAACCCTGGTTGTGTTGACGCTGGCCGGTGTCGCAGCATTCGCGTACTGGACGATCTCGGGCGAAGGAACGGGTGAAGCGCATGTGAGCAACCCGACTTCGAGCCTGAAGGTCGAAAGCACGCCTGTCGAAGGGCTCTTCCCTGGTGGTTCGAAGGAAGTCACGGTGACGGTGAAGAACGTGGGCGCCTCCGGCGCAGTCCACACCGAAATCCTGGACACGGCGCTGACGGGCGACTCCAAGGAAGGCTTGGGTTGCCAGCAGAGTTGGTTCACGATCACGCCGGCGTCGCAGCCGCTCGTCAAGGAACTGAACTCCGGAGAATCGGAGACGGCGACGGTGACGGTCTCGATGGCGCCCGCCACGAGCGAAAACCAGAACTCCTGCAAGGGGGCGACGGTCTTCATGCACTTCACCGCGCAGTAGCAGTGAGCTTGCAGCCGTGTGGCTGCTGGAGGGGAAGGGAGACTCGGGCGGCGACTACGGTCGCCGCCCGAGTTATGTGCGCGTGCTGTGCGCGTGCTAGCGGGCGATCGCTCGTGCGGCTACGCCTCGGCGTAGCCGGTCTCGCCCGGCAACAGGATCTCGGGCGTGCCGTCACGCACCCGCACACGCGGCTCGACCGCCACGACTGGGCGCGTGCGCGCGTCGTGGACCAGCTCGTCGACCGTCGAGAACGCCGAGAGGCGCTCGAGGCTCTTGATCGTCGGGAACGCGAGCAGCAACTCGCCCCGGCCGGCCGCCTCGAGCGCGTCGTTGGCCATGAGCCACCGGTGATCGACGCACTCGACGCCGTCCACGCGCACTCGCTGGCCGTCGGGAAGGCGCGCGAGGAAGAAGCAAGCGTCGAAGCGGATGCTCAGCGCCGCGGGAGTGATCCAGCGCGCGAACGCCACGAGCTCATCGTCGCCCTCCGCCAGCGACACGCCCGCCTCCTCCTGCAGCTCGCGAATCGCAGCGAGGCGGTGCGCACGATCGCTCTCATCGCCTCCGGAGGATCGCGTCTCGCGCTCGAGCGCGCCACCGGGGAACACCCATGTGCTCGCCATGAAACGCGCATCGGGCGAGCGCTTGACGAGCAGCACCTCCGGACCCTCCGCGCCATCTCGCACGAGGATCACCGCAGCCGCCTGGCGCGGCTCCGTCGGCGGCCGCGAGCCCACCTCAGTTGCAGCCTGTGATGCCGCCGTCGAGCGGGATCACGGCGCCCGTGAGGTACGCGCCGGCGCGCGAGGCGAGAAAGAGCGTCAGGCCGGCGACGTCGTCGGGCTCGCCGATCCGTCCGAGCGGAACCATCTGCTCCACCATTTCGCGGGCCTCCGGCGTCTCGAACATGAACGCCGTCATCTTGCTCTCGAAGGGGCCGGGAGCGATCGCGTTCACAGTGATGTGCTCGCTCGCGAGGCGCTTCGCAAGGTGGCGCGTGAGCATGTGCACGGCGGCCTTGCTCGCGCTGTAGCTGTAGTTCTCGAGCATTGGCGTCCGCAAGCCGTCGATCGACCCGATGTTGATGACGCGTGCGGGATCCGCCGCGTCGGCCGCGGCGCGCAGCTGCGGCAGCAGCGCGATCGTGAGGTGAAAGACGCCCTCGACGTTCGTTTTCAAGACCTTGTCCCAGCCGACCTGGGGGAACTCCTCGAGCGACGCTCCCCACCCCGCGCCCGCGTTGTTCACGAGGATGTCGAGCGACTCGAAGCGTGCTTGCGTCCCGTGCGCGAGCGCCCTCGCTCCGTCGAGTGTCGAGATGTCGCCTGCGATCGCCTCGCACTCGCCGAGCTCACCGAGCTCGCGTCCCGCCGCGTCGATGTCATCAGCCTTGCGCGACGAGACGATCACGCGCGCGCCCGCTTGGACGAGACCGCGCGCGATCATGAGTCCGATCCCGCGCGAGCCTCCGGTAACGAGAGCTGTCTTGCCCGAGACGTCGAAAAGGTCACCCATCGCCGCGAAAGGCTATCGCTGGATATTGTCGCGGAGCGCTCATGTCAGGTGAAGGCACTCACGAGAACGCGCTGCGCGACGACCTCGCCCTGCTGCTCGAGCGCCGCGCGCAGACGACCGACGAGTCGCGACCGCAGGCGGTGCAGCGGCGCCATGCCGCAGGCGGCAGAACGGCTCGCGAGAACATCGATGACATCGTCGACCCGGGCACGTTCGTCGAGTACGGGCGCTTCGCGATCGCCGCTCAACGAGGGCGCCGAGAGCTCGCGGACCTGATCTCGAACACGCCGGCGGATGGCTTCGTGGCGGGGACCGCGCGCATCAACGGCGGGCTCTTCGGCGAGCGCAGCGCGTGCGCAGTGCTCTCCTACGACTACACCGTGCTCGCCGGAACGCAGGGAGCCGTCGGGCATCGCAAGAAGGACAGGCTCTTCGAGCTCATCGAGCGTATGCGTCTGCCCACCGTCTTATTCGCGGAGGGGGGCGGCGGACGTCCCGGCGACACCGACTACGCGACCGTCTCCGCGCTCGACACGCGCGCATTCGCGCTGTGGGCGAAGCTCTCCGGGATCGTCCCGCGGATCGCGATTGTCTCGGGTCGGTGCTTTGCCGGCAACGCCGTGCTCGCCGGCTGCGCGGACCTCATCGTCGCGACGGAGAACATTTCGCTCGGAATGGGAGGGCCCGCGATGATCGAGGGGGGTGGCCTCGGCAAGGTCGCGGCAGACGACATCGGCCCGATGTCGATGCAGGCGCCAAACGGTGTCGTCGACGTCGCCATCGCTGACGAGGCGCAGGCGACGACGGTCGCGAAACGGCTCCTCGGCTACTTCCAGGGGGCCACGCCGCCAGGCGCCGCCGCCGACCAGCGACGGCTGCGCGAGCTCGTGCCCGAGCGCGAGCGGCGCGCATATGAGGTGGCTCCGATCGTCGAGACGCTCTGCGACGAGCACTCGGTCACGTTCCTGCGGGAGCGCTTCGCTCCGGAGATGGTGACCGCGCTCGGGCGGATCGATGGACGGCCGCTCGGTGTGATCGCGAACGCGACGACGCGAATGGCCGGCGCGATCACGAGCGCGGGCGCCGACAAGGCCTCGCGCTTCATGCAACTTTGCGACGCGTTCGGGCTCCCCCTGGTGTCGCTCATCGACACGCCGGGGATGATGGTTGGGCCGGAGGCCGAGGCGACAGGGCTCGTGCGCCATTGCTCACGCCTGCTCGTCACCGGCGCGGCGCTCCGCGTCCCGCTGATCGCGGTGATATTGCGGCGCAGCTACGGGCTCGGGGCGCAGGCGATGATGGCGGGGAGCCTCCACGAGCCGCTCCTCACCGTCGCGTGGCCGGGCGCCCACCTCGGGCCGATGGGGCTGGAAGGCGCGGTCAGGCTCGGCCTGCGCAAGGAGCTCGAGGCGATCACCGATCCAGACGAGCGCGAGCGCCGCGTTCGCGAGCTCACTGCCGCCGCGGAGGAGAACGCGAAGGCGCTCAACGCGGCGACGCTCTTTGAGATCGACGACGTGATCGATCCCGCCGAGACGCGAGCGCTGATCAGCTCGACGCTCGGCGCGCTCGTGCGCGTGCCCGAGCCGTCAGCTGACCGTGGCTTCGTAGACACCTGGTAGCCCGCGGAGCGAGAACGGATCAGCGGGGCCGCTCCTCGAGCAGCGCCTCCAGGCGACCGAGCGCCGCGGGCGTGCCGATCGCGACGATCACGTCCCCGGTGCGCAACGCCATGTCGGTCTGAGGCTGGGGCTCGAACTCGCCCTCTCGGCGCAGCCCGACGATCATCGAGCCGCCGCGGATGTCCCCGACCGTCTTACCGAGCGCTTCCGAGCTGCGGCCGACCTCGATCTCCTCCATGCGATATTCGGAGCCGACGTCAACGACGCCGCTGAGCTGCCGATGCAGCGCGAGCCGCGCCATCTCGGTGCCGCTCGCCTTGTAGGGCGAGATCACGCGGTCGGCACCCGCGCGTTTGAGCTTCTTCTCGGTGTCCTCGAGCGCGGCCCGCGCGACGACCGTGATCTCGGATCGCAGCTCACGCGCGGTGAGCGTGATGAAGACGTTGTTCGCATCGGAGTCGGCACACACGATGATCGAGCGCGCACGCACGATGCCCGCCTCCTCCAGCACCGTGTCGTCGGTGGCGTCTCCCTCGATGAACGGGATGTCGAGCCCTTCGGCACGCTGCCGGTTCTCGGGATCCTGGTCGATCACGACGAAATCCGCATGAGCGGCTCGCAGATCCCTCGACACCTGACGGCCGACACGTCCGAAGCCGCAGATGATGTGGTGGTCCGTGAGCGAGTCGATCATCCTCTGCTCGCGGCGCAGCGCCAACAGTTCGGCGAGGTGCCCGGCGACGAACAGCTCCGCGAGCGTCGTGAGAGCGTAGAAGAGCGTGCCGACGCCGAGCACGACAAGCGCGACCTGCACGATCTGCCCGACCGTACTGCGAGGCTGCGGGAAGCCGCCGACGGTTGCCGCCGTGTCGAGCGCCCAGCGAAACGAGTACCAGAAGCCGTCGTTTTCGCTGAGCGCAAGGCCGAGGGCGCCGAGGAGCAGCAAGGCCACGACGATCGCGCTGAGCCGCGCGATGCGGCGCACGATGAAATCGAGCTGGCGGCGCGCGAGGATGTTGCGTGCTACGCCGTGAGCGGTGGGAGTGTGATCCTCCACGCAGCGTGGCACGCTAGCTTGCGAAGATGATGGTCCAGCCGTTCACCCCGCAGCAGATCCGGGACAGCATGCCGTTCGCGGCGCAGATCGGCGTGGAGCTGCTCGAGGCTGCGCCGGAGCTCGTTCGCGGACGCATGGGATGGGCGCCTGAGCGCTGCACTGCGGGCGGCCTCCTGCACGGCGGGGCGCTGATGGCGCTCGCCGACTCTTGCGGCGGCGCGTGCGCGTTCCTCAACCTCCCCGAGGGCGCGATTGGGACGGCGACGATCGAGTCCAAGACGAACTTCCTGCGCGCCGTTCGCGATGGGGCCGTCACGGCGGCCACGCGCCCGCTGCACGCGGGTCGAACGATGATCGTGCTCGAGACGGAGGTGACGAACGCGAGTGGCCAGCTGGTCGCGAAAGTCACCCAGACGCAGGCATTTCACTACCCCCGTGCGTAGCGGGAGGGAGGCCGTTGCAGCTCGCGAGGGTCATCGGCGGGGCCGTTCGGGCGGCGCGGCGCGGCGCAGCTCGGCGTCCGTGCCGATCGCGATCACGGGGTACGCCGACGGGCGCAGCCAGCGAAGCGTCGCGAGCAGCTGCGGCTGGTGGAGGGCAACGCATCCCGCGGTCGGGCCGCCGATCCAGCTGTGCAGGAAGATCCCCGAGCCGGGCGCGCTCGCGCCGCCGACGACGGGATCGGTGTTGAAGCGCAGGACGGCGAAGTACGGGTAGGCGACCTTCTCCGTCCACAGCGCCTCCGAAGAGGATGCGAACGTCGGCGTCGCGCCGCAGCGCTCGTGCACGAAGCGGTTGTAGTTCGGGGTCGAGGGATCCTCGTCCCACCAGTCCCCGCATACGAGATGGTGATAGCGGTAGTGCAGGCCGCCGGGGTCGGCGTCGTTGCCGTAGATCGTCGCGCCGATGCCGTAGACCCCCGTGGGCGTCGACCCGTCGCCCTCGCGGCGCACTTCGCTGAGGTGGCCGAACCCCGTCTCCGCGGGCAACGCGGCGGACACCGGCTGCCAGGGCGAGGCCGCGCTCGCGCGTTCGTAGGCGCGAAGCGTCGCGACGTAGTCCGGCGGGTCGTAGGTCGGGCTCGAGACGACGATGAGCTGCCGCGCGCTCGCGGGGATCGAGAACGGCTGGGCGGCATCGCCTGCGCCGCCCGCCGCTGGCGCACCGGCGAGTGCGGCAACGGCCGCGAGCGTCGTTGCGTACGCGAGCGGACGCCGCCTACGCGGCAAACCGTTCGGCCGCCCGCGCGCGCGCCTTCGCGGCCTCGACCTCGCGGTCCTTCGGAGGCGCGGCGGTGATCAGCGCCGCGAGCAGCCGCGTCGATGCCGCGGCGACCTCATCGACTGCTTCCTCGAAGGCCCGCGCATTGGCGTGCGAGGGGTTCGTGAAGCCGCTGATCTTGCGCACGTACTGCAGCGACGCCGCCCGGACCTCCGCTTCGGTCGCGGCCGGCTCGAAGTTGTAGAGGGTGCGAATGTTCCGACACATGGCGCGATCGTAGCGCCACCGAGCCTGAGCGACCTTTTCGCTGCCGAACGTTCTGATTGCATGGGGTGACGTGGGACTACGACATCTGGAACGGCGATGAAGCTTGCGTCGGCGATTGGCTTGGTGCTTGCGCTGGTCTCGACCACGCTCACCAACCTCGCCTACTCCCGCGAGCACGACGCCGCGGCGCATCTCCCGGTGCTGCGCATGCGGCGACCGCTGCACTCGGCGCGGCTGCTGCTCGCCGACCGCACGTGGACGCGCGCATTCGTGCTCGAGACCGGAGGCTTCGTGCTTTACGCAACCGCGCTCGCGCTCGCCCCGCTGTCGCTCGTGCAGAGCGTCGCCGCAGGCGGCATTGGCGTGCTGGCCTTCGTGTCCGCGCGCAGCGCTCACCGGCGATTGAGCAACCGCGAGCTGCTGGGAGCGGGCATCTCGGTCCTCGGCCTCTTCGCGCTCGCCGTGTCGCTGACCGGTGGCGGCGAAGGCGAAGGTAATGGAGCGTTGAGGGACGTCGTCATCTGGCTCGGCGCGAGCGCGCTCCTCGCCGCGGCGGTGCTGAGCCTCGGAGCGGGCAGGCTCGGGAGCGCAGCGGCACACGGGATCGCGGGCGGCATCCTCTTCTCCATCGGAGACATATCGACGAAGCTCGTGACCGACGGAGGCGTGCGCGTCGCGTTCCTCGTCACGCTCGTTCTCGGCTACGTGCTCGGCACGTCGCTGCTTCAGATCGGATACCAGGCGGGCGGAGCGGTGACTGTCGCGGGACTCGCCACGCTGCTCACGAACGCGCTTCCGATCATCGCCGGCACGGTGATCCTGAACGAGCCGGTGCCCGGAGGCGCACTCGGGGCGCTGCGCGCACTCTCCTTCGCGGGGGTCACCGTCGGCGCGGTGCTGCTCGCGCGCCCCGATCCGCGTGCAGCTCGCGGTGCGCGACCTAGAGCCAGTCCACCGCGCGCCGAAGCCGAGGCACGGGCCGACTAGGCGTCGACGCGCGGGTCTCGCGCGCGCATAACCCGATGGTCACAACCGTGGCCGTGCCCGTGGTTACGGTCCGCCCGCCGTTTGGGAGCGAGGATCTGCAAATCACGATGGAACGGAGACCTCGATGAACAAGAAGTGGGATGCGCGGGCGCGGCTCGCGTGTGGATTGGCCGCGAGTGCGCTTGCGTGCGCCGCGGTTGCCTTGACCGCCGCCCCCGCCGCGCTCGCGGACGGCGGCTTTCCGAGCTTCGGTCACGGACATCCGGTCTTCCTGCCGGGGAACCTGCTGGTCAGCCGCACCGTGTTCGAAAGCGAACCGAGCATCAAGGCCGGCGAAACCGTCCTTCCGCCCGGGTGCAAGTTCGAATGCGTCACGGCGAACGCCAATGGCGTCTATCCGGAAATCTTCGACAACGCGCTCGTCGATGAACATTTCGGGATCACCTCGAAGATCTTCCTCGACCAGCTGACCCCGTTCGGCTTGCGCATCAACTCGCTCGAAGTCCCCAACAGCGCCCAGCCGGGCGTCACCTCGAGCAGTGACCAGATGGTCACGAGCTTCTCCTCGAAGTCGGAACTCGCGCTCAACCTCTCGACCGGCGGACGCTACGTGACGTTCATGGGATACGTCGCTCCCGTCGACGGCGTCGACGTCTCGAACGGCAGCACACCGGGCGTCTTCGACCCGTCCAACTCCGACCCCGTGACTGCCTTCCGCGCGGCGGCGCAGGTCGACGCCGAAGGCCACTTCCACTTCACCGAGACGAACGCGTTCAGCGGCGACAACCCGCGAGCCGCGATCCTCAACGAAGAAGAAGGCGCGAACCTCATCTACGCTGCGGGCAACTCCGGCAGCGGCAAGAAGCCGATCCCCGCGGGGATCGTCGCGGGCGGCGGCGCCCAGCTCATCGCCCCCTCGAGCGCACCCGAGCTGCTTCAGGAACCGAGCTTCCCGACGCCTCTCGGGAGCTTCAACATCACCGAGCTCGGGGATGCGAAGGACAAGCCGAGCAAGGACAACAACTATCGCGGCATCGCGATCTCCAACAACGTCGTCTACTACACGAAGGGCAGCGGTGGCAACGGCGTCAACACCGTCTACTTCGTCGACACCACGGGCAAGGCGTGCCCGACCGGCGTCGGGCTGCCGCAGCCGGGTGCAAAGCTTCCGTCCTCCCCGATCGTGCCGGAAGAAGCCGCGCTCAAGAAGGAAGAACTCAAGCCCACGAACATGTGCATTCTCAAGGGCTTCCCGACGGAACTGAAGTCCACGACGTCGTTCCCGTTCGGGCTCTGGTTCGCGAACCCGCACACGCTCTACGTGGCCGACGAGGGCAACGGCGAAAACACCTTCTCGACGACGACCGGCGAATACAGCGAAGCCGCGGCGTCGACCACCGCGGGCCTTCAGAAGTGGGTCTTCGACAGCGCGGCGGGCGAATGGAAGCACGTGTACACGCTGCAGGCGGGGCTGCACCTCGGCAAGCCCTACACCGTGCCCGGCTATCCGACGGGCGTGAATCCCGCCACCGGAGTGCCGTGGTCACCCGCGACCGACGGCCTGCGGGGGCTCACGGGTCACGTGAACCCCGACGGCACGGCGACCATCTGGGCGGTCACCTCGACGGTCAGCGGCAACGGTGACCAAGGAGCCGACCCGGACAAGCTCGTGGCGATCACGGATCCCCTCGACGCGACCACGCCGTTCCCGTGGGAGCGGTTCTTCACGCTGCGGACCGCCGGATTCGGCGAACTCTTCCGTGGCGTATCGCTTACTCCGGGAACTGGCATGTTCCCGGTCTTCCCAGGACACTGAGTTCCGCACTCGGCGCCCGTACCGCGGCAAATGCGGGCGGGCGCCGAGTCGCTCAGCGCTCACGTCGCCGCAGGCGCCCCGGATCGGCGCCTGCGAGGTAGAGTCCGCCGCGTGTGCAAGCGAAGAAACGCCCGCCTCACGCGCGTCGCAGCGTTCGCGGCAGCGTTTGCGTTCGCCTGGGTGCCTGTTGTCTCGGCGCGCGCGGGAGAAGGTGCAGGACAGCGCAATCAGAAAGTCGGTCACCCGCCTACCGTGACGATTGCGTCGCCCGTCAACGGTGCGAGCTACGCCCTCGGCGAAGTGGTCGCCGCCTCCTACTCGTGCGCCGCGCACGGATCCGCGCACATCACCGCCTGCACGGGGCCCGCCGCGAGCGGCGCGCCGATCCCGACGACGGCGCTCGGCGAACACTCTTTCACCGTGAGCGCGACTGACAGCGAAGGCGGGACGGCTACGCGCACCGTCGTGTACCTCGTCTCGCCGGGGCCGGCCCCGCCACTTTCTTCTGCATGGCCCGCGATCACCGAAGTGTCTCAATCGACCCAAACTTGGCGGGAGGGTCGAACGGTGTCCCAAATCAGCCGCACGGCAGCCGCGGTGGGCACGGTGTTCAGCTTCTCGCTCAACGAGTCCGCGGCGACGAGCTTCAGCTTTACCCGCACGGGCGGGCCCGCGGGAGTCGAAAAGTGCACGCGCGCGAACCAGAAGGCGCTCGCGGCGAGGCAGACGTGTCTACGCGCGGTCGGTCGCGGCGAGCTTGCGTTTCCGGCGCACGCGGGCGTCAACAGGGTCTCCTTCCGGGGACTGCTCTCCGCGTCGGCCAAGCTCCGGACGGGCCGCTACACGGTCGTCCTCGCGGCCACCGATACGGCAGGTCGAAGCGCAGTGGCGCAACCACTCAGCTTCACGATCCTGCCGTAGGCCTTCCGGGCCCACACGCGCGCGGCGATGGGGCCCGCGCACGGCACCTATGCGGGCTCGGACGCAACCTCTTTTGCGTCGTTCGTCGAGCGATGCCGCTCGCGCGACGTGGTGATCTCCGTGTCCGCCTCCGCGCGTGAGCCCCAGCCCTCGACCGTGACCGGCTTGCCCGGTTCCAGGTCCTTGTAGATCGAGAAGAACTGCTCGATCTCTTCGCGCAGCAGCAGCGGAAGGTCCTCGAGCTCTTCGTAGTGGTTCCAGTAGGGGTCGCGAAGCGGGACGCAGATGACCTTGTCGTCTGGACCCTTCTCGTCGTGCATCTTGAAGATGCCTACCGGCTTGACCGGGATGAGGCAGCCCGGGAACGTGGGCTCGTGCAGGCACACGAGGGCATCGAGAGGGTCTCCGTCCAGAGCCAGCGTGTCGCGAATGTAGCCGTAGTCGGTCGGATACGTGGCCGCGCTCACCAGCAGGCGGTCGAACTTCACGCCTCCGAGCTCGGGGTCGTACTCGTACTTGTTACGCGACCCCTTCGGGATCTCGACGACGCAAACGGCTAGGTCCGCTGCCTGGTCCGCATCGCCATGAGCCATCGCAAGCGTGACTCTACCCGGAAGCCGTCGACGGCTCGTTTTGCGTCGCGAGCCTCGGGTAGTCCATGACGCACCCGTCGGGAATACGATCTGTGGAGCACGGCGAATAGCACAGAAAGGCGAGGCACGAGATGGACTCAGATCCTGACTATGAGGCCGAGGTGCGAGCGGCCGAAAGCGAAGCAGCGAATATCGGCGGAGTGGCCGGGGATGAGACGTTGGACCCGTCTGAACGCGCGGTTCGCGAGGCGGGCGGCGGCGAGGCGGAGGGCTTCGAGGAATCGGAGACGCTGCTGATCGAACACGCTTCGCACGGCGATCAGCAATCCGCGCACGCGATCCTTCATGACCAGGGCGACCCCGAGGAGCCGGCGGCGCAAGAGCAAGAAGACGCGGAGGCCGACCACGAGCGCAGCACCGAGCGCGATGAAGACTGAGCGCAGGATCATTCACGGTCTACGCGTCGCAACCGTGCTCGACGCGCGGCTCATGCTCTCGAGCGTGAAGCTGGGGTGGAAGGCGCGGCGCGCGTGGGCGCGCGTGGGATTGCTCAGGTCGAACGCGCTCCGGGCCGCATTCGTGTTGAGGAGGTCGCCCAGGGACGCTGACACCAGGATGCCGCGCGCGCGCACCAAGCGAAGCCTCGCAGTCGGGTCACTCGCGGCGATCGGCGGCGCAAGCGCTATGTACTTCCTCGACCCGCAGCATGGAGGCGAGCGCCGAGCGGCCCTGCGCCAGCGATCGAAGCTGAGGGCCCAATTCCCCGCGGGCACCGCGACGGGCGGCGGGGGTTCGGGAGAGGCGATTCCTCCGGCGCCAGCGCAGGCGATGGACGATCGATCCGCTCAGCAGCAGACGGAGCCGGCGCACAGCGGCGAGAACGGCCGCGAGTCTGGCTAGTCGGGGCGCCTCAGCGCCGCTCAGCCGCCGATGTAGGACATCTCGATCTTCGGACTCCCGGTGCGCGCTCGGCGCGCGAATCGTTCAGCGGAGTAGCGGTCGCTGCGCGCTTCCCAAACCTCCGCTACCAGACGCTCGAGATCGTCATCTGCGGCACCCGCGCGGATCGGTCCGCGGAGGTCGAGCCCTTCGCTCGCAAAGAGGCACGTGTACAGCTTGCCGTCGGCGGAGAGCCGTGCCCGCGTGCAGGTCGCGCAGAAGGGCTGGCTGACCGACGAGATCACACCGATCTCTCCGCCACCGTCCGCGTAGCGATAGCGGCGTGCGACCTCCGCGGAGCTCCGCGGCGAGATCGCTTCCAGCGGCCATCGCGCCGATATCGAGCGAACAATCTCAGCGGCCGGCACCACCTCCACCGGTGACCAGCCGTTGCTCGAGCCCACGTCCATGTACTCGATGAAGCGGATCACCTCGGAGCGCGCACGAAAATGCTCCGCCATCTCGAGCACGCAGTGATCGTTGACGCCCCGCCGGACGACCATGTTCACCTTCACGGGATGCAGCCCCGCGGCGCTCGCTGCGTCGATCCCCTCGAGCACGCGAGCGAGCGGCGCGCGCGTATCGCTCATCAGCTGGAAGACATCCTCGTCGAGCGCGTCGAGGCTCACCGTGACCCTCCGCAGGCCGGCCTCTTGGAGCGCTCGCGCATGAGCGGCAAGCAGCGTGCCATTGGTGGTGAGCGCGATGTCCTCGATCCCGCCGACGTCATCGAGCATCGCGACGAGGCGGGGCAGCTCACGGCGCAGGAGCGGCTCGCCGCCGGTGAGCCTGATCTTGCGTACGCCGAGTCGCGCGAAGACACGGCCGAGCCGCGCGACCTCCTCGAAGGAGAGCAACTGCCGCCGGTCCATGAAGGCGAACCCCTCGCCGAATACCTCCCGCGGCATGCAATAGGGGCAGCGCAGATTGCAGCGGTCTGTCACCGACACGCGCAGATCGCGCAACGGCCGGCCAAACCGATCCGCAAGGATCGCGACACGTCCGCTACACGCCTTGGTCACCCTCCCCAGTCTCGCATTACAGTGAGCGACGCGATGGCCCCACAACTCACCGAGCTCGACCGTGCACGCGAAACGGTGCTCGATTGCGTGCGTCCGCTCGGGAACGAGACGGTCACCCTCCGGGATGCGCTCGGGCGTGTGCTGGCAAGCGCCGTCATCGCTGCGCGGCCCGTGCCGGCGTTCAAGAGCTCTGCGATGGACGGCTTCGCACTGCGCGCGGTGGACGTTTCCGGAGCAAGCGCGGACACCCCAGTGAGGCTGGAGCTCGTCGCAGAGTCACGCGCCGGGTACCCCGCAGGCCGCACGCTGACCCCCGGCGAGGCGATCGCGATCTCCACGGGCGCGGTGGTCCCGGACGGCGCCGACGCGGTCGTAAAGGTCGAGGACACGAGCTCCGAGGACGGCCACGTCGACGTATTCAGTCGCCTTCAGCCTGGGACCGACGTCCGCGCGGCGGGGAGCGACGTGAGCGTCGGAGAAGCGGTGCTCGACCCGGGAGCGCGGCTTGGCGCAGCGGCGCTCGGCGTGCTCGCGTCCTTGGGCCTCGAGGAGGTCCTCTGCTACGCGCGCCCCACGGTCAGCGTCCTCACGACCGGCGACGAGCTCGCCGCGCCCGCAGAGACGCTTCGCGACGGGATGGTGCACGACTCGAACGCCTATTCGCTGCCGGCGCTCGTCCGTGGCGCGGGCGGCGCGGTGGTCGGGCTGGCGCACGCACGGGACGACTCCGCCGCGACCACGTCTGCGATCTCGCGGGCGCTCTCGGCAGACATCGCCGTCGTTTGCGGCGGCGTATCGGTCGGCGCGCATGATCACGTGCGCGCGGGCCTCGCCGACCTCGGCGTGCAGGAGCGCTTCTTCGGCATCGCGCTGAAGCCCGGCAAGCCGACTTGGTTCGGGACACGCGATGGCACGCTTGTGTTCGCCCTTCCCGGCAATCCCGTCTCGGCGATGGTCACGTTCATCCTGCTCGTGCGGCCGGCGCTTTGGGCGCTCGGGGGCGCCGCCCTCGAGCGCGCGCGCGCCACGGCGATGCTGACGGAGGACTACCTCAAGGAGCCCGGGCGCGCGCACGCGGTTCGCTGCCGCCTTCGCCTCGCGGAAGGCGGGTGGCAGGCGACGCCGACGGGCGCACAGGACTCGCACATCCTCAGCTCGATGCTCGGAGCGAATGCGCTCGCGATCATCCCGACCGCGAGCGGCTCGATTGCCGCCGGTGAGCGCGTCGAGATCGAGTTGCTCGAGCCCGGCATGCTCGAAGGCGGCGTGCCCGCATGAACGTGCGAGTGAGGCTGTTCGCGATCCTGCGAGAACAGGCCGGCAGCGATTGGATCGAGTTGAACCTCGCCGACGGCGCGACGGTGGCGGACGCAATCCAAACGCTCCGCGAGCGGCCCGATCTTGCGAGCGCGCTCGCCCGCCTCACCGTGCAGATGGCGGTCAACCGCGAATATGCGACATCCGCCACCCGACTCTCGCCAGACGACGAGCTCGCGCTGATCCCCCCGATCAGCGGAGGCGCGGACGATGTTCACGTGCGCATCTCGAGCGAGCCGATCTCGAGCGAGCTGCTGACTCGTTTCGTCGGCCATCCCGGCGCCGGCGCGATCGCGATCTTCCAAGGCGTCACCCGCGACGTCGAGCGCTTGGAGTACGAGGCGTACGCGGAGATGGCCGAAGAGCGCATCGCGGACATCATGCGCGCATGCCTACGGCGCCACGACCTCAAGGCGTGCGCCGCTGAGCACCGCGTCGGCGACGTGCCCCGCGGCGAGCCAAGCGTGATCGTCGCAGTCTCGGCCGCCCACCGCGCGGCGGCGTTCGCTGGGGCGCGCGAAGCGATCGACCGCATCAAGGCGGAGGCGCCGATCTGGAAGCGCGAAGTGGACGGCGGTGGCGGCGCATGGGTGGCGGGCGCGCCCGCGCCGGGGGCGCTCACGCACCTCGACGCGCAGGGGGAGGCGCGCATGGTGGACGTCGGGGCGAAGAGCGTGACCTCGCGCGTCGCGCGTGCGCGTGCGCGCGTTCGGATGAGCCCGCAGACGGCGGTGGCGGTAGCCGCCGGCGACGCCCCAAAGGGTGACGTCCTGGGCACCGCGCGGATCGCGGGGATCCAGGCGGCGAAGCGCACCGACGAGCTGATACCGCTCGCGCATCCGCTCGTCCTCACGTACATCGACGTGAACGCGAGCGTCGATGTCGACGCGGGCGCGGTGGAGCTCACAAGCGAGGTGCGCACGTCCGGCCGCACGGGTGTCGAGATGGAGGCGATGACCGCCTGCGCGGTGGCCGCGCTGACGATCTACGACATGGTCAAGGGACTCGAGCGCGGGGTGCGTCTCGAGGACGTCGTGCTACTCGAGAAGAGCGGCGGACGCAGCGACTGGCGCCGAGCGGACGCCGGCGGCTCGAGCGGCGCCCTTGCTCGCGAAGGCTGAGGCTGTCCTGCGCGCGGCGATCATCACCGTCAGCACCTCGAAATCGGCCGGCGGAGAGGACGAGAGCGGGCCGCGGCTTCGTGAGTTCGCGGAGCGGCTGGGTGCGCGCGTGGTCGGCACCGAGGTCATCCCCGACGAGCGCGAGGCGATCGAAGCGCGCCTACGTCACTGGGCCGACGAGGAGCGCTGCGAGCTCGTCCTGACCACCGGCGGGACCGGCGTCTCCCCGAGCGACCTCACCCCCGAGGCGACGAGCGCCGTGATCGAGCGCGAGACACGCGGCATCGCGGAGGCGATGAGGGAGGCCTCGCGCCCGTACACGCGTCACTGGATGCTCTCGCGAGGCGTCGCCGGGATCCGCGGCACGACGCTGATCGTCAACTTCCCCGGCAGCCCGGCGAGCATCGCGCAGGCCGGCGAGGCGATCGCCGATGCCCTACCCCACGCCGTGGCGCTGCTCGCGGGAAGCGCCACGTCACACCACTGAGCGCGGAGGCGCGGAGGCGCGCCGGCTACGTCGCAGACTCAGCTAGGCGATCGGTTGAGCGTGCTCCTCGCGTTGCTCGGTTGAGCCCTGGCCGTCTGCCGCGGAGGAGTCCGCGTCGGCCGGCGGCTCGGGCTCCGAGAACAGTCGCTCGTTGATGAACGAGCCCGCGACGCCCGCGCCGACGCTCGCGACCGCGAGCCCGGGCCCTTTGAAACGGGGAAAGAGCACCGCGTCGAGCGACGGCCGGCCCGGCCCCTGCTCGACGAGTGACGCGAGGGCGGCGATCAGTACGAGGTTGTACTCGTAGCCGCCCGCGGTCGCCCACACGCCGTTCTTTGCATGCACCTTGCGGATCGCGGTCGTCATCACGCCCGAGAGCAGCGCCGCCGCGACCGGCGTCAGAAAGCCGAGCGTGACGAGTGCGCCGCCGGCGGTCTCCGCGGCGCCGGCCGCAACCGCATGCCGCCGACCTGGGCGCATGCCCATGTGCTCGAACGCGCTTGCTGTCCCTTCCAGTCCGCCGCCGTCGAACCAACCGAGGAGCTTTTGCGTCCCGTGGCCGATGAACAGCGGCCCCACCGTGAAGCGGAGGATTGATCTACCAATGTCCATCTTGCTTGCCTCCTGGCATCGAGCTTGTGTGGAGTGCTGCGAGCACGAGTCGGCGAGGAAGCGCATGTCTCACACGATCGCCACGCAGCAGTCGAGCCTACAGGCGGGCCCGCAGCAGGTCCTTCGCCTGTTCTGCGCCCTTGCGACTCTCGCCCTGCGCACGGCGGAAGAACTCCGCGAGGTCGGCATCGCCGTTTCGCGCGGCGTCCTTGGAGTAGATCTCGAGCCGTAGGACGTTCGTGAGGCACTGCTGCAAGAACCACACGAGGTTGTAGTCCTTGTCGGCGGTACCCGTTACCGGTCCGGTCTCCTGGTCATGAGTGTCAAGCGTTGCGGTGCTCATGTGGTCTCCTTGCTCGTGATCGCCGCGCACATCGCGGGGCGCTTTCGCCGTGGCATCTACCCTCCGCCGCGATCAGCAAACGACGAAGCGGGGCTCAAGCGCGCGATCTGCGGCGCGTCGAGCTGGCGCGGCGACTGCGGCCCTCGTGCTGCTCCGGAGAGCCTTCCGCCTTGATCCGCGCGAGGCTCTCCTCGAGCGCTCCTATCAGCTCCGGCCCGGAGGTCGCAGCGGGTTCCTGCGGCGGCTCGGGCACGTCGATCTTCTGCCCCTTGCGCTTACTCTCGATTATGCGCTTGAGGTTCGCGCGGTGCTCGTCGTGGTAGCGCGAGGGATCGAACTCGACACAGAGCTCCTCGATCACCGCGACGGCGTGCTCTACCTGCGTGCGGCTGGGCTTGACCGAGTCGAGGCCAGCCGCGATCTCATCGCGAGGGCGGATTTCGTCGTGGAAGCGCATCGTGCTCAACGTGAGGCCGCCCTCGCGACTGCGGATGCTCACGAGCAGCTCGCGCGCGCGCATCACGAAGCGTCCGATCGCGACGCTAGATCCACTCGCCATCGTCTCCGTGAGCAGACCGTAGGCGCGCACCGCGCCCTCTTCGGCGCGCGGCGCGAGGAGGTAGGCGTGCTCGTAGTAGAGGGGGTCGATTTCGTCTTCCTGTACGAAGCGCTCGATGTCGATCGTCTTGCTCTTCCTCGGCGCGGCGGCTTCCATGTCGGCGTCCGTGAGGAGGACCCAGCGCTCGCCGTCGAGCTCGTAGCCCTTCACGATTTCCTCCCAGGAGATCTCGCGGTTCTCCAGCGTGCACACGCGTCGCGTTTCGATCGGCGAGTGGTCGGGCGCGTGAAGCTGACGGAAGTGAATGCCGCGATCGCGCACGGCACTGAAGAGCACGACGGGGACGTTGACGAGGCCGAAGCTCAGGGAACCGCTCCAGAGCGGGCGTGCCATCAGCGCGCGCTCCCGGTCTTCGAGCGCGAGCGCGGGCCGTTCGCCCGCCCACCGTCGGCGCTCGGCTTTTTTGCGCCCTTCGAGCGCGACCCCGTGGCGGCGAGGCTCTGCTCGAGCGCGGCGAGGAGGTCCGCTTCCGGCGTCGCGGGCTCGGGCTCGGGCGCCACGATCGTCTCGCCGCGCGCCTTGCGCTCGATGAGCGCGAGCAGCGCCTCGCGGTAGGTGTCTCGATAGCGCGAGGGCTGAAAGCGCCCGCGCATCTGACCGACGAGCGCTTTCGCCATGTCGAGCTCGCGCTTGCCCGGCTTCGTCTGCGGCTGTGGGATCTCGAGATCCGACGGCGCGACGAGTTCATCCGCGAAGCGCATCGTGTGGACGCCGATGAGGTCGTCGAGCGCGCGCACGGCGACGAGCTGGGCGCGATTGTGGAAGACCCACCGCGCGATGCCGACGCGGCCGCTCCGCCGCAACGCGGCCTGAAGCACGCGATAGGGCTCGTCCGCCTCGTTGCCCGGCCCGAGGTAGTAGGAGTGGTCGTAGTAGAGGGGGTCGATTTCCTCGCCCGAGACGAAGTGTTCGATCGCGATCGTGCGCGCTCCCGAGCCGTCGGCCGCAGACACCTCATCCTTCGAGAGGACGACGTACGTGCCGGACCGTGCCTCGAAACCCTTCACGATCTCGCTGTAGGGGACCTCCTTGTTCTCCTTGACGCAGACGCGGCGGTGCTGGACGGCTGCGCCGTCGCTCGCGTGGCGCTCGTTGAAGTGCACCGCCTTCGACTCCGTCGCGGCGTAGAGCTTCACGGGGACACGCACCATCCCGAAGACGACCGTGCCGTTCCACATCGATCGGGGCATGGGGCTAGCGGCGTGGTTGAGGGATTGCGTACATGGGAACTAGAAAGCGTAGAAGAGATCGTGTAGCGAAAATGCCTTTGCATGCCGAGACGGGCCGCACAGCTTGGCGAGTACCGCGCGAAGCGGGACTTCCGGCAGACGCCGGAGCCCGCTGCACGCGCGCGGGCAGAGCGCGGCTCGAAGCGGCCCGCGACGACGCGCTTCGTCGTGCACGAGCATCACGCGCGCCGTCTGCATTGGGATCTGCGCCTCGAGCGCAACGGCGTGCTGCTCTCGTGGGCGATCCCGAACGGCATTCCGCAGGACCCCGCGCAGAACCGGAAGGCGATCCACACCGAGGATCACCCGCTCGAGTACCTCGACTTCGAAGGCGAGATCCCGGAGGGGAGCTACGGAGCGGGCAGCATCACGATCTGGGACCGCGGGACCTACGAGTGCGAGAAGCTCGAAGAGCGCGAGCTGATCGTGGTCTTTCACGGCGAGCGCCTGCGTGGGCGCTACGCGCTCTTCCGCACGGGTCGCGACGAGCGCGACTGGATGATCCACCGCATGGACCCGCCGGAAACGGTGCGCGCTCCGATGCCCGAGCACCTGCTCCCGATGCTCGCGACCCCGGGAGACCTGCCGCGCTCGCCGCAGGACTGGGCCTTCGAGGTCAAGTGGGACGGCGTGCGCGCGCTCACGCACTGGCGCCCTGGGCGGATGCGGATCGAGAGCCGCAACCTCAACGACATCACGCCGCGCTATCCGGAGCTGCGGCCGTTGGGCGAGTCGCTCGGGATGCGCGAAGCGCTGCTCGACGGCGAGATCGTGGCCTTCGACGACGACGGCAGGCCGAGCTTCGAGCGCTTGCAGAGGCGGATGCATCTCGGCTCGGAGAGCGCGGTGAGGCGCCTCGCGCAGGAGGCGCCCGTGAGCTACATGATCTTCGACGTCCTGTTCCTCGACGGCGAGCTCGTGACCGCGCGTCCGTACGAGGAGCGGCGCGCGTTGCTGAGCGACCTGGGGCTCGACGGCGCGACGTGGCACACGCCCGCCAACCACGTGGGCGAAGGGCGCGAGCTGCTGGCCGCAACGGCGGAGCTCGGCCTCGAGGGCGTCGTGGCAAAGCGATTGCGCTCGCCCTACCGCGCGGGCGAGCGCACGAAGGAATGGCTGAAGATCAAGAACGTGGGGCGGCAGGAGCTCGTGATCGGGGGGTGGCTCCCCGGCAAGGGGGCGCGCACGAGCCGACTCGGGGCGCTTCTCGTCGGCTACTACGCGGACCCGGCGGACCCCAACTCGCTGCGCTATGCGGGTCGCGTGGGCACGGGCTTCGACGACGAGGAGCTCGACCACCTCTCGCGCGAGCTCGAGAAGCGGCGGCGGCGTACGAGCCCCTTCGAGAAGGTCCCCGCGAAGCTGCCCCGCGACGCGCGCTTCGTCGACCCGGAGCTCGTCGCGGAGGTGGAGTTCTCGGAATGGACGCGCGAGGGCTTGCTGCGCCAACCTTCATATAAAGGGCTGCGCACGGACAAGCCGGCGCAGCAGGTAGTGCTGGAGACAAGTGGCGTACGCTCGCGGCGACACGTCGAGGGGACCCACGAGGGCGCCGGCGTGCAGGTGCTCGCGGAGAGCGAGAAACCCCCTGAGGCGGCGGCCCCGGGGAAGTCGTCCTCCCCCTACGTCGTGCTCCACGAGACAGCGAAGCAGGCGGAAGTCGAAGTGCAGGGACGCAAGCTGAAGCTCTCGAACCGCGAGAAAGTGCTCTACCCGCGCGCGGGGTTCACAAAGAGCGACCTCGTCGACTACTACGCCGCGGTCGCGCCGGTGCTGCTCCCGCACCTCGCGGGCCGGCCGCTCACGCTCAAGCGCTATCCCGACGGCGTCGAGGGCGAGTACTTCTACGAGAAGCGCTGCCCGCCGCGCCGTCCCGACTGGGTGAAGACCGCGCCGATCTGGAGCGAGCGAGCGAAGGCGCCGATCGAGTACTGCCTCGTCGAGGACCTCCCCACGCTCGTATGGCTCGCGAACCTCGCGGACATCGAGCTCCACACGAGCCTCTCGCGGGCGCGCGACATGGACGCGCCGACGATGCTCGTGTTCGACCTCGACCCGGGCGCGCCAGCGGCGCTGCGCGAGTGCTGCAAGGTCGCGCTGCTGATACGCCAACTGCTCGAGAGCCTCGGCTTACAAACGCTCGTGAAGACGTCCGGCTCGAAGGGGCTTCAGGTCTACCTGCCGCTGAACAGCGGTGTCTCCTACGAGCAGACGAAGCCATTCGCGCACGCCGTCGCGCAGTTGCTCGAGCGCGAACACGCGAAGCTCGTCGTCTCGCGGATGGCAAAGGAGGCGCGAGCGGACAAGGTCCTGATCGACTGGAGCCAGAACGACCCGCACAAGACGACCGCTTGCGTCTACTCCCTGCGCGCGCGTGAGCGCCCGACGATCTCGACGCCGCTGGAGTGGGAGGAGGTGGAGCGCGGAGCGCGTAAGCGCACGAGCTTCGACCTGAGCCTCGAGCCCGCGGCTTTGCTCAAACTCCTCGAGGACCGCGGCGACCTCTTCGCCCCGGTCCTCACGCTCGTTCAGAAGCTGCCCGAGCTCTCCGCTGCGCTCTAAGCGGCTAGCGCGGCCGCGCTCAGCTCGGGTGCTCAGCTGTGCTGCTCGATCAGGGAGCGAGCCATCCCCTTTGCCAGCGGCGCCGCGTCGCGATCCCCCTCGGCGGCCGCGATGATCGCTCCCTTCATGACGATGTGCCACGAGCTCGCGAACGCGGCCGGATCGCGCAGCCCGGCCTCTTCGGCGAGCTGACGTACGACTGAGCGGATCGTTCCGAGGTGACGTATGCAAGCGGCACCGGCCGGGTGCTCGGAGCCGAGCTCGAGCAGCACGTTGATGAACGAGCAGGCCTCGAAGTCGGCTTCCTTGAACCACTCGTCGAGCACGTCGAAGAACGCGAGCAACTGCTCGCGCGGCGTGACCCCGCGCTCGCGCGTCTTGCGCTCCAGGAATTCGTGCGTCCAGCGCTCCTCGCGCAGGTCGAGGAACGCGAGCACGAGCTCGTCCTTGGTCGCGAAGTGCCGATAGAGCGTTGCCTTGGCCACCCCCGCGCGCCCAATCACCTGGTCGACGCCGACCCCGCGCACCCCGCAGTGCGAGAAGAGCTCGTAGGCCACCTCGATGATGCGCTCGCGCGCACTCAGCGCACCGAGGTTGTCCGCGGCATGGGTTTGAACTCCCGTGACCCGGGAAATGACTAGGGAACACATACCTGTCTGTCTCGCTACCCCGGGAACTCAGGACTCAATCGAGGGGCACTTGGCCTTGGCCGTTCCCGTGGACATATACCTACCCCGGAGTCCCGCCATGAATCGCCCTCCCCGCCAACGGCGGAGGAGGCGCAACGAGAGAAGCCAGGAGAGGAGGTCTCAATGAGCACCGCAATCGACACGCGCGGCGCCCGCCGCCGCACTGGACATGACCTCGACGACCGCGTCTCGAGCGAGCGCAACGGCCGCCGTATGCGGGTCCTCTTCCGCAGATACCGCAACCACAGCGACTGCCACGCGCGCGAGGAGCTCGTGCGCCGATATCTGCCGCTAGCACGTAACCTCGCGCGCCGTTACGCGCGCTCGTCCGAGCCCTACGAGGACCTCGTTCAGGTCGCGAGCCTGGCGCTCCTGAAGGCAATCGAGCGCTTCGACCCCGAGCGCGGCGTCGATTTCCGCGCGTTTGCGATCCCCACGATCCTCGGCGAGCTCAAGCGCTACTTCCGGGACTCGGCGTGGGCGGTGCACGTGCCTCGCAGCGTCCAGGAGCGGGCGCTGCTCGTCGAAGACGCGAACGAGCGCCTCACCAACACACGCGGGCGCCCGCCCTCCGTGAGGGAGATCGCAGCGCACCTGGAGCTGAGCAGCGAGGAAGTCCTCGATGGGCTGAAGGCCGCGCAGGCCTACGACACGCTCTCACTCGACGAATCGCCTGGGGGGCCAAGCCTCGAGGGCGACGAGACGACGCTCGGCGAGACGCTCGGCGCCGAGGATGAGCGCTACGCGCTGATCGAGTCCGACGTCGCAGTCACGGGCGCGCTTCGAACACTGCCTCAGCGCGAGCGCCACATTCTCTACCTCCGCTTCGTCAAGGAGCTGACGCAGAGCGAGATCGCGACGCGCATGGGTGTCTCGCAGATGCAAATATCGCGCCTGTTGCAGCGCTCGCTCGCGCAGCTCTGCGAGCTCGCCGACGGCACACGCCGGCCGGCCGCATCCTTCTAGCGCCGCGTCAATAGGCCGTGGTTCGCGACCGCGGTCGCGGCAAGGACTTGTAGCGCTCCGCGCGGCCTCGATTCCAGAGGATGTAGTCGATGTCCGCGGGAGCGAGTGTCCGGCGCACCTCGTCGGCGAGCAACTCGATCGCATGCACCGCGCAGGCCCGCAGCTCCACCTCGGGCGGGGCTCCGTGCTCGAGGAGCTCGCCCGCTTCGATCGTCGCGCGCAAAGCGTCATCGAGTGCGAGCACGCCGTCGACGCGCAGGACGTGGGGCACGAGATTATCTGCGAAGGCGGTGAGGCGGACCCTGTCGGGAAGAACCGCAAGACCCGCGAGGTGCGCGTCCGCGGCGGCGATCTGAGCACGCTTGAAGAAGGGGACCTCGCGTCCGTCGTAGCGCGAGACATCCGCGAACGCCTCCCACCCCGCGAGCAGGCTCGCGAGCTTCACAGCCGAGCCGCGCGCAGCGTCGACGACCGCTGCGAAGCGCCCGTCGTGCTCCGCGAGCACGTGCTCCCCGACGTCGCGCAACGAGCGCGCGAACTGCTCCATGAGCGGATGCGCGGGGTCCTGCCCGAAAATCGCCGCGAGCGCCGGAGACGAGATCTCGCTGAGCTCCCACGGCGAGAGCGCACCGACTTCGCGGAAACGCTCGGCGAGCCCGGTCGCGATCGTGAAGTAGCCGCTGCGCCCGGGGCGCTTTCTGATCGTGGGCCACCAGCCGGAGCCGAAGTTGATGGCGTCGAGACTGATGATGAAGGCGGCTCGCTGCTCGCGGTCCCCCTCGAGCGCGTGCGCCTCCGGATCGAGCGGCGGCACCTCAGCGGTGGCTGGAAGCGTCGCGGCGTACCCGCGCAACGCGCCGCGGTCGATGCGCACGGAGGTTGCGCGCGACTCGACCCACGCGCAGGCGGCACGGATGCGGTCGGGAAGATCGGGGTGCTGATCGGGAGAGATCGCCGCAGTCTGTCAGCAGCCGAGCGCACGGATACGCGTCCAAGAATCGGGAGCGGCGCTCAAGTTGGGCGAGGTCGCTCCGATGTGCCCTCTCGGTGGAGACGCCGCAGCACCACGACGGAACGTGGCTTTGTCCGACCGCTGAGGACCGGGTCCGCTTGCTCGATATGGAGCGCCGCCTGCCCCCCGTGCGGATGCTCACCTTCGGCTCGATCTTCCTCGCGCTGCTGCTCGCGATGCCGTGGCTCGGATGGTGGCCGCTGCCGCTGATGGCGATCGTGATCTTCGGCGTGATCGCGACCGACCATGGCCTCGAGAAGTCGCGCCAGCCGGAGTACCGTGTGATGCTCGCGTGGCTCCTCTCCGTTGCGGTCGCGGGCTATGCGTCGCTGCGCACCGAAGGCTTGCGCGGCCCGCTCGCGCCATGGCTCGTGATCCCCGCAATCGCGCTCGCCGTGCGCTTCCGCTTGCGGGGGGTGATCGCGGGCACCGTCCTAACGGGCGCGGTGCTCGGCGCAATGGCGATCGCGACGAGCCGCACGCAGCATCTCCATCTCCCGAGCCAGGTGTGGCTCGTGGGGGACATCGCGCTCATCGCCTCGAGCGTTGCGTACACGCTTGCCCTCGGCTACTCCGACCTGCAGCATCGCGGCGAGGCGATCATCGACCCACTGACGGGCATGCTCAACCGCCACGCCCTCGACTCGCGCGTCATGGAGCTCGCGCAGCAGGCACGCGTGAACCGCCAGCCGATCGCGCTGGTGATGGGGGACCTCGACTGCTTCAAGGCGATAAACGACGACCACGGGCACGCGATGGGCGACGCCGTCCTGCAGGCGGTGGGTGAGCGCATTCGCGCGCACTTGCGGGCGTACGACCTCGCCTACCGTCTCGGAGGTGAGGAGTTCCTGATCGTGCTTCCAGGGTCCGATTGCGCGGGCGCGCGGCTCGTCGCAGAACGGCTGCGGCAGGCGATCGAGGCGGACGGCTCGCTCGGGATGCCCTACACGATGTCCTTCGGAGTGGGGGCTTCGGACGGGACCGCCTTCGACTTCTCGGCGCTGCTGGCGGAAACCGACGACGCGCTCTACACGGCGAAGGCCGAAGGGCGCAACTGCGTGCACGTCGCGGGCACGCCTGTGTCGCCGATCGCACTGAGCATCGTGTCGGCCGCGGGGTCAACTGAGTCCGCGGCCGTGTCGATCTCGGACTAGCGCGCGTACTCTTCGCGCATGGAAGACCGCCCGCTGTGGGCGCCTTGGCGAATCGAGTACGTGAGGGCCCCGAAGACCGACGCGTGCATCTTCTGTGCGGCGGGCGCAAACGAGCCGGAGCAGGCGAATCTCGTGATCCAGCGGGGGGAGTGTTGCTTCACGATGCTCAACGCGTTCCCCTACGCGAGCGGCCACGTGATGGTCTCGCCGTACCGCCACGTGGGCGAGCTCGAGGACCTCGACGATGCGGAGGTGGCAGACCTCATGCGCCTCACACGGCTCGCGCTGGGAGCGCTGCGAGAGGTGATGAGTCCCGCCGGCTTCAATGTCGGCTTGAACCTCGGCGAGGTCGCGGGCGCGGGCTTCGGCGACCACCTGCACATGCACGTCGTGCCGCGCTGGACGGGCGACACGAGCTTCATGCCCGTGATCGCGGGGACTCGCGTGATCTCGCAAGCGCTCGATGCGACCGCCGATGAGCTCCGCACGGCCCTCGCCGGAAGCGACTAGCCGCCCGTGCGCATGCGCAGCGTATGCACGGCCTCCTCGCCGAGCAGGCCGTTGAGCGCGGCGAGCACGTCTCCCGCGAGGAAGTGCAGCTCGTTGGCGTAGACCGACGCGCTGCACCTCACTGTCAAGACGCCGTCGCGCAGCGAGCAGGGCTCTGCCCCTGATGCCATCGGCAGCGCGTCCGCGATCGCCGGCCACACGCGCTGCACGCGGGCGAGCGGGCTGTCGGGCTCGAGGCGCGCGGTGAGGCCCGCAAGTGCACCCGCGAGCGGGCGCGGCGCCTTGCGCCGGCGCGCGAACGTCGCGATCACGCGGCGCTCCCCGAGACAACCGGTGCGAGCGACGTAGCGCTCGGGCCGCGCCCCTCAACGCCTCCGCGAGCGCCCGGCGCGGTCACATCGCGCGGGATCTCGAGCATCACCGCGGCGGCCTCGCCGAGCACCGGAAGCTGGCGGGGTTCGGCGGTCGTCACGACGCTCTGCCCGCTCGTTACGAGCTCGCCCACCAGACGCGAGCGCCGTTCCTCGTCGAGCTCGCTGAGGACGTCGTCGAGGAGCATCAGGGGCGTGCTCGAGCGCTCGCGAGTTAGCAGGTCGCGCTCGGCGAGGAGGAGCGCGAGGAGCGCGAGCCGTTGCTCTCCCTGAGACCCATAGCTGCGCAGCGCTCGGCCGTCGTGGCGCAGCACGAGCTCGTCACGGTGCGGCCCGTAGGTGCAAAAGCCCCGTTCGAGGTCCTGCGCGTGGCGCGCTCGCAGCTCCCCGAGGAACGCATCCACGTCGTCCTCGCTCGAGCGCGCACGATAGTGCGCGGTGAGCTCGCCGGGGAGACCGAGCTCGCGACCCCGATGCGCGAGCGGCTCGGCGAGCGCGTGCGGCTGTCTCCTCCCTCCCCACCCGCAATCGCAGCGCACAAAGCGCGAGCTCCGCGTCCCAGGCGGGCAGGCTCTCGGTGCTCGAGCGTCCCGCGCGAATCGACGCGAGCAGCGCGTTTCGCTGCGAGAGCGCCCGCGCGTAGGCGCGCCGGTCCTCGCCTCGGGGCGGCCAGAGGGCCCGCGTCAGCTCATCGAGATGGGCCCTGCGCAGCGCCGGAGCTCCCTTCAGCAGCGACATTCGATCGGGCATGAATACGCACACGAACGGGCGCGCCTCGCCGGCGTCCACGTGCTCCACGCCTCGCCCGTCGACGCGCACGGATTTCCGCTCTCCAGGAGTGAGGACGACGTTGACCACATGCGAGGTGCCGGCACCGACCGTCTCGAGCGTCACCCGCGCTCGCTCCGCGCCGAAGCGCACGAGCTCGCGCTCATTGCGGGTCCGCACCGAGCGGCCTGAGCACGCCACGTAGAGCGCCTCGAGCAGGTTCGTCTTGCCCGCGCCGTTGGGCCCGCAGAGAACGGTCAGCCGCTCGCCGAAGTCGCACGCCGCACGCTCATACGAACGGAACTGCCGCACGTCGAGCCGCTTTACGATCACATCGCCCAACGCGCTCACACCTCCCTACACGCCGAGACGCACTGGCATCACGAGGTACACGAACCCACCATCCTCACCCCCCTCGGCCTCGATCACGCCCGGGCGCAGCGCGCTCACAAGCTTGAGCACCATCCTCGGCGACCCGACGCTCTCCAGCCCATCCCGCAGAAATGTCGGATTGAACCCAATCTCCAACGGCTCGCCGCTGAACTCGCTGGGAATCGTCTCGCTTCCCTCACCGACGTCTGGGGTCTTGGCCGAAACCGTCAGCTCGCCCTCCCTCAGCGCGAGACGCAAGGGTGTGTTCTTCTGCGCGACGAGGCCCACGCGACGCACGACGTCGAGCAGCTCATCCGTGGCGAAGTGCAACGCATGCTCGACACTCTCGGGTAGCAATTGACGATAATCAGG
The DNA here is from genome assembly GCA_963738355.1 of uncultured bacterium. Classification (GTDB taxonomy): domain Bacteria; phylum Actinomycetota; class Thermoleophilia; order Solirubrobacterales; family Solirubrobacteraceae; genus Palsa-744. Next base: position 44,839 of record CAVTWF010000010.1, read on the forward strand.
GAAATGACCGTCAATCAGCCGCGACGCCAACATGATGTTGTTAATGGAAAAGATAATTTGGTTGTCAGTGGTCGCGGCGCCGATCTCCTCGGCGCCCTCCTGCTGAGCAAGACGCGCCGCCTCGGTCAGCGCGCGAGCGGGGACCGTTACCTGAAAGCCCGGCGCGGACCCCTCGAGCGCAATCTCCTTTACGGCAAGTCGGTATGAGTCGGTGGCGACGATCCGGAGCGACCCGTCCGCGATCGTCATCGAGACGCCTGTCAGCAGTGGCCGCGTCTCATCACGCGAGGCCGCTCTGCTCACCTGGCCCACCGCGTTCGCGAACGCGCCGCCCGGCAGCATGTTGCCCTCGCCGCCAGCCTCGGGAAGCTGCGGGAAGTCTTCCTCGCGCAGCACTCGCAGCTGCACCGTGTTCGCCTTCGAGCGTACGACGAAGCTTTGGTTGGCCGAGTCGAGCTCGCACTCGACCTCTGCGCCGGGCGCCATCCGCACGACGTCGAGCAAGAGCCGCGCGGGCACGAGCGCGCGTCCTGGCTGCGAGACCTGCGCCGCGGTCGGCAAGCGAACGCTCGTCTCGAGATCGGTGGCGGAGAGCTCCACGCCGGACTCGACGGCCGTCACCATCACGCCGCCACTCAGGCCGAGCCCGGTCCGCCCCGAGGCGACGTGAGCCGCTATCTGCAGTCGCTGGGATACCTCACTTGTCTGCGCGGTGAACTTCATCTTCAGGAAGAGATCGTCTTAGTAGAGCCTGGGGATCTGTTAGTGATGGGGCGCTGCCGCCCGGTGCAGCGGTAGCGGAGGGCGATCGTCGCTGTGGAGAGCGAGTGTGGATTGTATGGGGAGATAGCGACGCCTCAGTTGACTCGTAGGGAGGTGCGCATCGCCTGGATCGCGTCGCGCGCGTCGCCGTCCTTGCCGAGCCGCTCGTGTGCTCGCCGACAGGCGTAAAGGACCGTCGTATGGTCTCGGTCGCCGAAGTGGCGGCCGATTGCCGGCAGCGACTCATGCGTCAGCTCGCGCGCGAGGTACATCGCGGCCTGCCTGGGCCATGCGAGGCGCTGTGCACGGCTCGTGGACAGGAGCTCCTCGCGCGAGACCTCGAAGTGCTTGCACGCGGCATCCTGGACCTCGCTGATCGTGACGGTCCCTGCGCCCGCGGGCCGCTGCCCGGCGGCGTAGAGCGCGTCGAGGACCTCTTCGGCGAGCTCACCTGTGATCGGGCGGTTGCTGAGCGACCCGAAGGCGACCACCCTGATGAGCGCGCCCTCGAGGGCGCGCACGCTGGAGTGCACCCGCTCTGCCAGCAGATCCACGACGGCGTCGTCTGCGAGGGGAATGTCTTGGTCGCGGACGCGCTTGCGCAGGATCGCCGTGCGCGTGGTGAGGTCCGGAGGGTGGATGTCGGCGAGGAGGCCGCCCTCGAAGCGCTCGCGTAGTCGCGCCTCGAGCGCGTGCAAGTCACGCGGGGGCCGATCGGAGGTCATCACGATCTGGCCGCCGACCTCGTACAGGGCGTTGAATGTGTGAAAGAACTCCTCTTCCGTGCGCGTCTTTCGCTCCAAGAACTGGATGTCGTCGATGAGCAATACGTCGACGCGGCGAAAGCGCGCTTTGAAGCTTCCTATGCGGTTGGCTTGTAACGCGGAGAGGAACTCATTTGTGAATGACTCGCTCGATGTGAGACAAACGACGGTCTCAGGGTTGTGCTCGCCGAGAAAGGCCGAGATCGAGTGCAGGAGGTGTGTCTTGCCGACGCCCGGCGGACCGCATATGAAAAGAGGGTTGAAGCCTTCACCCGGGGCCTCGGCGATTGTCAGCGCCGCGCCATGGGCGAGGCGGTTCGAGGAGCCGATCACGAAGCGCTCGAAGGTGAGCCGCGGATTCGGCCGCACGGCTCGGAGTTGGCTGTGCGCGACACCGTCTGGGATGGCTGTTGAATTGTGTGGATGGGGCTGTGGAGTGAGGGAATCCGTGGCGCCCTCATCACACGCTCCCGCATGTGATCGCTCTGCGATCACCACGCGCGCCTGAAAACCCAGCGCGCGTGCCACGCAATCTTGAAGCAGCACCCGGAAGCGCTGGGCGATCCAAGGTCGGACCTGCGCGGGGGCGCTGAGGAGAATGGTGTCGGCCGAGCAGTCCTCGATACGCAACGGCTCCAGCCAGAGGCGGTATGTGGATTCGTCAACGGCGGCCCTGAGCTCGGCGTGGAGTCGTGAGGAGACGTGCTCGAGCTTCAAGTTCACAGCAGCAGACGACCAACCCTTTGGGAATGGGATTGCGACAAATATGAGAGCCACGGCGCGCCTGCCGCGGCGAGGAGGGGAACCGCCCCGGCCGCCGACTATAACCCACGCGTGATGCGCGCGAGCGCGGCCATCGCGTCCCCAAAGGCCGCCTGCCCGCAATTGGCGAGGAAAACCGCGAGCGGCGGCGGGAGCGGGGCGATGCCCTAAGATCGGGCGACGCAGGATCGAGCCTATGAAGCGAACGTATCAGCCAAAGAAACGCAAGCGAGCTCGCGCGCACGGGTTCCGCGCGCGCATGCGGACACGCGCGGGGCGCCTCATCATCAAGCGCAGGCGCGCGAAGCGACGCAAGCGCCTCACTCCTTGACATGGAACGCACGACGGTCTCGGCGTGCTCCGTCCGACCGTGATGGCATCGCAACGCAGCGGATCCGGACGGCTTTCGCGCGCCGCGGAGTTCGAGCGCGTCTATCGCCGCGGCCGCTCGCACGCGAATCGGCACCTCGTCCTCTACGTATTCCCGAATGGGGCCGCCGACCGGCCGCGAATCGGCTTCTCGGTTCCGCGCAAGGTGGGCTCGGCGGTCGAACGCAATCGCGTCAAGCGCCTGCTCCGCGAGGCTTTCGAGCGTGCGCAAGCGGGCATGAGCGGGGGCTACGATGTGGTGGTGGTGGCCAGACCTGGCGTTTCCGAGCTCGCGCAGCAGCACGGCCTGGCGGCGATCGAGGAGACGCTCGGGGAGCTGCTCGTGAAGTCTGAGCTCGCGGTCGGCGGACGGCACACAGGCGAACTCGGACGACGTCGCTGGAGCGCAGTCGTGACCCTCTCGAGCGCGCCGCGGGCGCTCGTGCGCGCGCCGATCCTCCTCTATCGGAAGATGTTGCGCCCCGCGCTCGGCAGGCGGTGCAAGTACGAGCCGACGTGCTCGGCCTACGCGCTAGAGGCGATCGACTGCCACGGCGCTGCCCGTGGCCTCGTGCTGGCCGTGTGGCGACTCGTGCGCTGCAACCCGTTCAGCCGTGGCGGCTACGACCCCGTCGAGGCGCAGCGGCTCTTCAAATGCGACCACGCTGCGCATGCTTCGGCGCGCGAGCGGCGGCTCGCGGCTTAGCGGCTGACGATGGCCATCTTCGCGAACGTCATCGAGGACGCATTCGGACCGCTGATCACGGTCTTCGAAGAAATCCTCGTCTTCATCCACGAACACATCCTGCCTGCGGGCGCGAGCTGGGGCTGGGCGATCATCGGGCTCACGGTCGTCGTGCGGCTCGTGCTCTTCCCGCTCTTCGTGCGCCAGATGAAGTCGATCGTCTCGTTGCAGCGGCACATGCCCGAAATGAAGGCGATCCAGGAGAAGTACAAGGAGGACAAGCAGAAGCAGAGCGAGGAGCTGATGAAGTTCTATCGCGAGAACAACATCAATCCGTTTGCATCATGTCTGCCGCTGCTCCTCCAGTTCCCCGTGCTCATCTCGCTGTTCTACATGCTGCGCACGGACCTCAAGAAGCACATCTGCGGCGAACAGCTCGTCTCGCACTACAACTCGCTGCCGCTGCACATCCGCACGAACTACCACATCCTGCACGCGACGACCACGTCGAAGCTGCCGTCGAAGTACCTCGCGAATACGAGCTGCGAAATGGTCGCGCCGCATTCGGCGAAGTTCCTCTTCATCCCCGACCTCACGAGCAAGGCGACGGGGCTCGTGCTCGTCGTCCTGCTCGTCATGTACGTCGTGACGATGGTGAGCTCGAGCTTGCTCTCCACGGCCACGGCCGACCGCAACCAGCGGTTGATGGCGATCTTCCTCCCGCTCGTGTTCACGTTCATCATCATCGGCTTCCCCGCGGGGCTCATCGTTTACTGGATCGCCACGAACGTCTGGACGATCGGCCAGGGATATGCGATCCGCAGACGCATGCCGCCGCTTCCCGCGCGCGGTGGGGCGCCCGGAGCGAGCGCAGGCGCGGGACCGCCAAACGGCGGGGATCGCGGCGGGGGACGTGCGCCCACCGGCGACGGGGACGATCGCGGAGACGCTGCGGAGCCCGCCGAGCCGCAAGCGGGCGGCGGGCTTCTGAGCAAGGTCAAGGCGCCGAGCGCGCGCGCCCAATCCGAGAGCGACGGCGCGCCGAGCTCTAACGGCGCTACCAACAGCGCTCCGCCACCGCCACCGCCACCGCGCAGGCGCAAGAAGAAACGATCGGGAAGGAGGCGATGAGCGGGTGAGCGAGATCGCTCCGGACGTTGCAGACGAGGCCGAGCTGCTCGAGGACGTGCTCGACGCGATCGCCGATGCGCTCCAGCTCGATGTCGACGTGACGGTCGACTACGCGGACGGCCTGCTGACGGGATGCCTCGAGGGAGACGACCTCGGGCTGTTCATCGGGCGCCACGGGCAGACGATCGAGGCCGTGCAGCATCTCGCGCAGCGAATCGTGCTGAAGGGCGGCGAAAGCGGAATCCGCTTGCTCGTTGACGCCGACGGCTACCGCGCGCGCAGAGAGAAGGCGCTGCGGGCTGAAGCCGACGACGCTGCCGAGGAAGCGGTGCGCACGGGCAGGGCGGTGGAGCTATCGAGGATGCCGGCGCTCGAGCGGCGGGTGGTGCACGAGCACCTACGCGATCGCGACGAGGTCGAGACGTACTCCGAAGGGGAAGAGCCCGACCGCTACCTGGTCGTGGCGCCTACCCGCGGTTGACCGTTTCACGTTTTACGCTCGCCGACGAACGCCTGCAAGCGCTTAGTGAGCGGTTCCCGCTGGATTCCGGGCAGCGCGAGCGCTTGTCAGCGGTTGTGCGCGAGCTTGCGAGCGACCCGCACTCGCCGACCGCCGTACGCGACCCCGCGCAGGCGGTGGAGCTCCACGTCGCTGATTCCCTCAGCGCACTGGAGCTGCCGCAGGTGAGGGCGGCGAGGCGGATCGCCGACATCGGCTCCGGCGCGGGCTTCCCGGGCCTGCCGATCGCGATCGTGCTCCCGCAGAGCCGCGTGTCCCTGGTCGAGAGCCAAGCACGGCGGTGCGCGTTTCTCGAGCGCGTGTGCCGCGTCGCGGCTGCGAAGAACGCCGCAGTCGTCTGCGCGCGCGTGGAGGAGTGGTCGGAGGGCTTGGGCGCGTGCGACTTGGTCGTGGCCCGCGCTCTCGCGCCGCAGCCGATCGTGTTGGAGTACGCTGCTCCTCTGCTGGTAGATGGCGGCCTGCTCGTCGACTGGCGCGGCGGCCTGGACGCGACCACCACGACGGCGAGTGCGCATGCTGCGCAAGAGCTCGGGCTGGAGCTCGCGGAGGTCCGCAAGGTGGAGCCCTTCGCCGGGGCGAACCGGCGACATCTCTACCTCTACTTAAAGGTAAGGGCAACGCCCGAACGATTCCCGCGACGCGCTGGTTCCGCGCGCAAGCATCCTTTGGGCGGCAAATGAACCATCGTGACGCTCATTGAGACCTTTAGCCCTCGCCACGGCTTGCTTGTAACTGTGTGCGCGTCCGACCGCCCGTCGCTGTAGCTTGCCGTCGATGGGCATGGTGTACGCGATCGCCAATCAGAAGGGCGGCGTGGGCAAGACCACGACCGCGGTGAACGTGTGCGCCTGCGTCGCGCGCGCGGGCTACGGCACGCTGCTGGTCGACGTCGACCCGCAGGCAAACGCGACCGTCGGCCTCGGCGTCGCGAGGACAAAGGGGCCGGGCGTGTATCAGGTGCTCAGTGGCGCCTGCGCGATCGACGTGGCGACGATTCCGACGCGAATCCCGCAGCTCAGCCTCGTGCCCGCGGGCGGTGGCCTCGCGGGCGCCGACATCGAGCTTCCACGGACGGCGGGCTTCGAGAGGCGCCTGCGCGAGGTACTCGCGCCGATGCGCGCGCGCTACCCCTACATCGTCCTCGACTGCCCGCCGTCACTGGGCCCGTTGACGGTGAACGCGCTGGTCGCGGCAGACCGGGTGATCGTGCCGGTCCAGAGCGAGTACTTTGCGCTCGAGGGGCTCGCGAGCCTGCTCGAGACGCTCGGCCTCGTCCAGCGCGAGCTCAACCCCGGGCTGACGATCGCGGGCATGCTGATAACGATGCACGACGACCGCACGCATCTCGGCCGCGACGTCGAGGGCGAGGTGCGAAGGCATTTCCCGGAGCTCGTGTTCGACACGGTCATCCCGCGCAACGTGCGGGTGGGTGAGGCGCCCAGCTATGGTCTTCCCGTGGTCGAGCACGACCCCAGCTGCGCGGGCGCAGAGGCCTACAGCGAGCTCGCGAAGGAGCTCGTCGCGCGGTGAGCGGGACATGAGCACCCCCAGGCCGGGCATGGGCAGGGGGCTCGCTGCGATCCTCGCCGCGTCGGATACCCCGACTGCGACCGAGGGCGTGCGCGAGCTTCCCGTCGAGCTGATCGCTCCGAACCCGAACCAGCCGCGGCGCAGCATCGACGGCGAGAGCCTCCAGGCGCTCGCGGACTCGCTCGGCGAGCAGGGGGTGTTACAGCCGGTGCTCGTGCGGCCGCGCCCCGGCGGCTACGAGCTGATCGCGGGCGAGCGGCGCTGGCGCGCCGCGAGGCTCGCGGGGATCGAGCGCATCCCCGCGCTCGTGCGGCCCACCGATGATGCGCACACGCTCGAGCTCGCGCTGATCGAGAACATGGCCCGCGAGGACCTCAATCCCGTCGAGGAGGCGCGCGCCTGCGCGGCGCTGGCGGAGGAGCTCGGCCTTACGCGCGAGGAGATCGGTCGCCGCGTCGGAAGAAGTCGAGTCGCGATCTCGAACCTCGTGCGGCTGCTCGAGCTTCCGGACGACGTGCTCGAGATGCTCGCGCAGCGCACGCTCAGCGAGGGGCACGGACGCGCGCTTCTCATGGCGGAGGACCACGACGCCCGCCGCAGGCTCGCGCGCAAGGCGGCCGCCGAGGGGTGGTCTGTGCGCAGCACAGAGCGCAGGGCACGCGAGTCCAACCAAGGCGCTCGCGCGCACGCGAAGAACGCCGAGCACGCGCCGACGCCGATCGGCGCGCAGCCAGATCGCGACGCGGGTGCGCGCGAGATCGCGGAGACGCTCGAAGCCGCTCTGGGGGCGGAGGTGCGCGTCCGCGCCGAGGCCGACGGGCGCTATACCGCGGAGCTCTCGTTCTCCTCACATGAGGAAGCGCTGTCGCTCGCACGACGGCTCAGGCCGCGCTCGGTCGCTTAGCGACCAGATAACTCTCTGTAAGCGCCGGAAAGGATCGCCCGCCTGAGGTGTCAGGGGGGGAGTAGCGCATTCATTACCACTCCCCCTAGAGAAAGGTAACAACATGAAGAAGACAGCGCGCGTCCCTGCGCTCGCAGGGACAAACGGGACGAGCGCGGTTGAGGCGGAGGAGCGCAAAGGCGTCAGCCGCAAGGCGTTCCTCGCAACGGGCGCGGCCGCCGGAGTCGCGGCGGGGATCGGGCCGCTCGGCAAGGGCGTGAGCGCGTTTGCCGACGTGGGCCGCTTCGGCCTCACCGAGGGCGACGAAGCGATTCTCCGCTTCCTCGCCGCCGCGGAGCTCCTCGAGACGGACCTCTGGCAGCAGTACAACGAGCTCGGCGGCATCCAGGACAAGGAGGTCCCGGGAGGCAGCGGCAGCAAGCCCTACAGGGAAGCTCTGCAAGTGCTCGACGAAGACATGCCGCAGTACATCCACGACAACACCGACGACGAGATCAGTCACGCGGCATTCATCAACGCGTACCTCGAATCGCGGGGCGGCAGGCCGGTGAACCTCGACAAGTTCCGCCACCTACCGAGCAGCACGGTGCCGGGCGCTCAGCAGATCGGGCGCTTGACGAACCTGATGGAACTGACCGTGGACACGTCGTGGTGGACGCGGTATCGCAGCTCGACGAAGAACCCGGACTTCGGCGACAAGTTCGCGCCCGCGGTGGCGGGGCTGCTGAAGGGCAAGTTCCCGGCGATTCCGCGCGACGAAGGCGACCTCGAACCGGAAAAGCACATCCAGGCGATCGCGAACACGGCGGGGTTCCACTTCTGCACGATCGAGCAGGGTGGGACGAGCCTCTACCCGTCGCTCGCGCAGCGGGTGAGGGATCCGGAGGTACTGCGGGTGCTGCTCAGCATCGGGCCGACAGAGGCGATGCATTTCCAGACCTGGCACGACAAGGCTGGAAACGCGCCGCCGCTCACCGACCCCACGAACGGCCTCGAATTTCCCGACCTCAACACGCCTCCGTTCGGGGGTGAGGAATTCCAGACGAACCTGATCATGCCGGAGCCGACAATCTTCCTCAAGAAGACGTTGCCGGCGGTGTCGATCGTACGGCCGACGAACACGAAGGGCGCGGCGATGGGCGCGGTCGAAGCGCTGACCGAAGACGGCCTCTTCAGGGGCCAGCCGGCGGAATTCTTCGCGGTTCTCAAGAAGCTCGCGGAGGAGGCGGAAGAGGCGCGGGCGTTCTAGCCCGCCTTGCTGAGACTGGCCGGCGTCCTGCCGCTCGCGGAGCGGCAGGACGGGCCACCCAGCGCGGCTGCGGTCGGGAGGAGACGCTTGGCCGCAGCCGCGCTCCGATTTCCCAACATGCAAAAGTTACACACCGTAAAGGAGTTAATGACACATGCTCGGTCTTGACAATCCCATCCACATCCTCTTTCTGCTGATGCTGTTGCTACTGGTGTTCGGCGCGAAGCGGCTGCCCGAGATCGGGCGCTCGCTCGGGACGGGGATGCGCGGCTTCAAGGACTCGCTCAGCGGCGAGCCAAGCCACCATTCGGAGCTCGGTCCCACACAGAACGGCGCCGGCGCGCATGAGCACGCCGGCGCGGGGCCGTCGGAGCGGGTGGAGTCCTAGCTCGCACGATGGCCGTCGCGGTTCGCAAAGTCGGATACGAGGATCGACTCAGCGTCGTCGATCATCTCGATGAGCTGCGCACGCGCCTCATCGTCTCGCTCGCCGCGATCGCGGTGGCGTTCGGCTTCTGCATGTGGCAGAACCACGCACTGCTTCGCATCGTCAACAAGCCGCTCGCGCATCAGACGCAGAAGCAGGTGCGGGCGGGAAACGGACCGCTCGGCGCCACCTACAAGGTGCAGCAAGACGCGCGAGGGCTCGCGGGCGAGCTCTCGGCGGCGGTGGGGGCGCTCGAGCGGCCCGGGAGCGGCGCGAGCGCCCCGACGAGGGCGTCGCTGGAGGCGATCGCTCCGCGGATCTCGCAAACGCTCAGCCGCCTATCGGCGCCGGCGAGCGGCGATCGGCCGGTGACGCTCGGGATCGGCGAGCCGTTCACGACGACGGTCGGCATCGCATTTCTCTTCGCGCTCATCCTCGCACTGCCGGTCGTGCTCTATGAGCTCTATGGGTTCCTGCTGCCCGCCTTCAGCCCGTCCCAACAGCGCGCGGTGGGGCCGTTCGTGCTCGCGATCCCCGCACTCTTCCTCACCGGCGTCGCGTTCGGGTACTTCGTCGTGCTGCCCGCGGCGCTCCGCTTCTTCGAGAACTTCAACAGCAGCGAGTTCAACGTGCTCGTGCAGGCGAGCCAGTACTACCGCTTCGCGGCGATCACCCTGATCGCGATGGGGCTCGTCTTCCAGGTGCCCGTGGGGATCCTCGCCGCGACGCGCGCGGGTGTCGTGTCCTCGGACCAGCTGCGGCGCAACCGCCGCTACGCGCTGCTCGCCTGCGGGCTGGTGGCGGCGTTCCTGCCGGGCGACGCCGTCACGCTCGTGCTCGAGACGGTCCCGCTGTACGTGCTCTTCGAGCTCAGCCTGGTGCTGGTCCGCGTGAGTGAGCGGAGGGCCCGGCGCACGCCTGCGATGGAGGGGTGACGCCGCGCGATCGCGGGCCGGAGGAGCGCTATGCTGGGCGCCCGCGCTTGGGGCATCGGGCGATTAGCTCAGTCGGTTAGAGCGCTTCTCTGATAAGGAAGAGGTCCCTGGTTCGAGTCCAGGATCGCCCATGTCGCGCCTTGCCCGGGAGTATGGGCCTGGCGCGCCTTGCCGGCTCGCCACCGGTACACATGGACCCCTTCTTGACGAACGCCGCAGAGCTGGCACCGGACTCCATGGATGCGCTTCGCGTTGCAGCCTGCTGGGAGTCGTGGTCTAATTGGGGAAGCATTTTGCGGGTGGGGGACCACGAAGGAGGACGGATGGGGACTGGGACGGTCGATTGGCGGGCTACATGTCGAGGACTACAGCTTCGGACAGCGCGGGTCGGCACCGTGCTACTTGCCGCCCTCAGCTGGTGGGGCCTCGTGGGCACCGTGACGTCTGCGCAGGGGGAGGCCGACAACCACGGCTCCGAAGGCGTGGCCGCCTGGGGATGGAACGCCTTTGGACAGCTCGGCGACGGTACGACCGCGGGACCGGGCCTATGCCGAGCGTATTCAGTAACTCCGTGCAGTGCGACGTCGGTGCCTGTCGCAGAGCTGACGCGGGTGAAGGCGCTAGCAGCTGGCAAAGAGCATGGACTGGCGCTGCTGCGGGACGGCACGGTCGAGGCTTGGGGAAAGAACGAAGAAGGGCAGCTCGGGGATGGCACCACAACGAACAGCGACGTTCCCGTGACGGTTTGCGCGCGAGCAGGAGGGCTCGGGTCTCCCGACGCGTGCCCGCGGCGCCTGCACGGAGTGGTCGCGATCTCGGCGGGCTCGTGGTACTCGTACCCGAACGAGATCGCCAACGCCACCGGCTACAGTCTCGCGCTCTTGCGAGACGGCACTGTGGTGGCGTGGGGTAGTAACGAATTCGGCCAGCTCGCCGACGGCGGCACCGCTCCGAGCGACGTTCCGGTGAGGGTCTGTGCTGTCGGCGAAACCAAGCTTCCGTGCGCAAAGCCACTTCGGGGTGTGATCGCGATCTCCGCCGGTCCCACTTTCGCTCTGGCGCTATTGCGAAACGGCACGGTCGTGGCATGGGGCGACAATGCCAAAGGGCAGCTTGGTGATGGCATTACGGTGGCCTCGAGTGTGCCGGTGCCGGTGAGCGGGTTGACGGGGGTAAGGGCGATCGCGGCCGGGGGTATCTTTGGGTTGGCGCTCCGGATGGATGGCACAGCCATGATCTGGGGAGTGACATCCCGAAGCAGGCTTTATGAGCCACCCCCAGTGCTGACCCCCGTCGAGGTTGAAGGACTTCAGGGAGCCACGGCCATCGCCGCCGGCTATGACTTCCGCTTGGCGCTCATGCCCGATGGGACGGTGAAGAGCTGGGGAAACAACGAATCGGGGCAGGCTGGCCGCGCGGGGTTCGGCGGGGACCAGCCGGAAACGATACCGGGCCTCACCGAAGTGACGACGATCGCCGCTAGCGACTGGAACGGTGTCGCCCTGCTCAAGAACGGCACGGTCATGGACTGGGGCGAAGGCCCGTTCGGCCAGATCGGCAACGGCCAGTACGTCTGGGCCGATCGCCAGGAGGGGCGGCCGAACGCGGGCGCTCCAACGACCGTCTGTGGACTGAGCGGCGTGCGCAGCATCGCGAGCGGGGGCGAGCTGACCTTGGCGTACGGGAGCAATACCCCGGGCATTCCATGCCCGCGCCTTCCCGTTGTCTGGTCTGTCAGCCCACAATCCGGTCCTCCTGGCACGGCGGTACAGATCAATGGCGACAACTTCGCGGGCGCCATCGGCGTGAAGTTCATCAGTTTTAGGTTCGGGGAAACGGCGGTCGCTCAGTTCACGGTCAACTCATCGACGGCGATCACAGCGATCGCACCGGCGCACGGCGGCCAGCCTTTTGTGACAACACCGGAAGGCACCAACGAAGATCTGGAAGGGATCATCGACGCGTGGCCACCGACCTTTTCGGTGACTGAATAGGCGCGGTCGCGAGGGGCGTGGAGCAGCGTCGGGGTAGCATCACCGCATCGGTCCGGACTATACGGTGAACGCTTACATGGTGGAAGGCTCGTGGAAGCCTCAGCCGCCTGGATTCGACCCGCCGAGACCCGCAGATCCCGGCTGACGGCCCGGTTTCATCGGCAGAAACCCGCATCCGACCCGCAGCCACCCGCCCCCGCTGGCTCCTGATAAGGAAGAGGTCCCTGGGTCGAGTCCAGGATCGCCCATTCAGGACACAGAAGTCGTCCGACTCCAACCGCCCCAGGTCGTGGAGCGGCTTCCCTGTTTGGCGGGAAGACACGCGGGAGGCTGCAGGCCGAAGAGATGCCTGAGTTTCGTCCGGAGCCCACAACGAGGACGTCGGGTGCCACTGCTTGGCTGGAAAGCAGGAGCGCGACGAACATCCGAGCGGCGAGAGTTCCGGTCCGCTCCGAAAGCAGCCGCGTGGTCAGAGTCCGGCGAGACGCCTGAGTTTCGTCCTATCCGGTCGTCTGCGCGGCCGGTGATCGGACGCTCGCTCGTCAAGCGAGAGCAGCAGTCAGGGTTTCCGAGGGCCTCGGCCGCGGCGCGCTAGCCGCCCGCGAGCCCGTGGGCGATACTCCCTGTGCTAATGCGTGAGGAGTCCTCGACCCCCGACCTGGCCAAGCTTACGCGGCGACGCGTCGAGGCTATTGAGCGACTCCCTCGACCGAGCTGATTTAGGGAGACATCCATGAACAAAACCGATCCAATCGCCTCCTCTCCCGGCGCAACGGGACACGCAAGCGGGGCGCAAACCCCCGACCTGGAGCGGGCGGCCGCGCCAACGCTGCTGCGAATGATCTGGGGCATTCACATCTCGCGCTGCGTCTACGCCGTGGCCGAGCTGGGGATCGCCGACCTCCTCGCCGGGGGCCCGGTGAGCTGCGCGGAGCTGGCGCGTATGACCCGCACCCAGCAGCCATCTCTGTATCGCGTGCTGCGGGTGCTTGCGGCGCTGGGAGTGTTCCAAGAGCACGACGGGCGTTCGTTCGGCTTGACGGCGGTCGGTGAGCATCTGCGCAGGGACGCTCCCGTGGGGATGCGCTCGTGGGCGATCTTCCTGGAGGCGCTCGGCGGCGTCCGCCCCTTCGGGCACATCCTCGACACAATTAGGACAGGCAAGTCGGGGTTCGACACCGAGTTCGGGATGGGCATCTTCGAGTACGTCTCGCAGAACCCGGACGCGGCGGCGATCTTCGACGCGGCGATGTCCGAGCGAACGGCGGCGTACGCAGCCAGCGTCGCCGAGAGCTACGACTTCTCGGTCGTTCGTACGGTCGTCGATGTCGGCGGTGGCAAGGGGACGCTTCTGGCCGAGATCCTGCGACGGCATGCTCACTTGCACGGGATGCTGCTCGAGATCCCAACGGTGGCAGCCCGAGCTGAGGCGATCGATAACGAAGTCGATCTGGCCGACCGCTGCGAAGTGATTGCGGGAGACTTCTTCGATCGCGTGCCGGACGGCGCGGACTGCTACGTGATGGCGAACGTCCTACACGACTGGGACGACGCGCGGTCGATCGAGATCCTTGGCAACTGTCGCCGCGCGATGACCGAGTCGGGCAGGGTGCTGGTCGTCGAGCGCCTGATCCCCGAAGACGGCAGCGACCCCGTGCCAACGCTTCTGAGCGACATCAACATGCTCGTGATCACCGGCGGACAGGAGCGCACCAACGCCGAGTACGGTGAGCTCATGCGCGCCGCTGGGCTGAAGCTCGGCAAGGTCCAGCCGGTCGCGTTCCCATACGGTGTGATCGAGGGTCTCGCTGCATGACGGAGCCGGCCAACAACGCCACGGCGCGCGGCGAGGCCAGTTCTGGCGCGGCCATGGATCACCAAGCTTCGTCCGTTGTTCCTTCTCGATCAAAGGGGCACAATCAGCTGGCCCGCATAGGCCTTCCCTGAGTGCTGCTTCCGGTCAAAGCAAGCGCCTCGACGCTCACTCTTGAGGTGCCTGCTCCGGACGAGGTGCGGTCGTCCGAGCTGCCGGGGCGACACTCTCGCTCTTGTTCGAGAGCGGTCGAGTGAAAAGCGCAGTCTCGCTCCTACGCCACCCTCGTCAGCGGCTTTTGGTCACCCGGCTCAGCGTCCCGGTGTCCGGCGCACCCAGGACAACCTCGCGTTCCTCTCGCGGTCTTCCACGGCAGATAACGCTGGCATGATCTCCTGCGCGAACCGTCGCAGCTGCTCTTGCCGCCAAGTACCGTGAGCAGCACATACTCAGCGCCGGCGTCATTCACTGCCGCCAGCTTGGCGCAGATTTCCTCAGGCGTTCCGTAGAGCGCGGGTAACGCGAGCACTATGCGCCGGTGTTGCCGCTCGTCGTCAAACTCACAGCCTGGCCGTCAGTGCTGACATGCTCGCAAGCGGTAGCGCGCGACGCCCCCGATCACGCCTGCCCGCTCCCCTGCGGAAGCGATCGATCCGGTCCAACCGTCGCTAACGCCTGTCGTGGACGCGTGCAAGCGGGTGATGCTCCTAAGGTGGCGGTGTTGCTGGGCCACTACGAAATGTTCTTCGCTGCGAGCGCGGGCGCATCTGCTGCCATTCTCGGCCTGCTAGTCGTCGCCGTGTCGGTGGTCAACGCCGACGATGCGGACGCGAAGACTCGGGAGAGGCGGACTGTTCTGGCCGGAAGCGCATTCCTTACTTTGGTCGACGTCTTCTTCGTCTCGCTTGTCGCGTTGACCGGAGGCGCCGTGGTCTTCGGGATATCCAACCTCGTGATGGCGATGGTCGGCGTGCTGGGCACCAGCCGCTTGGTGCCGCGAGCAAAGCGGGCCGGGAACTTCTCCCGCGGCTTTCCAACTCGCAGGCTGAACATCGCCTTTGCAGTCATTTCGGCCGGGGGCTATTCAATCCAATTCGGCCTTGCTATTGCGCTCCTGGCCGACGCTCAAAGCTCTGCATTACAGCGCGCTTTGGTGCTGGTCATCGTGGGGTTGTTTGGAAGTGCATTGGGACGAGCATGGGAGGTAACCGGGATACGACGGCGACGCTAAGACGGCGTGCGCCAGCTTGTCCAGGATCGCCCACTCGGTGCTCACGCGGGTTGGGTGAGCAACTCTCCGGCAGCCACGTAGCTCATGCCGCCCGCGCGCTTGGCTTCGTACATCGCGGCGTCCGCTCGTTGCGTGATGTCGGCGAGAGTCGCACCGGAGCTCGGGTTCGCGTACGCGCCACCGATGCTTACACGAGGTTGCAGAGACCCACTACCCGCGTCCTGAACAACATCGAGGATTCGTCCGGCGAGGCCCTGCAGGGCGTCCTCGTCGGCGTCGAAGACGATCGCGGCGAACTCGTCACCGCCGGTTCGCGCGAGCACGTCGCCCTCGCGCAACGGCGCGCTAGCGGCCCCCGCTGTCAGCTTGAGGAGCTCATCACCCGCCGCATGCCCGCGGTGATTATTTACCGCCTTGAGCGAGTCGACGTCGAGTGAGAGAACGCCGAACGAGCGTCGGCCGCGACGGGATCTGAAGAGCTCCTGCAGCCCGCGCCGGTTCACGAGCCCAGTGAGCGGATCTGTCATCGCCGCGCGCTTGCTGCGCTCATGTGCGAGCGCGTTCGACAGCGCGAGCTCGAGCAGGTGGCCGATGCTGACGCAACGAGCAAGCTCCTGCCGGCGGACCGGCTTGCTGCGGCTCGCGAGCGCAAGAACGCCATGGATCGATCCGTCGACGCGGATCGGAACCCAGGCGCCGTAGCGGATGCCGGTATCCCGCAACGCCGCTCTCGCCGATCCGCCGACGTCCTCCTCGGACAGCGGGCCGCTCGCCGGCGACCCCGTTCGGAGCACGTCCTGCACGTATGAGTGGTCAGCGATTGGCCACGCGTACGACGTGTCCAGCCCGCTCTCGTCGTATCCGCCAGTAATGCAGACCATGTCACCGACGATCGCGAGGTAGCTCGCGCGGCGGGCCTCGGATCCGGGAGGGGAGGCAGTCTGTGCCGCCACCCGCGTCGCCACCGCGATCACGCTCTCGGGATCGAGGGTCGCGTTCAGCTCCTCAGTGGCGACATGGAGTATCCGTGCCTCGCGAAGCGCTGCGTCACGCTCGTTGATCGCCGACCCGAGCCATCGCCGCAGGTTGTGCACGGAGAGCACGATGAGCATGCCGATCGCCACCCACAGCAGTGCTCGTATTGCCGCGACGTCGAACGGTTCGTGATCGATGAGCGAGACGACCATCAGCACTGCAACGGCGCAAAGCGTGATCAGGACCCCTTCGCGCGAGCGGTGATAGAGCGCTACCCACATGATCGGCAGCAGGATGAGTGCCCGCAGTCCGCTTGTCGCGGTGTCCTGCGCCATCAGCAGAAGCAGCAAGCTGGCGAGGTAGCCGACGGGCACCACCAGCTGCGCCTCGACGGGCAGGCGACGCCACGGCAGCACCAAGACGGCTGCGAAGATGCACGCGAGGACCGCGCCGCTGGCCACGAACAAGCCGGTCGATCTCAGGTCGGGCAGGATCGCTGCGGATAGCTGAGCTACGAGCGCGACGGCGACAAAAGGCAGCGCCGAGCGTGCCAGCCGCGCCTCCGCGAGCGCCCCGTGCCCTTGCGTGATCGAAGTCGACGAACGGTCTTCGACGCCTTCTGGCCCTGCGTGATGGTCCGTCCGATGCAGTTCAGTTCCCTCGCCTTCTACATCGGCAAGCCACATTAAGCCCCGCTCAAGCCATGATGAGCCCGGCTCGCGGCGACGGAGAGGTTGCCGACGACTTCGCGACATCCCGGCATTTCGCGCTCATGTTTTGCGGCACCGGACCACAGGGAGACCAGAGATGCCCGGTACAGCAGCAACCGCCGAGAACACGCAGGCGCCGCCTACCGCCGAGATCACCTAGATCCGCGAAGACCGGATCGCCCTGCTGCCCAACCCGGCCGGATCGTACCCACTCGTGCGCCGAGCGCCGCGCAACGAGTACTGTCAGCATCGATGAGGGCAGCAGGGGGCATCTGCTTCGTCATGATGGAACAAGTGCAACGGCGAGGATGCCGTGAGCGTCGCGGGGTGTCTAGCTCGCGGTGGCTGGCAAGGCTGTCACGAGCGCGCATCTGGGCATGAAACGGTGCTCGTCGCGCTCTTGATCGTCGCGCTCTTGATCGTCGCGCTTCTCGGTGCGTGCGTCGTGATCTCGATCGTTCTCAGTCGCAAACATCGCCACCCGATGCCGGTCGCCGACCAGTGGCGGGCGCTGAGCGTGATGGGCGAGCTCTGTCCGCATGGTTGGCAGGCCCAGATCACGCTGTATGGATGGGGTGCGCCGATCCCCGCCCATGCAACCCGTGCAGGGGCGCCGCTCGTGGAGCTCGAATGGAAGCAGTTCGACGAGGAGCCCGGGCGAGTCGCCGTGGCGCGGCGCGTCTCGGCGCCGACGATCAGCGCGGCGCTGCAAGCGATGGTCGACGACCGCCGCACAGACATCACGTTCGAGCAGATCGAGCAGGCCGTCGCCGAAACAGACGACGTGCAGTGGAACGACTGAGCTCGTTTCGGCGGGCCGCGCCAACGAGTGACGGCTGATGATGTAGCAGCGCGAGTCGTTTGGCGACAGGCGGCATCCCCCTGCGATGATGCCGACGGTGGGCACCAGCACAGCGCCCAGGCAGCCGGACTCGGACCCCTGGACCGGCGTGATCGCCCCGGTGGCGCTGTCCGGTCCGGAAGTGCCGCCGCAGGGCATGCTCTTGCTCCCCTGAGCGGGATCGGTGACGGGTGCCGCTGGGCGCGTATGATCTGCGTGAGAAGTCCGGTATTTGCGATCCGCAAGACGGTGCGTGTGCAGAACGACATAGGAATGCCCCGATGAGCGTCGTCTCGACTGGTCGACCGGCGCTGCCCAATGGCAGGGCAGATGCGGCGTCGCTGGAGAACCTTCGGCTCGCCCTCTCGGAGCGACTGCGGGGACGCCGCTCAGAGGTCGAGAACGCGATCTTCGCTCACGTCCACGTCGGCTTCGATCCGGCGGGACGCGAGGACGCCGAGTACATCGCGGGCGTGCGCGCGGCCGTGGTCGAGGCGGTCGACTACAGCCTCGTCGGCCTGATGCACGGGGAGCAGTGGCTGGGTTCGGTCCCGCCCGCCGCGGCGACCCAGGCGCGCCGCGCTGCGCGTAACGGTGTGAGCCTCGAGACGGTCCTGCACCGCTACACAGCGGGCAACATGCTGATGGAGGACATTCTCATGCAGGAAGTCGAGCGGTGTGAGCTCTCAGGCCACGTCGGCGCTGTGCGTGAGGTGTTGAGGACACAGGGGGCGTTGCTCGATCACCTAACAGCGTGGGCGGTACGCGAATACCACGCAGAGCTTGAGCGCGCCGCACAATCGCCCGAGCTGCGCCGCACGGAGCATGTGCAGCGTTTGCTCCGCGGCGGACGCGTCGATGCGGCCGAGCTTGGTTACGAGCTCGAAGCTTCCCACGTTGGCCTCATCGCGATGGGCGAGAAGGCGGGCCAGACGGCCGAGCGCCTGGCCGCAGAACTTGGCCGCGCGCTGCTGACCGTGGCACGCAGCGAGGAAACGGTCTGGGCTTGGCTGGGCGGTCAGCGACCGTTGGCGATCGCCGACGTGGATCGCCTGCTACTAGCCCGCGGAGTTCCGGGCCTGACGATTGCGATCGGCGAGCCCGGCGAAGGGCTCGAGGGCTGGCGTCTGACGCACTGCCAAGCGCAGGCGGCGATGGCGGTCGCGCTTGCGCAGGCCGCACGGTACCACGCGCTTCGCCGACGTCGGGCTGGAGGCGGCGGTGCTGCGCGATGAGGCGCTCGCGACATCCCTCGTCGAGCTGCAGCTCACGGCCCTAGGCCCTCGCGATGACAGCGGTCTCGTCGCCCGCGAGACGCTGCGCGCCTACTTCGCCGCGGGGTGCAACGCGGCGACGGCCGCGGCGGCGCTCGGGGTGGGGCGCCATACGGTCACGCGCCGCCTGCGCGCCGTCGAAGAGCGGCTCGACCGCCCGCTCAACGCATGCCAGCCGGAGCTCGAGGTCGCGCTCCGTCTCGAGGAGCTGGGCGTCTCGCCGCAGCAGCCTTGAGGGTCGCCACCGCGACCCCGCTAATCGCCGCGCCCCCGCAGTCCTCGCGCGGCGGGGTACCACAGTGGAACATTTCGATCGTGGCTTTGGCCACATTGTGGTAGCGGCGCTCGCCTCCGGCTTGGTACCCATTCCCCATGTCGATCGGCGCCTCCCGTTACTTCCCAGGCGCAGGTCCGCGCTCGATACAGCGCGCTCATAGGGAGATGAGGGTCGCCCGGCCGCTCCTCGCTTCGAGGAGGACCGGGGTAAGACCGCGCGATTTGCTACCCGATGGACGAGCCGTCGGGCGGCCGGGGGGCCGAGTCGCGCGTCATCCGTAGATGGCGGGCCGAGCGACGGGTGGCGCTCGGCCCGGGTCTTACCCGCTGATGGACGCCGCGGCCGCCCCGTCGTGGACCTGCGGCCATGCGCAGGACGAAGCCACGTCGGTAGTATCTGCCTCGCCTCATCGGCCACATCAGCTCGGCTGAGCCACGTGCAACCGCGCGGGGCGATCCAAAATGGCAGAAAACGAGCCGAATGCTTCCGATCTGATCGATCAGCGGATCAGCGAGCTGGGGGGTTGGCGCGGGGAGACGCTCGACATCCTGCGGGGAATAATCAAGGACGCGGATCCCGACGTCGTGGAGGAGTGGAAGTGGGTGAAGCCCACGAACCCCGGCACGCCGGTCTGGTCCCACAACGGGGGTATCTGTACCGGTGAGTCCTACAAGAACGTGGTCAAGCTGACGTTCTTCAAGGGCGCGGCCTTGCGGGACCCTTCAGGTCTGTTCAACTCCAGCCTTGACGGGAATGTCAGGCGCGCAATCGACATCAGGGAGGATGACACGATTGACGAAGGTGCCTTGAAGCACCTCATTCGTGAAGCCGTTGCGCTGAATCTGAAGAGCAAGAAGCAGCCCACCTGAGATCAGCGCCCGCGCTGCGGCGCGGCTGGCGCCGCGCCTCGCGGTGCCACGCGTTAGGTGCGCATGGGGGATCGGGCGCCCACGCGGGACCTCCTCTTTCTGTACCGGCACTAGACAGCACTGTACCCGCGTGGTACAGTTGCGGCGAGAGAGGAAGCACTGCTGATTCGAGGTCCTCGGCGACCCGATTTGAAGGGTCCAGAGTGGTCGTCTGTGGGCTCCGGGTGCGCAGCCTCGCGTCGATTGTCCGAGCGCGAGAACTGAGACCAAACGTCACCGACCTAGAGGAGGGTCGCCGTTATGCTGCACCGTAAAGGACTCACGGGCGCAACACTTGCGCTGCTGTTAATCGTTCCGTTGATGATGGCCTCGAGCGCCTCCGCGGCGCCTGTCGAAGGCCCGTCGGGCGAAGCGTTCTACACGCCGCCCACGACACTGCCGGAAGGCGGGGCGGGCACTCTGATCTGGTACAGGCCCACAACCGTGAACCTGAATGTGGAACTCCCGGCCGTGAAGGCGTGGGATGTGATGTACAAGTCGACGAGCGAGATCGGCGAACCGGACGTCGTGACGGGCATTGTGATCGTGCCCACCGCCGCTTGGACCAAGGGCGGCGCGCGGCCCGTCGTCGACGTCGCTCCCGCAACGCAGGGCCTCGGCCACCAGTGCGCACCATCGATTCAGATCGCCAACGGCACCGAGTACGACGGCGGCTCGACGATCGCAGCGCTCAAGCGCAACTACGCGGTCGTCATGACCGACTACCAGGGTTACACGAACGGCGCCACTCCTTCCTACGTCGCTGGACGGGCCGAGGGGCAAGCCGTGCTCGACGCCATGCGCGAGGCGCTCCAGCTGCCCGGCTCGGGCGTCGAATCGAGTGCCCCCGTGGTGATCTGGGGCTACTCGCAGGGCGGCCAGTCGGCCGCGTGGGCGGGCCAGATCGAGGCGTCCTACACGCCCGAACTGCATATCGTGGGCGTCGCCGCAGGTGGCGTGCCGGGCAACCTCCAGGCAGTCCAGGAATTCGGTGAAGGCTCGCCGGGCTCGGCGCTCGGCCTCGATGCGACGATCGGGCTCACCTACGCCTACGCGCCGCTCATCAACCCGGAAATGGAGCTTCACGAAACGCTCAACGCCGAAGGATTGGCGGTCGTCGCGAAGCTCAAGAGCGAGTGCGCGGTGCAATCGCTCGAAGAAGTCCACGACGCCTCGTTCCAGAACCTCACGAAGAACCACGAAACGGCGGCGGAACTCGAGAAGCACAACCCGCTGATCGAAACCGTGATCAACGCGCAGAAGCTGGGCGGCGAAGCGATCCCGGTCCCCGTGTACCACTACCACGGCCTCGAGGATGAGTTCGTTCCCGTCAAGCAGGACGCTGAACTGCACGAGAAGTGGTGCTCGCTCGGGGTCAAGGACGACTTCCAGCTGTATCCCGGGGAGCACCTGCTCACGGATCCGACGGCGGTCCCGTACGTCGCGAAGTGGGTCGAAGAACGCTTCGAAGGCAAGCCCGCGCCGAGCACGTGCGGGCAGCACTCCGCGCCGACCGAACTGCCGGCGTCGGCGCGACTGACGGCGGAGGTGGGCGACCTGATCGTGCCGCTGCCCAACTGGCAGCTCACGGGCTCCGTCACGGCGGCGAAGCTCGGCACCTCGTTGAAGCTCCCGCCGGGCTCCACGCTGAACTCCGAAGACGACGTGACGACCGGCAAGTTCACCGCGACGCTCACGGTCCCGCCGATCAACGAAACGTTCAGCGTGCTCGGGATCCCCGTCAACATCCAGGGCGCCCTCGAATCGACCGGGCCGATCACCGGCACCTCCGGTCTCACGAACACGGGGCTGCTGAAGATCGCGGCGAACGGTGGAGCGACATTGGTGACGAAGTCGATTGGCATTTCGTTCTTCCACCTCAACCTCGGGTGCCACACGGCCAAGCCCGTCGAAATGCCGCTCGACATCGAAACACCCGCAAATGCGATCGCGGTCAATGGGAGCCTCACGGTGACCGATTCCGTGACGATCCCACCGTTCACGGGGTGCGGCATCTTCGGCCCCGTCACGACCGCGTTGCTCTCCGGGCCGGGTAACACGCTCACGATCACGAGCGCTCCTCCTCCCCCGGTCTCGTGGTAACGGCGCTGCCCTCCTAGGCGCCGTCGATGCGAAAGGGCGGCCGCCATCGTGCGGCCGCCCTTTCGCGTTCAGTGGCGGGTGCTCGGGGTGCGAGGCCGCACACGAGCGCCGCTCGCTCGAGCGTCAACCCCGGCGCTTGGCCCGCGAGGGCTTGAGCGTGATACGCGTGATCTTGCACTGCGCTCGCCATCGCGCTAACTCACGAGCCGCGCGCTCACCAGGGCCGCGGCGAGCAAAACGATTCCGAGCGCAGACGCGCGCAGCGCCCCCTCCATCGGCCCGGCCAAGCGCGCACGGTCGAGCTCGATGACGCGCCCGTCGGCGAGCACCTGCTCGCCGTGGACGCTTACCGTGCGTCGCCGCAGCTCCCGAACGGGCGTCGAGAGTCTCCGCTGCGCGAGGCTCATCATCAAGCATGCGCCCGCGACGAGGACCGCGGCCAGGCGAATTTCGAGCGCGTTCACCCAGTAGCCCGTGAGCGCGGGGAACGCGCCCCACGCCAGCGCGAACCAGAGGTCCGAATGAAAGCGTCCGTGAAAGAGCTCGAGGTTGTAGGCGATCACGATGAACGCGCCCGCCGCGATGAACGGCAGCAGCGTGAGGGACACCGTGAGCGCGCCCACGACGCCCAGGGCGACGGCCCCGGCGAGCGCGCCAACCGCAAGCGCGATCAGCGTCGTGCGCGAGAGTCGTGTGCCCAGCGGCCGCCCGTGAAGCTCGTCGAGCGCGTGCGCGCACACGCCGACGCCGAGGAAGAAGCCGCCGAGGCTCGCGAGCAGCCGGCCGGCGTAGAGATGCGGTGCGAGCGCCGCTCCGATCGCGACGTAGCTGAGGTGCCACGCGGTGTACGGCGGATGCAGCAGCGTGACGAGATCGCGCCAGCCACCGGGCCGCAGCGCGTAGAAGGCCGGTCGCGCAAGCTGCGCGCGGGCCTCAAGCTGCGTCTCGCTCGCCATGCGGCGCCCCCTTCACGCCCCACATGACGATGCCCGCGCCGAAGCTCATCGGTCGGGCCTCGACGTGCTCGACGCCGGCGTCCTGCCAGTAGCCGACGAGTGCCTCCAGCGGGTGGCGGCGGTA
Organism: uncultured bacterium; assembly: GCA_963738355.1. Taxonomy (GTDB): domain Bacteria; phylum Actinomycetota; class Thermoleophilia; order Solirubrobacterales; family Solirubrobacteraceae; genus Palsa-744. The sequence continues at coordinate 68,083 of CAVTWF010000010.1, forward strand.
GAAGCTCGGAATCGAGGACGCGAGGAAGCGACCCGTCTCCGACCACTCGCGGGAGAACAGCCGTCCGACTAGTGGCAGCCCCGCGCGCGTGTAGAGCGTCCACAGTGCGCGCAGCGGCTCGCGCGCGGGCACGCCGAACTCGAGTGACGCGATGCGACCTCCCGGCTTCACGACGCGCGCCAGCTCCCGCACCGTCGCCGCGGGATCGTCGACGTAGCGCAGCAAGTAGGTGAACGTGAGGTGGTCGAACTCGCTGGACGCGAACGGCAGCACCTCGGCCTCGCCCTCGACCAACGACACACGCGCGCGAAGACCCGCGTCCCGCTCCAGCCGCTCCCGTGCGGCGGCGAGCATCTGGGGACTCTGGTCGAGACCCACCACCGTGCATCCGTACCGGCGTACGAGCTCCCCTGCGACGAGCCCGGTGCCCGTCGCGACGTCGAGCACACGCTCCGCCGGCGCAGCTTGCACCGCGGCGACCAAGGTCCTTCGCCAGCGCGCGTCCTGGCCAAAGCCGAGGACGGCGCCCGCGCGATCGTAGTCCTGCGGGAGCGCGGCAAAGAGCTCGCGTGCATGCTCCTTGCGCGCGCCCGGGGGGCCTCCAGGGGATGCCGCCAACGCGGTTGCCTCGCTCATGCTCGCGCATCCTCGCTCATGCCCGTCAGCATCGAGGTTTGGGGAGCTTTGTGCAAGGGCCGATTAGCGTGTCCAGAGGCGCTAAAGCTATCGGCCTCCGCGTGCCGATAGGGCCATCGTGACGCCTTCCGCACGCCCGTCCCTGCGGCCGCACTTCGATATCCAGCGGCGAGGGGCTTTTGCACCCCCGCTTGCGTGGGCAACCGCTCGGTCGTTCCGGCGGCTCGCACTGGCGAGCACCGCGGTGTTCGGCATCGCCCTCGCGTGTCTGCCCGCGGTGGCCGATGCGAAGGTGATCGAAGTGGGTGGAGAAAACGTCGGTGTCCAGGTACGCAACGCCTCGAGCATCCACGAACGCGGCGAGACCCCGCTCACGTTCGAAAACCCGACGGGCAAGCCCGTGCTGCACGCCGCCGACACGTATGCGATCTATTGGGACCCCGAAGCCAACTACGACGGCGACTGGCAGCAGCTGATTAACACGTTCATGGCTCAGATGGGGGCGTCCAACGGCGACCTCGAAACCGCTTTTGCCGCCGATGCGCAGTACCGCGACGCGTCGAACAAGCCGGCCACAACGAAGTCGCAGTTCCGTGGCGCCTATACGGACACCAACGCGTATCCGCCCGTCGAAGGATGCACGGACCCCGAACCCTTCGCGCTCGGGGCTGTGACCTGCATCAACAGCACGCAGGTACGCGAACAGCTCGAAGCGTTCATCCCCGAACACCACCTGCCGACGGGGATGAACACGATCTACTACCTGCTCACGCCTCCTGGTGTCACGGTCTGCCTGGACGCTGGCGGCCCCACCGGACACTGCTCAGATCACACCGGCGGCATCGCGGAAACCCACGCTGAAGAACTCGCGAACCCAAGCTACACCAACAGCTTCTGCAGCTACCACGCGGCGATAACCCCGACCGAACCCGAAACGGGGGCCCCCAACACGATCCTCTACGCGATGATCCCCTGGACCGCTGGCAGCATGGGGATGAGCGACGTAAAACCCGGCGTGGCCGCGTATGACTGCCAGGACGGGGGGTTCGACCCGAGCGCCAAGCCTGCGGGTGCCAAGGAGCACCCGAATCCAGAACCCCGCGAAAAGGCGGAAGCGAAGCACGCCAAGGAACTCGAAGAAACCAAGCAGAAGTGCCGCCAGCGGGAGAAGGAACTGATCGGCGAAGAACTCGAAGAAGCCGAAGAAAACTGCAAGAAGGAACTGGAAGCGATTGAAAAGCAGTACGGGAAGGAACTCGCGGCGATCGTCAAACAGGAAGAACTGGAAAAGCCGCGTATCCAGGAGCCCAACCAGGCCCAGAAGGCAGAAGGGCTCGACCTCGACGGAGACTACGACGCGGCGCTGCCAGACGTCCTCATCGGCCAGATCGCCGACGAGCAGCAGAACATCGTCACCGACCCCCTACTCGATGCCTGGCACGATTCAGGAGGTAACGAGGTCACGGACGAGTGTCGCAACGACTTCTGGACGCCGAACCTGGCGGGCCAATCCGTCGCGATCGAAGAAACGCATGCAGGTACGCTGAGCAACGAGACGTTTAGTGGCCCGGAAGCGGGCGAAGGCAGCTACTACCTAAACGACGTGTTCCTGCTCTCCGGGAGCAAGCTCGACTACCCGGGCGGAGGGACGCCGTGGTGCGTTAGCGGCGTAGATCTCAGCCCCAGCTTCACCGCGCCAAATCCTGTGAACGCGGGCGAAATCGTCGGCTTCGACGGCATGGAGTCCGCGATCTCGCTCGGATGGTCGGCGCTCTCGCTCGGCGCAGTCGCCGAGACCTTCGCGACCTATTCGTGGAACTTCGGCGACGGGAGCGCCGAAGTCAGCGGCTACGCACCTGGAGCTCCCGCGTGCTCGACGCCTTGGCTCTCGCCATGCGCGGCCAGCGTCTTCCACTCCTACACGTATGGCGGCACCTATCCTGTCACGCTCACGGTTACGGACACCGGCGGCAACGTCGCGAGCGTGACCCACGACGTAACGGTAAACGGCCCGTCCCCGCCAAGCCCCAGCAACCCTGGCGGCCCCGGTGGTGCGGGCTCGGGCTCGGGCAGCACGACCAAGGCTGCAGGAACTGGTCCGGCGGCAAGCAGCACGCTGCCTGCTCCCGCCGCACAGGCCGCAGCTGCGAACGGCTCGCTTCGCACCGCAGTTCGGCACGGCTTGATGGTGCGCTACTCAGTCAATGAGCAGGTCGCAGGCGTGGTGGAGGTGCTTTTGAACGCGACTACCGCCAGGCGGCTGCACATCCGCGGTCCCGCAGCGGTTGGCCTTCCGGCCGGTTACCCGCGCTCTGTCGTGATCGGACGTGCCGTGCTCGTCACCCGCAAGGGCGGGTCAGGCGCGCTGCGCTTGAAGTTCTCGAAGGCGACCAACAAGGCCCTCCAGAAGGTGAGCCGCGTGTCGCTCACGTTGCGCGTCGTCGTCCGCAACGCCTCGCGTACGAGCCCCCTCAGCACGAGCCTCATCAGCTCGTTCGTGCTGAAGCGCTAAGCGCGCAAGCGACGCCGAGCGCTCAGAGCCCGGGCCAGTGCCGCGCCACGAACCCTTCGTTCGAGCGCGCGGAGGGCTGCCAGCGGGAGGCGAACGGTCCGCTGCGCCCGACGGTGTCGTAGCGCATCCATGCCCCGCCGATGTTCACGTACATGTAGACGTGGCCTGCGCTCGCGTAGATCGTGATCCACTTGCCCGGCCCCGGCGCTCCCCAGCTCTCGAGTGCACCCGAGGTCTCGGGGGCCGAGAGCAGGCCGGCGGCGGCGAGCGCGTAGCTCACAGAGCCCGAGCAGTCGTAAGCGTTGTCGACAAAGGAGGCGTGGCCACCGCCGTACACATAGGGGAGGTCGGTGATCGCGTTCGCTCCGGCGATCACCTGCTGGATCGCTCGTCGGCACGCCGGAGGGAATCGGGATCGTCCCGTTGCCGCCCACGGAGTCGCCACCAGACACCGTCGCCTGGCTCGCCTGCTCCGCGCGTTCGAGCGCCTGCTCCTGGGCGAGCTCCTTGCGCACCTGCGCGGTGGAGAGTGCGCCCGGAGCGACGAACGAGGCATCCACCGCCCTGCTCGGCGTCGTCGCGTTGCCGTAACGGGAGCGCACCTGCGGCGAGACCGGGAAGCTCTTCGCTTCTTCGGGATCCCGCGCTTGGGCGACCCTGTGCGTCGTACCGCCGGCGGACGCCTTCGCGCCTTCGCGCGCGGGGTCCCTCGCGGGCGCCGTTGGGGCGCTGTGGTGAGGCGGTGCGAGGGTCACCGAGTGGCCGAGGCCGGACGTGGGGCCTGCGGTGGATGATTCGCGAGCCACGAGGACCGCAACGGCCGCCACCACGAGGACGAGAGCCGCGACGAGCGCGAGCAGGCGCCAGCCCGACGGCCCTCCTCGGCGCCAGCGCAGGCTGCTACGCGGCTTCCACCGCGACGCGGAAAACGGCGCGCTATCTCGCGATGTGCTCACCCTGGCCAATGCTAGCGGCGCTTCCAGCGCTGGCAGCCGGTTCGCGGGGTGTGGCATGTGCCCCCCCGGGGTAGCTAACCTGCACTAAATGCGCGACGAGGCCACGACCGTGGACGTTGACCCCGCGAACCTGGAAGGAGCTGCCGACATTGCCCGCCCCGCGCGCGGAGAGCTTGGGCAGACGATCACCTCGGGTTCCCGCGTCGATGAGCTGAGCGCAGGCGCCCCTCAGGCCGCCCCGCGGCCCCACATGCGCCTCATCCACGGGTTGCGCAGGCCCGCGAACTGGCTCCAGCTGATTCGCTTCTCGGTCGTCGGCGCGAGCGGCTACGCGGTCAACCTCGCCGTCTACTACCTCGAGGTGCACCAGCTCGGCGTCGAGTACCGCGCGGCAGCCGCCGTCGCGTGGATGGTTGCGGCGGTGAACAACTTCGTCTGGAACCGCCACTGGACGTTCAACGCCCGCGACGGGCACATCCACGTGCAGGCGGCGCGCTTCCTGCTCGTAAGCCTGGTTGCGCTCGGGTTCAACCTGATCGTGCTCACGCTTCTCGTGCAGGGCGGGGGCATCGACAAGGTCGCAGCGCAGGCGATCGCGCTCGCGGCGTCGACGCCGCTCAACTTCCTCGGGAACAAGCTCTGGAGCTTCCGGGCGGACCTATACTCTGAGCCCTCCCCTCCGCAGGAGGAATGACCCGTGCAGGAGATGGTCATCTACGGCGTGAGCTTCGACATGGTCGGCAAGCAGCCGATTGTGTTGCTCAAGACCGTAGACGGGAACAAGTTCCTGCCGATCTGGATCGGGCACCCCGAGGCCGCGTCCATCCTCATGAAGCTGCAGGGCGCCTCCACGCCGCGTCCGATGACGCACGATCTGCTCTGTGACGTCCTCGGCGAGCTCGACGTCAAGTGCACGCAGGTCTCCGTTACGGAGCTGCGCGAGAACACCTTCTTCGCGTCGATCACGCTCAGTGTCAACGGGCGCGAGCTCGAGATCGACTCGCGTCCGAGCGACGCGATCGCGCTCGCGGTGCGCTGGGGCGCGCCGATCTACGCGGCCGAGGAGGTGATCGCGGAGTCCGCGATCGAATTCGAGCACGAGGTCGAGGAGAGCGAGGAGGTCATCGAGAAGTTCAAGGAGTTCCTCGACGAGGTCTCGCCGGAGGACTTCGCCGCCGGCAACTCCTGAGCCTGCGCTCGCTCAGGCCGTCGCGCCGACGCGAGCGCGCCGCGAGAGCGCACTCGCGAGGACCATCTCGATGAGCTCGTCGAAGCCGATGCCGGCGGCGTCGGCCGCCTGCGGCAGGAGGCTCGTTTCGGTGAGCCCCGGAACGACGTTCACCTCCAGGACAAACATCTCCTCCTCCTGCTCCGCGAGCATGAGATCGACGCGCGCGAACCCTCGACAGCCGAGCAGCCGGTATGCCTCGAGCGCGAGCTCGCGCGCGCGCTCGGCGAGCGCCGGGGAGAGCTCGGCGGGGCAGACGAAGCGCGTGCGCCCGATCTCGTAGCGTGCCTCGAAGTCGTAGAAGTCCTTCTCGGTCGGCACCGCCTCGACTACCGGAAGCGTGCGCAATTCCTTCCCGCCGCCGGCGACGGGCGGCGCTTCGAGCACGGAAACGGCGAGATCGCGGCCCGGCACGTAGCGCTCGAGGAGCACCTTGCGGTCGTAGGAGAGCGCTCCCACCATCGCCCCCGGCAGCTCCTCGCTGGAGCGCGCGAACTTGACGCCCAGCGCCGAGCCCTGCCGCGCGGGCTTCACGACCATCGGAAAGCCGAGCTTGCGCTCGACGTCGGGAAGCACGCTCGCGATGTCCCACTCCCTGATCGAGCGCTCCTCGAACGCATAGAAGTCCGGCGTCGGCAGATCCGCCTCGCGCAGGAGGTGCTTCGCGAGCACCTTGTCCGTGCAACGCATGCATCCCGCCGGGCCCGAGCCCGTGTAGGCGATGTCCATCGCTTCCAGCAGCTCCTGCACGGTGCCGTCCTCGCCGTCGCGCCCGTGCAGCGCGATGAAGGCGACGTCGGGGGCCGCGTCGCGGAGCATCGGCGCGAGGTCCGCGCCCGCGTCGATCGCGACGACGTCGTGGTGAAGCCGCTCGAGCGCGTCCTGCACCTGGGCGCCGGAGCGCAGCGAGACCTGCCGCTCCAGCGAGCGCCCACCCTTGAGAACGGCCACCCGGATGCTCATTTGCTGCTGCGCCGCGAGGACGGGCCCCTACGACGCTGTGGCAGCTCGAGAACCTCGGCGAGGCCCACTTCGTCCTCGCTCGTGCTCTCCTTCGCTCCCGGCTCTCGCCCGGCCGGCTTCCCCTGAACTCCCGCGGCGTCGGGGCGCGAGCGCGTCAGCGCACCGAAGAGGCCCGTGTCGCCGCCCATGATCTCGCCGATCCTGCGCACGCCCTCGCGGATGTCGTGCTCGCTCGAGCCTGCGAAATTCAGCCGCATCGAGCTCGAGCCACCCCGGCCGTCCATGTACGCGGCACGGCCGGGGACGAACGCGACCGTCTCGCTGCGCGCGAGCAGGTCGGTCGTGTCGATGTACTCGGGAAGCGTCGTCCAGATGAAGAGCCCGCCCTGCGGCTGCGTCCAGCGCGCCTGCTCGCCGAAATGCTCCGCGAGCGCGTCGAGCATCACGTCGCGGCGCGTGCGGTAGAGCGCACGCAGCTCATCCAGATAGTCGAGCCACGCCGGCGCGCCGCTCGCGCCACGCTCTTCGAAGTATGCGCTCACGAACAGCTGTGTCACGGACGGCGAGCAGAGGTCAGCGCCCTGCTTGCCGAGGTTGAGCTTCTCGAGCACCGGCCTCGGCGCGACCGACCAGCCGAGCCGCACGCCGGGGGACAGGATCTTCGAGAAGGTGCCGAGATAGATGACGAAGTCCGATGCTCCCCCGCGCCCCGTCGTCGACGCGTCGAGTGAGTAGAGCGTCGGCAGCGGATCGCCCTCGTAGCGCAGCAGCCCGTATGGGTTGTCCTCGAGCACGAGCAGCTCGCGCTCGCGCGCGAGCGCGACGAGGCGGCGTCGGCGCTCGAGCGACATCGTCACGCCGGCGGGGTTCTGGAAGTTGGGGATCGTATAGATGAGCTTCGGGCGCCTGCCCTCTCGCTCGAGCTCGTCGAGCACGTGCTCGAGCTCGTCGACGGGCATGCCCTCGTCGTCCATCTCGATCTGCACGAGGCTCGCCTCGTAGGACGAGAACGCGGGGATCGCGCCCGGGTAGGTCGGCGCCTCTGCGACGATCACGTCGCCAGGGTCGATGAGGGTCTTGCACACGAGGTCGATGACCTGCTGGCCGCCGGTCGTGATGATCACGTCCTCGCGGTCCACGAACGTCTGCTCCGCGGCCATCACCTCGATCACGCAGTCGAACAGCGCCTGCATGCCCTCGGTGGGCCCGTACTGGAGAGCTCGCGCCGTCGACGTCGCGGCCACCTTCGACATCAGCTTCGCGTAGAGCTCGGGCGCGAACGTCGAGGTGTCGGGGAGGCCTCCCGCGAGCGAGATCACCTCGGGCCGTTCGGTGAGCGCGAACATGTCCCGCATCGCCGAGGAGCGCATCCGCCGCGTGCGCGCGGCGAACAGCGCCTCGTAGCGCCTCAGCTCATGAGCGGAGTGGCGCGTACGCCCAGCCTTCCCAGGCCCGTCCTCTATCGTCATGGCCCTTGCCACGGTAGCGCAGGAAGCCATGAGCAGCCCGCAAAAGCTCGTCCTATGTGTCATCGATGCAATGGCTCCTGCCATGCTCGACCGCGCGATCGAGGAAGGGGTCGCGCCGACGATTGCCGCACTCGTGGAGCGGGGCCGCTATGTGAGGGATTGCGTCGCCGCGTTCCCCTCCGTGACGCCCGTGTGCGCGGCATCGATCGCGACAGGCGTCTTGCAGGATCGGCACCGGATACCGGGCATGAACTGGTATCACCGCGAGCTCGATCGCTACGTCGAATACGGCTCGAGCCTGCGCTCCGCACAGCGCTTTGGCATCGCGCGGCAGCTCACGGACACGGTGTACAACCTCAATCAGGGGCACCTCGCGCCTGACGTGCCGACGCTCTTCGAGGCGCTCGACGACGCGGGAGTCCGCACCGCGAGCACCACCTATCTCGTCTACCGCGGCCGACATCTGCATGAGCCTCGCCGCGCCGGCTTTCTGACGCGGCTGGCCTCGCCGCTCATGCGGCACCCCGTGATGGGTCCGCGCGAGCTCTTCTATGCGGACATCTTCGCGAGCAGCCCCGCGCCGTGCACGTCGGTGCTCGGGATGCCCGGCATTCGCGATCGCCACTCCTCGTGTGTCGGCGCATACCTCGTCGAGCACGACCTCTGCGAGCTCATGCTCCTGTCGCTGCCCGACAACGACTGGTACTCGCACAAGCACGGGCCGGACGCGCAGGTCCGCTCACTCGCGCTCGCCGACACGCACCTTGCGCGGGTGATGCAGGCCTGCGGCGGAGTCGAGGACTTCCTCGATGAATATGCGGTGGTCGTCATGGGCGACCACGCGCAGGCGCCGATCGAGCAGACGGTCGATCTCGTCGGAAGTCTCTCGGACCTCGGCGTGAGCGGCCCACGCGGCGGCTCGGGCGGCGGGACTCGCCTCGCGGTGTGCCCCTCGCAGCGCGCCGCGATGGTGTACGCGCTCGGCGAGCCCGACGACGGCGCACTACTCGCGCGAGCGAGGATGCGCGCGCGCCACATGGATGGCGTGGAGCTCGTCTGCTGGCTCGAGCGCGGCGCGCATGGCGCGCCCACCGAGGCGGTGATCGCCGCGGCGAGCGGCGGCGAGCTACGGTTCGCGCCCGGTGGCGACCGGGCGGACCGGCGCGGCGCGCTCTGGAGCATCGATGGCGCGAGCGCGGCTCTCGGGCTCGACGCGGACGCCGACCTTCTGGAGTCCCCCGAGTTCCCTGATGCGCTCTGCCGCGTGTGGGCGGCGCTCTGCTGCAGGTCCTCGGGCGACCTCCTCCTCTCCGCGGCGCCGGGTTGCGAGTTCCTCGACTGGGGCGGACAGGGCCACGTCGGCGGCGGCTCGCACGGCTCCCTGCGGGCGGAAGACTCGCTCACGGCGCTGATCCTCTGCGGCTGCGAGCCGCTCGCGCCGGAGCCCACGCAGTGGAGCATCCGCGACGTCGCGCCGATCGTCGTGGGCCACTTCGGCGCCGGCGCGAACGCGCCACCTGCCGCGGGGCCGGCCGTCTCGCAGGCCTGAGCGACCTCAGGGCCCGGTTCGGTGCTGGGGCGCGTGCAGCAGGACCTGCTCGATCGTGTCCGCGCGTCGCGGCTGCGAGCAACGGACGACGACGCCCATCAGCCACGGATCATCGCTCGCGGGCTCGAAGTGCCCGGGCATCTGCGTGAGGAAGTTCTCGACCGCGCGCGAGCGCTCCACGCCGATGACGCCGCCACGAGCGCCCGTCATGCCGACGTCGGTGATGTACGCGGAGCCTCCCGGCAGCACCCTCGCGTCGGCGGTCGGCACGTGCGTGTGCGTTCCCACCACCGCGCTCACGCGGCCATCGAGGTGCCAGCCCATCGCGACCTTCTCGCTCGTCGCTTCCGCGTGCATGTCGACGAGGACGTGCTCGACGTCGCCTAGCTCTCGCAAGGCCCGATCGACCTCGCTGAACGCCGGATGGGCGGCCTTGAGGAAGAGGTTCCCCGAGACGTTGATCACGCCGAGCCGCACGCCGCTCGCACTCTCGATCACGCAGGTACCGCGGCCGGGCTGGCTGTGCACGTAGTTCACGGGGCGCAGCAGCCGCGGATGGTCCTCGAGATAGGGGATGATCTCGCGCCTGTGGTAGGCGTGGTTGCCGAGCGTGATCGCGTCGACGCCTGACTCGTAGAGCTCGTCGGCGATCCGCGGCGTGATTCCGAGGCCTCCCGCGGCGTTCTCGCCGTTGACGACGACAAAGGTCGGGTCGTAGCGCTCGTGCAGGACCGGCAGGCTCCGCAGGAACGTGCGGCGGCCGCATCCGCCCACGATGTCGCCGACGAAAAGGATGGTCGCGGCGGCGTCAGTCACCGCGCCCGCTCCGACTGCCCGCGCCGTCACACTCCGGCCATGGCGGATCCGAGATGAGCGACCCGGAGGAGGGGGGCTCGGGCACCTCGCAGCCCGCCGGCGACGGGGAGGGCGTCCGCAGCGCCAGGAAGCTCGTCCCGGGCGTCGTGCCGCGGTGGGTGCAGCTCGCGCTGCTTCCGATCCTCCTGCTCGCGGCGTGGGTGATCATCCAGGCTGCGGGCAAGGTCGTGATGATGTTCATCGTCGCGGCGATCATCGCGCTGATCCTCAATCCCGTCGTGAACCTCCTGCGACGCGCCGGCGCTCGTCGCGGTCTCGCGGTATTCGCGGTCTACCTCGGGTTCTTCATCGCGCTCGCCGCCGTCGGCTACCTGCTCGCGCACCCTATCGCCAACCAGGCCACGAGGTTCGGCAAGAGCCTGCCGCACATCATCGACGAAGCGAACAAGGGCCTCGCCGAATTCCAGACGGAAGCCAACGAAAGCGGATTCCACATCCACATCCTCAAGCAGGGGCAGACCGCGCTGCAGACGCTCGAGTCGAAGGTGGCGAAGAGCTCGAGCACGGTCGCTGAAGTAAGCGGTGAAGTGCTCAAGGAAGCCGTCGCGGTGCTCTTCGACCTCATCATCGTGTTCGTGCTCTCCGTCTACATGCTGCTCTACGGGGAGCGGATCGGGCAGGTCGCGCGCAACCTGATGCCGGGTGGCCACGACCCACGCACGGACGACTACCCGTCGCTCGTGCAGCGCGCGGTCTCCCGCTACGTGGGCGGCCAGCTGCTCTTCAGCATCCTGATGGGTCTCACGACGGCGATCGGCCTCTACATCTACGGCGTGCTGGGGATCTTTCCCGACGGCAGCAAGTTCGCGGTCGCCTTCGGCACGATCTACGGGGTCGCGGAGCTCATCCCCTACATCGGCCCGATTTCTGGGCGCGGTGATACCCGTCCTCGTCGCGCTGTTTACGGAGGGCCCGCTGACTGCAGTCTGGGTGATACTGCTGTTTGTGGGGCTGCAGCAGCTCGAGGGCCACGTCGTCGCGCCCCAGATCTTCGGGCGAACGCTGCGCATCAACCCGTTGCTCGTGATCTTCGCGCTGCTCTTCGGGCTGCAGGTCTACGGCATCCTCGGGGCGCTCGTAGCACTGCCGCTGGTCGCGATCCTGCGCGTAACGGTGGTCTACCTGCGCGCGCATCTCGTGCTCGAACGCTGGGACAAGGCACCCGGTCCGCTGCTCTAGAGGGGCCGTCCTCACGGCGCGGGGCGGCACCCCTGTAGAGGTATCCTGGGGCCGATGGCCTTCCCGCAGACCCGCATGCGCCGCCTGCGCGGCACGGCCGCGCTGCGTGGGCTCGTGCGCGAGACGGAGCTCTCACCCTCCCGCTTCGTGCTTCCGCTGTTCGTCGCCGAGCGCGTCGGCGCCGGCGAGGGCGCGGGTCGCGAGCCGATCGCGGCGATGCCCGGTGTGGATCGGCTCTCGATCTCGGCCGCCGTCCAGGAGGCCCGCGAGGCCGCGGAGCTGGGCATCCCTGCGGTGCTGCTCTTCGGCGTTCCCGCCGAGAAGGACTCGGAGGGCACCGCGGCCTGGGACGAGGAGGGGGTGATCCAGCTCGCAGTGCAAGCGATCAAGCGTGCCGTCCCGCAGCTCGTCGTGATCACCGACGTCTGCCTCTGCGAGTACACCGACCACGGCCACTGCGGTGTACTGCGAAAGGACGGCGGCGTCGACAACGACGCCACGCTCGAGCTGCTCGCGCGCGTCGCTTGCAGCCATGCGCGGGCGGGCGCGGACATCGTCGCGCCCTCGGACATGATGGATGGGCGCGTGGGCACGATCCGCGCGGAGCTGGACGCGGAGGCACTCGTGGAGACGGGCATCTTGGCCTACTCGGCGAAGTTCGCCTCCGCCTTCTACGGCCCGTTCCGCGAGGCGGCCTCGTCGTCGCCCGCGTTCGGCGACAGGCGCTCCTACCAGATGGACCCCGCCAACGGCGAGGAGGCGATCCGCGAGGCTCTGCTCGACGTCGAGGAGGGGGCGGACATGCTGATGGTCAAGCCGGCGCTCGCGTACGGTGACCTGATCCGCGCCGTCAAGGCGGCGACGCGCTTGCCGGTCGCGACCTACAACGTGAGCGGCGAGTACGCGATGGTGAAGGCCGCCGCCGCCGCGTCCTACCTCGATGAGCGACAGACCGTGATCGAGATCCTCACCTCGCTGCGCCGAGCCGGCGCCGATCTGATCATCTCCTACCACTCGAAGGACGCAGCGCGGTGGCTGAGCGAGTGACCCCCGCGCCGCGCGAGGTGGCGGGCTCGAGGGGGCAGCCGAAGCTGCGCAGCCGTCGCGACGGTGCCGCGATCCCGCTCGACGACGTTGACCGCAAGCTTCTGAACCTCATGCAGGGCTCCTTCCCGTTGCACCCGCGTCCCTACGAGGCGGTCGCGCGCGCCGCGGAGATCGCCGAGGGCGAGGTGCTCGCGCGGGTCGCGCGGCTGCTCGAGGAGCGCATCATCCGTCAGGTGACGCCCATCTACGACACCCGTGCCCTCGGCTACTCCTCGATGCTCGTGGCGGCGAAGGTCGATCCGGAGTATCCACACCGCGCGGCGGAGATCGTCAACTCGCACCCGGGCGTCTCCCACAACTACCTGCGAAATCACGACTTCAACATGTGGTTCACGATCGCGACCGAGCCCGACTCGCCGCTCGGCCTCGAGGGCACGCTCGAGGTCCTGCAAGCCGAGACGGGCGCCTCCTCGGTGCGACAGCTGCCGACGCTGCGGCTCTTCAAGATCCGCATGGATCTCGAGATGGAGGGTGGAACGGACGCGCTCGCGAGCGCGGGCGAAGCGCAGGCGCCGATGCAGGCCACGGCGGTTCCCTACGACGAGCTCGACATCGCGGTGATCCGCGCGACACAGGGGAACATGCCGGTGTGCGAGGACCCTTATGCGCCCGCCGCGGAGCGCCTCGGCATGACCACGGATGCGCTGCTCGAGCACATGGGCGAAATGCAGGAGCGAAGCCTCCTGCGCCGCGTCGCGGCGATCCTCTACCACCGGCGCGCGGGCTTCTCCGCCAATGGCATGGGTGTCTGGCGCGTGCCTCAAGACGACGTGATGGCCTTTGGCCCGCGCATGGCCGCGTTCCGCGGCATCTCCCACTGCTACCAGCGGCCCGTCTACGAGGATTGGCCGTACTCGATCTTCACGATGGCGCACGGTCGCTCCAAGGAGGAGTGCGATGCGATCCTCGACGCGATTGCCGAGGAGACAGGCGTCGGCGAGCGGGCAACGCTCTACTCCTCCACGGAGTTCAAGAAGGTCCGTCTTCTTTACTTCACCGAGGACTACCGCGCGTGGGAGCGCGAGCACGCCGGCGTCTAGCTCCTCTGCGCCGCCGGCGCGAGCAGTGAGGGAAGAGCGCTCCGCCGAGCTCTTCCGACGAGCGCTCGCGGTTCTCCCCGGCGGCGTCGACTCACCGGTGCGCGCGATGCGCGCGATTGGCCGCGATCCGCTGTTCATCGCACGCGGTGAGGGCGCGGAACTCGAGGACGTCGACGGCAACCGCTACGTGGACTGGGTGTGCTCGTGGGGGCCGCTGGTCGCAGGCCACGCGCACCCCGCGGTGCTGAAGGCGCTCTCATGCGCGAGCGAGGACGGCACGAGCTTTGGCGCACCCTGCCCAGGGGAGGTCGCGCTCGCGGAGGAGATCGTGCGCAGGATGCCTACGGCGGAGATGGTCCGCTTCACCTCGTCGGGGACGGAGGCGACGATGACGGCGCTGCGGCTAGCGCGCGCGGCGACCGGACGCGAGCGGGTGCTGAAGTTCGCAGGCGCCTACCACGGCCACGTGGACGGGCTGCTCGTCCAGGCGGGGTCGGGAATGGCGACGCATGGCATTCCCTCCAGCCCAGGGGTCCCAGAGGCCGTTACCGCGGAGACCGTCGTGGTGCCCTGGAACGATCGCGATGCGGTGCTCGAGGCGACGGGGCTCGGTGAGCTCGCAGCGATCCTCGCCGAGCCGCTCCCGGCGAACATGGGCCTGGTGCCGCCCGCCCGCGGCTTTCTCGAGCTGCTGCGAGCACGCGCGAATGAGACCGGCGCGCTGCTCGTGCTCGACGAGGTCATAAGCGGCTTTCGCGTCGCCCGCGGCGGCGCCCAGGAGCTCACGGGAGTGCAGGGCGACCTCGTCCTCATGGGCAAGATCATCGGCGGCGGGCTGCCCGCCGGCGCGGTGGGCGGAAGGCGCGCCCTGATGGAACAGCTCGCTCCGGCGGGCGACGTCTACCAGGCGGGAACGCTCTCGGGCAACCCGCTCGCGATGGCGGCGGGACTCGCGACGCTCGAGCTGCTCGACGCCGATGCCTACTCGCGCCTGGCGAGCACAACCGAGCGGCTCGCCGCGGGGCTTCGCGACGCGGCGCAGGGGGAGCGCGTAGTGGTGGAGAGCCTGCCCGGCCTGCTCACCGTGTTCTTCAGCGAGCGCCCCGTGAGGAACCTGGAGGACGCGATGGCGTGCGACACGGAGCGCTACGGCGCCTGGTGCAGGGAGCTTCTCGCCAGCGGCATCTACCCCCCCGCATCGCAGTTCGAGGCCTGGTTTCCATCGCTCGCACACACTCAGGAGCACGTCGAGCGCACAATCGAGGCCGCGCGGGACGCATTCGGTAGCCTCCGCGGATGAGCTCACTGCTGCGCCTCACGGCGCTCATCCGCGATGAGGGTGGCATGCTCGCGAGCCTCGTGCGCGAGGACGCAGCCGTCGCTGCGAGCCGCACGAATGGGCACGGGCCGGCGCAGGTGGCCGCCGCCGGGCCCCGTGCGGCGGGACGCCGCGAGCAGTACGAGCTCTTCGTGGAGGCGATCTACGAGGGTTACCTGCTGCACTACGGCAAGCCGCGCGTGATGGAGAGCACCGAGCCCGACCTGCGCCTGCTCGCCGGCGACCGCCTCTACGCGCTGGGCCTCTCGCGGCTCGTCGCGCTTGGGGACGTGCCGGCGGTCGGCGAGCTCGCCGACCTGATCACGATCAGCGCGCGTGCGCAGGAGGCCGACGACGCCGAGCTCGCGGGGGCTGCGTGGATGGCGGGCGCGTGCGCGATCGGATGGGGCGAGAGCACGGCCCACAACCGGGCCAAGGAGCTCGCCTTCGCGGACGACCCTGAGGCGCTTGAGGCATTGCGCATAAGCGGCCAAGCGCCAGTGGGCACTCGCACCTGAAGCACTCGGTATTGTGTGGCCCCGCGCGGATCGCCCCCGCGGCGTCGCGCGGGTTGGCGAAGCGCTTCACCAACCCCCTCCCAGGAGCAGCAGATGGCCTCAAAGCACGACCGGTACAAGTCCAAGTACACCGCCGATCGGCGCATCCCGGGGGCCTTCGAGGGGGAGACGATCACGCGCCGGCGGTTCATGACGGGGAGCGCGAACGTGGCGGGGGCCGTAGCGGCCGCGTCGTTCACTCTCCCGCCCCTCGCCTTCGCGCTCGCACCCGTCTTCGAAAGCACGCCGCACCGCTGGGAGATCGCGGGGCCCACGGACATGTTTCCCGACAACAACTACATCCCGGTGGTGATCACCGTCTCACCGGGCATCGGCCAGGTCGGCAAGACGACGGTTTACGTGCGCAAGCACAACGCTTCGCTCGACACCGACAAGTACGACCGCGACGCCGCAACGCACCCGTTCATCGCGATCACCGAGCGCTGCGCACACGCGGGCTGCCCCGTGCGCTGGGTGCCGGCCGCTCAGCGTTTCGCATGCCCGTGCCACGGCGGCGTCTACGACATCCTCGGCCGCCGTGTCGGCGGCCCGCCGCCACGACCGCTCGACCGCTTCTACACCCGCGTGAACAACGGCAAGGTCGAAATCGGCCCGCGCTACTCGTGCAACAGCGAGCTGAAGCCGTTCTCGCCGCGCGGCCCGGGGGAGCCGCTGGACGGCATCGGCCAGTACCTGTATCCGGCGCAGTTCGACGAACGCAAGTAGGGCGCAGGGGAGATGCCGAAGCTTCCAGCACCGCCGCTCCCGGCCCCGCTGAGGACGCCGCCGCCTGCGCCCGGCGAGCAGAACGAAAACGGACTGCCCGCGAACCCGGCCGCGGAGGCCGGCGTAACGGTCGTCGACTGGCTCGACGAGCGCACGTCGCTGAGCGGAGCCGGCCGCTGGCTGATGTTCCGCAAGGTGCCGAAGGGCACGAACTGGTACTACACGCTCGGCTCGGCGACGCTCTTCGCGTTCCTCTCGCAGGCCGTCACGGGAGTCTTCCTCGCGATGTACTACCGGCCGGATACGACGGGCGGCGCGTACGAATCGATTCGGCATATAACGAACAACGTCTTCCTCGGCGCGTTCGTGCGCGGCATGCACCTGTGGGGGGCGAGCGTGATGGTCGTGCTCGTCTTCCTCCACATGGGCAGGACGTTCTTGTGGGGTGCCTACAAGTACCCCCGCGAGCTCAACTGGGTGATCGGCGTCGTGCTGCTGATCCTGACCATGGTCATGGCGCTCACCGGCTATCTGCTGCCGTTCGACCAGCGCGCCTATTGGGCCACCGTGGTGGCGTCGAACATCACCGCGGCGGGGCCGATCGTCGGTCCCTACCTGGCGGACTTCCTACGCGCGGGACCCGAATTCAGCGCGACGACGCTCTCGCGCTTCTACTCGATCCACATGCTCCTCGTGCCGGGCGCGATCGTGGCGCTGATCGGCGCGCACCTCTACCTCGTCACGAAGCTCGGCACGACGGCTCCACCGTGGCGCAAGGCGCCGCGCGACGTCAAGCTCGACACGGTCGAGGTGTAGGCGCGTGAACCAGCGCGAGAAGGAGAAATATCTCCGCGACTACTCCGTCCTGAAGTCGGCGGGGAAGCCGTTCTTCCCGTACGCGGTCGCGAAGGACAGCGTCATGGCGTGCGTCGTGATGCTCGTCATCATCGCGCTCTCGCTCGTGCTCGGTGTCGGCCAGGGGCCGAAGGTCAACCCCACGACGACGACCTATGATCCGCGACCCGATTGGTACTTCTTCTTCCTCTTCGAGCTCCTGCGAGTGATCAAGCCGCCGAGCCTGACCGGGCTCGCGATGGTGGGGATCCCGACGCTCGGGATGATCCTGCTCTTCCTGCTCCCGTTCTTCGATCGATCGCCCGAGCGCCGGCCCGAGCGCCGGCCGATCGCTATGGCGACCTTCATCTTCGTCGTCGTCGCGATGGCATTGCTCACCTACCAGGGC
The DNA here is from genome assembly GCA_963738355.1 of uncultured bacterium. Taxonomy (GTDB): domain Bacteria; phylum Actinomycetota; class Thermoleophilia; order Solirubrobacterales; family Solirubrobacteraceae; genus Palsa-744. The sequence continues at coordinate 85,442 of CAVTWF010000010.1, forward strand.
GCATCCGTAGGGCCACCCACCGAGCTCGCGCTCGCGGTCCCGAAGGTGGTTGCGCAGCAGGGGCCTGCGGCCGTGAACAAGTTCGAAGAAGGCAGGCTCGCGGTCGCCCAGTCCGGATGCGAGGACTGCCACGACATCGCCGGCGACGGCAACAACGGCCCGGGTCCGGAACTCACGCACGTCGGCTCGAGGATCCCCGCGCAGGCGATCGCGCGCACGCTCACCAACCCCACCGCTCCGATGCCGTCGTTCAAGGGGCTGCCCGCGAGGAAGTTCGAAGCGATCGAATACTTCCTCTCGCAGCTCAAGTAAGCGGCTCCGCGATGCTCGCACACAGCGGGACGAGGGCGCCCGCGTCCTCGCAGGCCGCGCAGGTCCGAACGATGTTCGACGGGATCGCCCGCGTCTACGACGCGATGAACACGGTCATGAGCGCCGGCCTTCACCACCGCTGGCGCGCGCGCGCCGCCGATATGGCGGCGCTGCGGCCAGGCGATCGCGCGCTCGACGTCGCCACGGGCACGGGCGATCTGGCGCTGGAGCTCAAGCGCCGAACGGGCCCCTCCGGCGAAGTCGTGGGCAGCGACTTCTCGGAGGCGATGCTCGAGCGAGCGCGGGCAAAAGGCGCCGGCACGGTGCGCTTCGAGTGGGGCGACGCGCTCGCGCTTCCCTACGCGGACGACTCGTTCGACGCGGCGACGGTCGGCTTCGGCGCGCGCAACTTCGTCGATCTCGGCGCCGGGCTGCGTGAGATGGTGCGTGTCGTGCGCCCGGGAGGAAGGGTCGTCGTGCTCGACATCACGACGCCCACGCGGCCGCCGCTCTCGCACTTCTTCCGCCTGTGGTTCGACCGCGTCGTCCCGGTGATCGGGGACGTCCTGGGATTCTCCGACGCATACGCGTACCTACCTCGCTCGGTCCGCCGCTTCGCATCGCCCGAGACGCTCGCGGCCGAGATGCAGCGCGCGGGCCTCGGCGACATCCGATACGTCCTGACCGCGGGCAGCATCATTGCCATTCACGCCGGTACTGTTCTCTAGATGGCGCTGGGCCGTGCACTAGACCGGACCGCCGCGAACGGGAAGCGCACGGAGCGCGACAGCGCGGCGGTCGATACCCTCATGCGCCGCGGTGGCCCGCGGCTGCGCGCACGCATGAGCCGCGCCGAGTCGGACCTCGACGCGGCGACCACAGAGGTTGGCGCGCCACTCGCCTCGTACGTCGCCGCCGGAGGAAAACGTGTGCGTCCGCTGCTCGTGCTCCTCGCCGCCGAGGCTGTCCCTGTGCCCGCTGGCATCGCGGGCGAGCAGGCGCTGACACGCGCCGCCGTGGCGGTCGAGCTGATGCACTCCGCGACGCTCGCACACGACGACGTCCTCGACGGAGCGAGGCTACGGCGCGGACAACCGACGGTGGTTGCGCTCGCGGGCACGAAGGCAGCGATCGCCACCGGCGACCTCCTGTTTGCGCGCGCCTTCGCAGAACTCGCGCGCAACGGTGACATCGCCCAGCTGCGCGCGCTCTCGGACGCGGCGCTCGCACTCGCGGTCGGCGAGCTGCTTCAAAACGAAGACGTCTTCTCGAACGATGTCTCCGTCGATCGCTACATGGAGCGATGCGAACTGAAGACGGCGGCGCTGTTCGAGGTGGCGTGCCGCCTCGGTGTGCTCGCGCTGTGCGGCGCAGAGACGCACAACGGCGGGCTCCGAAGTGGTCTGAGCGCGGCGGTCGCCGATGGGCGGGCCGCCCGCGTCGACATGAACGGCGCGGGCGGGAACGCGAGCATGCGGCTGGACGACGTTCTCGGAGGCTTCGCGCGGCGCATTGGGCTTGCGTTCCAGCTGATCGACGACGTGCTCGACGTGGCGCGGCCCGTCGCGGACACGGGCAAGGCCCGCGGTACGGACCTGCTCGACGGCACGATCACTCTCCCCCTCATCCTCGCGCGGGAATGCGACCGCGAGCTCGCGAGCTTCGAGCTGAGGACGCTCCGTGGTCCGCGTCAGGCAGCCGTCGTGTGCGACCGCATCGCGGCGACGGGGGCGCTCGAGGAGGCGCGGGGGTGGGCGCTGAAGATCGTGCGCCGCGCGAAGGCGGAGCTGCCGGACACGCTGCCCGAGCATCTGACCGGCCTGCTGGACACCGTGGCGGACGCGGTCGTCGATCGCTACCGCTAGCGCGGGCTCGCCGGTCCCGGCCGGCGTGCGGCGGGAGGGGGGCTAGAAGTCGGAGGGGACGATTACGTCGGCTTGCAGAGCGCGGATGAAGAACTGGATCTCATCGGCCATGTTGGCGTGCGTGAGCCGCCGCAGGTCGCTGAGGAGCTCACCCGACGCGCGCTCGAGCTCGTTGTCGAAGCGTTCCACGATCGCTTGCGGGAACACTCCGGTGCCGACGCGTTCGCACTCGGGGCACCGCAGCACGATTCGCCAGTGCCACGGCCCCTCCTCGCTCCAGTCCAGCGGATAAACGAAGTCGCCGCCGCAGTAGGGGCACACGTGCAGATCCTCTGGGATTCGCGTACGCCCCGCGGCGGCAGCCGGCTGGAGCTCGTTGGTTTGGTGGGTTCGGTTGGGTCGCATCGATCCTCGCACCGGTGATCGACCCTTACCGGCGTTGCCTTTAGCGCTGCTCCCAATCCCTAGAGGTTTGTACGATCGGGTGCAATGGCAAAGGCGTTGCACATGGTTGGACACGAGGATCAGCTGAGCGTCGTGGACCATCTGGACGAGTTGCGCGGACGGCTGATCCTGAGCCTTGCTGCGCTGGCGGTCGCGTTCGGCCTGTGCCTGTGGCAGAGCCACACGCTCCTGCACGTCATCAATCGTCCGCTCGTCACGCAGACGCAGAAGCAGGTGCAGCGCGGCGAGGGCCCGCTGGGCCAGACGGCCGTGGCCCAGCAGGCGGTCCTGAAGGTCGCGGGCGACACCGCGTCGCTGGCGCGAGCGCTCAGCGCCCCAGGCAGCGGCCTGCCCGCAGCGGTCCGCGCACAGATCGCGAGCGAGATCCCGCAGCTGCGCGCCGACGTCGCGAAGGTGCCGCGCGTGCCGCAGGGGAACAAGCCCGTGACGCTCGGCATCGGCGAGCCGTTTACGACCACGATCACGGTCGCGTTCTATTTCGCGCTGCTCCTGGCGCTGCCCGTGATCCTGTTCGAGCTCTACGGGTTCGTCTTACCGGCGCTCTCGCCAAATGAGCGGCGCATCGCGCAGCCGCTGCTGTGGGCCGTGCCGCTGCTGTTCGTCTTGGGCGTGCTGTTCGGCTACTTCGTCGTGCTGCCCGCTGCGGTGCGCTTCCTACAGAACTTCAACAGCGAAGAGTTCAACGTGCTCGTGCAGGCGAGTCCCTATTACCAGTTCGCCGCGACGACGCTGCTCGCGATGGGGCTGTGCTTCGAGGTTCCGGTCGTGGTTGTCGCGGCGACGCGGGCGGGGCTCGTGACGCCGGCGAAGCTGCGCGCGGGGCGCCGTTACGCGGTGCTCGTTTGCGTCGTGATCGCGGCGGTGCTCCCCGGTGATGCGATCACGATGGCGCTCGAGGCGGTGCCCCTCTACATCCTCTATGAGGCGAGCATCCTCGTCGCCTCGCTCGTCGATCGGCGCGCCCGTCGCGCGAGCGCTACAGACGTGCCGGGGGCGAGTCCGGCCGCTCTGCCCTAGCATCTCCGCATGCTGTTCGATCTGCGAAGCCGCGGCAGGCGCACGACCGTGCGCGTCGTCTACGGCGGGCTGGCGCTGCTGTTCGCGTTCGCGTTCATCGGCGTGGGAGTGGGGACGGGCTTCGGCTCGAACTTCAACATCGCCGAACTCTTCAACGGCGAAGGCTCGTCGAAGACCTTCACGGCGGAAGTCTCGAAGGCGGAAAAGCGCGCAAAGCGTGAACCCAGCAGCGCTGCGGCACAAGCCGCGCTCACGGAAGCGCTGCTGCACCAATCGAGCGAAAGCGAATACACGAACCAGAACACCGGCAGCTTCACCGGCAAGGGCCAGAAGCTTCTCGCGAAGGCGCAGCGCTCGTGGGAAGAATATTTGCGGCTCGAACCGAAGAGCCCGAGTCCCGCGCTGGCGCACAAGATGATCAACGTGCTCGGCGAAGGGGGCGCGGCAGATCCGAAGGCGGAGGTCGCGGCGCTACAGATCGTGATCGCGGCTCAGCCGCCGAGCGCCGCGCTGTACGCGCAGCTCGCGCAATATGCCTATCAGGCGGGCAATACCAGCCAGGGGGATCTGGCCGCCGAAAAGGCCCTCGAACTAGCGCCGAAGGCCGAACACGCCCGCCTGAAGGGGGAGCTCGCGGCGCTGAAGAAGAACGGAGGCCGTCCTGCGTCGTCGGGCTCGAGCGCCGCCGAAGGAGCGGCGGGGGGCACCGAAGAAGGCTAAGATCGAGCCCGGCTCGGGCCGTTAGCTCAACTGGCAGAGCAGGGGCCTCTTAAGCCCAAGGTTGCAGGTTCGATTCCTGCACGGCCCACTTCTCATGCGTCGCCCGCCGGCCGCCGTCCTGCATCTCTGCGGGCTTCGGCGATCGTCTCGCGAAGCGACCGCAGCTGCTCACCGTTCGCATCGAAGTTCTGTGGGTGAAGCCACCGCTCGAAGCCCACGCGGATCGCGGGCCACTCGTCGTCGGTGATCGCGTACCACGCGCTGTCGCGATTGCGCCCCTTGATGACCTGGTGCTTGCGAAAGACGCCCTCCAGCGAGAAGCCGTAGCGCTCCGCTGCGCGTCGCGATGCGGCATTCAGCGCGTTGCACTTCCACTCCAGCCGCCGGTAGCCGAGGTCGTCGAAGACGTGACGCGCCAGCAGAAAGATCGCCTCCGTCGCCGCGGTCGTGCGCTGTAGCGCGGGCAGCGAACCAGATGTGGCCGATCTCGACCACGCCGAACTCGGGCTTGATGCGCAGGTATGACGCCCAACCCAAGGGGCGCTCTTCGCGGAGCTCCACGATCGTGAAGTACACGCGGTCATCGACCGTCTGCGCCCATGCGATCGTCCGGCGCAGTTGCTCGGGGCTCTCGTAGGGGCCGTCGGGGAGGTAGGTCCAGACCGTGGGGTCGCCGTCAGGCAGGTGCGATACCGAGTAGAGGGGCTCCGCGTCCGCGTCCTCGATCGGCCGCAGAAGCACGTGCGATCCACGCATCGGCGCCCCGTCGGGGCGCTGGACGGGAGTCCACTGCAGTTCAGCTCCGAGTGGGCGCTCGAGGGCCAAGGGATCTCGCTAGTTCGGCCGGCCGCCGGCGAGGCGCTCCAGCGCCTCCGCATGCGCGTGCGTGGCGGCGGCTCCGAAGAGGACGAAGCGAACGCGCTCCACGTTCTGCAGCGCGGGCGCCTCCTCGAGCACCGCGCGAAGGGCCACTTCGGCGGCCTCCTCGAGCGGATAGCCGAACACGCCGGTCGAGAGCGCCGGGAAGGCGACGGAGCGAAGCCCGCGCTCGTCGGCGAGCTGAAGCGCGGCGCGGTAGCAGGAGGCGAGCAGCTCGGGAGCCGGCTCGTCCACTCCGTAGATCGGGCCGAGGCAGTGGATCACCCACGGGTTCGGGAGGCTGTGGCCGCTCGTGATCGCGCAGCCGCCGACCTTGATCGGCGCGAGCGGGCGGCACTCCTCGACGAGCCCCGGCCCGGCCGCGCGGTGGATCGCGCCGGCCACGCCACCGCCGGGCTCGAGCATCGCGTTCGCAGCGTTGACGACGGCGTCCACGTCGCCCTGATTCGTGATGTCGCCTTCGACGACTTCGACCACCACGCTGTCGACGCTGACGCTCGCGCTCATCAGTCGATGAGGCGCTCGCCGAGTCGCCAGATCGCGAGCCGCCACATGAGGAGCCCAAAGCCGACGAGCACAGCCGCGTGGCCAAGATCTGCGATGCCGAGGAGGCCGAACGAAGCGTCGCGCACGAGCTGGACGCAGTGGTAGAGCGGGTTGAACTGCGCGATCGTGCGCAGCACAGGGGGCAGTTGCGAGATCGGGAAGAAGGTCCCCGCGACGAGGAACATCGGCGTGAGCACGGCGCTCGTTATGTAGTTGAAGTTGTCGATCGTCTTCGCCACGGCGGCGATCAACACCCCGAAGGACGCGAACCCGAAGCCCGTGATGAAGCCGATGAACGGGATTAGGAGCATCCCGGCCATCGGGGTGAGGCCGAACGCGAAGCCGACGATCAGCGGCGCCATCCCGTAGACGCCCGCGCGCACGGAGATCCACAGGATCTCGGCGGTCACGAGCTCTTCGACGTCCACGGGCGCGGCGAGCAGCGCGTCGTATGTGCGCTGGAACTGCCAGCGAATGAACGTGTTGAACATGCCCGGGAACGCGGAGGAGAACAGCACCGCGGTCGCGACAACCCCCGTCGCGACGTATTCCTTGTAGTTGTGGCCCGCGATTTCCGGCACGAACTTCCCGAAGCCGAGCCCGAACGCGAGCAGGTAGATGAGCGGCTGGACGACGGAGGAGAACGTCGTCGCCTTCCAGTAGCGACCGAACACCGCCACATCGCGGCTCATGACGCCGGCGAGCGCGGCGGGTTCGAGCCGGTGCACCTGAGGGACCTCGCGCTGGCTGAGGGCGACCTCCACGGCGGCGGGCGGCGGCGGGCTCATTCGATCTGCTCCCCCGTGAGCGCAACGAACGCGTCCTCGAGGTTCGCGTCGCGGCGGACGCCCTCGGGCGCTTCGCCGTCGAGCTCCTCGGCGCGCATGATCGCGACCGCGGGGCCGCTGCGGCGGCTCTGCCAGCCGCGGCTCGCGGCGAGCTCGCCGACCTGCATCAGGCGCTCCGGCGGCCCATAGACTTCGAGCACCTGCTCGCCCGCGTGCTCGCGCACGAGATCCGCGGGTGGTCCCTGCGCGACGATCTTCCCGTGCGACATCACCGCGACTGTGTCCGCGAGCCGCTCGGCCTCCTCGATGTAGTGCGTGCTCATGAGCACCGTGACGCCGCTCGCGCGCAGCCCGTCGATGAGCGACCAGAGCTCCTGGCGCACCTGCGGGTCGAGTCCGACCGTGGGCTCGTCCAGGAGCAGCAGGCGCGGACCGTGGATCAGCCCACGCGCGACCAGCAGGCGCCGGCGCATGCCGCCCGAGAGCTCCTTGACGATCGTGTCCGCGCGTTCACCCAGGTTCGCGACCGCGAGCGCGCGCTCCACGGCGGCGGCGCGCTCGGCGCGGGGAACGCGGTAGAGGCGCGCGAAGACCGTGAGGATCTGTCGGCATGTGAGCTCGGTGTCGAGGTTGTCGAGCTGCGGCACGACGCCCATCTGAAGCCGCGACTGCTTCGATTCGCGCGGCAGCTCGTAGCCAAGCACCGTGAGCGCTCCCGCGTCGGCGATCGTTTGTGCAGTGAGCATCCGCATCGTCGTCGACTTCCCGGCGCCGTTTGGCCCCAGCAGCCCGAAGCAGATGCCCGTGGACACCACGAGGTCGAGCCCGTCGACGGCCGCGATCGCGCCGTAGTGCTTGACGACGCCACGCAGCGATATCGCGGGCGTGCCGCCGGAGCGATCGCTCACCGCGTCAGTCAGGGGTCGACCCGTCGCGTCCGATGATCGTCTGCTGCGCAGCTTCCGTCCAGACGACCTGGTGTTGCTCGGGGCCGACGCCCACGAGCGCGACGGGCACACCCACCTGCTCGGAAATGAACTCCAGGTACTCGCGCGCGGCATCCGGCAGGTCCGAGAGCGTTCGGCACTCGTCGAGACTCTCGCTCCAGCCCGCGAGCTCGGTCAGCTCTGCGGTCGCGTGGTGCACGACGGTCTGGTGATACGGGAAGTCCGCGAACTCCGCGCCCTCGGTGCCGCGGTAGCCCGTGCACACAGGCACGCGGTCGAGTCCCGAGAGCACGTCGAGCTTCGTGATCACGAGCGCGCTCAGGGTGTTCAGCCGCGTCGCGTAGCGGAGCGCGACGAGGTCGAGCCAGCCGATGCGCCGTGGGCGCCCGGTCGTCGTTCCGAACTCTCCCCCGCGCTCGCGCAGGCTGTCGCCGAGGGCGTCGTGGAGCTCGCTCGGGAAGGGCCCCGCGCCGACGCGCGTCGTATACGCCTTCGCGATCCCCCAGACCTCGTCGATGCTGCGCGGGCCGACGCCCGTACCGACGCACGCCGCGCCCGCGACGGGGTTCGAGGAGGTCACGAACGGATAGGTGCCGTGGTCGAGGTCGAGCATCGCGCCCTGCGCGCCCTCGAAGATCACCGTCTTGCCGTCGCCGAGCAGCTCCCAGAGCAGGCGCGAGGTGTCCGCGATGTGGCGCTCCAGGCGGTGGCCGTAGGTGAGGTATTCCTCGGTCATCGTGAGCAGGTCGAGCGAGGGGTCCTTCTCGAAGGGTCGCAGCGACAGGCGCTTCGGCTCCATGGCCGCGACGATCTTCTTCTTGAGGATCTTCTCGTCGAGCAGATCCTGGACGCGAATCCCGAGCCGCGCCGCCTTGTCCGCGTAGCAAGGGCCGATCCCCCGTTGAGTCGTGCCGATCTGGAGCTTCCCGAGCTTTGCCTCTCCGGCCGAGTCGAGCAGGAGGTGGTAGGGCATGATGAGGTGCGCGTTCGCCGAGATCCGCAGGCCGCCGACGTCGACACGCCGGGAGCGCAGCGTCTCGAGCTCGTCGATCAGCACGCGCGGGTCGACCACGACCCCGTTGCCGATTACGCACTGCTTCCCCGGATAGAGGATCCCTGAGGGGATCAGGTGGAGCTTCCAGTGGACGTCTCCGCGCACGATCGTGTGGCCGGCGTTGTTGCCGCCCTGAAAGCGCACGACGGCGTCCGCGCGCTCGGCAAGGAGGTCGGTGACCTTTCCCTTGCCCTCATCGCCCCATTGGGCGCCAACGATCACTATCCCCGGCATCGGCGCATCAGAGTCTAGGAGAGGGTGAGCGCGCTCACGCGCGCAGTTCGAACCCGCGCGACTCGTCAGCGGAGCGCTCGCCGAAGGGCTCGTCCGCCGCCGCCGAGGCGCCCGGCAGGCGCAGCTCACGACGCTTGTCCTCGCCGAACAGCGGCAGCGGGTCGCCGCACGTCTCGATCAGCCGCGAGACGATGCGCTTGCCGACCTGCGCAGTCGCGTCATCGGGCTCCGAGCGTCCCTCCTCGCCTGCATGTGCAGAACCGCGGCCGGCCATCTGGCGTGCGAGCTCGTCGGGCATGAGATTGGTCGTCGCGATGATCGAGCGCGACGCCTGGTAGCGCGCGTCGACGATCGAGTAGAGCTGCTCGAGCCGCCACGGTGTCGTGTGCTGTGCACCGAGGTCGTCGATGTGCAGGAGGTCGACGGCGGCGAGGCGATCCAGCAGGTCGAGCAGGTTGCTGTCCTGGCCCACCTCGTCGCGGATCAGGTTCAGAAGCCGCGGAAGCGAGTAGATCGCGACCGAGTGGCCTGACTCGATCGCGGCCTTCGAGACGATCATCGCGAGCGTCGTCTTCCCCGTGCCGACGTCACCGACGAGCCACAGGCCCCGCCCCTCGGCGAGCCGTGCCGCGAGGCTGTGGACGTAGCGGCGAACCTCCGCGACGACGGGCTCCGGCATCGATGGCACCGGCTCGCGCTCGAAGGAGACGCCCTGGTAGCGCCGAGGGACGCGCCCCTCGAGCGCCGCCGCACGGCTCCGAGCGATGCGCGCGGGCCGACAACCGCAGTCGCGCGCGGTATTCGCCTCCTCGTCGAAGATGAAGCCGCTACCGTCGCAAAGACCGAGCGGACAGCGCTCGAATGACGGCGTGCCGCTAGAAGGGCTCATCGGCGCCACCGGACTCGAGCGCTCGCGCGCCGATCTCCTCTCGCTCCCCTCGCGGCGCGTGGGCGCCGATCTCGCCGCCGTCGGCGATGCGGGACGCCGGGCCGTAGCGGTCGCTCGCGTAATTCATGAACTTCGGGTACTCCTGATGGAAGGTGAGCGTCACCTTCCCGACCGCGCCATTGCGGTGCTTCGCGATTATGAGATCCGCCTCCCCGGGGCGCTCGGTCTCCTCGTTGTAGTACTCGTCGCGGTAGATGAACATGACGAGGTCGGCGTCCTGCTCGAGGTTGCCGCTCTCGCGCAGGTCCGAGAGCTGCGGCACCTTCTTCTTGTCAGGCCGCTGCTCGACCGCGCGGGAGAGCTGCGAGATCGCGATCACCGGGACTTCGAGCTCGCGCGCGAGGATCTTGAGGCCGCGGGAGAGCTCGCCGACAGCGGTCACGCGGCTGTCGTAGCGGCTGTCAGTGCGCATGAGCTGCAGGTAGTCGACAAGGATCAGCCCGAGTCCTCCGTCGCACTGGTTGTGCAGGCGCCGCGCCTTCGCACGGATCTCGAGCAGGCCGATGTCGCTCGAGTCGTCGACCCACAGCGGCGCCGCGGCGAGCCGTTGCGATGCCTTCAGGATCTTCGGCCAGCGCGGCTCGGGCACGCGACCCTTGCGAAGCTCCTCGCCCTTGATCGGCGTCTGCGAGGCGACGAAGCGCTGCGCGAGCTCGGCCTCCGCCATCTCGAGCGAGAACAGCGCGACGGCCCGCGAGTGACGCACCGCGGCGTTCTCCGCGATGTTGCACACGAGCGCGCTCTTGCCCATCGCGGGGCGCGCGGCGATGATGATGAGGTTGCCCGGCTGAAAGCCGCCGGTGATCTCGTCGAGGTCCTTGAATCCCGAAGGCGTGCCCGTGAGGGAGGTCTTCTCGATCGAGAGCCGGTGCAGCTTGTCGAGCTCCTCGTGGAGCACCTCCTCGATTGCGCGGAAATCCTGCTTGCGGTCGTCGCGGGCGACCTCGAGGATCGCCTTCTCGGCGTGCTCGACGAGCTCGCGCGGAGGCGCCTCGTGCTCCGAGACGCTCGATTGGATCTCGTATGCGGCGCTCAGAAGTCGGCGCAAAAGCGCGTTCTCGCGCACGATCTGGGCGTAGCGGCGCGCATGGCCCGCGGACGGCACGACGCCCGTGAGCTCGTCCACCGCACCCGCGCCGCCGATGTCCTCGAGGCGTCTACCGCGCTTGAGGCGCTCCGTAACGGTGAGCACGTCCACGGGCTCCGATTCCTCGTAGAGCGAGAGCATCGCCTCGTAGATGAGCCCGTGGCGTTCGTGGTAGAAGTCGGCCGCCTGCAGCCCCTCCTCGATCACGAGCGCGTACAGCGAGCGGTCGGTGAGGAGGATCGCGCCGAGCACCGACTGCTCGGCGTCGAGGTTGTGTGGCGGCACGAGCGGCTCCGCTGCAGAGCGAGCGGACCCGTTGCCGACTGTCGGTCGGTAGCTCATCGGTGTGGCGAGTGTAGATCCGGACCCGACGCCACCAACGGCGTCATTTCGCTACGAGGGCATGAAATTCCGTGCACCATGCCAATGGTGCGCGCGTGCGCGGACGGGACGCGGCCGCGCTACTCGCCCTGCGCCACGATCATCGTCTTGACCGTGGCGTTGAGTCCGCCGGGAAGCTCCACGACGACCATGTAGGTTCCGACGTTTCTGATCGGCTCGGGAAGGTGCACGCCGCGCTTGTCGAGCTTGATCTGGCGCGCCGCGCGGATCGCGTCGGCGATGTCCTTCGCGGTCACGGATCCGAACAGGCGCCCGTCGGTGCCAGCCTGCCGCGGGATCGTGAGCACGGTCTTGTTCAGCAGCGCCGCGGTCTCGTCGGCGCGTTCGACGGCTTCGCGCTGTGCTCGCTCCTCCGCCTCCTCCTGGCGCTTCAGCGCGTCGAGGAGCCCGGGCGTGACCTGCGTGGCGAGCTTGCGCGGAACGAGGTAGTTGCGCAGGTAGCCCTTCGAGACGTCGACGACCGCGCCACGCTCGCCGAGCGACTCGACGTCCTGCAGGAGCACCGCTTCGGGCAAGTCAGCGTCCTCCTCCGCCCTCGCTCACGTACGGCAGCAACGCGAGTTCGCGCGCGATCTTCACGGCGCGCGCGACCTGACGCTGATGGCGCCGGCAGGCGCCCGTGATGCGGCGCGAGCGGATCTTCCCGCGCTCGGAGATGAAGCGCCGCAGCGCGCCCACGTCCTTGTAGTCCACCTGCTCGACCTTTTCGCGGCAGTGCTGGCAGGGCTTGCGGCGCCCACCACGGGCGTCTCCTCGTCGCTCTCGCCGACGGGCCGGCTTGGCCCGTGCATTGCGCTGCTTTGCCACTTCGTTACCTCGCTGCCGTCAGTAAGTCTTGCCGTCTAGAAGGGAATGTCCTCGTCGCTGCCGTGGGCCGCTTCGCCCCCTTCGGCACCCTGCGGGCCAGCAACGCCGACAGGCGCGGACTCGAAGTCCTGGCCGTTGACCGGGACGTCGCCGCCGGAGCCGTACCCACCCGCCGAGCCGTTCCCTGGCGGGCCGCCTTCGCGCGATCCCAGGAACTGCACCGACTCGGCGATGATATCGACTGCTTGGCGCTTCGTGCCGTCCTGCGCCTCCCACTCGCGCCACTCGAGGCGTCCGTCGATCGCGACGGGCCGCCCCTTCGAGAGGTAGCGCGCGGCGTTTTCGCCCTGCGCGCCCCAGACGGTCACGTTGAAGTAGTTGGGCTTGTCCTCCCATTCGCCCGTGCTGCCGTTCTTGCGGCGCGTGTTGCACGCGATGCGCAGGCTGCACACGGAGGTGCCGCTCGGAAGCGAGCGCAGTTCGGGGTCTGCTGTGAGGTTTCCGGTCATCACGACGCGGTTGATGTTTGATGCTGCCACGGTCCTCTCCTGTGGTTGTCGCCGCGCTTTTTGAGCGCTGGATGAGCGAACGACCGAGTCTAGAGCAGCGCTCGGCGCAAGCGCCCTAGCCGGCGGGCGGTCGCGAGCCCCGACGTGGCAACGTGCGGAAAATGGCGTCCCAGTAGGGCGCGGAGATTCCGAAGCCGCGCGTCTCGTCCTGGAAGTGGTGGCGCATGTGCAGCTCGCGCAGCATCCGGCTGAGCGGCCCACGGGGGCTGAAGTGGTGCAGGTAGTAGTGGGTCATGTCGTAGGCGAGGTAGCCCGTCACGAAGCCGGCGCCAAGCGCGAGGGCGTAGTGAGAGCCGAAGATGAGGTACAGCGCGGCGATGACGATCACGCCGACGGGGACGCTCACGGCGGGAGGCATCACGAGCCTCATCGGGTCGTTGGGATGGTCGTGATGCACGCCGTGGATGATCCAGTGAAGGCGGGCGCCGATCCCGTCCTCGGGTTCGAAGTGAAAGACGATCCGATGCAGCCAGTACTCGAAGAGCGTCCACATCAGGTAGCCGCCGACGAAGAGCCCCACGAACGCGAGCACGGAGAGGTGCGCGAGGGCGAGCACGGAGAGCACGACGATCGCGGGCACGTAGATGATCACCGGCACGGAGGGGTGCACGCGCGAGAAGAAGTCGAGGAGGCTCGACTCGAACATCCTCGGCGAGGCCCGCAACGCGTCTGTACGCGTGGGCGCCTGCTTCTCGATTCCCTGCACGCGAGGAGTGTAATAACTCGTCGCGGGCACCGGTAGAGTCGCGTGCAGATGCGTTGCGACGCTCCGCGCCTAGCCCGGCGCGGGCGCGACTCCGGGCTGCTCTGCGGCGCGCTCGCGGCCCTCGAGCCCAAGCGTCTGCGCGAGCCCCGTGTCGAGGTCGCGGGTGCGCAAGCCAAGCTCGCCCCGAGCCTTCTCGTCGCTCATCCAGAACGTGACGCCGTCGGAGGTGCGGATGAGCTCCGCGAGGTTTGGTGGGAAGCCGAGCAGCTTGCCGACGAGCGGGCCGACGGGGATCGCCGCCTTCATCAGCGCGGGCGGCATCGTCGCGCGTGGCGGCTTGCGTCCCACGAGCGCGGACACCTTGTCGACGAGCTCTCCGATCGTGGAGCGCTGGCCCGCGACGTTGTAGGGCTCGCCGATGCGTCCCTTGTCGTGGGCGAGCAGGATCCCGTCGGCGACGTCCTCGACGTGGACGTAGTTGAAGCCCGTTGACGGGAACAGGCGCAGCTTCAGCTTCCCCGTCCGCGCTTGGTCGATCATGTTGCCCAGCTCGGAGGGATCATCGGGCCCGTAGACGCCGCCCGGCATCACGATCACGATCGGCGCGCCGTTCGCGATCCGCTCGAGCGCGAGCTGGTGCGCTTCGTACTTCGTGCGGTCATATTGCGAGAGGAAGTCGGGCGGCTGCGGGCGGACGTATGCCTCGTCGACCACCTGCCCCTTCGTGTTGCCATAGACATTCCCCGTCGAGACGTAGACCGTCCTCGCAACCCCCGCCTGCTCTGCCGCGTCGAGGACGCGTTCGGTGCCGCCGACGTTCGCTTCACGCATCGCCTCGCGCTCGGATGCGGGGATCCCCACCTTGTAGGTCGCGGCGACGTGAAAGACCGCGTCGCTGCGCTCGACGCCGCGCTCGATCGCGGAGCGGTCCGAGAGGTCGCCCTCGATCACCTCGCACCCGAGCTCCTGCAGCGCTTGCGCCTTCGCGGGAGACCTCGCGAGGATCGCGACGTCGTCGCCCCTCGCGCGCAGCTTGCGTGCGACATGCCCGCCGATGAAACCCGTAGCGCCCGTGACGAACGCCTTCACGGCGCGAACTCTACCGTCCGCGCTGTGGCGGGCGCGGGCGCGCTAGCGCCCGAACGTGCGCATGAAGGCGCGCGCGCTCTGCGAGACGCCCTCGATTAGCTGGCGCACTTCGGCGAGCCCCGCGCGGAGGTCGGCGTCGCCAACCTCGATCGGCATCAGCGAGTCCTGGATTCCGACGAGTTGTGTCTCCGCGCGCCCGACCGCCTCGACGGCCTCTTCGACGAAGCCCTTGACGCCGGTTGCGGGCGCCCCCGGCGTGGGCGTCAGAAACTCGTGCGCGGGCAGCCCGTAACGCGCGGCGAACTCGGCGTGCGCGCGCTTTGCCCGCCCGTAGGCGCGCCGCAGCGGCTGAAAGAGCTCCTCTTCGAGCTGATTACCCTGCTGTTCGTCGAGGTCTTCGTGGGCGGAGCCCAGAGACGAGAGCGCCTGCGCGAGGTCGTCCCCGGCCTGCGCGAGCCCGTCGAGCAGCTGCTGGCGAGCGTCGGTGTCCGTATAGGGCATGCCGGCAAGCGTAGCCGCGCGTGCGTATGAGCCCGCCAGTTGGGATTCGCGCTGCGTGCGTACCGGGCGCGCTTGCGGTCCTCAGCGACGCTCGCGTTTGCTCGCGCGCTCCCTTTCCTCCCCCAAGCCGACTTCGAGGAAGACGAGCAGCACGGCGCCGCCGAGGCCCGCAGAGAGGAGCACGATCGTGAGCACCTCCCCCGTCACGCCCGAGACCGCCGCCGCGCAGACGATGCCGGCGATGACGAGCGCGGCACACGCGCCGAAGGCGAGCGTTTGTGTACGGCGAGCCATGCCAACAAGTGTGAAGGAATCCGGCCGCGGACGTGAAAGCTCTCTTCAGACACGTAGTCGAAGGGCTTCCGATGCGCCAGCTTCTCGTTTCTCACGCACTCCCAAGGATCGCCGTTGGCCTCGCGGTCGCCGCGGCGTTGGCGGGGTCTCATCTCGCCGCCTCCAGCGGCGCCGCGAGTCCGAGCGCGGCGACTCCGCCGGCGAGCGTCACGGCGACGCCCATCGCACGCACGCCGAACACCCGCCGGCCGGGCACGCTCGTGCGTCAGTCGCAGCTCGGGCATCGCGTATTCGTGGACGCGCAACACGGGTTCGCGCTCGCGAGCCTGACCCAGGCGCAGTACCCGGCGGCCACCCAGGACGGCGGCAGGACGTGGCGCATCGACGGCCCCGCACTGCACGTCAACGCGGCGCAGGCGCCGCTCGTCGTGCTCGACGTCGGCGCCGCGAGCAAACGGACGTTCTTCGCCTTCGGGGGCCCTGGCGGCGGCCAGGCCGTCGACGTCACGAGCGATGGTGGAAAGCACTGGTGGCGCGCGATCCTCGGTGAAGTCGTGCTCGCCGTCGTCGCCGCGGAAGACGGGAAGCTGTTTGCGGTCGCGCAGGGGGCGAGCGGTTCGAGCGGCGCGGCCGTCAACTGGGTGTACGTCTCCAGCGACGGCGGGCGCCACTGGCGCTACGACAACCGCCTCGGCGCGATCTAGCTGCCGCTCAGGAGAGCGCCGCGACGAGGCTGTTGGCAGCGATACGCAGCTTGACCCGGCCGTGGCGCATCGGCAGCACCTGCTTCGCAAGCCCCGCCCGCGTGGACGTCATGACCTCGACCTGCAGGTTGTGCGTCGCGGGCAGCTCCAACGTCTGAGCCTTCGTGCGCTCGTTGTCGTAGATGAGCTCGACGCGGCCGCCGGTCACCGACGTCGCGACGATCCCGTGTGAGCTCGAGACGGTCGCGAGCGAGGAGCCGACCGGCAGCCAGTAGTTGAGCGCGGTGAGCGCGATCGCGAGCGGGCGCTCGCTCACGTGTGAGCCCCGGACGACAAAGGGGTCGTAGGGGCCGCCGCTCATGTGGAAGCGCACCTCCTGGAAGCCGATCTTGAGCGCGCTGAGCACGTAGCGGATCGCCCACACCGCGGAGGCGGGGCTGTCCGAGACGCCGGCCCTGCCGCCGCACGCCGCGGAGTTCGCCTCGGAGATGATCGTGGGCACGCCCGCGGCGTTCGCGTCCGCCACGACCCACGCGAGTTCGTTCGGCGCGTCCGCGGATTCGACCGAGAGCAGCCGCCGGACCGTGACGGCGCTCGGACTGCCGCAATCGCTTAGGGGATAGAGGTGGACGCCGACGACTCCCAGGTGGAGTTCCGCGATCACGCGCGGGAGCAGCCTTCGCCAATCATGCGGGTGTGCGAGTTCGGGACCGACAACGGGGGCGCTGCCCACAGCTTGGCGCAGGTAGCCACCGACCTGGACGTAGAGGTTCCCGCCGAGCGCTTCGGCGTTCGGCGTGCCCTTGCCGAGCGACGCGTAGTTCGGCAGGTAGTAGAGGTCGGGCTCGTTGCCGAGCGAGAACGCCAGCCCGCTCGTCGCGGTCGCCTGCGCTGACGCGACCATCTGCGCGTCCCACGCGAGCTGGCTGCTCTTGAGGTTGAGCCCGACGGTGAGCGGCTCCTTCGTCGCCGTGAGCAGGCAGTGCAGCTGAGTCCAAAAGCTCGCGGGCAGCTGGTAGAGCGTGGAGGAGTCCCAGGAGGGCGAGGGAACGGGGAGCACGCCTGCGGGCACGGTCAGGTCCTGGCTGTTGCCGCCGAGATGAAGCGGCGGAGCGCCGAGCCGAATGAGCTCGTTGACGAGCGCGGAAGGGGGGCATGGGGCGCCGCCGAGCTCTTGGGCCATCAAGGGGTACTCGATCGAGAGGCCCACGGGCGGCTCGATCACGCGCACGCGAGGGTCAGCCGGGGGCGGCGAGCCCGGCGAGCTGCCCCCCTTCTGGGTTGCGCCGAAGGCGGGCGCGAGGTAGGCGCCGCCCGCGATCGTGAGCGCCGCCAACGCGACCGCCGGCGCGAGCAGGGACGGACGGAGTCTGCGCAAGGCTCCTAGCGTCGCCGATCCAATCCCGCCGACACGGCCCTCCCTAGCCCGACTCTGAGCCGGCGGAGCTTCCCTCGTCGCCGGCTGGCTCTTCGGTGGCCGCGGCGTCGCCGGCCGGCGCGCCTGCCGACTCGGAGGGCGTGCTCTCCTCAGCCGGCGCGCTCGCCTGCGCTGCCGGGCCCTCCTCTGGCTCGTGCTGCTCCGCCGCCGGCGGCTCGGCCGCGGGCGGACTGCTCGCGCGGGGCTCGCTCGGGGTCTGGGCGCCGCGCATGTCCGGCGGCGCCGGCGTCCCGGGCCTGAGCTTCACGATCCGAAAGCGCAGCACCTCGTCGGCGATGCTCAACGAGCGGTCGAGCCCCTGCAGGAGGTCCACCTTCGCGGGCTGGAACTGGAGCAGGTGGTACTCGGCCTGGTTGCGGTGCCTGATCGGGTATGCGAGCTCGCGGTTTCCCCACTGGTCGTGGCGAAGCAGCTCTCCGTCGGCGGAGATGCTGTTCTTCACCTCCTTGAGCACGCCTGCGCGCGCGTCCTGTGCCGCTTCCGTGTCGAGCAGCAGCACGAGGTCATACGTGATGGGCGCGTGAGCGCCGGGGGAATCCGTGGGCGGTGGCATAGATGGTCGGCACCTCTGCGGCGCACAATGCCGAAGCGGTGTCGTCTCAGGATATATGGAGCGTGCGCTCCCGCGTGCTGCGCCGATCAGCCCCTGCCGTGTCAGTGGGATTTGGCCAACGCCTTACGCCGGATGTCCGCAAGCTGCTCGTCGATCCAATCGCCGGGATCGCGTGAGGTGATGATCTCGACGAGGCCCTGCGCGCGACGCCGTCGCTCCGCGGCATCCATCGTGAGCGCGGCGTCGATGGAGTCCGCGAGCTCCTGGATGTCGAAGGGGTTCACGGAGAGCGCGTACTCGCCGAGCTCCTCGTGCGCGCCCGTGTTCTCCGAGAGAATCGAGACGCCGTCGCGCTCGTTGATGATCGGCCCCTCCTTCGCGACGAGGTTCATGCCGTCGAACATCGCGTTCACGAGCAGCACGTCGTAGTGCTTGTAGGCGGCGACCGCCTCCTCGAGGTCGTCGCGGAGCTTCAGCTGGATCGGCATCCAGTCGGGCGTCCCGTGACGATGGTTGATGACCGCGACCAATGCCTCGATGCGCTCGAGGTACTCCGCGTACTGCGGCACGTCCGTGCGCGAGGGCATGAGCTGCGCGACGAACGTCACCCGCTCGCGGACCTCCGGGTGCTGTTCGAGAAAGAGGTCGAATGCGGAGAACCCGCGCAGCACGTTCTTGGAGAGGTCGGCGCGATCAACGCGCAGGATCAGGAAGTCGCGCCGCCGGCGCAGGAGTTCCTGCTCGAACGCCTTCACGCGCTCGCTCTGCGCGAGGCGGCGTGTGGCGAGGTGGTCGATCGGCAACGGGTACGCGCGCACCCACACGTCGCGGTCGCCGAAGCGCACGACGCCTCCGTCGAAGTCGACCTCGAGGTCCATGAGGTCACGGCAGCACTGCAGGAAGTTGTGGCGGTAGGAGCGCGTGTGAAACCCGACGATGTCGTTCGCGAGCAGCCCGCTGAAGATGTCCTCGCGGATTCGCGAGGGGAGGACCCGCCACGCGTCCGGTTGCGTCCAGGGGATGTGGATGAAGTGGTGCAGGAAGACCTCCGGACGCGCGCGACGGACGAGGTCGGGCAGCGTGTAGAGGTGGTAGTCGTGAACCATCACGACGGGCTCGGGGTCGTCGCCCAGTTCCTCCACGACCGCGCGCGCGAGGTCTTCGTTGACGACGTTGTAGCCGAACTCGAACGCCTCGATCTCCTCGCGGCGGATGTCGGGCGCGTTCGAGAGGTCCCACAGGTAGTGCTGTATGAACCACAGCATCGGGTTCGCGAAGACGTTGTAGAAGCGGTCGTACGCCTGCGGGTCGGAGACGACGAAGCGGAGGTTGTACTCACCGCCGCCGGGCGCTCGCACGAGGAACGGCCCGCCACCGTGTTCCTCTGCGACTCGCGCGTCGCTGTCGGTCATCGCGGATGCGATCCAGCGGACCTCGCGGTGCGATGCGAGCCCGGTGAGCGCGGTCACGAGGCCGCCTGATCCGCGCTGCGCCTCTCCATGTTCGTCGTAGGTGACGGGTCCGCGATTGGATACGAGCACGAGCGACGCGCTCACAGCCCCATCCCGTTGAAGATCCGCAGGTAGTCGCGAAGATAGCGTGGCATGAGGAAATGCTTGCGCACGTGCTCCTTGCCGCGCCTCCCGAGTGCGGTGCCGAGCTCGGCGTCGGCGAGCAGCTGTGAGGTGCGCTCCGCGCACTCCTCGATGCTGGAGACGAGAAAGCCCGTCACGCCATCCTCGATCTGCAGCGGGATGCCGCCGACGTTGCCCGCGACGACGGGGCGCGCCTTCCAGATCGCCTCCGAGACGGTCAGCCCGAAGCCCTCGCGGATGGACTTCTGGATCACGACGTCGGAATGCGTCTGGAACGCATTGACCTCGACCGCTCCGACGTTGTTGAAGTTGCTGAGGATGTGCACGTCGGGGTCTTCGCCGGCGTGTGCGAGCGTCGCGTTGAAGAAGTCCCACCCTTCGGGGTCGTCGCTCGCCATCGAGCCGACGAGCGCGAGCTGGACGCCGGGGTGCGACTCCTTGACGATCCGATAGGCGTCGATCACGCCGAGCGGGTCCTTCCAGGGATCGAACCGCGAGACCTGGCACATCAGCGGCCGCCCCGTGTCGATGCCGAGCTGGTCGCACACGTACGACGCTTCGTCCGGCGAGAGCGCCATGTTCTTCGGCGCGAGCGGGTCGATTGCGGGCGGCACGACGTTCACGTGCCCGTGCATGCCCTCCGGCACGAACTCGCTGCATGTGAAAGACGCTCTCGGGGTAGTCCTGCACCTGCGGCAGGAACTGTTCGAGCGTCGTCGGGTTGGGCGTCGAGAGGTCGAGGTGGCAGCGCCAGATCCACCCGCGCGCCTTCTCGGGCGCGAGCGCGAAGAGCGCCGCGGGCTGATGGTCATGAACGAGGCAGATGTCCCATCCCTCCGGTAGCTCGCGCGCATTCATCTCGTTGTAGCGCCACCAGGTGTCCCACTGCTCCGGGCTGAGGTCGTTTTCCGCGCCCTGAAGCGCGTTGTGGAGCATCTTCGTCGATTCGAAGAACTCCTCGCGGCCATAGATCACCTGCCACTCGCACTCGAGCCCGACGTCGCGCATGAGCGGCACGAGCGTGTAGAGGATCTCCGAGACGCCGCCGCCGAACGCGGTCGCGGAGACGTGGACGACCTTCATCCCCTTCAGCGGCTCGGCGAGCTCGCGCACTTCCTCGACCAGCTCCTTGCCGCAGATGTGGGTGTAGTCCGAAAGCGGCTTGCTGGCGACCGAAACGGGCTGAAGCACGCACGGACTATATGCGCCGGAGGCCCCGTAACATGACCGCTTCGCGCCCGTCGCGGCCGCGCGCGACGGGCTCGCGGCGCGTAACGATGCCGCCGTAAGGGTTAAGTTTCCGGGTCGGTTGCTCGCATTGCTCAATGGCCGCATATACCGGGCCGCCATGGTGCCGCTCGCGGCGGTGCTCGCGGTGGCCGCGCTCTCGCTCACGAACCGCCCGCCGGCGCTCAGCTCGACGCTCGCGTCGGACGCCTTCGACGGCGCCTGGACGACGCAGGAGCTGCAGACGCTCGCGCACGAATTCCCGCGCCGTCCGCCGGGCGGTCAAGCCGACGACGCGCTCGCACGGCAGATCGCGCAGACGTTCGAGGGCCTGGGGGGCGCCTTCCACGTGAGCGTGCGCCATACGAGCGGTGAGACAATCGAGGGCGAGCGCTCTCTGCTCACGGTCGTCGCGGCGCGCCCGGGCAAGACGAGCGAGAGCCCGATCGTCGTGCTCGCGCACCGCGACGCTGCCGGCGTCGGCGCGGAAGCCGCGCTGTCGGGCACCGCGGTGCTCCTCGAGCTCGGTCGCGTGCTCGCCGACCGCGAGACGAACCGCACGATCCTGCTCGTGTCCACGAGCGGCGGCAGCGGCGGCGCCGCCGGCGCCGCGGACTTCGCGAGCGCGCTGCAGGGCGGCAACGTTCCCTGGCTTGCGCGATCGGGACTGACCGCCGCGCAAACCGGCAGCAGCGGCCCTGCGGGGCCGCAGGTCGGAAGCGGCGCGGGCGCAACGTCGGGGTCGCAGCCGGAATCGCCGCCGGGAGCAGCTGGGGAAGGCGCTGCGGGCGAAGCGGGCGGGGCGGCCGAACCGGGTGCGTCGAACGAAGCGGCGGCTGGGGCGTCCGGCGAAAGCACGCCGCCCGCGGTCCCCGAAGCGGCCGCGGGGAGGCCCGCCGACGCGGCGATCGTCCTGGGCGACCTCGCGTCGGCGTCGCTGCGGCGGCCCGTGGTGATCCCCTACTCGAGCGCCGTCGGCAGCGCGCCGATCGAACTCGCGGAGACGACGGCGAACGCGATCGGCCAGCAGGCCGGCTTCAGGGCGGGCTCGCCGAGCTTCGTCGACCAGCTCGTGCATCTCGCGGTGCCGCTGACCGCGGGCGAACAGGGTCCTCTGAACGCCGCCGGCGTGCCTGCGGTGATGGTCCAGGCATCGGGTGAATCCGGGCCCTCACCCCGCAGTGTGGTGAGCGATGCGCATCTCGAAGGCCTCGGGAGCGCGGTGTTGAGCACGGTCGACGCCCTCGATGCGAATCCCGACCTCTCCGCCGGCCCCCAGGGCGAGCTCCTGTTCTCCCACGACGTCGTGCCGGGCTGGACCGTGCGGCTGCTCGTCGCGGCGCTGCTGCTACCGGCACTCGCGGCGGCCGTCGACGGGCTCGCGCGGGTGCGAAGACGGCGCGAACCGGTAGGTCGGTGGGTGTGCTTCACGCTCGCCTGTGGCTATCCGTTTCTGCTCGCCGGGCTCGTGCTGGTGGTGATGGGTGCGATCGGCGTCGCGGGGCCGGTGCCGGGCGCCCCGGTGACGCATGGCGCCGTGCAGATCGGCGCCGGCGCGGTCGCGGTAATCACGCTCACCTCGCTTGCGCTGTTGGTGGGCCTGCTCTCGTGGCCGCGCCTCGTGCGCGCGCTCGGCCTCGCTCCGGGCGCATTTCCCGCGGCCGCCGGAGCGGGGATGCTCATCGTGCTCGACACGGTCGCGTTCGTGACGTGGCTCGCGAACCCGTTTGCGGCGCTGCTGATGGTCCCGGCGGCCCATCTGTGGCTGCTTCTCGCGGCGCCCGAGCTGCGCCCAAGGCACAGGTGGGCCGGCGTGGGGGTAGTACTGTTGGGTGTATGCGTTCCTGTACTCGTCCTCGCGTATTACGCGGGACAGTTTGCGAGCGGCTTCACGGGAACCATGTGGACCGGGACGCTGCTCGTGGCGGGCGGCCGCATCGGGGTGGGAACGGTGGTGCTGTGGAGCTGCGCGCTCGGTTGCGCGGCCGCCGCGACGATCATGGCGCTGGCGGCGCGCACGGCGCCACGCGTCCGCGAGGAACCGCGGGCGATCACCGTCCGCGGGCCGCTGAGCTACGCCGGCCCTGGGTCCTTGGGGGGCACGGAGTCCGCACTGCGTAGATAGCGCGGGTGATGGAGATGCGTGCGAAGCCACGGGCTGTGGTCAAGGGCTTCCCCTCACATCGCCCCTCGCGCAAGCTCTTTCTCTCCTACCTCGGCGGCGCCTTCACCTATTGCTGTTGGGGCTTCGCGGGCCTCTACCGCGGTGGGTCCGATCGCCGCCGTAGCTTCCCGCGTGTGCTCTCGATAGGAGCCTCGCGGCCGCGCACGCGGTCCCCGCGGAGGACGATCGCGGGGCGCATGACACGCGTGCTCTCCTGGGCGCTCATCGCGGCGGGCCTCCTGGCGCTCGCGGACGCGGGGATCACGCTCGTCTGGCAAGAGCCGCTGACGGCGCTCTACGCGACGATCCAGCAGGACGAACTCGGCGGCTCGCTGCGTGCCCTCGATCGCAGGACGCCCTCAGGTGTGCTCGCGCAGCGGCTCACGCTCACGCACCGCGTTGACGAACGGATCGCGCTGCTCGCGGAAGACCTCGAACGCAGGGCGGCCTACGGAAGCGCGGTCGGGCGCATCGAAATCCCCCACATCGGCGCGAACTTCGTGGTCGTCAACGGCACGGGCACGGCGGAACTCGAGGAGGGACCGGGCATCTACTCGCGCTCGATATACCCGCAACGCACCTTCCCGGGGCTCTCGGGCACGACCGCGATCGCGGGCCACCGCACGACCTACCTCGCTCCGTTTCGCCACATAAATGAACTGAGGCGCGGCGACCTGATCGCGCTCACGATGCCCTATGGCCGCTTCACGTACGCCGTCACGGGCACGCGGGTGGTCGACCCCTCGAACGTGAGCGCCGCGGTGAGCTCCGTCGGTCATCCGCGGATCGTGCTCTCAGCCTGCACGCCGCTGTTCAGCGCGGCGCAGCGGATTCTCGTGTTCGGGCGCCTCACGGCCGCCGTGCCGCTTGGCGCCGCTCAGGCCTACGTGCAGAGCCTCGTCTCAGGCTCCTACACGACGAGCGAACTGGCGCACGGGCTCGGCATCCCGGACCGCGGCCTCACGGAATCGATCTAGCCGCTCACCACTTGTGCTCGAAGCCCTCGAGCGCGAGCACGCGCCCTTGCGCGTCCACCAACTCCACGCCGGGCCTGCCCTCGAGCACCTCGCCGATCCAGGTGATGGGCGTCTCTCCGCGCTCTCCGAGCGCCCGCTCGATCCGAGCGCGATCATCTCGTGCGGCGCAGAAGCAGAGCTCGTAATCGTCTCCCGCGGCGGCCGCGAGGCGCAGGGGGTCGAGCCGCAGGCTGCTCGCGAGCTCGCGCACGCCCGCGGGTAGCGGAAGCTCCTCGAGCATCACTCGCAGGCGGACCGCGCTTGCGCGCCCGATGTGCGCGGCGTCGCTCGCGAGCCCGTCGGAGAGGTCGATCATCGCGTGTGCGCCGTGGCGCGCGAGGAGCCGGCCCTCCACAATTCGCGGCTGCGGGCGGCGCAGTCGCGCGAGGCATCGCTTCAAGGCATCGCTCGGCGCGGCGCGAGCAAGCTCATCGGCGCCCGCCTCGAGGATCGCGAGCGCCGCTCCGGCGCCACCGAGCTCCCCCGTGACGCCGACGATGTCTCCCGCCTGCGCGCCGTCTCGCCCGACGAGCTCGCGCTCGCGCTCGGCCCATCCCACGACGGTCACGCTGACCGCGAGCATGGGCGCGCCAACCACGTCGCCGCCGGCGATCGTCGTCCCGCTGGCGCGCGCGAGCTCATGCGCGCCTCGTGCGATCGCGAGCGCGCCGTCCTCGGAGAGGCCCGCGGGCAACATGAAGGCGAGATACGCCTCCCCGGGGTCGGCACCCATCGCGGCGAGGTCGGAGAGACCTCTCGCAAGCGCGCGCCACCCGACGTCCTCGGCGCTCATCCAGCCCTCCTGCAGCCGGAAGTGCACGCCGTCGACGGCGGTGTCGACCGAGGTCACGCAGAGCGGGCGCGAGCGCACCACCGCGGCGTCGTCGCCGACGCCGCGTAGAACCTCCGCTCCGCCGTCCGCGAGCTCTGCCGCGATGGCGTCGATCAGCGAGCGCTCAGCGATGCCTGTAGACGATACGCGCGCGGTCGAGGTCGTACGGGGAGAGCTCGACGCGGACGCGGTCGCCGGGAAGGATGCGGATGCGAAAGCGGCGCATCTTGCCGGCTACGTGGCCGAGAACAACGTGGTCGTTGTCGAGCTTCACTCTGAACATCGCATTCGGCAGGGCCTCGACCACCTCGCCGTCAAATTCGATCTTGTCTTCCTTGGCCACGTTCCGTGGTCAAGCTATCAGCACGCGCCAGCGCGTGACGGGTGCTAACCCCCCGGCGGGCCGCCGCCGGCTTCGCCGTGGTTGGGGCCCTGGCCGCCTTCCGCCCCGCCTCCTTCGGGCGGGCCGCTTTCGGTTTCATGGGGCTTGCCCGTGTGTTCCGGCGCCGGTTCCGGCACGGGCACGGGGGGCGCGCTCGGATGTTCTTCTTCTTCGGCCGGCTGGCCTTCGCCGGTACCGCCGCCGGAGTGCGCGTGATGGTGGACATGAGTCTGCGGACGTTCTTCGATCGGTCGTTCAGCCGGCTGCGATTCCACATGCGTGCCCGTGCCGGAACCGCTCTGATACTTGCCGTCGAATGGCTGGAAGACGATTGGCTGCGTCGCCGGCGGGAACGGCGGGCATTCGCCGGCGGTCGCGCTTTCCATGTAGTCGTGCCACATCGTCGCGGGCAGGTTCGGCCCCTCGACGGTGACCCCCTGCACGTCCGTCATCGGGATCTTCCCCTGCGGGTAGCCGATCCAGACCGACGTCGCGAGGCGATCCGTGAAGCCGACGAACCACGCGTCGGTGTTTTCGTCGGTGGTGCCCGTCTTGCCGCCGCTGTTGGGACAGCCGAAGTTGGCGCCCGTGCCGAGCCCGTCGGTGATGTACTGCTCGAGCAGCTTCGTCGCTTCCGAGGTGACGCCGTCGGAGAAGACCTTCGTGCGGCGCGGCGTCCCGAGGTCCTCGGTGCGACCGCTGGGGAACACGACCTTCGTGACCGCGATCGGCTGGTCGCGCCAGCCGCCGTCGGCGATCGTCGCGTAGGCGTCGGCCATTTCAAGCGGTGTCACGCCGACGCGCAGCCCGCCGAGCCCCTCGGCCGGGACCCCTTCCAGCGGCGCGGCGATTCCCGCGAGCTGAGCCGTCTGCTTGACGTTCTGCGGACCGACGTCGAGGTCGAGCAGCTGGAAGATCGGGTCGTTGGACTGCATGAACGCCGTCTGGACGTTGTAGCTCGCGCCGAGCGAGCCGGAGTAGGTGTGGATGTTGATCGGCCCCCACCGCGGGTCGACGAAGTCGAGTGGTCGCGACGTGTAGTAGGTCGTGTTGGGATCGACGCCCTGTCGCAGCGCGGTGAGCAGCACGAACGTCTTGAACGTCGAGCCGGCCTGGCGGTGCGCGTCGGCCGCGAGGTTGAACTGCGAGCCTTCGTACCGGGGCGCCTCCGCCATCGCGCGGATGTAACCGGTGCCCGGGTCGATCGAGACGATCGCCGCCGCCGGGTCCCCGGGTTCGGGGAGAACCGCGTCGATCGCGTTGCGCGCCTGTCGCTGCATCGTGAGGTCGAGCGTCGTGTAGATCTTCAGCCCGCCGTAGTCGACCGTGTTGGCGCCATAGCGTTCGACGAGCTGCTGGCGGACATATTCGAAGAAGAAGCTTTCTCGCCGCTGTGAGTAGTAGTAGCCGCGGTGCACGTCGAGCGGCGCAGACTGCGCAGCGCGAGCCTGCGACGCCGTGATGAGGTGAAGTTCTGCCATCTTCCCGAGCACGACGTTGCGCCGTTCACGCGCGAGCTTCTGGTGCACGAGCGGGTTGTAGTCCGAGGGCGCCTGTGGCAGCCCTGCGAGCAGCGCCGCCTGTTGAAGGTTCAGCCGTGACACTGGCTTGTCGAAGAAGACCTGCGAGGCTGCCTCGACGCCGATCGCAGTCTGCCCGCCGACGGTTCCGTAGGGGATGTCGTTCAGATATTCGGTGAGGATTTCGCGCTTGCTGTGGTGCTTGTTGTATTCGAGCGCGAGCTTCGCCTCGGTGAGCTTCTGCTTGAACGTGCGAAGGTCGTTGCCGAGGTACAGGTTCCGCACGAGTTGCATCGTGATCGTGGAGGCGCCCTGGAGCGTTGCGCCGTGCGATACGTCCGCGAGCGCCGCACGCACGATCGCCGTGAGGTCGATGCCGTCGTTGTGGTAAAAGCGCTGGTCCTCGATTGCGACGGTCGCGTTCTTGACGTTTTCGGGTATCTGGTTCCACGTGACAGGAGTGCGCAGGGTGTCCGATTGGATGAAGCCCAGACGCGTGCCGTTTGCGGCGAGCACTTCGGAGGGCGTGCCGAGGACGATCGGCTGCACCGACGCGAGCGACGGCGCCGAGTGCACGAGGGAGACCACGTATAGGGTTGCGCCGGCGATGGCGATCACGAACGCGCCCGCGAGCACGCCGAGCCCGAGGATGAAAGCGTGGGGCGCCCCTGCCCGGTTACGCCTGCGTCGGCGCTGTCGCGAATGCCTCGACATCTGTGATGTGACGAAGTCTGGCAGGCAAGCAGCGATCATGGGTGGGGTATGAGCACCGACACGGGAGAGCTCGCACTCTCCGCGACGCATGGTCCCGCGGCGCCGGAGGGCACCGAGCTCGGTGCCCTCGGGGGATGGGGCGCCGCCGCCGAGCCTGTCTCGGCATCTCCGGCGCACGCGGCGGCGCTACGCGACGCGTGGCGCGCGCTGTGGAGCTCGCGGCTGCTCGTATGGCTCGCGGGCTCGGGAACGGTCGCGGTGCTCGGCTTCGGGCCGGCGCGCAAGGTGATTGCGCACGAAGCGCTGACACGCGGCTTCGGCTCGCTCGGAGATCTGCTCGTCGCGCCCGCGGCACGCTGGGACGCGGGCTGGTACCTGCTGATCGCGCGCGAAGGCTACAAGCCGTCACTCGGCGCGGCGACGAGCGCGCGCGCCGCCTTCTTCCCGCTGTACCCGCTGCTCGTCCGCGGCGTCTCGGCGCTGCTGGTGCCACCGATACTCGCCGGCGCGCTCGTGTCGCTGGCGGCTCTCTTCCTCGCGCTTTACGGGCTCCACCGCCTCACTGCGCTCGAGCTGGGCGCCGGTGGCCAGGGACGTGAGGTGGCGCGACTTGCGGTGCTCGTGATGGCGTTCGCGCCGATGGCCTTCTTCCTCTCCGCGGTCTACAGCGAGTCGCTCTACCTCGCGCTGTCCGTTGCCGTCTTCTGGTGCGCTCGCAAGGGTCGTTGGGCGTGGACGGGAGTGCTCGGAGCGCTGGCCGGGGCGACACGGCCGACGGGGATCCTGCTGTTGGCGCCCGCGCTCCTGCTGTACCTCTACGGACCGCGGGAGGACCGTCCGCCGGACCGCGCGGGCGCGAGCCTCCTGGCACCGCGCTACCGGCTGCGTCGCGACGTCCTGTGGCTCGCGCTGATGCCCCTGGGAACGGCGCTGTTCGCGGCATACCTGGGACTCGCGGGAGGCGACGCGGCCGCGCCCTTCCACTCCCAGGCGCTATGGGGCCGCCATTTCGCGGGTCCCTTCGGGGGGGTCTGGAGCGCTTCGGTCGCCGCCTTCGACGGCGTTCGCCAGCTGGCGTCGCTGCAGGGAGCGCACTCGTACTTCCCACCGGCAAGCGGCGCGCCGCTCGTGAGCGCCTCACACAACGTGCTGCTGCTGGCGTTCGTGATCGGCGCGGCGGTCGCGGTCGTGGGCGTGCTTCGCGCGTTGCCGCCGGCGTACGGCGTGTACGTGCTGCTCGCGCTCGCGCTGCCGCTGTCCTATCCGGTGAGCTCCGAACCGCTGATGTCGCTTCCTCGCTTCCTGCTGGTGCTGTTCCCGCTCGCGATGTGGCTCGGCGCGTGGCTCGCGGCGCACCCGCGCGCGCGCGCGCCGGTGCTCGTGCTCTCGGCGCTCTCGATGGCCTTCTTCACCGCCGCCTTCGCGAGCTGGCACTGGGTCGCGTGAGCAGGGCCGCGATCCGGGCAGTGCTGCTCGACGGCCTCGGCACGTTGATCGCACTCGAGCCACCCGGGCCGCGACTCGCTCGCTTGCTCTCCGAGCAGCACGGGATCGCCATCACGGGCGCGGAGGCCGAGCGCGCCTTCGCGCGCGAGATGTCCTGCTACCGAGAGCATCACCACGAGGCCCGCGACGAGGTCACGCTCGCAGAGCTGCGCGCGCGTTGCGCGGCGGTGCTCGCCGACGCGCTCCCAAGCGCGGTCGCCCGGCAGCTGAGCTCGGTCGAGCTGCTCGAGCTGCTCCTCGGTTCGCTGCGCTTTCGCGCCCAGCCCGATGCCCACAACGCGCTCGCGCGCCTGCGCGAGCGCGGCCTGGGCCTCGTGGTCGTGAGCAACTGGGACTGTGCGCTGCCCGCGGTGCTGCGAGGAATCGGGCTGCACCGCGAGCTCGACGGCGTCGTGACCTCCGGTGCGGTGGGGCGGCCCAAGCCCGCGCGCGAGATCTTCGACGCCGCGCTCGCGCTCGCCGGCGTCGCACCCGAGGAGGCCGTGCACGTCGGCGACTCGATCGAGCACGACGTCCTCGGCGCGCGTGGAGCGGGGATTCGCGCGGTGCTCTTGCGCCGCGACGGGGAGGGTGCCGAGAGCCTGCAGGCGGGTTCGACCTGCTCGCCCGTCATTCGCACGCTGGACGAGTTGCCGAGCATGATCGGCGCGGCGGGGCGGTTAGGCTCGCTTTCGGTGAACCGATGAGCACGTCGATGCCCCAGCCTCAGCTCCCGCCGGAGGAAATGCGACCGCAGGCTCCCGCCGCGCCGCTCGATGGCGACGGGCTGCCCTCGCAGGAGCCTCCTGAGGCGCCGGAGAGCGACGAGCGTTATCCGCTCGTCTCGTGGCCGCCGTGGACCTCGATCGCCGCGCTGTTCGGTGGCTTCGTGCTCGCCGTGATCGGCGCGCTCGCACTAGACATCCCGGCGGCGCTGCTCGGCGTGCACGTGCAGTCCTCGCACCTCCCCTCCGGCCTTCAGATCGCGGACACCGCGGTGCAGGACATCGCGTTCGTCGCCTCCGCGGTGATCTTCGCGCACGTCGGCGGGCAGACCGTGCGCGCGTGGCAGTTCGGCTTGCGTCCCCCGCGCATGCGCTGGCGCGTCGTGGCGCTCGCGATCCTCGGCACGTACGTCGCCTTCTTCCTCTTCGACGTCATCTGGGCGGAGCTCCTGAACGTGCACGAAAAGGAGAAGCTGCTCGAAACCCTGGGCGCGAACGAAGGCGCGCTGCTGCTGATCCTGAGCGCCGCGCTGACGTGCGTGATGGCGCCGGTCTGCGAGGAGTTCCTCTTCCGCGGCTTCTTCTTCCGCTCGCTCGCGAACTGGCGCGGCCCGTGGCTCGCAGCGGTGCTCACGGGGGTCGCCTTCGGCGCGGTGCACATCGGTTCCGCGCCCGCGGTCGACCTCGTGCCACTCGGCGTCCTCGGCTTCGCGCTGTGCGTGCTCTACCGCACGACCGGCTCGCTCTATCCGTGCATCCTCGTGCACTCGCTCAACAACAGCATCGCGTTTGCCAGCCTCGAGGGATGGACGCTGGGGCAGGGACTGCTGCTGATCGCTGCCGCGATGGGGGTGCTGGTACTGCTCGTGCTCACGTTGCGGAGCGTGGGCGTGTTGGGCGAGGACTACCCACCGGTGCCGTCGGTCGCCTAGTTGCGCGTGCGGCGTCCGCCGCGCTGCGCATACAATTGGCCCCATGAGACCGGGGGCGGCCGCCGTGGCCGCGGCAAGCACGGCGCTGCTCGCGCTGGCCACCGCGACGTATGCGCAGGGCGCCAGCGCGCCCTCTTCCATTCCCCCCACGCCGGCGCCGGCGACGACGCCCGCGCCCACGGCGGCCCCGCTTACAGGGCACATGCAGGTGGCGCTCGAGGGCGTGCGCGGCAGATCGGCGTTTGCGCTCGCCCACGAATCGATCGGCGTGCGCGGGACGGTCGTTCCGTTCGTCGTAGGCCAGCGCGTCCATGTGAGCCTCTATCGCGACGGGCACGTGCAGGCGTCGAAGACGGTGGCGCTCTCGAGGAACGGCAGCGCGGGCCGCTTCCACGTCAGCTTCCGGGACCTGAAACCGGGGCGCACCCGCGTGCTCGCGTCGCACGCGCCCACGCCGCAGCTACAGGCGCTCTCGGCCGGGACGCCCGACCTCAGCGTGCTCGCGGGGGCGCAGCTCTCGATCGGGGCCCGCGGCGCGGAGGTGTGGGTGCTCCAGCGAGGGCTCCGCGCGCTCCACTATGCGATCCCCGAGAGCGGCTACTTCGATGAAGCGACCTCCGACGCGGTGATCGCGTTCCGCAAGCTGACGGGCCTGCCGCGGGTTGCCTATGCCGACGCAAGCGTCCTGCGTGCGCTCAAGCGCGGCGAGGGCGCGTTCCAGGTCCGCTTTCCGCAGGACGGCAGGCACGTCGAGGCCAACCTCTCCAAGCAGGTGCTCGCGGAGATCGAATCCCACGGCCGCGTCCTGAACATCTATCCCACTAGCTCCGGCAAGCCCTCCACGCCGACCGTCATCGGCCGCTTCCAGGTCTACGAGAAGACGCCCGGATTCAACTCCGAGATGATGTTGGACTCCAACTACTTCATCACCGGCTACGCGATCCACGGCTACCCGGAAGTGCCGACCTACGCGGCGAGTCACGGGTGCCTGCGTGTGCCGAACCTCGACGCGCCGTCGATCTACGCTTGGGTGCAGATCGGCACGCCCGTCGATGTGTACAACTAGCGCCCGCTAGACGAGCGTTCTCGCGCGCACTCGCAGCAGGCGCCCGGCGAAGCCGAGGGCGAGGCCGTAGAAGATGAGCGCCGCGAGCGTCCCGACACCGCGGATGATCCATTCGCTGTGCGCGGAGGACGTCAGCCCCGAGAACGGCGACGTCAGAGCTTCGGCGGTGTTGTCGATGAATTCGTGCAGGCCGCTCTTGCGCGCGGGCTGGGTCGAGGGAGATTCGTTGGCGGCCCCTGCGGGCTGTGAGCTCGTCGCATTGCCGCCGCCCGGCGGCTGCACGCTGCCGAGCTCGGTGAGCTGCTGTCTGGATGCGGCGTTTGTCTGGTTGACTACGAAAATCGCGAAGGACGCCAGAAGGACGAGGCAACACGCGGTCGAGGCCCACCCGAGCGTCCGCCCCAGCCAGAAGGTGACTCCGCGAGACACGCCAGTCAGGTTAGATCGCCGCTTGAGCAAAAACCACGAACTCGACGGATGTGCGAGCAGCCTCGCGAGCGACCACGAGCTGCTCGTGCGAGAGCTGCGCGAGCACGCGCTCGTGATCGGAGAGGTGACGCTCACGAGCGGCGCGCGCGCCTCCTACTACGTAGACGCCAAGCGCGCCGTGCTGCGGCCGCTCTGCTTTCTCGCGCTGGGGCGACTGATCGCGCACCACGCTCGGCGCCTGCGAGCGACGGCGGTCGGCGGGGTGCCCGTGAGCGCGATCCCCGTGGCGTGCGCGGGGCTCGCCGGCGCTGGGCAGGTCTCGGACGAGGAGGGGCAGGGCGGGATCGAGAAGGGCTTCATCGTGCGAAGCGAGCGCAAGGAGCACGGCCTCGGCCGGGCGATCGAAGGGCCTCCGCTCGAGGTGGGCGAGCGATGCCTCGTCGTCGAGGATGTCGTCACGACGGGAGGGTCGACCGTCGAGCTGCTGCGGAGGCTCGAAGGTGAGGACGTGGAGGTTGCGGGGGTCGTGAGCGTGCTCGATCGGATGTCCGGCGGTGCCGCCGCGATCGAAGCCGCGCTCGCGGGGCCATACGTCCCGCTCACGACGATCGACGACGTCTACCCCGAGCGCCCGGATCGCTGAGCGCTAGCCTTCGCCGCAGCCTCAATCGCCGCGCGCGCCCTCGTAGTCCAATGGATAAGACGACCGCCTCCTAAGCGGTAAATCCAGGTTCGACTCCTGGCGGGGGCATGGCCAGCCCGCCCCCGCGCCACCTACCGGAGCACGCTTTGCAACAGGCGCCTATCTTCACCGTTTGGACCCAACCCCGGGCCGGTCGCTGCCGACTATGAACACGACCGTTCCGAGGCACTCGATTGACGCACCGTTCCACGACGCACCACTCACCGTCGGTGAGACGAGCAGCGGCAGCACGCCGCTCGCTGCTCGCCGCCGCCGCCGCGCTGCTGTGGTTGCTCGCGCTTGCGCCCGGCGCGTCTGCGGCGTCGCTCATCGAAGAACGCGTCTTCCAGCCGTTCACACCGTGGCACCAGCCGCCGATGCAGCTGCCGGACCCGGTCGCTGGGAACTACGAACAGTTGGCACAGGCGGGTTACGCGCAGAGCGCGAGGTGGCGCAGCGGGCGCTGGTACTGCGAGTACCTGGCATGCGCGAACGGACCGTACTCGTTGCTCACGGTGTGGGGCGAGGTGCCGATGTTCGAGGCGGTCGACGCGCTTCAGCTCGCCGACCCCTCCCACCTGCACCGCGTGCTCGTGGACCGCTTCGGGCGCGCCTCCGAGCACTACTGGAACGCCCACATCGACGGCTACGCGCCCTATCCGAACGACCGCGGGCGCGGCGTCGAGGCGTGGTTCGACGACAACGGCTGGCTCGGCCTCGGGTTCCTGAACGCGTACCGCGCGACGCACGAGGGGCGCTACCTGCGCGACGCGCAGCGCGCGTTTCATTTCATCGCGACACAGGGCTGGGACCCCAACGGGGGGATGTGGTGGAACACCGAGCATCCCTACCACTCGGGGCCCGCGATCGCGGCCGACAGCCTGCTGGGGATCCTCCTCTACGGCGAAGACCACGAGGCCTGGCAGCTGCAGGACGTGAAGACCTACGTCGACTGGGCGAACGCGAACGACACGCACGACGAACGGCAGCTCTACCTCGAGCAGCCGAACGTCTCGGAATCCGTCAACGACTACGTGCAGGCGCCGCTCATCTACGCGCAATACCTCCTGTGCAAGGACGGCGAGGGCGAAGGCTATTGCGTGCGCGCGGGCCGGACCGCGGCGACGCTGGCTGAGACCAACGTCAGCAAGGCGGGCTTCCGTTACAACTACGGCCCCGAGTACGACGCGATCTACCTTCAGTGGATGATGGCCTACGGACAGGCCACGGGCGACCCCTACTGGCTCAAGCTCGCGGAGCTCAACGCCGCCGCCGCGCAGGCTCACGCGACGACCACCGGCGGGCTGTGGCTCGGCAGCTGGTGGGGCGGGCCGATCGCGGACCCCGAAACGCATCCCGCGATGTTCCGCACGATGGCCGCGACCGCCAGCCTTTTCGCGTGGCTCGCCGTCTACAGCGGCCAGCACGAACCGCCCTTGCCCGCGGGCGTCGCAGGTCGGCGCCGTTAGCTCTCGAGCATGAGCGTCACGGGCCCGTCGCCTACGAGCGCGACCTCCATGTGCGCCCCGAAGACGCCGCGCTGGGCTTGCAGGCGGGCGCAGAAGCGCTCATATAGCGGCTCGGCGTGCTCGGCCTTCGCCGCCGCGATGAAGCTTGGCCTGTTGCCCTTGTGCGTGTCGCCGTAGAGGGTGAACTGGCTGACGCACAGGACCTCGCGCGATCCCAGCGGCTCGTTCATGCGGCCCTCGGCGTCGCCAAAGATGCGCAGCGCGGCGACCTTGTCGGCGAGTCGATCCGCGCTCGCCTCGTCGTCGTCGTGCGTGACGCCGAGCAGCACCAGCAGCCCGGGCCCGATCGCCGCGACCTCGCGGCCCTCGGTGTACACGAGCGCCCTCGATACCCGCTGGACGAGCGCGCGCATCACGCGTCCCGCAGCCGCGCGGCGGCTTCCTCGGGAGTGACGATGTCGAGTGCGAGCCCCGTCGAGAGCTCGAGCCCCGCGAGGTGCGAGAGGCGCGGCGTGACTTCGATCCGCCAGCAGAAGTGCTCGGCTCCCGCGGGGGCGGTGCGCACCCACAGGTTCAGCGGCGGGCTCGAGCCGAGGTAGCGCGCGAGCCGCGTGAGGCCCTCGTAGAGAAGTCCCGCGCCCAGTGGGCCCTCGTCCTCGAAGCGCGCGCGGGGGCGACGCGGCGCGAGCATCAGCTGATAGGGGAGCATCGATGCGTAGGGAGCGATCAGCACGGCCTCCTCGTCGATTGCGACGATCCGCTCGCGCCGGCGTACCTCCTCCGCGACGAGGTTCCCGAGCAGGTTCTCGCCCATCGTGCGGTTCGCGTACGCGCGGAAGCGCTCGCGCTCGCGCGCGAGCGCCGCGGGCACGAAGTCGAGCGCGTAGAGCTGTGCGTGCGTGTGCGGCAGGGAGGCACCCGCCTCGTAGCGCTCGTTGACGATCAGCTGCACGTAGGCGCTCGCGCCGTGCTCGCGCATGCGCTCGCGCCAGACCTCCATCGCGAGCTTCACCTGCTCGAGTGGCAGCTCCGCGAGCGAGCTCACAGAGTCGGGCGCATTGATGATCACCTCGTGCGCTCCCGTCGCGGGCATCGCGGAGAAGAGCGCAAGCCGCGCGGCGGTCTCGTTGGGTGCGCCGAGGGCCGGCTCGCCCTCCCCGCCCGCCGGCTCGCCCGCGGCGGGTTCGAGTGCGGGGTACTTGTTCGGAACCACGCGTACCAGCCAGCCCGGGGATCCCGGCGGCCCGCCGCCGGGACGCACGGCGTAGAGCTCAGGCGGGGTCTCATCCTCGTGGCCCTCGGCGAACGGATCCGTGTCCGCGTCGATCGGCTCGGCAGGTGGGGCCGAGGGACCGCCGCCCGGGCGCCCCGCACGGTCCCCGGCGATGATCACCTTGTGTCCGCTGAGCGGGTCGATCCTCACTTCCGGCAAGGGGGCATTATCGCCGTACGCTCCCTTCAATCTCGTCGTGGCGTGTTGTATCCTTGAGAGAGTCCGAGCCGGGCAGCTTGCTCTGAGCTCCCGGCGGTATGCCGGTTGGAGGTGCCGGTAGTCAGTCGCGTAGGACACCGTCCGCGACTGCAGCACCTCGCAATCCAAGCCTGCGATGGCCGACTCTACGTCAGCGGCCGCTTTGGCCGCGCAACGCATCAGTTCCGCCGATATCACGCGCGCGGAGAGGTTCGTGCGCGACAAATTCCTTCACGAGGGCGAGGACGCCGCCGTGGTGCTGGCCCCCGGGAGCGCGCGCCGTCGCGCGCTCGACCAGGCGCTCGCCGAGCTCGACGAAGGCCTGAAGCATCCATCGACCTCGTGGCGGCGGCAGTTCTCGCTGCTGCTGGGCCTCGAACGGCTGCTCTCTGACGACGAGCCTCGGCTCGCCGACGGCACGGTGCTCTCCTCGCACCAGGTGGATGCGCTATCGGGCACGCTCGTCGCGCTGCTGGCCGAGTCGCAGCGCTCCGCCAACGGAAACGGCCGCGCCGCCGACCTGAGCGCGCCCGAGCTGATCGTCACCGCGACGCTCGAGCTCGACGCGCCTCCCGAGGACGTCTCGGAGCGCGAGCAGCTGGAGCCTGCCGAGCCGGAGTCCGAGTTCGACGAGCTGGATGAGGAGGACGACGACGAAGACGAGGAGGACGAGGAGGAGCCCGAGGAGGAAGAGGACGAGCTCGAAGCGGAGTTCGAGCAGATCGCGGAGGAGGAGGCCGCGGAGTCCGCGCTCGAGGACGAGCCCGAAGCGGAGCTCGAGGACGAAGCCGACGAGGAGGAGCCGCGCGACTGGGAAGAGGAAGAGGAAGCCGAAGACGAGTCGCTCGCGGACAGCCCGGAGGACCCGAATGCGGCGAAGCGCTTCTGGTTCGAGCACGCCACGGGCGCGGGCAAGACGGTCGCGGCGCTCGGCTTCGTGGAGGCGTCGCGAACCGGCGGCGTGCTGATCCTCACGCACCGCCGCAACCTCGTCGACCAGTTTCTCGGCGAGCTGCGCCAGCGCGGCTACGCGAAGCGAATCAGCCGGGCGCTGCTGAAGGGCGAGGACTCCGCGAAGGGGCCCGTCACCGTGGAGACCTACCAGTGGTTCGTGCGCAACGCGGGCGAGATCTCGAGCGCCTACACGATCGTCATCTGCGACGAGGCCCACACCGCGCTCGGGGACAAGACGAGCGCGGCGATCCGTGCCTGGACGGGCCCGATCTTCATCGGCATGACCGCCACGGGCGCGCTGATCGCGCGCCACGTGACCGACCTCTTCCCGACGCAGACCTCGCGCTTCGACCTCGCGCAGGCCGCCCGGCGCGGGGTGATCTCGCCGCTTCGCTGCGTGCGCATCCGTCCCGGCGCCGGCGTGCGCACGATCGCGAAGGTCCCGCTGCGAAGGGGCGAGGTGGACACGGAGTTCGACCAGGAGATGCTCGCCGAGCTGCTCGACCAGCATCCGTTCAACCTCGCCGCCGCGGACCTCTACAAGACGCGGTTCGACAGCGTCCCCGGCGTCGTCTACGCGGCGGGCGTCCAGCACGCCTACAACCTCGAGAAGGCCTTTCTCGAGGCGGGCCTGAAGGCGAAGGCGGTATCCGGCGAGACGCCGAAGCGGGAGCTCGCTCAGATCCTCGCGCGTTACGAGCGCGGCGAGATCGACGTCCTCATCAACGCGCAGCTGCTCGCCGAGGGCTGGAATAGCCCGCGCGCGACCGTGTGCGTGCACCTCGCCCCGACCGCATCGCGGCGCGTCTACCAGCA
Organism: uncultured bacterium; assembly: GCA_963738355.1. Lineage (GTDB taxonomy): Bacteria > Actinomycetota > Thermoleophilia > Solirubrobacterales > Solirubrobacteraceae > Palsa-744. The sequence goes on from CAVTWF010000010.1 coordinate 122,847, forward strand.
GCGCGTCGGGCGCGTGACGCGGCGCCATCCCGGCAAGGAGGCGGGCCTCGTCGTGGACTTCGTCGATCCCGCGACGAAGAACGACGACCCGGTCGTCACGTTGCACTCGCTGCTCGACCGCGACGTCTACCGGGGAGGCGCGATCGTCGTCGGGCCCGTCCGGCGCGGTCGCGGCCGCAGGGTTCGCGTCGAGCGCAGGGTGCTGCCCGTCGCGGCCGAGACCGAGCGGCGCTTCGCGGTCTTCGAGCGCGAGCTCTGGCGGATCGCGGTCGAGCATCTCGACCCCGAAGAGCGACATCTATGGGCCGCGCTCGCAGGCGCGCGCGTCACGCCCAGCGGATGGCGGCGCGCTCGCACGATGCTCCACTTCGACCGCAGCGGCGAGCTCAAGCGGCGCTTCCTGCTCACCGCGATGGAGCGAAACAGGAACCTTCAGGTGCGGATCCGCGCGCTCGCGGACATCGCGGCGCTGCGCGACGCGGATGCGTTCGACACCGCCATCGACGTCATCGGCAGCTGGCCGCGGGAGGAGCGCAAGGAGGCGACGAAGATCATGCTCCGTGCGCTCGCGGAGCGGCGGATCGGACGTCGCGACCAGGCGACGGCGTGGATCCGGCGACTCGCCGAATACACGCGCGAGATTCACGAGGACTACGCGACTCAGCGCTGGCCCGAGACGAAGCGCCTGCTCGGGCTGCTCGTCAACTCCGCGGGTAGCGCGCACGGGCGCAACGCGCGCCGTCTCGCGCATGCGGCGCGCAAGCAGGACCGGCGCCTCGCGGCGGCGCTGCTCGCGGCCGCGCTCGCGCTGACGCACACACCAGAGGCCGAGGAGGCGCTACGCGGGGCGTGGACGCGCATGGCGCGCAAGCCGACCTCGCTCGCCCGCGACCTGCTGCGCAACTTCCCCAAGCGTCGCCCGCGCGGGTCGCGCCGTAAGCGGCGCGGCGGAGGAGGTGGGCATGAGAGGCGTTCAGCGAAGGCCGCCGTGAGCTCCGCGGAGGCGACGAAGGCGCCCGCCGAGCCGCTGGTCTCCTCCAACGGCGCGTCTGCGCGGGAGCAGCGCGGCGGAGCCCGCAGACGGGGGCGACACGGGCGAGCCCGTGGGCGCCGAGCACGAGCAGTAGGACCGACCGCGTCAGCGATCGCGCATGGCGGGGTCGAGGAGATGCACCTCGCCCGCGCTCAGCGTCACCCGCGCGCCGTCGTCTCGCTTGACGATCAGACGTCCCGCTCCATCGATCCCTTCTGCGCGACCCTCGTTGGCGTGATCCGCGCCACGCGCTGAGCGTGCGCCCTCGCTCCAGCCGATTCGTCGGCCGCGGATGGCGTCGCGCTCGCCGCCAGGCGCGCAGGGTCTCCTCCGGTTGCTCGCTCAAGCGCGCCGCGAGCGCCACCAGCAGTCGCTCGAGGAGGGGCTCGATCGCGGCGACGGGTTGGTCGAGGCTCGCGACGCGGTCCCTGAGCTCGTCGGGCACGTCCTCTGGGCGCACCGCGGCGTTGACGCCGATGCCGAGCACCACCCACGCCTCGGGCGGCCTGCTCTCGATCAGGATTCCGGCGAGCTTCGGAAGCCCGAGTACGCCGTCTGCGTCGTCGCCTCGCTCGAGCACTATGTCGTTGGGCCACTTGATCCGCGCGCCGGCTCCCACGGCGTCGCAGACCGCCAGCGCCGCGCTCAGCGGCAACAGCGCCGGCGGGTCGCGGAGGACCAGCGACATGAGCAGCGAGCCCCCCGCCGGCGCCCACCACGCGCGTCCGTGACGGCCGCGGCCCGCCGTCTGCTCGCGAGCGGTCACAAGCGTTCCGTGGGGCGCCCCCGCGTCCGCGAGCTCGCGAGCGCGCTCGTTGGTCGAGGAGGTGCGACGGAAGTGCGCCCGGGGGGCGCCGAGCTCGCTCACCGTGCTCGTATCTCGAGCTCTTCGCCCGCGATGACGCCGAGCTGCTCCGAGGCCGATCCGCGATTGGCCGCGAGTGCGAGCATGCCCCGGCTGTCCTCGTGCAGCACGAGCTCGCCCGGCGGCACATCGGCGAACGTGCGCCCCAAACGAGCGCTCATCGCGTCGCCGGTCGTGCGATCTCGGAGCGTGATCGCAAGCGCCGCTCCCGGCACGACGCCGAGCTCGGCGAGCTGCTCGAGGCGGGCGTCGAGCGTGAGGTTGCCGAAGCGATCGGCCGCGAGCACGTGCGCATGGAGCGCTCCGTCGAGCGCGTACGCCTGTGGGAGCTCGAGGCGCACGAGGGTCCCGGGATCGACAGGCTCGCCGACATCGCGCAGCTCCTTGCCGCAGGCGAGCGCCGCGGCGACGGGCGCGAACAGGTCGCGGCCGTGGAAGGTCGGCGACACGGGCTGAAGGCGCTCGGGCGAGTCGCCGATGTCAACCGCCTCGCGCGCCCCGCCGAGCTCCCCCGCGGCGAGCCAGAGGAGGCCGTTGTCGGGGCCGACGAGCAACTGCCCCGGGGCGCTCGGTGCGAGCGCGATGGCGCGTCGCGTCGCGCCGACCCCCGGGTCGACGACGGCGAGGTGGACTCCCGCCGGCAGATACCGCAGCGCCGCGCGCAGGACCAACGCGCCCGAGGCGATGTCGTGTCGGGGGATGTCATGCGCGAGGTCGATGACGCGCGCCTGCGGGCAACGGCGGGCGATGACCCCGTGACAGACGCCGACGAACTCGTCGCTCCTGCCGTAGTCGGAGAGGAAGCTGATCAGGGGCGCGGCCATCGCGGCTAGCGCTCGGCCGACACCAGCGCGCTCGCTGCGTCGGCGACGAGCGCATCGAGCAGACCGTCGACGTCGTGCCGTGCCGCCTCGACGTGGGGCTCGACGTCCCGCTCGCGCAACGCCTCGCTCGTCACCGGACCGATCGACACCACGCGCGTGCCGCGCGAGAGCGACGCGTCCGGGCCAAGGGCGTCGAAGAAGAAGCGCACCGTGGACGACGAGGTGAACGTCACGTAGTCGGCACCCGTCGCCGTGCCCAGCGTCTGCTCCGAGAGCGGCTCGGCGACGGTCTCGTAGAGGGCGAGCACATCCACCTCGAGCGCCACGCTCGCGCAGCGCCTCCGGAAGCGTCTCCCTGCGCCTCGCGCGCTCGCGCCACGAGCGCCCTGCGCGGCGCTTCGCTCGCCGTTGCGAGCAGCTCGGCGTCGACCGCCTCGATCAGCCCCTCGGCGACGAAGCGCTCGGGCACGACGTCCGCGCTGATCCCGCGAGCCTCGAGCGCCCGCGCGGTCCCCGGGGCCGATCGCCGCCACCTTGCATGAGCGCCAGCGCGCGCGCGTCGCGCCCGCCCGCGGCGAGGCGCGCGAAGAAGGCCTCCACGCCGTTTGCGGAGGTGAGGCAGACGAGGTCGTAGGGCGAGGGGTCGAGCGGCTCGGCCGGCAGCGTGCGGATGCGGATCACGGGAGCCTCGACGACGCGCGCGCCGAGCGCGCGCAGCCGATGCGCGAGCTCACTCGCCTGCGCGCGCGCGCGTGTCACCGCGACGGTGCGCCCGAGCAGCGGGCGCGCATGCGCTTCGAACCAGAGCAGCTCGGAGCGCAGCTTCACGACCTCGCCGACCACGGTAACCGCGGGCGGTCTCACCTCCGCCGCCGCAGCTTCCTCCGCGATCGTCGCGAGCGTGCCCGCGACCGTCCGCTGCGAGGGCAGCGTGCCCGATTCGATCACCGCCGCCGCCTCGTCGCCGGCGCGACCCGCGGCGATCAGCGCGCGCGTAATCGCGGGCAGCGCGGAGACGCCCATGTAGAAGACAAGGGTGCCCGGGAAGCGCGCGAGCGCCCGCCAATCGAGCGCGCTGCCGTCCTTGCCAGGGTCCTCGTGGCCGGTGATCAGCGCGACCGCGCTCGATAGCCCCCGATAGGTGACGGGGATGCCCGCGTAGGCGCTCGCGGCGAGGCCCGCGCTGATGCCCGGCACGACCTCGAACGCGATCCCCTCCGCGCGCAGGCGCGACGCCTCCTCGCCGCCACGGCCGAAGACGAAGGGATCGCCGCCCTTGAGTCGCACGACGATCTTGCCCTCGCGTGCACGATCGACGAGCAGCTGCTCGGTCTCGGATTGTGGCACCGAGTGCGCGCCACCCTCCTTGCCGACGTAGAGCAGCTCCGCGTCCGCGCGCGCGCCGACGAGGGCCTCCGCAGGGATGAGGCGGTCATAGAGGATCACGTCGGCCTCCGCGATCAGTGCGAGCCCACGCGCGCTCAGAAGTCCTGCGTCGCCGGGACCGGCGCCGACGAGGTAGACGATCCCCGCGCGGCTCTCGCTAGCGGCCGCCAACCGTCATCTCCTCCGCGGCGCGCAGCAGATCCCCCGCCCCGGCGGAGCGCATCCGCGCCGCCACCGCGCGGCCGAGCTCCTCCGGTTGCGCCGCGTCGCCGCTCAGCTCGTCGCGAACCCATGCGGAGCCGTCCGGCACGCCGACCCAGGCGCGCAACGTGAGCTCCTCGCCGAGCGTGGCGTAGGCGCCGATCGGCGTGTGGCACGAGGTGCCAAGCGCGTGCGAGAGCGCTCGCTCGGCGAGCAGGCACGTGAGCGCGTTCGGCTCCGTGATCGCGGCCGCCGCCTCGCGCGCGCGCTCGTTGTGTGCGCGACCCTCGAAGGCGATCGTGCCCTGACCCGGCGCCGGCACGAAGTCATGGGGATCGAGGATCGCGCCGGTCTCCCGCTCACGCCCGAGCCGCTGAAGTCCGGCACGCGCGAGCACGATCGCGTCGATCCCATCCGCGCCTTCGCGGAGCTTGCGCAAACGCGAGTCCACGTTCCCCGCGAGCGGCACGATCTCGATGTCCTCGCGGTGCGCGAGCAACTGCGCGGCCCGGCGCACGCTGCTCGTTCCGACGCGTGCGCCGGGTGCAAGCGCATCGAGCGCCGGCGCGCCGCAGATCACGTCCTCGGCCGCCGCCCGCGGCGGCGCGCCGAGCAGCGCAAGTCCGTCGGGTAGCTCCTCGGGCACGTCCTTCGCCGAGTGAACGGCGAGGTCGATCGTGCCCCCAAGCAGCGCCTCCTCGAGGCCGCGCACCCAGCGCGACTTGTCCGCCGCGTCCGCGAGGTCCCCGGTGGTGAGGATCTCCGCGCCGCCGAGCAGGTCGGCGACGAGCTGCGCCTGGGCAAGCGCGAGTGCGCTGCCGCGGCTGCCGAGGCGCATCAGCGCCGGCGGCGGTCCTGCAATGAATGGACCGTCGCCAACGGTGCCTCGGCCTCGTCCTGGTTGCCCGTGAAGAGCTCGGACACGCCGTTGGCGAGCGCCTCGTCGCTTCGCTGCTCCAGCTCCGCGGGGTCGTGCAGTCCGAAGAGCTCGCGCACGAGCTCGAGGGTCGCATGCCGGCGAGCGCCGCTCAGGGCGCGCAGGCGGATCGTCGGCTCATGCAGCAGCCGGTTGGCAACCGCTCGCGCGATCGCCTCCGTGCGGGCGCGGTCGCTTGGCGAGGCGGACTCCCAACGGCCGGAGTTCTCGGCCAGCACCTGCTCGACGAGCGCGTTCGCGTGTTCGCGCAGCGCGCCCACCGTCGGCAGCGTGTCAGCCTCGCCCAGCCAACGGGCGAAGCGCCTGATCTCCTGTTCCACGATCGCCTCCGCCTGGGGAACCTCGTTCGCCCGCGTGCTCAGGTTCTGACCCACGACCTCCTGCAGGTCGTCGACGTCGTAGAGCGTCACGCCGTCGAGTTCGCCGCAGCGCGGATCGATGTCGCGGGGCACGGCGATGTCGATCAAGAGCAGCGGACGTTCGCGGCGCTGCTCCATCACGAGGTCGAGCTCGTCCGCGCCCACGATGTGATGCGGGGATGAGGTTGAGGAGACGACGATGTCCGCGTGCCCGAGCCGCTCGGGGAGGCTGTCGAGGCTCACCACCTCGCCGCCGAAACGTTCCGCGAGCGAGCGCGCGCGGTCCGCATGCCGATTGGCGACGAACACGGTTCCCGCACCCTGGCGTGCGAGCGCCTGTGCGGTGAGCTCGCTGGTCTCTCCCGCACCGAGGATGATCACGTTGCGCTCCGCAAGCGTGCCGAGCACTCCGCACGCGAGGTCGACGGCCACCGAGGGAAGGCTGACGCGGCTCGCGCCGATCCCGGTCTGCGAGCGCACGAGCTTGCCGGTGGTGAGCGCGGCCGTGAAGAGCCGGTTGACAAGCGGTCCCGTGAGCCCCTCGTTGGCCGCCGCCTCGTAGGCGCGCCGAACCTGGCCCTGGATCTCAGCCTCGCCGATGACCATCGACTCGAGCCCCGCCGTCACGCGGAAGAGCTGGCGCGCCGCGTCGCAGTTGCGCGGCGAGTAGATGGCGTCCGCGAGCTCGGTCGGGCGGATCTCCGCGCGCCTTGCGAGCAGTCCGAGGAGCTCCGACTCCGCCTTCACGGGGTCCGCGACCACCAGGTAGATCTCCGTGCGGTTGCACGTCGAGAGCACGACCACCTCGGTTGAGGGCAGCGGCTCCTCGCCAGCGGCGTCGAGAAGTCGCTTGCCGAACTCGAGCGCCTGCGCCTCGGTGAACGCGAGCCGCTCCCGCAATGCCACGGGTGCGGTCTTGTGCGAGACACCGAGGGCGAGCAGCTCGTTCATACGCGCGCGGACTCCTCCGCCTGCGGAAGCTCGGGGTCGCCGAGGTGGAACGAGCGCTCGAGCGCCCCATCGCGTTCGAGCGGGTGCTCGGCGCCTGTGTCGAAGCGCGCGAGCAGGTCGCCGATTTCGCGCTGGATACGGCTCAGGCGCATCGACATGATCGCGACGTAGATGAGGATCAGCGCGAAGAAGACGATGTACGCGGCGGCGACGTACTTCCCCGCGGTATGAAGGGGGAGCGCCGGGGCGACGAGCAGGATCATCGGCTCACGGCCCCGCTCGGCTGCGGCGTCTCCAGCACGCCCTCGAGGCTCTCCCACTCGAGCATCCGTGCGCGCAGCGAGCGCAGGCGCGCCCGCGCCTGCTTCGCGTGGATCTCGAACTGCCAGAGCGTCGCGAAGAGCAGCGCGACGGCGACGAGCGAGACGACGAACGTCAAGCCCATCGAGGCGGGGAGGTTGGACGCGCTCGAGAGCACACGCGGATGCACATAGGCGGGTGCGAGGCGCACCGCGATGAAGTTCATCGGCACGAAGGCGGCCGCCGTGATCGCAAATACGGCGGCGTAGCGCGCCTGGCGCTCGCGGTCGGCGATCGCAAAGCGCAATGGCTGGTAGGTCGCGTAGAGGAGCATGATGATGAGGAACGAGACGAGCGTCGGTTCGTTCCACACCCACCAGTGCCCCCAGGAGCCGCGCGCCCAGATCGAGCCCGTGATGAGTGCGCCGACGCCGAAGATCAGGCTCATGTGGATCGCGACGTAGGAGCGAAGGTCCCATCGCGCGTCGCGCGTGCGCAGGTACTGGATCGCCAGCAGGCCGCCGATCACGAAGCCGCAGAGCGTGACGATCGCGAGCGGCACGTGGACGTAGAAGATCTTCTGCAGGAAGCCCTGATCGGCTTCGAGCGGTGCGTAGAAGAAGACGAGCGCAAGCGCCGCGCACAGAGTCACCGCGGTGAGGAGTGGAAGCGCGTTGCTTGCGCGTCTGAGAATGCGCACTGTCAATCCTCGAGCAGGAAGTCGAATACTGCGTAGGCCAGGAGCCCGAACAACAGATCATAGAGCGCGAGCGTCGCAAGCCAGCGCGCAGGGGTGCCCGTGAACCACGCGCCGAGCGCGGGCGCGTGCGTGCTCAGGAGCGGTGCGAGCGCACTCGCGGCGCCGATCACGATTGGGATCAGGAGGGGCAGCGCGAGCAGCGGGCCGAGGAGGTCTCGCGCCTGCGAGCGCACGACGAGCGCCGCGACGAGCGTGCCGACGAGCGCGATGCCGATGTCCGCGAGCACGAGCACCAGCACGAGCCCCGGGAGCCGATCGCCGAGCGAGGGACCGAGCAGAAGCAGCGCGAACGCGGCAACCGCGACGACCTCGAGCACGACGAGGTAGGCGAGCAGCGCGAGCGCCTTCGCGATCAGCATCGCGGCGCCGTCGACGGGCGCAAGCAGGAAGCCGTCGAAGCCGCCCTGCTCCGCGTCGGCGACGAAGAGGCGGTTGATTCCGAGCAGCGAGGCGAGCAGGATCGTCACGACCAGGATCCCCGCGGCGAGGTCGCCGCCGACGCTCCCGCGGTTGAGCGCGAAGTGAAAGACGACGAACGTGCTGATGGCGAAGAGGCACATTCCGGGGACGGACTGCAGCGTCCGCAGCTCGATCAGGAGCTCCTTTCGCAGGAGGGTCGAGACGGCGGCGCCGAAGCCCGGCCCACGGCGCGCAGCGGCCGGGGCGCGGGCGCCCGCGGGCGCTTGCGGCGGCCCCTGCGCGGGCGGCGTCTGCTCCTCGATGAGGCCGGGGTTGGGCGTGAGCGCACTCATCGGTACAGCGCCGCGATCTCGTCGACGCCGACCTCGCGCGCGCTGCCCCAGAGGGCGACGCGGCCGTCCCGAAGCCCCAGCACCGTGTCCGCTTCGGCGAGGCTCGCCTGCGGGTCGTGGCTCGTGATCACGCGCGTGCGTCCGCAGGCGCGACCGATCAGCGGCTCCATGCGCTCTTTCGCCCGCGGGTCGAGGTTCGCATGCGGCTCATCCAGCAGCAGCAGCTCGGGCCGCGCGAGCACCGCCCGCGCAGCGGCCACGCGCTGCACCATCCCGCGTGAGAGCTCGCGCAGCGGCTCGTCCGCGCGCGTGGACATCCCGACGGCGAGCAGGACCTCCTCCACGCGAGGCTCGCCGAGCGCGTGCAGGCGCGCGTGAAAGCGCAGGTTCTCTCGCGCCGTGAGCTCGCGATAGAGCAGCGGGTCGTGGCCGAGCCAGCCGACGTGGCCGCGCAACGCCCAGCGTTCGCGCGGGAGCTCGCAACCGAGCACGCGCAGGAGCCCCGCCTGGGCGCGAAGCAGGCCCGCGAGGACGCGCAGCAGCGTGGTCTTGCCCGCTCCGTTCGGGCCGAGCACCGCGAGCGTCTGCCCCGCCGGCAGCGAGAGCGAGACCGCTTTCAGCGCGGCGCGCTCGCCGAAGTAGCGAGTCAGGCGCTGCAGCTCCAGAGCGAGCGGAACGCCGCCGCCTTGCTCAGGCGACGGGCGCTCCAACCATCCGTTCCTGGGCATCCGCGATCAGCGCGCGCACTGCCGGCTCGTCCCCGCCCCGCAGCAGCTCGATCGGGTCCGGCGTGCCGCCGACGATCGATTCGAAGAAGGCCTTGCGCGTCTGATAGGTGGGCAACGTGTCCTTCGCCCAGCCGCGCAACTGCGCGAGCATGACCGCGAGTCGCGCATAGGGCTCGCCGAACTGCTCCGCGATCTCCCTCGCCATTCGCTTCGCAAGCGCCGGCGAGGCGCCGGCCGTGGAGATCGCGATCGCGAGCGGTCCGGTGCGGATGATCGCCGGCAGGATGAAGTTGCAAAGCGGCGGCACATCGACGACGTTGACGAGCATCGCGCGCCGCTCCGCGTCTTCGAAGACCGCGATGTTCAGCTCGGTGTCGTCGGTCGCCGCGATCGCGAGGAAGGCGCCATCGAGGTCGTGCTCCCCGCCGTAGCTGCGAGCCTGCCACTCGATCGAGTCCTCGCGCGCGAGCTCCTGCAGCGCGGGATGCGCCTGCGGCGCGATCAGCGTCACGTCCGCCTCGCATGCGAGCAGGCCCTCGACCTTGCCGAGGCCGATCTCGCCGCCCCCGATCACCACGCATCGCCTGCCCTTGAGCTTCAAGCACGCGATGTAGAGGGTCGTCTCGAGCATGTCCTGCACGCAGGACTGGTCGCAGATGCCCTTGCGCAACTGACACACGCACCGCTTGCCGGCATAACCCTCGGCAGACATGCCTCAAAGGGTAGCCTCCGAGGTGCCAAGGGGCGCGGGGGCGGGAGCCTCTTCAGCGCCGCACGAGGGCACGCGCGCCGAGGCGCGCCAGCGCGATCGCGCCCTCGCGCCATGCGCGCTCGCGGTCCGAGCCCCGCGCGGAGCGCCACCGCACGAGCGCACGAGCCGCGCGCTCGGAGACGTCGTCGTATGGGCCCCACCACAGGCCCCGCGCGTTCGGCGGGTCCTGCGCGATCAGCTTTTCCTGCGCACATGCGCGCAGGCCCGCGAGGCCGAGCGTCTTGCCGAGGCCGCCGCCCGCGAACGCGCCCCACGGACCGCGCGATATCGCGGGGCTCGGGAGGTGGTCGTTCAACCACACCATTCCCGCGTGGAGCTCTCGCGCGATCCGCAGGCCCTGGTAGCGGTCGGCCGTCCACACTGACGCGCCGAGGCTGTACTCGCAGTCGTTCGCGAGTCGCAGCGCCTCGTCGAGCGAGTCCACCGCCATCACCCCGAGCACCGGCCCGTCCACGGGCTCGCGCATCACGCGCATCTCGTGCGAGACGTCCACGAGCACGGCGGGCGCGTAGTACGCGGGCGTCCACTGCGACGCGCCGGTGGAGAGCGGTCCCCCGCAGAGCAGCCGCGCGCCCTGCGCGACCGCCTCGGAAACGAGCGAGTCGACGTGCTCGAGGCGCCGCACGGACGCGAGCGGACCCACCTGCACGCCCGGCTCTCGCGGGTCGCCCACCTTCATCGCGCGCGCGCCGCTCACGAGCCGTCGCACGAACGGCTCGTAGACCTCGCGCGCCACGTATATGCGCTCGATCGCGCCGCGCGCCTGGCCCGCGGCGGCGCACCCCGCCCACAGCGCGCAGTCAGCAGCCGCGCCGAGCCGCGCGTCGGCGAGCACGAGCATCGCGTCCTTGCCTCCCATCTCCACCGTCACCTCCGTGTCGCGCGAGACGCAGGCGCGCGCGACCGCGCGCCCGACGATGGGCGAGCCGGTGAAGAGCACCTTGTCCACCGGCGACTGCGCGAGCGCGATGCCCGCCTGCGAGCCGCCGTGCACGATCCGCACGAGCCCCTCCGGCAGCGCCGCCCTGCCGAGCACGCTCGCGATGCACTCACCCGCGAGCGACGATCGCCGCGCGGGCTTGAAGACGACCGCGTTGCCTGCGAGCAGCGCGCCCGCGACCTGAGCGATCGGCTGGGCGAACGGCGCGCTCCCCGCGCCGATCACGCCGATCACTCCAAACGGCTCGAACGCGACCCGAGCGCGCTTGAACGGGAAGATCGCGCGCGGCACGCGGATCGGGCGCAGCTCGAGCGCGCTCCCGCCCTCCGCCGCGATCCACATCAACGCGTCGATCGCGGGCAGCAGCTCGAGCGTGAGCACCTCCGCGCGCGGGTCGCGCCTGCTCGCGGCTGATCGTCTCCAGCAGGTCGTCGAGCTCGTCGATGATCGCCTGCGCGACGCGACGCATGTACCGCGCCCTGTCCTGCACCCTCAGGAGCGCCCACAGCGGCTGCACCCGGGCGGCCGCGCGCACCACGTCCTCGATCTGCTCGGGCGGTGTCACCGTGAGGGTCCCGAGTGGCGCCCCCGAGGCAGGGTCGCGCGCGATCAGCTGCTGCGGCTGTTGCGCGCTCGCTGCGTGCGACGCCTCCTGGGCTCGCGCCATCGCGGGATTATCGCCCGCGTGCACGGCGGATCTCCTGCAGGCGCGCGCGCAGCTGCGCCTCGGCCTCGTCCGGGTCGTAGAAGCGCTCGCCCGCGAGCCCCTCGGGCAGGAGCTGCTGGTCGTTGACGTGCCCCGGGTGCGCGTGCGGGTTGTCGTAGCCCTCGGCGTCGGCTGCACCGCGCGAGCGTTTGCGCCCCGGCCGCGGGCCGCTCACGAGCCACGGCGGGACCGGCGCCGCGCCATGCTCGCGCACGTGCGCCTGTGCCGCGCCCAGCGCCCTGCCTGCGGCGTTCGACTTCGGCGCGAGCGCGAGGTAGATCGCGGCCTGCGCGAGCGCGTAGCGCGCCTCCGGCATCCCCACGTGCTCGACGGCGTTTGCCGCCGCGACGGCGACCTCGAGCGCTGCGGGGTCTGCGTTGCCGATGTCCTCGGAGGCGAGGATCACCATTCGCCGCACGATGAAGCGCGGGTCCTCGCCGCCCTCGAGCATCACCGCGAGGTAGTAGAGCGACGCGTCCGGATCCGAGCCGCGCGTGGCCTTGATCCACGCGGATATGTAGTCGTAGTGACGGTCGCCCGCGCGGTCATAGAGGACCGCGCGGCGCTGGAGCGCGTCCGCCGCGCGCTCCGCGGAGACGCTTTGCTCGTCCAGGCCGCTCGCGGTCTCCGCGGCGAGCTCGAGCGCGTTCAGCGCCATTCGTGCGTCGCCTTCGACGCGGCTCGCGAGCAGCGCGAGCGCCTCGTCATCGATCGCGATCGCCCCCTGCTCGCCCGTCGCCACCGCCCGCCGCAGCACCGCCTCCACGTCGGCCGCCGAGAGCTGCTCGAGCGCGTAGACGCGAACGCGCGAGAGCAGCGCGCCGTTGACCTCGAACGCGGGGTTCTCCGTCGTCGCGCCGATGAGCGTCACGAGTCCCTCCTCGACGGCCGGCAGCAGCGCGTCCTGCTGTGCCTTGTTGAAGCGGTGGATCTCGTCGAGGAAGAAGACCGTGCGCAGGCCCTGTCCCTCGCGGCGCGTGCGTGCGCGCTCTCGCACGGCGCGCACCTCCGCGAGGCCCACCTGGACCGCGCTGTGCTCCTCGAAGACCCACCCCGGCGAGTCCGCGAACATGCGCGCGAGCGTCGTCTTGCCCGAGCCCGGCGGGCCGTAGAGGATCATCGAGTGGGGCTCTCTGCGCTCGAGCGCCGTGCGCAGCGAGGCGCCCTCGTGCAGGACCTGTTGCTGGCCCACGAAGTCCTCCAGGCGCCGCGGGCGCACGCGCGCGGCGAGCGGTGCGTTCGCGGGCTGCTCCGGGCCCGCCTGATCCTCGTCGAACAGGGTGTTCACTCCCAGCCAGTATCACGCGCGCGCGGGCATCTGCGGCCGCAGGAGCGGGCAGGCGTCCCTCCTCGGCGTAGGATCTTCCCGATGAGCAGCGAGCCCGCTCTCGGCACGGACTCCCTCGCCTCCCAATCCGAGGAGGTCCTCGGCAGCCTCATTCGCTTCAACACCGTCAATCCGCCCGGCGACGAGCGCGAGGCGCAGGAGTACCTCCAGGCGCTGCTCGCGGACGCCGGGTTCGAGTGCGAGCTGCTCGGCGCCGAGCCCGACCGACCGAATCTGCTCGCGCGGCTGCGCGGCGCGGAGCCTGGGCCCACGCTCTGCTACCTCGGCCACGTCAACACGGTGCTCGCGAACCCCGCCGAGTGGCGCCACGACCCGTGGTCGGGCGAGGTCATAGACGGCTACCTCTGGGGCCGCGGCGCGATCGACATGAAGTCGCAGGTCGCGGCGGAGGTCGTCGCTGCGGCGTCGCTCGCGCGCTCGGGCTGGCGCCCCTCGCGCGGCGAGCTCCTGATCGCCGCCGTCGTCGACGAGGAGACCGGCGGCGAGCTCGGCGCGCAATGGCTCACCGCGAACCATCCTGAGAAGGTCCGCTGCGACCTCCTCATCAACGAGGGCGGCGGCGAGGTCTTCGACTACATGGGCCGGCGCTGCTACGGCGTCTGTTGCGCGGAGAAGGGCGTGTTCCGCTTTGCCGTGACCACGGACGGCACGGCGGCACACGCGTCCCTGCCCACGCTCGGTGACAACGCGCTCCTCAAGATGGGACCGATCCTGGACCGCTTTGCCGGATGCGCGCCCTCCTACTCCGTGTGCGCCGAGTGCGAAGCGCTTCTGCAGGCGCTCGGCGAGGACCCCGCCGACGCCGCGCGCGGCGCTCACACGGCTGCGCGCTGCGGACCCGCGGCTCGCGGACGTCTTCGAACCGATGTTCGAGATCACGTTCTCGCCCACGCGCATTCGAGCATCGGAGAAGATCAACGTGATCCCGAGCGAAGCCGAGCTCAAGGTCGACTGCCGCGTGCCGCCCGGGCTCGGCGAGCCCGAGGTGAGGCGCGAAATCGAGCGCGTCCTCGGGAGCACGGGAGGAGCGTCCGAGGGCTTCAGCGTCGCGTTCACGGAGCGCATCGCGGGCAACCGCTCGCCCGTGCGCTCGGAGCTCATGAGCACGATCTCCGAGTGGATCGGCGAGCACGACCCCGGCGCGGAGGTCGTCCCCGTGATCCTCCCCGGGTTCACAGACTCGCGGCACTTTCGCGCGGCGTTCCCCGAGTGCGTCGCGTACGGGTTCTTCCCGCAACGCCATCAGACGCTGCTCGACGCCTCGCCGCTCGTGCACGGCGCCGACGAGCGCATCGACGTCCGCGACCTCGCGTTCGCGACGAGCTTCTTCAGCGACCTCGCGACGAGGGTGCTCGGATAGAGTGGCCGACCGTGTTTGACCGCATCGACCACGTCGGGATCGCCGTCGAGGAGCTCGAGCCCGCGCTCGAGCTGTGGCGCGAGCAGCTCGGCCTCCAGCTCGTCCACCGCGAGATCATCGAGGACCAGGGCGTCGAGGCCGCGCTGCTCGACGTCGGCGAGAACCACGTCGAGCTGCTTGCGCCGCTCGGCGAGGACACCGCGGTGGGCAAGTTCCTGGCGAAGCGCGGCCCCGGCCTTCACCACGTCGCCTATCAAGTGCGCGACATCGACGCCACGCTCGAGTCGATCAAGCGTGCGGGGCTCCAGCTGATCGACGAGCAACCGCGGCGCGGCATCCGCGGCTCCCGCGTCGCCTTCATGAGCCCCGCCGCGACCGCCCGCGTGCTCGTCGAGATCGTCGAGCCCGCTCCCGCCGCGAACGGCCATGCTCCAAGCGCCGCCCCCGCCGCGCGGGAGGCGCGCTGATGGCTTCGCATCTGCAGGTCAGCATCGGCTTTCAGGGTGGCCAGGTGGTCTCCGTGCGTGTCAGCGACGAGAAGCTGCTCGCGCTCTACGAGGTGCTCGGAAGCCCCGGCTGGCACGAGCTCGGGACCGAAGACGGCCGCGTGCGCCTGAACCTCAGCGAGGTCGTCTACGTGCGCGTCGAGGACGAGGAGCACCGAGTCGGCTTCGGTGCGTAGCGCCGCGCTCGGCGCGGTCGTCGGGCGCGCCTCGGGCCGTGCCGTCTGCGGGCGCTCGCGGTGAGCACGCGCATCGGCATCGTCGGGATGCCCAACGCCGGCAAGTCCACGCTCTTCAACGCGCTCACGAGCGCGCAGGCGCAGACCGCGAACTACCCCTTCACGACGATCGAGCCGAACGTCGCGGTGGTCCCCGTGCGCGACCAGCGCCTCGACGAGGTCGCGCGCACCGTGGGCGCGTCCGAGATCGTCTACGACACGGTCGACTTCCACGACATCGCGGGCCTCGTCGCCGGCGCGCACCGCGGCGAGGGGCTCGGCAACCAGTTCCTCGGGCACATCCGCGAGACCCACGCGATCGTCCACGTCGTGCGCACGCACCACGACGAGGGGGTCGTGCATCCGGAGGGGGAGGTGCAGCCGCTGCGCGACGTCGAGACGATCGAGACCGAGCTCGCGCTCGCGGACCTCGAGCAGGCCGGTCGACGCGCAGAGCGCGTCGCGAAGGCGGTGAAGGCGGGAAGCCGCGATGCGCTCGCCGAGGAGGCGTGGCTGCGGGAGGTCATCTCGGCGCTCGAACGCGGGCTGCCCGCGCGCTCGGTCGAGGTTCCCGAGGAAGCCCTCGCCGCGGCCCGCAGCCTTGGCCTCATCACGGCGAAGCCCGTGCTCTTCATCGCGAACGCCGACGAGGGCGCCGTCGAGATGCCAAGCGCGATCGCCGAGCACGCCCGCGCGCAGGGGGCTGCGGCGCTCGCCGTGAGCGCCCGTGCGGAGGCGGAACTCGCGGAGCTCGACGCGGAGGAGGCGAGCGCGATGCGCGCGGAGCTCGGCCTCAGCGAGGAGAGCGGGCTCGAGCGGCTCGTGCGCGCCGCGTTCTCGCTGCTCGAGCTGATCGCGTTCTTCACCGCGGGGGAGGCCAAGCCGGCGCAGTCGTGGCACCTGCGCGAGGGCCGCAGCGCGTGGGACGCCGCGGGCGAGATCCACTCCGACATCCAGAAGGGGTTCGTGCGCGCCGAGGTCGTTGGCTGGCGCGAGCTCGTCGACGCCGGCGGCTACGCCGGCGCCCGCGAGCGCGGGACGTTACGGCTCGAGGGTCGCGACTATGTGATGGCCGACGGCGACGTCATCACGGTGAAGTTCAGCCACTAGGCGTCCCGCCGCCCTGCTCCTCCACGACGCTCCACGCGACCCCGCCGTCCAGTGAGCGCGGTGCGGACACGCTCGCCGGCGCGGACCCGCTCGCGGGCGCCCCGCCCCCGTCGTTCGTAGACGGCGGAGCTCGCTTCCCCGCCCGCGAGCGGTTCCGGGCTCGCGAGCGGCGCGGGGCTTTCCACCGGTCGCGAGTAATGCGAGACGTCGGGCTCCGCGTGGACGCCGCGCGCCGTTGCAACGCTGAAGTACGCCCATGTCGCGTCCAGTCCGAGGCGCGCGGCGAGTTCCGGACCCGACACGGCGGTACGCCCCTTCGAGCCGAGGATCTCCGCGCTCACGATCCGCGGCGAGTACCCGCGCTTCGTGACCTCGATCCCCACGAGCGAGCCCCGCACGAGCCCCCCAGCCGCGCCGCCGCTGCGGCGAAGCTCATCTTCACGGTCCACGTGTGCAACGGCCCCTGGTCGTAGGGGTCGAGGACCCCCCGCAACCACGGCTCCGGTTCGGCGCCGGGAAAGCCGTTCTGGACGTCCTCCGTCATCCCGCCCGAGCTCGCAAAGAAGTACGTCGTAACGGGTCTGCCCACATAGGTGACGATCTGGCCCGCGGTCGCGGCGACGGCCGCGTTCGTCTGCGGCGTTTCCGCCGCACGTCCCGCGTAGACCTGCGAGCGTGAGTCCGCGTAGACGTTGAAACGCGACCCGCCCGCGTGCGAGGTGAGCGCATAGGTGCGGCTCGCGATCGCCTGCGCCTCGAGCGCTGCGAGTGGCCAGCTCGCGGGCATCTCCGCGGAGACGACGCCCCGGACGTAGCGTTCGAGCGGCACGCGGCGCACCTTGTCTCCGACGAGCACTCGGATCACCGCCCCGCGCGGCGCCTGCCCGATGGCGGTGCCCGAGTAGTAGCGCCCGATGATCCCGCGATCGGAGTAGCCGTGGAGGGCGTAGCCGAGCGCCCCCTCCTGACTCATGCCCACGCCGTGGCCGTCGCCCGCGCCCTTGATCACGAGCTGCTTCGAGCGGTTCGCCGCGCCCGCGGCGGGTAGCGTGGATGGGTGTGCGGCGCCTGCGAACGCGAGCGGGAGCAGGGGCGCGCTCGCCAGCACCGCGAGCTTCAGCTTCTGGAGCGCCATCGCGCTCCCCCTCGGCCGGCGGCCTCGATCACATGAGTCCTGCACGAAAGTGACATCCTCCTCGCAGATGGCGCACACACCGCTGCAACACACAGGCGATACAGAGCGAGCGGAGGGCTCGGGATCGCTTGACGAGCGGGCGGTGCTCGATCGCGTCCCGCGTGGCCTTCTGATCGATGGCCAATGGCGCGAGGGCACCGCTGGGCGCCACCTCGCCGTCGAGGACCCGGCGACCGCAGAGACGCTCGTCGAGGTCGCCGATGGCCGACCAGAGGACGCGCTCGCGGCGCTCGACGCCGCCGCACGGGCACAGGAGGCGTGGGCGGCGCACCCGCCCGCCGAGCGCGCGGAGATCCTGCGGCGCGCCTACGAGGCGCTTACCGCGCGCAACGACGAGCTCGCGCTGCTCATGACGCTGGAGATGGGCAAGGCGGTGCGCGAGTCGAAGGCGGAGATCGCGTACTCCGCCGAGTTCTTCCGTTGGTTCTCGGGCGAAGCGGTGCGCGTCCAGGGCCGCTACATGGTCAACACGACCGGCCACGGGCGGATCCTCACGCTGCGCCAGCCCGTCGGCCCGTGCGTGCTCGTGACGCCGTGGAACTTCCCGATGGCGATGGGCGCGCGAAAGGTCGCGCCGGCGATCGCGGCGGGCTGCACGATGGTCGTCAAGCCGGCGCAGCAGACGCCCCTCTCGATGCTCATGCTCGCGAAGATCCTCGAGGAGGCCGGGCTGCCGGCAGGCGTCTTGAACGTCGTCACGAGCAGCCGCGCGGGGCCCCTCATCGAACCGCTGCTCCACGACCCACGCACCCGCAAGCTCTCCTTCACGGGCTCGACGGAGGTCGGGCGCAAGCTGATCGAAGAGAGCGCCGAGCAGGTGCTCCGGGTCTCGATGGAGCTTGGTGGCAATGCGCCCTTCGTCGTCTTCGAGGACGCCGACCTCGATGCGGCGATCGAGGGCGCGATGATC
This sequence comes from uncultured bacterium, assembly GCA_963738355.1. Lineage (GTDB taxonomy): Bacteria > Actinomycetota > Thermoleophilia > Solirubrobacterales > Solirubrobacteraceae > Palsa-744. Next base: position 141,005 of record CAVTWF010000010.1, read on the forward strand.
GCGAAGATGCGAAACGTCGGCGAGGCGTGCACAGCCGCGAATCGCTTCCACGTCGCCGAGCCGATCGCAGAGGAGTTCGCGCAACGTCTCGCGGAGCGCATGGCGTCGCTCAAGGTGGGCCGCGGCACCGAGGCGGATACCGACGTCGGCCCGCTCATCGACCAGGCGCAACGCGAGAAGGTGATGGGACTCGTCTACGAGGCGCGCCAGGGCGGCGCGCACGCGCTGCTCGGAGGCGAGCCGGTCGGCGGTCCAGGCTACTTCTACGAGCCCACCGTGCTCACGAGCATCCCGCCCGGCGCGCGCATCACGGACGAGGAGATCTTCGGGCCCGTCGCCCCGGTCTACGCCTTCTCATCCGAGCAGGAGGCGATCGAGGCGGCCAACCGCACGCGCTTCGGGCTCGTCGCGTACCTCTACACGCGCGACCTCGAGCGCGCAGCTGCGCGTCTGCGAGGCGATCGAAACGGGCATGGTGGGCCTCAACCAGGGCCTCGTATCGAACCCCGCCGCCCCGTTCGGAGGCGTCAAGCAGTCGGGCTTCGGACGCGAGGGCGGCTTCGAGGGGATCGGTGAGTACCTCGAGACGAAGTACGTCGCGCTCGCGCTCGGCGAGCGCCGCTAGCGCCGCCGGTAGGGTTGGCGCAGTGAAGCGCAGGCGCTTCTCATCGAGCGCGGGCGTCCCCCTCGCGCTGGCGCTGCTCGCCGGGTGCGGTGGCGCCTCGAGCAACGGCGTCGCGTCGAAGAGCCCAAACGAAATCTTCGCCGCGGCGAGGGCGGCGGCGAGCGAAGCGAAGTCCGTCCACCTGGCGGGCTCGTTCACGACGGGGCACACTCCGATCTCGCTCGACCTCGTGCTCGCCGCCGGCCAGGGAGCGCGCGGCGTGATCAGCCAGCACGGTGTCTCCTTCCAGATCGTCGCGCTCGACGGCAACGTCTACATCTACGGCGATCGCGCCTTCTACGAACACTTCGGTGGCCATGCCGCCGCGCAGCTGTTCGAGGGCAAGTGGCTGAAGGCGCCGGCGCACAGCGGGGAATTCGCGTCGCTCGCGTCGCTCACGGACATGCGCGCGCTGCTCGGCGCGCTGCTGCGAAGCGAAGGCGAGCTCAAACCGGCAGGCAGGGCGAAGATCGAAGGGCAGATGGCCGTCGGCGTCACCGACCAAGCGCACAGCGGGACGCTCTACGTCGCGACGACCGGCAAGCCCTACCCGGTGGCGGTCGTGCAGAACGGCGGCGGTGGCGGCAAGCTCCTCTTCAACGCCTGGAACGCTCCGGTGACCGTGCAGGCGCCGGCGAACGCGATCGACATCGAAGCGCTCGAGCGGATGTAGGGTCTTGCCCCTTTCGGGCTGACTTGTGACTTCTCTTGCAAAGAAGGCCGCGAAATCCGTAGCCTATGCGTCGAAGCACTCGTGGCAGGTTCAATCCGACCTGGCCGGGCACCGAGGATGAGGTTGGCGGGCATCACCGCTTTTCTTTGGCGGGCACGGCACTACACACATGGCGAGCGCAACGTGGGACAACGCGTCTGTCGGCGGGCGGCTATTTGGCCGCCGAGGAGCCGTCGTCATGGCGCGCGACTGACGGCTTCCTGAGCTCATTGCGGCGGACCTCGCCGCGTCTCTGGCGCAAGCTGCCGCCGCTCGCTCGCGCGGCCGTGTGCGTGACGATCGCCGGCGGAGGCGCATTCGCGATCGCGACCAGCGCGGGAGCTTCTGTGCCGATAGTCGCGGGCGTGCTCGCGTTGCTCGCGAGCGGCGCGCTCGCCGGCTGGAGCCTCGGCCTCGACGCGCGCGGCGCGCTCGAACGCGAGATCGACGACCGCCGGCACGAGCTCTGGCACGCGCTCACCGAGCTCGAGGTCGCCCAGGCGGAGACCGTGCGGCGACTCTCGATGGCGGTCGAGTTCCGCGACGAGGACACTGGCGCGCACATCGAGCGCATCGGCAGGCTCTCGGCGCGACTCGCGGATCACATCGGCGTCGACGTCGCATTCTGTGCGCGCCTGAGCCACGCTGCTCCGCTGCACGACGTCGGGAAGGTGGCGATCCCCGACTCGATCCTCTTGAAGCCCGGGCCCCTGACGCCCGCCGAGCGGGCGATCGTCGAGACGCACGCCGAGGAGGGCCATCGTCTCCTCAGTCGCTCCTCCTCGTCGATCCTCGACCTCGCGGCCTCCATTGCGCTGAGCCACCACGAGAAGTGGGACGGCAGCGGCTACCCGCGCGGGCTCGCACGCGAGGAGATCCCAATCGAGGGACGGATCGTCGCGGTGACGGACGTCTTCGACGCGCTCACGAGCGATCGCGTCTACCGCAAGGCATTCGCCACGGACAAGGCGATCGCGATGATGAAGGAACAGCGCGCGCTCCACTTCGACCCGGTCATGCTGGACGCGTTCATGGAGCTCATCGGGGCCTCCGACGCGAGCACGGCGACGGTCGCGCGGCCCGCGAATGCTGCGGCCCCCCGGCGCGCGGCGTTCACGGAGGCGCTGGAACACGGCGACGCCGAGATGGCCGAGCAGACGATCTCGCACGCGATCGAGGAAGGCCTCGATCCCGCGACGCTCCACGGCGCGCTGATCGCGCCCGCGATGCGCACGCTCGACTCGATGCGCGAGAGCGACGAGATCGACGTCGATGCCGAGCGCCGCGCTACCTCGATCACGCGGCGGATACTCGCGACCGTCTACCGCTCGATGATCAACGGCTCAGAGCCTTCGCGCGAGCGGGTCCTGCTCGTGGGGGTGGAGGGCGACTGGCACACGATCGGGCTGCAGATGGCTCACGACCAGCTCGTGGCGGGCGGCTTTCGCGCGACGCTCGTGAGCGACCTCTCGCCGGAGCGACTCGCGGACACGATCGAGAATCTGTCCCCGGACCTCTTTCTCCTCGGCGGCACGGCGTCGACGATTGCGCCCGCGATGCAGCGCCTCCTGCATAACGTGCGCGAGCGCTATCCGGAGCTTCCCGTGCTGATCGGCGGCGCCGCGGCGGGTGGCGTCCGCAACAGCCGCGAGGGCGTCCCGACGCTCGTGCAGATCGAGCAGTGCGTGCCCGCGGTGGAAGAGCTTCTCGCCAGCCGTCGCAACGGGCGCGAGCCCGCTCGCGTCTGATCCGCGCCGAACCCGAGTCGGTAGCATCGAAACGCGCCGACGCGCGGCCAAGGCGAGATAGCTCAGTTGGTAGAGCACACGACTGAAAATCGTGGTGTCCCCGGTTCGATTCCGGGTCTCGCCATTTCTAGGATGCCTGCAAATGGACGCGTTTGGAGGCGGTCAGGGAGCGCGGTCGAGAGGGCTCGAAAAGGCCTGGGTCTGCGTCCCTCTTTCGGCGGATGCACCCAGTTCAGAGCTTGGCCCACCCGGGCGGGCAGAATGGTCCCGTGACCGATCACGGGAAACCCCTTCGCGAAGGAGGACCTCGATGGCGACCCCTTGGTCCAGTTCGCGACCTGGTTGAGAGAGGCCGGGGCAGCGGGTGTTCGGGAACCCGGGGCGGCGGCCCTCGCGACCGCCTCTGCCGACGGCGTCCCGTCGGCGCGCATGGTGCTCGTCAAGGCCTTCGACGCGCGCGGCTTCGTCTTCTACTCACACTACGCCAGCCGCAAGGGGCTCGAGATTGCGGCCAACCCGCGCGCCGCGCTGCTCTTTCATTGGGATCCGCTCGGGAGGCAGGTGAGAATTGAGGGACCGGTTGAGCGCACGAGCGCCGCGGAGTCGGCGGCGTACGTTCGTTCGCGGCCCCGCAGCAGCCAGCTCAGCGCGCTGGCCTCTCCGCAGAGCCAGAGGCTCGACAGTCGCGGGGAGCTCGAGCGCCGCGTCGATAACCTCGAGCGCCAATACGCTGATCGTGAGTTGCCCATGCCGAGCGACTGGGGAGGGTTCCGCCTCGCCGCGGAGACCTTCGAGTTCTGGCAGCAGCGCCATGATCGCCTGCGACGACCGGCTCGCTCTACCGCCGCGAAGATGACGGCTGGGTGGTCGAGCGCTTGGCGCCGTAGCTCGAAGGCAAGCCGCCCACTGCAGGCGTCACCCCACCTGCTCCGAGAAGAGTGTTGGCGGGACACTCCGCCGGCGCATGGCCGCGACCGATCGTCAGGTGAGCTCGACGCCGAGCTGGCGGAGATCCTTGCCCGTGCACGACTCGAGCCGCAAGTCGGCGCCGTCATTGTGGTGCGGGGGACGAGACAGCAACACGCTGCCGGATGGATCGAGAATGAGTAGCCGCGTGCTCATGGCTCGTCCAGGCTACGCTGGATCGCACGCGCAGCGGCCGCCCAGATGAGTGCTTTGCGGGTTACGGGCTGAGTGGTCGCAGAGGCCGTCTTCAGCTCACCGCCTTTTTCACCAGCGCCGCGATCCTCTTCTCGACGTGAGGGGTCAGTTCCTTGACGCGAAGTCGGTCGGCCACATCGCGCCCTCATCGAGGTTGGCCTTGTCGCTGAGGCCAAACGTTGCGTACCTGGTCTTGAACTTTTGCGCGTCGCGGAAGTGGCAGACGATCTTGTCGTCCTTGGCGTAGGCAGGCATGCCGTACCACGTTCTCGGGGTGAGATCTGGCGCGGTGGCTGTGACGATCGCGTGGATTCGCTCGGCGATGACGCGGTCCGGTTTCTGCATCTCGGCGATCTTGGCCAGCACGTCACTTTCCCCGTCCGCTCTGTTCTTAGCCGCCTTCAGCTCTCGGCTGCGCTCCTTCATAGCGGCGCGCTCCTCGGCGGTGAAGCCCGTGGTCTGTTTGTTGGCCGTCCTCTTGGTGGACGGTTGCGTGCCTTTCGTTGGGCTCATTGAGATTCTCCTCATGTGTTTTCGTGATTTCTGCGAGCGCCGAAGGCCCACGCAGCTGCTGGATGGATGTGGATCAGGTTGCGTGTGCGATTGCGGGCGCTGCAGTCTCGAACGGGCGGCGTGTTGACTGCCGGCTCCCACGCAAACCCGTCCGGATCAGTGAACGGTCCGGCATCGCTTGCGGCCGAAGCTCTTGTCCACCGCGAAACCGTGCTCGACGTAGAAGTGTTTGCTCGGGGGCGCCGACGCCATCCTGGCGAAGTCCGGAGAGCGAAAAGGTGCCCACGCCAACGGGCGGGCTGCCGATCCTGCGGAATGCGCGCCAGCCCCGTCGGCCAAGCGGAGCTTCACGCGACCGGCTGCGAAGCCATCACAGCCCGAGTTTGCGAACGCCTGGCTCGTCGAAGCCGAGGTGGTGACCAACCTCGTGACGCACAGTCTGGATGACATGCTCGCCGGAGGCGCTTCGGGATCATCCCCGAAGTCGCGCACGAGTGTGTCGCGGAAAATCAGGATCTCGTCTGGCATGCCACCGCCCCCGAAGAAAAGGCACACCACCCAGCCTGGAGCCAACGTACATGCCGTAGGCGTGGTTCTCGTAACCGCGGTCGGAAACGACGACCGCTACGTCCTCCAGCGCACGTTGGAACTCGCTCGGCAGCTCGTCGAGCGATGAACGAACGAGTTCCTCAAATTCCTGCTCGCTGTAATGCCTGTGTTTGCTCATGCTTCGTGCTCGCGCCGAGCGTTGCTCACCCGCTGCGCTAACGGGCGTAGCCTATCTGCGCAAGTCTCGAGACAGGCTCCCCGAAGCTCGA